>NZ_LT985808.1:0-947527 GCF_900291465.1 Bacteroides sp. Marseille-P3684
TGCCGACGGCTTCCTTCAGATTTCACCTCGCGATGAACACCCTTGCCTGGGGCTATGTAATTCCCGCTATTAGGGCTTACTCGGGACTTGCACCCGTTAGACAACACTCATGCCGAGCGTACTAAAATGACGTCCCGGCTGTTCTGTTCCAACAACCGGGACGTCAAATGCGATCAGTACGCTATCTATATACTCAGAAAAGTCAATTCATCCACACCGGCTTTTCCTCCCCTGCACTCCAGATACCGCACAGGGCGATGTCAAACACAAGCACCGAGTGGGCGGGGATGTTGTCGCGGTCGGTGGTGCCATACCCCAAGGCTGCGGGAATATAGACCAACCAACGGTCGCCCTTGTATTGCCAGTCGGACAGGCGACGGTCGCCTTCGTACATCTCCTGCAAGGCTGTGGTAAAACCGGTGACCAGTCCACTTACGGCGAACGTGGAGGGAGTGGTAATCTCATAGTCCAAGTCGGAAGTGAACGTTCCGTCGAAACGCTCGCCATTGATAAGGGTACCCTTGTAGTGCACGTACACCGAGTCGGTATACAGCACGGAGCGGCAGTCAGACGCCCCCAAGGCCGCATCGGCAAGTTTCCGGGCGTCCTGTAATACCTTCACGTAGATATAGTCATCCACCTCACCTTCCGCCACGGGAACATTGACGCCCGTGGAGCCGGTGCCCGAAGTATAATCCTGCAAATAGGAGCGGAAGATCTTCCATTCTCCCGAAGCCTCATGGGCATGCGCCACATCGGCAATGGAGTCCAGAAAATGTTCGTTGCGCACTTTCCAGTCGGCGTACGGGTCAGCCTCCTTGGTCTCATCGCAGGATGTCAATGCTCCCATACTCAACAACAGCAGCCCAATCAGCAGAAACAAACTTTTCTTCATAGATTCATCCTTAAATCAGTGTCTTCAACAGACTGGTTATACTTACCTTGTCGGCGATGATGCCGTTCAGCTCTGCAATGGGCACACGCTCCTGCTGCATCGTGTCGCGGTCACGCAGCGTCACGCAGTTGTCTTCCAGCGTCTGATGGTCGACGGTGATGCAATAGGGGGTACCGATGGCATCCTGACGGCGGTAACGCTTGCCGATGGAGTCCTTCTCGTCGTACTGGCAGTTGAAGTGGAAGCGCAGGTCGCTGATGATTTCGCGCGCCTTCTCAGGCAGACCGTCTTTCTTCACCAGGGGGAGCACCGCCAACTTCACGGGAGCGAGTGCGGCAGGCAGTTTCAGCACGACGCGGGTCTCACCGTTCTCCAGGGCCTCTTCCTTGTAGGAAGCACACATCACACTCAGGAACATGCGGTCTACACCGATGGAAGTCTCGATGACGTACGGGGTATAGGACTCGTTCAGCTCGGGGTCGAAGTACTTGATGCTCTTGCCGCTGTACTTCTCATGCTGGGACAGGTCGAAGTTGGTACGCGAATGGATACCCTCCACCTCCTTGAAGCCGAAGGGCATCTTGAACTCGATGTCCGTAGCGGCATTGGCGTAGTGGGCCAGCTTCTCGTGGTCGTGGTAACGGTAGTGGTCTTCGCCGAAGCCCAGTGCCTCGTGCCATTTCAGACGGGTCTCCTTCCACTTCTTGAACCACTCCAGCTCGGTGCCGGGGCGAACGAAGAACTGCATCTCCATCTGCTCGAACTCGCGCATGCGGAAGATGAACTGACGTGCCACAATCTCGTTACGGAAGGCCTTGCCGATCTGGGCAATGCCGAAGGGCACTTTCATGCGGCCGGTCTTCTGCACATTGAGGAAGTTCACGAAGATGCCCTGCGCCGTCTCGGGGCGGAGGTACACTTTCATGGCACCGTCAGCCGTCGAGCCCATTTCGGTGGCGAACATCAGGTTGAACTGACGCACCTCGGTCCAGTTCTTGGTACCGGAGATGGGGCAGACGATTTCCTCATCGAGGATAATCTGGCGCAACTCGTTCAGGTCGTTGGCGTTCATTGCCTTCGAATAGCGTTCGTGCAAGGCGTCGCGCTTTGCCTGGTGTTCGAGCACGCGTGCGTTGGTGCTGCGGAACTGAGCCTCGTCAAAGGCGTCACCGAAACGCTTGGCTGCCTTTGCCACTTCCTTGTTTATCTTCTCGTCGTATTTGGCTATTTGGTCTTCAATCAGGACATCCGCCCGGTAGCGCTTCTTCGAGTCGCGGTTGTCTATCAACGGGTCGTTGAAGGCATCCACGTGACCCGAGGCCTTCCAGATGGTAGGATGCATGAAGATGGCCGAGTCGATGCCCACAATGTTCTCGTGGAGCAGCACCATGCTCTGCCACCAATATTGCTTGATGTTGTTTTTCAACTCTACACCCATCTGACCGTAGTCGTACACTGCGCCCAGACCGTCATAGATGTCGCTTGACGGAAATACGAAACCGTACTCCTTGCAGTGCGACACGATCTTCTTGAATACATCTTCTTGTTGTGCCATTGTATTTAAATCTTTTTCTTTGCCCGTATGCTCGGTGGGCAAGCTGGCCTCTACATAAGGTCCGGACTTGCCGCCCCTTCGTATGGAAGGAAGTGCAAAGTAAATGATTTTTTTCGTATCCGTCCGTATCTCCTTGCCAGTCTTATTATTCTTTCACACTAGAATGGCAGTAAATAAGGGCTTTTCGTTACAATCTCACACATCGGGACCGTACCGGATGACAACTGCGAAACGACTTCCGGCTCCTGCTTGCACCGCTGCCCAAGGGGCGGCGGAATGCTATATATAATAAGGTATAGGAGGACGGAGTTCCCTCCACCGGCATGCCTCCCGGTCCGTCCGATATTAAAATTCCCTAAAAAGGGCAATGCCGGCTGATTTTCAGGCGGACGTCCTTTTGCCGGTTGGAGAAAAGCGATACATTTGCATTAACAACATTGTTAGTCACTTCAGTTAAACCAATCTGACAGCACCATGCAGACAACAGACAGACACACGGAAGACACTGAGACCAAAATCCTTAAGGCTGCCGAGAGGGAGTTCCTGGAAAAGGGCTACGGAGGAGCGAGGACCACATCCATCGCCGAGGCCGCCGGCGTCACGCACGCCATGCTTCACTACTATTTCCGTACGAAGGACAAGCTTTTCGAACGGATTGTCACCGAGAAGATGGGACTGCTGAGCGAAATCATGCTGAGCGCCATCGAGGAGAGCGACCTGCCCCTGCCTGACAAGATACGGCAGGGGGTGGAGCGGCACTTCGACTTCCTCACGGCAAACCCGGACCTGCCGCGCTTCATCGTGAACGAAATCTACAGCCGTCCGGAACGTATCAAACTGATGACGGGGGAGCTGCAGCCGACTGCCACCCGGGTGCTGCACAACTTGCAGACGGAAATCGACCGTTGTGCGGCACAGGGACTTTGCCGACGGGTGGACGCACGGATGCTGCTCGTCGACATCGTGTCTCTCAATGTATTCCTGTTCATCGCCACCCCAATCCTGCAGGGGGCGCTGGGAGGTCTCTTCGGGAGCAGGGAGGAATTTTTCCGGATGCGCAGGGAGGAGAATGTACGGACCATACTGACTAAACTGGGAATCGAATGAATACGCTCAGACATTACTGGCTCCTGGCACTGATGTGCTGCACCGCCATACACCTCGCGGCGCAGGAGCTGACCCTGGAGGAATGTGTCGGACGGGCGCAGGCGAACTACCCGCTCATCCGCAAGTACGACATCCTGGAACGGACGACCGCGGTCAACCTCTCGGACATCCGCAAGGGCTGGCTGCCGCAGCTGTCGGTCTACGGACAGGGCACCGTGCAGAACGAGACGCCTTCCTTCCCGGACGCGCTCGCAGGGATGCTCCGACAGAACGGGATGAACCTGGAGGGACTGGACAACTGGCAGTACAAGGTCGGCGCGGACCTCAGCCAGACCGTGTGGGACGGCGGGGCGTCCCGGTCGCAACGGAACGTCGAACGGGCACGCGAGGCGGAGCGGCGGACGTCGGTGGACGTGCAGCTCCATGCCGTCCGGCAACGGGTGGAGGACCTCTTCTTCGGCATCCTGCTCGTGGAGGAACAGGTGCGTCAGACGGAAGCCACCCTGTCGCTGCTCCGGAGCAACCTGGAGCGGCTGAGGGTGATGCACCGCAACGGCACCGCCATGCAGTGTGACGTCGACAGGATGGAAGCGCAATGTCTCGTCTCCCGGCAACAGCTGACGCAGGCGGAGAGCACGGCGGCAACCTTCCGCAGACTGCTCGGACTCTTCGTCGGGGAGCCGCTGGAGGGACGGACGCTGGCGCTCCCGGACGCGGAGCTTCCCACGGACCTGACGCCGGCACGCCCCGAGCTGAAGCTGTTCGACGCACGGTTGCTCACCAACGAGGCGCGGCAGGCGGACGTCACGGCGGGCGTCATGCCCCGTGTCGGACTGTTCGCCCAGGCGTACTACGGCTATCCGGGATTCAACTACTTCGAGAGCATGATGCAGCACGACCTCTCGCTCAACCTGCTGGCAGGCGTAAGAGTCTCCTGGAACATCGGGGCGCTCTACACGAAGCGGAACGCCCGGCAACGGCTGCGCCTCTCGTCCGCCGACATCGCTGCCGAGCGGGATGCCTTCCTCTTCAACAACCGGCTGGAGGTGCGGGAACAGCTCGACCGCATCGACGAGCTGAAGAGGGTCATGGAGGACGACAGCCGCATCGTCGAACTGCGCACCAACGTGCGGCGGGCTGCCGAGTCACAACTGACGAACGGGGTCATCGACACCACCGACCTGCTGGGCAAGCTGACCGACGAGAACCGGGCACGGCTCGACGCGTCCTACCACCGCATCCAGCTGCTGCAACACATTTACCAACTTAAACACACCGTGAACCAATGAAACAGACTGCCTTTCTCCTTGCTGTCGCCTGCCTGGCGGGTGCCTGCGGGAACGACCGGGACTATGATGCCACGGGCATCTTCGAAGCCAACACCGTGACCGTCTCCGCCGAGACGGCGGGGAAGATTCTCCGCCTCGACCTCGACGAGGGCGACAGCCTCACCATGGGACAATCCGTCGGCATCGTCGACACCACTCAGCTCGCCCTCCGGCGGAAACAGCTGCAAAGCCGGCAACGGGCCGCCGAACAGACCTCGCCCGACATCGCCGCACAGGCGGCAGCCCTGCGTGCACAGATTGCACACCAGCAGGAGGAGTGCGCCCGCATCGGACGGCTGCTGGCGGACGGAGCGGCGACCGGGAAACAGGCGGACGATGCACGCGCCCGGCTGAACGTCCTGCGCGGACAGCTCGATGCCCTCCTCTCCACCCTCGGCAAGAACCGCAGCTCCATCAGCGAGAATGCGTCCGCCTTGCAGTATGAACGGGAGGAGGTCGAGGAACAGCTGCGGAAGAGCCGCATCACCGCCCCGCTCACGGGGACAGTCCTGCTCAAGTATGCCGAAGCGGGGGAATATGCCACGCCGGGGCGTCCGCTGTTCAAGATGGCGGACCTCGACAAGGTCTACTTCCGCTGCTACTTCACCGCCGCCCAGCTCGCCCACCTCAGGTTGGGACAGGAGGTGACCGTCATCGCGGACTTCGGCGGGGACGAACAGTACGAATACCCGGGACGTGTCACCTGGATTGCGCAGGAGAGCGAGTTCACGCCCAAGGCCATCCAGACCCGCGACTCCCGGGCGAACCTGGTGTATGCCGTCAAGGTAGCCGTGAAGAACGACGGACGGCTGAAGCTCGGACAATACGGGGAAGTGCGCCTATGAACAGCCTCATCGACATCCGCGGACTCACCAAGGACTACGGACGGACCACCGCCCTCCGCGAGGTGACCTTCTCCGTCCCCGAGGGGAGCATCTTCGGGCTCATCGGACCCGACGGAGCCGGGAAGACCACCCTCTACCGCATCCTTGCCACCCTGCTCACCCCCGACCGGGGTACGGCGACCGTCGCCGGACTGGACGTAGCCCGTGAGTTCAGACAGCTGCGCACGCTCATCGGCTACATGCCCGAACGCTTCTCACTCTACCCCGACCTGACCGTCGACGAGAACCTGCACTTCTTCGCCTCGCTCTTCGGCGTGAAGGTCAGGGACCACTTCGACCTCATTGCCCCGATATTCAGCCAGCTCGCCCGCTTCCCCAACCGCAGGGCAGGAGCCTTGTCCGGCGGCATGAAGCAGAAGCTGGCACTGAGCTGCGCCCTCATCCACCGTCCGCGCATCCTGCTGCTCGACGAGCCCACCACCGGGGTGGACGCCGTGTCGCGCAGCGAGTTCTGGGGGATGCTCGCCACCCTGAGGGAGAAGGGCATCACCATCCTCGTCTCGACCTCCTACATGGACGAGGCAGCGCGTTGCGACCGGATTGCCCTGCTCCACCGGGGACGCATCCTCGGCATCGACACGCCCACGCGCCTCACCGCCCGGCTCGGGGACCCGCTCTACGCCGCTTCCGCCGGGGAGATGTACCCACTCCTGCTTGCCCTGCGCGGCATGCCGGACGTGAAGGACTGCTACACCTTCGGGGCGACACTCCACGTGGTCGCCGACGAAGGGTTCGACCCGGACGGGACGGAGACCGCCCTCCGCCGGCAGGGACTGGCGGACGTCCGCATCCGTCCGGTGGAAGCCACCATCGAAGACCTGTTCATCAAACTTGCACAACATGAAGACTAGCGAAAACGTCATCTCCGTCCGCCACCTCACGAAGCGGTTTGGCGACTTCACCGCCGTCGACGACCTCAGCCTCGACGTCCGGAAGGGGGAAATCTTCGGCTTCCTGGGCGCCAACGGAGCCGGCAAGACCACCGCCATGCGCATGCTCTGCGGACTCAGCCGCCCCACGTCGGGCAGCGGCACGGTCGCCGGGTTCGACATCGTCCGCCAACCGGAGGACATCAAGCGGCACATCGGCTACATGAGCCAGAAGTTCTCACTCTACGGGCAGCTCACCGTCCGCGAGAACCTCACCCTCTTCGCCACCATCTACGGCATGCCGGCATCCGACATCCGACGGAAGGCCGACGAAGCCTGCCGCGCCCTGGGCATGGACGGCGTCCGCGACCGCCCCGTCAGAGACCTGCCCCTCGGCTGGAAGCAGCGGCTCGCCTTCACCGCCGCCACCCTGCACACCCCGGACATCGTCTTCCTCGACGAGCCGACGGGCGGAGTCGACCCTGCCACCCGCCGGAAGTTCTGGGAGATGATTTACCGGGCTTCGTCCGAGGGTATGACCCTCTTCGTGACGACCCACTACCTCGACGAGGCGGAGTACTGCCACCGCGTGTCCATCATGGTCGACGGACGCATCCGGGCGCTCGACAGTCCTGCCGGGCTCAAGCAGCAGTTCCGCGCCGCGACCATGGACGAGGTGTTCCGCATCGTGGCACAGGATGCCCGTCGCACGTAAGCCCGTCCCCGTTCACCGATTGCCAACAACCAAACAGCCAAGCCATGTCCATCTTCCGCTCACTCATCCGGAAAGAGGTGCTCCACCTCCTGCGCGACCCGCGCACGGTCACCGTCGTGCTCGTCATGCCCGTCGTCCTGCTGCTGCTCTTCGGCTTCGCCATCTCGACCGAAGTCAACGGCGTCCGGCTCCTCGCCGTCGTCGGTCAGCACACCGACGAGACCCACCGCCTGCTCGAACGCTTCCGCTCCAACCCCTGTTTCACGCTCGAAGGCATCGTCGCCCCACACGAGGCGGACGACCTGCTGCGGCAGGGGAAGGCGGACGCCGTCCTCGTCCTCCGCACCGACGGCGGACAGCTCACCCATCAGGTCATCACCGACGCCTCGAACACCAACCTGGCGCAGACCGCCACCGCCTACATCGAGAGCGTCGCATCCGGCGAGTCCTCCTCGCCCATCGTCCTCCATACGCTCTACAATCCGCAGCTCAAGAGCGCCTACCAGTTCGTACCCGGCATCATGGGGATGATATTCATCCTCATCTGCTCCATGATGACCTCCGTGTCCATCGTCAGCGAGCGGGAGTCGAGCACCATGGACCTGCTGCTCGTGTCGCCCGTCCGTCCGCGGACCATCATCCTGGGCAAGCTCGTCCCCTACTTCCTGCTCTCGTGCCTGCTCCTCGGACTGATGCTCACCCTGAGCTACACCGTCCTCGGGCTTCCGTTCTCACCGAGCGCACTGCACGTCGTCTGGCTGAGCCTCCTCTACATCATCCTCGCCCTCGGACTGGGGATGCTCGTCTCCACGCTCGTCTCGACCCAGGTGGCGGCACTCCTCGTGTCGGGCATGCTGTTCATGGTGCCTGTCATCATGCTCTCGGGCATGATTTTCCCCGTCGAGAACATGCCGGTGGCGCTGCAGGGCGTGTCCTGCCTCATCCCGGCACGCTGGTACATCTCCGCCCTGCGCGTACTGATGATCCAGCAGCTGCCCGTCCGCCACATACTGCCCCAGACCGCCGTCCTCGCCCTCATGACGCTCGTCGTCCTGACGCTGGCTGCCAAGAAGTTCAACCTACGAAAATGACCCGCCCATGCAGACTCGAATCCTACGCATCCTCCTCAAGAAGGAACTCACACTGATGCTGCGCAACCCGCTCATCCCCCGCCTCATCGTGGCCATGCCGCTGCTCGTCATGCTCGTCATCCCCCTGGTGGCGGACCTCGACGTGAAGGACGTCGGCGTGGCGGTGGTCGACCGTGACCACAGCCTCCTGTCACGCCGCCTGGTGGCGGACATGGACGCCTCGGCATCCCTCACCGTGACGGCAGTCTGCGACACCTACGACGAGGCACTCCGCCACATCGAGCGAGGCGACGCGGACGTCGTGCTGACCATCCCCTCCGGCTACTTCCGCGACCTCAGCGGGGGCAAGTCTCCCCACCTCGACCTGAGTGCCAACGGGGTCAATGCCACCAAGGGCATCCTCGGCGCCCAGTACGCATCCCGTTCGCTCCTGCAGACGCTCACACGGTGGTCGGCGGAAGAAGGGACGGCTCTCCCCGAAGCTGCGACCGCCAGCGTCCTCAACCGCTACAACCCGACGCTCAACTTCCGCAACTACATGATACCCGCTCTCATGGTGGTGCTGCTCATCCTCATCTGCGGCTTCCTGCCCGCGCTGAACCTCGTGAGCGAGAAGGAGAGCGGGACCATCGAGGCGATGAACGTCACCCCCGTGGGGCGGTTCACCTTCGTCCTCTCCAAGCTCATCCCGTTCTGGGCGATCGGCCTGCTCGTCGTCACGGTCGGGATGCTCGTCGGCTGGCTGGTCTACGGACTCGTCCCTGCGGGGCACATCGCGTACATCTACCTTGCCGCCATCCTGTTCACCCTCGTCATGTCGGGGCTTGGCGTGAGCATCGCCAACCGTTCGTCGACCCTTCTGCAAAGCATCTTCGTCATGTTCGCTTTCATCGTCATCTTCCAGCTGATGGGCGGTCTGTTCACCCCCATCGCCTCCATGCCCCGTTGGGCACAGGTCCTCACCTACGCCATTCCCCCACGCTACTTCATCGAAATCATGCGTGCGGTCTACCTGAAGGGCGCCGGCATCGCCGACCTGTGGCAGCAATACGCCGCCCTCGCCGCCTTCGCTCTCCTGTTCTGCCTCGTCGCCGCGAAAACATACCGGAAGAGAGAATGAAGCAATTGACAAGGGACAATGGACTAGGAACAATTGCCTTTCGGCATGAGGTTGTTTCCACCCGACCATGAATGTAGGGGCGACATAACACAATTGACAATTGACAATGGACAATTGACAATTACCTTGCGGCGTGGGGAATGTGACTGCAAGGCGATAATTGTCCATTGTCAATTATCAATTGTTAATTGAATATGTTGGACCGGGCGACCAGACCGGTCGCCCCTACACCGTGGGTATTTCCCTATTGTCACAATGACACCGTTTTCCCGGTTTTAACATCACATTTTCCCGATTTGCCGTTTTTAGCTAACGCACAAATCCGCAAATTCGTCCCTTCTGGAAAATCGCGCGTTAAATATTTTAAGAAAGGCCCGTCAGAACGTGCCTAAATAAACGTAAGTTTACACAAATACATCCTTTCTAACATGAAAAGAGCATCCGCCTCCCCCCTTTTTACGGTCAAAAGCACCTGTGACTGGCTTCGTACGGACGCGTCCGCACCACCGTACCGACGTGTCCGCACGCTCGTAGTCGTTCGTCCGTACGAAAACAGGCACCTGTCCCCATTTTTTAGCGACCGAAGGGGCACGATTTCCGATGTGTGAAATTGCGTCCTTCCGTATGAAAAGACCGACGGAAGGGAATAAATACGGAGAAGAATACGGCAAAAGGGAAGGGAACAGTCGGAAAAACCGTCCATGTGCATTTCACGAATCGCCCGAGAAGCCCCTTCCCGGTCACCAACTCGTATTTTGCCGCAACGAAGGCCCTTCACGGACGGTTCGTTTGACGTTTTGACAGAATGACAATCGGGGGTGATTGGATTAAAAAATCTTATCGGCCGGGGTCACCCTTGCACAATCACTTGCCACCACTTATTTTTACGCCCAAAAAAGAATATGAAACGTTGTGTGCTTCAGGCTCTCACGCAGAGCCTTTCTCGCCCCCTCCTCGCCCTCGCAGTGTTGGGACTCCCCCTCCTCCCCGTCCGTGCCACCACCGGGAACGAAGATGACATACCACACCACCGCATCGACCTGACAGGCAACATCCTGACAGCAGACCTCTGGCAGGTCGGAGTGGGTTATCACTGGATGGCGCTGCCCTACGTCGGTGTCGGCGGTTCCGTCGGTTTCTGGGGAGCGTTGCACATGGAAGGTACCCCACGCGGCAAAGGGTGGACAGTCACCGACGACCCTGAGTCCCCCACCAACCTCTACCTCCGTCCGTCGGTCTTCCTCGTGTCCCCGCCCCTCCTGCGGACACACTTCACGAACTTCCATCTCACCGGAGAAGCCGGACTGCTGCTGAACATCCCCTACGAACGGGTAGACATCACACGCTACGACAGGGTACCGGGCATCCCGACCGACTATGACCACATCAGCAGCCACAAGGGGCGCATCCATGCCTTCGAGCTGCGCGTGGGCGTCTCCTCCGGCATCGACGACGGACTGACCCTCTCCGTCGGCTACCAGCTCTCCACCCTCGACCCCTACGCCATGCGGCGGGACCTCTCCTACGAAGGGGTGCGGTTCGACACGTTCTACCCCAAGGCGCGTGTCCTGCACGGTGCCTACCTCTCGCTCTCGATTTACCTGTAAGCCCTCCCGATGCGGTGTCCGCTTCTTTCTCCAACGGAAGAGGCGTCCCGTCACCCCGTCTGCCGCTTTCTTCCCGACATGCCCTGCGCCCGTCGGGATGCTAATATTCCTTCATTTTCCCGAAAAGACGGACGAAAAAGCAAGGGATTCCGCGACAAATTGACTATTTTTGCGCAATATACATGAACAGTGGAACAACAGCTATGAGCGATAACATCCAAGACACAGAGACACCAACCAACGAACATTCGGACTATCGGCCTGCCGACACACGCGATGACAACGTGCGCCACCAACTGAGCGGCATGTACCAGAACTGGTTTCTGGACTATGCCTCCTACGTGATTCTGGAACGTGCCGTGCCGCACGTGAACGACGGACTGAAGCCCGTGCAGCGCCGTATCCTCCACTCCATGAAGCGGCTCGACGACGGACGCTACAACAAGGTGGCAAACATCGTGGGACATACGATGCAGTTCCACCCGCACGGCGACGCCTCCATCGGCGACGCCCTGGTGCAGCTGGGTCAGAAGGAGCTCCTTATCGACCATCAGGGAAACTGGGGAAACATCCTCACGGGCGACGATGCAGCGGCTCCGCGTTACATAGAGGCACGCCTGTCGAAGTTCGCCCTCGACGTGGTGTTCAACCCGAAGACGACGGAATGGAAGCTGTCCTACGACGGACGCAACCGCGAGCCCATCACGCTCCCGGTGAAGTTCCCGTTGCTGCTGGCGCAGGGTGTGGAAGGTATCGCCGTGGGACTCTCGTCGAAGATACTGCCCCACAACTTCAATGAGCTGTGCGACGCCGCCATCGCCTACCTGCACGGCCAGCCGTTCCACCTCTATCCGGACTTCCAGACGGGCGGTTCCATCGACGTGTCGCGGTACAACGACGGCGAACGGGGCGGCAGCGTGAAAGTCCGTGCGAAAATCAACAAGCTGGACAACAAGACGCTCGTCATCACGGAGATTCCCTATGGCAAGACCACTTCGACCCTGATAGACTCCATCCTCAAGGCAGTGGAGAAGGGCAAAATCAAGATACGGAAGGTGGAGGACAACACGGCGGCACATGCCGAGATACTTGTCCACCTGGCACCGGGCGTGTCGTCGGACAAGACGCTCGACGCGCTCTATGCCTGCACTGACTGCGAGGTGAACATCTCGCCCAACTGCTGCGTCATCGACGACAAGAAGCCCCACTTCCTCAGCGTGAGCGACGTGCTGCGCAAGTCGGTGGACAACACCCTCAACCTGCTGCGGCGCGAACTGGAGATACGCAAGGGAGAGCTGCAGGAAAGCCTGCACTTCGCCTCCCTCGAGAAGATATTCATCGAGGAGCGCATCTACAAGGACCGTCCGTTCGAACAGGCGGAGGACATGGATGCCGCCTGCGCACACATCGACAAGCGTCTGACTCCCTTCTACCCGCAGTTCATCCGCGAAGTGACAAAGGACGACATCCTCCGCCTGATGGAAATAAAGATGGGACGCATCCTCAAGTTCAACAGCGACAAGGCGGACGAGGCCATCGCACGCATGAACGAGGAGATAGCCGAAATAGACAAGGAACTGGGCAACATGGTCGAGGTCACCTCGCGCTGGTTCCGGATGCTCAAGCAGAAGTACGGCAAGGACCATCCCCGCCTCACCGAAATACGCAGCTTCGACACCATCGAGGCTACCAAGGTGGTGGAGGCGAACGAGAAGCTGTACATCAACCGCGACGAGGGCTTCATAGGCACGAGTCTGAAGAAGGATGAGTTCGTGGCGAACTGCTCGGACATCGACGACGTCATCCTCTTCTACAGCACGGGCAAGTACAAGATTGTCCGCGTCCCCGACAAGATGTTCGTGGGGACGGACCTCATACACATCGATATCTTCAAGAAGAACGACAAGCGCACCATCTACAACGTGGTCTACCGGGACGGTGCCCAAGGCGACTACATGATCAAGCGCTTCTTCATCACCGGCATCATACGCGACCGCGAATATGACTGCACCTACGGCAAACCGGACTCGAAAGTGGTTTACTTCACGGTCAACCCGAACGGGGAGGCAGAGGTCATCAAGGTCACGCTGAAGCCTGTCCCCCGCCTGCGACGCATCACCTTCGAACGCGACTTCGCCGAGGTCCCCATCCGTGCGCGTGGTGCCCGCGGCAATCTGCTGACGCGGAACGAGATTCACAAGATTGCGCTGAAGCAGCGTGGCGGTTCGACGTTGGGCGGACGGAAGGTGTGGTTCGACACCGACGTGCAACGCCTGAACTACGACGGACGCGGCAAGTACCTGGGAGAGTTCCAGAACGACGACCAGATTCTCGTGGTGCTCAAGAACGGCGACTTCTACACGACGGACTTCGACGAGAACAACCACTTCGAGCGTAACCTGAGCTTCCTCGAGAAGTTCGACCCGACGAAGGTGTGGACGCTCGCCCTCTTCGACCACTCCCAGAAGGGACACCTCTACCTGAAACGCTTCGTCTTCGAGAGCACGGCACGTCACCTGAACTACATGGGCGACAACAAGCGCAACGAACAGGTACTCCTCACCGACGAGTGTTATCCGCACCTGCAGGTGGTCTTCGGGGGCGAAGACAGCTTCCGCGAACCGCTCGACATCGAGGCGGAAGAGTTCGTCGCCCAGAAAGGCTTCCGTGCAAAAGGCAAGCGGGTGACCTCCTACCAGGTCGCCGCCGTCAATGAGCTGGAGCCGACACGCAAGCCCGAGCCCAAGCCTGAACCGGAAAAGAAGGAAGAGCCCGAGCCTGTGAACGAGGACCCCGACGCACACAAGAGTGACAGCGACATCATCGACGAAATCACCGGTCAAATGAAACTGTTCTAGCCATGAGACGTAGTATCCTGCTCCTCGCCATCCTCTTCACCTGGGCGGTCTCCGCGCTGAGTCAAGAGAACAACAGCCTCCCCATCAACCACTTCGTGACACGCTCCACGCTGGTGGGCGTCGGTTACACACAGATACTGGACACCTACCTGTCCCCCGCCGAATATGCGGGCATCGAAGGACGCTTCCTGCACGAACGCATGCGCATGACCAAGCTGTTCGGCGGACGTGTCTCCACCCAAAGCATGGTGCAGAGCAACCTCGCCTACACCGAGAATCGGTCCGGCTCCGGCAGCGAGTTCGCCGGGATGGTGAACTGGACCTACGGACTGCACTACCACTTCCCGATAAACGGGAACCTGCGTATCCTCGTGGGCGGACTGGGCGACGGAAACCTGGGCTTCATCTACAACACGCGCAACTCCAACAACCCGGCACAGGCCAAGGCATACATCAACCTCACTGCCTCGGCGATGGCGTTCTACAAGTTCCGCATCGGACAACGACCCTTCTCCGTACGTTACCAGGTGAACGTCCCCTTCATAGGGGCGATGTTCTCCCCGGGTTACCAACAGTCGTACTACGAAATCTTCACCCTGGGCAACCACGACAAGGTGGTACGGTTCACCTCCCTGCATAACCAGCCGTCGATGCGTCAGCTGCTCACCCTCGACATCCCGGTTGGAGGGACGACCCTCCGCGTGGGCTATCTGGGCGACTACCAGCAGTCGAAGGTGAACAACATCCGCTGCCACACATACTCCCACGCCTTCATGGTGGGCTTCGTGAAGAACTTCTATCTCATCAAACACAAAGACCCGTTGCGCAAGCAACTGCCGTTCTAATCCTCCTGCAACATGAAACATTCACATGGACTTTTTCATACCTTATTCTATCTGCTGACTCTCGGACTGTTCTCGTGTATTGACGCCGAAACGTACAACGACAGCCCACGGGGCAACTTCGAGGCATTGTGGCACACCATCGACGAGCAGTACTGCTTCCTGGACTACAAGGCACAGGAGTACGGGCTTGACTGGGACGAAGTGCACGAACGTTACAGCCGCGATATCGTCGACAACATGACGGACAAGGACCTGTTCAATGTGTTCGACCGGATGCTTGCCGAACTGCGCGACGGACACGTCAATCTCTACACGGGCTTCGATGTGGCACGTTACTGGGACTGGTACGAGGACTACCCGAAGAACTTCAGCGACAGCATTCAGCGCATTTACCTCGGCAAGGACTACCACATCGCCTCGGGACTGAAGTACAAGGTGCTCGACGACAACATCGGCTACATCTACTACGAGAGCTTCAGCGATGCCGTGGGCAACGGCAACCTGAGCGACATGTTGCAGGAGCTCGCCATCTGCAAGGGGCTCATCATCGACGTACGCAACAACTCCGGCGGACAGCTGACCAACGCCGACCGCATTGCCGCCCGCTTTACCAACAAGAAGGTATTGACCGGCTACATCTGCCACAAGACCGGTCCGGGGCACAGCGACTTCTCCGAACCTTATCCGGTCTACCTGGAGCCATCGGGCAGCGTGCGCTGGCAGAAGCCCGTCTGTGTGCTGACAAACAGAAGCTCCTACAGCGCCACCAACGACTTTGTCAACACCATGAAGCAACTGGAGAACATCACCATCGTGGGCGACCGCACGGGAGGAGGCTCCGGTCTCCCCTTCTCCTCGGAACTTCCCAACGGGTGGTCCATCCGTTTCTCTGCCAGCCCCATGTACGACCCGCAGATGAACCACCTGGAGTTCGGCATCGATCCGGATGTGCAGGTGGACATGAGTGCCGATGACATGCGGCGCGGCAAAGACACGATAATCGAGACCGCACGCCGCATTTTGAATGAAAAGGCTTTGTGATAAAGAAAAATCCGTTTATCTTTGCACCGCTAAATAAGGTAATATGCCTTCCTGCGCTTGTGGCGTAATTGGTAGCCGCGCCAGACTTAGGATCTGGTGTCTTACGACGTGTAGGTTCGAGTCCTATCAAGCGCACTTCATAAAAACGCCGAGTAGATATTCATTAACTACTCGGCGTTTTTTATTGGCAGGAGCTTTACCTTTTTTGACACAATCGATGGAATGACCTACTACCTAACCATCAATAACAGGCTGAGAGACGAAGAATATTGATAAAAACCATAAGACCTAAAATAAGAACCCATGGCACGAAATTTTGGAAAAACCTGGTGGGGAGAACAGTGGCTGGGTGCATTGACGCACATCGACTACGCCAACCGTATTCCACGCGGGGCTTCGTATGCACGCAAAGGAGCTGTAACAAAGCTTGCAATCAATAAAAATAAAGGAGAAATCAAAGCGACTGTCCAAGGAACACGCAAATACAAGGTCCTCCTATCCCTTCCTCCTTGTTCTCCTACGAAAGTGAAACAACTGATTAACAAGATACTTTCCCAACCCATGATCCTTTCACGCCTGTTGAATCGTGAGCTGGACCCAGCATTGTTGCAGATAGCTCAATCGATTCATCTCAATCTGTTTCCCCGGACGTGGAATGACCTTAAAATGAGTTGTAGCTGTCCGGACTGGGCTGTGCCGTGCAAGCACATTGCTGCAGCCATCTATAAGGTGAGCCAGGAAATCGATAACAATCCTTTCCTGATCTTCGAATTGCATGGGGTCGATTTACTACAAGAGATACGAGACAGAGGCATTCGTCTGGATACGAAAGAGCTCCTGTCTCCCGTGGAATGGCACACATTGGTGCATCCGGATAAAGAGAGAGAAAGGACTTCAGTGCCCGAAAGATTCACGCCAGATATGTCCAACCTCCCTCCGATGGGAAAATTGCAATGCAAACTATTGCAACCGTCCCCTGCATTTTATGACGCTGGAGATTTCCTGTCCATTTACCAGAAGGGCACGGAACGGTGCAGCCGGTTAGCAGCAAAACTCCAGAGGTACGGAGTTCAGGCACTACCTCCCGAAGCTTACCAACAGGAAACGATATACCCATCCACAAAGTTACAAGTTCGTTTCAATGACCACGACCAGCCCTCCGCCCAGTTGTCAGACAATGCTATGGATGAGTCCCGAACCATATCTTTCTCTACACTGTTTGCCTCGCTGCTGAGCCTGAATCCTGATGACCTGGGTCGCTATCAACCCGAAGTGGAGCTACTCTATCAGGTAGCCCAGTGGGCACTGGGACTGTGGACTATGGGAGCCGTGGTTCCCCAAATAGTAAGCCTGCGGGAACAGAGCTATGTCGTCCGCTGGCTACCTACGCCACTGAACGAATATGTCTCCCGATGCTCGACCGAGCTTGACCGCGTACTGCCTGCAGGTCTAGTTGAGTATCAAGAAGGCGACCAAGCCCTGCCAGTGGAACATCCTGAACAGTGGCTGACATCGTTCTTCTTGAAACAAGTGCAGACATGGGCTGCTCCCACCACTTTGATTCATCCAGTCAGCAACCTGTTCTTCGGGACAGGACCTGTATCATTCTCACAAATCGGAGAGAAGAACATTCCTGGTGGTATAAAAGCATGGACAGATTGCCTTTTCATGGGGAATCAACGTTTCCGCCCGCTTCTCCAAGTCGATGAGACCTCACACGGATTTGCTTTGTCCATCCAGGTAACGGATACTTCCTCTCAACAGTCCTTGCCAATCCCGCTATCCGTTATACTGTCAGACAAACAGTACGAAACCAGCCGCTATGAGATTCTGAAAGATTTATCCGTCTTGACCAAGAAGATTCCCAAGCTTACGGCTTACATGAATGAAGGGGCGACAGAACCTGTATTTCTCTCCATGCAGGATATCGTTCCTTTCCTTTTTGAAACAGTCCCCTTCATACAGCTCTTACAGGCTAAAGTCCTCCTTCCCCAATCCATGAAGCATCTGATACGGCCCAAAGTGTCGGTGCAGTTGTCAAAACGCGCTACGGACAGCCGAGCATTTATCCGATTGGATGACCTGCTGACTTTCCACTGGCAGATAGCCTTGGGTGATGATTGCCTGCCGCCTTCAGAGTTTGAGAAGTTGTTAGGCAATGCTTCAGGCCTTATCCGCTATAAAAAGCAATACATCTATGTCGATGCCAATGATTTGGCACGTATCCGGAAGACAGTCAACGAAAGCAAACCGCTGTCCACCGCACAGATGCTACAGGTAGCTCTGTCGGGCGAGTATGATTCCGCACCCGTCTTACTGACCCCTGAAGTGAAACAGCTGATTCAAGGATTAAGGGAACAGCGCGAAATAGCCCTTCCGGACAATCTGCATGCAACACTTCGCCCTTACCAACAGCGAGGATACGAGTGGATGTACCGCAACCTCCAACTGGGCTTTGGCTCCATAATAGCTGATGACATGGGATTGGGGAAGACCTTGCAAGTAATCACATTGCTGTTGAAATTAAAGCAGGAAGGTGCACTTGTACAGAAAAAGGCCCTGGTAGTGGCTCCTACTGGATTGCTCACCAACTGGCAACAGGAAATCAAGCGTTTCGCTCCTTCATTGTCGGTCATGATGTATCACGGAGGAAAACGTTCTGTTGACACATTCACTGCTGATATCCTATTGACATCCTATGGCGTGCTACGCTCGGATTCCGCCCTCATAAAGAAAGAGCGATGGGAAATCATGGTCATTGACGAAGCGCAAAACATCAAGAATCACACGGCAGCCCAAAGCAAGGCAGTACGCAGCATTCCTGCAACTACCTACATTGCCATGAGTGGCACACCCGTCGAGAATCGGTTATCGGAATTTTGGACACTGATGGACTTTGTAAATCATGGCTATCTGGGGACAGAGAAACAATTTAGTTCACAATATGCACAGCCCATCCAGTGCCATGGTGATCAGCAGGTCTGTGAACGATTCAAGAAAGTGACGGCTCCCTTCATCATGCGACGGTTGAAAACCGACAAATCCATCATCAGCGACTTGCCTGACAAGATAGAACATGATGAATATATCCTACTGACACCCGGCCAGGCAGCACTCTACCAACAGACCTTGGAAGAGGCCATGAAAGGCATAGAAGACATCAAGGAGGGAGAAGACACCCAGGCAATGTTCAAACGACAGGGATTGATCCTCCAAATGATTATGGCCCTGAAGCAGATTTGTAACCACCCCACTCAGTTCTTAAAAGATGACAACAGAAAGGCAGAACTTTCAGGCAAGACGATGTGGCTCCTCGATTGGGTACAGAGTATTGTGGAGAGTCATGAGAAGGTGCTCATCTTCACCCAATTCAAAGAAATGGGAGATCTGTTGTCGACTTTCATACAAGAGCGCTTGGGACAAGCCCCGATGTTCTATCACGGCGGTTGCACCATCAAACAACGCAACTCGATGGTGACTCGTTTCCAAAACGACCGCACCGAACAGGTATTCATCCTTTCACTCAAAGCGGCAGGGACTGGCCTAAATCTGACAGCTGCCACTCACGTCATCCATTATGATTTGTGGTGGAACCCGGCTGTAGAGGCACAAGCTACAGACCGTGCCTACCGCATTGGGCAACATAAGAATGTACAGGTACATCGCTTGATAACCCGAAATACTTTTGAGGAAAAAATAAGCCGGATGATTCAGGAGAAACGGCATCTCGCCGAATGGACTGTAACCTCCGGTGAGAACTGGATAGGCAAACTTTCCAACCAAGAACTACGTGAGCTCTTCGGATAATCCCCAATCGGTCATTAAGAACTTTGAGCGGTTCGATGGCCTATTCAGATTAAAAAAAGGCTGCCCCGAACGAACGGGACAGCCTTTCTGTCTTCAAATATATTACTGTAAATCGTGAGTTTTCACAAACTCGGTATGCGGTGTGAGGAGTTACTCCACTTCGCTGTAGTCAAGCACATTCTTGCGGTTGGCAAGGATACGGTCGTATTCCTCTTTCGAGCCTACGATGATTTTGTCATACTCGCGCAAGCCCGTACCGGCAGGAATCAGGTGACCGCAGATAACGTTCTCCTTCATACCTTCCAGCTTATCCACCTTACCGTTAATGGCAGCTTCGTTGAGCACCTTGGTCGTCTCCTGGAAGGAAGCGGCTGACATGAAGCTCGAAGTCTGCAATGCGGCACGTGTGATACCTTGCAGAATCTGCGTCGAGGTAGCAGGCACAGCGTCGCGCACTTGCACGAGACGGAGGTCACGACGCTTCAGCATACTGTTCTCATCGCGCAGCTTGCGTGCTGTGACAATCTGGCCCGGAACGAGTGTCTCTGAGTCACCCGCATCGGTAACGACTTTCTTGCCCCAGATGCGGTCGTTCTCCTCCATGAATTCGAACTTGTCGACAATCTGTTGTTCCAGGAAGCGGGTATCACCCGGCTCGTTGATTTCCACCTTGCGCATCATCTGACGCACGATGATTTCGAAGTGCTTGTCGTTGATCTTCACACCTTGCAGACGGTATACGTCCTGTACCTCATTGACGATGTACTCCTGTACTGCCGTGGGACCCTTGATGGCAAGGATGTCAGACGGCGTGATGGCACCATCGGACAAAGGCGTACCGGCACGCACATAGTCGTTCTCCTGAACAAGGATCTGCTTGGACAACGGCACGAGGTACTTGCGGACATCACCGACCTTCGAGGTCACGATGATTTCACGGTTACCACGTTTCACCTTACCCATGGTCACCTCACCGTCAATTTCGGAAACCACGGCGGGGTTCGACGGGTTACGTGCTTCGAACAACTCGGTAACACGGGGAAGACCACCGGTGATATCGCCTGCCTTACCTACGGCACGCGGAATCTTCACAAGGATGTCACCCGGCTTCACGGTCTGGCCGTTCTCGACTACCACGTGACCGCCCACCGGCAAGTTGTACGTACGGATGAGCGAACCTTCTTCAGACATGATACGTACGGAAGGCACCTTGGTCTTGTCTTTCGACTCGGTGATGATGATTTCACGCAGACCGGTAGCTTCGTCCGACTCCACCTTGTAAGTCACACCTTCGATAACCGATTCGAACTCAATCTTACCGGCAGCTTCGGTGATGATTACGGCGTTGAACGGATCCCACTTGGCAATCAACTTGCCTTTCTCTACCACTTCGCCGTCGTTGGCATAAAGCTTCGAGCCGTAAGGCACGTTGTGGGTCGAGAGTACAATGTTGGTATTCGGGTCGATGAAGCGTACTTCAGCCAGACGGCCTACGACAATCTTCACCGGTTCACCAGTCTCTTCTACGGTATCCACCGTACGCAGCTCCTCAAACTCCAGACGGGCGTCATGTTTTGCCACAATGCTGGCATTGGCAGCCAAGTTACCGGCGATACCACCGGCGTGGAACGTACGCAGCGTCAACTGTGTACCCGGCTCACCGATGGACTGTGCAGCGATGACACCGACAGCCTCTCCCTTGTGTACCATCCGGCTGGTGGCGAGGTTACGTCCGTAGCACTTCGCACACACACCCTTCTTGGACTCACAGGTCAATACCGAGCGGATTTCAACGCTCTCAATCGGGGAGTCTTCAATCTTCTGGGCAATCTCTTCGGTGATTTCTTCACCGGCTGCCACAATGAGTTCACCCGTAGTCGGGTGGATAATATCGTGAACGGAAACACGTCCGAGGATGCGTTCATACAGGGTAGCGATGACCTCATCGTTGTTCTTCAACGCGGTACATACCAAGCCACGGAGTGTTCCACAGTCTTCTTCATTGATAATCACGTCGTGCGACACATCGACCAGACGACGAGTCAGGTATCCGGCATCGGCAGTCTTCAATGCAGTATCCGCCAAACCCTTACGGGCACCGTGGGTAGAGATGAAGTACTCCAACACGGACAAACCTTCCTTAAAGTTCGAAAGAATCGGGTTCTCGATGATCTGTGCACCTTCTGCACCGGCCTTCTGCGGCTTGGCCATCAAACCACGCATACCGGACAACTGACGAATCTGCTCTTTAGAACCACGGGCTCCGGAATCCAACATCATGAATACGGAGTTGAATCCCTGGTCGTCGGCAGAAATGGTCTTCATCAGGATGTTCGACAAGTCGTTGTTGACGTGTGTCCATGTATCGATGACCTGGTTGTAACGTTCGTTGTCGGTGATGAAACCCATGTTGTAGTTCATCATGATTTGCTCCACCTCCTCGTTTCCTCGTTTTACCAGTTCTTCCTTCTCCTTTGGGATGATGATATCGCCCAAGTTGAACGACAGACCTCCCTTGAATGCCATGTAGTAACCCAGGTTCTTGATACCATCCAGGAAGTCGGCTGCACGTGCCACACCGACGCGCTTGATTACGTCGCTGATGATGTCGCGCAAAGATTTCTTCGAAATGATGGTATTGATGAATCCGGCTTCAACAGGAACAATCTCATTGAAGATGACACGACCGACCGAAGTCTCACGCATCACTTTGACAATGTTGCCATTCTCGTCCAGGTCTTCTACGATGACTTTCACCGGAGCATGGATATCGACCTTGCCCTCGTTGTAAGCAATCAAGGCTTCTTCCGGACCATAGAAAATCAGGCCTTCGCCCTTGGCACCCTTACGCAGCTTGGTGATGTAGTACAGACCAAGCACCATATCCTGTGCAGGCACAGTAATAGGCGCACCGTTGGCAGGGTTGAGGATGTTGTGCGACTGGAGCATCAGCATCTGTGCTTCCAGGATAGCCTCGTTGCTCAGCGGCAAGTGGACCGCCATCTGGTCACCGTCGAAGTCGGCGTTGAACGCCGTACATGCCAACGGGTGCAGCTGGATAGCCTTGCCTTCAATCATCTTCGGCTGGAATGCCTGGATACCCAGACGGTGCAATGTCGGCGCACGGTTGAGCAATACCGGGTGACCCTTCATCACATATTCCAGGATGTCCCAGATAATCGGTTCCTTGCGGTCTACAATCTTCTTGGCAGACTTCACGGTCTTCACGATACCGCGCTCGATCAGCTTACGGATGATGAACGGTTTGTAGAGTTCGGCAGCCATCAGCTTGGGAATACCGCACTCGCCCATCTTCAACTCCGGACCAACGACAATAACCGAACGTGCGGAGTAGTCGACACGCTTACCCAACAGGTTCTGACGGAAACGTCCCTGCTTACCCTTCAAGCTGTCGGAGAGTGATTTCAACGGACGGTTGGCATCCGTCTTCACCGCACTCGACTTACGGGAGTTGTCAAACAGAGAGTCCACAGCCTCCTGGAGCATACGCTTCTCGTTACGCAGAATGACTTCAGGTGCCTTAATCTCAATCAGACGTTTCAGACGGTTGTTACGGATGATGACACGACGGTAGAGGTCGTTCAAGTCGGAAGTGGCGAAACGTCCGCCATCCAACGGAACCAAGGGGCGCAATTCAGGCGGGATGACCGGCACGATGCGGATAATCATCCACTCCGGCTTGTTGCGTCCACGCGATGCACGGAACGACTCAACCACCTGCAGACGTTTCAAGGCTTCCGTCTTGCGCTGTTGGGAAGAATCACTGTTGGCACGGTCGCGCAACTCATAGGACAGTGCATCCAGGTCCAGCGAAGCCAGCAGGTCATAGATGGCTTCCGCACCCATTTTAGCAATGAACTTGTTGGGGTCAGTGTCTTCGAGCATCTGGTTCTCCCGGGGAAGGGTATCCAGAATGTCCAGATATTCCTCTTCAGAGAGGAGGTCATATTTGTTGATGCCGTCTTCAGCCTTCACACCCGGCTGAATGACAACGTAACGTTCGTAGTAGATAATGGAATCAAGCTTTTTGGTCGGCAATCCGAGCAGGTAGCCAATCTTGTTGGGCAATGAGCGGAAATACCAGATATGTGCCACCGGAACGACGAGCTGGATGTGTCCCATACGCTCACGACGTACTTTCTTCTCGGTCACTTCCACACCACAACGGTCGCAGACAATGCCCTTGTAACGGATACGCTTGTACTTTCCGCAATGGCATTCATAGTCTTTCACCGGACCGAAGATACGTTCGCAGAACAGACCGTCGCGTTCCGGTTTGTAAGTACGGTAGTTAATGGTTTCAGGTTTCAGCACCTCGCCGCTCGAATTCTCAAGGATTTCTTCGGGAGAAGCCAAACCGATGGAGATTTTAGTAAAGTTACTCTTTATCTTTGTTTCTTTTCTGAAAGCCATACTTGTTTGATTATAATGTAAAGAGTTTAAAGAGTTGTATATTGGTAGAAGATTGGGATTCGGAAGGATCCCGTCACTTCCGAATCTCAATCACATATCAGATTATTCCAGCGTGATGCTCAAAGCCAGACCTCTCAACTCATGCAGCAATACGTTGAGCGACTCGGGGATACCCGGGGTAGGCATCGGCTCGCCCTTCACAATGGCTTCATAAGCTTTCGAACGTCCAACGACATCATCGGACTTAATGGTCAAAATCTCTTGCAGGATATGGGCAGCACCGAAGGCTTCAAGTGCCCAAACCTCCATTTCTCCGAAACGCTGACCACCGAACTGTGCTTTACCACCCAAAGGCTGTTGGGTAATCAATGAGTACGGACCAATGGAACGTGCGTGCATCTTGTCTTCAACCATGTGACCGAGCTTCAGCATGTAGGTCACACCGACGGTTGCCTGTTGGTCAAATGCCTCACCGGTTCCACCGTCATACAAGGTCGTCTTGCCATAGCGGGGCAGACCGGCCTTATCGGTCCATTCATTCAGGTCATCCAGGGTAGCACCGTCGAAAATCGGTGTTGCAAACTTCACACCGAGCTGCTTTCCGGCACGTCCGAGAACTGCCTCGAAAATCTGACCGATGTTCATACGCGAAGGCACACCCAGCGGGTTCAGTACGATATCTACCGGAGTACCGTCTGCCAGGAACGGCATGTCTTCCTGACGAACCACACGTGACACGATACCCTTGTTACCGTGACGTCCGGCCATCTTGTCACCGACACCGATCTTACGCTTCTTGGCAACGTATACCTTCGCCATCTGCACGATTCCGGCAGGAAGTTCATCACCGATTGTGATGGCAAACTTCTTGCGCTTCAACTCTGCATCCAGCTCTTTGTATTTCTTCAGGAAGTTGATGATCAAGTCGCGGATCATGTCGCTCTTGTGCTCATCAGCCACCCACTTGCTCAACTGAACGGCGGTGTAGTCCAAGCCTTCCAGGTCGCGACGGACAAACTTGGCACCCTTGGCAATGATTTCCGTACCCAGGTAATCCTTCACGCCCTGTGACACCAGACCGTCGGTCAACGTCATCAGCTTGTCTACCAGGATACCCTTCAGGTCAGCCACCTTGGCATCAAACTCTTCATCGATTTTCGGCAACAGGGCCTTGTCTGCCATCTTCGAGCTACGGGTCTTGATTGCACGCGAGAACAGGCGCTTGTCGATAACCACACCCTTCAACGACGGAGAAGCCTTCAACGAGGCATCCTTCACGTCACCTGCCTTGTCACCAAAGATGGCGCGCAGCAGTTTCTCTTCCGGTGAGGGGTCAGACTCACCCTTCGGCGTAATCTTACCAATCAGGATATCGCCCGGCTCGATGCGTGCACCGACACGTACGATACCGTTCTCATCCAAATCTTTGGTGGCATCTTCGCTCACGTTGGGGATATCGGAAGTCAATTCCTCCATACCGCGTTTGGTCTCGCGCACTTCCAATGAGAACTCTTCCACATGGACGGAAGTCAGGATATCTTCACGGACAACACGTTCGTTCAGCACGATGGCATCCTCATAGTTATATCCCTTCCAAGGCATGTAAGCCACCAGCAGGTTCTTACCCAAAGCCAGCTCACCGTTCTCGGTAGAGTATCCCTCGGTCAGGATATCGCCTTTCTTCACACGTTGACCCTTGTCGCAAATCGGACGCAAGTCAATGGTCATATTCTGGTTCGTACGACGGAACTTGGGAATGCGGTATTCCTTCAAGGCCGGTTCGAAACTTACAAACTCTTCATCCTCCGTCCGGTCATAAAGGATGCGGATGGTCGTGGCATCCACGAACTCGATCACACCATCTCCCTCGGCTGTAATCTGCGTACGGGAATCCTCACACAACTGCTTCTCGATACCGGTACCCACAATCGGAGCCTCGGTACGGAGCAAAGGTACTGCCTGGCGCATCATGTTCGAGCCCATCAATGCACGGTTCGCATCGTCATGCTCCAAGAAGGGAATCAACGAAGCTGCGATAGAGGCAATCTGCTGGGGCGACACATCCATCAGTTCTACCTGTCCCGGTTCAACTACCGGATAATCTGCATCCTGACGAGCCTTGACCTTGCTGCGGATGAACGTACCGTCGTCATTCAACGGCGCGTTGCCCTGAGCAATAATCTTGTTCTCCTCTTCTTCAGCAGTCAGATAGACAATATGTTCATTATCCAGGTCCACCTTGCCGTCACCGACTTTACGGTAAGGCGTTTCGATGAAGCCCAGATCGTTAATCTTAGCATAAACACACAACGAAGAAATCAAACCGATGTTCGGTCCTTCCGGTGTTTCAATCGGACACAAACGGCCGTAGTGGGTATAGTGCACGTCACGCACCTCGAATCCTGCACGGTCACGCGACAGACCGCCGGGACCCAACGCAGACAGACGACGTTTGTGGGTAATCTCGGCCAGCGGGTTTGTCTGGTCCATGAACTGTGACAAGGCGTTAGTTCCGAAGAAGGAGTTGATCACCGAAGAAATCGTCTTCGCATTGATCAGGTCTGTCGGAGTAAACACCTCATTATCGCGTACGTTCATGCGCTCACGAATCGTACGTGACATACGAGCCAGACCGATGGCAAACTGGTTGGCGAGCTGTTCACCAACCGTACGCACACGACGGTTGCTCAAGTGGTCGATATCATCAACGACGGCTTTCGAGTTGACAAGCTCGATAAGGTACTTGATGATTTCGATAATATCTTCTTTCGTAAGCACTCTGACATCCATATCGGTGGAGAGGTTCAGCTTACGGTTGATTCTGTAACGTCCTACGTCACCCAAGTCATATCTCTTCTCCGAGAAGAACAGGTTGTTGATGACCTCACGTGCACTGGCATCATCAGCCGGGTCAGCGTTACGCAACTGACGATAAATGTACAGGATGGCTTCCTTCTCCGAGTTGCTCGGGTCTTTCTGGAGCGTATTGAAAATGATGGAATAGTCCGACTGGTTAGCCTCCTCCTTATGAATCAGCACCGTGGATACGCCCGATTCGATGATTTCATCAATGTGCTCCTGTTCCAAGATGGTCTCACGGTCAATGATGACCTCGTTACGTTCAATGGAAACCACCTCGCCGGTATCTTCGTCTACAAAGTCTTCCACCCATGTCTTCAATACACGAGCAGCCAGCTTACGCCCAATATATTTCTTTAAGGTTGTCTTGTTGACCTTGACTTCTTCCGCCAGATTGAAGATTTCAAGAATATCCTTGTCATTCTCAAAACCGATAGCTCTCAACAACGTGGTGACAGGCAGTTTCTTCTTACGGTCGATGTAAGCATACATCACATTGTTGATGTCTGTGGCAAATTCAATCCAAGAACCTTTGAAGGGGATGATACGTGCCGAATAAAGTTGGGTACCATTGGCGTGTACGCTCTGTCCGAAGAACACGCCGGGCGAACGGTGCAGCTGTGAAACGACAACACGTTCGGCACCATTGATAATGAACGTTCCATTATCCGTCATGTAAGGAATGGGGCCCAAGAAGACATCCTGTATCACTGTGTCGAAATCCTCATGATCCGGGTCAGTACAATACAATTTCAGTTTGGCTTTCAAGGGCACACTATATGTCAGTCCACGCTCCAGACATTCAGCGATAGAGTAACGGGGCGGGTCAATGTAGTAGTCCAAGAACTCAAGAACAAAATTATTTCTTGTGTCAGCAATGGGGAAGTTCTCCGCAAAGACCTTATACAAGCCGTCATTTTTACGCATTTCAGGAGGCGTATCCAGCTGCAAAAAGTCGCGGAATGACTTCAATTGTACTTCCAAGAAATCCGGATAAGGCATCGGATTTTTGATAGAAGCAAAATTAACTCGTTGATTTACAGTATTTGAAGACATCTGTTAATGAATTTGTAGAACTTAATTTAATTATAGACACAAAAAGGTTAAGAACCCCTAAGTAGTGAGGTTCTTAACCGAGTTACCTGATTACTCAGGCTATTCTTATTTAAGTTCAACTTCAGCGCCAGCTTCTTCCAAGGTCTTCTTCAATGATTCAGCTTCGTCCTTAGCAAGACCAGCCTTCACTGTGCTAGGAGCACCGTCTACCAAGTCTTTAGCTTCTTTCAAGCCAAGGCCGCAAGCTTCTTTCACAGCCTTAACGACTTGCAATTTAGCTGCGCCTGCGCTCTTCAACACTACGTCGAAGGAAGTCTTCTCTTCAGCAGCAGCGGCACCACCGGCAGCGGGACCAGCAGCAACTGCTACAGCTGCAGCAGCAGGTTCAATACCATATTCTTCTTTCAGGATAGTTGCCAGTTCATTAACTTCTTTTACTGTCAAGTTAACCAATTGTTCTGCAAAAGCTTTCAAATCTGCCATTTTTGTATGATTTTAATTGTTTATTACTAATTGATTTTGATAATTATTCGGGTCTTTCACCAAGAGTCTTAAGAACTCCGTGAAGGGTGTTGCCACCTGATTGAAGAGCAGAGATAACGTTCTTCGCGGGCGATTGCAGCAATGCAATGATTTCTGCGATAACTTCGTCCTTGCTCTTGATATTGGTAAGAGTATCCAACTGATCAGCTCCTACGTAGAAGCTTTCCTCAGCATAAGCTGCTTTCAGGCCCGGAATGCCATCTTTAGCTACTTTCTTGAGCAGCTTGGCGGGAGCATTTGCTACATTGGCAAACAATACAGCAGTGGTACCTTTCAAGCAATCATATAACGGAGAGTAATCTTCCTCCAAGCTCTCAAGGGCCTTGTGAAGCAACGTGTTCTTCACAACCACCATCTTGATTTCCTGCTTGAAGCATTCTCTTCTCAAGGCTGCGGTTTCACCTGCCGTCATGGCAGTCACGTCAACCAGGTAGAAATGTCCGTATTCCTTTACAGTCTCAGCCAGCTGAGTTATAATCAAACTTTTATCTTCCTTTCTCATGATTCCTCCTTGTTATTAGTTTTCCTCTACTGATTTCGGGTCAACCTTAATGCCCGGACTCATTGTACTAGAAAGATAAATACTCTTGATATATGTACCTTTAGCCGCAGCAGGTTTCAGCTTGATGATTGTAGCCAGGAACTCTTTCGCATTCTCACGGATTGCATCAGCAGAGAATGAAATCTTACCGATGGAAGCGTGAACGATACCGCTCTTGTCTACCTTGAAGTCAATCTTACCTTGCTTAACCTCTCTGACAGCCTTGGCAACATCCATAGTTACAGTGCCACTCTTGGGGTTCGGCATCAATCCACGCGGACCGAGGATACGACCCAGAGCACCAATCTTACCCATGATAGACGGCATGGTGATGATCACATCAACATCAGTCCATCCACCTTTGATCTTTTCGATATATTCATCAAGACCAACATAGTCAGCGCCTGCCTCTTGTGCAGCAGCTTCAGCATCCGGTGTACACAGAACAAGGACTCTTGTAACCTTACCTGTACCGTGAGGAAGTGAAACGACACCTCTCACCATCTGGTTTGCCTTACGAGGGTCAACACCTAGACGTACATCAATATCGAGTGAAGCGTCGAACTTGGTATAGGTCACTTCCTTCACCAACTCTGCAGCTTCCTTCAGTGAGTATGCTTTCCCTGCTTCAATTTTCGATGCAGCCAACTTTTGATTTTTTGTCAGTTTACCCATTGTAATTGAAGTTTATTAGTTATTACCCGGGAAATCCCCTTTAATACTGATACCCATACTTCTAGCTGTACCGGCAACCATAGTCATGGCAGCTTCTACAGTAAAGCAGTTCAAGTCTACCAACTTGTCCTGAGCAATTGCGCGAACTTGATCCCAAGTCAGCTCAGCCACCTTCTTACGGTTGGGTTCTGCAGAACCGCCCTTAATCTTGGCAGCTTCGAGCAATTGAATTGCTACAGGAGGAGTTTTGATTACGAAATCAAAAGACTTGTCCGTGTAGTAAGTTATGATTACAGGCAAAATCTTGCCTGCCTTGTCCTGGGTTCTGGCGTTGAATTGCTTGCAAAACTCCATGATGTTGATTCCCTTGGAACCCAAAGCAGGACCTACGGGAGGTGACGGATTTGCAGCGCCTCCTTTAATCTGTAATTTGATTAATCCAGCAACTTCTTTAGCCATTGTCTTCTTGTTTTATATAAATGTTTATTGTAAAGAACGACATACGTAACAGGATACGTCATTCTTTCTCTACTTGCATAAAGCCTAATTCAAGCGGTGTCTTACGCCCGAATATCTTTACCATCACTTTCAGCTTCTTCTTTTCGCTGTTCACTTCTTCGATCAATCCGCTGAAACCACTGAAGGGACCTTCCGTCACCTTGACAGTCTCACCGATTTCATAGGGGATGTTCTCCTCCATTTCCGGTTGTCCGTCAACGATACCCAGGATACGGTTTACTTCAGATGTTCTCAAAGGAGTCGGGTTATCCATGCCACCTAGGAAGCCAATCACATTGGGAGTGTTTCTCAAATGATGAGTGACTTCACCCACCAAAGCTGCTTCCACCAAAACGTAACCGGGGAGATAGCTCCGTTCCTTCACAATCTTCTTGCCATTGCGAACCTGGTATACTTTTTCGGTCGGAATCAGTACCTGAGATACATACTCGCCCAGGTCACTATTGCGGATATCTGCCTCGAGATATTCCTTGACCTTGCTTTCTTTTCCACTGACGGCACGCAGTACGTACCACTTCTTTTCAATCTCAGACATACTTTTTCAGATTAATGCGGGTAGACAAGTTCCATAACCCATTGGAAGAAAGAATCCATAGCGAAAACCACCAGCGCGATGAGCAGGGAAGCATATAAAACAACTACCGCACTGTTAGTAAGTTCTGAACGAGTTGGCCAAGACACTTTATGGACAAGTTCGTCATAAGATTCCTTACAATAATTCACTAAACTCTTAAACATATTCATTTTGTATTTAGCACGGGAAGAGAGGCTCGAACTCCCGACACCCGGTTTTGGAGACCGGTGCTCTACCAACTGAGCTATTCCCGTAAATAAACTCCCGACTAGGACCAGTCGGGAGTTTACCTATTCTATTCTTATGGATTAGTCGAGGATTTCAGTAATCTGACCTGCACCTACCGTACGACCACCTTCACGGATAGCGAAGCGGAGACCTACGTTCAATGCAACCGGATAGATCAACTCAACAGTGATAGTTACGTTATCACCCGGCATTACCATTTCAGTTCCTTCCGGCAAAGTGATTTCACCGGTACAGTCCATGGTACGGAGGTAGAACTGAGGACGATATTTGTTGTGGAACGGAGTGTGACGACCACCTTCCTCTTTCTTCAAGATATAAACCTCTGCCTTGAACTTAGAGTGAGGCTTAACCTGACCCGGGTGGCAAAGAACCATACCACGTTTGATTTCGTTCTTGTCAACGCCACGGAGCAACAGACCTACGTTATCGCCGGCTTCACCCTGATCCAACAATTTGCGGAACATTTCAACACCGGTAACAACAGTCTTCTTGTCTTCACCAAGACCGAGGATTTCAACTTCGTCACCAACCTTAACAACACCGGTTTCAATACGGCCAGTAGCAACAGTACCACGACCAGTGATTGAGAACACGTCTTCAACCGGCATCAAGAAAGGTTTATCAACATCGCGCGGAGGCAGAGGAATCCAAGTATCAACAGCATCCATCAACTCCATGATCTTCTCTTCCCATTCAGGAACACCGTTCAAGGCACCGAGGGCAGAACCACGAATGATAGGAGTGTTGTCGCCGTCGAAATCGTAGAACGAAAGGAGCTCACGCATTTCCATTTCTACCAATTCCAACATTTCCTCATCATCAACCATATCGCACTTGTTCAAGAATACGACCAAACGAGGAACGTTTACCTGACGAGCCAACAGGATGTGCTCACGAGTCTGAGGCATCGGACCGTCGGTTGCAGCAACTACGATGATAGCACCATCCATCTGAGCGGCACCAGTTACCATGTTCTTCACATAGTCGGCGTGTCCCGGACAGTCTACGTGAGCGTAGTGACGGTTTGCAGTTTGGTATTCAACGTGAGAAGTGTTGATAGTGATACCTCTTTCCTTCTCTTCAGGAGCGTTATCGATCTGATCGAAAGACTTAACTTCAGAAAGACCTTTCTTTGCCAACACAGTCGTGATAGCAGCAGTCAAAGTAGTCTTACCGTGGTCAACGTGGCCGATCGTACCGATGTTAACGTGCGGTTTTGAACGTTCAAATTTCTCTTTAGCCATAGCTTTATTGTTTTTTATCGATTAGTAATTCAAAAATAAGCTGCATTTATAAGAGCTGTTAACGAGACTTGAACTCGTGACCTCTTCCTTACCAAGGAAGTGCTCTACCACTGAGCTATAACAGCAGGATTACAAAGAAAAGAGCGGAAGACGGGACTCGAACCCGCGACCCTCAGCTTGGGAAGCTAATGCTCTACCAACTGAGCTACTTCCGCGTTTTTCCTGTGGGCAAAGATGGATTCGAACCACCGAAGGCGTAAGCCAGCAGATTTACAGTCTGCCCCATTTGGCCACTCTGGTATTTGCCCGTTTCTTCTGAGCCTCTTGTCGGATTCGAACCAACGACCCCGAGATTACAAATCACGTGCTCTGGCCAACTGAGCTAAAGAGGCGTTTATGCATAGCCGTTCCACTAGTCCTAGTGAAACGGCTGCAAATTTAGGTATTTATTTTGAATCACAAAAGCTTTTGTGAACTTTTTTACTTACCGCGCTGTTTTTCCTTGAATTTCTGTAACTGCTTGGCCAGCGCATCCAAACTCAAATCAACGGCTTCTTCAAATGTGTCGCAAACCTTCTCCGCATACAGGTCCGAGTTGGGTACATAAACCTTGATACCCGCTTCCTTATTTTTGGCAGTTTCGGGCTTCACGACTTTCAGTGACACCTCTACCTTTCTTATTTCATCGCAATACTTCTCTAGCTTGGCAACTTTCTTCTGGATAAAAGCTTGCAGTTGTTCCGAAGCATCAAAATGAATTGATTGAATTCTGATTTCCATATAAACCTCCTTTTCTTTAGGCTCTAGGATGAGCTTGTTTATAAATCTGTTTCAGTTCCTCGAAACTCGTGTGCGTATAGATTTCCGTAGTCTTCAGGCTCGCATGTCCGAGCAGTTCCTTCACCACTTCCAGATTGACATCATGATTCAACATCGAGGTGGCAAATGTATGCCGTAATACGTGCGGACTGCGTTTCTTCAACGTAACGACTTCCGACAAACTTCTTTTCACCAAATTATACACAAGTCCGGGATATAGCCGCCGACCGTCCGTCCTGACAAACAGGGCATCGGAGTCGCGCACCGGAACAGCTTCGTTTCTGAGTTGGATATAGGCCTCCACATCATGGCGAAGCTCTTCGCCAAAGGGGATCAGGCGTTGTTTGTTTCTTTTTCCTGTCACCTTGATTACGGAAGCACTGAAATCGACGTCCTTGTCATCCAGCCCGATGAGCTCGGCCTGACGCATGCCCGTCAGATAAAAGGTCTCCAGAATCAAGTGGTCGCGAACGCTTTCAAAGTCGCCTTCGTCCGGCGTCTCGTCCAGAAGTCTGTCCATGTCCTGCTCTTTCACAAAAACAGGCAAAGGCTTTTTCTTCTTCGGACCGACCATCTTCAGCATGGGATTCTTCGTCACCAAGCCTCGGAGAAGCAGGAACCTGTAGAATGAGCGCAAGGCACTCAGCTTACGGTTCACCGAAGTTGCCGTGTAGTCATCATCCATCAGTGTCATCACCCATTGGCGGACAACATCCACATCCATCGTCTGCCACGTCAACTCCGCATCCACATTCGCGAAGTATGCTTCAAACTGCCGCAAGTCATTCCCGTAACTCAACAACGTGTCCGGTGAATAGTTGCGTTCCACTCGAAGATACTCCAAGAAAGAATCTACCAACATAAGAATCGTTGCTACTATAATTCAGCAACGAATATATGGAAATTCGGCAATAAATTCAAGAATTTTGCGAAATAATTATTCTTCTGTTTGCTGAAGTTTCTGTACGTAGATGGCATGTTCCATCTTAAGTCTTTTAAGTACAGACGGTTTGTCATACTGTTGTCTGCTTCTCAGCTCTTTGATGACACCGGTCTTTTCAAATTTTCTCTTAAACTTCTTCAGCGCTTTCTCAATGTTTTCGCCTTCTTTTACAGGTACTACAATCATTTTGCTTTTGTTTTTATAGAGTTAGTTATTAATTATATGCATTGCAAAGTGGGCGCAAAATTACATATACTTTCCTTATTTACAAAACATTCCTTCACTTTTCTGAAAAAAGGATGCAAAAAGGCTCCCGCCTGCCTCTCATGCGAGGCGGACGGGAGCCCTATCTGCAAAAACGACAGTATGCAAGTTTATTTGATGTTCGGGTTCAGCTTGTTCCACTCGGAGATGGCAGGAAGAACGCCCATGGCGATCACTTCGTCGCGCAACTCGCAGAGGTGAGCATAGCTCTTGTCCAGAGCAGCCTGCTCTTCAGCAGTTCCGTTCAAGGCATTGCAGTGGCAGCCATCAGCCGTGATGGAAGTTTCCCATGCCATCATGATGTGGTCGTATTTTTCATTGGAAACATACGTACCTGCCGGCCAGCGGAAAGCCTTGCCACCCATGGCAGCTGCAATCATCTCGATGGAAACGTATGCCGGGCTCTGGAAGGAAGAACGGCCACGAAGTGCGATGATGTTGGCACCACCCTTGGTCACCTTCTGCTGGATTTCAGCCCATTGCTCTTTGGTCAGCGCATCGGTACCGATGATGTCGGTCAACGGCTTGCCATTCACCTTGGCAGTAGAGGCAAACACAGCCATCTGCTCGCCGTGACCACCGTATGTACGGCAGTTTTCAACAGCATCCATGGCTACACCGAAGTGTTTTGCCAGTTCGCTGCGCAGACGGGTTGAGTCGAGGGCAGCAAGTGTAGTCACCTGAGAAGGTTTCAAACCGGAATATAACAAGGTAATCAAACCGGTGATGTCAGCGGGGTTGAAGATAACCACAATGTGTTTTACATCGGGGCAGTATGCCTTTACGTTCTTACCGAACTCTTCGGCAATAGCAGCATTACCTTTCAACAAATCCTCACGGGTCATACCGGCCTTACGGGCAGCACCACCTGAGTTCACGATATATTTAGCACCGGTCAAAGCTTCCTTGATGTCAGAAGTGAAAGTCACATTCACACCTTCAAAGCCGCAGTGGTACAGTTCTTCAGCCACACCTTCCAAACCCGGAGCATAGGGGTCATACAGACAGATGTTTGAAGTTAAACCCATCATGATAGCTGTTTGAGCCATGTTTGAACCGATCATGCCGGCTGCACCTACGATAGTAAGTTTTTCGTTTGTCAAGAAATTCATAGTCTATCTATTTTGATTACATTTTGTCTAATTCTGTTCGCAAATTTAGCCATTTATTTGAATTGTGTCCGTCAGCAAGATTTAATAATTTATAAATGTAAGTCCAAGTGTCGCTCGTGGAACGGACGTATGCCATCAGCCTGCCATTTTGTTCAGACGAGTTGGCAATCCGGCGGCATTCCTCACTCTTTGTCAAACCGACGGAAAGCTTCGGCAACGGCATGAAAGGCTTCCTTGGGTGCCCAGGGAGGCATCCTGCGTGAACGCGCATCGTCTGACGGATAGGTCTTTACCAGGCTGTAAGAGGTCATATCGGGGTCGAAGCCCTGTTCACGGTAAGGGGAGATGGGAAAGGAGAAAACATAAATGAACAATCCCTGAATGCCTGAATCCTGCAACAGACTGATTTGCGTCCGGACATAGTCCGCCTGTTCCCGTTCACTTCTTGTCGGGGTGACGCCTCCTTCATACACAGGCGCCCCTTCGGCATCCGTTCCCTGCAGGATGGCATATCCGGCTCCTCCCCTTTTGGCAGCCCCTTCATAGGCACAACAACCGACCTCCATCACGATGACCGGCTTGCCCTGTTCCTGATAACGGCGGATGCCTGCCACATAGTCCGCATCGGTCTGCACATCACGATAGTAATCCACCCCAATCAGGTCAAACATTTCCCAGTTTACGGTTTCCCAGGTACCGGAAGAATAGGTCACACGCCCTTTGAAGTGCGAACGGACGGCACGGCAGACAGCACTCAGAATCCGGTTCAACGTCGCAATGCTCGCTTTCGCCTTCCCCACATAGGCTTCTCTTTCCTGGATATCGGACGGAGGCATCAGGGAGCTCACCCTTTCTGCAATGTTGTTACCGGGGAGCACCCCTTCATTGAACAACGAGTATTCACATCCTGCCACGAACACCAGGTCGATGCCTTTGCTTCGTAATTCCTCCGCGGCCTTCGCTGCTTCAGTCATGTAGGCCACCGTTTCCCCGGCTCCTACATTCATCTTCCACGGATTGAAGAACACGGTCAGTCCGGCTGCATGTGCGATTTCAGTCGCCATCTTCAGACGCTCTATATCCTCACCTTCAATCCGCACGGCATTGGCATGCAACGTATGGGCTATCACACCCATGTCATATTCCACCAAAGCGGCATCAAACGTATCCACCGAGCAGGACTCGGGGGTAAATTTCAATCCGACATCATAGACCACGCCTCGCCAGCCCAACGTCGTCTGCGCCAGACTGCCCGTACATAAAAAGGGGAGCATCATGATTAAAAGTTTTTGAAGATTCATAGTTTCCAAATCTGTTAGAGTTGGTCCTCAACCAGCAAAAGCCAAACAGGTTCTTTTATCTGTATGGGATTCTTCCTGCTGAAAGTCCTCACAAAGGTATCAAATAAAGTCCTCAATACAAACTGCCATATTAGTTGTAAAAGAGAAGTCTATTCCACAGACAATCACATTGCAAGCAAAAGCGCCCTTATACCTTTCACAAATTCCCATTTTCCCGTTTTCAGCTAACGTGCATTCTTGAATAAAGAGACAAAACAGCAAGCGAATGCAAAAGAACGCTAACAGAAACGCCCGAAAAAGGCTTTGATTTTAGAAAACTATACATTTCGTTTTCGGAATATTGCCCAAACGTGCCCGGAACAATAGTGTTTCGCGAGCCAAACAATATAGTTTGAGGCGTCAAACAATATAGTTTCACCTGCCAAACACGATTGTTTCGTGCCCGGAAGTCAAATCTTTGGAAAATAAAAGAGAAAAATTCGGAGTTTCACTCTCTGGAAGAAGTGCTGTGTCAACAAATCAGAAGGTAATAAAAGAGCAGGGGAACAGCCAAGGCAGGTATCAGAAAGAGATGCCACAGACTTTATTCTGTCCGTCGGTCAACCGGAACAGGGACAAAGCCGACAATGTGTATTTTGCGAATCGTTTGAGAAGGCCTGTTTTGGGCACGAAGCTGCATTTTGGTGCGAAGAAGGGCACTGTAGAAGGCTTCATTTGACATTTTGTCAAACTGGGGAAACAGCTCCCGTCGGTCGGGGAAACACGAACAGGGACAGGTGCACCCTCTCCGCAAAAGGGAGAGGGCGACACCGGATCAGTTTCCGTCGGGCTTTTCAATCTCCGTGAACGGAGAGAGGCTCCACTTGAACGTCTCGAAGCTGTCAGGATGGGCGGGGTCAAAACTCTTGTAGTCACTCCGCAGGTATTGGACTAGGGGCAGGCCGGCTTTCTTCATGCCTTCGATGACACACTTCGCCACTTCATAGGCACCGAAGGCATTGAAGTGGGTGTTGTCCTTCAGCTCTCCGGTCTGACCGGGATAGGTATTGGCAGGATAGTGAACATAGAGCTGCCTGGAGTCTTCCTCTCCCAGTGTCTCACAGAGCACCTTGGTCATCTCCTGCAGGTCGATGAGGGGCAGGTGCTCGCGGGCTGCAATGTCGCGGATGGCAGCAGGATAATCCTCGTGGGTGTCCAGAATGTGTCCGTCTGCAGAGAACTGGCGGCGGCGCGTCGGTGTAATCAGCACAGGATAGGCGCCCCGGGAACGTGCCTCGTCAATGAACTGCTTGATGTAATAGGAGAAGGAGTAATAGGCACCGATGCCGGGACCGCGCTGTTTCTGGTCGTTATGTCCGAACTCCACCAGCACATAGTCGCCTGCCTTCAGTTGGGTGAGCAGTTTCTCCAGACGGAAGCCTGCGATGAAGGTGTTGGCAGCCAGTCCCGACTCGGCATAGTTGGCGATGCAGACCTTGTCGGTGAAAAAACGGGGAATCATCTGTCCCCAACTTGCCCACGGTTCGTTGTCGTTGTCGACAACCGTGGAGTTGCCGCAGAGGAACACCGTCGGCACATCATCCACCCGTTCGATGACGAGCGAATGCAGGCGGGGTGCGTCTCCGTTGAACTCCAGTGTCAGCTTGTCATCCCAGTTAAGCTTCTTGCGTTCGCGAGGTTTGATTTTCACCCGACGGTCGCCTGCTATCAGTGTGTTCCGCTTGTTGACGGTGAAAGACTCGGTACGCAATTCCCCCTTCCGTGTCGGGATGTTCTCGAGGAACAACCGACGGGACTCGCCACGGACGGTCGTCATGCCTGCCGACTTCCGGCTGCCCAGTGTCACCGTCACACGATAGTTGCCGTCGGGCACTTCGACTGAAAAGAAGAAGGGAACATTCCCCTTACCGTCCCAGGCAGGCTGGAGGTCATAGCCATAGCCCTTCTCATCGGAATAGACACTCTCGGACGTCACCTTGGTGAAGCCCTTCTCCGTCTTCTTCCCCGTGGAGAAGTCAAAACGGAACGTCTGTGCCTGGACAAGGACAGAGCCAGCCACCAGCCACACAAACAACAGAAACTTTTCTTTTTTCATACTTGTACAGGTTAAGTTCGCATGCGTCCCGCTCGTCAGCGGACAAGCCGTCAGTGAACAGACCTGCCTGCCGCAACCCGGACTTGCGAAAGTTGAATACATGAGGGTCACAACGCTTGAGTCCTCCTTCCTCCACATCCGGACGAAAGAGGCTTCACCCTGCAAATTTACAGGTTCGTCCTCATCCCTTCCATGTATATTTCCTCCCTTTCCCTGCAAAATACTCCTTTCCCGTCCGTGATTTGTGCTAAATTCCATCAATGCGTACGGAGACACATCCCTCTTTCTGCAGAATAGCCCTACCTTTGGTCATCGAAATCAAAAACCATACGACCCATGAAGAAATCTTTATTAGCCCTGACGGCATGCCTGCTGAGTGCAGTTACCCTGACGGGACAACCCCGATACGACTACGACAAGCTGCAACGCGAAGACCTGGGACGCGGCGTCGTAGCCATCCGCAAGGACGCTTCCACCGTCTGCCTTTCCTGGCGCTACCTCTCCTCCGACCCGACAGACACCGGCTTCAACATCTATCGCAACGGACGGAAAGTGAACACGGCTCCCGTCACGGCCTCGACCTTCTTCGAGGATACATACACCGACGACAAGGCGGCAGTCTACGAGGTGCGCCCCGTAAACCAAGGCAGGGAGAACCACCGCAAACGGGGACAATATACCCTCCCGGCACATGCCCCGACAGGCTATGTGAATATCCCTCTCAACCGTCCGTCTGACGGAACGACTCCCACCGGGGATACCTATACTTATATACCCAACGATGCTTCCGTCGGTGATGTTGACGGAGACGGGGAATATGAAATCATCCTGAAGTGGGACCCGAGCAATGCCCACGACAACTCCCACGACGGCTATACGGGGGAGGTGCTGCTCGACTGCTACCGCCTCAACGGTGAACAGCTCTGGCGCATCAACCTGGGACGGAACATACGCGCCGGGGCACACTATACTCCCTTCATCGTCTATGACCTCGACCACGACGGCAAGGCTGAAGTGGTCGTCCGCACAGCCGACGGGACTACTGACGCAAAAGGAAACATCATCGGCAATGCCCGGGCAGACTACCGTTTTGCCGGAGAACCCGGACGCACAGCCAAACACTCTACCCTCCCCTACAACCAGGGACGCATCTTCGAGGGGAAGGAATATCTCACGGTATTCTCCGGACTGACGGGAGAGGCACTGCACACCATCGACTACATTCCGCAACGGGGTGACCCGCAGAGTTGGGGCGACAGCCGTGCCAACCGTAGTGACCGTTTCCTGGCAGCCGTAGCTTATCTGGACGGCATTCACCCCAGCGTCATCATGTGTCGCGGCTATTACACCCGTACCGTCCTTGCCGCCTTTGACTGGGACGGCAGGCAGCTGCACGAGCATTGGGTGTTCGACACCGACCAACCGGGCAACGAGGCGTATGCCGGACAGGGGAACCACAACCTGCGTGTAGGGGATGTCGACGGCGACGGATGCGACGAGATTGTCTACGGTTCCATGACCGTCGACCATGACGGACGGGGACTTTATTCCACCGGTATGGGACATGGCGACGCCCTCCACCTCACGCAGTTCTCTGCCGATGACCCGCACCTCCAGGTATGGGCCTGCCACGAGAACAAGCGCGACGGCTCCACCTTCCGCGATGCTGCTACCGGAAAGGTCATCAGCCAGGTACCCTCGGACATCGACGTGGGACGTTGCATGGCTGCCGACATCGACCCGGTCAACCCGGGTGTGGAGATGTGGTCCATCCGTTCGGGAGGCATCCTCAACGTCAAGGGGGATGTGGTGGCACGTCGCCCCCGGAGATTGCCCATCAACATGGCGGTATGGTGGGACGGTGACCTGCTGCGCGAGATGCTCGACGGCAACACCGTGAGCAAGTATGACCGGAACACCGGAGAATGCCGTCCGCTCATCACTTTCGACGGGACGCTGAGCAACAACGGAACGAAGAAGAATCCCTGTCTTCAGGCGGACATCGTGGGTGACTGGCGGGAGGAGGTGCTCCTGCGTTCGGCAGACAACGCATCGCTCCGGCTGTACGTCAGTCCCATTCCAACAGCCTACCGCTTTCACACCTTCCTGGAAGACCCGGTATACCGCATCAGTGTCGCAACCGAGAACGTAGGCTACAACCAACCGACGCAACCGGACTTCTACTTCGGACCGGACCTGAGAGGGACCTTCCGTGGATGCCGACTCGATGACTAAACGGCCCATCCCGGAATACGGGATAGCCAAATAGTCAAAAAAAGAGGGTGGAATGGGAGCTTCAGGACTTGCCGTTCTTGCTAATTTGCTATTTTTGTAGCCTTGGAACCATAACTGAAGCAACCATGAAAGAAGCGATCATCGAACGACTGGAGCAGTTGCGCCGCTGCCTGCGCGAACACTCCTTATCCGCATTTATCATTCCCAGCACCGATCCTCATTCGGGTGAATACGTCCCCGACCATTGGCAGACCCGTGAATGGCTCACGGGGTTCAACGGCAGTGCGGGTACTGCCGTGGTGACTCTCGACGATGCAGCCCTCTGGACCGACTCCCGCTATTTCCTCCAGGCTGCTGAACAGCTCGAAGGGACAGGCATCCGACTCATGAAGGACCGTCTGCCTGACACACCTTCCATCCCCGCATGGCTGGGCGACACCCTCTCAGCTGGAGCTACGGTGGGCATTGACGGATGGGTGAACTGCATCGCCGACGCTGAGGAGCTGCGCCACGAGCTGTCCGCTTACGGACTTCATCTGCGCACGGATTACGACCCCGTGCAGGAGTTGTGGGACAACCGTCCAGCCCTCCCCGACTCTCCCGTCAACATCCATCCGCTGGAATATGCAGGCGTGAGCTGCCGGGAGAAGTTGGCAGCCATCCGTCAGACCATCCAAAGACAAGGCGCGGAAGGCATCCTGCTCTCCACGCTCGACGACATAGCCTGGACACTCAACCTGCGCGGCAACGACGTGCATTGCAACCCCGTCTTCGTGAGCTATCTGCTCATCACCGGACACGAAGCGGTCCTCTACATCAACCCGAAGAAACTGACACCCGACGTGAAAGCCTACCTCTCCGAAGAAGGAGTCATGACGGAAGACTACACCGACCTGTGTGACGACCTGCACGACTATCCGTATGCCACACTCAGCCTGGACCCCGCACGTACAAGCGAGGCCGTCCGCCAGTCAGCAGGCACGGCACACACGCAGGTCCTGCTCCACACATCGCCCGTTCCACTGATGAAGGCTGTCAAGAACGATGCTGAAATAGCAGGATTCCATGCAGCCATGCTGCGCGACGGCGTGGCGATGGTACAGTTCCTCAAGTGGCTGGAAGAGGCTGTTCCGCAAGGTGGGGAGACCGAGATGAGCATCGACCGCAAGCTCCATGCGTTCCGTGCCGGACAAGCCCGGTTCAAGGGAATCAGCTTCGACACCATTGCCGGCTACAAGGAGCATGGCGCCATCGTCCACTATGAAGCGACACCGGAGACCGACAAGGCATTGGCTTCCGAAGGACTGCTGCTGCTTGACAGCGGTGCACAGTACGCCGACGGCACCACAGACATCACCCGCACCCTTGCACTCGGACCGGTGAGTGACGACGAGATGCGGGACTACACCCTGGTGCTGAAAGGGCACATCGGACTGACCCGTGCCTGCTTCCCCCAAGGAACATGCGGCACCCAGCTCGACGTACTGGCACGACAAGCCATGTGGCGTGAAGGGGCAAACTTCCTGCACGGCACCGGACACGGCGTCGGTGCTTACCTGAATGTGCACGAAGGTCCTCACCAGATACGCATGAATCATGTCCCCACCCCACTCCGTCCGGGTATGACTGTGACCGATGAGCCGGGCATTTACCGGGACGGACGCTATGGCATCCGTACGGAGAACACCCTGCTGGTCGTCCCCTACCGCACCACGGAGTATGGCGAATTCTATACCTTCGAGCCGCTGACACTCTGTCCCATCGACACACGTCCCATCGTCCGCTCACTCCTGACGGAAGAGGAAACGGAATGGCTCGACAACTACCACCGGACCGTGTATGAGAAGCTCTCTCCCCTGCTCGACGAGGAGCACCGCGTCTGGTTGAAAGAGAAAACTAAACCGCTTGGCAATTGACAAGGAACAATTGACCATTTAAATCTGTATACCTATTATTTATGGCACTGATCAAATCTGTACGGGGCTTTACGCCCCAAATCGGGGAGGACTGCTATCTCTCCGAGAACGCGACGGTTGTGGGTGATGTGGTAATCGGCAACCATTGCAGCATCTGGTTCAACGCCGTGCTGCGTGGCGATGTGAACAGCATCCGCATCGGCAACAATGTGAATATCCAGGATGGCAGCGTGCTCCATACGCTCTATCAACGTTCGACCATCGAAATCGGCGACTATGTCTCCGTGGGGCACAACGTGACCATCCACGGTGCACGGGTCGACGACTATGCACTCATCGGCATGGGCTCCACCCTGCTCGACAATGCCGTGGTAGGCAAAGGCGCCATCGTGGCTGCCGGTGCACTGGTGCTGAGCAACACCGTCATCGAACCCTACACTTTGTGGGCAGGTGTTCCTGCCAAGTTCGTCAAGAAGGTATCGCCCGAGCAATCGCAGGAACTGAACAAGAAGATTGCGGAAGGCTACCTGATGTATGCCGGATGGTATAAGGAAGAAGAGTGATTCCCCGTCATCGGGGAACCGTAACATGCAACCGGCGCTGACTCTGCGTAGATGAGAGCCAGCGCCGGTTTTTATTTTCTGCGGAAGGACGGAAGGAAGGGTCAGAGATTTCCTATCTCGTCCAGGTTCTTCTGAATGTCCGCATCACTCAAGGTGTAGTTCTGCAAGTCCCCGGAGAGGTACTTGTCATAGGAAGCCATGTCGATGAGTCCGTGACCGGAGAGATTGAACAGGATGACACGCTCCTCGCCCGTCTCGATGCACTGCTTGGCCTCGTTGATGGCGGCGGCAATGGCATGACAGGATTCGGGAGCGGGGATGATACCTTCGGTGCGTGCGAAGAAGCAACCTGCCTCGAATGACTCCAGCTGGTTGATGTCGACAGCCTCCATCATCTTGTCCTTCAGCAATTGCGAAACGATGACACCGGCACCGTGGTAGCGCAAGCCACCGGCATGGATGTTTGCCGGAGCAAAGTTGTGCCCGAGCGTGAACATGGGCAGCAACGGCGTATAGCCTGCCTCATCTCCAAAGTCATACTGGAACTTGCCGCGTGTCAGCTTCGGGCAGGATGCAGGTTCCGCAGCGACAAAACGGGTCTTCTTTCCTTCCAGGATATTGTGACGCATGAAGGGGAAGGAGATGCCGCCGAAGTTGGAACCTCCGCCGAAGCAACCGATCACCACATCGGGATACTCACCTGCCAGTTCCATCTGCTTCTCGGCTTCCAGACCGATGACAGTCTGATGCAGGGTGACATGGCTCAAGACGGAACCGAGCGTGTATTTGCAGTTGGGTGTCATGCGTGCCAGCTCGATGGCTTCGGAGATGGCAGTACCCAATGAACCCTGGTAGTTGGGATGTGCGGTCAGAATGTCTTTTCCGGCACGGGTTGACATCGAAGGCGACGGAGTGACCTGTGCCCCGAAGGTCTGCATGATGCTACGCCGGTAAGGCTTCTGCTCATAGCTGATTTTCACCTGATAGACAGCAGACTCCAGTCCGAAGACCTTTGCCGCATAAGACAGGGCGGCTCCCCACTGTCCGGCACCGGTCTCTGTGGTGACGTTCGTCACACCCTCCTTCTTGCAGTAGTAAGCCTGTGCCAAGGCGGAATTGAGTTTGTGGGAACCCACAGGGCTGACGCTCTCGTTCTTGAAATAGATATGTGCCGGGGTCCCCAATGCCTTTTCCAGTCCGTAGGCGCGCACCAGAGGTGTGCAACGATAGTACTTATACATCTCACGGACTTCTTCGGGTATTTCAATCCAGGCATCTGTCTGATTCAATTCTTGCCGACAAAGTTCCTCGGCAAAGATGGGGTACATATCCTCCGGCTTCAACGGCTGCTTGGTTGCAGGATTCAAGGGTGGCAACGGCTTATTCACCATGTCTGCCTGAATGTTGTACCAGTAGCGGGGAATCTCGTTTTCAGGCAGCATGTAACGTTTCGTTTTTTCTTTCATTGTTCTTATTATTTACAAATTTCATTTACAATATGCAAGGCATCTCATCATTTTTGCCAACAGGTTGCAAGTTTAAGTAATAATTGTGGGAATGGCAAGAGCTGGAGGGAAAATGTGTATATTTGCACAAGTTGGGTTGAAGATATGTGGAAAATAGACATAAAATAGGAGTATAACAGGAAGGTATAAGTATTGCTAAATAACAACTATGATTTACGGTTACATACGTGTCAGCAGTGATAAAGAACTTAATATTAGAACTTTTGAAAGCTGGCGTATCACGCCGAAAAATAGCTCCAAATAAAGAAGTATATGAATAAGCATCGTTTATAAACGATATTTATACACACTTTATATCGTATATAAACGATAAAATGTATATCTTTACACTAGATTTTAGTATTAATGCGAAAGGTATATGACAAAAGATTTGATAAAACTGCTTATTTCGGAATATCAATCATATGTATCAGGAGTTGAACTCATCCCTCGTGATGTGGAACTTGTGGACGGACTTAATTATGTATTTGTGGGATTGAGGCATGCCGGTAAATCATACTTGATGTTCCAACGCATAGCGCAATTGATAGAGCAAGGGCATAAAAAAGAGGAAATATTATATTTCAATTTTGAGGATGACCGAATAGATTCCTTGGAGGTAAAAGATCTCGACTTAATAAAAACATGCTATGAGGAAATGTATGACTCTCGTCCAATATTCTTCTTGGACGAGATACAATTGGTGGATAGATGGGAAAAGTTTGCGCGTAGGTTGGCAGACCAAAAATATCAAGTATACATCACTGGCAGCAATGCAAAAATGCTGAGTAGCGAGATTGCAACCACACTTGGAGGCAGGTATATGATATATGAAGTGTACCCTTATTCTTTGAAAGAATATCTGAAAGCCAGTGGTATTGATATATTTGAAAAGAATGCAATGTTTGTATTTGGAAAACAGATTGTGAAGTTGACGAATACTTATTTTCAACATGGTGGGTTACCGGAAACTGTAGGCATGAAAGAAACACGTTCATGGATGAGCAACCTGTTCAGCAAAATATTCTTCGGCGATTTAGTGGCAAGATACAGAATACGCAATGATTATGCGTTGCGTGTGATGATACGCAAAATGGCTGAAAGCGTGAAGCAGCCTCTTTCATATAACAGAATTGCAAGCATTGTCAGTAGTACAGGCAAAAAACTAAGTACAGATGCAGCTATCGATTATATAGGATATATGACAGACACTTGGCTCATATTACCCTATGAGAATCTGTATGGCAAGTTACAAGACAAGGAGACAAATCGCAAATATTATTTCACGGATAATGGCCTGCTCCATCTTTTCCTTGTTGATGCCAATACTTCTTTGCTTGAAAACATTGTAGCAGTAACCCTCCGACGCAAATATGGTGATGGAAGTTATTTTTGGAATAGCAAGAATGCAGAAGTCGATTTTGTAGTTCCTGAAGAAAAACTGGCTGTACAGGTGTCATATTCCATGACTGATGCAAACACATCTAAACGTGAGATAGATGGACTAATAAAGCTACATTCGATTCAACCAATCAGCACAATGATTGTCGTAACGATGGAAGAAGAGAACATTATTGAAAAAGATGGTTTTCATATAGAGCTTGTCCCTTTATGGAAATGGTTGCTTAAATTCTAACATATTTGGAGGATTACATTCTCTATATGATTCATTAAGGTTTAGAAGACTCACCAAACCACAAGCAGCTTTTCCTATAAAAGCAATTCACAGAGATATGACACTATCTTTTTGCAACCAGTTCTTCACTTCTGCTTGACAAATTTACCCAAAACATACGTTTCAGCTAACGCGTATTTTTGAGGAATCGGGCAAAGTAGGTTATTTTAGGAATATTCATGCGAGACGGAACGCATAGATATTCAGAAGCAGGGGCAAAAACGAATATTTATACTGCGAAACAATATTGTTTGAGAAGTCAAACACTTGTGTTTGGCACGTGAAACAATATTGTTTGACGACCCAAACAATATTGTTTCGTCCGTCGAATAAAAATGTTTGGAGTAAAAAAGACCTGTTTTACGGTTCTTATACATTAATTTATGTTCATTCACCTTTAGTTTATCCGTCAGGACGCACAATGCGAGCGTGTGATTATGCACAGCTTTCGGCTGAAGGAAGAACTCACCGCGGCTATATCCAATCAATACATAGACAAAAGACAGGCAAATGCGGTCCTATCATTTCAAAGTGTATTTTGCGAATCGCCTGAGAATTCAAAAAAATCCAGCAAGCCGTATTTTGGCGCGAGCATCGCCGTTTTCAGGGCATTCGTTTGACAAATTGACAACACCGTCTTTCAGATGAGAGGGAAGTGTCAAAATGATAATATCGCTTTCAGAAAAGTGTTAGACAATTTGCGAATATAGGAATAAGGAAGTATCTTTGTACACATAAAGACAAGGCATTATGTATATCGAGTTCGATAAAGACTACTTGCGTGAGTTGTACGAGCTAGGACGCACAAACGACAAGAGGCACCGCTACCAACCTGAAGTAATAAGGGGCTACCAGAAAGCTGTTTTTCTGCTTTCATCTGCCAATGCTATTACTGACTTGTTCCAGAACAATGCTCTAAATTATGAAGTCTTGCAAGGTGATAAAAAGGGTATCTCTTCCGTGAGAATAAACCGCAAATACAGGCTTGAATTTACCGTACATGAAGTCTTTAACGAGCAAATAATTACACTTTGCCGTCTATTGGATATCAGCAACCATTACAAATGACATTCGATATGGAAACAGCAAAGAAAACATATGCACCGCATGAGTTACAGCCGTCCACACCAATACACCCCGGTGAAATACTGAAAGACGAGTTAGAGGCTCGCAACATATCGCAAAGGAAGTTCGCCGCCCTCATCGGCGTTTCTTACTCCGTACTTAACGAAGTTGTGAACGGTAAACGCCCAGTAACAACTGAATATGCATTGAAAATCGAGGCGGCAACGGGCATCCCTGCCCATGTATGGGTAAACATGCAGTCTGCCTACAATATGCAGACTGCACGGCGAAACAGTAAACTTGCCGCTGTGCTTGAAAACATACGCAAAGCTGTTGCAGTTCTCTGACAGGGTATAGGTAATCCTCCCACCTGCCTCCTCCCCTAAGCCCGGGAATATTCCTGCTTATCGTATGTGTGCAAAAAAGCCGTGCATCCATGTACAACGTACATGAGACACACGGCTATGTTTGTGTTGCATGCGTCGAACACACCACTGCCTTACTTCTGCTCCCGCACAAAGACCACGCAACAGGTGCCCACCAGCAGCAACAGACCTGCCAGCAGGAGCATGCTGCCTTCCGGTGCCAACCCATCGTCAGGGGTAAGGACACGCAGAATCAAGCCACCGGTAGCTGCCGCCACAATCTGCGGCACACAAATCGTTCCGTTGAACAAACCGAGGTAGGTGCCCATGTGTCCACCGGAAAGGGAGTTCGTCAGGATGGTGAAAGGCAGGGCAAGCATGGCTGCCCAGGCGCAACCTATCAGCAGGAAGGACACGAAGAGAGCATAGACATCGTGCATGAAAAAGGTGGAGATGAAACCGGCAGCACCCAGGAACAGGCTCAATGAATAGACGAAGCGCCAGTTCTTGAACAGGGGGATGACGGCAGCCCAAATCACGGAACCGACGGCTTGCACGGCAAAGTAGACACCGACCCAGTCGCCTGCCGTCTGATATTCCACCGAACTGGTGTCGAGCACCACACGGTTCACACCGTCGATGACACGTTCCACCACGGGGGCATCGAAGACATTGGCGGCAATCGCCCCGTTGGTGTAGGTCCACATGAACATGAAGGCTGACCAGCAGAAGAACTGTACCAGTCCTACGGTCCAGAAGGCTTTGGGGGCACGACGCAGGAGGGTGAAGACACCAACCTTTTCCGTCCGGGTGTCGTCGGCTATCCCGTGGTATTCGGCATAGAGAGCGGGAGGATACTCCTTGACCTTTGCCGTGGTGTAGACCACGCAGAGGATAAGGATGAAGGCACCTATATAAAAGGAATAGATGACGGAGTCGGGTATCACACCTTCGGGTGCAACCTTGCTGATGCCTACGGTTGCAAACAGGAAGGGAAAGAGGTAGCCTGCCAGGCTGCCGGCATTGCAGAGGAAGCTCTGGATGGAATATGCCAGCCCCTTCTGCTTCTCATTGACCATGTCGCCCACCATCATCTTGAAGGGCTGCATCGCCATGTTGATGGAGGTGTCGAGCAGCATCAGCGAGAGCAGTCCGAAAATCATGGCAGTGGAGACGGTCATGCCGAAACTGCCGGCATTGGGAAGGAGGCACATGACCAGTACCGCCACCAGTGCCCCCACAAACAGGTAGGGGATACGACGTCCGAAGCGCGTCCAGGTGCGGTCGCTCAATGCACCGACGACGGGTTGGACCAGGATGCCCGCCAGCGGCGGAAGAATCCAAAAGAAACTCAGGCTGTGAGGGTCTGCACCCAGGGTTGAAAAGATACGGCTGATATTTGCACTCTGCAAGGCGTAGGCTATCTGCACGCCAAAAAATCCAAAGCTGATGTTCCACAACTTCCAGAAACTTAAATCCGGCATTACTTTCATGGCTGAACAAAACGGTTTTAGTTTGATAATATATAAAGGTGTATATAAAGAGAGACTTTATTGAGTTGCAGTGGGAAAGTAATGGAGATGACGGCGGGCGACGTGTCAGAGGTTCATCACCTGCTGTTCGAAGGTATCCTTGTCGCCCCGGGCCTTGCCCCGTATCTTGCTGCGGTAGTTGTAGACCGTCGCCAGGGAGTAGCCCAGGAAGTGGGCGATGCTGTTGGCGTCGGTCACTCCCAGTCGGATGAGCGCAAAGATACGAAGTTCTGTATTGAGTAGTTCATTCTGTTTGGGATAAATTTTGCCCTCATCGGTCAAAAGTTGGTTAAAATCGGTGATAAAATTGGGGAAAAGGTCAAGAAATGACTTGTCAAACTCCTTGTAGAACGCTTTCCGCTCGTCTTGCAGGAAGTTGTCCGAGCGTACCAGCTTGACCAGCTCGTCCATCTTCGAGGCACGCAAGAGCTTGTCGAGCGAGAGTCGGTATTGCTCCAGCTTCTCCAGGTACATCACGCAGCGGTCCAGGTAACGGGCAATGTAGACCTCCTTGATTTTGCCTGTTTCTTCCAGCGTACGGTTGGCAGCCATCAGCTGTCCGTTGGCAATCGAGAGGTTCTGACGCATCTGCGCCAGCTTCTTCATGCTGATATAGAGGTAGACGGCAAGCGTGATGAAGAGAATCGCCAGTATGCTCACACTCACGGAGATGACGTACTGAAGGTCGTGCTTCTTCTCTTCCAGGTCACGGTAAGCGCGTTCGACGATTGGGTAGAATTCCGTGACTTCGAGGAAACGCAGACGGGCGTTGCATGCCACCGCATCCTCCATGGAGCATGCCATATAGCGGTATGCCCGTGCCAGGTCTCCCTGTTCATACATCAGCCTTGCCAACCGTTGGAGGGAGGCATATTCGCGGGCAGCCATACGGATGTCAACCAGTGCAGTACGGGCAAGGTAGTAGATTTCGTGCTCCACATCCCCCTTCTTCTGCCAGGCCTCGAACAGCGTGTAGTTCAGGTAGGCACGGTTGGGCATGGTCATTCCGTCTTCATCATGCGACGCCAACAGCGACAGCGCCTCGTCGGGGTTGCCGGCAAGCAGGAGCCTTTCTGCACGGACGATGTCGGTGGAGAGTCCCGGACCAATGATGCTGAGGATGGAGTCGCGATAGGCTTCCGTGATTTTCAGGTATTTCTCCTTGGCAGGTTGGTAGGCGGTGTAGTCGGCAAGCCAACCGTGATACGCCCGTTGGGTGTGGTAGTAGTAGAGCAGTCCGCCTGTCGAGAGAGCATCTTTATGCACGCGTGCCAGTTCGGTGCCTGCCTCGTTGTACATGCCCATGACACCCATCACTTCGGCACGGTTGATGCGCACTTCGTTTTCCAGGTCGAGACGGTTCAGCCGGGGCAGCAGCCGGGCTTTGCGTTCGACATAGGCAAGGGAGGAATCTGCCTGGTAATGCAGGTATTCATAGAACAGTGAGCCACAAAGGTCGCATTGCTCCTGTGGGGTGGTTGCCGTCTGCAGGACTTGCTTCAGGCTGTCAATCCTCGCTTCCTTCAGACGGTGGTAGTCGCTCTTGTGACGGATGGTCCGGTCCAGTTGTTCCAATATTTCTTTGGTCTGACGGTCGTAATCCTGTCCGAAAAGTGGAGCCGCCGTCCACCCGAACAGCATCCCCATCAGGAGAAAACAGGTCTTCATGGCTTTCATTTGCATATCTTTCGTGGTTCGTAGCGACAAACATACGAAAAAAGAGGTAGAAGCACTCCATAAACACCTTTATTTTTCCGGAAAAAGCTTCCTTCTGACTTATATTATCCGGGTATCCGGTAAAAGCTATTCACCTCATTTACAAAGGACTAATATTTCTACTGACTTATATTTATTTTCCAGCCTACCCAAAGGCTGTTGATAGTGCCTATCTTTGTACAAAACCAAATGAGAATATCATGAAAACGTTGCTAATGACTTTGATGACCTGCTTGCTGGGAACAGTCTCGCCGACGGTTGCCGCAAACACCTTCCATGTAAAGAAAGTATCACCCCCGTTCTGGTGGGCTGACATGAAGAATCCCCAATTGCAAATCATGCTCTATGGTGACGACCTTGCATCTGCCGACGTCTCCATCCGGGGCGAAGGCGTTCTCCTGCAAGAGACCGTCGTACTGGATAATCCCAACTACCTCCTATTATATGTCGACCTGTCACAAGCCAAGCCGCAGACGTTTGACATCCTCCTTCAGAAGGGACGGCAGAAAGCCATGGTGCCCTATGAACTGAAGGCACGTACGCGACGGGGCAGCGACATCCAAGGCTTCGATGCATCCGATGTGCTCTACCTCATCATGCCCGACCGTTTCGCAAACGGTTCGACAGCGAATGACGTTATCCCCGGCATGCTCGAACAGGGTGTGGACCGCACGGAGCAATATGCCCGTCACGGGGGAGACCTGAAGGGCATTGCCGATCACCTGGACTATCTGGCTGACCTGGGCATCACCGCCATCTGGCTCAACCCCATTCAGGAAAACGACATGCCCGAGGGGTCCTACCACGGCTATGCCATCACGGACTACTTCCAAGTCGACCGTCGGCTGGGTACGAACGAGGAGTTCCGCGAACTGACCCGGCAGGCACAGTCCCGTGGCATGAAGGTGGTCATGGACATGATATTCAACCACTGCGGTGCAGAGAATCTGCTGTTCAAGGACAAGCCTTCGAAGGACTGGTTCAACTTCCGCTCGGAATACGTACAGACTTCCTACAAGACGGCTTCCGTCTTCGACTCCCATGCGGCAGACTATGAACGCACCATCGCTACCGATGGTTGGTTCACCCAGTCAATGCCCGACTTTAACCAACGCAACCGCCACGTGGCGCGTTACCTCATCCAGAGCAGCATCTGGTGGATCGAGTATGCGGGTATCAACGGCATCCGTCAGGACACGCATCCTTATGCCGACTTCGACTTCATGGCGCAATGGTGCCGGGAGGTGCTTGCCGAATATCCGCACTTCAACATCGTGGGCGAGACCTGGCTCAACAGCAACGTGCTGGTGTCTGCCTGGCAAAAGGACAGTCGGCTGGCAGCTCCGCGCAACTCGTTCCTGCCCACCGTGATGGACTTCCCCCTGCAAGGGCTGATGAACCGTGCCTTTGACGAAGAGACCACCGACTGGAGCGGCGGGCTGTACGGGCTCTATGACTACCTGACGCAGGACTTCGTGTATGCCGACCCGATGCATCTGCTCATCTTCCTCGACAACCACGACACCTCCCGTTTCTATACGAAGGAAGAGCAGACTGCCAACCTCGACCGCTACAAGCAGGCACTGGCCTTCCTGCTCACTACCCGTGGCATTCCACAACTCTACTACGGGACGGAGATTCTCATGGCGGCAGACAAGGCGGAAGGTGACGGATACCTGCGCCGCGACTTCCCGGGCGGTTGGCAGGGCGACAAGACCGACTGCTTCACCCGTGCCGGACGGACGGAACTGCAGAACGAGGCGTTCGACTATGCACGCAAGCTCCTCAACTGGCGAAGGGGCAACGAGGCCATCGCCAAGGGGACGCTGAAGCACTTCTCCATCGCCAACGGGGTGTATGTCTACGAACGGCGCTACGGAGACCATTCGGTGGTGGTCATGCTCAACGGGACGGACCGTCCGCAGACGCTTGACCTGAAGCCTTACGCCGAAATCCTTCCGCGGAAGGAGGCGACGGACTTCCTGAGCGGACAGACCCGTCAGCTGACCGACAAGCTGGAACTGAAGGCACGCGACGTACTCCTCCTCGAATTCTGACCGGAACACAAACAAATCATCCCTATACCATTATCCTTATGAAACATTCACTCATACTCACCCTCTGCTGCTTCCTCGGGCTTTCCGCCGGGGCACAGCAACTGAAATCACCCGACGGCAACCTGACGCTGGACTTCAGCCTCAACAACCAGGGAACGCCGGTCTATGAACTCACGTACAAAGGTCACCCCGTCATCAAGCCGAGCCGGCTGGGACTGGAACTGAAGCGTGAGGATGCCAACAAGAAGACCGACTTCGAATGGACCGAGCGCAAGGATGCCGACCGTCTCGATGCCAAAGCTGACCTGATGACCGGATTCAGCATCAACCGGACGCAGACCGCGACGTTCGATGAGACATGGACCCCGGTGTGGGGCGAAGAGAGCCGCATCCGCAACCACTACAACGAGCTGGAGGTGACGCTTGACCAGGCAGCCACACAACGGCAACTGGTGCTCCGCTTCCGCCTGTTCGACGACGGACTGGGCTTCCGCTACGAGTTCCCGCAACAGCCGGAGCTGAACTACTTCGTCATCCGCGAAGAGCGCACGGAGTTTGCCATGGCGGGAGACCACACGGCTTTCTGGATTCCCGGCGACTATGACACGCAGGAGTACGACTACACCACCTCGCGCCTCTCCGAGATACGGGGACTGATGAAGAAAGCCTACACCGAGAACTCCTCGCAGACGCTCAGCTCGCCCACCGGCGTACAGACGGCTCTGATGATGAAGACCGACGACGGACTCTACATCAACCTGCACGAGGCGGCACTCGTGGACTACCCGTGCATGAACCTGAACCTCGATGACCGCAACCTCGTGTTCCGCTCCTGGCTGACACCGGACGCACGGGGCGACAAGGGCTACATGCAGACGCCCTGCCACACGCCGTGGCGTACGGTCATCGTGAGCGACGATGCCCGCGACATCCTTGCCTCGCGCATCACGCTCAACCTCAACGAGCCGTGCAAGCTGACGGACACGTCGTGGATCAAGCCTGTCAAGTATGTGGGCGTCTGGTGGGACATGATTACCGGACGGGGCACCTGGGCGTACACTGACGACCTGGCAAGCGTGAAGCTGGGCATCACCGACTACACGAAGACCAGACCCAACGGCCGCCACTCCGCCAACACGGAGAACGTGAAACGGTACATCGACTTTGCAGCGAAGCACGGCTTCGACGCCGTCCTCGTGGAAGGATGGAACGAAGGATGGGAGGACTGGTTCGGCAAGAGCAAGGACTATGTCTTCGACTTCGTGACACCGTACCCGGACTTTGACGTGGACGAGCTGCAACGCTATGCCGCCTCGAAGGGCGTGAAGATGATGATGCACCACGAGACCTCCTCGTCCGTGCGCAACTACGAACGCCACATGGACCAGGCGTACCGCTTCATGGTGGACCACGGATACAACGCCGTGAAGAGCGGTTACGTGGGCGACATCCTTCCGCGCGGAGAGCACCACTACGGCCAGTGGATGGTCAACCACTATCTATACGCGGTACAGAAGGCCGCCGACTACAAGATTATGGTCAACGCCCATGAGGCGGTGCGCCCCACCGGGCTGTGCCGCACCTATCCCAACCTGATAGGCAACGAGTCGGCACGTGGCACGGAGTATGAAGCCTTCGGCGGCAACAACGTCAACCACACCACCATCCTGCCCTTCACCCGCCTCATCGGCGGACCGATGGACTACACGCCGGGCATCTTCGAGACACACATCGACAAGATGAACCCGGACAACCACTCGCAGGTGCGCTCCACCCTCGCCCGTCAGCTGGCACTCTACGTCACCATGTACAGTCCGCTTCAGATGGCAGCCGATGTGCCGGAGAACTACGAGCGGTTCCTCGACGCCTTCCAGTTCATCAAGGACGTCGCCATCGACTGGGACGAGAGCCGTTACCTGGAAGCGGAACCGGGCGAGTACGTCACCATCGCCCGACGCGCCAAGGGCACCGACAACTGGTTCGTGGGCTGCACGGCAGGCTACAACGGACATGTGTCCAAGCTCGCCTTCGACTTCCTGACCCCGGGAAAGACCTACGAGGCAACCATCTACGCCGACGCCAAGGATGCCCATTGGCAGACGAATCCCCAGGCATACACCATCACCCGCAAGAAAATCAACTCCCGCTCCAAGCTCACCCTGCGTGCGGCTGTGGGCGGAGGCTATGCCATCAGCATCAAGCCGGTGGAATAAGCCACGGCACATACATTCTTACTTTACTATCGGATTCTTAACTTAAACACAATAGCATGAAGATGAACTCAATCATTCAAGTCTCCAGCAGACAACTCATGGTCCCGGCAGCATGCCTGATGCTCTCCGTGCAGGCTTTCGCACAGCAAGCCATCACGGTGAAGGGCGTTGTCAGAGATAAGGCCGGCATGGAACTCATCGGCGCAAGCGTCGCCGTCAAGGGTTCGACGAAGGGTGTCATTACCGACATCGACGGACGCTTCACCTTGAAAGCCAACCAAGGTGATGTCCTGGTCATCTCCTTCCTGGGCTACCGCACCCGGGAGGTCCCCGTCTCTCCCACGATGGATGTTACCCTGGAAGAGGCAACTGAATTGCTCGACGACGTCGTGGTCATCGGCTACGGTACGGTGAAGAAGGACGATGCCACCGGCTCGGTGAGCGCCATCAAGCCCGACGAACTGAGCAAGGGTATCACCACCAGCGCACAGGACATGCTCGCCGGCAAGGTCGCCGGTGTGAGCGTGATAAGCAACGACGGCGCTCCGGGCAGCAGTTCGACCATCCGCATCCGAGGCGGCTCGTCGCTCAACGCATCGAACGACCCGCTGATTGTCATCGACGGACTACCCATCGACAACAGCGGCATCAAGGGTATGCCCAACGGACTCTCCATGGTCAACCCGAACGACATCGAGACCTTCACCGTCCTGAAGGATGCTTCTGCCACCGCAATCTACGGTTCGCGTGCCTCCAACGGTGTCATCATCATCACCACCAAGAAGGGCAAGAGCGGTTCGGGACCGAAGGTGAGCTACAACGGCTATGTCTCCATGGCAACCGCAACCAAGAAATACGACGTCCTCAGCGGCGACGAATACCGTGCCTACATCCAGCACCTGAAGGACAACGGCGCACAGCTCGACACCCCGCTGGGCGATGCGAACACGGACTGGCAGGACGAAATCTTCCGCGAAGCCGTGAGCACGGAGCACAACATCTCCGTCACCGGAGGCTTGAAGAACATGCCTTACCGCGTCTCGATGGGATACAACTACAACGACGGCATCATCAAGACGTCCAACTACCAGCGGTTCACGACCGCAGTAAACCTCGCCCCGTCGTTCTTTGACGACCACTTGCGATTCAACATCAACGCGAAATACATGCACGGGAAGAACCGGTTCGTGGACGCCGGCGTCATCCTGGGTTCGGCACTCGCCATGGACCCGACACGCCCGGTCTACTCGGACGACCCCGACGCCGTGAAGTTCTTCGGCGGCTATTACCAGAAGTCGGTGGGCTTTGCCGTGTCCGACCCCAACTGGACCGCCAAACCCTATGAGAACTCTCCGCGCAACCCGGTCGCCGAACTGCATCAGAAGAACGACGGCTCCCGCAGCGACGACTTCATCGGCAACATCGAGATGGACTACCGCGTGCACTTCCTCCCCGACCTGCGCATCCATGCCAGCCTCGGCGGTGAATATGCAGAGGGCACGCAGCGCACCGTCATCTCGCCCTACTCCTACAGCAACAACTACTACGGATGGGACGGCATGCAGACGGAGTTCAAGTACAGCACGACGCTCAATGCCTACGCCCAGTATGTCAAGGAGCTGGGCAACCACACGCTCGACGTGATGGTCGGCGGCGAGGAACAGCACTTCCACCGCACCGGCTACTCGCAGGGCGCCGGCTGGGACAGCTACCTCCAGCAGAAGTACAAGGAGGAGAAGCGCAGCGAGAAGGCATACGGCACCCACAACTCCCTGGTGTCCTACTTCGGCCGTCTGAACTACACGCTCCTCAACCGATACCTGCTCACCTTCACGATGCGCTTCGACGGTTCCTCCCGTTTCTCGGACGACAACCGCTGGGGCAAGTTCCCCTCGGCAGCCTTTGCATGGAAGATGAAGGAGGAAGGCTTCCTGCGCGACGTCGAGGCCCTCTCCGACCTGAAGCTCCGTCTGGGCTGGGGTATCACCGGGCAACAGGCGGTCGTAGACCAGGACTTCCCGTACCTGCCGACTTATAACATCAGCAACCAGTACTCGCAGTACCTCTTCGGTGACGAGGGTTACAACACCCTGCGCCCCAACGCCTACAACCAGAACCTGAAGTGGGAGCAGACCACCACGTGGAACGCCGGATTCGACTTCGGCTTCCTCAACGGACGCATCTCCGGCAGCCTCGACGGATACTACCGCGAGACCAAGGACCTCATCAACAAGGTGAAGATTCCCGTGGGCACCAACCTCAGCTCCAGCCTCATCAAGAACATCGGTTCGCTGGAGAACTACGGCGTGGAGTTCAGCATCAACACCAAGCCCGTCGTGACCAACGACTTCACGTGGGACCTCTCCTTCAACGCCACCTGGAACCACAACGAAATCACCCGGCTGACCGATGCCGACAACGACTCCTACTACGTGGACAGCGGCGACGACGCCCCGCGCGGCAACGGCAACAAGGCACAGGCACACAAGGTGGGCTACCCTGCCGGCTCGTTCTACGTCTACCAGCAGGTGTATGACGCCGACGGCAAACCCATCCAGGGCATGTTCGTCGACCGCAACGGCAACGGGGAAATCGACCTCGACGACCGCTACATGTACAAGAAACCGGCAGCCGACGTCCTCATGGGCCTCACCTCGAAGATGCTCTGGCGCAACTGGGACTTCAGCTTCGCCCTGCGTGCAAGCCTCAACAACTACGTCTACTACGGACGCCTGGCAGAGAACGCCAACGTGGCAGCCGACGGTCTGTTCGCCAACAACACCTACGTAAACGTCATCAAGGAAGCCATCGACCTGGGCTGGACCGACTTCAGCAACTACCGCTCGGACTACTTCGTGCAGAACGCTTCCTTCCTGCGCTGCGACAACATCACCCTGGGCTACTCGTTCAAGAACCTCTTCAAGAGCATCTACTACGGAGGAGCCACGGGCCGTCTGTATGCCACCGTGCAGAACCCCTTCCTCATCACCAAGTATGACGGACTCGACCCGGAAGTATCCAGCGGCATGGACAAGAACCCCTATCCGCGTGCCACGACCTTCCTGCTCGGTCTGAGCCTGCAATTCTAACCACCCCAAAAGCACATCATGATTATGAAACAAAGGTACTTCAAGCATATCCTTCCGGCTGTCCTCCTTACGGCGGCCGGACTGGGGATGGGCTCCTGCGTCAACGACCTCGACATACAGCCCATCGACCCCCAACAGCCTGCCTACAACATCGACCAGAACTTCGCGTTCGCCTACTCCCTGCTGGGCAGCGAGGGAAACCTGGGACTCAGCTCCGACGAGGACAAGGCAGGCTTCTACCGCACCGTGTTCTCCCTGCAGGAGTATCCTGCCGACGGCGTCATCTGGCAGTGGCAGGAGAATGCCGGCATCCCCGCTCTGACCAACCTCAGCTGGGACAACGGCACGAACATCCCCGAGTGGGCATGGCTCCGCCTCGGATACGACGTGACGCAGTACAACCTCCTGCTCGGCAACCTCGCCGGGAAGGACGATGCCGAGAGCGTGAGACGGCGTGCCGAGGTGCGCTTCCTCCGCGCCCTGCACTACTGGTACAACCTCGACCTCTGGGGCGTGGCTCCGGTGAAGGAGGTCTTTGACAACAACAACCCCGTGCCCAAGGCAGGACAGGAGCTCTTCGACTACATCGTGGCAGAGCTGAAAGCCGTCGAGCCGGACCTCTATGCCCCGGGACAGGCTCCCTTCGGACGCGCCGACCGGTCAGCCTGCTGGCTGCTCCTGGCACGCCTCTACCTGAATGCCGAGGTCTACACCGGTACCGCCCACTGGGCAGAAGCCCGCGAGTATGCCAACAAGGTGCTCACCGACGGCTACCACCACCTGACGAACAACTACAAGGCGCTCTTCATGGCGGACAACGATGTCAACATGGCGGTGCGTCCGGAGATTGTCTTCCCCATCCGTCAGGACGGAACACGGATGAAAGAGGCGAGCAGCGCCGCCAAGTTCCTGGTCTGCGCCTCGCGCGACGGTGCCAAGCCGGTCATGCCCGACCTCAGCTCCAGCACGTGGAACTGCCTCCTGCTGAAGAGCTCGACCCTCCTCAAGTTCTTCCCCACGCTCGACGACGTCCCTTACCTCAAACCCGACGACTTCAAGTCGGACTATGAGAACTTCAGCCGTCAGGAAGTCATAGCCTTCGACCGGGAGCACGGCATCGGCACCGACGACATGGTGGCGAAAGCCGGCGACGACCGCGCCCTCTTCTACGGCGGTGTCGGTGGCGGCAAGCACTCGGTGAGCAACGACCGCAACGGCGCACAGCCGACCGACAACTTTGCCGGCGACAAGGGACTGCGTGTCGTGAAGTGGAGCAACCTCCGCAGCGACGGCAAGCCCGCCAGCGACCCCTCGGACCCCGATACCGACGTACCTCTCTTCCGCACGGCAGAGGCACAGCTCATCGTGGCGGAGACCTACTTCCGCGAGGGCAACAAGGCAGAAGCCGTCAAAGCCATCGCCGCCCTGCAGCAGATGCGCAACCGCAAGGACCTCGTGACGTCCGCCAAGCTCGACGCCGACTACCTGCTCGACGAGTGGTGCCGCGAGTTCTACTGGGAAGGCAGACGCCGCAGCGACCTGCGCCGCTTTGGCAAGTTCACCTCGTCCGACTACCTCTGGGAGTGGAAAGGCGGCGTGAAGGAAGGCCGCGGAGTGGACGACAAGTACAACACCTACCCCATCCCCGCTCAGGACTACAAGGACAATCCCAACTACCAGGGCTTCGGAGGAGTATGGTACAAATAAGCAGGCGGGCGCACAACGCCCCGTCAGCTGAATACTAATCCCTAAAAAACAACAAGCAATGAAACGCATCACACTCTATACCCTGCTCGCGGCAATGACACTGGGCGCACCGCTCTTCACGGCTTGCGACTCCGACCGCGACGACAACCCCATCCTGCGAACGGATGCCACGACCTTCACCGTCGACGAACTGGGCACAGCGCCCTACGTCCTCACGGCTGAAGGCGACAACCAGCTCACCCTGAGCTGCACCCAGCCGGACTATGGCTTCCCGGCTGCCGTTACCTACAGCGTCGACATCTGCCTCAACGACCGGTTTGAGGAAGGCAAGACGCAGGCCCTCGGCGAGTACAAGGGACACAGCTTCACCCTCAAGAACAAGGACCTCAATGCCGCCGTGGTCAAACTCTGGCAGGCTGAAAACGAAGGCGACTATGCCGGGAAGGACGCCACCGTCTACTTCCGCGTGAAGGCACGCCTCTCTGCCAACAACAGCGGCGAGACGACCGGCAACCTCGTGCACGCCACGGTACGGATGTTTGCCATCCCCGTCACCGTCGAGCTGCCCGAAGCGATGTACCTCGTCGGGGCTGACATCGGCACGGCATGGAGCACCTGGCAACCGCTGGTTGCCGTCACCGGACTGCCCGGCGAGTTCTGGGGCATGTTCTACTTCAGCGAAGGCGGCGAGTTCAAGTTCGGCAAGTTCGAAGGCGACTGGACCGGCTACGGCGCCATCAAGAGCCTGAAGGACGAGGCGGACGCCGGCGTGACAGGCTCCGACAACATCAAGGTGGGCAAGGCTGGATGGTACATCGTCTGCATCACTGCCAAGGCGAACGCCACGGGCGACAACCTCGACTACACGATGACCTTCCTCCGTCCGGAAGTCTACCTCATCGCCGCCCCGAACGGCACGTGGGGCTACGACGACGCCTGGAAGTTCACGGTGCCTGCGACCAGGGACGGCGAGTTCGTCTCCCCTGCCCTGGCAGGTCCCGACATGCTGCGCATAGCCGTCAAGGCGGGACAGGACTGGTGGCGCACCGAGTTCACCCTCAAGAGCGGCAAGGAAATCGTGTACCGCGCCAACACCGGCGTGGGCGACAACCTCAGCGAGCTGGGTCCCGAGTATGCTGCCAGCGGAAGCAAGGGCAACAAGGTCTACCTGAACTTTGCCAACGGCACAGGTTCCATCAAATAGCAAATACAACTAAAATTATTCTTTCAATAGGTATTCATTCTATAGATTGACCGACGGAGGGCGAGCGACCGGATGCAGACAACCGGTTGCCGCCCTCCGTCCCTTTTTCCCCCGCACCGTCCGTCCGCTCCTGTCATTTTGTCAAAGTGTCAAACGAAGCCGCCGAGAAGGGCCTTCGTTGCGCCAAAATACGGAGGGATGACCGGGAAGGGAATTCTCAGGCGATTCGTCCGGTGCACCTTGACGGCATTTTCGTCCGTTTCCTGTCCTCCTGCACTGTTTTTCTCTTCCTTCGTTCCCTTCCGTTGGTCTTTTCACACGGACGGGCACAATTTCACACCTGCGGAATCGTGTCCCTCCGGGCGCTGAAAAATGAAAACAGGTCCCTGTTTTCGTACGGACGAACGACTACGACGGTGCGGACACGTCGGTACGGTGGTACGGACGCGTCCGTACGAAGCCAATCACAGGTGCTTTTGACCGTGTGTATGGGTGCGGAAGATGGTTTTTTCGCGTTAGAAAGAGTGTAATTATACAAACGTATGTTTATTCTGATGTGTTCTGACGGACATCTCTTAAAATATTTAACGCGCGTTTTTCTAATTGGGACAAATTTGCAGATTTGTGCGTTACCTGAAAACGTTGAATTGGGGAAATGTGATGTTAAAACCGGGAAAACGGTGCCGTTTTGACAAACGGGGAAAAATCCATTGTCCATTGTCCATTGTCCATTGTCAATTGACAATTGTCGCCCCTACATTCACTGCCCGATGGGTTCGGGCAGAAAATCACCATTTTTAGGTATTTCATACCGTCCTGTACGCCTGTACCTTTGCATCCGCAAAAAAGAACGATTATCAACACACACAAGCTCAATATGGACAACGCATTCAAGCGGATGGTTCCTGCGACGTTCGCCGCAGCCCTCTCCCTCTCCGTGTCAGCGCAGACCGACACGCTCATGTTCGGCAACCAGGAGTTGCAAGCCATCGAGATTGTAGCAAAATCGAAAGCACGCAAGCTACAGGAACAGGCTTACGCCATCTCCGTGGTCGACCTGAAGGCGAACCACGCCACCTCCACCCCGATGAACAAGATTCTCAACACCGTATCCAGCGTCCGCATCCGCGAAGACGGCGGTGTGGGCAGCAATTACACCTTCGCCATGAACGGCTTCTCCGGCAACCAGGTGAAGTTCTTCCTCGACGGTATCCCCATGGACAACTTCGGCTCCAGCTTCAACCTGGCAAACCTCTCGGCAAACCTCGCCGACCGCGTGGAAGTCTACAAGGGCGTGCTGCCCGTCCACCTGGGAGCCGATGCCCTGGGAGGCGCGGTGAACATCGTGTCCCGCATCAACGCCAACTACCTCGACGCCACCTACAGCGTCGGTTCGTTCAACACCCACAAGGCGAGCGTCAACGGGGCGTACACCAACACACGGACGGGATTCACCCTGCGTGCCAACGCCTTCTTCAACTACTCCAAGAACGACTATAAGGTCTTTGCCCCCATCGTCGACCTGTCGACGGGACGGAACCTGGGCGACCGCTGGGTGCGCCGTTTCAACGACGACTACCACTCGGCGGGACTGAAGATGGAGACCGGACTCGTGGGCAGGCCCTGGGCGGACCAGATGCTCGTGGGCGTCATCCTCTCCGAGAACGACAAGCACATCCAGACGGGAGCGACGATGGACGCCGTGTATGGCAAGGTGAAGTCGAGCAGCTTCAGCCTCATACCTACAATTAGGTATAAGAAGACGAACCTGTTCACGCCGGGACTGGACCTGAGCCTCTACGGCACCTACAACGTGGTGAACACGCACAATGTCGACACCGCCGCCGTGGCATACAACTGGCTGGGCGAGTCCGTCCCTGCCACCAGCCGGGGTGAAGGCTACCTGACCGACGCCCTCATCCAGGAGCGCCAGTGGCAGGGGAACGCCAACCTCAACTACGTCATCAGCGACCACCAGAGCGTGACGCTCAACCACGTCGTGACCGCCATGCGGCGCAAGCAGGACGACAGGGAGTATCCCGACTACCCGATGAACGGGCAGGCACAGCACCTCACCAAGAACATCACCGGACTGGGCTACCAACTCCGCTTCGACCGCTGGAACATGAACATCTTCGGCAAGATGTATGCCCTCTACTCCTCGTCGCACAAGCTGCGCGACCAGTTCCTGGAGACCGAGCACTGGGAGCAGGTGTCGGAACGCAAGCGGCAGTTCGGCTACGGGGCGGCGGCGACCTACTTCTTCCTCCCCTTCCTCCAGGCAAAGGTGAGCTTCGAGCAGGCATACCGCATGCCGGAAGCCATCGAGATGTTCGGCGACGGCTTTATCCAGAAGAGCAACCCGGACCTGCAGCCGGAGAACTCGAAGAATCTCAACATCGGCGTGGGACTGGACAAACGCTTTGAGTCGGGGCACCGCGTCACCGCGGAGGTGAACTACATCTACCGCTACACCAAGGACTTCATACTCAAGGGCGTCAGCCTGACGAGCGACCCGACGACCTCCTACGAGAACATCGGCAAGGCAGTCACCCATGGCATCGAGGCGACCGCCCGCTACGACTACGACGACCGCTTCCACGTGGGCGGCAGCCTGACGTACCAGGACATCACCGACCGCGAGAAGACGGCGCGTACCACCGACAGCTACGTCGAACAAGGCTCGACGGAGAACGTCTCGTACGGGCAGCGGATGCCGAACATCCCCTACTTCTTCGTCAATGGCGACGCGGGCTACAGCTTCCGCGACGTCCTGGCGCGCGGCAACACGCTCTCCATCGACTACTCGTGCGACTATGTCTACAAGTACTACCTGAGCTTTGCCGGTCTGGGACGGCCGACGAGCAAGAAGTATATTCCGACCCAGTTCGCACACAATGCCTCGGTGAGCTACACGATGCACGACGGACGCTACAGCGTCAGCCTGGAGTGTACCAACCTCACCAACGAGAAGCTCTACGACAACTACCGCCTGCAGAAGCCCGGACGCGCCTTCAACGTGAAGTTCCGCCTGTATTTGTCCAACCTCTAACCCCCTTTCCACACACATGAACGCAATGAAACCATTCAGACTACAGATAGCCGGCTGGGCACTCGCCTGCACGGCACTCGCCGCAACCTTCACCGCTTGCGACGACGACATGGGGAGCCTCGAAGTCCCCAACGAACCCTATGTACTCTCGCTCGGCATCACCTCGGGCAACACGACCACCTACTACGTCGTCACCACCGACGACCTCATGGGCGAGCGGCCCATCAACGCCTACAGCAAGGGCATCGAGCAGAACGGCTACCGCGACTACCAGCAGGCGGAGCAGACGGTCTTCTCCATAGGCGGACTGGGTGTGACCAGCGCCACGGGCATTCAACGGGATGCCGAGGGCTACCTGCAGGAGACGGGCGACTTCGTGTTCGACAACACACCCATCGGCTTCTGTCAGGTGGACGGGGAGAAGATGGCGGCACTGGAACTGCCCAAGTCACCAGGCAAGGGTCAGAACCTGACGTTCTACACGGTCAACATCCGTACCCTGGAGCTGGAGAGCCGCGTCACCACCACTCCCGTGGCACCGCTGGACGCAGTTGACTGGCCGTCGGTCACCGGCATGACGTATGCAGGAGGAAACCTCTACGTGAGCTACGTCCCCATGAACCCGAACACGTTTGCCACCCCGGCGGTGGACACGGCCTACGTGGCGGTGTACAGCTATCCGGACTTCCGCTTCAAGACGCTCATCAAGGACACGCGACTGGGAAACATCGGCAGCTGGAACGCCTTTAACGGCTTTCAGAAGGACGAGCAGGGCGACGTCATCGCCATGTCGAACACGAGCCTGACGAACGGGTTCTCACAGAGCAACGGCAAGTCCGGCTTCCTGAAAATCAAGGCGGGCGACACGCAGTTTGCCGACGACTACTTCTTCGACTACGAGGCACTGACGGGCTACAAGGTCGCCCACTGGCTCTACGTCGGCGACGGCAAGGTGTATGCCGAGGTGTCGACCAACCAGCAGGCAGGTGCCTGGAGCGATGCCGAGGACCTGAGCGTACTCATCGACCTGAACAAGAAGAGCCACACCGTCATCCAGGAAATCCCGCTGCACAGCGGACAGGGCGGACGCCGCTTCGTCGCCTACGCGGAAGGAGGCTACGTCTATGCCCCGATAGCCACCGCGGACGGCGTGTACATCTACCGCACGGAGATTGCCACGGGAAAGGCGGTGCGCGGCGCCAAGATTTCAGCCACCTTCGTAGGCGGACTCTTCCGCCTCGACTAACCGCCTGCCGACCATGAAGAGACTATTCAGCCTTCTGCACCGCTGGCTCGGACTCGTGTCGGGCCTCATCGTGATGGTCGTGTGCCTCACGGGCAGTCTCTATGTGTTCAGGGACGAGGTGGAGGCAGTGTGCGAGCCTTGGCGACGGGTGCCCGTCCGCGACGCGGAGATGCTTCCCCCTTCGGCGCTGCTGAAGGCTGCGGGCGATGCTTCCGCCCTCACGCTGGGCACTGCCGGCGAAGCGGCACGGCTCGACGCCTATGCCCCACAAGGCACGACAACGACCTATGCAGACCCCTACACGGGAGAAGTCCTGAAGGTCATCCGGCGCGAGCCGGGCGATGCAGGTTTCTTCGCCTTCCTGCTCGACGGTCACCGTAACCTCTGGCTGCCGCGCTCCATCGGCGGTCCGTTGGTGTCCTATGCCGTCCTCGTCTTCTTCCTGGCACTGGTCACGGGGCTGGTCGTCTCCTGGCCGAAACGTTGGAACCGGAAGGCGGTGCAGAGCCACTTCACCTTCCACCGTCCACTGCGAGCCGCCCGTTTCCGCCTTGACCTGCACAACGTGTTGGGCTTTTATGCCACGCTGCCCCTGCTCGTCCTCTGCCTGACGGGGCTGCTCTTCGGACTATCATGGTTCTCCGGAGGGCTCTATCGCCTGGTGTCGGGCGGACAGGTCATGCAGGGTTACAGCCTGCCGTCGTCCGACAGCACGAACGCCGGAGCGGACACCCCCTCCATCGACCTCCTGCACGCCCGCCTGAAAGCGGAGGAGCCCGATGCCGTGCAGTTCTACTACGCGCTGCCGCAAACCGCGTCCGGGGTCTACCGTGTGAGCATCGTCCACGAACGGGGCAGCTACTACAAGCAGGACAACCGCTTCTTCGACCGGTACACCCTCCGCGAGCTGCAAGGCACCGGCCCGTGGGCAGGCAGATACACCGACGCCTCCCCCGCCGACAAGATGATGCGCATGAACCTCGACATTCACGAGGGCCGTATCTGGGGTATATGGGGCAAGATGCTGATGTGTCTGGCATCGCTCGTCGGTGCCAGCCTTCCCGTGACGGGATATATCTTGTGGTGGAAAAAGAGACGGAGGAAAGCCTAAGGAACAGTTCTCCCGGCCGTGTATCCTGGAACCGGAAAACACATGGCGGTCACTGCCGCCTCCTGAAACAAACAAAGCGCGGATGATGCCGATTCTCACATCGACATCATCCGCGCTTGCTATACCTTATATATAAGGTGAATCGGACACCGGCTACTTACAGCCCGACCGCCTGCAGCACCTTGTCGGACGCCCCGGCACGACTGTGCACGTACTCTCCCGAACGCCTGCCGCAGTCAGACAGGTAGGCGGCGTCGGTCAGGAAGCGGTCCATCCGACTGTCGAACGACGCGGCGTCGGTGACCTCAAAGCTACCTCCTGTGGCAAGCAGCTGACGTGCCTCCTGGAAGCGTTGGTTGTTCGGACCGAACAGGACGGGAACACCGTAGACTGCCGCCTCCAGCACATTGTGGATGCCCACGCCGAAACCGCCGCCCACGTATGCCATCTCGCCGTAACGGTAGATGGACGACAGCAGGCCGAAGCAGTCGACAATCAGGCAGTCGGCAGCGGCTGCCGTCTCAGGCGTTGCCTGGGTGTAGCGGACGCAGGGACGGCGGAGCTTCCCAATAATCTCCGTGAGGTGACTCTCCCCGATGACGTGCGGAGCGATGATGAGCTTCATCTCCGGATGCGCGTTGAAGTAGGGGATGAAGATATCCTCGTCGGGGTGCCACGAACTGCCGGCAACGAGCACGGGACGGCCCTGCTTGAACGCCTCGACGAGGGGAAGCTGCTTCGCCTGCTCGAAAATCTCGATGACGCGGTCAAAGCGCGTGTCGCCCACGACGGTCACGTTGTGGATGCCGAGTGTGGCAAGAAGCTCCCTGGACACTTCGTTCTGCACGAAGAGATGGGTGAAGCGCGTCAGTACCTTATAGTACCGTCCGCCGTACCAGCGGAAGAACACCTGGTTCTTGCGGAAGATGGACGACACGCTGTAGGTGGGGACACCGCGGCGCTGCAGCCCCTTGAGGTAGTTCTGCCAGAATTCGTACTTGATGAAGAACGCCATGCAGGGATGTGCCAGCTTCAGGAACCGGCGGACGTTGCGCGGCGTGTCAAAGGGCAGGTAGCAGATGACATCGGCCCCGGCATAGTTCTTGCGCACCTCATACCCCGAGGGGGAAAAGAAGGTGAGCAGAATCTTATACTCCGGATGGTCGCGCCGGATGCGTTCCATGAGCGGACGCCCCTGCTCGAACTCTCCCAGCGAGGCGGCATGGAACCAGATGTACTGCGCATCCGGCTCAATGTGCTCACGGAGTATCCGGAAGACCTGTGCGTGGCCGCGCACCATGAGCCGCACCTTCTTGTTAAAGAGCGACACCAGCTTGACAGCCATCAGATAGATGCAGATAACGAAACTATACATGGGCGCGGACGGTTATTTCAGGACTTCAATGGCGCGGCGCATGCGGGCGATGGTCTCCTCCTTGCCCAGCACGGAAGAGATGTCGAACATGTGGGGACCCTTGCCTTCGCCCACGAGCGTGAGCCGGAAGGCGTTCATGATGTTGCCCGTGTGATAGCCGTTGTCTTCAATCCACTTCATGACCACCTGTTCCTGGTGTTCCAGCGAGAAGTCGTCGAGGCTCTCCAGCAGGTCGGCAAGACGGGTCATCATCTCGGCGGAGTCCTCCTTCCAGCGTTTCTGCACGGTCTTGGGGTCGTATTCCGTCGGGGCTACGAAGAAGAACTTGCAGGTCTCCCACAGTTCCTTGACGAAGTTGACGCGGCCCTTCATCATGCCGACGATTGTGACCACCTTGTCCATCGGGGCGTCGATACCGTGCTCGCGGAGGATGGGCATGAACTGTTCCGCCACTTTCTCATCGCTCATCTTCAGGATGTACTCGTGGTTGAACCAGATTCCCTTGACGTAGTCGAACCGGGCGCCAGCCTTGCTGCAACGGCGGATGTCGAAGAGCTGCACCATCTCGTCGAGCGTCATCAGCTCCTGGTCATTGCCGGGGTTCCAGCCCAGCAGGGCGAGGAAGTTGAGGACGGCTTCGGGCAGGTAACCGGACTCACGGTAGCCCGAGGAGACTTCGCCGGTCTTGGGGTCGTGCCACTCGAGCGGGAAGACGGGGAAGCCAAGGCGGTCTCCGTCGCGCTTGCTGAGCTTGCCCTTGCCGTCAGGTTTCAGCAGGAGCGGCAGGTGGGCGAACTCGGGCATGGTGTCTGCCCAGCCGAAGGCACGGTAGAGCAGGACGTGGAGCGGGGCGGACGGCAGCCACTCTTCTCCGCGGATGACGTGGGTGACCTCCATCAGGTGGTCGTCGACAATGTTCGCCAGGTGGTAGGTAGGCAGCTCGTCGGCAGACTTGTAAAGCACCTTGTCGTCTAGGATTGAGGAGTTGATGACTACATCACCGCGGATGAGGTCATTGACGTGTACGTCTTCATTCGGCTCAATCTTGAAGCGGACGACGTACTGCTGCCCTTCGGCGATGAGTCGGTCCACTTCCTCCTTGGGCAGGGTCAGGGAGTTGCGCATCGTGCCACGGGTGTGGGCGTCGTATTGGAAATTGGGGATCTCGGCGCGCTTGGCTTCCAGTTCGGCAGGCGTGTCAAAGGCGATGTAAGCCTTGCCTGCGTCGAGCAGCTGCTGCACGTATTTCTTGTAGATGTCCCGGCGCTCCGACTGGCGGTATGGTCCGTGGCTTCCACCGAAACTGACGCCCTCGTCAAACTGGATGCCGAGCCACTTGAATGATTCGATGATATAGTCCTCCGCCCCGGGAACAAAGCGGTTGGAGTCAGTGTCTTCAATGCGGAAGATGAGGTCGCCCCCGTGTTGACGGGCGAACAAATAGTTGTATAATGCGGTTCGGACACCTCCGATATGCAACGCCCCCGTAGGACTGGGAGCGAAGCGCACTCTTACTTTTCTTTCTGCCATGCTATAAGTATTATGTAATTAATGCGGCAAAAGTACGACATTTTTTTGGAAGAAGGGTAGTAGCAGCGGACGAAAAAGCCCCGCCGTGCAGGGAGCAGAGCGGGGCGCAATCAGTTCAAGTTGAAGGACGGACCGGTCAGCCGGCGACGTACGGCCCGAATTTTCCGGCAAACAGGTGGGAACCCATCTTGCCCAGCACACTGGCGAGCACACTGGATGCCACACCCAGGAGCACCACCAGCAGGGCATTGCCGCTGCTCACCCCGTAGGCGTAGGCGACGTAGCACTGGAGGAGGGTCACGATGAAGTAGAGGACACTCAACACGATCTTCTGCTTCAGGATGGGTGCCTTCACGGTCTTGTAGCGCAGCTTGCCGCCGACATAGCCGGTCACGGCGCCCAGGATGGACAGCAACGGCAGGACCAGACTGATCATCCAGGTCGCGTCGTACAGACGGTCGTCGAACGTGTCGGGCAGGAAGGTCAGGAAAGGAACAATCAGTGCCACCACGGGCAGGACAAAGGTCATGACGCTGCCGACGATGGGGAAGTGTACGGCAATGGGGTGAATGTGCAAGTCGAGCAACTTGCGGCGGGTTTCATTGATCCGTCGGGGTTTGTATTCCATCCATACGGTCTTCGGATAACCGCAGGCGGGGCATACCTGGTCAATCTTATCGGCTGTGTCAATATAACCACATACACGACAAATGATGTACCCACTCTTCTTGGCTTCAGGTTTTGGCTCTTCCATATGATTCGTTTATTTGTTAGTTGTTAAGGTTTCGTGCAAAAGTACGCTGAATCTGATTCATAGCCAAAGAAGCCACCGACTTTTTATCATCCTTCCGCTCTTCCGGTACCTGCAACGGCACGGGGCGAGGGTAATCGGGTTCTACATACGCTCGATTTCCGAGTTGCCGGCTCCCTTACCTTTATATTTGTTTTTGGCAGCATTGAACTTATAGCGGAGGGTGACGGTGCACTGACGGCTGTTGATGCGGTTCAGCTGGTCGACGAACAACCGATCGGCACGGACGACGCTCTTCTCTTCTGACCGGAGCAGGTCCCGTCCGCGCAACTCCACACTCAGTGCATCCCCCATCCACGACTTCCGGAGCATGAGGTCAATGCCGTAGACGTTACGCCCCGCATGGACGTTCTGGTAGTAGCCTTTTCCCCGGAAGGAGAGGTCGATGCCCAGCCGCCACTTGCGGGGAAAGGCGAACACATTGCCCCATTGGACGGTAGGCATGAGCTTGTCCATCGCACAACGCCCGGTGGAGGTGTCCAGGGTCAGCCATTGCCTGCGGACACCCACCATGATGTTGGGATTCCACCAGCCCACGACGGGAGTAGCACCGATGTATGCCGCCAGCACGGGAAGGACGGCAATGTTCTTGTTCCTCACCATGGTGACGGCGGAATTGTCGGCGAGCGGCTCGCTCCAGTAAAGGATGTCATCACGCCGCCGCTGGTAGCTCACCATGGCGGTGAAGAACTTCCACGCTGCCGTGAGCGAGACATCGTGTACCACCGCAGGTTTCAGTGCCGGATTGCCGGTCTGGTAGGTGAAGCGGTTTATATAGCCCACGTTGTTGCTCAGAGACTGATAGTCGGGACGTTCGGTCTTGGCCGTATAGGATGCCTGCAACTGGAGGTCGCCCAGAGCGAGGCTATAGGACACGTTGGGGAACCAGTCGTCATAGTTGCGGCACTGGTCATCCATGCGACGACCGTTCTGAAAGTAGTCAAAGCCGACATGCTCGAAACGCAGTCCGGCGGTGAGCATGCCGAGGGGAAGGGCGTGGCTGTATTCCACATAGGCAGCCACGTTCTGTTCACGGATACGGCTGCGGGACGTAGGCAACACCTCGTTCTCGCTCAGGTAGTCATCGTGCCGGCGTGTGTAGGCATACTCGCCCCCGAAAGCCAGCGTCCCGCCTGCCAGCGGATGGGAAAGTGCCAGCTTCGTCGCCCAGAGGCGGTTGTCCACGTGATTGGCAGAATTGACATCCCGGTCGTCCTGTGCCTGACTGTCCTCATGGGTCGTGGAGTGGCTGTCGTTCCGGTTCGTGTAGTAGTCGGCATCCCAGTCGACGGAGAGATTGCCGAACCTGCCGCTATAATAGACGTTCAGGCGGTGAGCGGGTCGGTAGTCTCTTTCGTTACGCATTTGCGACTTCCACCGGTCGTAAAAGGCATCGTTTTCCCAGACATCGCTGCCTGTCTGCGCATGTGTCCAGGCATGGGGAGTCGCCTGCATACTGTAGCGCGCACCGGCTGAGTGGTCCTCGGAGAATACGTAATTCAACCCCGTCTCGGCATCAATCCGCTTGTTCCGGTTCGTGATGGTCATATCATTCACCTGCTGCCACACACTGCCGGAGTGGGTCGTCTGTGCGATGCGGGACTCCTGTACATGGTAAGTGTCACGGAACGTCAGCTTCCCGAACACGTCGAGACCGTCATGTCGGTAGTTCAGGTTCGCCTGTTCGTGCCACTGGCTGCGGTCGGCATACGTGTACGTGGAACGGAGGTCGAAGCCGAATCCGTCCCCCTTCTGACGACGTGTACGAATGCGGATGACGGACTTCACCGAGGCGTCGTAACGTGCCCCGGGATTGGTGACCAGCTCCACCCGGCGAATATCGGAGGAGTTAAGCTGCTCCAGTTCGTCGACGTCGCGCACTTGCCGTCCGTTGATGTAAATCGTCGGCGTCCCTTTGCCAAAGACTTCGAAATTCTCGTCCTTCCGGGTCACAGCCGGGATGTGCTCCAGCACGTCGCCTGCCGAACCAGCCTCGGCAAGCAGGGTGCCCTCGACCGTCGTGACAAAGGCGTCGCCCTGAATGCGTGTCTTGGGCAGCCGGCTCATCACCACCACTTCGTCCAGCAGACGGGCATCATGCACCAGCATCAGGACGCCCAAGTCGGAGTATGACGGCAGACGCCGATACAGAGTCGTATATCCGACCGACGAGATGCGCAACAGGCTGCCGCGCAACGTGTCTGCCGCCAGAGAGAAACCTCCGTCAGAGCGGGAGACGGTTCCCGTGACAAACGTGGAGTCGGGAAGGGAGAGCAGGGCTACATTGGCGTAAGGGAGGGGATTATGCCGTTCGTCGACCAGTCGTCCGGTAATGGTTTGCGCCGGCAACGGGAGCGACAATGCGGCGCAGAGCAGGGAAAGGATGTGTACGTGTTTCATAGATTGTGTTTTAACAGGAGGTTTACAAGCTGTCCGTCGGGTTCTGCTACCCGGTCTGCCTGACGGCATCCATACGGGGAAACAGTTGACGGACATTTCTATAGACGGAATAACGGCCCGTTTTGTTGCGTCAAAGCCTCCCAAAAAAGCAAAAGGAGAGCTTTCCACCGCACATTTCTTCATTCTCTGCGCCTCATCCTTCACCGTGTACGACTTTTTGTCTATATTCGCGCCTACTAACCTACAACTTATCAAGTATGCAACTAAAGACCTCTTCGTACAAGGATATCCTCTACAAGTGCATTGTCTACCTTGCCGCCGTCGTCCTCATCGTGTCATTTATGCCAAGCGACGGGCGGTTCAACTACCAGTTCGACAAAGGGAAGCCCTGGCGATACGGGCAACTGGTGGCAACGTTCGACTTCCCCATCTACAAGGATGAAGCGCGCGTGAAGCAGGAGGAGGACAGCGTGCTGCGCCAGCTCCAGCCCTACTTTGACCTGGATGCGTCGGTGGCCGACCAGCAGCTGCTGAAGCTGAACTCCAACAACGGCTACGCCTTCCGCCTGCCCACCACCGCCTACCTGCGCCACATCGAGCGCACACTCCGGGACATCTACCAGCACGGAGTCATCTCCAACGCCGACGCGTCGCGACTCGCCGAAATGCAGGTCAGTCAGGTGCAACTGGTCGAGAAGAACCTGGCACGTGTCATGGAGGCTGACAGGCTCCTCACCGTCAAGGCGGCGTATGAGTACCTTGTCAACGCCGACACACTGCGCTACAACAAGTCCGTCCTCCAGCAGTGCAACCTCAACGACTACATTGTCCCCAACCTCACCTACGACGAGGAGAAGTCCGAGACCGCCCGGCAGGAACTCCTGGGCAGCATATCCGCCGCACAGGGCATGGTGCTCCGCGAGGAGAAAATCGTGGACCGCGGCGAGATTGTGACCGATGACATCTACAACAAGCTGCTCTCCTACGAGAAGGAGTCGCTCAAGCGCAGCGACACGACGAACCAGCAACGGCTCATCTGGCTGGGGCAGTTCCTCTTCGTGGGCATCTTCATGGGCGCCCTCTTCATCTTCCTGGAACTGTTCCGCCGGGACTACTTCGCCAACCGGCGCAGCCTGCTGCTGCTCATCTCCCTCGTGTCGCTCTTCCCCATCCTCACCTCGCTGATGATGGAGTACAACCTCCTGAGCGTCTATATCCTCCCCATCGCACTGCTCCCCATCACCATCCGTGTGTTCATGGACTCACGGACCGCCTTCATGGCACACATGGTGAGCATCCTGATGTGCTCCATCGTCCTGCGCTATCCCTATGAGTTCCTCCTTCTGCAGACCGTGGCGGGACTGACCGCCATCCACAGCCTGCGCGAACTGTCGCAACGCTCGCAGCTCTTCCGCACCGCCTTCTACATCACCCTGCTCTACTGCCTGACGTACTTCTCCTATGAACTCATCACGGAGAACGACCTCTCGAAGCTCAATGCGGCGATGTATGTCAACTTCCTCATCAACGGTGTCCTGCTGCTCTTCACCTACCCCTTCCTCTTCGTGGTGGAGAAGATGTTCGGCTTCACCTCCAACGTCACGCTCGTCGAGCTGTCGAACATCAACCATCCGCTGCTCAGACAGCTGTCCGAGGTGGCGCCCGGCACGTTCCAGCACACCATGCAGGTGGCAAACCTTGCCGCCGAAGCTGCCAACAAGATTGGCGCCAAGAGCCAGCTCGTGCGTACGGGGGCACTCTACCATGACATCGGGAAGATGGGCAACCCGGTCTTCTTCACCGAGAACCAGAACGGTGTGAACCCACACAAGAACCTCACCTACGAACAGAGTGCGCAGGTGGTCATCAACCACGTGACCTACGGCATGAAGCTCGCCGAGAAGCACAACCTGCCCAAGGTGATACGCGACTTCATCACCACCCACCACGGTGCCGGAAAGACGAAGTACTTCTACATATCTTATATGAACGAGCATCCCGGCGAACCCATCGACGAGAGCATCTTCACCTACCCGGGACCGAACCCGTGGACGCGGGAACAGGCCATCCTGATGATGGCAGACTCCGTCGAGGCGGCGTCACACAGCCTGAAGGAGTACACCGAGGAGAGCATCAACGGACTGGTCGATAAAATCATCGACTCCCAGATGGCGGACGGCTTCTTCCGCGAATGCCCCATCACCTTCAAGGACATTGCCACCATCAAGGCGCTCTTCAAGGAGAAGCTGAAGGCGGTCTACCACACCCGCATCAGCTACCCCGAGCTCAAGAAATAGGAACGGATGGGGACCGCCTCGCCGACAAGCCACCGGCAGCGGTCCTCCGTCATGCCGTCCGCCTGTCTCCCCCTTCACAAAAACGATTCCCTTTTGCCCATGCTTTACGTCGATGTCATCCTGCCTTTGCCCCTGGCAAACCGCTACACCTATTCCCTTCCCGAAGCACTTGAAGGACAAGTCGCCGAGGGCAGCCGCGTCATTGTGCCCTTCGGACGCAAGAAGTTCTACACGGCACTCGTCGCACGCATCCACAGCGACCCGCCCGCCGGCTATGAGATAAAGGACGTCGTGGAGGTGCTCGACCCCCACCCCATCCTCCTGCCGGGACAGTTCCGTCTGTGGGAGTGGATTGCCTCTTACTATCTCTGCACACCCGGCGACGTCTACAAGGCGGCACTTCCGTCGGGCATGAAGCTGGAGAGCGAGACCATCGTGACCCTCAACACCGACTACGAGGCGGACATCCCCCTCTCCGTCCGCGAACAACAGGTGCTCGACCAGCTGACGGCAGACCCCGAACAGTGCATCACCCAGCTGGAGAAACACGCCGAACCGGGGCGCAACCTCCTTCCGGTGGTCAACAGCCTGCTTGCCAAAGGGGCGATACACATCAAGGAGGAGCTGAAACGCAGCTACAAGCCCAAGACCGAGGCACGGGTGAAGCTCGGCAAAGGATTTGACACGGAGGAGCGCATCCGTCCGCTGTTCGACGAACTGGCACGCGCCCCCAAGCAGCTCGCCCTGCTGATGAAGTACCTGGAGCTGTCGGGCTTCTTCAACAACGCCTCTACCCTCCGCGAGGTCAGCAGGAAGGAGCTGCTGGCACGCGCCGACGCCACCCCTGCCGCCTTTACCGGACTGGCGGAGAAGGGCATCTTCGAGACGTACCAGTATGAAGTGGGGCGGCTGGACAAGGCGCACACCGCCACCATCGACATCAATCCGCTCAACGAGGCACAGCAGGCAGCCTTCGACGCCATCACCGCCTGCTTCCGCGAAAAGAACGTCTGCCTGCTCCACGGCGTCACGTCGAGCGGCAAGACGGAAATCTACATCCACCTCATCCGCCGCACCATCGAGGCGGGGCGTCAGGTGCTCTACCTCCTGCCCGAAATCGCCCTCACCACCCAGATTACCGAACGCCTACGCCGCGTCTTCGGCAATCGCATCGGCATCTATCACTCCAAGTTCCCCGATGCCGAACGGGTGGAAATCTGGCAGAAGCAGCTGAAGCCCGAAGGACACTACGACATCATCCTCGGCGTCCGCTCGTCGGTCTTCCTCCCGTTCCACAACCTGGGGCTGGTCATCGTCGACGAGGAACATGAGACCACCTACAAGCAGCAGGACCCGGCACCGCGCTACCACGCCCGCGACACCGCCATTGTCCTTGCCGGGATGCACGGTGCGAAGGTGCTCCTGGGAACTGCCACGCCAAGCATCGACACCTATCACAACGCCCTCGCCGGGAAATACGGACTGGTGCAACTGGGCGAACGCTACAAGGACATGCAGCTGCCCGACATCCGCATCGTCGACATCAAGGAGCTGGCACGAAAGAAGATGATGAACGGGCCGTTCTCTCCCGACCTGCTCGCCGAGGTGCGCCGCGCCTTGGAACAGCACGAGCAGGTCATCCTCTTCCAGAACCGCCGCGGCTTTGCACCGATGGTGGAGTGCCGCGTCTGCGGCTGGGTGCCCAAGTGCAAGAACTGTGACGTCAGCCTGACGTACCACAAGGGACTCAACCAGATGACCTGCCACTACTGCGGCGCCACGTATGACGTCCCGCACCTCTGTCCTGCCTGCGGCAGCGTCGAGCTGGTCAACCGGGGCTTCGGCACGGAGAAAATCGAAGACCACATCCGCGCCGTCTTCCCCGATGCCAAGGTGGCACGCATGGACCTCGACACGACCCGCAGCCGCTCGGCATACGAGCGCATCATCTCCGACTTCCAGTCGGGGCGCACCCACATCCTCATCGGCACGCAGATGGTCAGCAAGGGACTGGACTTCGACCACGTCAGTGTCGTGGGCATCCTCAACGCCGACACCATGCTCAACTATCCCGACTTCCGTGCCCACGAACGTGCCTTCCAGCTCATGGCGCAGGTGGCAGGGCGCGCCGGCCGGCGGGACAAGCGCGGACTGGTCATTCTCCAGACGAAGTCACCCGAGCTGCCCGTCATCCGTCAGGTCGTCGCCAACGACTACCGCGCCATGTACGACGAGCAGACCGGCGAGCGCACCGTCTTCCACTACCCGCCCTTCTGCCGCCTCATCTACGTCTACCTCAAGCACCGCAAGGAGGAGGTGGCTGCCCAGGCGGCAAACATCCTGGCGGCATGGATCCGCACCGCCTTTGGCGAACGGGTGCTCGGCCCCGACAAGCCGCCCGTGGGACGGGTCCAGCTGCTCTTCATCAAAAAGATTGTCATCAAGCTTGACCTCGGCATGTCCGGCAGCAAGGTACGCGACTACCTGCTCACCGCCCAGCAGCGTCTGCTCGCCGACGAGCGTTTCCATTCGCTGACGGTCTACTACGACGTCGACCCCATGTAGGCGCGCGCACCCTTTTCCTCTCCCCTCAGCCGAGCCTTGCCGTACCCATCTTGCCCGACTGACGGACGATGACGCAGGAACAGACAAGTGCCTGACAAACCGGGCACTTGCCTTCAACGTGCCACCTGCCTGCCTTCAGCGAGCGACAAGCCTGCCCTTAATGGACCAAAGTATTATACTTAGGGGGTCTAAGTATTATACTTAGGCAGGCAAAGTATTATACTTTGGTCCCTGTATCCCGTGCTTGTACGTTCAACCGGGCGCAACATTCACGACCTGAACCTTTGTGGAAAAGACGGAAGTTGATTATTTTCGCCGTCAGAACCAATCCATCACATCCATGAAACCGATTCTATTACCATTGGCTGCGGCAGCGCTCCTGCTGTCCGTGTCTTCCTGTGTGACAAAAGAGAAATACATGCTTGCCGAGAACGGACGGCTGGAGGCCTTGGCACGTGCCGACCGGCTGGGCAGTGAGTTGAACCTTGCCCGGACGGACATCAGCCGTCTGTCTGACCAGGTGACGCGCCTGGTGCAGGACACCACCCGACTGGGGAACAGTCTCCGTGCCTACCAGCAGATGCTTGCCGGCAACGTTGATTCACAAGAGAAGCTCACCGCCATGCTCAACAAGAAGATGGAACAGCTCGCCGAACGCGAGAATACCATCAACGAGCTGCAAAGCATGATTAACGCCCAACAGGAGAAGGTACAGGCGCTGCTGAACAGCGTGAAGGATGCCCTGCTGGGCTTCAACAGCGACGAACTGACCGTCCGCGAAGAGAACGGCAAGGTATACGTGGCGATGAGCGACAAGCTGCTCTTCGAGTCGGGCAGCGCCCGGGTGGACAAGCGCGGCAAGGAGGCACTCGCCAAGCTCGCCAACGTGCTCAACCAGCAGACGAACATCGACGTCTACATCGAGGGGCACACCGACAGCAAGCCCATTCACACCACACAGTTCAAGGACAACTGGGACCTGAGTGTCGTCCGTGCCACATCCGTCGTCCGCATCCTGACCGAAGAGTATGAGGTCAATCCCCTGCAGATTCTGCCCTGCGGACGGGGCGAGCACATGCCCGTCGCCGACAACGAGACCGCCGAGGGACGTGCACGCAACCGCCGCACCGAAATCATCATGGCGCCGAAGCTCGACGAGCTTTACAAACTGCTTAATACCACCGACGAATGATAAACAAACTCAAACAGCGGCTGAACCAACTCTACTTCAAGGACACTTCGTTCGTCGACCTGATGACGAAGCGCATCTATAACATCCTGTTGGTAGCCAACCCCTACGACGCGTTCATGCTCGAAGACGACGGACGCATCGACGAGAAGGTGTTCAACGAGTACATGAACCTGAGCCTCCGCTACCCGCCGCGCTTCACGCAGGTGTCGACCATGGAGGAGGCGTGGCAGCGGCTCGACAAGATGGGCTACGACCTGGTCATCTGCATGCCGGGCAGCGACAACAGCGACGCGTTCGACATTGCCCACAGCATCAAGAAGCGTTACCCGTACATCCCGCTCGTCGTGCTCACCCCGTTCTCGCACGGCATCACCGCCCGCATGGAACATGAGGACCTGAGCATCTTCGAGTATGTCTTCTGCTGGCTGGGCAATACCGACCTGCTGCTCTCCATCATCAAGCTCATCGAGGACAAGATGAACCTGGCACACGACGTCAAGGAGGTCGGAGTACAGATGATTCTCGTGGTGGAGGACTCCATCCGCTTCTACTCGTCCGTGCTGCCCAACCTCTACCGCTTCGTGCTGGAGCAGAGCAAGGAGTTCGCCACCGAGGCACTCAACGGCCACCAACGGACGCTGCGTATGCGTGGACGTCCGAAAATCGTGCTGGCACGCACCTACGAGGAGGCAATGACCCTCTACGAGCAGTACCAGGACAACATCCTCGGGGTCATCTCCGACGCCTCCTTCCCCCGTGAGGGAAAGAAAGACCCTCAGGCAGGCGCCCGTCTGCTGGGCGAGATACGTGCCCGCGACCCGTACATGCCGCTCATCATGGAGTCGTCGGAGACGGCGAACCGTGACGTAGCCCACCTCTGCGGGGCAAGTTTCGTCGACAAGAACTCCAAGAAGATGGGGGTCGACCTGCGCGACGCCGTCTCACAGAACTTCGGCTTCGGCGACTTCATCTTCCGGGACCCCGCGACGATGAAGGAGATAGCCCGCGTGCACAACCTGAAAGAGTTGCAGAACATCATCTTCACCATTCCCCGCGAATCGCTCTACTACCACATCACGCGCAACCACATCTCGCGCTGGCTCTACTCGCGCGCCATGTTCCCCGTGGCGGAGTTCCTGAAGAGCATTACCTGCGACTCCTACGAGGACATCGACGCCCACCGGCAAATCATATTCGACGCCATCGTCAAGTACCGCCGGATGAAGAACCGGGGCGTCGTGGCGGAGTTCATCAAGGAACGCTTCGACAGCTACTCCAACTTCGCCCGCATCGGGGAAGGCTCGCTGGGCGGCAAGGGACGCGGACTGGCATTCATCGACAATCTCGTGAAGCGTCACGTGGAGTTCGAGTCGTTCGAGAATGCCACGGTGACCATCCCCAAGACCGTGGTCCTCTGCACCGACCTCTTCGACGAGTTCATGGACACAAACAACCTGTACCAGCTCGCGCTGAGCGACGTGCCCGACGAGGTCATCCTGCGCCACTTCCTGCGTGCCAAGCTGCCCGACCGGCTCATCGACGACTTCTTCGCGTTCTTCGAGGCGGTGAAGGCGCCCATTGCCATACGCTCGTCGAGCCTGCTCGAGGACTCGCACTACCAGCCCTTTGCAGGCATCTACTCCACCTACATGATACCCTACCTGGACGACAAGTACGAGATGCTGCGCATGCTGAGCGACGCCATCAAGGGTGTGTACGCGTCAGTCTACTACAAGGACAGCAAGGCGTACATGCAGGCGACGAGCAACGTCATCGACCAGGAGAAGATGGCAGTCATCCTCCAGGAGGTGGTGGGCACACAGCACGGCGACCGCTACTACCCGACGCTCTCGGGCGTGGCGCGTTCGCTCAACTATTACCCCATCGGGGAGGAAAAGGCGGAAGAGGGCGTGGTCAGCCTCGCACTGGGACTGGGCAAGTACATCGTCGACGGCGGACTGACCCTGCGCGTCTGTCCCTACCACCCCAACAAGGTGCTTCAGACGAGCGAGCTGGAACTTGCCCTGCGCGAGACACAGACGCAGTTCTACGCCCTCGACACGAAGAACATCGGCGAGAACTTCTCGGTCGACGACGGGTTCAACATCCTCAAACTGCCCGTCAAGGAGGCGGAAGCGGACGGTGCGCTCACCTACATCGCGTCGACCTACGACCCGTATGACATGGTTATCCGCGACGGCATCTATCCGGGCGGACGCAAGGTTATCACCTTCGCCAACGTGTTACAGCACGACGTGTTTCCGCTGGCAGACATCCTGCGTCTGGCACAACAGTACGGTCAGGGCGAGATGCGCCGTCCGGTGGAAATCGAGTTCGCTGCCAACCTGAACGACGACCGCACGGGCACATTCTACCTGTTGCAGATACGCCCCATCGTCGACTGCAAGAAGATGCTGGAAGAGGACCTCTCCACCATCCCCGACGAGGACGTCATCATCCGTTCGAACAACTCGCTGGGGCACGGCATCATGGACGAGATGCAGGACCTGGTCTATGTGAAGACCGACGGCTATTCGGCATCCAACAACCAGCTCATCGCCTACGACATCGAGAAGCTGAACGCGGAGTTCCTGCGCGAAGGGAAGAACTACATCCTCGTGGGCCCCGGCCGTTGGGGAAGCAGCGACACGTGGCTGGGCATCCCCGTGAAGTGGCCGCACATCTCGGCAGCGCGCGTCATTGTCGAGGCAGGTCTGACGAACTACCGCGTCGACCCCAGCCAGGGGACGCACTTCTTCCAGAACCTGACGTCCTTCGGCGTGGGCTACTTCACCGTCAATGCCTACCGCAACGACGGCATCTACGACCAGGCATACCTCGACTCACTGCCCGCAGTGCACGAGACGAAGTTCCTCCGCCACATCCACTTCGACCGTCCGCTGGTGGTCAAGATGGACGGCAAGAAGAACATCGGGGTCGTCATGAAGTGAGCCGGAGCACCCGTCCTCCAGGACAGGTCCCTACATAAAGACACGGAAGCACAGCCTTTCAAAGCAGCCTGCGCTTCCGTGTCTTTCTATTCATTGTTGTAAGGCTCTGACGTGAATAAGCAAGCTATTCGCGTCAAAATATGACGAGAATAGAACCGCTAATCTCGTCATGGCTTCCTCCGGACAACCGGACCGGACCATCCATGGATACGTGACGATGAAAGAAAAATGCGACCATGCACGCAAATTCCTTTCCCTGCATGACGCATTGTTCGCTCAAATCCCTATATTTGCGAAGAGATTAATATTTACCAATTCCTAACCCTTAATCACATCATCACCATGGATTACAATCCCCTAGATTCTAAACCCGAGTGTCCGAAAACATGGATGGTCGAATCCGTCCTTGCCACCATCTTCTGTTGCCTTCCCTTTGGTATTGTCGGCATCATCAATGCCTCCAAGGTAAGCTCACTCTACGCCTCCGGTCGTTACGACGAGGCTCAACAAGCCAGCAAGGACGCCGGCAAATGGACCAAGATTGCAGCAGGAGTCGGCATCGTAGGCGGCATCCTGTATCTGCTCTTTCTCCTGATTTTCGGCTTCAGCGGCATGGCAGACCAACTCTGACCTGTCTGAAACAGACTGTGCCTGCATCGGTTCACATACAGAGGCACAAACCTACAGGACGGATATTCCCGGGAAACGACCGGGGACTCCATTCTGTATGTTTGTGCCTCTGCTGTTGTTTATGCTAGCGCACCTTTCCTTCCCGGATTGCCTCCAGCAGTCCGGCACAGGCATCCTCCAGGATGTCGAGCACGTTCTCGAAACCGGATGCTCCGCCATAGTACGGGTCAGGCACGTAGTCCACCACCTTATGGACACAGTAGTCAGCCATGCGGCGTATCTTGGCTTCTTCCTCCACGCCGGGAGCACGTTCGCGCAAGTCATCCACGTTGCGATCGTCCATCCCGATAATCAGGTCGAAGTCATAGAAATCGTCCGTCGTCACCGGACGCGAACGGTGCGTCAGCGTGTAACCGCGCCGTGCGGCATGCGCCCGCATCCGTGGGTCGGGCAGTTCGCCCTGATGATAACTCAGGATACCTGCCGAGTCGACAGCAATCTCCTTTTCCATTCCTGCACGGCGCACCAAGGTGCGCATAATCTCTTCTGCCGACGACGAGCGGCAGATGTTCCCTAAACAAACGAATAACAGTTTCATGCCGCAAAGATAAACAAGCAACGGACAACTGGCAATGCCCGGAAGGTCTCATTGCCCAATTGCCCATTGCTTATTGCTCATTGTCAATCGTCAATTGTCAATTGTCAATTGTCAATTGATAGAGTATCCCGCTTCCTCCACTGCCTTGCGCAGTGTCTCCAGCGGAAGTTCCTCACCGGCAAACTCTACCGTGGCAACGGGAGGGTCAAGTGTGACGGTAGCCGTCACGCCGGGGATGCTGTTCAGTGCTTTCTCTACGTGCATGCGGCAGTGGTTGCACATCATGCCGCCAATGGTGTATTGCTTCTTCATAACTTCTGGTTGTTTTATAGGTTCAACATCATTTGTTTCCATCAATTTCTTTCCCTTCAGCCGCAGGCTGTTCGTCACGACACTGACACTGCTCATCGCCATCGCTGCTCCGGCAATCATCGGGTTCAGCAAGAATCCCGTGAAAGGATAGAGCACGCCGGCAGCCACGGGCACCCCGATGAGGTTGTAGATGAATGCCCAGAACAGGTTCTGACGGATGGTGCGCACGGTCTGTGCCGACAGTCGGATGGCTGCGGGCAACTTGAGCAAGTCCGACGAGATGATGGTCATCTTCGCCACGTCCATCGCGATGTCACTGCCCTGTCCCATGGCAATGCCCAGGTCTGCCTGTGCCAACGCCGCACTGTCGTTGATGCCGTCGCCCACCATTGCCACCCGGTGACCTTCCGTCTGCAACTGCTTCACGAACGCTGCCTTCCGGTCGGGAAGCACCCCGGCACGGTAATGACTGATGCCTGCCTGACGTGCCACGGCGGCTGCCGTGCTCTCGTTGTCACCGGTGAGCATGTATACGGTCACGCCCAGCTTCTCCAACTCCTGCACTGCTTTCGGCGACGAAGCCTTCAGCCGGTCTGCCACGGCAAGCACAGCCCACACGCGCTCCTCGTCGGCAAACCAGACTACGGTCTTCGCCTCGGCTGCGTATGCCTCGGCACGCTGCAACAGCTCTGCGGGGATGTCCACCCGGTGCTCATCGAGCAGGCGGCGGTTGCCTGCCAGGTAGAGCCTGCCGTCGACACGTCCCTTCACACCTCGTCCCGTCAGGCTCTCGAAGCCTTCCACCGGACGGACCGCCTCATCGACCGACGCCGCCACTGCCTCAGCCAGCGGATGTTCGGACAATGCCTCCAGACTACGCAGGGCTGCACGCACCCGTTCATAACCCAGCTGTGCACTGACGTCGGTCACCACCGGACGCCCTTCGGTAAGCGTTCCCGTCTTGTCTAACACCACGGCATCCACCCGTCGTGCCACCTCCAGGCTCTCGGCGTCCTTGATGAGGATGCCGTGTTCAGCCCCCTTGCCGATGCCCACCATGATTGCCGTCGGTGTGGCAAGCCCCAGCGCACAGGGGCAGGCGATGATGAGCACCGTGACGGCTGCCAGCAGTCCGTGTGTAAATCCGTCGCCAGGAGCCAGTCCCCACCAAAGCAGGAACGCCAGCAGGGCAAGGCTCATGATGGTAGGCACGAAGATGGCGGCAATACGGTCGACCAGCTTCTGCACGGGAGCCTTGCTGCCCTGTGCGTCCTGCACGAGCCGGATGATGTGCGACAGCATCGTGTCGGCTCCCACCTTCTCGGCTGTGAAACGGAAGCTGCCCCGCTGGTTGACCGTCCCGGCATACACCTTCGCTCCGGCTTCCTTGCGCACCGCCATCGGCTCTCCGCTGAGCATGCTCTCGTCCACGTAAGAGCTGCCTTCAGCCACTGTCCCGTCGACGGCAATCCGTTCGCCGGGCTTCACCAGCAGGACATGCCCGGGCAGCACGTCGGCAATGGGGCACTCACGCAGGCTTCCGTCCGTCATCACCCGGGTGACCTGACGGGGTTGCAGCCCCATGAGCTTGCGGATGGCGGTCGAGGTGTTGCCCTTCGCCCGTTCCTCCAGCAGACGCCCCAGCAAGATGAAGGCGATGATGACGCTCGACGCCTCAAAGTAGACATGAGGCTCCAGTCCGCGTGACAACCAGAACGAGGGGAAGAGCATGTTGAAAAGGCTGAACACGTAAGCGATGCCCGTGCTCACTGCCACCAGCGTATCCATGTTTGCCGTACGGTGACGGAACTGCCTCCAGGCATTGACGTAGAAGTCACGTCCCAACCAGCCGACGACCGGGGTGGCAAACGCCCACATGAGAACGTTGGCATAAGGCATGTCCATGAAGAACATCCCGATGACAGCGACGGGGAGTGACAGCACGACCGCCCATGTGGTGCGGAACTTCAGCCGGCGGTACTTCGCCTCGTGGGCATCCTCCACCAGCCGGTCACGGTCTGCACTCTTGTCGACCAGCAGGTCATATCCCTCCTCCACCACTGCCTGCTTCAACTCCTGGGGCGAACACTCGTCCGCGTCATACTCCACCGTAGCCGTAGCTGCGGCATAGTTCACCCCGACGTCTTTCACTCCATGCTGCCGACGCAGGGTCTTGTCAACCCGTGCCGCGCAGGCAGCGCAACTCATCCCCAGCACGGGGAACGTATCTTTCTGCATACTCATAGCTTGATTCTCCTGTTTTAGGTTTACGGAGGCAAAGGTACGGGGTTTTCCCGTCGTCCGCGTTACAGAATTATGGATGGGAGTTATAAGATTTCCGTTGCAAACCGCTAACTTTGGAGCGGCAGATGAGGCCAACAACTGAAGCAACGACCTGAACATGAAAACGAACCACAAACCATTCCTGTCCATCCGCCTGCGGACGGTCCTCCTCGGCGGCATCGTCGTCCTGCTGGCAGGCATCCTCTATTTCGCCTACAATCCTGCCACGTCCGCCTTCTTTCCCCGCTGTCCGTTTCTGATGGCTACCGGACTGAAATGTCCGGGTTGCGGCTCCCAACGGGCATTGCACAGCCTGCTTCATCTGGACTTCATGCAGGCTTTCCACTACAATGCCTTCCTGGTGCTTTCCCTTCCCCTGCTCCTCCTGTTGCTCTTTGCGGAAGCCATCCGCACCCGTTACCCCGCCTTCTATGCAGCCGTCCAACGTCCGGCATACCTCCTGACCTACCTGGCACTGGTCATCAGTTGGACCATCGTCCGCAATCTCTTCGGCTTCTGATGCACGGACGGGAGGTTAAGAAATGATTTTTGCAAGAAATTTGCCAAAGTGCAGGAAAAAGACAGGCAACTTACCATGTTCCAATTCATCTTGAACTCACGTTATATTATCTTATTGCATCTTGGTATGGGCAGAATTACCCTTTTTCCATGCTATAGCCGATTCTGTTAGTCTATATCTTTGCTTTGGATGATTGGGCTGTTCAGGATACATTGGCTCAATTGCACCATCTTCCAACGTTGGCTGAAAATAGTTTTTCCGGAATGATGTACGATGTTTGAAGCCCATATTTGACATTATTTCATTCATAGTCATATAGTCTTCACTCATTGAAAGAATCATTTCTTGAACTTGAGGAGTACTTGGTCGGTAGTTGAGCGGTACTTGGTCAGTAGTTGAGCGGTACTTGGCCTCTTTGGTTGCTTGCTTATCCTCCTTGTCTGTCTTTATTGTGCCGTATGCGAAATCGGGGCGCTTGAACGTGATAGTTACAAAACCACCATTGGAAGACCATGTAGGAGCTTCCACTCCTTGTACCTGACAAGCATCCATGATACGCTTTGCACCGCTCCCCCAGTTTTCCAGATAAGTCATCCGATAAAGAGCTTCCGCCACTTTCAGGTTATGTGGATACGACTCATGAGGTTCCTTGATGTTCTCTGGAGTTATCTGTGGTGGGAACATACCGGGACTTGCTATTTCTATGCGGTCGTCATAAATTGCAAGACTGATTGTCAAATTATATTTCTCCCAATGGCGATGACAAAGCGCATTGACAAGAGCTTCCCTTAACGCATGATAAGGCACTTCAAGCTGTTCCTCCCGCTCCAAACTATGATTCGTGATTCTACCACTGAGAGAAAGATGCTTGAAACAGAACGCAACTCCGGCATCTAAAAGTTGGAAGAAATTACCCTCAGCACGTTGATTGTCTCGGAACATGTTTTTATTCGTACCCACAAACCGCGCCATTCTTAGCGCAAATTGTGGATACTCGTCTATGTTATTGGAGAATAACAATACCGCACCATTAGTCGGCACGCCATTCTTAAGCAACTTCCATTTTGAAAGAATATCTCCGGTCGGTTCATACAATGCCGACTCAGGAATACGTCCACCGTCAATACCTCGACGGATGCAGTTGCGAATCAGGTTTTCATCAAGATCTGCCAATGCTACACCGTCAGCTACCAACCTTTCCCACGCATACATCTGTGGTTGATGAGCGCGGATTCGTTCATCATACATGTCCTGTGGCATGACTTTCGTGGTACTTTCAACTTTGTAATACGGACAGCCATGGAATGTATGCGGACGCTCACCCCACACCCATCCGTCAAAGTGCATGGCAATAACCTTATGTCCGGCATACTCCGGCACATCAACATATACCACTTTTACATCTACAGCAGGTTCCAATCCTGCCAAAGCCTGAGCAATCTCCTGCTGTGTCCTGTCGGTTACTTCCTGTCCGATTATTTTTAGCGATTTCGGTGCAACACCAAAAATCAGCCAACCGCCTTCTGTATTTAGAAACGCACACGCTGAGTGCATAGCGTCTTTCAATTCGCCGGTACTCTTCTTCAGCTCTAAAGTCCGAGACTCATCGACTGAGACAAGATTCTTTATATCTTCAATTGTCATTATCTCATTACTTTTTAGTGTAATCGTTATCAATCTACGCAGAAAGGCAATATTCAAGAGTGCCCAAGCCTCACAAGCATATCAAGAGAGTAAACAACCTTCAATCCATTGATTTTTTTTTAATTCCAGATCTCTTAAATTGCCTGTTAATCACAACACTTTGATTTATAATGCAAATCTAGCCATAATATTTGGGAATATCGCTTTAGCCTGCAGAAAAAAGAACAGAAGGAAACTTCAATGCACATGACATCAATTATGCATTATATTATAGTCAAAAGAATCCTCCACTAACAAAATGACAAAACGTCAAACGAATCGCCTGAGAAGGGCCTTCCTTGGAATAAAACATGAGTTGGTGACCGGGAAGGGCCTTCTCAGGCGATTCGCAAAATACATGATGACACTCTTCTGACCATTCTTATATCCTTCTGCCTTGATTCGAAGAAAAAGCAGTTCTTTCATCCACTAAAACGAAGGAGAAGCCTGCAATTTCATAATTTGAGAAACGAACACTGCACACGCAAACTAGAGGTAAAAGAAGGTGAAATTCGGTATATTGTTGTTATCTGTCGAGAAAATCAAATGTTCGACTCGCGAAACAATATTGTTTGGCGAGTCAAACAATATTGTTGGAGATGGCAAACACAAGTGTTTGATGCGTGAAACAATATTGTTTGAAGGTATAAACATGCAAGTTTCAGCGTTAAATGGAATGTTTATGCGTCCAAAAGCGCATATCTATTCCTAAAAAAACCTACTTTACCCGTTTTTCCCAAAATACACGTTAGCCGGAAAAGGCAGAAATGCCAATTCTGTCAAGCAAATCCCATCTTTTGCTTTCTTTCCGTTTTGTGGAATCTTTACATCAGGGGAGAGGCTGTTCGCTCATCTCTCCTATTGCTTTTTTCCAAAAAGGAAAATAACTTCCGGTTATCTTTACCAGACACGGAAGAGAACTCGTACATTTACAAAATATCCCTGTGAAGAATACGGAAATTTATGCAATTCCAATCCTGTTTCCTTCACGATTCATTCTCAATTCATAAAGACTTTATCCGGCGCGATACAGTGTAATCTATTTTTATTTATATTTGCGGACAAGATAACCATTCACAATTCATCATCATGAAAATCTTATCACAAATCACCCTGTTGCTTTGCCTTCTTTTCGCTGTAGGGTGCAGCGATGACGATCCCCAATACTCTATTCGTCCGTATCACCTCGATGAGGATGTCCGTCTGCAAGCCGTTCAAAAGGAACTGGTGACCATCAACGATGAAGCTTCCTTCAAGGCGCTGTTTGAGTCCAATGCTCCGGAATCCGGCATTGACTTCAGCAATTCTTCCCTTGTATTCGTGTGGGGAGAGACCTCGGGTGAACTGGTTGATGTGTTCAAGGAAGTGCTTCCGCGTGCCGAAAACTACCTCCTGAATGTATCCGTAACGACCAGCAGCCATGTTTCTGCAACACGCACCTGGTTCGTCGGCTACATCGTCCCGAAATTCAAGGCTGCCAACTTCACACTGCAGCTGTCTGAACACAGCCTCTGAGAATGTGACGGACGGCTGACAAGGGAACAAGTTCCGCCAACTTGTTCCGATTCATAATAAAAGAAGAAGGAAGTACCTGAGCCCCTGTGGCATCCGGTTCTTCCTTCTTCTTTTTTTGCACATCTGCTTCCATCAACTGACGGCAAGTGAATCGTCATCAGACTGCATCCAACGGCTTGCGCAGGTTCTTCTTCTCCTGTTTGAAGCGGCTGGGAGTCATTCCCGTGACACTCTTGAACTGTGCACTCAGGTGGGCAGTGCTCGAATAGTTCAGCAGGTCGGCAATCTGACTAAGCGACAGTTCGTCATAGACCAGCAGCTCCTTCACGCGCTCGATTTTCTGGGCGATGAAATATTTCTCGATGGTCGTCCCTGTCACCTCCGAAAAGAGCTTGCTCAAGGCACTGTAATCATGGTGCAGATGCTCCGTCAGGTAGTCTGACAGGTTGGTGCGGAGTGCACTGTTCTTGTGATGCACCAGGTCAATGACCAGATGGCGCACCTGCTCGATGAGCTGCATCCGTCGGTCATCCAGCAACTCGAAGCCCAATGTCTCCAGCTCCCGACGCAACTGTTCCACCGATGTCTCGTCGGGCATCTCGCCAACCACCGCCTTCCCCAGTTCCACATGGAGCACGGTGAAGTGCAACCGTCCCAACAGCTGTTCCACAGCCATGATGCAACGGTTGCACACCATATTCTTTATGTAAAAGGTTGTTCCCTGCATACGCTTTCTGTCCGGAGAGGTTGTGCCTCTGCCGCCTTTCCTATTTCAAGTGTTTCTTTATCCAGTCCAGGTGTCCGCGCTCAGTGGCGTCGGAGGTCCAATGTTCGTTGATGGGTGTGACGAGTGCCTCCTTGGGAGCCGTGATGACGTTGTAGACCGCATAGCTGGTAGTCGGCGGACAGGTGTTGTCGTTGTATCCCCACGTCATGTAGGTCGGCACGGTCAGCAGACGGGCAAAGTTCACCACGTCGTAGTAAGCCATGGTCTTCTCCTTCTCCGGCGTGTCCATGCCTGTGAATTTGGTCTTGAAGTGCGGATACCCTCCGGTGCGTCCGGCTCGGTAGCCTGCCATGTCGCTCAGTGCCGGATGGTTTGCCACACAGGCAGTCACCTTCTTGTTCAGGGCAGCCGTCACGATGGCAAGTGCGCCACCCTGACTGCCTCCCTGGAGGACAGCGTTCTTGCCGTCCCACTGTGGCAGCGACGTCAGGAAGTCAATGCAGCGCGAACAAGCCAGATAGACCCGTTTCATGTAGTAGCTGTCGCGGTCGTCCAGCCCGTTGCAGAGGTAGCTGTTGTTCTTGGAGCCGAAGGCATTGCTGACTTCCTTGTAGGCATCGGCGCCCAGGTCGGGGCGTATGCCGTGAATCTCAATCTCCAGGCGGATGCAACCCTCCTCGGCATAGTAACGGTGGCGCGTCGGGTCCTTGATGGGTTTGATACCTGCCCCCGGCGGACAGAGCACCACGGGGTATTTGCCTTCCGCCTTCGGAATGAACAGGTAGCCGTAAACGTAGTTCCCCGGACGGACACACTGTAGCTTCAGGAGGTAACAGTCCACCTTGTCGTTGGCATACTCGGGTGCAGGAGTCAGCGAATGAACCATCGGACAACGCTCCGCCTCGTCCAGTGCCTGCTGCCAGAACTCACGGAAGTCGGCAGGCAGCTGGGTGTACGGCTCAATCTTCTCGGGGGAAAAACCCACCTTGACATGATGACGGTAAGTCACTCCGTCCACCTTCGCCGTGAGACGGCAGTCACGGAAGCCGGGAGTCTTCATGGTGCCCATGTCGATGGTGGCACGACCGTTCTTCAGCGTGACGGTCCCTGTCTTGTCGGCAGGCATAAGGTCGCCTCCCAACTCATATTCCACCACCACGCCATCCCGGGGAATGCCGTACTTGTAAAACTGCACCTCTACCTTCGCCTTTTCCCCCGTCCGGTATACCCAGTCGGCATGGTCGGGGACCGTGACCCAAAGGACATCGCTACGATAAGGATAATTCTCTGCTCTCAGCGCCGGAGCGCACCAGAACGCGATGGAGAGCAACACCGCAAACAAGATTTTCGTCATAATAGTGTGTGTTTATTTAGTTAGATTGGGTTGTATCCGTTCCCTGTACTCGGTCGGTGAGCAGTCCATGATTTTGCGGAAGGTCCGACTGAAGAACTTCGGGTCTTTGAAGCCGGTCATGAACGCCACCTGCTGGATGGTGTAACTCCCCGACTCAATCAGCTGACAGGCACGCTTGATGCGTATGTCGCGGAGGAAGTCGATGGGCGACAGCCCCGCAATGGTCTTCAGCTTGTTGTAGAATGCCGCACGGCTCAGATTCATCGAGTCGGCTATCTGTTCCACCTTCAGGTCCGTGTTGCTCATGTTCGTCTCGATGAACGCCATCAGGCGTTCCATGAAGTCGCGGTCATAGGAGGTCAGGTGCAGCTCCGACGGCTGGAAGTCCGCCTGCTCTCTCTTCATCAACTCCGTACGCACCAGCTCCTGCCACTGCTTCCGCTTAAGCAGGAGGTTCTGTATTTTTGCCTTCAGGTAAGAGGCGCTGAATGGTTTTGTCACATAGTCGTCGATGCCCTGCTCCAGTCCCGTGATGCAGTCCTCCGGAGCAGACTTCGCCGTGAGCAGGATGATGGGTGTGTGACAGAGCGACGGGTCCTCCTTGATGTGACGCACCATCTCCATGCCATCCATGACAGGCATCATCACATCGCTCACAATCAGGTCGGGCGACTGGGCACGTGTCTGCTCCAGTCCTTCACGTCCGTCGGCTGCCAGCCAGACCCGGTAGTTCTCCGAGAGGATGCTGTTCAGGAACAGACGGAGTTCTTCGTTATCCTCGACCACCAACACCGACAGGGTGTCGTCCTCGGATTGCCCTTCCGGTTCTTCCTTTTCAGCCGACGCCTCCTCACCGGCAGGTGTCACTGCACGGTCCGGCAGGCTGTCCGTCAGGAGGAACTCGGTGTGCCCGTCCTTCTCCAGATGGGCCCGTCCCTTCAGCAGGTGGACAGTAAACACCGACCCTTCGCCCGGCTTACTCTTCACCTCGATGGTCCCGTGATGCAACTCCACGAACTCCTTGACCAGCGACAGCCCGATGCCCGACGAAGGTTGCGACCAGCTGCGACTCGCCAAGGTCTCGAAGCGTTCGAATAGATGGGACAGCTTTTCTTCCGAGATGCCTGTCCCGGTATCGCTCACCGAGAGGTCCACGGTCTTTTGTGTCTCCGTCAGCCGAAGCACGACAGTGCCTCCATCGTCCGTGTACTTGAACGCATTCGACAGAAGGTTGTAGCATATCTTCTCCAGCTTGTCACGGTCCACCCACAGACGCAGTCCGGGCATGTCGTGCTCGAAGCGGTACGTCATCCGGTGTTCTCCTGCCAGCAGACGGAACGAGTCGGCAACCCGTGCGAGCAGGGAGACCACGTCCGTCTCCTCGACCACCAGCTTCATCTTCCGGCTCTGAATCTTGCGGAAGTCCAGCAACTGGTTCACGAGCCTCAACATGCGCTTCACGTTCCGCTGCACCAGTTCCAGGTGGGCACGTGAAGTGGCGGACAAGCCGTCTTCATGCTCCAGCACCTCATCCACCGGACTGACAATGAGTGTGAGCGGTGTACGCAGTTCATGGGAAATGTCTGTGAAGAATCGCAGCTTCACCTCCGCCAGCTGTTGCTCCACGTCGACCTTATGCCGCAGGCGGTAGATGTAGAACAGGATATAGGCCACCAGCAAGGCAGCCAGGATAAACAGCACCACATACAGCACCATCGCCCAGGGAGTCTCCCAGAACGTCGGTTCGATGATGACCTCCAGACGTTTCACCTGCGACGTCCATACCCCGTCGCTGTTGGTGGAGCGGAGTTCGAACACATAGTTGCCCGGCGGCAGGTTGTTGTAGTTTGCCGAACGGAGTGTCCCACAGTAGTTCCAGTCCTTGTCCAGCCCATCAAGGCGGTAAGCATACTGGATGTCGGAAGCGTTTGCATAGTCCAAAGCTGCAAAATAGAAGGTCAGCGAACGTTCGTCGGGGGACAGGCGGATGTGGTTGATGTTGTCGAGGGATATGGACTTGGACTGTCCCCGGATGCGCAGTCCCGTAAAGACCAGCGGCGGTGTATAGGTCTGTTCACGCAGACGGTCGGGAGCTATCACCAGCACGCCGTAGTCGGTAGTGCCAAAGAGCAGGCGTCCGTCGGACAAACAGACCGGTGCCGCCTCGGAAAAGAACACCTCGTTGTGGAAGAACGAACTGCCGTAATACTCCTGCTGTCCACTCCCGCGATTGCTGCGTATGAGGTAGTTCTCGGTGACAAACCAGGTGTCGCCTCCGGGCACGCCCAACGACGAGAGTGCCAGGTCGGACATCCACCCGTCGCGTACTCCCATCGCACGGAAACGGAGTGTATCTGCCAGCAACTGTCCCGACATCACCCGGTTGAAGCCTCCGGTAGAAGTGGCGATGTAGACACTGTCACCGGAGGCACCGACCTGCATCACTTCGGTACAGGTCATTCCGTCGGTACGGTCATACTCGGCGGTATGCAGACGGAACTTGATGGCCTCGGGACGGTCAAAGTCCGACGAGAATGCCAGCAGTCCTTCGGAAGCTCCTGCAAGCAGGACGCCACCCGGCATTTCGGTAATGGAACGAATCTTGGACTTTGCATACGGATAGGGATAGTTGCGCAGGCGGTTGCCTCCGTGGATGAAACGATAGCGGTCGCCATCCTGTTCCAACAGATTCAGTCCGCCCTGGTAGGCTCCCGCCCAGATATGTCCCTTCCGGTCCTGACAGAGCGCATAGATATCATTGCTGCTCAAGCTGTATTCGTCATCGGGACGGGACAGGAAACGCCGCAAGGCATAAGCTTCCCCTGCGGGGACTGCACGCACCAGTCCCTGTCCTCGCGTACCCAGCCACAGCGTTCCACCGGCATCCTGCATCATGCAGTAGACATTGCCGATGAACTTGGACGGAGCTGTGGTCAACCGTCCGGTCGTCGTCAGGTAGAGAGGCGGAAGGTCCAGCCGTTCCCCACGATACATACGCAGGTAACCGTCCTTGGTGCCGACCCACAGGTTCCGTTCCCGGTCAGTAAAGAGGCAACGTGCCTCGACTGTCCCCAAGCCAGGCAGATAGTCCACGTTGTCATGGAAGAAAGTCACGTGATACAGGTTACGCGGTCCCCCGTACCAGATGTTTTTCTGACGGTCGACGAGGTACACACGGACTGTATTGGTCAATAAAGAGCCATCGGGATTGGTATAAGGTCTGAGTTGCCGGGCCTCCGGGTCATAACAGGACAGATAGCCTCCCCGGGGATATACACGCACCAGTCCCCTCTCATCCTCATAGACAAAAGGATGCGCAGTCTCGGACAAGTCCCGGGACACGGACGGAAGCAGGGTCGTACAGCGTCCGTCGGTCAGCTCATACATCACCACGCCGGCTGAAGGGGTGAACATCCACAACCGCCTGGAGGAGTCCTTGAACACCGACAGAACGTCAGCGACGGGCTGAGCCGCCGAACGGATGTCGACCATCTTCATCTTCCCGTCGGGAATACGTACGAGCAGTAGCCCGGCATCCGTTCCCACCGTCAGCAGGGTGTCGGAGATGGCTTTCATCTGATACACACGGCTCACTCCCGGAGCACGGTCCATGAAGCGCACTCCCTTTGCCGTGAACTCTGCAAGCTGACCATCGGACGAGATGAGCCATTTGCGCCCGATCTTCTCGGTCATGTAGCGGAAGGGGAAATCGCATTCAATCCGTTTCTTGCCAATCAGGTTGATGCCCTTGTCCGTGAGCACCCACTCATCACCGTCGCTGTCGGCCTTCACTTGCGAGACAGCACCGGCATGCCACCCCTTGGTATCGGCATCATAGACACGGATGGCCTGTTCCGTCCCCAACTGTTTTTCATCCACCCGCACACACACTTCCCCGTCGCCCGAAAGCAACCAGGTGACGCCGGTAGGCAGGCAGACAATCTTATCGAAATGCAGCGAGGGGATATCTTTCAGGTAGGGACCCAGCACGTCGATGAACGTCGAAGTCTGGATGTCGAACAAATAAGCACAATGTTCCTGCGTCAGGCACCAGATGTCACCCGACGCGCTCTCCTTCAGCTCCACGAAACGGTTGCTGGACAACACGGCTCCCTCCCCCGGATGCGACTTAAAGGAGGTGAACACATACCCGTCATACTTGTTCAATCCGTTCCAGGTGGAAAACCAGATGTATCCGTTGCGGTCCTGGATAATGTCCTGCACAATGCCCTGCGACAGTCCGTCGTTGACCGAGAAACAACGCTCGCTCATGTTGTCCTGCGCCCGAACAGCTGCCGCAACAAAAAGACACCACACATATATTATATAAGGTAGGAGTCGGTTCATGCTATACTCTTTATGTTAAGAGCACAAATTTAAGAAAGATTCTCGGTGCGGGTATTTCTTTCCTCCAAAAACTTCCGGAGGAGATACACTGCTCCTCAGCCGCGAATCAGGACAGGCAGCTTCCGGCACATCGGCTGACAAAGAAATGAGCCGAATGAAGCCCTCGCTTCAGTGCTCCCTGTACACCCATTCCACCGGAAACGCGGAAATCCATTTATAAAACAGTGTTATAAAACAGCTTTATCGACCCAAACTAACATTTTATCAAAAAAGAGAGAAATTTCAGGCAAAAAGTTTTGGTTCATTCCCAACAAGCCCTATATTTGCAGACGTAATGATTACATTTTATCATTAACCTATAAACAGAACTACCATGAATATTGAAAACATCATGGCTTCCTTGGAAGCCAAACACCCGGGCGAATTGGAATATCTGCAAGCCGTGAGAGAAGTGCTCATGTCTATCGAAGATATCTACAACCAACATCCTGAATTTGAAAAAGTGAGCCTTATCGAACGCTTAGTGGAACCCGATCGCATTTTCACCTTCAGAGTTCCTTGGGTAGACGATAATGGTAAAGTTCAAGTAAACCTCGGTTACCGCGTTCAGTTCAACAACGCCATTGGCCCGTACAAAGGCGGTATCCGTTTCCACGCATCTGTCAATTTGTCAATTCTGAAGTTCTTGGGCTTCGAACAAACCTTCAAGAATGCCTTGACCACATTGCCTATGGGCGGTGGCAAGGGTGGCTCAGACTTCTCTCCGCGCGGTAAGAGCGACGCTGAAGTAATGCGTTTCTGCCAAGCCTTCATCCTCGAATTGTGGCGTCACCTCGGTCCTGACATGGACGTTCCCGCCGGCGACATCGGCGTAGGCGGTCGCGAAGTGGGCTATATGTTCGGTATGTACAAGAAGCTGACCCGCGAATTTACAGGTACATTCACCGGTAAGGGATTGGAATTCGGTGGTTCGCTGATTCGTCCTGAAGCAACCGGTTTCGGCGGCTTGTATTTCGTAAACCACATGCTGCAAACCAAAGGCATTGACATCAAAGGCAAGACTGTTGCCATCTCCGGTTTCGGTAACGTGGCTTGGGGTGCTGCAACCAAGGCAACCCAACTCGGTGCCAAAGTAGTCACCATCTCCGGTCCTGACGGTTATGTATATGACCCGGACGGCATCAGTGGCGAAAAGATTGACTATATGCTCGAACTCCGTGCTTCGGGTAACGATATCGTAGCTCCCTACGCAGAGAAATATCCGAATGCCAAATTCGTAGCCGGACGTCGTCCTTGGGAAGTGAAAGTGGACATCGCTCTGCCTTGCGCAACCCAGAACGAACTGAATGGAGAAGACGCCAAAGCCTTAATCAATAACAATGTGACTTGTGTAGGTGAGATTTCCAACATGGGATGTACGCCGGAAGCTATCGACGCTTTCATCGAGCATAAGATCCTCTACGCTCCGGGTAAGGCAGTCAATGCCGGTGGTGTTGCCACCTCGGGCTTGGAAATGAGCCAAAACGCAATGCATATCAGCTGGACTGCTGAAGAAGTAGACCGCAGACTTCACGAAATTATGGGTAACATCCACGCACAGTGCGTGAAGTATGGTACACAACCTGACGGTTACATTAATTACGTGAAGGGTGCAAACATTGCAGGCTTCATGAAAGTGGCTCATGCAATGATGGCACAAGGAATCGTTTAATAATAGAATCTCGTTTAGTTGTATTTGTATTTTGTATTGTAACATGCTGCCCATCGCCTGCGAAGGTCATGGGCAGCATTTTTTATGTTCATCATTCACTGCTCATCGTTCATCGGACAACGCCTCTACCGTCGTCCCCTCAAAACGGGCAATCGCCTCCTTCCATGCCTGCGGAATGGGGATGGCCTGCTGCGTCTCGACATCGAAAGCGACCATCACCGTGCGGCATTCGCATTTCACTTCCCCACTGTCTTCACATACGGCACGTTGCCACAACACAAAGCTCTTGTTGCCCAGATGGACCGTCGAGGTTTCAATCGCCAGCCGGTCGGTAAAGAATACGGGAGCAAAGAAGTTGGCATTCAGGTTGGCAACGACCATCGACGTACGGCGATAATCCACACGTTCGCCCAGGACATCGCGCATATAGGCAGTCTTGCCCAAATCATACAGGGAGAAATAAACGGAATTGTTCACGTGCCCCAGCTGGTCCACATCACTGAAGCGGAGTTGTACGGGATAAGTATGTTTCATTGTTCTTTTCTTTAATCAGAAGTGAGGAGTTGCAGGAGGCTATTGCTTCACGTCTTTCACAAATCCGTCCTTCAACCACTTGGCAAGGGCTTCCCGGTTGGAACTGTCAATCAGACGGCGCAAGTCAAACTGGTTCTGTATGTTTCCCAGTTCCACAAAGACAGAGACCGGCGTGGTGTTCCGCAGCACATACAGTCCGCGTTCACTCACCGTCCCCGTAAATCCGCGGTTCGGCTGATGGATGCCATACTTGGTCTTGAACGTGGAACGCATGGACGTGGCCAGCCGTTTGCCCAACTTGCTTCCAGCGGAATGATAGAAATAGACATCCATCTGCTTGCCCTTTCCCTGACTGTCGACATGGATGAAGATGGCACGGCAATAGCTGTACTTCTTACGGTCGCGGGCATAGAGTGCATTGATTTTGTCACAACGCTGTTGCAACCGGCGCACCTGGTTGAGAGGAATCGGGTCGCCCATGCACGTCTCCCGTTTGCTGTTCGACAAGTAGGCATCGTTGCGTATGCCGTCCTTCGCATCGCGGATGATGATACGCACGTCCGCCCCTTCCTGCAACAGGTAACGCGCCAGACGCAGAGCGATGTCGTAGGCATATTCATCCTCATGGAGTTCATGTTTCCCTACGCGTCCGATGGCACCGGGGTCAGGACCGCCATGACCGCTCACCACATAGAAACAGCAGCCTGCCAGGCGGTTGGAAGTGACCTTCACGTCATCAAAACGCTTGCCGAACAACGGCTCGTTGACATACGAACGGCGCGACTTCCGCTTCCCTTCCGCTGCACTCTCCAACGGAGGAATGACATAAGAGACACCCAGACGAAGCTCCCGGCTGCGCCCCAGCTTGTCGCGGTTCAGTTCTATAAAAGCAGCATAATACTTGCGAGGCGAACGCCCGTGACGCTGGAGAAAAGTGGTGATGCCTTCCCCCCGACGGGGCACATCCTTCTGTTGCGCCTGCACGGTCATCGCCGGAAAGCACAGCAACAGCAGGAAAAGGGCACGGACGAGATAACGGTTCAAAGCTTCCATCAACTAAGGTTTTCGGTGTCTTTTAAATTTATACCGCGGCAAAATTACAATATTTTCCCTACTTTTGCACCATTCAACTTCATTTAGAGAGTCAAAATATAAAACCGATAACATTATGACAAAGCAAACTAAACGCGGCACACTGTGTGTCCAGGCAGGATGGACACCCAAGAACGGAGAGCCTCGTGTACTCCCCATCTACCAAAGCACCACCTTCAAATATAGCAGCAGCGAAGAGATGGCACGCCTCTTCGACCTGGAAGAGAACGGCTATTTCTATACCCGTCTGCAGAACCCTACCAACGACGCCGTGGCAGCCAAGATTGCCGCACTCGAAGGCGGAGTGGGCGCCATGCTGACCTCCTCGGGACAGGCAGCCAACTTCTATGCCGTCTACAACATCTGTGAAGCCGGCGACCACCTCGTCTGTGCCACGGCAATCTATGGCGGCACGTTCAACCTCTTCGGTGTCACTCTCAAAAAGATGGGCATCGACTGCACCTTCATCGACGCTGATGCCAGCGAAGAGGAAATCAGCAAGGCCTTCCGTCCGAACACCAAAGCCCTCTTCGGCGAGACCATCTCCAACCCGGGCATACAGGTGCTCGACATCGAGAAGTTCGCACGCATCGCCCACAGCCACGGGGTACCCCTGATTGTCGACAACACGTTCGCTACCCCGATCAACTGCCGTCCGTTTGAATGGGGAGCCGACATCGTGACCCACTCCACGACCAAGTATATGGATGGACACGCCGTGTGTGTGGGCGGAGCAGTCGTCGACAGCGGCAATTTCGACTGGGACGCACATGCCGACAAGTTCCCCGGACTGACCCAACCCGACCCCTCGTACCACGGGCTGGCCTACACGAAGGCATTCGGCAAGATGGCATACATCACCAAGGCTACGGCACAGCTGATGCGCGACCTCGGTTCCATCCAGTCGCCGCAAAACGCGTTCCTGCTCAATCTCGGACTGGAGACCCTCCATCTGCGTGTCCCCCAGCACTGCCGCAACGCCCAGACGGTGGCTGAATATCTGGAGAAGCATCCGCGTGTAGCCTGGGTACACTATTGCGGGCTAAAGAGCAACAAGTACTACGAACTGGCGCAGAAATACCTCCCCAACGGCTCGTGCGGCGTCATTGCCTTCGGACTGAAAGGCACACGCGAGGATGCCATCCACTTCATGGACAGCCTGAAGATGATCAGCATCGTGACGCACGTGGCGGACGCGCGCACCTGTGTGCTCCACCCTGCCAGCCACACGCACCGTCAGCTGAGCGACGAGCAACTGAAGGAGGCAGGCATCGCTCCGGACCTGATACGCCTCTCCGTCGGCATCGAAGATGTGGAAGACATCCTGGCGGACATCGAGCAGGCGCTGACACGCTAAACAGATAAAGAACAGGAGGATGCATCCGTTCCACAAAGAGCCGGATACATCCTCCTGAACATGTCGGGCACTTCTGTCAGTCGCCCCACTCCACGCGTTCGGACAGGATATTGCCATCCTGGGCATCGTCCGCCGTGAAGGTTCCACCCCGGTATTGCACACAGAGCATCACGAGCGGAGCAGTCCCGTTGTTACGCACGGAACGGCGTCCTGCCGGAGCGACACGGACCACGCTCCCCTCTCCTACGGGGAACACCTGTCCGTCCACCTGAAATTCCCCTTTTCCGCTGAGGAAGAAGTAGAGCTCCTCATGCTGCTTGTGCGTATGCAGGAAACCGGTCTCAGTCCCGGGCTGGAACAGCTGGAAAGAGAACTCTCCGCCGGTGGCATGCACCGCCGCGCCTCCGAAAACCTTGCCGGGAACCTTGACATCCGGTCCCAGTTCCAGCACATAGTCACTCAGTTCACTCAACTTGCCAACCTCTACAGCCGTGAAGTTGGCAGCTTCTGCAATTTGCTTCATCTGTTTCATACGTCTACTGTTTTTTCTTGTCTGTGGTTGTTTCATGCCGATGATTCACTACCTTTGCAGCGTCTGAAGTTCCCTCATCGACAGTGCAAAGGTAACAGTCATTCCGCTTACAGACAATACGTTACCTGAAGGGAAGCTAGTTACCTCCAACTCACTTTTACTGTAAAACAAACCTTTGTCATGGCAAAAAATCTAGAAAAATATTCCATCATCGAGATTTGCCCCATCCGCAACGTGGTGTCACGGTTCGGCAACAAGTGGTCTTTCCTCATCATCCTGTTGCTCAGTGAAAACGGAAGCACCCGTTTCGGGCAGCTGGGCAAGCTCATCCCCGACATTTCCACCAAGGTGTTGTCGAACACGTTGCGCGTTCTCGAAGCGGACGGTCTGCTGAAGCGGACGGTCTTCCCGGAAGTTCCCGTCCGGGTAGAGTATGAGCTGACGGACACCGGGCGCAGCCTGGTCCCCATCATTCTTTCCCTGACGGAATGGGCGCAGAGCCACATGGCATCCATCATGCAGCACCGGAAGGATTTTGAGGGCAAAGAGGGACAAAGCTGATGCCCGACGGATGACATGCCGATGGGAATTTCAGTTCCACGCCGTGGGAATGACAGTTCCACGCCGTGGGACTCATAGTCCCAGGCTTTGGGACTCACAGTTCCACGCTTTGGGACTCGCAGTCCCAAGCCCTGGAACTCGAAGTCCCAAGCCGTATAGGACTAAATGCCTTGCTGAAGGGACGGAAAGGGCTCAAGCAAGAAGGGGGATGTCTGAACGGCTTGCGGGTGTGAACGAGGTGGAAAAGAAACAAAGATGTGACACGCATCTACACAGCAAGTCCCGGAGCCAAAGCCCCGGGACTTGCCCTATACTCATACATTCTAATAGCCGTATGCTTATACCAGATGAGCGATCAGCTCTTCACGGTCACCCGGCAACATGTCGATGACAGGAATCTCAATCATCGTGTAGCAACCCGGTTGCTGCTTCATGGCGGCACGCGCCACATTCACCAGTACCTGAGCGGTCAACGCCGGATTGTTGATGTGCATGTTGAACTCGAAGAGCTGGTTCTGTGTCTTGCCCGACACGCCCTTGCGCACCAGGTTCACACCGTGACCCATATCCTTCAAATCGTCCACACAGGCAACCTGCATCACGTGTGTCTCATCATGGGCGAAATACGGGTCGGCCTTGATGGCAGCTGTCACTTCGGCGAGCGTATGTCCGTCCTCGATTTCCACATAAACCATGCGGCGGTGGATACCGGTACCGACGGGAATGGTCATTGACAGGGCAGCCTTCACACCCTTGATGGCTTTCACTGCCACGGTGTGCCCCATGCTCATGCCCGGACCGAAATTGGTATAGCTGATTCCCTTGGGAGCAAGGCTCTGCATCAAGGTGCGGACGATGGAGTCGCTTCCCGGATCCCATCCGGCAGAAATGATGGAGACTGCCTGATGCTCCTTAGCCACCTTGTCAAGCGAACGGCGGAGGTCGACAATCTGCGTATGAATGTCAAAGCTGTCCACCGTATTGATGCCCAACGCCAGGCACTCCTTGGCATGCTCCTCGACGCTGCGGGTCGGTGTTGCCAGAATAGCCACATCCACATCGGAAAGTTCCTTAATGCTCTTCACTACCGGATAGGGTTCCAACTCTGCCGGCTTGTTTTCTGCACCATGACGACGGACGATGCCTGCGATCTCAAAATCGGGAGCCACTTGCAGTGCTTCCAACGTAAAATGTCCGATATTTCCATATCCGACAATGGCAGCTCTAATCTTTTTCATTTTTCTTTCCTGATTACAATTTTCTACTAAATGTGGTGCAAAAGTAGACAAAGCTCACTATATTTGCAATGAACATCTAGCAAATAAGTCAAAAAAGATGATAGAATACATCAAAGGTGATATTACGGAACTGACGCCTGCCACCGCAGTCATCGAGTGTGGAGGCGTAGGCTATGAAGCCAACATCTCCCTCAACACGTTCTCGGCGATACAGAACCTGAGCCGCACGAAACTCTACATTTATGAGGCCATCCGCGAAGATGCACACGTGCTCTACGGGTTTGCCGACAAGCAGGAGCGCGAACTGTTCCTGCTGCTCATCTCCGTGTCGGGCATCGGCGGAAACACCGCACGCATGATTCTCTCCGCACTGACGCCCGCGGAGCTGTGCAACGTAATCAGCAGCGGGAACGACAAGCTGCTCAAGACGGTGAAAGGCATCGGCCTGAAAACCGCCCAACGTATCATCGTCGACCTGAAAGACAAGATTGCCGCGCTCGGTCTGGGCAATGCGTCCGGAGCGGCAGAGCTTCCGATGAACCTGCAAAACGAGATTGTGGACGAAGCGGTAGCTGCATTGACCATGCTCGGATTCCCGGCCGCCGCCTCGCAGAAGGTAGTCCACGCCATCCTGAAAGAGGAACCGGACAGCCCCGTGGAGAAAGTCATCAAGCTTGCCTTGAAGCGGCTCTGAAGATTCCCGTTCACACCATCCCCAGGTCGGCAAACATCGCCGCATAGAACACCGCCTTCTTCTCCAGCGACAACGGATAGGCGCGTGAAGACGACGGCATGCGGTAGAGCCTCATCGGACGTTCCTCCAACTGAAAAGGCGAATAACTGCCTACCGTCGGCGCCTGTACGTCAAAGGTCTCGCACAGGGTGTCGGTGGCTTTCTGTCCCGTCGTGACAATTGCCCGGCAATGGGGAATCTGCCGCAACAGTCCTCTCACGTCGGTAGATTCCACCACTTCCAGGTATTTATCGGAAGCGTTGTCCTGCAGACGGCGTATGCTGGTGGCTGTATCGTACAGTGCGATGCCGCGTTCGTTCAGGAAGTCCACAATCATCTCTTTCCTGAAGCGTTTCGCCGCCACATCCACGAAGTGATTGCGGTCACCGAAAAAGACTTGCCCCACGATGCGCCACATGTCGTTGATGAAATTGGGGTAATAGAAGTCCATGCACCAACGTTTCTGTTGGGGCGGAAAGCTGCCTAGCATCAGCAGACGGGCATTAGCCGGAAGGAAAGGTTTCAGCGGGTGTTGTTCTACATTCATAATTCTCCTGTATCCAATGGTTCTGTGCGTGCAAAGGTAAGGAGAATACCGGCAAACTGGGAGGAATGAGGATAGGAAAATGGGATACTCCTCTCTTATCAAACGCTGAAGGCGGCCCCAAAGAGGTCGCCTCCAGACATTCGTGATAAATTATCAAATAAAGTTCGTCATCCCGACGAATATGTTCTCTGCTCAGTTCGTCACATCACGGACGCAACCAGATCATCCAACTCTCTTACCAAGCTCTTGCTTCCTGTAAGTCAGCCTCTGTTGCATCCCTAACACAACGGACATAGCCTCTTCCAAGTTCATTATCACTTGCTGTTATTATTTTTGATGTATTAAAATAGAAGCCCTTTCGTACGTTAGTATTGGAGAATTGAGTCCTCGAATAAGAATTTGTCTTCATGTTAATCTGATCGTTCGCAGTGGACATAACCATCAATTCATTCAAACTTGGCGTTCTCCAATATCCTCTGTCGCTACGATCGCTCTTCTCATAATAAGAAGAACAGGGATCATCTCCATAACTCCAAACACCATTCGTATAAATACCAAAGGCTATCTGATAATTTGAGACCTCAATATCCTTACTTGCAACCACAAAAGCTCCTGGCAGCATCATCTGATCTACATCTTCTTCGTTATGAGGTTCGTAAGGTTCTCGCTGAGGAGTCTCACTCGGTCTAAAAATAGACTCGACCAACCTGTCACCGAAATCAAAAACAGCATTTTTAGTATTTCCCTGACCAATTGCCTTCAATTCGCCATAGACAGGTTCAGCCAAAGCTTCAGTACCCACAAGCCTCTCTTCATCCATACCGGCATCATTAACAAGAGTCTTCTTGGGCAAGTTACGTACACATCGTATCATCGCCTTACCACCCATCGTTGGAGAACCATAGGCTCCAACCTCAACAGCCCAATATAATGTATAGTCATAGTCATTATTGGGTGGATTGCTCGTATTGACATAATATAAAGCTCCATCTTCCAAATAATTGTCCGGATATGATGCACCTATCATTGTTGACTTGTCACCAACATACAGCCGTGTTTCACTGGGTAAAGCCTTTACTCCAATGCCAATCCGCAGATACTGGGACAAAGCCGGTAAATACCAACGGACTTCATCCTTATCTATTTTTCCATCACCATTCAAGTCACGGTTACGTGCCATACAGGCTTTTACAGCTGCATTATATTTTAAACCGGAATAGTTCCAAACATTGCCCGAACTTGAATTATCATCGGTGTACCCGACCTGTGTAAAGTCTATATAAGAACGCCAGTCCTGCACACCTGACGACACTATACCCAAATTGGTCAACATATTATCACGACCATTAGACCAGTCATCAGAACTTCTGTTAGGATCTCCAAATCCCTGAATCACACCATTCTCATTGTATGTTTCCAATCCCAAAGCATTGGTTGTTCCAGAGGCTTCCGGCTTATAGAACGTTGCAATCGAATGTTGCGTAATATAAGTCTGTGCTGTAGAATATGTACTATTATGGTCTTCGCTGATTTGCATATTGCTTGCAATCATCATCGTACGTGCTTCTTTACCTGTAAAAGCATCCCATGCCACAAGTTGATGCGCCAGATTCTCCCTATAAAAATACTCATCAATAAATATCGTAAAACGAGCTTTCCAATCACCGTTCTCTTGTATCAAGATCAAGCCGTTATCCGAAGATGGCTGCTGTTTCATGTAAAGCTGATAAATGGCATCTCCCATCATCCGGCATATTTCGTAAGGAGAATAAAGTTCGTCACTATTCTCTCCCGGATAGAGAGATATGGTTTCATCCTCTTTCTGTGGATAAAATTCAATCCATCTATAATCAATTCCAGCCATATCCTTTTCTTCATATCCTGAATTATCCGGGTCATAAGGCAGTCGTAGTTCTTCAGTTGAAGAAACAGTGTTCATTGGCGAATGAATCGCCAAAAGGAAATGGTTGGCAATGTTTTTTTTTACCTTGTTTTCTGTAGCACTCTCAGAGTTTGGATTAAGTTCTTGTACCTTACGCAAAATATCAGACAAGTTATATTCTACAAATACTTGCTCATAATGGGCATCCAGACTGAAGATTTTTGAAGCATCTCCCATTTCTATGACATTCCCTTCGGCTCCATTCTGGTATTCCTCCGGAGTCTTCTCTGCTTCTACTTTAATCTTTTCCAATCCATGCACCTTTACCGTATATGTGTAGATATTATTACGCTCAACAGAAAAATTATCCATACTACCTGTTTTTTCGCTGAAATCTCCCAGATGAATCGTATATTCCACATCACCATAACGTGTCAACTTACCATCAGTGATTTCCTTACAAATACCTTTCAGGACCACGTAAGTAGCCTTATCCGGCGCATAAACCCACTTCTTATCAGAGCCTGTACCCTCGAAACTTTCACGGTCATCATAATCACCACACCCTTCAACCTTCACACTCTGCAGGTTTTCCGGGATATGTACATCAAATTCCGCAATATGGTCATCACCTGCGCTTGCAATATTTACCGGATTTGCATGATAGACGTCCTTAGCAACATCAGCTGTCTCCGTATTCAACACAGAAGATTGTGCTGCTATATTATAAAATGCATAGCTACTTGGTTCAAACGTAACCTCTTTATTTCCTTCTTTATAGGATGTATAAATCACAAATTTAATTTGTGCAACCAGACGCTTTAATTTTACATTACCCTCCGGCTGACCATCCTGAACCTTCACTTTACCATAACCAGACAATGGCATATAGCCACTGGCAAAATTAGGATATGTCTTACCGTCCACTATAACATTGGATAACGTATACAAGACTTCTTCAAATCTGTCACGCCCTTCCTTGGCTGCATTCTCCAATTTTGTCAGTGTATCATTTTCCCACAAGCCCGTTGATGTATTACCCACAGCATAAACATATTGCTCACCTTCATAGAGGGTTAGGTTTTTCACAGTGTAATACTGTCCATCTTCGCCTCTTCCTCCTTTCACCAAGGTGGCATCATCTGTAGATACCGTTTGGGAAGATAAAAAGTCATTTTCAGAAAATACGTAAATTTGAGCATTATACATACCTGAGCGCGTATTATCCGCCCTCGTGACTTCCACCTGCATGGAGTTTGGAACAGCAAATTTCAGGTCTACCTGAACTGGCTTATTCACGTCGGCACCTTCTGACGTACGGTTCATCAAGTCATCTTGACAAGCCGTGATGCCCATGACGCAAAGCATCGTGTATATAATATATCTTATCGTTTTCATAATGACTGCTTTTTAATCAAATGAACGGTGGAACTTCTATATTCTTTACACCCCAGGGAACAACCAAGATATCAAGGTCTGTCTCCACTTCTTTGTGGATGTTTACAGTAGCACGGATTTCTACCTGGTCATTCCGATTGATGTAATTCCTTCCTGCTTCATCGAAATGGATAGTAACCGGAGTCGCCAATGCTTCAAATCCTGTCGTATTGGACATCAGCGAGAGTGTGAAACAGTTAGTCTTCTGTACTCCTGTTTCGTAAATATAGCCGGTAAATACCGCTTCATCCTTGTCCGGTGTAACTTTAACATTTTCAGCATCCAGTGATATTTCATTGAATTGCACGCCAACAGGCAATTGCTGGGACTTGTCAAAGAGATAAGTACGGTCGGCAATAAACGGACCGAACTTCACTTGTTGCAAAGTAAAAGGTTCACCCGACTGGTTGTCGACATAAAGTACCACCTTCGCCACTGCATGCACGATTTCAATCTCGATTTGCTGATTCTCCTCTCCCTTAACCTGTACACCTTCTTTCATGCCTGTGATGGGCAGACCGGAGGTACTGATCTGGCTGCGCGTCTTCGGGAAATAGGGAGCATCGGACGGATTGGTGATGACCCGGTTCAGGAAATTCTCGTCAACCGTACTGACGTCATCCAGGTCAGTCAAGCCTACGCTCGCCTCGTTGGCAATGACATAGAAGTTCTTTGTTCCTACGGGGACGCCGAGGATGGTCAGTGTTGTTTGCGAAACATCATTAAAATTTTGGACTGTATTGATTTCCACCTTATCTTTATCATCGGTAATCAATACGCGGAGTGTCTTGATGCCTTCATTCTCATCAACATCGGCTGTACCCTGTCCGTCGGCACGGGTACTGAACACGAGATTGACCGTTGCGGTCTCGTCGGTGGAGCCTGCATAGTCTTCCTTGATACAGGAGGACAGAAGAAACGTGAGCCACACGAGTGGCAGCAGGCATCTATATAATCGGTTCGTCTTTTTCATACGCATTGGTTTTCATGTCAGTTAATTCCATTCGGGCTTGCCGTCCACGATAACCCATTCGGGCAGTTCGATGGAGACGTTCACGCCGTGGAAAGTGATGGATATCGGCAGTGCTGCCTCTTGAAGAGTCACATCAATTTCATCGTCGTAGTACTGCAGGTAGTTGTAGATATTGCCACGCACGAGCTCTTTGCCGGTGGCTTTCTCGGTCAATACCAGCGTATGTTCGCAACAGTCTTCCGACAGGATACCGTCGCAGTCCATGCGGAACACCGCCAGGTCGTCCGTGCGATAACACTGCTCCGTGTCATCCCACACGAGGTCGGGATAGAGCGTTCCCTTCTCGTCCTGATTGACAGCATTATTGAACGACGTCTGTGCGTTGGAGTTTTCAAGGCTCAACTGATAAGCGATGCCATCGGCACGTGTTCCCGGTGCAGGCAGTCCGTGTATTTCCACCTGCATGTCGATGTGCGAACTGTAGAGGGTCACTGTGTCGCGATACATCACCCCTTCGCCTCCGGGAAGGAAAAATTCCTTCTGACCCATGTAGTTGTGGTCATGCGACGTCACCGGATCGCCGCTTCCCCAGTTGGGATGCTGGATAAAGATGTCATCGAAGCTGGTAGCCTGCAGGTTCACCACCTCCGTTGCATCGTAGGCATTGCCAACCGCCACCACCTTATAACGTTTTCCGACAGGCAACTTAAACGACGGTTTGGCTGCAAAGTGTGAGAGTTCGTCCTGGTTGTAATGGCCGACGCCGAGGATGTGTCCGCCTTCATCGAAAACATACAGGTCTACCTTACTCATGTATTGATAAAGTACATCCGTATCGCCGTCCGCCAGATATTGGAAGTAGATGGTCACGTTGTCGCAATCATCATAGTCTTCTTTGATGCAGCCGGTAGCCAGGACGAGTGCCACCAGCATCAGCATTATGTTTCTTATTTGTTTCATATACTCATCCGTGTTTATTTGTTGACAAGGATCAAACTGTATGTTTATTCCGTAAGAGGGAGGGAAAAGAGAGCAAGGCGGAGCGGTTTGCAGTGCTCCGCCTTGCCATGATACGTGTTTATGATTATTGGGGGATTAGTTCCACTCTACACTACCGGTCGCAATGGTCCAAGCTTTCACAGTGACAACGGCATAGATATGCACATCTTCACCTCCCTGCCAGCCTTGGCCGATAGCCTCATCAGGAATTTCAAGCGACTCCACCTTATAGATGTATCCTGCCGGGAATTTGGTAATCACATTGTCATCACCTGCACCAAATGCTTCTTTATAAGCAGCAGATGCCTCATCCAGTTTGTAGTTTTTCACCGTAGCGTATCCAAAACCATTTGTCGGCCAGATGGTTCCAGCGTAATCGGTCGTATTGATGGAGATGTTGCTAAAGCATACCTTCAATGTCGGCAATTCACCACTGGTGACGGGAGCTATATTGAAGGCATAGCATTGGTTATTTGCAGGCCATACAGGGGACTGTATCTCTTCATTGTATTTCGCAAAGTCCTCATTGATTGCAGGGCTACTCATCAGGTTGTTGACATCCCAAGCTTCTGCCTCAGCCACCCCTGCAACTCCATCGAGCATCACGCCATCAATCTTGATGGTATTGAACATACACTTCTTACCAGCTGTGTCCACGTGTTTGATGCCACCGAATTCCAGACGGGCCATTGTGTGCTCAGGCTCCAGTGCCACTTCATATTCCGTGATACCATCCTCGTCCTTATCACCCTTATTCACAAATTTTGTGGCAACTTCCGAATCATACAACGGTTCTGCCAGACCAGCATTGACAAATTCTTCGGGCGTCCAACCGCTGGACTTTTCAGTATTGATAAAGACCTCCATTTTTGACGGGTTACGTACGCCGGTGAACTGGAACTCCTTAACAGCCTCCAACATGGCTTGACGGGGATTCTCCTCTTCTGCAAAATCAGCAAGGTTGAACACCTTGTCTGTACCACCCTGTTGAGCAGTCAGCACCAGCTTGATAGAGTTCAAGGTCACCTCTTCGGAAGTAGTATAATCTGCTACCGGAATGGCTCTGCTCAATGCCGGTTCGGCAATATTCACACGAATGGTTGCTTCTCCTTCAATGGCTGCACTTGTGCCAAAATCTTCTTCATTACTGCAAGCAGCAAATGCCAGTGCTGCTGCTGAGAACATAATAAAACTTCTTAGTTTCATACTCTTTAATTTTAAATTAAACAATCAGTTAATATGTAGGTTCTTACACTTCGTGACTTACAGTTGCTCCATCACCTTCAGCAGTTGTTCCAGGTTGGTGCGTGCGTCGGTGTTGCCCTCATTTGTCGACGCTTCAAGCAGGGCTTTTGCCTTGGCATACTCACCGGCTTTGGCGTATGCCACACCCAGGGTGTTTTTTGCGGAAGCATCGAGTTGCTTGCCTTCCAGCAGGGCAATGGCGGCACGCACCTCGTTCTGCTCCAGCTTCGTCACTGCCGCATTGCCTAGTGCCACGGGATTCTCGGGATAGGTGCGGGCGGCAATGTCCATCGCCTCATTGTATTCCGCCGTTCCCTTGCCGTAGCTGCCGGCAACCTGATACATCTCATTTAGGCTCAGGAGCTTCGGACTTTTCCGGAGGAGTTGCCGCGCTTCCTCCAGGTTGAAGTTGCGCACGTTGTACTCGATGCGGTATTCGTTGCGGCGCAACGGACCGTACATCTCATTGAGCAACCGCTCGTAAATCTGTGGCGGAACCAATGCCTTCAGCTGTTCCTCGCAGGCATCCCGGTCACCGTCGCAACCGTCGATGATGGCAAGTACTTCATCTATTTTCAACAGACGGGGATGCTTCTGCACTTCTTCGCGCAGCCCTTCCCAGTCTTCTCCCTTCCAGTCTACGTGCCACAGCGAAGCGGGGATACCGGTGTTCTGTTTCTTCACATAATCTGTAAAGGTCTTTGCCCGTCGTTCGGAGAGCTTCAGGTTGTAAGCCACCGTACCTTCGGGAGAGGCATATCCCGTGACGTAGATACCCGTTATGGTGAGGTCCTTATTGTCCTTCACGGCATCGATGGAGGCTTGCACGTCGGCGAGTTCACGGGCATTGTCCTTGAACTTCGGGTCAGTCGTGTAGCTGTCCTGACGGTATTGCAGACGGGCACTGCGCACCTCGTCACGCCGTTTCACCGGTTCGGGCACCGGCTCTTGCAAGGTCAGCCGATAGTCGGGTACAAAACGTGCCAATACCAGCGGATCGAGCGTCGATGTCTCACCGCCCTCGCCACAGTCGGCACAACCCGTCACCGCCTCGCGCACCTCCAGCCGGCTGTCATACATCCAGCGTGCAAAGGGTGCCGTGGCTTCATAACTGACGGTCTGCGCCTCGCCGTTCTTCCGACGGACGGTAGTCTGTACATGCTCATACACAGGCTTTCCCGTCAGTGCCTCCTGACGCCGGATGGCGCGGTTGCGGATGCGTCCGTTGACCACCACCGACGGGAGTTCCAGTTCGTTGCGTCCGTCTTTTGACACCAGTACAGGCACCAGCTGTGTGGTGTGCTGACGCTTCATCTTCACGTCGCTCAGGTCGAAGCGCATCGTCACACGCACCTCGTCGCCCACACGCCGCACCTCGCGGCCGCTCACCTCGATGTCCTTCATATAGCCCGTCTGGGCAAAGGCGCTCATGCCCGCCAGGAGCATGGTTGCCAGGAGAATATGTCTTTTCATAGTTGCCCTCCTCGTTACTTGATGATGTAGATGATTGACAGAGCCGCCTTCGTCAGCCCCAGGTAGTTCTTGTGTCCGCGCCCCAGCATTTCTCCGCAGTGGCCGCACTCATAACGCTTGTAGTTGGCATGGATGAACCCTAATCCCAGTTCGGCCTCCAGGCTCCAGCGGTTGCCGAGTATCCAGTGATAGCCGTAGCCCACACCGCCTCCGGCAAACCAGCCTTGTGCGCGTGAGTTTTCCAGTGCGCTGAACGTGCCGAAGGGCAAGTCAAGGTTCGAGAGGTTGAACTCTCCGCCCAGGGCATGGAGTGCAAAGAAGTGTCCGTTGAAGCGCTCGCAGAGCCAGTAGCGTCCTTCGGGCTGCACCATCCAGTGCTTCAGCTTCTTGTCGTCAGAGAAAGTCCAGGGATTGTAGTTGCCGGACACATCGAGTGTCCATTTCGGCGCCAAGCCGACTTCCACGCCCAGATTGAGTGTCGTGGTGGCATCATAGAGCAGGTTGCTCTTGACCGCCCACCTTTGGGCGTGCAGCGGAGCTGCGAATAGGAGGAAAAGCCCCGCCGTCAACAGATACAGGAGTCTGCGTTTCATATTGTAGATATTTAGTAGTTATCATTGTCTCTTTTCCACTCAGGGGAGCCGGATTCTGACAAAGGATCGCTCTCTTTAATGACCCTCGACTCCGGGTGCTCCGGCAACATCCGGTTGATTATCTCGTCTGCAAATATAAATTATTTTTCCAATAGATTGTATCCAAATTTTATTCCTGTTTTTACAATACAGGACTATCTGCACATTTGCTCCCGACGGCAAGAATCTCCAGAATTGAGACCGCATCGTCCTTCATTCAGCCTTCAAAATATAAATATTTATTACCTATCTGTTTCCTCATGTACCTTACAGACCCGTTTACCACACGCCATTTACTAAAATACTCATTTTCAAAATTTAAAATTCAGGACAATTTAGACCAAAAGAAACGAATAAATATCCGACATTTATCCGCCCTGCACCTTTAATTATATACGCAACTTGCTTTACCATCAAAACGTATATATTTATTACCTGCATCCGGAATCCTTCACCACACTTATCCCTACAGCAAACCCAACAAAACGCCTTCTTATTTTCCCAAAATTCATTTACATTTCCGATAATAATTTAACCCTTTCATTAACTTTTTTAACCCTCATCTTCCAGTCTTCTTTCCAGGCATGCAACTGGAAATCCGCTTCGGTTGGAACAGGAACGGACGGGATTCAAACCTGGAAAGGAAGGCTCAGCCAAACCCAATAAGGACGTGAGAGTACAGGAAAAGTACTTGTTCCTTTCTATCCTATTGATACCAAAAACGCCTCTATCGCTGACACATTTACGCAAATCAAGGTTTTCAGCTAACGCACACTTTGAGAAAATCGGGCAAAGCAGGTTATTTTAAGAATATCCATGCAGTTCAAAGCGCATAGTTATCCAAAAGCAGGGGTAAAAGCGAATATTTATACCGCGAAACAATATTGTTTGAGAGGTCAAACACTTGTGTTTGGTGCGTGAAACAATATTGTTTGACGACCCAAACAATATTGTTTCGTCCGTCGAACAAAAGTGTCAGCACTGCGAAATACTCATTTTTAAGTTCATAAACACTATTTCAGCTTCATTCACCTCTAGTTTGTTCGGGAGAGTGTTCAATCAGGAAGTATCACGATGCACATTCTCTTGCACTTTCAGCATTCAGACAGCTTCCATACGCTCCCCAATACATCCAAAAGCATCCATAATCTGCCCTCATTCTGACAATGTGTATTTCACCAAACGGCTGAGAATGCAAAAAAACGGAGGTTGCCCGTCCTTGGATGCAAAGAAGGGCATTCTGGAGGGCTTCGTTTGACGTTTTGTCATTTTGACAGACGTCGTTCGACAGCCAGACACGGCTTCCTGCAACAGGATGCAGGGCTTCTCCGACAAAAATATCCGGGAAATCTTTGTAGTTTTCGGAATTTATCCTTTCCTTTGTGAACGAACCAAAAAAGATATCAGCAAGAGACAGACACAAGGATTTAAAGACATATTTCAAGCGACTTGTAGACAAGTTATTTGGCTTTAGTAAATCTGGAAAATTGAAAAGAGCCCCAAATAATAAGTCGAAAGGTAGGTTTGTACCCTGCAAAGGGCACAGCCTGCTTTTCCTCATTTGGGCCAAAGGTTTTACCAGAACCTACTAAAGCAAATGAACGAAAAGACAAGGCAGTGTCCTTTTTTCTTTTGCTTCTTGCAGAATGGGTCTAAACCTTAAAAGCACAAATATGGATTACCAAATGAATTGCCTGAAACGTCCGTCAGCCTATCCAGGCTGGCACCGACACCGACAGCACAGCAACCTCGCGAACGTTGCTGACCGACCTGCTACCGGACAAACACCGGGTGAGCGTGTCCACGTACTTTTCACTCATCCCCTCCTCTACATCTTCAGGAACATCCCCGAACCCTTTCATCACTAATTGCACCTCCCGGTGTCCTGCCGCGGACTTCCGTGTAACAGCTTTGAACAGGTTTTGCGCGCGAGTACCTTATATAAAAGGAACCGTTGCGACAGAAAGGCTGCATCCCTCTGCTCGGATATTTCAAATGTTAAAAGCGTTTGTGCTCCCTTAGATTCTTCTAAGTATTATTTGCAGTTTTCACACACTTATACGTATCTTTGGGCACTTCAATTAAATCATACATTGGAGTACGATCCATTAAAGAATTATCTTTACTAAATGGAACGGCACAAACACAACAATCTAAACACAGCGACTCATGAAAAAGTGCGCTTTGACAACATACGAATCCGAGAGAGTTCCTGCGCCTCCTCTTCTCCGCGCACATGGAAGCGCCCCTGCACGCAGCCACCCCAAGGAGGCGGCTCTTACGGGGCGGGATACTTCCCCCTACAAACTTGACTAATTCTCTAAACCACACTCAAACCATTACATCCATGAACAAAAGATTCCTGTTATTTGTTCTCTTCACACTGCCCTTGCTGGTCATTCGGGCAGGAGAGAAAATGAAGACCACCTTGAGCTGTCAGATTTACGACTTCAGGGGAGAGATGATTTACTTCGACTGTGTGCAGTCTCCCTTCTTCCGGGCAGAATTTCACACCAACCCGGGCGAAAACCACATCTACAACTTTGAGACTGACCGCCTGGTGACCATGCTCGTCAACAGCCGTGTACAGCTCGTCCTCGAACCGGGCGACAGCCTGCATGCCGTAATCCGCTATGGCAGCAACGGACGTCCGGAACGTATCGAACTGAGCGGAACCGAACGTGCAGTCCGCCAGAACAACCTAAAACGGGACATCTCCCAAATCCAGGCTTCCATGCGCTACAAGACCCAGCTGCTCGCTTGTGTGGCTGTCGACACCAAGCCGGCTGACCGCCTCCGTGACACCCGGACGTTCCTGGAAAAGACCGACAAGCTCATCAAGCTGGAGTCGTCGCACTGTTCGCCGGAGTTCATCAACTACATCCGTGCCGAGGTGGAAGCCATCGCCTACGGTTCGATGGTGGAGTATCCTGCCATGTATGCTTCGGTGCGCCACGTCCCCATCGAGCAACAGGGCATCGGCGACTACTGGACCATCGTCGACGACTACACTCCGCGGGATGACCAGGCTTCGCTGCGCTGCATGCCTTACAACGAGTTTCTCTGCCAGTATTGTGTCTACCAACGTACGAAGGAGGCACATGCGGCCGGAAAGACCTACAAACGTCCACAGACCCTGGAAGAGCACTACCGGGAACTGACCTCCTTCTTCAAAGGCAACCAGCTGGACGCCACGCTCTTCCTCGTGCTGTCGAACTACATCCGCAACGGAAAAGACATCGAGCGGGTGGAGCCTTTCCTGAAGGAATACAAAGAGAAGTATAACGTCGACAAGAGCTACGCCGAAATCCTCGACTCGCTCATGCAGTGAGGAATCCCTCCACACAAAGGACTGCGTGCATACACACGGACGTACCGTGTGCAGGGTGCACCTTGTCCTCCTTCACCGAAAACACTTACTACAACGCGCGTGCAACCGTCTCAGTGGAAGGGTGTCAAGCCTGCTTATCCATCCACCGCAACAGTCTGCACCTGCGAAAATTGAACCATCCAATAAAACGCTGAGAGATGAGAAAGTTCAGACGATTAGTCCCCATCCTGAGTCTTGCCCTGTGCACCAGCCTCGGCATGACCTACACCGTGTCAGCCCAAGACATTGATAGAGAGAGGGCTTACAAGAATGAGAGAATCAGTGTGCGCATCAGCAACGAACCGCTGAGCACCATCATCGAACGAGTGGCTGCACAAGCCAAAGTGAAAATCTACCTGCAAGGGGTGACCCTGATCGGCATCGACCGTCCCACGACCGTCAACGAGAACGACAAGACGCTCGATGAAATCCTGCGCGAGCTGCTGAAAGGACAGAACGTGCGGCTGCGCTATGAGATCGGGCGCACCATCTATGTGGAACCTGCCGGCGAGGAAGACGGCGAGTTTGCCATGATGCCCGTGCAGGGCTTCGTCCGGGGTTCCGATGCTCCGGAGGGCCTCATCGGCGCTACCGTGGTCATCACGGACGGAAGTGGCAACAGCACGGGCATGGGTTGTGTGACCAATGCCGACGGCAAGTTCTCCATCAACGTGCCGCGCAAGCAGTCCATCAAGGTGTCGTTCATCGGCTACAAGAGCAAGTCCGTCCAGATTCTCAAGCCGGAGACAGCACTGGAAATCACGCTGAATGCCAACACCGTCGACATGGACCAGGTGGTGGTGACCGGTATCAGCAAACGAAGCAAGAGCAGCTTCACCGGAAACTATGTCACCGTGAAGGGCGACGAGCTGCGCCGTGTCAGCCCGACGAACATCCTGCGCGGCTTGCAGTTCTACGACCCGAGCTTCCGCATCGTGGAGAACAACCAAACGGGTTCAGACCCGAATGCCCAGATGGACTTCCGCATCCGTGGTGACCAGAGCCTGGGCATCAACACCGAAGCCAACAGCATGGACCTCATGCTCGACAACGTCTCGAGCCGTCCGAACGTGCCGCTCTTCGTCCTCAACGGATTCACCGTGCCCATCAGCCGCATCCTGAGCCTTGACCCGGAACGTGTGGAGAGCATCACCATCCTGAAGGATGCCGCCGCTACCGCCATCTATGGTTCAAACGCAGCCAACGGCGTCATCGTCGTAGAGACCAAGGTTGCCCCCGACGGCGCCCTGTCAGTATCCTACAGCGGCAACTTCACCGTACAGGCTCCCGACCTGACGGACTACAACCTCTGTAATGCGGAAGAGAAGCTTCAACTGGAGTGGATGGCAGGCATCTACGACCCGTCGAACAACACGGAGATGAACCTCTACAACCGCTACAAGCGCAACGTCCTTGCCGGCGTCAACACCTACTGGCTCTCGCAACCGCTGCGCACAGCCTTCATCCAGAACCTTCGCTCACGGCAGCCGGCGGTACGGACGTGTTCCGCTATACGTTGGGCGTGAACGCGGGCTTCACCCCCGGTGTGATGAAAGGCTCGTCGAACAACAACAAGAGCGTGAACCTGAACATGTCGTACACCAAGAACCGGATTGTCGTAGGTGCCGACATCACGCTGACCGAGACGCAGGGCGAGAACTCCCCCTACGGCAGCTTCTCCAGCTACACCGAAGCCAACCCCTACTATCAGATAAGGAACGCCGAGGGTGAGTATGACAAGATTCTCGACACGAAGGGACTGGGAGCCGGTTACGCCAACCAGGACATCTACAACCCGCTCTACGACTCACAGTTCAACGCCCGCAACGAGACGAATAACCTCAACATCACCGCCCAGCTGAACGCCGAGTACATGTTGCTGAACAACCTGCGCCTCACCGCCCAGCTGTCCTACATGCGTGGCATGGCACGCACGGAAGCCTTCTCACCGGCAGGCATGACCACGTTCGACCAGGTGCAGGACCTGACGCAACGCGGCTCGTATGCCAAGAGCACGGGTGAGCTGACCTCATGGTCGAGCAACCTGGGTATCAACTACAACCTGCAAATCAACAAGCACCTCATCAGCCTCTTCGGCAACTGGACCGTCAACGAGGACACTAACAACCAGGTGAACATGAGCGCTACGGGATACCCCGACGAACACATGGACGACTTCATCTTCGGTTTCCAGACCTCCAACCGCCCGACAGGTACGGAAGAGACCTCGCGCGCCATGGGTCTGACGGGACAGTTCTCCTACAGCTATGACAACAAATACTCCTTCGACTTCAACGTACGTGCCGACATGTCGTCGCGCTTCGGTGAAGACAACCGCATGGAACCGTTCTGGTCAGCCGGTGTGCGCTGGAATGCCTACCGTGAGAAGTGGCTGGAGGGTCGTCTGTCGAACCTCGTGTTCCGTGCCTCGTACGGTGTGACCGGTTCGCAGAACTACGACCCCTATCAGGCCATCGAGTTCTACACGTTCAGCAACTCGATGAAGCCCTACCAGTCGTTCAACGTGCTGGGTGCGCTCCTTCAGGGACTCAACAACTCCAGCCTCGGCTGGTCAAAGACGGGCAACCTGAGCCTTGCCGTCGACCTGGGCTTCTGGCGGAACCGTGTGAACATGACCTTCAACTACTACAACAACATCACCCGTGAGATGCTGGTCAACTTCGACCTGGCTCCCTCCACAGGCTTCGCCTCGCAGATGCTCAACGCCGGAGAGTTGCAGAACCGCGGTTTCGATGCTTCGCTGAACGTCATCGCCTTCCAGGACCTCCGCCGCCAGCTCTACTGGACCATCGGCGTGAATGCCAACCGCAACAAGAACAAGATACGCAAGATCTCCAACGAGCTCCAGGCGCTCAACGAAAAACAGCTCGCGAGCGAGGATGCGCCCCTGCCGATGTATCAGGAAGGACAGTCGACCACGACCCTCTTCACCGTGCCGTCGCTGGGCATCGACCCGTCATCGGGCCAGGAGGTCTACCTGAAGCGCAACGGCGAGAAGACCTTCAAGTGGGACCCCGTCGACAAGGTGCCTGTGGGTGACACGAACCCGAAGGTGAGCGGTGCCATCAACTCGTCGCTCAACTGGCAGGACTTCTCCTTCTCGGTGAACATGACCTACCGCTACGGTGGCATCACCTACAACTCGACCCTCGTCGACAAGCTGGAGAACCGCAACGTCGCCTTCAACACAGACCGCCGTGCACTGACCAACCGCTGGCTGAAGCCGGGTGACGTGGCACGCTACAAGGCACTCGACCGCCAAGGTTCCGAGACACCGCAGAGCAGCCGTTTCATCATGGACGACAACGAGCTGAACCTCGCCAGCATCGCTGTGGGCTACCGTTTCCGCGACGACCAGTTCGCCTTCCTGCGCAAGTGCAGCATCCAGGCACTGAACCTCAACTTCACCACCAGTGACCTTGTGCGCTGGTCGACCGTGAAGATGGAACGCGGACTCGACTATCCGTTCGCCCGTTCCTACACCATGTCGCTCTCCATCATCTTCAAATAACACCAATCCTCACAAGATATACGCATTATGAAACACAACAAACTGCATATAGCCGTCTGCGCGGTGGCTGCCGCCCTGCTCAGCTCGTGCTCCGACTGGTTTGACATCAGTCCGAAGACCGACGTGAAAGCCGAAGACCTGTTCGAGACCGAGACCGGCTTCCAGAGTGCACTTGCCGGCATCTACATCGGCATGACCGACCAGTCGGCATACGGCGCCAACTTCACCTTCGGGCAACTCGACAAGATGGTGCAATACTACGACCGCCTGCCGAGCAACGAGAACGACCCCGCCGTCATCTTCCAGTATGACGTGGAGAACGAGACCTACAACAGCAAGTCCGTCCTCGCCTCCATGTGGGCCAAGTCATACAACCTCATCGCCAACACCAACAACTTCCTCTCCTGGCTGGACCGCAACGGCGAACGTGTCATTCGCCAGGAACAGGACCGCAAGATGATGCGGGGTGAAGCCCTTGCCCTGCGCGGTTTCCTCCACTTCGACCTGCTGCGTCTGTGGGGACCGATGTACCGCTCCGACTCCACCGCCCTGTCCATCCCCTACCGCGTTGTCGCCGATGCCAGCCGTCAGCCGCTGCTCCCTGCCAACCAGGTGATGACCCGCATCATGGCAGACCTCTCGGCAGCCCGCGAACTGATGAGCTACGAGAAAGGTACCTCCCTGGAGGAAAGTACACGACGCTTCCGCCTGAACTATTATGCCATCACCGCTCTCATGGCACGTGTATGCAACTTCCGGGGCGACAAGGCAGAAGCACTGGCTTACGCCGACGAGGTCATCAACGACTGCGGCATCGGTCTGATGGACAACAGCCGCAATGACCCCGCCCTCTTCGGCGAGACACTCTTTGCACTCAACATCTACGAGATGTCCGAGAACTACCAGAGTCTCTGGGCTGTGGGACCGACCTTCAACACCCAGCTCTCGTGCACACAGACCAAGCTGGACCAGATTTTCGAGACCAACGGTGTGGGCAACAACGACATGCGTGCCCGTCGCAACGAAGCCTTCCTGATGTACGACGACACCAACGAAGCCATCTCGCGCAAGTATATCAAGAACGACAAGGAAGTGCTCCCGCTCATCCGCCTGTCAGAGATGTACTACATCATGTGTGAAAGCTCCCCGCTCGACCAGGCAGCCGAATACATCAACGAGGTACGGCAGAAACGGGGTATCTCGCGCACGAACGACTACACCTTCACTTCGAACGAGCAACGCCTCGACGCGCTCAACCTCGAATACCGCAAGGACTTCTACGCCGAAGGACAGTATTTCCACTTCCTGAAGCTGCACGAGATGACCACCTTCCTCAACTGCCCCCTCACCGGCGGCATGACCGCAGAGCAGTATGTCTTCCCCCTGCCTGACGCCGAGCGCGAATATGGCTGGACCGACAGCATGTCCGGGACGACAGGCAGCGACAGTGAAGAAGCACAGTAAAATGACCTACTAAACAAGTAAAGAACAATGAAGAAAGTATATACCCTCCTCGCCTTGGCGGCTGCCCTGTGCGCCACTTCGTGCAACGAGAACGAAGTGCCTTTCTACGCAGCCGGTTCCGACGGCATCTATTTCAACTATGAGGACGAAAACCAAGCCAACTTCGAGGCTTCGGTGAACTTTGCCGACTACATCGTGGGCGACTCTGCCTTCCTGAGCGTACCCGTCAAACTGAAGACCCTGGGATACCTTGCCGATCATGACCGTCGCGTGGTGCTGAAGGAGAATCCCGTGGAGTCCTACCAGCAGGCAACCATCGAGATACCGGAAATCATCATGCCTGCCGGAGAGACCGAGCTGGACGTAGTCATCAAGGTGCTCCGTCCGGCTGAAATCAACACCCGCTATGCCGTACGGCTCACCATCGACGGTAACTCGTCGGAGAGCCAGATAGGCTCAGGCGTCACCGAGAAGGCTGCCTTCACCATCTACTCGGAGGAGACTTACAGCCAGCCTGCCAACTGGAACAACGTCACCCGCTTCTTCGGCACGTGGACACCCGAGAAGCATATCTTCCTGGCACGGGTGACCGGCAACGACCAGTACACCTCCGATGCCTCGATGGGCGAAAGCTACAACGTGGCTGCCGTCGACTCCATCCGCACCTACTACGCCGAACACCCCGAAGCGGAGAAGACCATCGACATCCCCCTGCTCGCCATCAGCATGTGGAGTCCGTACCAGTACGCACAGCCTCCCTATTGGAATGCCCTGCACGACCGCTACCTGGGAAGCTACAACCCCACCATGTTCGGCAACTACTGCCAGTCCTACAACATCAACACCATCAATGAGTATGACGAGTTCACCGGCACGGAAGACAACCTGAGGGAGGTCAACAAGAAAGCGGTCTACGCCATGACCAGCTACATCAACCAGCAGTTCCAGATGGGCTCCTCGGTATCCAACGCCTCGACCGGCTTCCGCGTACCGTTCCTCGACGAGCTCTTCGACGAATACCAGTTCGCCGAACCCTACTGGTGGGTCAACTTCCCGACCAATACCCCGGCAGGCGGTACACCCACAGGCATCTACATCGACGACTACTATGGCACCTACTCGGAGAGCAAGTACCGCTTCATGCTCAAGACCATGCTGGCTGTACGCGGCAACGACGGCTTCTCGTGGGGCGACATGTTCCCCGTGTGCGACAACTTCATGGGTGGACTCGGCTGGGACTACATGCTCATGCCTGCCGACGCACAGCAGCTCATCCGCACCTGCCATGAGATGTTCCTCTCGGAGTATGACAAGAACCCCGATGCCTACGACTTCACTTTCCCGCGCACCCTCGTCTTCCCCGACGACAGCGGCTCAGGAAAAGACAAAAAGTAACCCTCACCGAAAAACGAACAACGTATGAAAAAGATATTATTCGGACTGCTGACCCTCGGCACCGTCGTCCTGGGCGGATGCTATGAAGACAAGGGCAACTACAGCTACAACTTCGGAGACATCAACAGTGTGGACACCCTCAGATTCACACCCGAAGCTTACTCCGGTCTCAACGGCTGGATCATCGACTTCATGAAGAGTGGCGAAGCCGACACCGTGACCGAACGCGTCACGGTGAACCCCACGTTCTCGGCTCCCGACAAGGCGGACCAGATGGACTACTACTGGTACCGGCAATACACGTGGAACGGGCAAACCGTGAAAGACACGCTCACCACACCCGGATACATGGACGTGCTCATCCCCGAGAACGGCAATGTGAGCTACAGAGTCATCCTCGAACTGCGCGACCGCGAAACGGAAATCTCCTACTTCACCCAGCTGACCGTGAAGACCCGCGAATGGTACACCAACAGCCTCTTCGTGCTCCACGGCAACTCCACACAGAACCAACGGCTGGGCAACGTTGAGTTCCTCGGCGACGAACCGACCATCACCCTCGATGCCTTCGAGCGCTCGAACACCGACCCGAACCTGCACGAGCCTTTCAAGAATGCCCGCGTACTGGGCTTCCGCATGAACCGGATGGACCCCGAAATGGTGGTCTTCAAGACCAACGGCGAGGCGGAAGTCTACAACCCCTTCGGCTTGAAACGCCTCCAGGACACCTACTTCGTGATGCCTCCCGTCGCCGTTGGTTCCAACCTCTTCGTCGCCAAAACACTCATCAACGAAGACCCGGCAGGGGCATCCAACGACTTCCGTTGCGTCCTGAGCAACGACGGACGGTTCTACATCTCGCGCGGCTCGTTCCGCTTCTATGAACCGGGACTCAACACCGAGAACACCGAGCATCTCACCACCGACCAGTACCGCGTCAGCATCGGCACACGGACGGGAGACTACTACGTCTTCTGGGACGACCAGGGCAAGCGGTTCATCCACAACAGCATCGGTGGCAACAACTTCCCGCGCTTCGACACCGACGGACGGGAGACGGCAAGCCTCATCACCCCCGTGCTCGACTCACACATTGACGCCGGCATCCTGGCGAAGCTCTCCGGCATGCAGCCCGTCTATGCCTATGTGAACAACTTCAACTACTTCCAGTCTGCCGACGAGATGCGCTTCCTCTTCTACGACCCTGCCACGGAAAGCAACATGATGTGCATGCTCACGGTGGACGGAGGAGGCGGCAAGACCAAGGCTGTCACCCGTGCCGACAAGGACGAGGAAAGCACCGCCATGTTCGCAGCCGATACCCTCAGCCTGGACGGTCTCCACATCGAACCGGGGACTCCGATAGTCTACACGGGTGCCTACTCGCTTGACTTCTTCTTCTACGCCGACGGCTCCACCCTCTACCGTTACAATGTGCAGAGCGGCGACCAGGACATCATCTACGAGGCACCTGCCGGCTATGAGATTGTCCTCCTGAAGTTCCGGCAGAATATAGACTACCTGTACTGGGGCAACCTGTACCGCTACCTCTCCATCGGTCTGAACCGGAACAACGAAGGCGCCGTAGCGGAAATCAAGCTGACGGCAGCGGGTGACCTGGACGAATCCTTCGAGCCTCAACTCTACGAAGGCTTTGACCGCATCACCGACGTGCAGTTCTGCAACGAACTCATGTACACCGCCGAATAAACCTTTCAATCACATTCGCAGGCTCAACCGTCCACCCGGACGGTTGAGCGTACGCGAAGCCTAAAAACCTTACATAAACATGTTACACCTACGAACTCTTTTCAGCGCCCTGGGACTGTGCGGCTGCCTCTGCCTGCAAGCCCAGCAACCCGTGACCGTCAGCGGGACCATCGAGGGAGTCAGCTCCGGCAGACTGCTGCTCGTTGTCCCTGTCGGCGAAACACAGACAGACACCCTTGCCACCGCGGACATCACACCGCAGGGCAACTTCACCCTGAAAGCCACACTCACTGAACCGACGGGTGCGCACATCATGCTGGAGAACTACCTGGGAGGCTTCTTCTTCTTTGCCGAACCGGGCAAGACCTACGAGGCACGCCTGAGCAACGGCGAGGGCTCTCACATCCGCGGCGAAGGACTGCAAGTAGAATGGTTGCGCTACCAGGCGGACGTACAGTCCATCAACGCCCGTCGCGACTCCATGCAGCAGGCCTTCGACAACCTCCGCGCACAAGCCAAGTTCCGCAGCGCCAGCGAGGCAAACAAACGGCTGGAAGCCTACACGCAGGAGAGTGGCGACCAGGTGCGCCGCTTCCTTGCCGCACACGACGACGTGCTCAACGCCTACATCACCTACACCTATGCCTGTCAGCGTGAACTGGACGGAGCAGCCAGCCGGGCACAGTACAACCGCCTGGGCGAAAATGCACGCCGGAGCATCTACGGACGCATGCTCGCCCAACGTGCCGACCGGCTCGAAGCTGCCACCAGCGGCAAGCCTGCCCCTGACTTCACTCTTCCCACCCCTGACGGAAAGAACATCACCCTGAGCAGCGTGAAGGCGAAACTCCGCATCGTCGACTTCTGGGCATCGTGGTGCGGCCCCTGCCGGCTGAACAACCCGAAGCTCAAGGAGCTTTATGCCGCCTACAAGGACAAGGGACTGGAAATCATCGGCGTGTCGCTGGACACGGATACCCGCCGCTGGACGGACGCCATCGCCAAGGACGGACTGCCCTGGATTCAGGTGTCGTCGCTCAAAGGGTGGAAGTGCCCCGTGGCAAGCCTCTACGGCGTGAGTGTCGTCCCTGCCATGTTCGTCATCGACGCCAACGGCAACATCATCGCCACCGAACTGCGGGGCGATGCCTTGAAAGAATTCATTGCAAAACACCTTTAACACCAACCATTTATGAAAGCATTCACCATCCTGCTCTTCGCCTGTAGCCTTGCCGCGAGTACGTACGCCCAAGATACCTACAAGCTGACCGGAGAACTGACGGCTGACTCGCGCAAAGCCGTCAAACAACTGTTCATCACTTATGAAGACGAGCTAGGCAACACCGTCAAGCTGGACTCTGCCCAGGTGAAACGTGGCAAATTCACGTTCGAGGGAACCATCCCCGCCCATGTGGAGAAAGTCAGCCTGAGCGGCTTCCCCCGGGAGAGCCTCAGCTTCTTCCTCGACCCCGGCGAACTGACCGTCACGGGACTGGACGCACAGGCACCTGCCAAGGCACGTGTCACCGGCTCACACAACAACGACATATATAATAAGGTAAAAGACCTGGAGGCACAAAGTCTGCAAGCCGCCGCCGAGAAGGTCAAAGCCTACGAAGCATCGCTCCCCGCCGACATCAAGAACGACCCGGCACAGCTGAAGAAGTATGTCGCAGCCGAGTCTGAACGGCAACAGGCACTGGCACGCCTCGACGTGATGGACTTCATCGCCTCCAACCTCTACGAGCCCATCGCCGTCTGGTTGGTCAACGACTACTGCCGCGACTACTTCTCTCCCTACACCATGCAGCGTGACATCCTTGTCGCCCTCCCTGCCTCCTGCCAGAACCATCCGCTCTATCAGGAGATGCTCAGCTTTGCCCTCAGCAGCGACCTCAAGTCGGGCGTTGACGCTCCGGTCATCGTGGGACGCGACCTTGACGGCAAACGTCTCTCTTCCGCTGACCTGAAAGGCAAGTACGTCCTCGTACACTTCTGGTCGTCCCAGGACCCCGCCTCCACCGCTGAAACAGCCAAGCTGAAAGAAGCACTGGAAGCAGCCCGTGACTTCGGCCGGTTCGCAGTGCTGAGCTATTCGCTCGACACCGACGCCCGGGCATGGGCGGATGCCGTCACCCGTCTGGGCATGACCGATCCGAACTGGCACCACGCCTCCGCACTCAAAGGCATGGACTCCAAGCCCGCCCGCCTTTACCAGTTCAAGAAGCTGCCGTTCAGCGTCCTGCTCAACCCACAAGGGAAAATCATCGAGATGGAGCTCCGCGGCGACAACATCGTCAGCAAGGTGACACGCATCGCCGAGGGAATCGAGACTTACGAATAAACGAACCAAAAAACACGGATTGATATGCTACAGAAACTATTGCTTACCTGCCTGATGTGTGGCGGAGCAGCCTTGTCTGCATGGGCACAGCAGACCTGCGTCATCGAAGGCACGTTCACCAACGACCGCCTGCGCCACACCGACAAAGCCATCGATAAAGTCTATCTCAACCGGATGGATGAGATGGAGAACCTCATCCTCGTAGACTCCGCCCAAGTGAGTGACGGCAAATTCACCCTCAACCATGCACTCACCGACTATCACGGAGCCGAGGTCTACCTGCTCACCGGATTCGACAACGGCAACAGCGTCTTCTTCGTAGAACCGGGAACGGTGACGCTCCGTATCGACGCAGCCTACCCCAGCGGTGCCCGTGCCACGGGTACACCCACCAACGACCTCTATGAAGAGTACAAGAAGATTGCTGCCAAATGTACCCAGACACAGATTGACTCCCTCCGCGCGTTCCAACAGAGCCGCCCTGCCGGATGGATTGACTCCGACGACGGAGTGGCTGCCCGCGCCCGCATCGGTGGAGAGGCAAAGATGTGGACGAACCTGGAGCGCATCCGCTTCCTGCTCGACCACAATGACTCGGCTCTGGCTCCCCTGATGATGCGCAAGGAGCTGCTCTACACGCTCAGCGACGATGCAGCCAACGACCTGCGTCAGAGCGTCAGCCCCTCCCTGGAGCAACATCCCTACACCGAAGCCTTCTCCAATGCAGTCCTTGCCCGCCACATCGACATCGGTTCCGAACTGCCCAACATCGTCATGCCGACGACCGACGGCAAGAAGCTTACCCTGAAAGACTTCCGCGGCAAGTATGTCCTGCTCGACTTCTGGGCATCGTGGTGCGGTCCCTGCCGACGCGAAATCCCCTACGTCATCAAGCTCTACAACGAGACACGCGACCTGAAGGACAAGTTCGTCATCGTCAGCTTCTCGCTCGACAACAAGCAGAAGAGCTGGCTCGACGCCATCCCTGCCATGGGCATGCAGCTCCCCGACTGGGTACACGCATCCGACCTGCATGGGTGGAACTCCCCTGCCGCACAGACGCTCGGCATCTCAGCCATCCCCAAGACGTTCCTGCTTGACCCTGACGGCAAGCTCATCGCCGTCGACCTGCGGGGCGACCTGATGGTTCAGAAGGTGAAAGAGCTGCTGCAACAATAAGGCAGCCCCACGTTCTCTCTCAACGACAAAGGCACAAAGCCACCGACGCTTCATCCTGATGCGGGATGAGTCACGTTGTGGCCTTGTGCCTTTGTCGTTCCATGCCGCATCCATATCAGCGAATACGCCAGATACAAGTGTCCGGCAGAGGAAACACAAGTGTTTCACACGTCAAACATAGGTGTTTCATGCATCAAACACAAGTGTTTGACGACCTAAGTATCATACCTTACTGACCAAAGTATAATACTTAGGCTGGCAAAGTATAATACTTAGGTGGTCAAAGTATAATACTTTGGTCAGCTAAATATAATACCTTGTATCTCAAACACCTGTGTTTGACACATGAAACACCTGTGTTTGATACACAAAACTCCTGTGTTTAGCACGCCGGACACAAGTGTTCAGCGGACCAGACACAGGAGCTTGACGGGAAAGACCTTTCCATGCAGGGGCAGGCTTCCCGACCAATTGGGGTTTATTCACCGACGGGAATCAAGTCGAGCGCACACGGAAGCATCTCGTGCGTCCCTTCGAAAATCACCAGACGGGTGTTGGCAGCTTCCCGCTGCAACCAGATTTGACGGTCGCACAGCTTCAGCGTCGGGTCAGCCGTCGGCTCACAGCGGAGGGTCAGCAGACGGATGGTCTCATCCTCCGAGACCAGGTCGGCATGTACAAACGCCTGACGGTTGGCAGCCTCCGACTGTGCCAGCCCGTATTTCCAGTCACCCACCACACGGTTGTACATGTTGATGGCATGTGTGACGGGGACGGAGCCTGTATAGCCGTCGTGTACCCCTTCGTAAATGAAGAGCTGCGAAGTCCGGCGCTGCTTGCGGGGGATGACTCCATAGAGCGGAGAGCGTCTGCGTGCCTCCGCCGCGTCAAAAGTCTCTCCGACGGAACCGGTAGCCTGCTCAATGTGCCCGGCATACTTGTTGCCACGCGCTTTCGACTCCCAGTACCACGCCTCCAGGTCGGATATGGGCGCCCATGCCGAGAACGACTTCACGGGACAAGTCACGTTCATGTATGCCAGCAGCGTCGCCATGCCTCCTCCCGAGACACCGATGACGTGTACCTCCTTCGCATCTGCCCCGGTTGCCTTCACCGCATACTCGATGGCTTCCTGCAGGTTCTTCACCACCCGCTCGCTTCCCATCGCCTCGGGACGCGTGTTGGCTCCCTGAAAGTCGGGATGGATGTAGTTGTAGTTCCGTGCCTTTGCCTCTGCAGCCAACGGGTCAGCCTGCCGGTAATCGCCACTCCAGGTGTGGAGGCTGACGATGAGCGGACGGCCCGGCTCCGTCGCCTGATAGAGATAGGCCTTTTGCGGACGGCTGTCCACCTTCGACGGGATGTCGACCACGGTGAAGTCGGCACTCCAACGGGCAGCAGATGTGTCATCCCACTGCGATGTCTGTGCGGCATGCTTGACTGCGGTCTGAGCCTGACAGGGGAGAGACACCGCTCCTCCCCACAGCAGGGCAGCAACCGCCAATGATAAAACAGGGTATTTCATAGTCTTGATGTTGTGATTTGTCATGATTCAGCTTTCGCAGGCTGCGCGCACGGTTGGCGCCCTTCGGGCATCCCGTCGGAAGGTCCTGCTTCCGGACCGGATGCAGAATCCGTCAATCCATGAAGCACTTGCGAAAGTACAGCTTTTACTATGACGCTTTTAGCTCTGAAAAGTTTAGTATTTCCCCGCCTTTTTTCTCATCGGGCACAATTTTCCGGCACGTCCGTTTGCATGTCCGCTTTTTTTGAGTAACTTTCCGAGACCTTTAAAACACAATGCCTATGAAAAAGTACTTAGCTGAAATGATCGGGACCATGATTCTGGTACTCATGGGATGCGGCAGCGCCGTGTTTGCCGGGGGAGTCGCAGAGACAGTAGGTGCCGGCACCGGTACCTTGGGTGTGGCGTTGGCATTCGGCCTTTCGGTCGTCGCCATGGCATACACCATCGGCAACATTTCGGGGTGCCACATCAACCCCGCCATCACCCTTGCCATGTGGCTGTCACGCCGCATCGGCAGCAAGAGTGCCATGTTCTACATGTTCTTCCAGGTTGTCGGCGGCATCCTGGGAGCGCTCATCCTCGCCATCCTGACCTCCACCGGCGGTCACGGAGGCCCGACTCTGACCGGAGCCAACACCTTCGATTCGGGTGAAGGCTGGCAGGCATTCATTGCCGAGACCGTCTTCACGTTCATCTTTGTGCTGGTGGTGCTGGCATCTACCGACGAGAAGAAAGGGGCAGGCAACCTGGCAGGCCTTGCCATCGGTCTTACGCTGGTGCTCATCCACATCGTCTGCATCCCCATCACCGGGACTTCGGTCAATCCGGCACGAAGCATCGGCCCGGCTCTGCTTGACGGAGGTCAGGCATGTGCCCAGTTGTGGCTCTTCATCGTGGCACCCATGCTGGGCGGCAGTCTGAGTGCTGCAGTCTGGCGCGTGTTGAAAAGTGCCTGAGGGGACGTCCGTCAGTCATAAAAAGAACAGAGCCGTTCCGGCGCCTGAGGCAAACCGGAACGGCTCTGTCGTCATCGGGACAGGACGATTGTCCCGCCACAGTGATGAGTATATTATGCTTTCACACGACCTACATACGAACCGTCGCGAGTATCGATTTCGATGGTCTCACCCTGGTTGATGAACAACGGTACACGTACGGTGGCACCGGTCTCAACCGTCGCAGGCTTCAGGGTGTTGGTAGCAGTATCGCCTTTCAGACCCGGTTCGGTGTAAGTGATCTTCAACTGTACTTTCACCGGAAGCTCAGCAAACAGGATGGTATCGGTCGAAGCATCCGAAACCACGTCAATCACCATTTCCTCCTTCAGGAAGTCCACACCCTCGATCAGGTCGTGTGCGATGGGCACCTGCTCGAAAGTCTCCTGGTTCATGAAGATGTAATCCTCACCTTCTTTATAAAGATATTGGTAGGGACGACGCTCTACGCGTACGTCTTCCAGCTTCTCACCGATGTTGAAGCGGCGCTCCAATACGTAACCGTCAACTACGTCTTTCAGTTTCGTACGCATGAAGGTGTTGCCCTTTCCGGGTTTTACGTGAAGGAAGTCGATGCAGAAATAGAGTTTGCCGTCCATGCGGATAGCGGTTCCGATTTTGATGTCTTGCGCGTTAATCATACGTTATAATGAGTTATGTTTATGTTATGGATAGTTTTTGCACGGTCTTGGTCGATGTCCGTCAGGTACTGTCAGAAGATTCCATTCCACGGAACCGGACAGTCGCTACATGTTTCGGCTGCAAAAGTAAGCTAAATCGGGAGAAAGCGCAAAAGATTTGAGCAAAAATGACTTATCGGCTTGGTTTATTTAAAAAAAGTCTCTATTTTTGCAGCCCGAATCGTTAGGACTTGAATAATAACAATAAAAGAATATAGCAATGAAAAGAACATTCCAACCTTCTAACAGAAAAAGAAAGAACAAACACGGCTTCCGTGAGAGAATGGCTACGGCTAACGGCCGTCGCGTGTTGGCTGCACGTCGTGCAAAAGGTCGCAAGAAACTGACCGTATCTGACGAATACAACGGCTGCAAGCGCTAACCGTTCTTCGCTTAAAGACTTACAAGAGAGCATTTGGACTCTGCGTCCGGATGCTCTTTTTGTATATCCTTACCTTATATATAAAATGTAGAGGACGGATAGACGTTGCTTGTGTTTTTTGTCCTATCTTTGCCGACAAATACTCAATTCATTGAATTTATGACAATCAAAGAATTCTTTTCTTTCAAGAAGAACCGCATCTTCTGGCTCAACATCCTCGGCATGGTGGTGTTCGTGCTGGTGGTCATCTATGGTGCGCTGAAAGGAATCGACCTCTATACCCATCACGGCGAAAGCATCAGCGTGCCCAACGTACAGGGCATGACTTCCCAGAAAGCCGTGCAGACACTGACGGCAAGCCAGCTGGAGCCTGCCATCGTAGATTCCTGCTATGCCCCCGACATGCCTCAAGGCTCGGTGGTGGACCAGAAGCCCATACCGGGTGCACGGGTCAAGCAGGGACGACAGGTCTACCTGACCATCTGCACGCACCGGACTCCCACACGGGTCATCCCGGATGTCATCGACAACAGTTCGCTCCGCGAGGCTCAGGCACGCATCCTGGCTGCCGGTTTCCAACTGACGGAAAACGCCTATATATCCGGTGAGAAGGATTGGGTGTATGGCGTCCGTTACCGGGGAGCCAACCTCCGTCCGGGAGACAAAGTCCCCGTCGGTGCCGCGCTGACACTGGTCGTCGGCGGACATGCTGAAGTCGCCGTCAGCGACTCGCTCGATGTGGACATGAACGAGAACGGAAACACACCGGCAGAGGCTGACGCTCCTGCACGCGAGGATGAGTCTTGGTTTTAATCAGCTATGGCAGAAGAATATATAGACGAACTGGAGGACTCGCTCGATGACATCGAGCCGGTGGGTGACGGTCCGCAAGAGCTCTACGAACATTTCAGGGTCGTCGTGGACAAAGGGCAGTCGCCCGTACGCATCGACAAATACCTGTTCGAACGGCTGGTGAACTCCTCCCGCAACCGCATCCAACAGGCCGCCGATGCCGGCTATGTGATGGCGAACGGCAAGCCCGTGAAGAGCAATTACAAGGTGAAGCCACTCGATGTGCTCACCGTCATGATGGACCGTCCGCGCTACAACAACGACATCATCCCCGAAGAGATTCCCCTTGACATTGTATATGAAGACGATGACCTGCTGGTGGTGAACAAGCCGGCAGGACTGGTCGTACACCCCGGCTGCGGCAACTATCACGGCACCCTGGTCAATGCCATCGCCTGGCATCTGCGCGACAATCCAGACTATGACCCCAATGACCCTGCTGTCGGTCTGGTACACCGCATCGACAAGGACACCTCGGGGCTGCTTGTCGTGGCAAAGACCCCGGACGCCAAGACACACCTCGGCCTCCAGTTCTACAACAAGACCACCCAACGGAAATACAACGCCCTGGTGTGGGGACTCCTCGATGCCGACAACGGAACCATCGAAGGCAACATCACACGCAACCCGAAGGACCGCCTGCAGATGGCTGTCTCAACGGACCCTGCCATCGGCAAGCATGCCGTGACACACTACCACGTGCTGGAACGCCTGGGCTATGTCACCTTCGTCGAGTGCGTCCTCGAGACGGGACGTACCCACCAGATACGTGTCCACATGAAACACATCGGGCATCCGCTCTTCAATGACGAGCGCTACGGCGGCAACGAGATTCTGAAGGGGACCCATTTCAGCAAATACAAACAGTTCGTCGCCAACTGCTTCGAGACCTGTCCCCGTCAGGCATTGCATGCCAAGACCCTGGGCTTCGTCCATCCGCGTACCGGCGAACAGATGTTCTTCACTTCCGAGTTGCCCGACGACATGACCCTCCTGCTGGAGAAGTGGCGTGCCTACATCGGCAACCGGGAACTTTAATCCGACTTTCAATCCTACCACATCATTATGAAACGTACAATTGCAATTGTTGCAGGGGGCGACTCCTCAGAGTTCCCCGTGTCTCTCCGCAGTGCGCAGGGACTTTACTCTTTTATGGACAAAGAGAAATACACGGTCTATATCGTCGAAATGAAAGGACTGTGTTGGGAAGCCGTGCTTCCCGATGGCAACAAGACAGCCGTCGACCGCAATGACTTCAGCTTCCTCCTGAACGGAGAAAAGATAACCTTCGATTTCGCTTACATCATCATCCACGGCACACCGGGCGAGAACGGACTGCTGCAAGGCTACTTCGACCTGCTCCACATCCCCTACTCCACCTGCGACGTACTGGCATCGGCACTCACGTTCAACAAGTTCGCCTTGAACCACTACCTGCAAGGCTTCGGCATCCGCATCTCGGACTCACTGCTCGTGCGCAAAGGCTCTGACATCAGCGACCAGGACGTCATCGAAAAAATCGGACTCCCCTGCTTCATCAAGCCCAACGAGGGCGGCTCCAGCTTCGGTGTGACCAAGGTGAAGACAGCCGAACAAATCCGTCCTGCCATCGAAAAAGCCATGCACGAATCGGACGAAGTGATGGTGGAAGCCTTCATGGCAGGGACAGAGATTACCTGCGGCTGCTACAAGACACGGACGAAAGAAGTCGTGTTCCCCATCACCGAAGTGGTTTCAAAAAACGAGTTCTTCGACTATGCAGCCAAGTATGACGGCGAATCGCAGGAGATTACCCCTGCACGACTCGATGACGACACCACCCGACGCGTAAAGACACTCACATCCGCCATCTATGACATCTTGGGCTGCGAAGGCATCATCCGCGTGGACTACATCATCACCGAAGGAGGCAAAATCAACCTGCTCGAGGTCAACACCACACCGGGCATGACAGCTACTAGCTTCATCCCCCAGCAGGTGCGTGCCGCCGGGCTTGACATGAAAGACGTGTTGACAGACATTATCGAGAACAAGTTCATCAGCTGACGGAACGTCCGTCGGCCTCCTCATGACCTAATATATTCTAAACACCCCAATTTATATTCCATAACATGTAACCCCCGCTTGTCTATAACAAAAAGATTTACGTAATTTGCACATAGACTCATGACATTGAGGAGAAGCTGACACTTTGCAGCTTCTTCTCTTGTCACAAAACTTGATTATACTATGAACATTCCTACAGAATTTGACGAAATCCGCCCGTATGCGCCGGAAGAGCTTCCGCAGGTATTTGAAGAGCTCATCGCTGATCCCGCATTTCAAATGGTGGTCAACTATCTGTATCCCGACACACCGTTTGACTTGATTGCCGCCAAGATGCGGCAGTGCAAGACCAACCTGGACTTCCAGATGGCTTTCGGCTATGACTTCGTGAAAGGCATCGCCGATAAATACTGCGACAGCCTGACCATAGACTGTTCGTCACTTCCTGATAAGAAATTATCTTATACGTACGTATCCAACCACCGCGACATCGTGCTCGACGCAGCCTTCCTCTCGGTGCTCCTCATCGACAACGGCATGAACACCGTGGAGATTGCCATCGGAGACAACCTGCTGGTCTATCCGTGGATAAAAAAGATCGTACGCATCAACAAATCGTTCATCGTGCAACGTGCGCTCACCATGCGGCAGATGCTTGAATCTTCGCAGCGCATGTCACGCTACATCCACTATGCCATCTCTGAAAAACATGAAAATGTATGGATTGCCCAACGGGAAGGCAGAGCCAAGGACTCCAACGACCGCACCCAGGACAGCGTACTGAAGATGTTGTCAATGGGAGGTGAAGGCAGCTTCATCGACCGGTTGAAACAGCTGCACATCGTCCCGACCTCCATCTCCTATGAATATGACCCCTGCGACTTCCTGAAAGCACAGGAATTCCAAATCAAACGCGATAACCCGGAATACAAGAAAACACCGCAAGATGACCTGGTCAACATGCAGACGGGCATCTTCGGCTACAAGGGCCGTGTCCACTTCCAGATGACAGGTTACCTGAACGACTTCCTCGACACGCTGGATACCTCCCGCCCCAAATGCGAACTCTTCACACAAGTGTCCAACTATATCGACCGCAGCATTCATCTCAACTACCGCTTCTATCCGGGCAACTACGTCGCCTACGACCTGTGGAAGAACGAATCTCGTTTCACCGACCGTTACACGCCGGAAGAGAAACAGACATTCGAACACTACATCAACAGACAGCTGTCAAAAATCGAGTTGCCGAACAAGGACGAAGCCTTCCTGCGCGACCGCATCCTGGCCATGTATGCCAACCCGTTAATCAACCATTTGAACGCCGTCAGCCATGAAGCTGAGTAACCACTTCGGCAGCGCGTTCCGCACATTCGCCGTCATCCTTGCCGCATGCCTCTTTTCCGGATGCGACAAGGATGACGACTCTGTTTACCCGAATGTCCTGACCGACTTCATGGACCTCTACACCAACGGGGAATCAACTGTTGACCGCATACACCCGGATGCATCTTCATCTCCCCTTACGCTGCTCAACCGTCTGTCCGGCGAAGGACTGCAACCGGACACGACCTACCGGGCTGTAGGGATGTACCGTCTGCCTGACGAGAAAGGGGAAACAGCCGTCTATTCCGTCACACTGGTCTACGCCGAACCGCCCTTCAAGCCTCACGAAGGCATGAAGGTGGTGACCGACCCACTCTACCTGGAGAGTGTCAGCCGGGGCGGAAACTACCTGAACATCGTGGTGCAACCCATGATGCAGACCAAACCGCACAGCTATGCTTTTGTGGAAGACAGCGTGGTGAATATCAACGGACACAAGATGCTCTACCTCACCCTGGCACACAACCAGAATGGCGACCGCGAATCATTCCCGCGGCGCGTCTATCTTTCAGCACCCTTAAAATCTTATGGTTTCACGGACGGAGACTCCATCAGCCTCCGCGTCAATGTGTATGACAAAGGCGTCAAAGAGTGGCGGGTAGCCTATTGACCCGCTCCATGCCTCACTCGGCAATGGTCAGCTCGATGCCCATCTCCTCGATGCGCTTGGCCGTTGCGTCAGGGATGCGGCTGTCGGTGATGATGTGGTCCACCTCCTCCATATCGCCGATTTTGCTGAAGCCCCGTCTGCCGAACTTCGACGAGTCCGCAAGCACGATGGTCTTCTGCGCCGTCTGCATCATCACGCGGTTCAGGTTTGCCTCCATCATGTCCGTCGTAGTGATGCCATAATCCAGGTCGATACCATCAACTCCCATGTACAACTTACTGCACGAGAAATTGGAAAGCATCATTTCCGCGTATTTCGAAACGACCGAAAGACTGCTGTGGCGCAACAGTCCGCCCAGTTGGATGATGTCGATATCGGGGTCCTGCGAAAGAATCTCCGAAACCTGAAGCGAAGCCGTAATGACTGTCAGATGCTCCAGCGCATGAATCTGACGCGCGAAATAGTGCATGGTCGTTCCTGAAGCAATGAGGATGGAGTCCTTTGCCGTAATCAGTTTCGCGGCGCAAATACCTATGAGTCTTTTCTCTTCGACATAAAACTTTTCCTTTTCGTTTACGTTCCGGTCATTGATATACGGATTGATTAAAATGGCCTTTCCATGGTTCCGATACAGCTTCTTCTCCTTCTCCAGCTCTGTCAAGTCTTTCCGGATGGTGACGGACGAGACATTCAGCTTCGTGGCCAGTTCGCTCACCAATACAGAGTTATGCTGTAACAAATAGTCCACTATCAAATTATGTCGTTCTTCTTTTGTCATAGGTACTATCTCTAAATTAGCAAGGATGAGGACTTATGTTTTTCATAGCAACATCCCGAATACGGTATACTTTCATTGCAAAGAAAAATCATTTTCCCGACTCCTTCAAATGAAAGCTCTTCTATTTTTAGCTAATTAACCCTAACGGCAATATCTCATCTATCCTCCTCCTGCCGGATAAAAACGAACGGGAGAGACCGAAAAGACATGCTCCGGCATATCAGACCCAGAAACAACTTTGTATTTTAAACAGGCTCTTAATTTGCAGATGAACTTAAAATCCCTATTTTTGCATACAAACCAATAACCCCTAAACCTTAACAAGCCATGGGAAGATTCATCAACCCCTTTACAGATGTCGGATTCAAACGCATCTTCGGTCAGGAAATCAACAAAGACCTCCTCATCGATTTTCTGAACTCACTGCTGGTCGGCGAACGTCNAACCCCTAAACCTTAACAAGCCATGGGAAGATTCATCAACCCCTTTACAGATGTCGGATTCAAACGCATCTTCGGTCAGGAAATCAACAAAGACCTCCTCATCGATTTTCTGAACTCACTGCTGGTCGGCGAACGTCACATCGAGGACATCACCTTCCTTGATAAGGAGGTATTACCGGAAATGCTGGAGCAACGCGGCGTCATCTACGACATCTATTGTACCGATACAAACGGGGAACAGTTTATTGTGGAAATGCAGAACCGCGAACAGACCTACTTCCGTGAACGCGCCCTGTATTATGTGTCACGAACCATCTCCCGCCAGGGAGAACGCGGGATGCACTGGCAGTTTGACCTCAAGGCCGTCTATGGAGTCTTTTTCATGAACTTCGTTTTGAAAGGCTCCGCCCACAAACTACGGACCGACGTCATCCTCGCTGACCGCGACACCCATGAACAGTTCAGCGACAGGATGCGCATGATTTTCCTGGAGCTGCCGTCCTTCACCAAGGAGGAAGATGAATGTGAGACCGATTTCGAACGTTGGATATATGTATTAAAGAATATGGAGACCTTACAAAGATTACCGTTTAAAGCCCGTCAAGCCGTCTTCGACAAGCTGGAACAGATTGTCGACATCGCCTCATTGTCCAAAGAAGACCGCATGAAGTACGACGAGAGCATCAAGATTTACCGGGACAATCTTGCCGTCATGAGCTTTGCGGAAGCAAACGGAAGGGAGAAAGGCAGAGCCGAGGGTAGAGCCGAAGGTAAAGCTGAAGGTAAAGCTGAAGAGAAGATTTCCATAGCCCGCCAAATGAAAGCTAAAGGATTTCCAACAGAATTAATTGCTGAAATCACCCAACTTAGTAAAGAAGACATCGAACAACTTTAACTTCGGACTTGCAAACCAAGACACACTATGGAAGAATCACCACTCATCAAAATGATCAATGAGAAGTTCAAATGCATCTCACACATTACCGACATATCTGCACTGTCCAAAGAGGACCGCATGAAGTACGACGAGAGCATCAAGATTTATAGGGACAATCTTGCCGTCATGAGCTTTGCGGAAGCAAACGGAAGGGAGAAAGGTAGAGCCGAAGAGAAGATTTCCATAGCCCGCCGAATGAAAGCCGATGGATTACCGACTGAAATTATTATGAAATATACCCAACTTAGCAAAGAAGACATCGAACAACTCTAACTTCGGACTTGTAAACCCAGACACATTGAGAAGGTGTGCCAACAATCTGTTCCCGGAAATGGATTGTTGGCACACCTTCTGTTTTTTGCATACTCTCATCCCAAACTGCTTCCCCGTTTCGCAATCTTACTTTCATAAAAGCCCTGAACAAGCATCCCAACAAAACAACGAAAGCGAAAACATTTCGAAATATCACTTGTGAAATTATGTTTTAAAACATACTCCGCTTTGATAAGTCTCTGCTTATTCTATTATTATACAATAAATTACCTCACATATTTACCTATAAAACAAGAAATATTTGTAGAATCTACACTTTCGAAAAAGAAGGAAAAAAGTTTTGTTTTAAAGAAATAATCTCTACTTTTGCTTTCGAAATAGAAACAACACAAGAAAACAAACAGAAACCAACAAATCATAGAAAGCAATGATTATGGGAAAAACAGGTAATGGAACAGAATTCGATGTCATCGTGATTGGCGGTGGTGCCACCGGAGCCGGAACGGCACGTGACTGTGCGATGCGCGGCCTCCGTGTCCTGTTGCTGGAACGATTTGACTACACCAACGGAGCCACGGGACGCAACCACGGACTGCTGCACAGCGGAGCACGCTATGCGGTGAACGACGGAGAGTCGGCTGCCGAGTGCATCCGTGAAAACAGAATCTTACGCCGCATTGCCTCCCACTGTGTGGAGGAAAACGGCGGACTGTTCATTTCCCTTCCCGAAGACGACCTCTCCTACCAGGACAAATTCGTGGAGAGCTGTCGTAAGGCGGGCATTGAAGCCGAAGCAATCGACCCGAAAGAGGCCATTCGCCTCGAACCATCGGTCAACCCGTCGCTGACCGGTGCTGTCAAGGTACCCGACGGCTCCATTGACCCTTTCCGCTTGACCATTGCCAACATTCTGGATGCACGTGCACACGGTGCCGTCACCCTGACCTATCAGGAAGTGACCGGCTTCATCCGCGAACAGGACCGCATCGTCGGCGTGCAGACCTATAACTCCAAGACAAAAGAGCGCACGGAATTCCGTGCAGCCATCGTGGTCAATGCCTCCGGAATCTGGGGGCACCACATCGCCGGACTGGCAGGAGTAACCGTGAACATGTATCCTGCCAAAGGTGCCTTGCTCATCTTCGGACACCGCGTGAACAACATGGTGCTGAACCGTTGCCGCAAGGCTGCCGATGCCGACATCCTCGTTCCGGGCGACACCATCACCGTCATCGGAACAACCTCAACCCGCATACCCTACGAAGAAATAGACCACATGCATGTCACCGCCGACGAGGTAGACCTTCTGCTGACCGAAGGCGAGAAGCTTGCACCTGCCCTTGCAGATACACGCATCCTGCGTGCCTATGCCGGCGTCCGTCCGTTGGTCGCTGCCGACAATGACCCGACGGGACGAAACATCAGCCGGGGCATCGTCCTGCTCGACCACGCTTCACGCGACGGGCTGGAAGGCTTCCTGACCATCACCGGAGGCAAACTGGTCACCTACCGTCTGATGGCTGAATGGGCGACAGACCTCGTATGCAAGAAACTGGGCGTGAATGCCGTCTGCCGGACTGCTGACGAAGCATTGCCCGGCTCCCGCCTCACGAAGGAAGAAGAGAAACGCTACCCTGTCGGAAACGTCTACCGTGCCGCCGAAAGCCGCCACGGAGAACTCGCCCGACAAATGGACCTGCATGACGCCTACGACAACAGCCTCGTGTGTGAATGCGAAGGCGTCAGCGTGGGTGAAGCCAACTATGCACTCCGCGCACTGGATGCAACCGACCTGGCTTCGTTGCGTCGCCGTACCCGCATCGGCATGGGAACATGTCAAGGCGAACTCTGTGCCTGCCGGGCTGCCGGTCTGTTGGCTAAGGCGCACAATTGTACCGAAAAGGCCAAGCACGAACTGGTGGACTTCCTCAATGAACGCTGGAAAGGCATGTCACCGGTCGCATGGGGTGAAAGCCTGCGCGAGAGTCAGTTCTCGGCATGGGTCTACGAAGGGAATTGTCAGTTGGGAAACAATAAGAAGGAGGTAAAACCATGAAGTTCGATACTATCATCATAGGTGGCGGACTCGCCGGACTGGTCTGTGGCATCCGCCTGCAAGAAGGGGGACACAAATGTGCCATGGTGTCTACGGGACAAAGTGCCCTGCATTTCTCATCCGGCTCGTTCGACCTGCTCGCGACACTGCCTGACGGAACTCCGGTGGAACATCCGCTGGAAGCTATGAGCCGCCTGGAATCACCACACCCCTACGCACGCATCGGCGCGGACAACATAGCCCGTTATGACCGGGAATTTCCGGAAATGATGAAGCGTGCCGGCATCGGTCTCACAGGCTCCGCCACACGCAACCACTACCACTTCACCCCCATGGGGACGATGAAAAAGACCTGGCTCACGCTGGATGAATTCGTCACCTTCGACGAACCTTCGCGCCTGCCGTGGCACAGGGTGGTCCTCGTCAACTTCCCCGGTTTCCTGGACTTCTACACGAAGTTCATTGCCGATGAATTTGAGAAAGCAGGCGTGTCCTGTACTCCGGTACAAGTGACGCTCCCCTTCATCGAGAAGCTGCGTTCCAACCCGACGGAAATGCGCTCTGCCAACATTGCACGCACATTCGACTCCACCGGACACATCGACGAGCTGCTCCGTGAACTGAAACCGCATTGCGGAGAGGCTGATGCCGTGGTGATGCCGGCAGTCTTCGGACTCTCATCCCCCGCTCCGCTGGAGTACCTCAAGGAACAACTGGGCAAACCGCTGTGTCCGCTTGCCACCATGCCCCCCTCGGTGCCGGGCATCCGGATGCAACAACAGCTGACGAAGCACTTCGTCCATCTGGGAGGAACATTCATGCTGGGAGACACGGTAGACCGCGCCGACATCGAAAACAACGAGGTCAAAGCCGTCTACACCACCAACCACGCCGACATACGGCTTACTGCCGACCACTATATCCTTGCCACGGGCAGCTTCTTCAGCCGCGGCATCATCGCACGCCCCGACTCTGTCTACGAACCGATTTTCGACCTGGACGTCTTCTATGACACCGACCGTTCGAAATGGTACGACGCTGACGTATTCGCTCCGCAGCGTTACATGACTTTCGGCGTGATGACCACCGACAGCTTCCGTGCCCTGCGCAAGGGGGTCGAACTGACGAACCTGCATGCCGTGGGGTCCGTGCTCTCGGGTCACAACGCCCTGCACGAAGGCTGTGGCGGAGGCGTATCCATCATGAGCGCCCTGCATGTGGCAGACAGTTTACTGAACGATAAATGAGGAAGACATGAACTTGCAACAATATAACATCAGCGAAAACAACTTCGAGCAGTGCATCAAGTGTACCGTGTGCACCGTCTATTGCCCGGTCGTACCGCTCAATGAAGACTTCCCCGGTCCCAAACATGCCGGACCGGATGGAGAACGGCTTCGCCTGAAGGACCCCGACTTCTTCGAGAAGTCACTGAAATACTGCCTGAACTGCAAACGCTGCGAGGTGGCATGCCCGTCGGGCGTACGCATCGGCGACATCATCCAGTCGGCACGCATCAAGCACAACACCGACACACCCAAGCTGCGGGACATGTTGCTTGCCAACACTGATTTCGTGGGCCGCATGTCTACCCCGCTGGCTCCGCTGGTGAACATGACACTGAAGCTGAAACCGGTAAAGGCAGTGATGGACTCCGTCCTGAAGATTGACCACCGGCGCGTGTTCCCGAGCTATGCCCGGCAGACGTTCGAGAGCTGGTACCGCAAGCATGCTGCCGAACAACAGCAGAACTTCCGCAAGCACGTGAGCTACTTCCACGGCTGCTATGCCAACTACAACTACCCGCAGTTGGGCAAAGACCTGGTGAAGGTCATGAATGCCGCCGGATACGGCGTACACCTGCTGGAGAAAGAGAAGTGCTGCGGCGTGGCACTGATATCGAACGGCCTCATCAACCAGGCAACCCGTCAGGGCAAGCACAACATAGCCTCCATCCGCCGCTCGGTAGTGGAACAGGACATGCCCGTCATCGGAACCTCCTCGACATGCATCTTCACGCTGCGCGACGAATATCCCCACCTGCTCCACATCGACAATGCTGACGTGCGCGACCGTGTGGAGCTGGCGACCCGCTTCCTCTTCCGCCTCATCGACGAGGGCAAGCTCAAGCTGGTCTTCCGCAAGGACTACAAGAAGCGCGTTGCCTACCACACCGCCTGCCACATGGAGAAGCTGGGATGGGCCATCTACTCCACGTCGCTGCTGCGGATGATTCCGGGACTCGACTTCGTGATGCTCGACTCACAGTGCTGCGGAATTGCCGGGACCTATGGATTCAAGAAAGAGAACTACCGGACGTCGCAAGGCATCGGTGCCCCACTCTTCCGCCAAATCGAATCGCTGGGACTCGACTACGTGGCAACAGACTGCGAGACGTGCAAGTGGCAGATCGAGATGTCGACTTCCGTCCCGGTGATGAACCCGGTGTCCATCCTGGCCGAGGCACTCGATGTGGAAGCCACGATTCAGGCAAATCGGTAAGGTGCTTTCCCGACACAAGAACCATCAGACGAATATTCATTCAACACTCTATAAACTCATTAATACCATGTCATTTCTAACTCCTCCTCCTCACAAGCCCGAGTTGCCCAAAGAGCAAATCGACTCGACTTACAAGGCACTGCGATGGCAAGTATTCATCGGAATCTTCGTCGGCTATGCCGGCTACTACCTCGTACGCAAGAACTTCACGATGGCTATGCCCCAACTGGAAGAAATGGGCTACGAACATGCCGCCCTCGGCATCGCCATTTCAGCCAACGCCATCGCCTATGCGTTCTCCAAGTTCCTCATGGGCAGTGTGTCCGACCGCAGCGATGCACGCAAGTTCCTTCCGTTGGGACTGCTCCTCTCTGCCGGTGCAACCCTGCTGATGGGCACCGCCCTCGGTGTCTCCTCACTCGCCATGATGTTCATCCTCCAATTCTGCATCGGCTGGTTCCAAGGCATGGGCTGGCCTCCCTGCGGACGCGTCATGACCCACTGGTTCTCCATCAAGGAGCGCGGCACGAAGATGTCCATCTGGAACTGTGCACACAACGTCGGCGGAGCCTTGGTCGGCCCGATGGCTGCCTACGGACTCATCTGGTTCGGCGGCTGGCAGGAAGGCACGTTCTGGTTCCCCGGAATCGTTGCCATCATCATCGCCCTCATCGCGTATGCACTGATTCGTGACACGCCGCAGTCATGCGGATTGCCCTCCATCGAGAAGTACCGCAACGACTACCCGAAGAACTACAGCGCCAAGAGCGAGGAAGTGCTCACCACGAAGGAAATCTTCTTCAAATACGTGCTGAACAACAAGACACTCTGGTTCATCGCCTTTGCCAACGCCTTCATCTACATGGTGCGCTATGGCTGTCTGGACTGGGCACCGACCTACCTGCAGAACGTCAAAGGCTATAACCTGAAGGACATCGGTTGGGCTTACTTCGCCTACGAGTTTGCTGCCATCCCGGGCACGATTCTCTGCGGCTGGTTGAGCGACAAGGTCTTCAAGGGACGCCGCGCCATCACCACGATGATTTACATGGTGCTGGTAGCCGCCTTCATCCTCATCTACTGGTTCAACCCGGCAGGTCACCCGATGCTCGACACCATCTGTCTGATTGCCATCGGCTTCCTGATTTACGGTCCGGTGATGCTCATCGGCGTACATGCGCTTGACCTGGCTCCGAAGAATGCAGCAGGAACAGCAGCCGGTCTGACCGGTTTCTTCGGCTACTTCTTCGGAACAGCTCTCCTGGCAAACATCTGCGTCGGCTTCGTTGTCGACCACTTCGGATGGAACTGGTATTTCATCCTGATGCTGGCAGCTTGTACCCTCGCCTTCCTCTTTATCAGTTTCACCTATAAAGAAGAACAATATCTGGTTAAAGGTAAATAAATCTCAAATCGGGACGACGGCATTCTGACAACCGTCGTCCCCCTCCCTCCCCAAAAACGCATTACTAATTCAATCTAATATCAACAACTATGTTTGGAAATCTGATCCGTTTAGGCCTCACTTGCAGTGTTGCCATGGCTATGTTCGCGTCCTGTGAACACCAAGACTTTACTAACACCTACGAAGATGTTGACCGCGTGCAAGTGAATCACATCTCCGACGAAATGGCCAAAGTGAGAGACTATGTCCCTCGCATGGCAGTCATCGCCCACCGTGGCTCTACATTCTGGACTCCTGAAGAAACTGAGGCTGCTTATCGTTGGGCTCGTGAAATGGGCGCCGACTATCTGGAAGCAGACTTGCAATGCTCAAAAGACGGAGTCGTACTGGCACTTCATGACGACAACCTCAGCCGTACAACAGACATTGAAGACGTATACGGCGAGAGCTTCCCGACTGAAGTACGGCGTGCATTCTATAAAAAGCACTACAAAATGACTGATGCACAGGCAGACGCTCAGATCGAGAAGGATAAAGCTGCATTTGTTCCTTACTACGCCAAATCATACATGTACGAAGAACTGTTGGCACTGGATGCCGGCACATGGTTCAATGATGCTTCTCCCGAACAGGGTCGTACAGGTTTCTCCGCACGTGGCGGTGTACACCAATACATCTCGGCCCTGGCTGACTTGATCAACTATGCAAAAGGCAAAAAGCTGGACCGTGAGAATGGTACAGGTGAACGTATTTATACAATCACAAAGACCGGAGACCCTAACTCTTACACGGAAGGAGACAAACTGGTCTATACATTCAGCTATGTCAATGATGACGTGGACAGCGGTAACCGCCCGGGTATCTACATCGAGTTCAAGGAATCATGGCTGAACCCGACAACTTTTGAAAAAGACGTTTATCAGGAATTGGCAAAGTATGACTATAACATCATCGAAAAGCCCTCAACTGAAACAGCTTTCTATAAGAATGGTAAAGTGAATGTAGGTAATACCAACGGTCGCGTTATCCTGCAAACCTTCTCGCTGGAAAGCCTCCGTCGTACAGGAGATGTGTTCCAAGGCAAAATTCCCATGTGCTTCCTCTTCTGGGAAGGCACGGCTGCAACAGACCTTATCTATGACACCCCGTCAGGTTATGCATCCTTCATCAACTTGGGATTACAGCACAAAGCTCACATCATCGGTCCGAGTATCGCCGGTGCTCCCAACAACTATCCTGAAATGAACGCTCCGTGGCAAGCTTATCTTATCAAGAAGTCCGGCATGCTGAACCACCCGTATTCATTCGACTCCCGCGAACAGATGGGCAAGTATTTCGGTGAATACAACTGGGGCAACGAAGGCGGCTCCCTCTTTGAACCTCCTTATCTCGACGGCGCATTCACCAACCGTACAGAGTTGACCCTGCAATATTTCATCGACAAAGGCGTACGCAACAAAGACGCCGTGCAGACAGTGCCCGATCCTCGTCAGCTCTTGGACAAACTGGGATATGTGAAGTAACGAATACTAACCTCTTAAACGACAAAAAACAATGAAAAGACATATATTATTCTCGACCCTGGTTGCTATGACTCTTGCCGGCACAGCCGTAGCACAAGACTTCGATACCAACCCCGTCATCAAATACGAGAACAAGGAACAGAAGGTGAAATTCACCGTCGGTGCCCGTTTCATGGCTGATGCCGCTTATTACCACACGGACTTCACACCGTTGAAATCAGGTGTAGCTATCACCGACTCGCGTATCCGTACCTCCATGACATACGACAACTGGTACTTCTATGCAGATTTCGATTTTTCCAAGGGTAAGTTCTCCCAAAAGAATATCTTCCTGCAATATACGTTGAAGGATACAGACATGTGGAACCACTCGTTCAAAGCTGGTTACTACAACAATCCTTCAACCATGGCAAACAACACCAGCCGTGGCAGTCTGCACTTCATTTCACGTGCCGCCTCTTCAAATGCTCTTTCAGCTGGACGTGAACTGGGTGTCAGCTACAAAGCATACAACAACAACTTCTTCTTCAATCAGGGAGTCTTTGCCGAAAACAAGTACAATGACCAAGTGGACGGCTATCAAGGAGTGACTTTCGGAGGCCGTTGGTTATGGCGTCCGGTGAACGACGAAGACCAGACATTCCACGTTGGTGCGACCTTCCGCTATGCACGTATCAATACAGGTGAAGAAGATGGCAATGTATTGAAGACCAACCTGAAGTTCGGTTCTACCATGCAGACTTACGTAGACGACTTCCACTTTGCAAGTGCTGAAATTCCTTGGGCAAAGAATGTGTTTGATGCCGGTGCTGAAGCACTCTACCGTACACCCAAATTCTTTGCACGGGGCGAATACATGTACAAGCACGTCACCAAAGACCGTGACGACATGACTCTCTTCATGAACCAGCTCGGTGGCAGCCAGTCATGGACTACCTTGGAATCATGGCAAGCAGGCAATCCCCTGGCTTCAAACAGCTTCCACGGTGGATACGTAGAAATGGGTTACCAAATCTTCGGCAATGGCTACAAGTATGACAATGGAGAAGCTTTGCTGAAAGGTTGGGATGGCCGCTCACTGGAAATCGTTGCCCGTTACAATTACCTTGGAATGAATGACATTAAGGACGGTGAGTTCTATTTACCGGGACGTGACCAGTATTATCCGACGGGTGAAGTACAGGATTATCCTGCCAAATCTACCAGCATCGGTGGTGGCAACATGCACTCCGTAACACTTGGCGCCAACTATTCATTCAACAAATACGCACAAGTGTTATTGGAATACACCTACAATCGCCTCGATCGTGATAAATATCAATACGACAAGAACATCCATACCGTTCAGGCACGTTTGCTCTTCTCGTTCTAAAGAGACAATCTCTTGCCGCGAGGCAACAGTTTTCAATAGGTAATCCAACCAATAAGACAAGTGAGAATAAGAAGCTAATAGATATATCTCTCCAACCACTCATACTACTTTTTTAGCATACTTTCTATTCTCACTTCCGTAAATCTTTTAGGTCATGAGTTGAAAAGGGATACGTCCAGTCGCCAGACAACGTATCCCTTTTCTTTGGAACAAACGTACTGGCATCTACTTGTCTTATGAAAGGAAAAGCTTCAGCTACACATGCCATCTTATATTTTTGAACATTTACCGAATACCTCTATTTATTGACGATTATTTCATCTATTTCTGGAATCATGATATGAAACAAGTATCAGAGCATGATGGAATTCTGCGACAAGCTGTCGCAGTTATTGACAGAACCAGAGCTATGGTAGCCACAGCAAGGCGTTCTGCCAAATACTCCTTGCCCATCTCCTTCTTCCGAGATGAAGCTGTACCATCATTCTTCTACATCCTCCGGACATTTGCGTTTGACCAAGCAAACACAAGCCTTCGAACGGACAAACACAAGCGTTTGACCTGACAAACTCATTGGTTTGATATAGGTAAGTATCATACTCAGCCTGTCAAAGTATTATACTTAGCTTAGAAAGGTATTATACTTAGACCACCTAAGTATTATACTTAGGGTGCCTAAGTATAATACTTTGGTCCATCAAACTACTATGTTTGTCAGGTCAAACACTTGTGTTTGGTGAGTCAAACCAATGTGTTTGGTGAATCGAGCACTTGTGTTTGCCGCGATAAAGTCTGGGAAACGGAAGGGAACTCGACAGTCAGAGGCTTTGAAACATACCAAAGGCGTAAAGACACGGAACGGACATACATCCGGTCCGGTGACTTTACGCCTTTGTGCATCAATCGCCTTCGGTCTTCCTCAGACGTCAGCGGTCATACTCCGGCATGGGGTTGAAGCTGATGACGCGTTCCGGTACGGGGAAGATGTAACGCGGGTCATTGGGTGGAAGCGTCCAGGAACCATCGTTTCCAGCAGTGTGGGTGATGGTCTTCGCAAACCAGGACTCGCGGTTCATCCGCTTCAGGTCGATGAGACGGTAGAGGCCTACGAAAGCGAACTCACGACGGCGCTCGTCGATGACCAGGCGGAGCACCTCTTCACGCGACAGCGACGTCGGTGTGGCATAGTGCACATTGTTGCGGATGCGCTTGTCACGCAGGGTGTTCAGACGCTCCAGAGCACGGTCGACATCGCCTACACGGGCTTCACATTCGGCTGCGATGAGGTAGATTTCCGGCGTCCCCAGACCCACGTTCATGTCGACATACGGCATGTAGGTCGTAAAGCCGCGGAAGTAGTCAGGACGTCCACCGTTAATGGTACGGTCGCACGAGTCGGTGCAGTAGTACAACTCCTTACGCATGTCTGCCTGCCCCTCCGTCAGGTCCTTGCGGAAGGTCTCCAACAAGTCGTCGGAAGCCGCCACTACGGCGAAGAGGTAGGAAGTGTTGTTCGGCGTACGGGTATAGATGTTCTCGTCATTGTCCTGCGGGTCGGGATACTCCTCGCCGTTGTCGCTGCGGACGATACGCCCGAACGTGCCGTGGTCGAGCACCTCATATTCCGTCAGGTCGATGAGGTAAGAGTTGGACTCCAGCGCAGCATTGGCATTCGTCAGTGCCTCCTCATAGCGGCCCATGTAGAGGTACATCCGTGAGAGGAACGCCTGGCCTACACTCTGGCTGGGAGCGAACGGATGGTTCACCACCTTGGCGAGACAGGGCACCGCCTCATTCAGGTCTTCCTCTATCTGACGGTAGACCTCCGCCACGCTGGCACGCGGATATTGTTCACCCGTCATCACCTCGCTCAGCACCAGAGGCACGCCATAGTCCGTGTCGGCCGTCTCGGCGTCATAATGGTTGCCGTAGAGATTGACCAGATTCAGGTATTCGAAGGCACGCCCTACCAGCGCCTCGCCCCACACGCGCTTCCGGTCCGTATCCTTGCCGTCGGTCGTGGCAAGCACGTTGTTGATGATGGCATTGTAGGTGAAGATGTGTTCATAACCATCGTTCCAGATGGCGTCGTCGTCACTGGGCAGGAAGATGTCGCCCTCGGCAAACGAATAGGCGTTGCGCATCTCCTGGCTCTTGTCCATGTAGTCGAAAGAAGTATAGTTGGTCACCGCCCCGGTCGAAGCGTTCGTGTTCTGGATCTCGCCCCGTCCGGTGAGACGGATGTCGTCGGTGAAGAACAAGGGATACACGTCGAGCGAACGATAAAGAGACTGACCGTTGAGCAACATCTGATAGTCACTGAGTGTCTCGGGGATCATCTCGCCCTTGGGCTGGTTGCCCAGCCAGTCGTCGCATGCCGCCAGCGAGCACACCATGCCGGCACATGCCAGGTATTTCATTATAGTCTGTTTCATCATTTGTCTGTTCGTTTAGAAGTTTAGCGATAAGCCGAGAGTCCATGTCGGCGGGATGCGGTAGCCGCGCGAGGGCGACAGTGTCCGTCCGCTCCACACCTCGGGGTCGAGGTGGCGCTTGTTGGCAGCCCAGTAGAAGAGGTTCTGCACCTGGAGGCTCACACGCAGGTTCTCGGCATAGAACTTGTTGACGAGCACCTTAGGGAAGGTGTATGAGAGGGTCACGTCGCGGAGCTTGATGTAGTCGCCTTTCTGCACATGCTTGTCGGCAGCCGACCACAGATACTCCGAGTAGGTGTGGCTCGTGCCATAGAGGAATGCCGGAGCCATGTCGGGGTCCTTCTCGTCGCCCGGCTGTTGCCAGAACTTCAGCCTTCCGCGGTCCACCACGCCTGCATAGTTCAGCACGGGGTAACGGTTCCACAGGTAACCGGCTGCCACGTCACGCAGGACATGTCCGCCATAGTAGACAAACATGAAGTCAAGGTCAAAGCCTTTATACGACAGGCGGTTCTGCAAGGCTGCCGAGTAGGGAGGGTCTGCCGTTCCGGCATACTTCAGGTCTTCCGGTTCCAGCTCGCTGTAGGACTTCACGATGGTGCCGTCTGCCTTGTAGGCTGTCGGGTATCCCTCTTCGTCCAGTCCGGCATAACGGATGACCCACATGGCATTCATCGGCTTGCCTTCGCGGTTCTGCAGGCTGTAATAGTAGTCCATGGCCGAGGAGCCGCTCGCCTCCACACGGGTCAGCTTGTTCTTGTTGTAGCTGAAGGTGAAGTTGGTGGTCCAGGAGAAGTCGCGCCCGACGAAGTTCCTGCTTTCCAGGGTCAGTTCCACACCGCGGTTGTACATCTCGCCGTAGTTGAGCAGCAGCGACGGCCATCCGGTGGTGGGGTCGGTCTGCCGGTTGCCGAGCAGGTCGGAAGTCTTCTTGTTGTAGAACTCTAGCGTACCGTTCAACCGGTGTTTGAACAGGCTGAAGTCCACTGCCAGGTTGAACACCTTGGTCTTCTCCCAGCGCAGGTTCGGGTTGGGCGGTGTGCTGATGACGGCGTATGTCTCGTTGGTGTAGGAGTTCGGACGGCTGCTGACCGAAGCAATCATATAGGGACTGGTCACGGTGGTGGTGTTTCCGTTGATACCGTAAGTCGCACGCAGCGCCAGTCGGTCAATCACGTTCCAGTCCTCCAGTGCCACATACTGTGCACCTGCCGACCACAAGGGACGGTACTTGTACTTCGGGTCCATGCCGAAGAGGTTCGACTGGTCGATGCGGACGCTCGCCGTTCCTGTCAGCCGACGGTCAAAGGTGTAGGAGGCATTGGCATAGAAGGAGACGTAACGGCGGTCCACGTAAGAGAACGAGTCGCTCGCCGAGTCATAGTAATAGTAGTTGCCTGACACCGACTGCGTCCCATTGATGCCGTTTGCCGCCTCGATCTCGTCCATCAGCGTATAAGCCAGGGTCATGTCGTCATAGCCCACCTTGTTGAGCGACGTCGCCTGCGTCACGACTTTCCGCCGTTCCGCACCGAGCAACGCCTGTACGCTGTGGCGTCCGTCGGTGAAGTCCTTGTTGAAGTTGAGCTGCATACGGAAGGTGTATGACTTCTTCTTCTGCCAATTCTCTGTCATCCGTCCGCCGACGGGGAAGTAGTGAGTGATGGCCCCGTTGTCCTCGATGACGGTGGCATCGTTGATTTCCGACTTCACATCGTAGTAGTCCTTCGAGTAATACTGCTTGTTATAGACGCTGGTGTTCTCCGTCTGGTAGAGCACGTCGAGGTCCAGTCCCTCCATGAACGTGAGCTTCATGCCGAGGTTGATGTTGTAGTACTTGGACTCATAGTTATAGTGCGCCTTGTCCATCTCGTTGACGGGGATGTAGGTCTCGTCCTGTAGACCCAGCTCGTTCAGGCGGTCCAGCTCATACTGGCTCTTGCCCATGTACCATTGCGCCGGGGTGCCGTCCTCGTTGTACAGCATGCGGTAGGAAGGACCGGAATAGAGGTTGCTGTACGCCGAGAAGCCGTTGTCATAGCTCCGGTCCACATTGCTGGTGAGCAGGCCGACGTTCACACGCATCCACTTGAAAAAGTCGAACTGGTTCTTCAGGTTGACGCCGATGCGCTGGGTCGACTGTTCCTTCTCGTAAGGCAGGTTCTCCTCGTAGTTGGCGGAGAAGGCATACTTGTAGATGTCCGACCCTCCGCTGAAGGACAGGTTGTGCTGGTGGGTGATGTCCGCCTTGCGCAGCAGGCTCTTCAACTGACCATAGCGGTCGAGGCTGCGGTAACGGTCCATCTCGGCATTGAAGTCCGCCTCGCTGATGACGCCCTGCTCCTTCTTATAGAGCAACGTATAGACCTCGTTGTACGAGCTGCGCTCCGTCAGGATGTCGTTCACACTGTTGTGCTTGAGTCCGAAGAGAGTCTCCTGCAGGTCGACCAGCTCGGCACTCGACGTGAGATTCAGGTAGTCGCGGTCGGGCAACGGCTCGAACTTGATGCTTCCGTTGTAGCTGACACGGGTGCGTCCGTCTTGTCCCGAGCGAGTCGTGATGACGATGACGCCGTTTGCCGAACGGGCACCGTAGATGGAGGCTGCGGTCGCATCCTTCAGGACGGTCACATTGACAATGTCTGATGGGTTGAGGGCTTCGATGTCGCCTTCAAAGGGAATGCCGTCGACCACATAAAGCGGAGTCTTCTCTCCCCTGAGGGTAGAGACACCACGGATCTGCGGCGTGCTGCCGGGTGTATGCTGCAAACCTGCCACCATACCTTCCATACGGTCCAGGATGTTGGTCTGCAGTTTCCCCTGCATGTCTTCGGGAGTAATGACAGAGAATGAACCGGCGGCACGCTCCTTGGAGATGGTCTGGTAACCGGTCACCACCACTTCGCTCAGCTGGGTGTCGTCGGCATGCAGGGAGAGTTCCACGAAGGTACGTCCCGGTCTGACCGGTTCCTCGATGGTTTCATAGCCGATGAACGACACCACCAGGATTTGCCCCGGAGCCACCTTCAACGAGAAGCGTCCGTCGATGTCGGTCACCGTTCCTATCTTATTGTTTCCTTTCACATAAACACTGGCCCCGGGCACCGGGTCACCATTTTCATCACGGACCACTCCACTGAGGGTCATCGTCTGCTGGGCCGCCTCCATGCCTGCCGCTACAGGCTCATGCAGAGACGCTTCACCCGGCATCGGCACTGTCAGTGCCAACATGGAGAAGAGCGCAAAAATCTTACCCCCCCCCACGGGTTTTCTAAAGCTGTTCATACAGGTTCTTGTTTTTGATTATGATTGTTTTCCTTGATTCATTTCCGCTTTGCCGCAGGCTTCGGCTTCAGCGCATCGGGGCGCATCGAGTAGGTCTTCTTGCCTTGTGCAGGTTCAGCCAGCAAGGCAGACGGCACATTGGCTCCTGCCGGCAGACGCTTCAGGAGCTTCTCCAGGGCGTCGGCATATTCCTGGTGGATGAAGGCATCGTCGCGGTCACTCTGGTTGTAGGCGATGTAGCGGAGGTATTCCACACACTTGTTGAACCACACGTCAGGCAGTTCCTCGCTACCGTAGCTCAAGCGCACCATGTACTTCAACCGCCCGATCAGCGTCTGCTGGTCGACCTGCGGATCCGCTATCAGTGCATCGATGCGCCGGATGGCATCGTCATAGTTCTTCTGACGGATGGCATCGTTGACGCGAATCAGCTCGCAATTGAACGCCTTCCCTTCGAAGTCGCACAATGCCTCGATGACGGCAAGGTCACCGTAGGTCGTCTCTTTCGCCAGTTTGGCATCGACTGCCTCCTTGCCGAGCAAGGCACAGTAATCGGCATAATGGTCCGACAGGTCTTTCAGGTAAGGCGTCATGCCTGTGATGACCTCCACAAAGACGGGCCATACATCGTCATCCGACAGCTTGGCTCCCCCCTTCATCAGTTCGTCAAAGGCAGCCGTCACATTCTTGTGCGCATAGATGGAGTGTTCGTAACGGATGTAGTCAAGCAGGAAAGCCCGTTCACGGTTGCCTGCAGCATACTGTTCCTCCAGGTAGAAAGAGCGCAATTCGGGCGTCAACGCGCTACGTCCCGTGCGGATGAACTGCTCCCCCGTCTGACGGCTGCTGCTCCGGTGTACCATCTCCCCGGTAGCAGGGTCCACGAAGGCATAGGTCGGATAGCTCCTTACGCCATACTTTCGGGCAAGTTCGACTCCTTCCCCGTGCTCCGCGTCAATCTTCGCGCAGACAAAGTGCTCGTTGTAGAACGCACCGACGTCCGGCAATGTAAACACGGTCTGTGCCATGTTCAGGCAGGGACCACACCATTGCGTGTAGAAATCAATAAAAATAAGCTTGTTCTCGGCTTTCGCCTTTGCAACAACCTCTGCCCATGACTGATGGGTGAACCGGATGCCCGGTTCCTGTTCATCGCTCACCTGCATGATTTCAGCCGGCACCCCTAATGTGGTCTCGGCGCCCCTAACGCCGGAAGCCAATGCCGCTACAGTCAAAAGCATGCAAGCCCTTGAGCATAACATTCTTTTCATCAATGTACAATTTTTATAGTAGGTTCTTTTTCTTTGTATATTTATCGTTTAGCCTATTTATATCCTGCATCGCTTTCAGGTATCTTCTTTCCGAGGCTAAAATCTGACAGATTCAAAGATAATCCGTCTGTTTAGCATTTATGTTGTGAGTGCAAAAGTAACATTTTTTCCTATTCGGAAGATTATTTACCCTAAAAAACATTCAGCTGTCACAAAAACAGTTACGAGCCTCCTCACATCGGGGCATCCCTGCGGCGCACGTTTTCAACTTACGCCCTCCCTGTCATCGCGTATAATAAGGTATATATCCCCCTGCCGACCTGCCACATCGGGCAAGCATTCAGTGTCACAGAGCCAGTCCCATAATCTACAATTATCCTTACATTTCATGCTCATTACAAAAACGGGGGCTTCATTGACCTACATCAAGAAAAAGGCTGTTTTTATGTTTTAAAGCATGTTTTCCCTTGACACGAGCAAAAAATCCCCTATCTTTGCAGCGTAATTCAGAAATGAGTTACGAAGGATAACAAGTAGATAGGATAATTAGTAAAGGTAAAAAGATTTAATTATTTTAATTATGACAGCACAACTTTCTATTTTGGTTGCTATTGTAGCCGTGTTCGCTGTATTGAGCGTTATCGCAGTGGTACAAACGAACGTTAAGAAGTAAACGAGATTCAAAGTTTTCCTAGTGAGAATTTTCTCACTGGGAATAGTGTAAGGACAGGAAGCTCTTAAAATGCCAGAGCAAGCCTGCTTTCTTTAGAAATTACAGCATTCATTGAAATAAGCAAGAGGATGGGTCACAGCAGTGGCGCATCCTCTTTGCATTTTACCCCCATCAGACTTGTACACACGGACGGGGGAAACAGGGATCATACATGTCCCTGCAGAGACTGTCCGGACGGATATTCCAGAGATGTGTATATATGAAAAAAGGACAGCCTCACCAGGAGACTGTCCTCTCTTCATATATAGTGTATCTATATTATTCAGCTTTCGGGGCTTCTTCAGCCGGAGTTTCCACGGTAGCTGTTGCTTCAGTTGCAGGGGCTTCAGCAGCTGCAGCAGCACCACCCTTCTTCGAACGACGGGTACGCGTCTTCTTGGCAGCCTTGTCTTTTGCCATGTTCTCGTTGTAGTCAACCAGTTCGATGAAACAGATTTCTGCATTGTCACCGGCACGACGACCCAACTTGATGATGCGGGTGTAACCACCCGGACGGTCAGCCACTTTCACAGAGATTTCCTTGAACAACTCTGTTACGGCATATTTATCTTGCAAGTAGCTAAATACGACACGGCGAGAGTTGGTCGTATCGTTCTTAGACTTGGTGATCAAAGGCTCAACGTACTTCTTCAGCGCTTTAGCCTTTGCAAGAGTCGTAGTGATTCTTTTGTGCTTGATCAGAGAAATGGCCATGTTTGACAACATTGCGCTTCTGTGAGAAGCAGTACGACCCAAATGGTTGAATTTCTTATTGTGTCTCATTGTTTATTCTTTGTCTAATTTATATTTAGAAATGTCAGTTCCAAACGACAGATTCAGACTTTCGAGCAAATCATCAAGCTCCGTAAGCGATTTCTTACCAAAGTTTCTGAACTTCAAGAGGTCGGTCTTGTTGAATTGAACCAAGTCACCCAGTGTCTCCACATCGGCAGCCTTCAAACAGTTCAAGGCGCGGACAGAGAGATCCATGTCAACAAGTTTGGTCTTCAACAGCTGACGCATGTGCAATACCTCCTCATCAAACTCTTCATTGCCATCGGCGTCGGAGTTCTCCAACGTAATCTTCTCATCGGAGAAGAGCATGAAGTGGTAGATCAAGATTTTTGCAGCTTCTTTCAGTGCATCCTTCGGGTGAATGGAACCGTCCGTCGTAATTTCAAGAATCAGCTTGTCATAGTCAGTCTTCTGCTCAACGCGGAAAGGCTCAATCTGATATTTGACATTACGGATCGGAGTATAAATTGAATCGATAGGAATTACATTAACATCGGTGCAGTATTCGCGGTTTTCGTCAGCGGGGACGTATCCACGACCTTTGTTAATGGTCAAATCGATCTGCATGGTTGCTTTTGAATCTAAATGGCAAATAACTAATTCAGGATTTAACACTTCAAATCCAGTCAAATACTTACCTATATCACCTGCCTTAAATTCATTTGAATTCTCGATAGTAATACTTACTTTTTCGTTCTCGAATTCCTCTACTATTTGTTTAAATCTGACTTGCTTCAGATTCAGGATAATATTGGTCACATCCTCTTTCACTCCCGGAACGGCTGCAAACTCATGCTCAACCCCCGCAATGCGGATGGTATTGATGGCAAACCCCTCGAGAGAGGAAAGGAGGATACGGCGCAAGGCATTACCGACGGTAATACCAAAGCCGGGCTCAAGCGGACGAAACTCAAATTTTCCATATTTGGAATCCGCCTCCAACATTAATACTTTATCAGGTTTTTGAAATGCTAATATCGCCATGAAACTAATTATTATTTAGAGTACAACTCAACGATCAATTGTTCTTTAATGTTTTCGGGAATATCTGCTCTTTCAGGGATGTGCAAATATCTGCCAGCCTTTGTGTTTTCGTCCCACTCCAACCAGGGATACTTGCTGTGGTTGAAGCCAGCCAGAGAGTTGGCAATTACTTCCAAAGATTTAGATTTCTCGCGAACACCTACAATTTGACCCGGTTTAACGGCGTACGAAGGGATATTAACAACTTCACCGTCTACCACAATGTGTCTGTGACCTACCAGCTGACGTGCTGCGGCACGGCTAGGAGCGATACCCAAACGATAGACGATATTGTCGAGACGAGATTCGAGAGACTGCAACAGGATCTCACCGGTAATACCGTTGGCACTGGCGGCTTTCTCGAACAAGTTTCTAAATTGTCTTTCCAACACACCGTAAGTGTATTTGGCCTTTTGCTTTTCAGCCAACATGACACCATACTCAGAAGTCTTTCTTCTTCTGGAGTTACCATGCTGTCCGGGAGGATAGTTTCTCTTAGACAAAACTTTATCAGCACCGAAAATAGCCTCACCGAATTTACGTGCAATTCTTGATTTTGGTCCAGTATATCTAGCCATTTTTACTTCTTTGATTTAATTGGTTTACTAATGAACTTAAATTGTAGCAGCCGCGAATTACAGAAAGGAAATGCAATCCATTATTAACCAATTCAAGTTACATCATTCTATTAGGTTATCTGTATTATACTCTTCTTCTTTTGGGAGGACGACAACCGTTGTGCGGAAGCGGTGTTACGTCAATGATTTCAGTAACTTCAATACCAGCACCATGCACGGTTCTGATAGCGGACTCACGGCCATTACCAGGACCTTTCACATAAGCTTTTACCTTTCTAAGACCCAGGTCATACGCAACCTTGGCGCAGTCTTGTGCTGCCATCTGTGCTGCATACGGGGTGTTCTTCTTCGAACCTCTGAATCCCATCTTACCTGCTGAAGACCAAGAGATGATCTGACCTTCACTGTTTGCAAGAGAGACAATGATATTGTTGAATGAAGAATGAACGTGCAATTGTCCATTAGCATCCACTTTCACATTTCTCTTCTTAGCTGCGACTGTTTTTTTTGCCATATCAACAATTATTATTTAGTAGCTTTTTTCTTGTTTGCAACTGTTTTCTTTCTTCCCTTACGAGTACGTGCATTGTTCTTTGTGCTTTGTCCTCTTACGGGCAAACCGAGACGGTGGCGCACACCACGGTAACAACCAATATCCATTAATCGCTTAATGTTCAATTGTACTTCAGAACGAAGATCACCTTCCACCTTATATTCAGCACCAATGATTTCACGAATCTTGGCGGCTTGGTCATCAGTCCAATCCTTCACCTTGATATCTCTATCAACACCTGCCTTGTCCAAGATTTTTGCTGAACTACTGCGACCTATACCGTATACATAGGTCAACGCAATCTCACCTCTTTTGTTTTGAGGCAAATCTACACCAACTATTCTTATAGCCATATACTAATTATTTTTTCTGCAAAAATAATAAATTATCCTTGACGTTGTTTATACTTAGGATTTTTCTTGTTAATAACATACAAACGGCCATTACGTCTTACGATCTTACATTCTGGCGTACGTTTTTTCAATGATGCTCTTACTTTCATATCTTTATTTGTTATTTATATCTGAAAACGATTCTGCCTTTTGACAAATCGTAAGGTGACATCTCCACTCTTACCTTATCTCCGGGCAGGATTTTAATGTAATGCATTCTCATTTTGCCGGAAATATGAGCCGTAATCTCATGCCCATTTTCCAACTCTACACGAAACATTGCGTTTGACAATGCTTCAACAATCACTCCTTCTTGTTCTATTGCTGCTTGTTTTGCCATATAAATTTTTAAATTGCGTTATCTCCCAAAACTTCTTCTATAAAATCAAATGTTGACAATACTTCGGCTTTTCCCTTACGCACAGCCAACGTGTGCTCAAAGTGAGCCGCCCACTTGCCATCCCGTGTCCGGATCGTCCAACGGTCGGGTTCCATGTAGATTTGTGGGGAACCCAAGGTAATCATCGGCTCAATTGCAATGCACATGCCGCTCTTCAACAGCACACCCGAACCTCTCTTCCCGTAATTGGGGACAGGCGGTTCTTCGTGCATTTCCTTGCCGATTCCATGTCCGACAAACTCACGGACAACTCCATAGGCATGCTTTTCACAATGATCCTGAACCGCCGAACCGATGTCTCCCAGACGTTTTCCATGGACTGCATTCTCAATTCCCTTATACAGGGCTTCCTTGGTAACCTTGAGCAACTCCCTTACTTCAGGAGCTACCTCACCTACACAGAAGGTGTAGGCTGAGTCACCACAGAAACCATTCATGTAAGTCCCGCAATCAACCGAAACAATATCACCCTCCTGCAGAGGCTTGTCATTGGGAATGCCATGAACCACCTGGTCATTGACAGAGGCACAAATAGAGCCGGGGAAGGGTTGTCCATATTGATTCGGGAATCCCTTGAATGTCGGGATAGCCCCATTGTCACGGATGAACTCTTCGGCGACCCGATCAAGTTCCAGTGTTGTAACACCCGGTTTTATAAGTTTAGCTACTTCTGCCAAAGCTCTCCCCACAAGGAGATTGCTTTGACGAAGTAACTCTATTTCATCATCAGTCTTAAGAAATATCATCTAATGAAAACTTAATAGGCCGAAACATTAGCCGAACGACCCTTGATTCGTCCAGACTTCAGTAAACCGTCATAATGTCTCATCAACAAATGACTTTCAACTTGCTGTAAGGTGTCCAGAACAACACCGACAAGAATCAAGAGAGACGTTCCTCCAAAGAAGTGAGCAAATTCAGTCTTCACACCAAAGATACCGGCGAATGCAGGAAGGATGGCAACAATTGCAAGGAACAGAGAGCCCGGCAAAGTGATGCGCGACATAATGGTATCGATATACTCTGCAGTATTCTTACCCGGCTTGATACCCGGAATAAAACCATTGTTGCGCTTCATGTCCTCTGCCATCTGATTCGGGTTAATCGTGATTGCCGTATAGAAGTACGTGAAAAGAATAATCAGTACGGCAAATGTCAGATTGTACCAGAACCCGGTATAATCGCTCAGAGCAACAGCAAGACTGCTGACCTCACCTTGTGCACCGGAATAATTGGCAAGTGCAGCCGGAATAAACATGATTGCTTGTGCAAAGATGATCGGCATCACATTGGCTGCATTCACTTTCAAAGGAATGTATTGTCTTGCGCCACCATATTGCTTGTTGCCAACGATACGCTTGGCATACTGCACCGGAATCCGGCGTGTGCCCTGTACCAACAGGATGGCCGCAGCGATAACCAGCAACAGGAATACGATTTCAAACAAGAACATAATCAAACCACCAGCACCCGGAGAAGCCATTCTCGAAACGACTTCCTGGAAGAGAGCCTGCGGCAAGCGGGCAATGATACCGATCATGATGATCAGCGAGATACCGTTACCCACGCCCTTGTCAGTGATTCTCTCACCCAACCACAGGATGAACATACTTCCCGCAGCCAAGATGATGGTAGATGAAATCATAAATAACGTCCAATCTAATGAAGCATTTAATGAACCTCCGGCCTGTGACTTCAAATTCAACAAATAGGAAGGTGCCTGGAACAATAAAATGGCTATCGTTAGATAGCGAGTATATTGATTTATCTTTCTTCTGCCGCTTTCGCCTTCGCGTTGCATTTTCTGGAAATAAGGAACTGCAACGGCCAAAAGCTGGATGACGATGGAAGCCGAGATGTACGGCATGATTCCCAACGCAAAGATAGAAGCATTAGAAAATGCACCACCAGAAAACATGTTTAACAAAGCCAACAGACCTTCGCTTGTTTGTTCATGGAGCTTGGTCAACATGTTCGGGTCAATACCCGGAAGGACAATGTATGAACCAAAGCGATAGATAGCAACAAACAATACAGTGATGAGGATCCGTTTTCTCAGATCCTCAATCTTCCATATATTCTTTAATGTTTCAATAGATCGTCTCATTGAATCAGAGTTTTACAGCGTTACCACCAACAGCTTCAATAGCGGCGACTGCACTCTTAGAAAAAGCATGTGCCTCTACATCAACTTTTGTAGTCAATGTGCCGTTACCTAACACTTTAACCAATTGTTTTGAAGAAATAAAACCAGCAGCAATCAATTCCTCGATACCAACTTTGGTCAAGTTCTTGGCATCAACCAAAGCCTGGATAGTGCTCAGGTTGATAGCTTTATATTCTACTCTGTTTATGTTCTTAAAACCAAATTTCGGAGCACGACGCTGAAGCGGCATCTGTCCACCCTCGAAACCGATCTTACGGGAATAACCAGATCTTTGTTTTGCTCCTTTATGTCCTCTTGTAGAAGTTCCACCCAAGCCAGAACCGGGACCACGACCAACTCTTTTTCTAGAGGTAGTTGAGCCGGCTGCGGGTTTCAAGTTATTCAATTTCATATCGAAACTTAATTATTGTTCAACAATACATTACTTAACGATGGCAACGAGGTGCTTTACCTTTTCCACCATTCCAAGAATTGAAGGAGTAGCTTCGTGTTCAACCACACGATTCATTTTACGGAGTCCCAGTGCATCGAGAGTTCTCTTCTGATCAACCGGAGCACCAATTCTACTTTTTACTTGCTTGATCTTAATAGTTGACATAATTTCCTCCTTATCCTCTAAATACTTTTTCCATACTTACACCTCTGTTCTGAGCGACAGTTCTAGCATCTCTCATCTCGCTCAAAGCCTGGATAGTAGCCTTCACGAGGTTGTGAGGATTGGAAGAACCCTTCGACTTAGCCAAAACGTCAGTAATACCAACACTCTCAAGTACGGCACGCATAGCGCCACCGGCAACCACACCGGTACCGGTAGAAGCCGGTTTGATGAAAACCTCTGCACCGCCGAACTTAGCAGTTTGTTCATGAGGAACAGTACCTTTCAATACCGGGACACGAGTAAGGTTCTTCTTGGCTGCCTCTACACCTTTGGCGATGGCAGCAGTCACTTCACCAGCCTTACCAAGGCCCCAGCCGATAATACCATCTTCATTACCAACTACCACAATGGCAGAGAAGGTAAACGTTCTACCACCCTTGGTCACCTTGGTAACACGATTGATAGCAACAAGTCTATCTTTCAACTCGATATCGTTCGTTATCTTAACTCTGTTATTAACTGCCATGATCTTTAAAATTTAAGTCCACCGTTACGAGCAGCATCTGCCACTTCCTTAACTCTCCCGTGATACAAATAGCCGTTACGGTCGAATACGACAGTCGTAATACCAGCCTCTTGTGCTTTCTTTGCTATCAACTCGCCGACCTTTGCAGCTTGCTCTTTCTTAGGCATGGCTTCCATGCCCAGAGAAGAAGCGGCAGCCAAGGTTCTGCCCGACAGGTCATCCACAAGCTGAACATAGATCTGCTTGTTGCTTCTGAAGACCGTCATACGAGGACGTGCAGTCGTTCCGGAAATCTTGTTCCGTACTCTATATTTAATCTTGATTCGTCTTTCTATTTTTGTTGTCATAATAATACGATTTTATGTAAATTACTTAGCACCGGCTGATTTACCCGACTTTCTACGAATTTCTTCGCCAACAAACTTAATACCTTTACCTTTGTAGGGTTCAGGTTTACGGAAAGAACGTATTTTTGAGCAAACTTGACCAAGCAATTGTTTGTCACAAGATTCCAATATAATAAGAGGGTTCTTATTTCTTTCTGATTTTGTTTCAACCTTGATCTCAGGAGGCATTTGGATAAAGATGTTGTGTGTATAGCCTAATGAGAGTTCCATAATATTGCCGTTGTTGGATGCACGGTAACCTACACCCACCAGTTCCAACTCTTTCTTGTAACCTTCAGAAACACCAACAACCATATTATGTACCAATGCACGATACAATCCGTGGTAAGCATGTCTTTGCTTGGGATCATCCTGCATCATATCTTCATTTTCTACAAAGTGTACATGACCATCTTCGATAGAAACAGTAATAGCTGGATTTACATATTGGCTCAACTCGCCTTTGGGTCCTTTCACAGTGACCACATCATCCTTCAGAGTAACTGTCACTCCGGCAGGAATACTAATGGGTAATTTTCCTATTCTTGACATAGATAATCCTCCTATTAATATACGTAGCAAAGCACTTCACCACCAATCTTCAGGGCAGCGGCCTCTTTGTCTGTCATTACACCTTTGGAAGTGGATATAATCGCAATACCCAAACCATTAATTACTCTCGGCATGTCTTTGTAGCCGGTGTACTTACGCAAACCCGGGGTAGACACCCTGATCAACTTCTTGATTGCGTTAACCTTGTTAACCGAATCATACTTCAAAGCTACCTTAATAGTACCCTGAGGACCATCTTCTACGAACTTGTAGTTCAAGATGTAACCTTTTTCAAAAAGGATCTTAGTGATTTCCTTTTTCAAGTTTGAGGCAGGAACTTCAACAACTCTGTGTTTTGCGCTGATGGCATTTCTCAACCTCGTCAGATAATCTGCTATTGGATCTGTCATATAATAAAAATTTAAATTAATCAGGACTCTCCTGACAATATTTAAAAATAAAAACTTCTTTACCAGCTTGCTTTCTTAACGCCCGGGATCAATCCATTGGAAGCCATCTCACGGAACTGGATTCTGGAGATACCGAATTGACGGATATAACCTCTGGGACGACCGGTCAACTTGCAACGGTTGTGCAAACGAATCGGGTTGGCATTCTTGGGAATTGCCTGGAGCTTCTGAGCAGCCTCATAAGCGGCAACAGGATCACCCGTGTTGACAATCTTCTTCAGAGCGGCACGTTTTTCAGCATATTTGGCTACAAGTTTGGCTCTTTTTACTTCACGAGCCTTCATTGATTCTTTTGCCATAATCTATCAGTCTTTTTTAGCGTTTTTAAACGGTAAACCAAATTCCTTTAACAAAGCATAACCTTCTTCGTCTGTTTTGGCAGAGGTTACAAAGGTAATATTCATTCCCAATATTTTAGTAATACTATCAATATTTATTTCAGGGAAAATGATTTGCTCTTGGATACCCAGCGTGTAGTTACCTCTTCCGTCGAACTTGCTTTCGATACCTTTGAAGTCACGGATACGGGGGAGAGCCACACGGACGAGCTTCTCCAGGAATTCGTACATTCTCTCGCGACGCAGCGTTACCATCACACCGATCGGCATTTTCTTACGCAACTTGAAGTTTGCAATATCCTTGCGCGAAACAGTTGCAACGGCTTTCTGACCGGTAATGGCAGTCATCTCGTTAATGGCCACATCAATAATCTTCTTGTCGGCAACAGCCATGCCCAAGCCCTGATTGATGACAATCTTCTTGAGCACGGGGATTTGCATAGAAGAAGTATACTGGAATTGGCTCTTCAATGCAGGAGCGATGCGCTCTGCATATTCTTTCTTAAGGCTAGCAGTATTACTCATTACTTGATCTCCTCTCCTGATTTTTTAGAATAACGCACTAATTTAGTTCCTTCTGAGTTCTTTCTTCTTCCCACGCGTGTCGGTTTGCCCGTCTTGGGGTCAACGACATTCAAGTTTGAGATGTGGATAGGAGCTTCCTTGCTTACTATACCACCTTGAGGATTCTTTGCGCTCGGTTTGGTGCTCTTCTTTACGATGTTCACACCTTCAACCACAGCACGTCCTTCTTTCACAAGAACTTTCAACACAGTGCCGGTTTTACCCTTATCTTCACCAGAGTTAACGTAAACTGTATCGCCCTTTTTAATATGTAATTTGCTCATTACTTAAATCCTTTACAAAATTAAAGTACTTCAGGTGCCAATGATACAACTTTCATGTTTACAGCACGAAGTTCACGGGCTACCGGACCGAAAATACGACTACCTCTAATTTCGCCTGCATTGTTCAGCAACACACAAGCATTGTCATCAAAACGAATATAAGAACCGTCAGCACGACGAATTTCTTTCTTAGTACGTACGATCAAAGCCTTAGACACTGCACCTTTTTTAATATCACTTGAGGGGATGACGCTCTTTACAGAAACGACAATCACATCTCCCACAGTAGCGTAACGCTTTCTGGTACCGCCCAAAACGCGGATGCAGAGAGCTTCCTTTGCGCCACTGTTATCACATACCGTAAGTCTGGATTCTGCTTGTATCATAATTACTTAGCTCTTTCGATTATTTCAACTAATCTCCATCTTTTAGTTTTGCTCAAGGGACGAGTCTCCATGATGCGTACGGTATCACCAATATTGCATTCGTTCTTCTCATCGTGAGCGTGATATTTCTTCGTCTTGCTGACGAACTTACCGTAAATCGGGTGTTTTTCCTTAAACTTGGCAGCAACGGTGATCGTCTTGTCCATTTTGTTGCTGATGACAACACCCATTCTTTCTTTTCTTAAATTTCTAGCTTCCATCAGGATCATTATTTATTATTAAGTTCTCTCTGGCGCAACTCCGTCTTCATGCGTGCAATAGTACGACGCAAGCTCTTGATTTGTGCAGGATTCTCCAACGGAGAGATAGAATGATTCAAAACCATCTGATTGTACTTGGCTACTTCAGCTTCGATTCTTTCTGCCAGTTCATTGGTAGCTATTTCTCTAATTTCTGCAATCTTCATAATTATGCGTTTTGATTTTGGAAGTCGTAATCACGTCTAACAATAAACTTAGTAGTAATCGGAAGTTTCTGTGCAGCCAGGCGCAAAGCTTCTTTTGCGACTTCGTAAGAAACACCTTCCACTTCAATGAGGATGCGACCCGGAGTAACAGGGGCTACAAAGCCTTCGGGGTTACCTTTACCTTTACCCATACGTACATCAGCCGGCTTGCGAGTAATAGGTTTATCCGGGAAGATACGGATCCAAATCTGACCCTGACGTTGCATATATCTGGTTACAGCAATACGGGCAGCCTCAATCTGGCGTCCTGTGATCCACTTAGTACCCAAGGACTTGATGCCGAAAGAGCCAAAGGCAAGCTGGTTACCTCTTTGGGCATTTCCTTTTTGACGGCCTTTCTGCTGTCTTCTGAATTTTGTCTTTTTCGGTTGTAACATAGTTCCTAAAATTCAAATTCGTTAGCGATTGTTTTTCTTTCTTTTGAAGTTCTTGCCTCCATTGTTGCCGCCATTTCCACCACGACCATTTTCCTTGCTCTGCACGAAGTTCGGAGCGAGTTCTCTCTTACCGTAAACTTCGCCGCGGCAAATCCATACTTTGATACCCAGCAGACCTACCTTGGTCAATGCTTCAGCATGACAGTAGTCGATGTCTGCACGGAACGTATGCAACGGAGTTCTACCTTCTTTGTACATTTCAGAACGAGCCATTTCAGCACCGTTCAAACGGCCGGCAATCTGGATCTTGATACCCTCGGCACCCATGCGCATCGTGTTGGCGATAGCCATCTTGATGGCACGACGGTATGCGATCTTGCCTTCTACCTGGCGTGCGATGTTGTTTGCCACGATTACGGCGTCGAGCTCAGGACGCTTGATCTCAAAGATATTGATCTGGATATCCTTGTCGGTGATCTTCTTCAACTCCTCCTTCAACTTATCGACTTCCTGGCCACCTTTACCAATGATAATACCCGGACGAGCGGTACAAACAGTAATTGTGATAAGTTTCAGTGTACGTTCGATTACAATTCTCGAAACACTAGCTTTAGCAAGTCTGGCGTTCAAATATTTACGGATCTTGCTATCCTCCAGCAAAGCATCACCAAAGTCTTTGCCACCGTACCAATTTGAATCCCATCCTCTGATAATACCCAGACGATTGCTTATCGGATTAACTTTCTGTCCCATTACTCTTAGTTTTGATTATCATTAGTATTAATCGTATCAACGAACAAAGTCACGTGGTTCGAACGTTTGCGGATTCTGTAACCTCTACCCTGCGGAGCCGGTCTCATGCGCTTCAGCGTCGGACCGCAATCAACAAAAATCTTCGTTACAAACAATTCGCCGTCTTCAGCCTTGCGATCGTTTTTCTGTTCCCAGTTAGCAATAGCAGAGCGCAACAGCTGTTCCACTCTGGCAGAAGCTTCTTTAGAAGAAAACTTCAAGACACCAAGTGCTCTGTTCACTTCCATACCACGAATCATATCTGCAACCAAACGCATCTTACGCGGAGAGGTAGGAACATTTTGCAACTTTGCAAAATACATGGTCTTAAGGGCTTCTTTTCTTTTTTCAGCCGAAATTCTTTTTCTTGCTCCCATTATTTAGCTTTTCTTTATTATTTCAGATAAATGCCTGTTTATTTTTTCTTGTTGCCAGCGTGTCCACGGAAGGTACGTGTCGGAGCGAACTCGCCCAGCTTGTGACCTACCATGTTTTCTGTAACATAAACAGGGATGAATTTATTTCCGTTATGAACTGCAATAGTATGCCCTACAAAATCAGGGGAAATCATTGAAGCTCTGGCCCAAGTCTTAACAACAGACTTCTTGCCGCTCTCATTCATGGCGAGCACCTTCTTTTCAAGTTTGACGTTAATATATGGACCTTTTTTTAATGAACGACTCATAATTTACTCAATTAACCTTGTTATTACTTTCTTCTTTCGATAATGTACTTAGAAGATTGTTTCTTCGGAGCTCTTGTCTTCAAGCCCTTAGCATACAATCCCTTACGTGATCTCGGGTGACCTCCAGAAGCGCGTCCTTCACCACCACCCATCGGGTGATCAACAGGGTTCATTACAACACCACGGTTGTGAGGACGGCGACCCAGCCAACGAGAGCGACCGGCCTTACCGGAGCTTTCCAACGCGTGGTCTGAGTTACCTACGCTACCAATGGTAGCTTTACAAGCGCTGAGGATCTGACGAACCTCACCTGAAGGCAATTTGATGACGCAATACTTACCTTCTCTTGAAGTCAATTGAGCAAAGTTACCAGCTGATCTTACCAGCACAGCACCCTGACCCGGACGCAATTCGATGTTGTGAATCACGGTACCAACGGGGATGTTCTGGAGGGGAAGTGCATTACCAATCTCAGGCGCTGCATTCTCACCGGACATCAAAGTGCTGCCTACCTGCAATCCATTAGGAGCAATGATATAGCGTTTTTCACCATCAGCGTAAAACAACAAAGCGATACGAGCCGAACGGTTCGGATCGTATTCAATTGTCTTAACCACTGCGGGAACACCGTCTTTGTTTCTCTTGAAGTCAATGAATCTGAATTTTCTCTTGTGGCCACCACCAATGTAGCGGACAGTCATCTTACCTACATTGTTACGACCACCTGAAGAACGTTTTCCACTTACAAGAGATTTTTCTGGTACCGATGCAGTAATCTCTTCAAAAGTACCAATAATCTTATGTCTCTGCCCCGGTGTTGTGGGCTTAAATTTACGTACTGCCATCTTCTATTTAAATATTGCTATAAAAATCAATAGTATCGCCCTCTTTCAAAGTCACAATTGCTTTCTTATAAGCATTTCTACGACCTTTCACAAGTCCGGCTTTCGTATAACGAGTCTTGTTCTTACCGGAATAGTTCATCGTGTTGACACTCTCCACGGTCACGTTATACATCGCTTCTACTGCACTCTTAATCTCAAGTTTGTTAGCCTCAGGACGCACAATAAATCCGAAACGATTGCTCTTTTCGGATATTGCGGTCATCTTCTCTGTCACTAACGGTTTTACAATAATTCCCATTATCTAAGCCTCCTTATTTTGCAAAGTTATCAATGCTCTTCAGCGAGCTTTCAGTAATCACGAGAGTATCTGCCTCCAAAACTTTGTAAGTATTCAGATCTGAAGCAATTATAACGTTTGCACGCTTGATGTTACGAGCTGACAAATATACATTTTTATTACTTTCCGGCAAAACGAGAAGCAACTTCTTATCAGAAACTTTAAGGTTATTTATCATTTCTACAAAGTCCTTAGTCTTAGGAGCTTCGAAGGTGAAGTCCTCAACTACGACGATGGCATTCTCACGTGCCTTGTATGACAGAGCTGAGCGACGTGCCAAATCTTTTACTTTCTTGTTCAGCTTGAACCAATAGTCACGAGGTTTGGGACCGAACACGCGGCCACCACCTACCAATACCGGTGAGTTGATGTCACCGCGACGAGCACCGCCGCCACCTTTCTGACGACCCAATTTACGAGTAGAACCGCTGATTTCGCTTCTTTCTTTTGATTTGTGAGTTCCCTGGCGTTGGTTTGCCATGTATTGTTTCACAGCCAAGTAAATAGCGTGATCATTGGGTTCAATTCCGAAGATAGATTCGTTTAACGCTACCTTTCTTCCGGTCTCCTGACCGTTAATGTTATATACGCTAACTTCCATTATTTCTCAATTATTACGATTGAACCTTTGTAACCCGGAACAGAACCTTTGATGAGCAGAAGGTTGTGCTCAGGAATCACTTTTAATACTTGCAAGTTGTGAGTAGTCACACGATCACCACCCATCTGACCTGCCATGCGCAATCCCTTGAATACACGTGCGGGATATGAACAAGCACCGATAGAACCCGGTTTGCGGGCACGGTTATGCTGTCCGTGAGTAGTCTGGCCTACACCACCGAAGTGATGTCTTTTTACAACACCCTGGAATCCTTTTCCCTTAGAAGTTCCGATTACGTCCACGTAGGGAGCATCGTTGAACAGTTCTACGGTGATTACGTCACCCAAGTTTAACTCGTTTTCAAATCCTTTGAACTCGGCCAAGTGGCGCTTCGGAGTTACTCCGGCTTTCTTAAAGTGACCCATCAGCGGTTTGCTGGTATTCTTCTCTTTTGCTTCCTGGAAGCCTACCTGAACAGCTGCATAGCCATCTTTTTCTACACTCTTAATCTGAGTAACTACACAAGGACCAGCTTCGATAACAGTGCATGGTACGTTTTTACCATCAGCACTGAAGACGGATGTCATTCCGATTTTCTTTCCTAATAATCCTGGCATTTCAGTTAATTTTTAATGGTTCGTTTAAACTTTAATTTCCACTTCTACCCCACTCGGCAGTTCCAACTTCATCAGTGCGTCTACAGTCTTTGCTGTGGAGCTGTAAATGTCAATCAGACGCTTGTAAGAAGAGAGCTCGAATTGCTCGCGAGACTTCTTGTTTACGAAGGTTGAACGGTTCACAGTGAAGATGCGCTTGTGAGTAGGCAAGGGAATCGGGCCGCTTACGATGGCGCCGGTTGCTTTCACTGTCTTTACAATCTTCTCAGCAGACTTGTCTACCAAGTTGTGATCGTAGGATTTCAGTTTAATTCTAATCTTTTGACTCATTGTTTGAATAAATTGTTATTGTTCTTTTATCAGGCAGGCAGGTGGGCAGGTTAAGAGTCATTCGCTAACCTGCCTCCTTGCTTGCGCTATTTTGTTTGTTTTAGATCAAGTCTACACGACCCTTGACTTCTTCAAGCACAGACTTGGCAATCGATGCCGAAACTTGTGCGTGGTGATCGTAGGTCATGGATGAAGTGGCACGACCGGAAGTGATGGTACGCAGAGCTGTCACGTAACCGAACATTTCTGCCAGGGGAACCATTGCCTTCACGATGCGGGCACCTGAACGGCTGGATTCCATACCTTCCACCTGACCGCGACGCTTGTTCAAGTCACCGATTACGTCACCCATGTTCTCTTCCGGAGTAACAACCTCCAGCTTCATGATGGGCTCCATCAGCACGGGACCTGCCTTGGCACAAGCGTTCTTGTAAGCCTGAATGGCACAGATCTCGAACGACAGCTGGTCAGAGTCCACGGGGTGGAACGAACCGTCCTTCAAAACCACCTTCAGCGAGTCGAGCGGGAAGCCGGCGAGGATACCGTTCTTCATGGCTGTCTGGAAACCTTTCTGTACGGAAGGAATGAATTCCTTGGGCACATTACCACCCTTCACCTCGTCGATGAATTGCAGACCGCCCTGCTTCCAGTCTTCGTCAACCGGACCAACGGCTACGATGATGTCGGCGAACTTACCACGACCACCGGACTGCTTCTTGTAAACCTCGCGGAGTTCCACTGTCTTGGTGATGGCCTCCTTGTAGTTCACCTGCGGACGACCCTGGTTACACTCAACCTTGAACTCACGTTTCAGACGGTCGATGATGATGTCCAGGTGAAGCTCACCCATACCGGAGATGACGGTCTGGCCGCTCTGCTCGTCGGTACGTACGGTGAAGGTCGGGTCTTCTTCAGCCAACTTGGCAAGACCGTTGGACAGCTTGTCGAGGTCCTTCTGAGTCTTCGGCTCAACGGCGATACCGATTACCGGTTCGGGGAAGTCCATAGACTCCAGCACAATCGGAGCAGTCTCGTCGCAAAGCGTATCACCGGTACGGATATCCTTGAAACCAACACCGGCACCGATATCACCGGCGCTGATCACTTCAACCGGGTTCTGCTTGTTGGAGTGCATCTGGAACAGACGAGATACACGCTCCTTCTTGCCCGAACGGGAGTTGTAGATGTATGAACCGGCCTCAATCTTACCTGAATATACACGGAAGAAAGTCAGACGGCCTACATACGGGTCGGTAGCAATCTTGAATGCCAGAGCTGCAGTCTTCTCGTCTTCGCTCGGTACGCGGTCTTCTTCAGCACCGGTCGTCGGGTTCGTACCCACGATGTTCGGAGTATCCAGCGGAGAGGGCAAGAAGGCACAAACGTAGTCCAGCAAAGTCTGCACACCCTTGTTCTTGAACGAAGAACCGCAGGTCATCGGAACAACCTCCATCTTCAGGGTAGCAGCACGCAGTGCACGGAGGATTTCGTCTTCGGTGATGGTCGAGGGATCGTCAAAGAACTTCTCCATCAACACGTCGTCGAATTCAGCCACCTTCTCCAGCATCTTTTCACGCCATTCGTTGGCTTCATCCTGCAGGTTTGCGGGAATCTCTTCTACGTCATAGTCAGCACCCATTGTCTCGTCGTGCCACAGGATGGCCTTCATCTTGATGAGGTCAACCACACCCTTGAAGTTTTCTTCAGAGCCGATAGGGATGACAATCGGACAGGGGTTTGCACCCAGCACGTCCTTCATCTGACGGACAACTTCAAAGAAGTCGGCACCCGAACGGTCCATCTTGTTCACATAACCGATACGGGGAACATTATATTTATCAGCCTGACGCCATACGGTTTCAGATTGGGGTTCCACACCACCTACCGCACAGTAGGTAGCCACAGCACCGTCAAGCACACGCAGTGAGCGTTCTACCTCAGCGGTGAAGTCAACGTGTCCCGGAGTGTCAATCAAGTTGATCTTATAAGTATTGCCCGCATACTTCCAACGGGTGGTCGTAGCAGCCGAGGTGATGGTGATACCACGCTCCTGCTCCTGCTCCATCCAGTCCATTGTTGCAGCACCATCGTGAACCTCACCAATCTTGTGAGTCAATCCGGTGTAGAACAGGATACGTTCAGAAGTCGTTGTCTTACCGGCATCGATGTGAGCCATGATACCGATATTGCGGGTCAAATGCAAGTCTTGTTTTGCCATTTTGCTTCCTTAATATTCAGTTTATTAATACTTGATTAGAATCTGAAGTGAGCGAATGCACGGTTAGCTTCAGCCATACGGTGCATATCCTCCTTACGCTTGAAGGCACCACCTTGCTCGTTGAACGCATCGATAATCTCGGCAGCCAACTTGTCAGCCATTGATTTACCGCCACGCTTACGGGCAAATGCAATCAAGTTTTTCATAGAGATCGATTCTTTACGATCGGGACGGATTTCAGTAGGAACTTGGAAAGTCGCGCCTCCGATACGGCGGGACTTAACCTCAACTTGCGGAGTTACATTATCCAAGGCTTTCTTCCAGATTTCCAGCGGAGTTTTCTCTTCGTTGGGAAGCTTTGCCTTAACGGTCTCAAGGGCGGTATAGAAGATGTGATAAGAAGTATTCTTCTTTCCGTCGTACATCAAGTGGTTTACAAACTTAGAAACTTTTTGGTCGCCGAATACGGGATCCGGAAGAACCACACGTTTTTTTGGTTTTGCTTTTCTCATTTTGTTTGAACATAATGTTTTGTTTGAGGCTGCAATCTTGTTTTCTTCAACGCTTCCTCTGAAGCATTTACTCAACCTTTAAGCATTTTCCACCAAACCAAAACGATTTTAATAAATAAATTTCCTTTCCAGAAAAGTCGGTTGATTACTTCTTACCCTTACCTGCAGGAGCCTGACCCGGTTTCGGACGCTTGGCACCGTATTTGGAACGACGTTGGGTACGGTTAGCCACACCGGCAGTATCCAAAGTACCGCGAACGATGTGATAACGTACACCCGGAAGGTCTTTCACACGACCGCCACGTACCAGGACGATGGAGTGTTCCTGCAAGTTGTGACCTTCACCCGGAATGTAGGAGTTCACCTCCTTCTGGTTAGTCAGTTTCACACGGGCAACCTTACGCATTGCCGAATTCGGTTTCTTCGGAGTAGTCGTATAGACTCTGACGCAAACGCCACGTCTTTGAGGACAAGCGTTCAATGCCGGAGACTTACTTTTCTCAACCAGAACCTTTCTTCCTTTTCTTACTAGTTGTTGAATAGTAGGCATTTCTGTTCGATTTTAATTATTATATATTGTTTTGTTACTTTTCTGTTGAAGCGAAAATATACTTTTCGGGCTGCAAAGTTACTAATAACATTTTAATTAGCAATAGGTTTGTAATCTTAAAATAACCGAGACTTCCGTTTTTATATTTTTTATAGGAGTTTGACACTTTGCAAGGAATAGTCAGGTTACAATCAGAGGGGTTCTTTTAGGATTCTGGAAGAAATCTCGCTTGGGTGATACTGAACACATGCGAAGGCAGATTCAATCTTCATGCATTATGACAATCACACAAGAAAAGTTTATGGCATCCGTCTCTTTTTTATATATGACAAGACCTGGAGGCCACAGACAATATCCAACAACTGCCTTACGCCCCCAGGTCCAACTCTCAGAGTTAACCTAGAATGAATATATCACTCATAAATTTCAGCCAACTTACGGCGAAGTGCATCTCCACGTAGTCCAAAAGCGACAATCTTTCCATCCGGACCTATCAAAAGGGTAGCAGGTATGGCACGTATATCATACAATCGGGCGGCTTCGCTTTTCCAAGCCTTCAGGTCGGAAAGCTGCATCCAGACAATCTCCAGCTGCTCCACAGCCTTCATCCAGTCATCCTTGTTATTGTCCAAAGAGACACCGATTATCTCAAAGCCTTTCGGATGATATTCCTGATATAGCGTACTCATCTGCGGCATTTCAGCCCGACAGGGACCGCACCAACTGGCCCAAAAGTCAACAAGTACATAGTTCCCATGCCCGGCATAATCCGAAAGTTTATGAATCACGCCTTGTGAATCGGGTAAAGCAAAATCAGTAAAAGGAGCTCCCTCCGCTTTGCGCTTGGCTCCTTCCATTTTACGGCGGGTAGAAGCCAACAAGGGATTATCCTTATACGGATAGTCACGTAAGAATGACTCCAAAAAGTCCATACCCAACACATCATCATAGTTGAGAATAAAATAGGTAGGAATCAAATTGTCCCTATTATCCAAGATTCCCTGACGAAGGGCTTTCATCTGCCGTGTAGACGCTTCCTCCCATTCCTTATCCAAACGTCTGGCTACCGAATCAGGCAACTGCCCATTGTTTTCTTCAGTCTTTTGGACAGCCTCCTGCTGTATGCGGCGTTGCTCAACTCCTCCTTGATTGATGGCTGCAGTAATGGCCGCCATGCGTGCATTGATATCAGAGCCTTCCACTAGAACACCCCGATCAAGCGTCACCTTCACAGGCATGTCATCGAGAATAAAAGCCGCCACCACACTGTAACCGGTAGGAGTGCCACAAATAGAAGCCAATATGGGCAACTCAGCGCTTCCTTTAAACGTATAAATACCATTCACACAAACAGCACTATCAATTGCCACCCTGTCAGCCAATGAAAACAGGTATACTTTCTCTAGATCAAAACCTGTATCCGATTGATGGTTGACAAATGTCACCTCATAGGCAGACTGTGCCATCAATGGCAAGCAACAAATCAGGAAAGCTAGTATAATTATACAATTTCTCATATACATAATCGATTAATCATTAAACTTGTCATTAGAGGGAGACTGCTGTCCAAGCTGACGAACCTTGAATACTTTAGCTCCAACATTTCCTTTAAACAACAGGACGGGCAGATCATAAGTCTTTATGTCATAAATCAGCACATCGCCATTCTCACAGCCTACAAATAACTGATTGCAATTATAATAAGCCAATGTCAAACAAGTGACTGGCGATGTGATATCAGGCAACGACATTGTTTTCGTTTGGGTCGAAGCAAATACAGTCCCGTCATAAATCATATAATGCACCTGATTATCTTTTGAATAGAAAATCGTACGGGCTGCCGTTCGGCAAGTCGCCGGGAAACGGTTGCTTCCGCTGGAAACAAAACAAGAAGATGCATCAAAACGGTCTTCCAACATCCTATCGCTAAATTGGAATTGATAAGGAGACAGGTTGGGACGCAGTCCTTTCATATAAACACTGAAATGACGTAATTGAGTTCCACTTTCCCCTGGCAAATTATACAGACAGACAAACACCATTTGCCCATTCATCGGATAAAACCGATTCAGACCAAGATAAAGGATCTCCGTGCCTTCAGGAAATTCACCAACCGGAGCCCCCTGAGTGGGTATGCCCGACAGGGCTACAATCTGCGGCTGCGATACGAGCAACTTGTCTCCCTCCGTACCCACAGAAACTTCCTGCAGGCTAACCGCTGCTATCAAGATACGACGGTTCAACTCATCATAACACGGTATCATGCCATTAAACAATGCATTGCCAAACTTGGAAACCTTGTACCCCTTTTCATCTATATAGTAAGGCTCACTCAGGTATTTGCCTCCCAAATAATTCTTTGACATCACACGGGTATAAATCTGTCCATCAGCTGAAGCCAAGAATGTAGCAGGCTGATACATATCTGTTCCATCGTGATCTGCACGTGCCTGTAATTTGAATCCTGCAGGAACTCCATTCAAAAATTGCTCTCCGCCAATCATGGCATGCAGCGTCAAGTCCTCAGCATTCAATTCATAACCTCCCCGATCGGTAACGACCGTGAGCGAACCGTTTTGTCCGACATGCCTATCAAGAGCCCAATTAAGGCCGATGGGCTTGCCTGCAATCGACTGTCCGGCATTAGCAGCCTCATAGGCATTTTTGACAACCTCATATTTGGCTACTTGCACACCATTCTCCATGACATTCATCTTCCGTACTGCCGCCATACCCGCTTTTCCTCCATTGTCCGTGAGAATCATCCAGTTTCCACTGGAATAACGAGGATAGCACCACAACATGATTTTTGCCATGTATTTCACCCCCGTCGATTTCTCCACCACATTGAAAGTGCCGTATGTTCCCATGGAACCGGAGAAACTTTCTATACCGGCTTTCTCCATCAGCTCTTCCGTTTTCATGGCAACTCTTATCCCTTCAGCCACAGTGTTTCCATTGACAACCCATTCATAGGACACTTCTTCTGAACGCTCCAGGGAGTCAGTATCCCAGGTAAAGAGCGGAGCACCATTCAGTATGACCTCACCATCCTGATAACCGACAAAGTAAGTTGGCTGAGTGTAATCCACCAACCAATGAGGCGGATTGGTCACTTCATAATCGTAATTTCCTTCATCTTCAAAGCAAGCGGTCAATACCAATACGCTTGCTAACAGACCATATATAAGTTTATTCATAATCAGCATTTTTTATTATCACATTCAACTTTCATACGCTCAAGTCACAGTGGAACACCGACAAAACTTGAGTCCTTTTTATACCGGGACGTCCAACAGAGATCCATCCTCATCGTAGGTAGGATTTTCTATGAGCCATTTCTTAAAGTCCAATGCCAGCTTACGCGCCCAGTCAGGAGAGTCCTCAATGATTTCCTTATTCAATTCTCTCGCACCCGGAACATTCTCCAGGAAGAGCTTATATTTCAAAGGTGAATAAGTGCCCAACAGGTAAGTTGAGACTTCAATGTTCCACCATTCGGGCCGAACCGGGTTCTTCGATACATAGATGATGGCCCGCGAACGTTCATACTGTCCAACTCCCAATGCTTCGGAAGGGACAATTTCAAGGACCAGACGGAACCCATCTTCCAGGCTCTGAAGATGTGAGGTACGATTGAGCTGAATCCGAATCGTGTCCTGCATCTGCAGAGCATCGTCCCGGACGGGCAATGCACGGAAGGTGTACTCATCCTGCAAAGTATAATCTTCCGGGAGTGCTGTAGTCAATTCATCCACGACTCTCAAACGGAAGTGCGCGTCCCGTTCCAGTTTTCGTCCTGCCAGCACCACTACAAGCTCTGCATGTTGAGTGGTATTTGCAGCTTCATTAAAGTAGAATGTCACCTGAGTCGAATCCGACTTCTCATTACCTAGCATGGAATCATGCCAGAACTTCTCAAAATAGACCATGTGTTCGTCACCAAACACCATTATATCTTGTTCCTCACAGGCCGTCATCAGCATTCCGCCAAGAACGGTCATCAAAAAGATTACTTTCTTTATCATAATCAGGCGAATTAAATGATTACATCGTTTGATTGGCAGGGACAGGCAACATATATTCTGATTTGTTAAGCCTGCGTTCCCCATTAGCCGTCTTCACTTTAGCTCCCAGACGTTTATACAAATAGAAGAGTTGCCCTTCAGAGATCCATTCGCGTTGCGCATCGCGTGTCATATCTTGCAAGAAGCGCTCCAGGTTGTTAGACACATCCAAAGGCATATAGATTCCGCGACTGTTACGGATAGCGTTCAATATGTCATATGCCTCCATGAAATTGCCTTGGCGTGCATAGTGTTCCGCCATGATATAGCGCATTTCAGTAGCTCTGATGACAGGCAATGTCTGTAGGTTCTTCGTGCGAATATCCTTGTCTTCACTACAATACCATTTTGTGGATATGCGATAGTCATCACCATAGTCAAATGCCGCATAATCAGGTTTGAACAACAAATACAGATACCGGTAATCCTGTTCCTTCTCATCAACACCTGCTCTGTTCTGGAATATCTCCTGCCCATTCACATCCACAGCCAGCCAACGGGCATTTCCACCTTGAGCCTCGGAACGCTTCTGAAAGAACGTACCCAAATCATAGTCGAGGTAGGAATCTTCGTTGTAAAGAGCAAATATCAGATTGGAGACAGTCTTCAAGTCCGTCCGTGCCTCATTGTTTTCTGCAGCAATCATCGTATACCAGTCATCCTGTGTAAACATGTCGTAAACCATCCCGTTAGCTCCTTTAGCTTGAAAGGTCATCACCTCATCTGCACATTCGAATGCCAGAGCATCCTCACCCATGTACTGATAGACACGCGCCAACAGGGCGGTGACGGCATAATAATTCAAACGATAGCCTCGCTCCAGAAAGAAGTCATCAAGCCCCGTACCATCCGGATGTCCTTCCATGCCATAATCCAATTGATTGTAGAAACGGGCATTGGCGGAAGAGTTGGCACTCATGCCGATGGCTGTCGTGTCAATACGTGCAGTCAGTTTTTGCGCTTCTCTGAGGTCATTGACCACTTTAGTCAAGAAAGTCCTGACATCAATGGCTTCCGGCTGGATATTAGGATACACATCCACATAGGGAAGATACTTCCCGCTTTCGTTTTCTATCGGTGCCGGCGCAAACAGACGGCACAAATCAAAATGCATCAACGCGCGACAGGCATAAGCCTCGCCCAGAATCATGTCACGTTCCAGTTCGCCCTCTGCAAACTTTTCAGGAGCTTCATCCCTCACGTTCTGGATGAGATTATTCGCATTGGCTATCACGTTGTAACCATCTTTCCAGATTGCATCAATGAGCTCTCGCAAGCCTACATCATAATAGTTAAACGCCTTGGCAGCCTGATAAACCGTATTACCGGTTGTACCGTTAGCAGTCTGCCACGCCCACGTATACTGCTGGGACATACAGTCCACAATGCCGAATTGCAACTCCCTCCCATACAGATTTGGAGAGGTCATCGCCTTATACACGCCACTCAACATCGTGCGGTACCCATCTCCCGTCTCAGTCAGTTTGTTATTGGTAGCTTGTCCATCCGGTTCTATGTCCAACCAACCCGAACAAGCCGTCACTACGCACAGCACCAATAATAAATAAACGCTTGTATATACTTTTTTCATAACATTTCAAGATTTAAAAGCCGAGGCTCAGAGTAAAACTATAATTCTTCGCATACGGATAACTCGTACCCCTTTCCTCGCGGATGGTAGACCAACGAGCCAGGTCGTTGGCATTGAAACGAACCCCCAAGGAAGCAAGATGCAGCCGTTGCACAATCCGCTGATTGAAATCATATCCCAGAGAAAGTCCACTGAAAGCGAGGTAATTGTTATCCTGCACAAAACGTGACGTAGGCTGTGTCTTCACCGTCGACTTCATGTCATAGTAGGGAGCCACATCCCCGGGATGTTGCCAACGCTGGGTCAACACACGCCGGTCTACATTACTGTTCTCAATATCGGCCTCTTCCACTTTTGACAGGAGTGTTTCATTATAGTCCTGCCCTCCCCATTGATAGAGAAAGGTCGTGTTCACATAGGCTCCCTTCCAGCCAATGTTGATACCAAATGAACCCTGCGCTTTCGGACTCTTGTCACCACACACCACTATGTCTCCCGAGTTCCAGGTATGCGTCACCGACCCATCGCGTTTACGGAACATCTCTTTACCCGTTGAAGGGTCGATGCCCAATGAAGGTACTGCGTAGATAGCCGTAGTGGATGCCCCGACGTAATACTGCGTCAGCGGCACATACTTCAGTTCAGCATACTCAGCATTGTCCGCATGTTCGCCTTTACCGGCATAGAAATCCTGTACCCTCTGGTTGTAGGCTGCCGCATCCTGTCCCAGCTCGGTAATGCGGTTTTTGTTGGCAGCCACCATCGCATTCAACGCCACCGTCCAGTCACGGTCCTGATAAGGCACCACGTTTATCTTCAATTCATAGCCCTTGTTCAATATCGTCCCTGCATTCGTATAGAATGTCTCGAAACCGGATGAAGTACGGATATTCAGCTGGGACAACTGGTCGGTAGTTTCCTTGCGGTAATAGTTCGCTTCGATGGACAAGTGACGTCTAAACAGTTCCAACGCAATGCCAAAATCCCATGTTCCAGTCCTTTCCCATGTCAAGGCCGGATTACCCAACGCGATCAGCGTATTCGCCGGCGTGGAGGTGTACCAGTCATCCGACGTCTGATAAGTGGAGACTGCTGCATAGGACGGGAAACTGACATTACCCGTCACACCATAAGTAGCACGCACACGGAGAGTGTTGATGACCGGATTGTTACGAAGGAACTCATAGTTGTGGATATTCAGTCCCAAACCGGCTGACCAGAAAGGCGCAAAACGGTTGTCCTGCCCGAACTTGGACGAACCATCCATGCGAAATGAGAAATCGGCCAGATAAATATCGTCATAGGAATAATTCAATGCACCCAACAAGCCCACCAGACGGTCTTCATTCAAAGTCACCTGGGTTTTATTGGGCTGTTCAGCCGCGTAATTGGGCGAATGCAAATTGCTCAATTGGAATCCCCTGTATAAAACATTCGTATCAGTACCTTTGCTGGCCTGAGCATTCAGACCTGCCGTTGCGTTGATAAAATGTTTCTTTATCGCCTTATTATAATAGAACAAGGCATTTACATTCCAATTATACGAGGTACTGCCCGCCGTTTGGAGTGTCCCCTTTTCTTTACTCGGAGCATTCAGGAAGGCGGGGTCCTTAGGATCAACATAAGATTCGGCATTGGAATCTGTACGGGTGACAGAAAACGAGCCTTTGAAAAAGAAGTCATCCGTGAAATACAGATTGACCATCAGGTTATCGGTCAGGTCATTCAAGGACGTACGCCCGGAGTAGCTGCCCAAATAGCGTACCTGATAAAGCGGATTAGCTACATTGTTAGACGATATCAAAGTCTCCACCAGATTACCGTCATCATCATAAGGAGCATAGTAAGGTTTCAATATGGTATAACGCGAAAAGTCACCATAAGGCGAATTTTCAGACTTCGTCACCGTGTAGGTCACCTGATTCATGACCTGAAGCCACTTGTTGTAGCGATAGTCCAACGTAAGTCCCAATCCATACACATCCCTGAACGAGCCCTTCATGGCACCATTGTGCGTATTGTAGTTCAAGTCTACACTGTAACGAATGGATTCCACACCTCCCGAAAGGTTCATACTGTGAGTCTGGTTGAACACATTACGCACGGGTTGCGCCAGCCAGTCAGTCTGCACTCCGCGACGCACTTCATTCATCAGGTTATTATAGCGAATATCCTGATCAATCTGCCCCGCCTTGTTTTCACCGGTGAAGTAACCGGCCAACCGTTCCACTTCCAGCATTTCTTCGGCATTACACAGGTTATAGTCTGACAAATCCGGGAATTCCATTCCCCCTGTGAAATTATATGCCACACGAAGTTCACCCGGTTTGGGAGCAACCGTAGTCACCACAATGACGCCATTGGCTGCACGTGAACCGTAAAGTGCAGTAGCTGCCGCATCCTTCAGGATGGTCATGTTCTCAATCCGGTTAATATCCATGTCATAGATCTTCTGGACACTCACCTCAAAACCATCCAAAATGAATATAGGCAAGTTGGGATTGTCTGCCAGATTCGTACGCTGTGAACGACGGGCAGATTCCACATCCAACCCCCGGTTCATGCCGATGCTACTCTCACCCCGAATGGTAAACTCAGGAAGATTATTCGGGTCAGAGCCCCAGAGGTTGGACTCTTTCAGACGGAAAGAAGGCTCGAAAGCCTGCAGAGCCGCAATCGCATTCTTGTTGTTGGTTTTCAGCAATTCATCCTTGGTAACCACGGTGGCATTACCTGTGAAAGCATTTTTCTTCAATTGCTGATAGCCCGTCACCACGATTTCATCAATCTTCGAATTGTTTTTCAGTGTGACGGAGTAGGCATTCTTTTTGCCCAACATCAATTCAAACGACTCATAGCCCACATAAGAAATCACCAAGACCTTCACATCATCCGGCACACTGATGGTAAATTTACCATCTAGATCGGCTATTACTCCCTTGAAGTTCCGACCCTTTACCGTGACAGTCGCCCCAGGCAATGTTTCTCCGTCAGAGCCATAAACTACTCCGGTCACCACACGGTTCTGCTGCTGAGATACGCTTGTTACCGGAGCTTGACCAATAATCGCAGATGGGAATTTACCCCCCCCCACTAGGACTTGAAACAACCGTCTGTGTCACAAATAAATAACAGACACAGAGCAATGGAACGCGCATCGTTCCTTTCCATTCATTGTCTTTTCTTCTCATGGTAATTCTGGAAGATTTAGGTTTAAACTACTGTTAACTATTTTCAAAATAATTCTGTCAATGTCTCTCTATACTTTAACATCATTTATTCTGAATGGCTTTAAACATACGACTATTTTTGCAATAGAAACAAATAATAATTATTATTTTTTGTATCTATATTCATTTTTAACACTACTAACCTATCTTTTTCCCACACAGTCCGAATAGTCCGCCGCCCATCACAGCCCTCATCCCCCACTCACAGCACCCCTACACCTTATTATATATACGCGCACGCCATCCAGACAGAGAAACCACCTGCCTACGCTCGTCAGTGACCCATCACTTTGTCATTTTGTCAAAATGTCAAATGAATCACTCCACAGAGGCCTTCGTTGGAGCTAAAGACGGGGACGATGATCTTGCGGGCATTCTCGGACGATTTGCAAAATACATTTTCACACCAAATCCAATCGTTTCCTTTCCCTATGCCCTGCATGCAGAGCAATTGGTAGCACACAGAGTACTCACAGGAGAAAATACTCCACATTATAACAGTTCAAAAATGAACGATCCTGCCCTTCTTCCAGAGAGCAAACGTCCGTATTTTTTCATTGCGATTCCATTTTCTTTACATTGAGAGAGCAAACAATATTGTTTCACTCTTCAAACAATATTGTTTGACGAACCAAACACAAGTGTTTGAGATGCGAAACAATATTGTTTGGGACGTCAAACACTTGTGTTAACCGTTAACTTATCAAAATGCAATGGGCCCTACAGAAGGAAAGTGCAAATGCAATTTAACTTTCCATCGCTAGTTCAGTCGATTTTTCAAAAATGTGCGTTAGCTGAAAATGGCTTTTCAGGAAAATGGGAAAGTAAATAAGGCTTTTGACCTCACAAAATGTCAATCCATCCTTTGGTTCTGCCGATGTGCGGAGACTGTTCTCACCCGAGATGTCTTCCGAGTTGCTCCCGCAAACAGCACCGGGAACTTTTCTTCTCAAAACAGAAAAAGCTTATTGTATATTCTACGAACAGAAAACAGACCTCAGAAGGGTTTGAAATCCGTGAAAGTAGAAAGATAAAGAAAAGGAACAATTTTCACAAGAAACCGGACCTGATACAAGTGCATCTAACTGTCAATCCAACACAAAGCCTCAAAAATCTGCCCGTATTCCTTGGAGAAATGAAGTAAATCTCTTACTTTTATAGTGTTAGCATAACACTAACAATAAAAATAATAGACCTAGTCCATGAAAGAACCGACCTCGTTGAAGGTTTACATCTGTCAACAAAAAGGATAATAACCTCCAGCAGTAGGAAGGTCCGCTTAATAAATATACTTATGAAGATGTGTGTTAGACATAACCTGTTGAAGTCCGTCCGTGAGAAAGGCAGGACAAGCCATGAAAACCGACAAAGGCCGACAAGCATTCCTTACAATAAGGGTGCGGAGCGTCCGGCTGTTGTCCCTGCTGCATGTACAGCACATAGCCTGGCAGGCATCTATTGGCATCTGGAAGGACATCAACCTCTCAATCAAACATTTACCCCTCCCCACGAGCATTTAGGCAACAATTACAATATCTCTCCGGCAGACAACGTTTCCGTTCGTCCGCCCCACCTGCTCTTTACCACTACCCACCTCACCGATGCAGCCGCTCTCCATCTGCTGCATCCATCTCGTTGCACCTTCTCCACTGGCCCGGCAATGTCTCGAAATATGAACATCTGCGCGGCCGCCACGAAAATGCATGAGAATGGTAAAATAAAGAGTGCACGTCCGGCATCCCTTCCGTCGGTAAAACCACAAAAGGGTCGCCTCGAAAGCCTGAGTCCTCCACCGTGTGCGCAACCGGACAGGCAACACATCGGGAGAGCCGCCGAGCAGGGAACGATTTATAATCCGATAACCATTTTAATCCTTTTTTCAGACACTACCGACTTACTCCCCGAGGGCAATCCATCTTGTCATTTTTACGCATGAGACCGGAACGCCCCGTACACGTGAAAATAAACCATGCAAGTATTAACTAACGAATGTTGAACCATGAAACAGAAGGATGTGCTCGACAGCGGCTAGACAAACTCCCCAACCGCTGATGACTAGCAAACAATGTGAAAAAACAAACATCTTAAACTAATGGAAATGAAAAATGTAGGAATACAAAAACGTTATCCTTGCCTGTTCCTGCTCCTGCTGTTCTGCTGCCTGGGAGCATTTGCCCAAAAGGGGCCGACGGTCAAAGGAATTATCTTCGACAGCAACGGGGAGACCATCATCGGCGCCTCGATTGTCGTGAAAGGCAATACATCAATCGGTACGATTTCCGACCTCGACGGCCAATTCTCGCTGAACGTGCCGTCATCAAACTCCGTTCTGGTGGTGTCCTTCGTGGGCATGAAATCAAAAGAGGTGAAGGCTACCCCCAACACCTTGATGCGCATCACCCTGGAAGATGACACCAAACAACTCGACGAAGTGGTCGTCGTGGGTTACGGCCAACAGAAAAAGGCTTCCGTGGTGGGGGCGATTACACAAACTACAGGAAAAGTGCTGGAACGTGCAGCAGGTGTGTCAGACATCGGAGCGGCCCTGACCGGTAACCTCCCTGGCGTGGTGACCATGACAGGCAGCGGTATGCCGGGAGATGAAGAACCGAAAATCACCATTCGCGGTGCCAGTTCCTGGAACGACAATGAAGCTCCGCTGATTCTGGTCGACGGCATCGAACGTCCGATGAGTTCAGTAGACATCAACTCCGTGCAATCCGTATCCGTCCTGAAAGACGCATCTGCCACAGCTGTCTATGGTGTAAAAGGTGCCAACGGTGTCATCCTCATCACCACCAAACGCGGCGCGGAAGGTAGTGCAAAAATCGACATCGGTTTTAATGCAACACTGAAATCGCCGTCCAAACTGCCTAATAAATATGATTCGTATGATGCACTCATGCTCCGCAACACAGCCATCGAGCACGAACTGGCTCTCCGTCCTGACTCTTGGGAATATGTGCGTCCGCAATCATTCATCGACAACTACCGCAACCAGACAACTCTAGAGCAACGCGAACGCTACCCGAACGTCGACTGGCAGAAGGCCCTGTTCAAGGACAACACCATGTCCTACCGTGCAAACATGAGCATCAGTGGCGGTACAAACTTTGTGAAATATTTTGCATCCGCCGAATATGTGAACGAAGGAGACCTCTTCAAAATCTATGATAATGGACGAGGCTATAATTCCGGCTACGGATACAACCGACTTAACGTGCGCAGTAACCTGGATTTCAACTTGACCAAGACGACAGTCCTCAAGGTCAATCTTGCCGGTTCTAACGGCATCCGCAAGGCGCCCTGGCAAAACACCGGGCAATCGGAATGGCAAATCGGCCAGCAGTGGTCGGGAGCCTATAACATTGCCCCCGATGTATTTCTCCCGCAATATTCCGATGGAAGTTGGGGTATGTACCCGCTGGTATCGAATACGACGAACTCTGCCGAAAACATCTCACTGGGTGGTACCATGCGACTCACCACAACCCGCATCAACACGGATTTCACACTGGAGCAGGACCTGAAATTCATCACTCCGGGTCTATCAGCCCGTGCCACCATCTCCTGGGACAATGAGTTTGTAGAAAACAACCGCGGTATCAACGACCTCTATAACGACGCACAACGCAAATGGATCGATCCGGACACCGGTCAGGCACGCTACGAACAATCTTACGACACCAACAATGGCTTTGACTGGCATCAGGGCGTCAACTGGAGCACGGCTCCGGGTGAGGTGGACAACGGACAGACCGTCCGCAACCTCTATTACCAGGCACAGTTGAACTGGGTACGCAGCTTTGGCAAACACAACCTGACTGCCATGGGACTCTTCAGCCGTCAAGAGAATGCACGGGGAAGCGTGATGCCTGCCTATCGTGAAGACTGGGCATTCCGTACGACCTACAACTGGGCAGACCGCTACTTCGTGGAATACAACGGTGCCTACAACGGTTCCGAGAAGTTCAGCCCGAAAAATCGTTTTGCCTTCTTCAACTCCGGCGCACTGGGATGGATGGTCAGCGAAGAGAGCTTCATGAACTACCTGCGCGAAAAGCACATCCTCGACATGCTGAAGATTCGTGTATCCTACGGCGAGATTGGTTCTGACCAGTTGGGTATCGACCCCTTCGACTCCAACCGCCGTTGGCTGTACATGAGCCAATGGACTTACGGAGGGCAGACAACCATGGACCTCAACCATTCAACCCCGGGAAGTATCTATACCTGGTACAGGGAGGCCACCATCAGCAACGAGGACATCCATTGGGAAGTAGTACGCAAGCTGAACGTCGGCATTGACTATTCGTTCCTGGACGGTCTGCTTGCTGGTAACCTGGAATTCTTCCGGGACATCCGCTCCAACATATTCGTCTTCGGTACGGACCGTTCCATCCCCTCCTATTTCGGAGGAACTCCCCCGACTGTCAACAAAGGAAAAATCCGCACCAGCGGTTACGAACTGGAGGTACGCCTCAACAAGACTTATGCCAATGGTCTCCATCTATGGGGCAATTTCAGCATGACACATGCTAAAAACACCGTATTGGTGAAAGATGACCAGGCACTGCGTCCTGCCTACCAGAAGGCTGCTGGACATGGTGTGGGACAATATAACTCTTACATCGACGACGGCTTCATCCAGACCTACGACCAGCTGTATGCTGCTCCGGCCCACGATGCCAACGACAGCCAACGCCTCGTGGGAGACCACTATATCGTAGACTTCAACGGTGACGGTGTAGTGGATAACAAAGACTCTGCTCCCTATGGTTATACCAACCAACCGGAAAATACTTACAACGCAACCATCGGCTTCGAATGGAAAGGCTTCAGTGCTTTTGCCCAGTTCTATGGAGTAACGAATGTGACCCGCGACGTGACCCTGACCAGCTTCGGCAGCAAGCTGAATACGGTATATGACAACGGCACCTGGTGGTCCAAGGATACCCCAAATGCTGATGTGGTCGTTCCGCGCTGGAATTCTACACCCAATTACAACGAAGGTACTCAATTCCTGTATGACGGTTCATACATCCGTCTGAAGAATGTCGAGATTGCCTATACGTGGGACGGGGGATGGATTCACAAACTGGGGTTGAACAACCTGAAAATCTACCTCAATGGCAACAACCTCTGGTTGTGGACACGCATGCCTGACGACCGTGAAGCCAATCTCTCCGGTGCCGGTTATCTGGGTGCCTACCCCACGGTGAAGCGTTATAACCTCGGAATCAAATTCACTTTATAATATATGTACGCGATGAAACACTCTATATACAAGACGCTCTTCTGTGCAGGCTTGTTATCTGTGTCAGCAGGACTCCCCCTGACCTCCTGCGAAGACTACCTGGACAAGGCCCCGGAATCGACGGTATCAGAAGACGACGCTTTCAAGAACTTCCGCAACTTCCAAGGTTTCATAGAAGAAATCTACAACTGTATTCCGGACAAAGAGAAGAACAATTACTGTACTTCCTGGAACTGGGGAGATGATGAACTGTTCAACTCCATGGGAGATGCACACATGACCCACCAAGCTGATCTTGGCAACTTCCGTGCCTGGCAGACCAACGGACAATGCTGGCTGTACCGTAACCCAAGCAATCCGGCATCGACCGATAAGTTCCAACACTCACTCTGGCCTCACGCCTGGTATTGTATCCGTAAAGCCAACGTCGGCCTTGCCAACCTGGACAAAATGACCGGCACAGAAGAAGAGAAGAATCTCATAGCCGGACAGCTCTATTTCTTCCGTGCATGGTGGCACTTCCAAATCATGATGTATTGGGGTGGAATGCCCTACATCGACCAGGTGCTCGACGCAACGAAAGAGCTGACTCTGCCCCGCCTCAGCTATCAGGAGTGTGCAACTAAAGCAGGCGAAGACTTCCGACGGGCAGCAGACCTGCTCCCTGTCAATTGGGACAACGTGGCTCCGGGAAAAGCTACGGAGGGAAAGAACCAGCTCCGCATCAACAAAATCATGGCACTCGGCTATCTGGGCAAGAATTATCTGTGGGCTGGCAGTCCGCTCATGAAAAACGGAGCACAGTTGGGCGGAACCAAGACCTACGATTATGACACAGAGTTCTGCAAAAAGGCAGCCAATGCCTTTGGCGAACTGCTCTCTTTGGTTGAAAGTGGACAGACACAGTACGCTCTAGCTGAATACAACTACAAAAATATCTATAATCACGAGAAGGCAACGTCAGCCAAAAGCTGTTTCACAGACATCTTCTACACCGTCCGTCAGAACTGGCTGATGCCGGGTTCCGTGGAAGCAATCTTCCGCGGACCATCCTCGGACTATAACGGCAGTAACTGGAATATGACAAAGCTATGGGGTCCAAAAGTCGCAGGACTGGTCGCCCATGACAAAATCATCCACCTGCCGACAGCGAACCTGGTAGACATGTACGGAATGGCAAACGGACTTCCCATCGACGACCCAAACTCCGGTTTTGACAAACGCCATCCGTTCAAGAACCGTGATCCTCGCTTCTATCATGATATCGTGTTTGACGGTTTCCATTATGTGCTGGCAGAAGACAAGCTGTCGGATGCCCAAAAGCCCTATGCTTACTGCAATCTCTCAACCGGTTCAGACATGCGCTCTGCCGACCTGGGCAGCCGTACCGGCTATTTCTTCCAAAAGCTCGTCCCCCACACCTGTAATGAAGGGGACAAGGAATATGACTGGGGAAGCAACCTGCACACTTACCTGCCCTACATGCGCCTCGCCGACATCTACCTGATGTATGCTGAAAGCTGTGCAGTACTGGGAGGTCCGTCCGCCAAAGCCGACAATTGCAAACTGACCGCTCTGGATGCCATCAACAAAATCCGCACCCGTTGCGGTGCCGAAGGTGTACAACCGGCATACTTGGCAGACAACCATAAGTTCATGGATGAAATACGTCGTGAACGCGCCGTCGAGCTGGCTATGGAAGGATTCCGCTTCAACGACCTGCAACGTTGGTTGCTGCTGACCGAATCGCCCTACACCGAAAAATATGCCGTGGAATTCGACCGCGTTGAAAATCCCGACTTCTATAAGACGAATGACCCGGCTGATGCAGAAGTGGCAAACTGGCACAAGCGTCTGCTTGTAAAACGTGTATTCGGGACGAAACATTACTGGTTCCCCTTGCCTGACAATGATGTCTACCTTTATGGAGATTACGGGCAGAACCCTGGCTGGTAATGGCAGAGACATCCCATCAACGTATGTTTAACCATAAATGAACAACTAATGAAATATATACAATCCAAATTCATTCTTTGCAGCATGCTGGTCACTGCACCTGCCTTGACCTATGCACAAACACCCGACGAAGAAGGGACCGATTCGTTGGCTCGCAAGGAAAGTCCGGAGGTACAAGTCGCCTTCCGTAAGATGGCACAAAAGGACCTCTTGGGAGGAGTTTCTGTGGTCAATGTCGAAGAACTGACCAAAAAGAACTACAACACCTACAGCCTGGACAACATGCAAGGTTACATCGGAGGTTGGAACGGTAATTCCCTGTGGGGAATGGACGGAGACCATGCCGGCTATCTGGTTCTGGTCGACGGGGTACCCCGCGAAGCCAACAATGTCATGCCTTCGGAGATTGCACAAATCACCTTCCTGAAAGGAGCACAAGCGGTAGTCCTCTATGGCAGTCGTGCTGCCAAGGGCGCAATACTCATCAGTACCAAACGCGGCCATGCGGGCGGTCTGAGAGTCAGCCTACGCGCCAATACCGGTTTCAACGTGGCTAAGGCCTTCCCCGAATATCTGGGTTCTGCTGAATACATGACCCTCTACAACGAGGCATTGCTCAATGACGACCCATCTGCCAAGCCCCTCTATTCAGCCGAGCAGATATACAACCACGGTTCCGGTATCAATCCGTACCGCTATCCGAACATCAACTACTATTCTTCTGACTATGTGAAGAAGGCCTGCAACCGTTCGGAAGCGACAGCCGAAATTTCAGGCGGCGGACAGCGTGCCCGTTTCTACAGCAACGTCAGCTACTACCGTGCTGGGGACCTGCTCAATTTCGGTGAAGCCAAGGACAACATGATTGACCGCTTCAATGTGCGCGGCAATGTGGATGTGGACATCAACCGCTTCATCAGCACCCACATCAATGCCAACGCCACTTTTTACAATGCACAAAATGCCAAAGGTGATTATTGGAATGCCGCAGCTACGGCACGGCCGAACTTTCCACAAAACGCCTCCCCGCTCATTCCGGTAGCTCTTATCGACCCGAATGCGACAAGCGCACTGGAACTGCTGAGCACAACATCCAATATCATTGACGGAAAATATTTCCTATCAGGCAGCCAGGCAAATTCAACAAACGTGTTTGCCGACAACTATGCAGCCGGCAGTAGCAAATGGACCAGCCGACAGTTCCAGTTCGATGCCGGACTCGACATCAATCTGGACAAGGTGCTGAAAGGACTTTCATTCAACGCCCTGTTTGCAGTCGATTATGCAACGTCATACACAACGTCTTTCGACAACAAGTATGCGATATTCGTTCCCACCTGGGCCAACTACAACGGAAAGGATGTCATCGTAGCTCTCTCCAAGGAAGGCAACGACGAAAAGCCCGGCACACAAAACATCAGTGGAAGCAGTGACAAGCAGACCATTGCTTTCAGCGGGCAGTTCAACTACCGGAATACATTCGGCGGTGTACACAATGTTTCAGGCATGCTTATAGCCAATGGCTATCAGCAGACCATCTCACAGCAATACCACCGCATCAGTAATGCCAACCTTGCCCTGCAACTGGGTTACAACTACCGTCAGCGCTACTATGCAGACTTCGATGCGGCCTTGGTCCACTCTGCCAAACTTGCAGAAGGACACCGCAATGCCCTATCGCCTTCATTGACCTTAGGCTGGCGGTTGAGTGAAGAAGGATTCCTGAAAGATTCTCCTGTCATTGATGACTTGATGCTCAGCGTTTCGGGAAGTATCCTGAACCAGGACATTGACCTGGCTGTCGGAGACAACGAGTTTTACCTCTACAAAGCTGTATGGACCCAAAACGACGGTTATGCCTGGTATGATGGTCCTGCGGGTAAATACACCATCTCAACCCGCGGAGAGAATGACGACCTGTCTTTCATCCAACGAAAGGAGTTCTCTGCCAACCTGAGAGCCTCCCTTTGGCAAAAACTGGTCACCGTAGACGCCTCTTTCTTTATCAACTCGATGGAAGGTTACCTGATCGACCAGCCGACGTTCTATCCATCGCACCTGAACACCGGTTATCCTGACGCCTCGTTCATGGCGGTACAGAACTTCAACAACAACCGTCGCATCGGCTTTGACTTCAGCATCAATGCCAACAAGCGGTTTGGCGAGGTTGACTTATCTTTGGGGGTATCCGGTACATACTACGACACCAAGATTACCAAGCGCGATGAGATTTACGACAATGCATACCGTTATCGTCAAGGCAAACCCATCGACGGTATCTGGGGACTCCAAAGCGACGGTCTCTTCCGCAATGAAGAAGAAATTGCCGCTTCTCCGGAACAGAAGTTGGGCAGCACAGTACGTCCGGGAGATATCAAATACGTAGATCAGAACGGTGACAACGTAATTGACGACAAAGATGAAATCTACCTGGGTAAAGGAGGATGGTACGGTTCACCTTTTACATTGGGCATCAACCTCACCGCCAAGTGGAAGGACTTCACATTCTTTGCACTGGGAACCGGTGGATTCGGAGGATATGGTATCAAGAACAGCTCCTACTATTGGGTAGACGGTGACGACAAATATTCTGCCATTGTCCGTGGACGCTGGACTGAGGCTACAGCCGAAACTGCCACATATCCTCGTTTGTCTGCCAAGAGTGCCAGCAACAACTTCCGTACGTCTGACTACTGGCTCTACAAGACCGACCGCTTTGATTTGGCAAAAGTACAGATTACGTATGACCTGCCTCAGAGCATCCTGCACAATACATTCATCCGCAACCTGTCCGCCTATGTCAGCGGCGCCAACTTGCTCACGTTCTCCAAAGAGCGCAAACACATGGAAATGAATGTAGGCAGTGCTCCTCAAACCAGATTCTACAATATCGGCGTCAAAGCTGTATTCTAACTTAAAACCGGAACAAATGAAACTAAAGTATATTTTATTGACCACCGCCCTGATGGCTTCCCTTTCCGCCTGCGACGACATGTTTGAACCGGCGCAGGAAAACAATCGCGGTGTGGAAGAAATGCTCACCGACCCCAACTACGCCGTAGGCCTGTTGGGCTATGGATACGCCATGTTGCCGTATGAAAATGCGAGTGTAAGCGACGTGGCAACCGATGATGCTGTGACCAACGATAAAGAGAGTGCCTACTCCAAAATGGCACTCGGTGCATGGGCTGCCAATAACAACCCGATGGAACAATGGCAAGCACGCAAAGCTGCCATCCAATATCTGAATACTTTCCTCAGCATCGTCAAGAATGTCAATTGGGCAGCCAATGAAGTTACCAACGCTATGTTTATCGACAAACTGAGCGGAGAGGCTTACGGACTGCGTGCACTGAACTATTATTACCTACTGATGGCACATGCCGGACGTACGGAGAACGGAGAATTGCTGGGAGTTCCATTGCTACTTGAACCCGAAAACAACTCTTCGAACTTCAATCAACCACGCGCACCGTTCGAGCAATGCGTCAAACAGATTTTCGAAGACTTGGACAGAGCGATCGAACTGTTGCCTACAGACTACGAAAACATCAGTAGCGACAGTGATGTTCCTGCCAAATATCAGAATATGGGCGCCAAGCTGGGCAACTACAATCTGGTATTCGGAACCTACCAACGTGGACGGTTGACGGCTAAAATTGCAGAAGCCATCAAAGCACAAGTCGCATTGTTGGCAGCCAGCCCCGCTTACCGAGACGCTTCGGGCGTGACTTCCGAAACTGCAGCAAACTATGCAGCAACCGTCTTGAAACGTATCGGTGGCATTTCAGGACTTGACCTGAAAGGAAATACCTGGTACATGAACACCGATGAACTGGATAACCTGGGATCGGGTGAAGTGACAGCGGAAATCCTCTGGCGCGGGAACATCAGCCAAGGTACCGACGATTGGGATATCGGTATCACACAAGAAAAGAATAACTTCCCACCTACGCTGTACGGCTCAGGGCGTATCAATCCGACACAGAACCTCGTGGATGCATTCCCCATGGCTAACGGATACCCTATCACCGACAAATCGAACAGCGGATACAATGCCAACAATCCCTATGAGAATCGAGATCCACGTCTGAGTAAGTATATCATCTACAACGGTGCAAAGTTCAAAGACAAGGCCATCATCACCGGACTCTATGCAGATGCTGACAACAAGCAAGACAACGGTTTGAACCAGTTGAACACTTCCACCCGGACCGGCTACTACCTGCGCAAACTTTTACGTGAAGACTGTAACCCGAACCCCAGTTCACTCAACGCGAAAAAGCATATCCCCGTACGTATCCGATATACGGAGATATTCCTCGCCTATGCTGAAGCTGCAAATGATGCTTGGGGACCGACCGGACAAGGAAGCAACGGATTCAGTGCGTACGATGTCATCAAGAAAATCCGTACTCGTGCCGGAGTGGGAACAGACAACGGAGATGCCTATCTGGAAAGCGTCAAAGGAGATAAAGAGAAAATGGCACAGCTCATCCGCAACGAACGCCGCATCGAACTTTGCTTTGAGAATAAACGTTTCTGGGATATCCGCCGTTGGAAGATGCCTCTGACCGAAGAAGCCAAAGGCATGCAAATCGAAAAAAACGGGAATGCACTGACTTATAAAGTTATCAATGTAGAAGCCCGTAACTACAAGGATTATATGTACTACGGTCCTATCCCCTACAACGAGAAGTTAAAATGGAGTGAACTGAAACAGAACCAAGGATGGTAATCCTACTAAAACCAATTACAAATTGATTATGAATAAACTATTAACTGCTATAGCGTTGGGAAGCGTACTGACAGCTTTCTCCGCCTGCGAGAATGCAGACAACTCGTTTCCCGACTACGAAGGAGGCACCTCTGTCTACTTCGCTTACCAATATCCCGTACGTACGATTGTATTGGGGAATGATGAGGTCGTCAACAATTCACTTGACCGCGAGCATAAATGTGAGATCTATTCCACCATGGGAGGTTCCTATGGAGGAAGAAACATCACCATCGACATTGCGGTAGACAACTCTCTTTGCGACAACCTGTTTTTCGAAAATGATTCACCGGTGCTCCCCATGCCTTCCAACTATTACAAGCTCGCCGGGAACAAAATTGATTATAAAGGTCAGCACTGGGGATGCGTAGAAGTGCAACTGACTGATGCCTTCTTTGCCGACGAAAAAGCCTTGGAGAACAATTATGTCATTCCCATTGTCATGAAAAGCCAAACCGGAGCAGACCGCATACTCACCGGCAAACCGTTAGTGGAGGGTGAAAGTCCCGTACGTACCAATTCTATTTATTGGGATGTACTCCCGATGGACTATGTACTCTACTGCGTGAAATATATCAATCCTTGGCATGCCTCCTATCTCCGCCGGGGAACAGACAACATCACGGAAAACGGCAAGACTTCAACCATAAAACGTCATGGAGCCACCGTTGAAAAAGACGAAATCTGCAATGTCACCACACGTTCTCTGAAGACTTGCCATTTCCCTGTGAGCACCAAGCTCGCCGACGGAAGCAGCATAACCTGCAATCTGTTGCTTACGTTCGATGAAGAGAACAGATGCAGCATCACTTCTGACACGGAAGGCATCACTGCCAGCGGCAAAGGCCACTTCGAGCCTAAAGGTGAAAAGAAAGCCTGGGGAAACAAAGACCGTGATGCCCTCTATTTGGATTACACCATCAACTATGGCATCAAACAAGTTGCAACAAAAGACACCCTTGTCCTACAGACAAGAGGTACCAACAAGATGGAACTGTTCACCCCTAAGTACATCGCTAAATAATTATTGAAGGACAGACTATGAATAACAAGATTTCAACATACATCGGCCTGGCATTGCTCACGGCATTCGCCTCATGCGCCGACGATAAGTTTGCCGACTTCCAAACGGAAAAGCCGGAAAGTCTGACGCAATATGAATATCTGAATGCGTATGACAATTTGAAAAGCTACATAGACCGCAGTGCACATCCCGGTTTCAAACTGGGAGCAGGAGTCTCCGCCGATGACTTTCTGAAGGGAGAACTGGTACGCAGCATGGTTGTCAGCAACTTCGACGAAATCACGGCAGGAAATGCCATGAAATATGCCTCCTGTGTGTCGGACAACGGCATTATGGACTTTTCTAAAGTGACAAAGTTTGTAGAAGCTGCCAAGGCTGCCGGTGTGACCATCTACGGTCACACCCTTTGCTGGCACTCACAGCAGAACAACAAATACCTGAACAGCCTCATAGCCAACAAGCCTATTCCAGTAGACCCCACCGGCGGAAATAAAGCTCTTCACATCCACGCCGGAGATCCAAAAACAAATGCTTGGGACTATGAAATCTACTATGACCTCGACCAGACATTGGAACCAGGAAAGTCTTATACACTGACCATTAAGGCCAAAGGTTCCAATCCGGGTACCATATCATTTTGGCCGGGTCTGAAAGACGGCAATAATACCCACTATGGGTTCTCAGGCATCACAGCCGGCGAAGACTTGACGGACAATACCATTAACTTCACTCCCGAAAAAACAATTGACCGTCTGCGCTTCTGTTTTGGCAAGCTGGGAGGAGATCTGTATTTTGATGATGTCACACTGAAAGAGGCCGGTAGTGACAAGAATCTGATTGTCAATTCCTCATTTGACAAGCAAGACATCAATCACTGGACTAAAGTGAGCTGGATAGACATCTCGTATGAAATCGAAACTTTGGGCAACTCCGGTACAACCACTTGGTATGAAGACATGCTCACCAACGGCAATGCAGAAGGTAGTGAAGCAGGTAGTTTCTTCGCGACTGAACAAGGTATTGGCGGTCCCCACGACGCAACCATCGGTGCAGCCGGAACGGGTGCTGACGGCAAGGGACATGCCTATGTCGTGAAATCAGGCAATGACCCGGCCAACAGCTACAGCACCCAGTTCTTTGTCAAGGCAAACCGGACACTGCACGCCGGAGACATCTGTAAACTGACATTCAAATACCGTGCCGATAAAGCTGCAGGTTCTGAATCGCAGGCTCACGCAGCGCCCGGTGCTTACATTCACTATGACATGGGTGTAAGCGTGAACTTCACCACCAAATGGCAGACCTTCGAAAAGGAATTTACCGTCAGTGAAGCGCAAGCCGGGACATCGGGCATGCAGACCATCGCCTGGAACCTCGCCGTGCTGAAAGAAGCCAATACGTACTATTTCGATGACATCGAGTTCGGGATTCAACGCAAGGTAGAAGGTATTCCTTTGACTGAGCAAGAAAAGAAAGACACCCTCACCTGGGCAATGGACCGTTGGATCAATGGTATCATGGAAGCCACCGGAGGATATGTCACAGCATGGGATGCTGTCAATGAATCCGTCTCCGGAGTAGACAATGACAACGATGGTTTCTATGACCTGCAATCCAATAAGAATGTTTCCGCAGAGGATGCCAAAAACAACTTCTACTGGCAGGATTATCTGGGTGACCTCGATTACGTACGGATTGTCATCCGCTCAGCACGCAAGCACTTTGCCGAGCACGGTGGCAACCCCTCCGACCTCAAACTCTTCATCAACGACTACAACTTGGAATCCTGGTGGGACGACAACAAGAAAGCGAAGAGCCTCATCAACTGGATCAAACGGTGGGAATCGGACGGAGCGACCAAGATTGACGGCATCGGTACGCAGATGCACGTGAGCTACATCCTCGACGAGGCTGACCAGAAACGGCAGGAGGCTTCCATCGTGAAGATGTTCGAACTGCTCGCCGCTTCGGGCAAACTCGTCAAAATCTCCGAGCTGGATATGGGCATCACCAAAAAGGCTTTCGGAGAGGCCATCAAGACAGAGGACGTCACCTATGAACAACAGCTGAAGATGGCGGAATTCTACCGCTTCATCATCGAGAAGTATTTCGAAATCATCCCGGTGGCACAGCAGTACGGCATCACTCAGTGGTGCACCACCGACAGTCCCGAGAGCTCTTCCTGGAGAGGCGGACAGCCCGTCGGACTCTGGACACTCGGCAACAGCCGCAAACCGACCTACGGAGGGTTCGCCAACGGACTTGCCGGACGGGAGGTGGTCGTGCCTTACGCTGCCCCATCGGCTGAAGAAGAATAAGCATACGAGGACCTAACCGGGTCATCGTCCATCCAAGACGCCCGGTCAGGACATCCCACCCGAATGGCACTGCACATTGCAGCCTGCAAACCGGAAGGATGCCTGACCGGGCGTCTGACTTTTCCTTGCAACCCGTCCGCTACCACCTTACGAAAGTTGAGTGCATGATTAAACCTCCTGTACTCCCGAAAGTCTGATTTAAGATACCTGACTAATGTTCCGCATACGCTCTCCGTATCAGTCGGCAAGAACCAACTCCTACCCGGGCTGGCGGAAAAATAGAACGCCTAAAAAATCCATCTATGAAAACGAATGAAAGGAAAGCCAGACATTTGCTGCTGGGCAGCGCACTGCTTCTGACAGCTTGCGCCACCTCGGTACAGGATGCTCAACCGACGTACCGGATTGACTGCAACGTGGCACGACGCAGCGTGGCAGAAGTAAACGAAGTGAAATTCACACCGTGGGAAATCGACGGTGAAAAAACCGACACCCTGCAACTCTCCGGAGGTGTGCAGATCGTCATGGCGGTGAAAGGCAATGACGAGGCTACGCTGCACTCCGGCTACTACAAGGCAGGCGTACAGAACCCACTGGCAAAGCTCATCAGCGACGGTGTCTATGTGGAAAACGGCGATGAGCTGGAGTTGCTCATCACCGGACTGCCCAAAGGGGAACATGTCGTACAGACTTATCACAACAACTTCTCGGCAACTGAAGGAACCACCGTCCCGGCATTCGACGTCTATGCCGGCGACCAGCTCGTCCACGAAAACCAGTCATGTCCCTGCCGGGTGCTGACGCGGGAAGACGGACTGGTGCTGAAGACCGTGGTCAACGTGGAGCAGGACGGACAGGAAGTCATGCTCCGCTTCAAGGCGCGGGAGGCTGAAGCCGAACAGCGTGCCGTCTACCTCAACGGTGTGGAGATTGACACACCCGACATCCTCCGTCAGGCTCAAAAGCCCGCACCTGCCGACGACGACATGCACGCTGATGCCGACAACGGACTGACGCTGCAATGGACACCGGGCAAAGAAGCCGTGAAGCACCATGTCTATGTAGGCACCGACTCCCTCGCCGTGGCACAGGCATCGACCGGCGACCGGACCATCTATAAAGGAGTACAGGAACAGACCGGTTACGCCCTGAGCGACCTCTACAACCTGGACCGGTATTACTGGCGCATTGACGAAGAAGATGCTTCCGGCAACCTGACACGGGGTAATGTCTGGAGTTTCCGCCCGCGCCACCTCGCCTTTGAGGGAGCTGAGGGTTACGGACGGTTTGCCATCGGCGGACGCGGCGGCAAGGTGGTCCATGTGACCAACCTCAACGACGACGGTCCCGGCAGCTTCCGCGAAGCCATCACCAACGATATCGGTCCGCGCACCATCGTGTTCGATGTCTCGGGTGTCATCACGCTGAAGTCGCGCCTCACCTGCTCCTCACGCTATGTGACCATCGCCGGACAGACTGCCCCGGGTAAAGGCATCTGCATCAAGGGCGCACCCTTCGGAGTGGGTCCTGACGGCATCTGTCGCTTCATCCGTGTCCGTCTGGGTGGAGGAAAGACCTTCGACGGCATCGGTATGGCAGGAGCCGACCACAGCATCACCGACCACTGCTCCATCAGCTGGACCATCGACGAGGCATTCAGCTCACGCAGCGCGAAGAACATCACCCTGCAACACACCCTCATCTCCGAAGCACTCAACGTCGCCGGGCACAAGAACTACGAGAAAGGCAAGGGACACGGCTATGCAGCCACCATCGGCGGCAACATCGGCTCCTTCCACCACAACCTCCTCGCCCACTGTGCAGGACGCAACTGGAGCATGGGCGGCGGACTCGACGGCAACGGATTCTATGCCGGAGCACTCGACATCTTCAACAACGTGGTCTACAACTGGGCGGGACGTGCCACTGACGGCGGCGCCCATGAAGTGAACTTCGTGAACAACTTCTACAAGATGGGACCGTCGACCACTCAGAAGTTCATCCTCCGTGCACAGCTCGAAGGCGTCGGCAAGGGTTCCCAGAGCTACTACTGCGAAGGCAACGTCCGTCAGGACACTGACGGCAAGCTGGTGACCGACAACGAACAACTCCGCCGCTACGAACTTTCGAACGGACAGGTGCTCGACTGGGAAGTGTGGGTAGACAAACCTTTCTTCCCCTCGTATGCCGAAGTAGAAAGTGCACAGGATGCCTACAAGTCGACACTCTCCGACGTGGGCTGCAACATGCCGCTCTTCGACGAACACGACCAACGCATCGTGCGTGAAACCCTCGAAGGGTCCTATACCTACACCGGTAGCGTCGGCAAGACAAAAGGCATCATCGACAACGAACAGGATGCCGGCGGCTATGAGGAATATCCTGAGGAGAAACGGGCTGCCGACTTCGACACTGACGGTGACGGACTGCCCGACTGGTGGGAGGAGATGCACGGGACGAACCCGAAGTCTGCTGCCGGTGACTTCAGCGACTCTAACGCCGACCCCGACAAGGACGGTTATACCAACCTGGAGGAATACCTCGACTGGATGTCGGTGCCTCACTACTACGCCGACAATAACGAAGAAATCACCATCGATGCAGCCCCGTTGTTTGCAGGCTTTGAACAGCCGACATTCACTGTCGAGGGCGACAAGACCGTTGTCATCGAAGGCAGCCGTCTGACAATGGAAAGCACCGGCCTGGCAGAAGGTATCTTCTACTACAATGTGACGGCAACTGACGCCTCGGGCAGCAGTATGACCCGTCGCGTGGGTGTCTGCGTCCGTAAGTGAACGCCGGGCATTAAGAAGTGTTTTTAGTTGACCGGGAGGACAAGAAAATAGGAGATAAGTGTGATATTCTCAATTATTCTCCGTACTTTCGTGAGTCAGCGGACAAGGAACAAGTAGACGGGTGGACCATCCTCCCCCGTCGGCTTGTTTCCTGTCCACCCGTCAACTAAAACAACACTTACATCATGAAAATCTACTCAATTCTAGCCGGGCTGGCACTCGCAGCCACAGCTCCGGTCCTCCATGCACAAGAAAACACCGTGACGGTGCAGACCCGCCAGGTGGGTGCAGCCATCCAACCGACCATGTACGGTATCTTCTTTGAAGACATCAACTTCGGAGCAGACGGCGGTCTGTATGCCGAACTGGTCAAGAACCGCTCGTTCGAATTTACCCCCGACCACTACATGGGCTGGAAGATGTTCGGCAATGTCACCTTGCGCGACGACGGCCCCTTTGAACGGAACCCGCACTATGTCCGCCTTGCCTGGGCAGGACACAATGACATGTGGACCGGCATCCAGAACGAAGGCTTCTTCGGCATCGGGCTGAAGACAGGCGACGACTACCGCTTCTCGGTGTGGGCACGTGTCCCCGACGGTAAGCCTGTGACGCTCCTGGTGCAGTTCATCGACCAGAACACAATGGAGAACCGGCAGGCATTCGTCAGCCAAGACCTCACCATCGACTCCCGCGAGTGGAAGAAGTACACCCTCGTGATGCGTTCTCCACGGACCATCGAAAAAGCCAACCTGCGCATCTTCCTCTCCAACCCGGAACACCGTTCGGGCACAGGTACCGTCGACCTGGAGCATGTCTCGCTCTTCCCAACAGATACCTGGATGGGGCATGAGAACGGCATGCGCAAGGACCTCGCACAGGCACTCTTCGACCTGCATCCCGGTGTCTTCCGTTTCCCCGGAGGGTGCATCGTCGAAGGCAGCAACCTCGCCACACGCTACCAGTGGAAGAACACCGTGGGACCGGTAGAGAACCGTCCGCTGAACAAGAACCGCTGGGAGTCGACCTTCACCGACCGCTACTATCCCGACTATTTCCAAAGCTACGGACTGGGCTTCTATGAATACTTCCTCCTGAGCGAAGAGCTGGGTGCCGCTCCCCTGCCCGTGCTCAACGTGGGCATGGCCTGCCAATATCAGAACTGGAACAAGGAGGAGGCACATGCCGAATGTTCTGCCGAAGGGTTGCAACCCTACATCGACGATGCACTCGACCTCATCGAGTTTGCCAACGGTCCTGCTGACAGCGAGTGGGGCAAGGTGCGTGCCGAGATGGGACACCCGGCTCCGTTCGGACTGAAGTACATTGCCATCGGCAACGAGCAGTGGGGCGAGTTCTACTTCGAGCGTCTGAAGTTCTTCATCGACGCCATCCGCAAGGCACACCCCGAAATCAGCATCATCGGCACATCGGGTCCCGATTCCGAGGGCGAGATGTTCGAACTGGGCTGGAAGGCGATGCGTGAGCAGAAAGCCGACTTGGTCGACGAACACTTCTACCGCCCCGTCGACTGGTTCAAGAACAGCATGGACCGTTATGACAACTATGACCGCCGCGGTCCGAAGGTGTTTGCCGGCGAGTATGCCTGCCATGACCACGGACGCAACATGAAATGGAACCATGCCGGGGCATCGCTCTACGAGGCAGCCTTCATGACTACACTGGAACGCAATGCCGACGTCGTGCACATGGCAACCTACGCTCCCCTGTTCGCACATGTCGAAGGCTGGCAGTGGCGTCCCGACCTCATCTGGTTCGACAACCTGCGCTGCGTGAAGTCCGTGAGCTACTATGTGCAGCAGATGTACGCCCGCAACTGTGGCACGAATGTCATCCCTGCTACCCTCTCCACACCGACGCCCAAAGGGGAAGATGGCCTGTTCACCAGTGCCGTGGTCGACAAGCAGACGGGTGAATACATCGTCAAGGTCATCAACACGACCGATAGCCCGAAGGACATCGTGCTCCGCTTCGAGGGCATGAAGCGCCTCCATTCAGTCGGTACCCTGACGCTCGATTGCCGTTCCTATGAGCAGGACAACACACTCGATGCACCGACCAGCATCGTCCCTCAAGAGGGCCGCCTCATCCCGACGGACAATACTGTCCGCACAGTCATCGCCGCCAAAAGCTTTGTGGTTTATCGGGTGAAGTAAGGTGAATGTCCGGTTCCGGATTAACTGAAAAAACAATAGCGACTGCTACTATTGGGATTTATAGTGACAGTCGCTATTGCTGTATATAACGGTGCTGGACCATCCTGCAATATCATTTATCTGTTCCGGTACATCTCATCATAATACTTTTGGTAGTCACCACTGGTCACATTGTCCATCCAGTCCTGATGCTCCAGGTACCAACGGACGGTCTTTTCTATCCCCTCTTCGAATTGCAGGCTTGGTTCCCAGCCAAGCTCGCGCTGAAGCTTCCGGGAGTCAATGGCATAGCGCATGTCATGCCCCTTACGGTCAGTCACGTAGGTTATCAGGTCCATATCCTCGCCTTCCTTGCGACCCAAGAGGCGGTCAACCGTCCTGATGACAACCTTGATAATATCAATGTTCTTCCATTCGTTAAAACCACCGATGTTATAAGTATCCGCGATTCGGCCTTTGTGGAAAATGAGGTCGATGGCCCTTGCATGGTCTTCCACATAAAGCCAATCTCTGACGTTCTCGCCTTTTCCATAGACAGGCAACGGCTTCTTGTGTCGGATATTGTTGATGAATAGAGGTATCAGCTTCTCGGGGAACTGGTAAGGTCCGTAGTTATTCGAACAGTTGGTCACGATGGTCGGCATCCCGTAGGTGTCATGGAAAGCCCTTACAAAATGGTCAGAGCTTGCCTTTGATGCCGAATAAGGTGAATGCGGATTGTACTTCGTTTCTTCGAGGAAGAATTCCGTGCCATAGGCATGGTGATGCTCCGAACTGGCCTTTGTCGTAAACGGAGACTCAACCCCTTCGGGATGGGTCAGCTCCAGCGCCCCATACACCTCATCGGTGGAAATGTGGTAAAAGCGTTTGCCCTCATAACCTTCGGGCTTACTCTCCCAATATTCCTTTGCAGCCTGTAGCAATGTCAATGTACCCATCACGTTTGTATGAGCGAACGTGAACGGGTCCTTTATCGAGCGGTCCACATGGCTCTCAGCCGCAAGATGGATGATTCCGTCGATATCATATTCCGCCATCAGCCCCTTTATCGTCTCATAGTCACAGATATCAGCCTTGACAAACACATAATTCTCCCGGTCCTCGATGTCTTTCAGGTTTGCGAGGTTACCGGCATAGGTCAGCTTGTCCAGGTTTATGATTCTATAATCCGGATACTTGTTCACGAACAGGCGTACCACATGGGAACCAATAAAACCTGCTCCCCCCGTTATCATAATGTTGCGTTTGAAATTCATATCACTCTTGTGTTTTGACTGTTATCGCATTGCTTTCATATTCTCCATGCAGACTGTCAATGAATCTGTCCAGTACGGCACTTTGATGCCGAACGTCTGCTTGATTTTCGTCTTGTCCAGGACCGAATAGGCGGGACGCTTCACCGGACTGGGGAACTCATCACTGTGACAAGGCTCTATGTCACATGCTGTATGTCCTGCCAGCTCTGCAATCTTCTTGGTGAAGTCGTACCAGGAACAGACACCTTCATTGCTGAAATGATAAATACCTGTCTTGCTGTACCTCCCATGAGGGTTCTCGCGCTCATAGTCTTCCAGGACCGTCTCTATCGCCCGGGCGAGATCATACGCATAAGTCGGAGTCCCCACCTGATCAAAGACCACATTCAGCCTCGGCTTCGTCGCCGTCAGCCCCAGCATGGTCTTCACAAAGTTACGACCGAACTCTGAATACAGCCATGCCGTACGGATGATGACATGATCACATCCGACAGCCTGTATGTTCCTTTCACCTTCCAGCTTGGTCTTGCCGTAAACACCGGTCGGTGTACCCGACTGCTCCTCACGGCAAGGTGTATTGTAAGGGTCACCCCCAAACACATAATCGGTCGATATCTGCACCAGTAGTCCGTCCACCTCCTTCATCACCTCCGCCAATATCTTCGGAGCCTCAGCATTCAGTCTGTGACAGAGCTGCTCATCACTCTCCGCCTTGTCCACATTGGTATAGGCCGCACAATTCACAATACAGCGGATGTCGTTCGCACCGACCAACGCCCTTACGGCATCAGCATCCGTCATGTCGAGGAGGACCGTCTCCACGCCTTCAGCCGGGACCACATCGGTAAACAGATAATTGTCTTTCGAGTTCCTGCTCACGAGACGCATTTCATGGCCGAGCTGTCCGTTTGCACCTGTTATAAGTATATTCATCTGTTGTCAGGATTTAAATGTTCAGAAGACAAAAGGGGAATCAAAGTGACTCAACAGCGGATGCTTCGTATCCTTTTCACTGAGTATGGCACGTTCCGTCGGGATGCGCCAGTCTATTCCAAGGCTGCCATCCAGGATACTGATGCCACCATCCGCTTCCGGGTGATAAAACTCGTCACACTTGTACTGGAACACCGCCGTTTCACTCAGCACGGCAAAACCATGTGCAAACCCCTTCGGGATAAAGAACTGCCGATGATTGTCCTCGGTCAATTCCACCGCCACATGCTTCCCGTACGTCGGCGATCCCTTACGTATGTCCACAGCCACATCCAGTACCTTCCCCCTGACACATCTCACCAGTTTTGCCTGGGTAAAGGGAGGACGCTGGAAGTGCAATCCCCTCATGACGCCGTACGACGACATACTTTCATTGTCCTGCACAAAATCCACATGCCCGACCTTCTCGTCAAACTCCTTCTGAGAGAAGCTCTCAAAGAAGTAGCCCCTGGCATCCTTAAATATACGTGGTTCTATGATGACCACTCCGTCTATCTCTGTCTTTATTACTTCCATTTTTCTAATATTCCAAGTCCTTTTCCAAAGCATCTTCCTTCTCATCCAGCAGAGAAAGTATGTACTTGCCATAATCATTTTTCAGCATCGGCTGCGCCACCTCGCGCAATGTCTCCTTCGTGATCCAGCCCTTGCGGTAAGCAATCCCTTCGAGGCAGGCCACTTTCAGTCCTTGACGCTTCTCCAGCACTTCGATGAAGGTCGATGCCTCCGAGAGGGAGTCATGCGTCCCGGTATCAAGCCACGCAAAGCCTCGTGCCATCGTCTGCACTTTCAGCTCCTTGTCTTTCAGAAATTGCTGATTGACGGTGGTTATCTCCAGCTCTCCACGCGCAGACGGCTTGATATGTTTCGCAACCTCAACCACCTTGTTCGGATAGAAATACAAGCCGACAACCGCATAGTTACTCTTCGGGTGCTCAGGTTTCTCCTCGATGCTCAGGCAGTTGCCCGCCTTATCAAACTCTGCCACTCCGTATCGCTCCGGGTCACTCACCCGATAGCCGAATACCGTAGCCTTCCCATTCACTTCCGCATCCAGCACAGCCTGCCTCAACAGACTATTGAGTCCGACTCCATGGAAGATGTTGTCGCCAAGCACCAGGCAGGCACAATCATCTCCAATGAACTTCTCACCGATGATAAACGCTTGCGCCAGTCCGTCCGGAGAAGGTTGCTCTGCGTACTCAAATCTCACCCCGAACTGGCTGCCGTCTCCCAACAGACGCTTAAAGCTCGGCAGGTCATAAGGCGTCGAGATAATAAGTATCTCCCTGATGCCTGCAAGCATCAGCACGGAAATAGGATAGTAAATCATCGGTTTGTCAAAGATGGGTATCAGCTGCTTGCTGACTCCCTTGGTGATCGGGTACAGTCTTGTACCACTACCACCGGCGAGAACGATTCCCTTCATGTATAGTTGTTTTTTGATTATTGTTAAACTTAACTTCTACATCACAGGACGATATTCCACAAAATTAAACCAAGATTGTTCATTGGACTTTGATTAGATGTTTTCCCCGTCCTTGCAACACGAGAAAAAGATACAAGCACGGTGCACAAGATGTTCTCAGAGCCTGCTCCCTTGGAACGGAAGAGGATTTTGAATGGTCGAATGATTGGCTGGGGTTGAATAATAGCGACTCTTGCTATTTGATTATTAGCAGCATTCACTATTGAAGTTACTTTTTATCCCTCAAAATCAAGTTCTCCGAAGAATGTATAATGAGGAGTATTTATGTCAACCACTCATCAGGATTTATATCCTTCCACTTAGGAGTAGCTTTGTGAATCAGGTCCATAAGATAATCTTCGTCAAACTTTGGCTGGTAATCCATCAGTTCCACCAACACCAAGGTTGATTTGTCAATGTCCCCTGTAAGGATATTCTTCTTAGCACGTACTCGCACACCAAAATTTTTATAGAGAGGATTTCCCTGATACCCGGCTAAATATTTCTTATCTGCCCGAATCGTCAAGGAGCCAACATCCTTCGTATCCAAATGAATATTAGCCTTGTCCTTTCCACCTGCATCTGTCAAGGTTCCATAATAATAGCACTCTATATCCACCATGATATTTTCATGGCGAACATAATGTGTGGTTGGAGTAATCCGAAAGAAACGTTGTGGCTTGTCAGAAGTACCTATTTCTATATCATAGTTATAACGCAATGCAAAAGACTGAAGATTTTCTATCGCTTGCGCACTTGCCACTTCCAATTTATCAATAGAGCCATTTTCTTGTTCAATAACACCAAGCATGGCAGAGACCAAGAGGACGCTTTGCAGAGATGTTCTAAAGACATTGAGCACAGAGCCTTCCTTCATCTCATAAGAAATAGTAGGACGATCCTTGCGTTTCTTTCTGTCTGGATAAAGCAAATTCTCCACTTCATCAAGCAAGAATCGAATTTGCCTGATGTCAAAATTGGCAGGAGAAAGAGACTCGTCTCCGTTCTTACCAATAATTCTTAATGAAATTTCATTTCTATCCATACCACAAATATAGCAATATTCTGAACACTAAAGGAAATACCACTTCCTTTTCTATTCAAAATATTGCTATCAAGACAATCTCAAAGCCCAATGCTCATTGGAATTAAACAATAGCGACTGTTACTAGTTGATTCTTAGTAACAGTCACTATTCCTATGTTTCCGGTTCTCAATCCTGCCCGGCATCTGATGGCTGGTGGAGGCTTACCCCCAAGTCAGCAGACCACCGGTCCGGAATCCAGGGTCAGACTCCGTGGTCCGTATCCCCATTCTCTTCGCCGTCCGTGTCCGGTTTCGGGTCGGGAATAACCTGAACAGACTTGCTTCCCCGCAACTGCTTGATGCTCTTATACTCCATTCTTCCGAGCAGTCCCCACAGCGAAGTGCTACGGGTGATGTTGCGTTCAGCAGCCCTATGGAAATACAACTTGGGGACAGCCTGTTTGGGAGAGACCTCATCCGGGTTCTCCACCCCTTTGCCCTGTGATTTCAGACGGATGCGGAACGTCCCGATGCCGTCGAGTTCCACTACCTCAGAGGAAGCCAGGTGCTTCTGCATGACGGTGATGAGGTTGTCGATGGTATTTTTCACATCACCGGCCGTGAGCGAAGAATACTCCGCCACTTCTTTTGCCATCTGGGCAGTAGTCACGAGACCGATGTGAACGGTAGACGGATGATAGAGTTTCTTACCTTCTTTGTTTGCCTTACTTGCTTGCTTTACCTTATAAATTATAGCCATGTTACTTTTTGATTAGTCATTCAGCCTTCGTCAGCCCGTCCCTGTCATTGACAAGAAGCGGAGCGTATGCGACACTTGAATGGGTTAGACATTCGTGAATTCTTTCGCGATTCTCTTCCGTCCGTTACCCGGGATGTCCGTCCGTCGTTGAATCACATTGCAAAGATAGCCCCGGCTATATTCTCCGACAAGCAAAATGCACCGTTTGCGTTCACACTTGCGTTCACAACCCTTGATAACTAACTAATCAACAAATTGCTCCAAGAGCCACTTGAAATATTTTTCGTGTTCATCGACCAGGTGTTCCCAAGAATATTCATTCCGGATTACCTCTATATTGTTGTCCGTACATGTTTTCTTGTTCTTTTCCACAATGGCGTCCATATCATTAAAGTATTCCGTCACCTTCTCTGCCGACGGATAATAGAGGGCATTACCTTTCAGCACTGCCCGATTGAAGATATTATCGTGTGCCAGGACGAAACACCCCGCAGCCATTGCCTCCAGCAGCGAAGGGTTTGTTCCCCCCACACTGTGTCCATGAAAATAAGCCCGTGAGAAATGGCGCACCGAATCCAGCTTCTTAAAGTCATAGATTCCTCCGACGAACCTTACCCCTTTCTCATGCCCATACTTTTCCACCAGTTCCTTACCATGGGGCGTATTGGTTTTCCCTACCACTATCAACGGACGGCGCCCATTCTCAACAGAGTGGAGATACCCCTCTATCGCCATTAACGTCTGTTTGATCAAAGAGGGGCAGACAACTTACTATTTTTCTTTATTGAGCTCACGTTAAATATACTGTTATAGGATTCATAAAATATTTTGAAATAGGTTTCATAGAAAAATATGACAGAATAACGACAGCAACAAATGATGCTAATAGTGAAGATATCAACTCAGGAAAAAATCTATTTGCGAATGGATATAATATTGTTTGTCCAAAGTATATGAATAAAGTGCCCCTGCCTAAGTATGCAATATTATTAATAATTATATTATAACAGGAGAGTAACAAAACAAAGGCACTAACTAAAATAGAACAAGTGATAATAGCATACCTGTACACAAATGTTAATAGATAACCCATATCATTTGCGTTAGTTGTTAATTCTAATAGACCATCACGTTGGAATAAGACTAAGTGTTGTAGCCTATTTGATGTTAATACTATAACAATCATAGAAAGTATTCCCAAAACAGAAACTGAGTATTTGTGAGACTTTATTAATATCAGTTTATCCTTCATCAAATATCCTGCTAAGAAGAATGGATAATATTGTATTGTTCGCATTATAGACAAAAATCCACCATATTTTGGAATACATACAAATGTCACTATTTCCAATATTATGCTGAACATAAATATCCGTTTTACTCCACACTTATCAAACCAATATGATGACAGCATTCTCCAAAATATCAAACTAAAAAGGTACCAAGATGGTTCGTTTCCAAAAGAAAAGATACCTTTAATTGAAAAACCGTCTCTAAGGACCATCATTGCAAAGTGCAGTAATAGACAAGTTTCAAGCAAAGGCATACATTTATGAAATTCTTCCTTCAATGTACGTTGCTTATAGAAATATCCATTAAGCCAAATAAATGTAAGCATTCGGTAAACCACGTATTTTCGTCTCCAACTTCCATCATTAACTTTACGTCCAAAAAGCCAAGTTATGATGACACGAGAAGAAGTGGTAGAGATAATGAACTACTGCAAAGAGCACAAAATGACTTATAAGTCAAGACTGGAGGAACTCAATATCCCTGTATGGCGGTTTTATGACAGCAAATCCCGTTATGCCGCCGAGCAATCATCTGGTAAAACGGCTCAAGGTGAGTTTATCGAGCTTCCGCACAGCGGATCTTTTGTTCCGGTTCCTTCATTTGCCGGAACGAGCGGACGTAAACAGAAAAGTATACCGGCCACGCCAAGCGGATTGAAAGAGATAGAAATACGTACCCCGGCCGGTAGTGCCATACGTATCTGCGGTGAACTGAACGACAAGGAACTGCATTCAATCATCCAGGCCTGCAGCCATGTTCAGCCTTAATGACAGTATGCGCTATCTGTTGTATAACCGCCCTACTGATATGCGCAAAAGCTTTCATACTCTCAGCGGTATCATCACCGACGCCATGGGTCAGGACCCCTGCAGCGGCAATGTGTATATCTTCATAAACCGTGCCCGTGACCGCATAAAGCTCCTGCATTGGGAGCCGGGCGGCATGGTGCTGTATTCCAAACTTCTGGAAGCCGGTACCTTAGGCAAGCCTGATTCTGTCAACGACAATGAGGTCTGTGCAAATATAGAATGGCGGGAACTTGTCATGATAGTGGAGGGTATCATGGAAGCCCGCGACTCCCGTCGCACGAGACTTGAAAACCTGCAGAAACTTCGAAAATAGTGTCGTTTTCTTACTCTGTTTGCTTTTGTATGTCATTGGATTTTAGTATATTTACATTGTGAAACAATGAGATACAGATGCTTACGGAAGAACAGGAAAAAGCCTTATTGGAAGAGGTTGATAAGCTCCGCCAGGATAAAGCGGCGCTTATCAGCAGGGTTGCTTCGCTGGAGCAGTCGCTGTACTGGCTCCGGAAAAAAGTCTTCGGACGGATGAGCGAAAAAAATCTTCCGCTTGATCCCAACCAGTTGTTTCTGTTCTCAAAAGAAGAAATGTCCTCCATGGAAATATCCCGGATGGAGGATGAAGTCCGCAAAAGCGATGAAGAAATCACCAGAACCATAAAAGTCAAGGAGAAGCCGTCCCGCAAGCCCTTGGATACATCTTCTCTTCCGGTAGAAGTTGTTGATCTTTACCCCGAAGGAACAACTGACGGGGAAGGCAGGCTTAAGGATGATTTCATTGAAATCGGAAAGGAAGAGAGTTCACGCCTGGAGCGTGTTCCGGCAAAAGTATATATCCTGAAGACCGTCCGTCACAAAGTGATAAGAAAATCCGATATGGAGAAATATCCCGAGGAAAGGCAGATTCTGATTCATCCTCTTCCTCTTATCCCGGTCAGCAAATGTATGGCAGGCGCCTCGGTCCTGACGGACATTATCATCGGCAAGTTCATGTATCATCTCCCGTTCTACCGTCTGATACAGCAGTATCGCGAATCAGGAATCATCATAAGCGAATCTACCATGTGCGGATGGTATGAAATGGCGGTGGAGAAACTCAGGCTTCTGTACAACCTGCTCAAACAGAAGATACTCTCCAGTGAGTATATACAAGTGGACGAGAGTGTCATTCCTGTGCTGGACAATGAGAAACATAAGGCGAAAAAGGGGTATGAGTGGTGCGTACGCGACGGCATCACGGGGGACGTCATGTTCCATTATGACCGTGGCAGCCGTTCGGGCATGGTAGCCCGTGAACTGCTGGGATGCTGCCGTGGCATTGTGCAATGTGACGGCTATGCAGCTTACGAACAGTTTGAGCAGATGAAAGGAATTACTCTGGCCGGCTGCTGGGCACATGTCAGAAGAAAATACGTGGATGCTCTGGAAGAGAACAGGACCCTGGCTACACAGGCGATTCACTACATCGGCAAGTTGTACAAGATAGAGTCTGATGCCAATGATGCAGGGCTCACTACTGAAGAGCGTAAGGAAAAACGTATCCATGAGTCCTATCCGCTGATACTTGAATTTGAAAAGTGGCTGCAGGATGCTTATCTTAGAGTACTTCCTAAAAGCCGTATGGGTAAAGCCATCGAATATACTTACACGCTCCTTCCAAGACTTTCCAGATACGTAAACGACGGAAGAATCGAAATTGATGACAACCGCATAGAAAATGCCATAAGACCTTTGGCTTTGGGAAGAAAGAACTATCTGTTCTGCGGCAACGACGCATCCGCATACAGGGCTGCAATCGTGTACTCACTGATTGCCACCTACAAATCAGCAGAAGTAGACCCTAGAATCTGGATGGAAGATGTCCTGAGCAAAATTCCATATTATGAGAGGGATGAGAAGAATATGGAAGAACTTCTACCACGTAATTGGGCAAAATCCAATCAAACTTGTTCCGAATAGATACTATTAGTTCCGAATCGACTACGAATAGCACCGATTCGGAACTAATTCACAAAATTTGCAACGTGGTTTACCGAATGCTTACAAATAAATAATGGCATATGAAATGAATAAATAATACTATACAAGCAACAGGAATATTCATTGCTATATCTACTCGGCTCTATAAAGTGACCAATAACAACTAATACAATCAGAACGTATTTCAAACAATCTAATGAATTATTTCTTCCCATTTTTATTTAGCACACAAATATCTAGAATTATTACCTTCAAGTAATAAAAGTTACCCGCCAAGCCAGCGAACAACCGGAAAAAATTCCAAACTATTAAACTCCCTTACTAAGCCTAAACTGTGAACCTAGTAGAAGGCAAACATTCTTCCGTAATCTGCGATTTAGGATATTGTCATATACGCACCGTCATAAATTACAAAAAGCCTTCTCGTAACACTCTTTACAAGCCTCTATTTCCTTTGGTAGCACAAAAAGTTTTTTTACCCGTTCATATCCCGCTTCTCCTAGCTCATGATGTAATGCATCATCAGAGACCAATTGATCTATAGCTTGTGCATAAGCTTTAACATCACCATTAGCAACCTCCAAACAAGTTTTTTTATTAATAGATACCCAGTTGACGCCACTTCCTTCTATCGTGAAAGTAACAGCGGGAAGTTTACAGTACATTCCCTGCACCAAAGACAAACCAAAAGCCTCATTTTTTGTAATACTAGGGAAAGCCAAAACTCTCGAAGCATAGAGATAACAACGCAAATCATCATTAGAAATTTTTCCAATAAACTTCACCCTATCAGAAGAGCATGATGCCATCAGCTCTTTTGTTAATGGTCCTTTACCAGCAATCACAAATACACACTCTGATCGAACATGTTTTTCAGCTTCCAACAGATGAAATAGGCCCTTATACTGAATATGCCTGCCAACGAAGAAGATAATCGGCTTATAATCGTATTTCGCACGAATCCTTTTAATATTCTTATCATCCCCATCTTGCCTCTTAAAAAGTTCCTCCTCAATAGCACTTTGCACGATGTCAACTTTATCCTTGAACGACTGCAACGGCTTAGAACCATCACGGTAATTAGGACTAGTTACCATTATTCTATCCGCTCTTTTCAACAAAGCTGTTTCAAAAGGTTTGATAAAAGGATATATTTTCTTTTGCTTTACAATATCCATATGCCAATGCACTACCAGCTTCACATTTTTAGGCAGTATTGACAACAAAACAGCTGCAGGAAAAGGATTCGCCCAATGGAAATGGATAATGTCCGGCTCAAAATCCTTAATTACTTTCTTGAGAATAGAAAAATATGCAAAGGACAAAGCTTGTCTAGCTATCTCTATCCAAGTTCCCACTCTATACACCTTCACTCCATCAACTATTTCTATAAGATTATCCCTCCCCTCATTGAAACAAATGACTACTACCTCATTCGACTGAGCAAAGCTATCTGCTAAATATTTGCAAGTATTCTCTATCCCTCCTATGTAAGGATAGTAATACTTGGATATATGCATTATTTTCATCTTAATCAACAATATTCTTTACAGCATCCAACAACCCATTTGCTTTATTCCCTTCTACCTGTATACACTTCTTTACACCTGCATTCTCACCAGCTTCTATATCTCGATAACTGTCTCCAATTATGTACGACTCAGACAAGTCTATATTAAAATCCTTAGCAGCTTGCAGCAGAAGCCCAGGCTTTGGCTTACGACAATCACAGATGCACTTGTACTCAAGTCTTTCACCCTCAAAACCCTTGTCTGTATGATGAGGGCAAACATAAATACCATCCACAAAAGCACCTGCCTTACCAAGCTCCGTCTCCATCTTATCGTGAATTGCCTGCAGCTCCTCAAAAGTACAATCGCCACGAGCAATGACTGGCTGATTTGTCACAACAATAGCTAAATAACCACTTTTGTTAATTAGCTTGATTGCCTCAGCTGCCCCTTTTATCAGTTCAAACTGTTCCAATTTGGTTACAAAACCAACCATCTTGTTGATCGTACCATCTCGGTCTAAAAAGATTGCCTTTTGTTTATTCTGCAAATTACGAGCATGTACTTTTCCACTCTTGATGTCCTTTTCCGTTTCATATAATCTATCAGGAGTACCCATATCCTTAATATACTCCGGCGTATTGTAAACAAAAATCCTACCGCTCGAAATATTTGGCTTTAACACATCACGATCAAGATCTATCTTGTCGGGAGTTTCTGGATGTCGAGGCACAAAACTCTTCATCGTCTCCTTTAAAAGTTCAGGAGAAATCAATTCTATACCAGCATTGACAAGGTTCTTGTAATAAGTACGTTCGTCTTCCTTCGACATCCAACGTATAACACGATGTGTATCCCTAGGCATACCGCCAACTGTTTCGGGCACAGTAATCTCCGTTACCAATAGAGAACTATCGTATGGATGTCCATTAGGATGAGCCATCAAACTTGCCAATGCCCTATGTTCTTTATGGAAAGTAATAAAACGATTAAAATCAATATCAACAATTACATCTCCGCAGAGAAGTAAAAAATCATCTATTAACTGAGGCATTTTAAATAAGGCACCAGCTGTTCCCAATGGATAGTCCTCTACAAAATATTCAATATTAACGCCAAACTTTCTTCCATCGCCGAAATAGTCCTTGATTTTATCACCAAGATAACCTATTACAAGAATGATGTCTGTTAAATTACAAGCCCTCAAATTATCAATTTGATACTCCAAAATAGGTTTGCCGCATATCTGAATCATAGGCTTAGGCACATCATTTCTCACAGAAGCAATACGAGTACCCTTGCCACCTGCCATAATTACAACTTTCATAAATTTACCGTTAAAAAATAATGTTTAGGGGTATTACAAATTACCAAAGAATTTCTCTTCCAACATCAAACACAAACAGTGATATACAGGCATGTGAAGTTCCTGAATCTTGTAAGTTTCAGTCTCTGGTACATGAATACATACATCTGTGAATGCATCTAGTCTATTTTCATTCTGACCTGTTAGCCCAATGATTTTCAATCCTTTCGATTTAGCAGCAACAGCTGCATAAAGCACGTTTTTGCTATTACCGGAAGTAGAGATACCTAAGAAAACATCTCCAGCACGCCCCAAACCATTCACTTGTTGAGCGAAAATCAACACAGGTACAGCATCATTCATGAATGCTGTAGTCAAAGAAGGTTCACCCACTAATGAAATTGCAGGTAATGTGCCTTGTAGATGGTCTGCTAATACAGCTCCCATTTCCGCATCAATCTTCATTAGTCGGTCTATTTGTGCTGCATAAATCTTTCGCTTCAGTTTAAATTCTTTCATCAGCTCACCTACAATATGTTCTGAGTCGGAAGCAGAACCACCATTACCTGCAACAAGCAACTTGCGACCAGCAGAATAAGCCTCCTCTAATATTTGATAAGCTTTTAAAATGTCTTCTTGGCAACTTTCCAACTGTGGATAACGCTGCACCAAAATATCAATATGTTTTTTCATCTGTTTATACTTTATTTGTATTGAATATTATTCAAGGCTTTCACATTATCTGTCGGATAGATTTTCCAACCATGTGCACCACCATCAGAAAACTGAAATGGCATAACGAAACCATCAAGCTTTTTCAAAGCCTCTTCAACGGCCTTTTTAAGAGTTGGTTCCACCACAAACATGATGAATCCTCCACCACCAGCACCACTTACCTTTCCAGCTTTGGCACCGGCAGCCATTGCTACATCCATAGCCTCCTGAATTATTGGATTAGTTACATTATTTGCCAATTTTTTCTTGTTAGCCCATCCTTCACGAAGAATCTCAGCAAAGCCTTCGATATCACCCTTCAAGACTGCGAGCTTCATATCTTTAGCACTCTGCTTTATCTTATGCATTGCTTCTACAGCATCATTATCACCTTTGGATGTATTCGCCTTTTGCTCCTCAATGATAGCAGCACTACTACGACTTTTACCCGTAAAATATAGCAACATACTTGATTCCAACTCATCAATTATCCAACGTTTTATCTTTAGTGGATTCACTATAACTATATCATTCTGTAAGAACTCCATATAGTTAAAACCACCGAAAGCTGCAGCATATTGATCTTGTTTTCCACCTGAAAGCCCCAAGTCTTTACGCTCAATCTCATAAGCAAGACGAGAGATCTCGTAATCACCAAGTGGTAAACCAAGCCATTCTACAAAACATTTCAAGATACAAACCACCATTGTTGAAGATGTCCCCAATCCAGAACCAGCAGGAGCATCATTGTAAGTTGTAATCTTGAAAGACTTTTCTTCCACACTAAAGTCCCTTACAACACGATTATATACCCCCTTGATAAGACTTGCCTCGCCATCTATTTCCAAGCTTTTAGCCTTTGGATAGCTCTTATTGCAATCAGCATCAAGTGCATTGATAGTTATCATGTTATTATCAGTCTCCTCAATAGTACAATATGCATACAAATTAATTGTCGCATTCAAAATCAAACCTCCATAGATGTCGCTGTATGGCGAAACATCTGAACCTCCTCCGGCTAAACCAAGACGGAGCGGTGCTTTACTTCTTATAATCATAAATGTAATTTTAGTTGGAAATTAAATATTAAGATATTGAATAATGATATTATAAACTTGTTTAGCACTTATCGTAAAAGAAAAGCGTTTTGCATTTTCAAATCCTTTCTTTTCTAAACCATTAGGATTATTTAAAATTTCACTCATACAATTGGCTATATTTTGAGAATTGTATGGGTCGCAAAACATTCCACTATTTCCTATAATTTCATGAAGTGGAGGAATACTGCTGACTAAAATAGGACATCCACAGGCCTGGGCTTCAAGAGGAGGAATTCCAAAGCCTTCATAAATACTAGTAAAAACAAAAGCTAAGGCATTACTATAATACTTCACGAGTTGCTCATCGGATACTCGTCCAAGAAACTTTATTCTAGGATTGCTTTTATATTTCGATATATCAATATTTTTAAAGCTCCCATTACTTAAGTCTCCTATTATGTATAGAGAGATATCTGAACGCTTCTTCTCAAAGATATCGAATGCTTTTAGAATCGAAATAAAGTTTTTTCTATAGTTAAGGGATGAAACAGCCAGAAGATATTTTTCTTTTTTCAAATTAGTATCTTCTTCTATATGAAAATTATTGGCCACAGCAGGATATACTACTTTAATTTTCCGTTCTTCTGTTCCATAATATTTTATGATTTCATCTTTTGAGAATTGGCTGACAGTTATAATCTTCAAAGCGGATTTTATTATTCTAGGAATCATGAATTTATAACAATACAGAAATGCCTTGCTAAAAGTTTGAGGATAGGCTTTAAAGGCGACATCATGAATTGTTATTATTTTGTTCTTGTAGTACAGAGGAGCAGTATTACATAGACAGAGTAATAAAGGGCTGCCGTTTTTATTCAAGAAATTTGGTAAATCCCATTGTTCCCATACATGCCCTTTATGTACTCCGATTACCTTAGCGTCTAACCTTTGTGCATATTCTATTTGGATTATATTGGACGGTGTGAGAAACACCACCTCATCACCCAACAATTCTTTTAATCTCAACGAGATTTCTAAAGCAAACCTTTGCACACCAGTTATCTCCTGGGTCAGAAATCTTGCGTTTATTGCTATCATTTTTCGTATACATTTATGTGATTAATAGTTTCGATTCTTGTGGGTAGTTATTTAAAGGCCTTGCCGTAGTCTAATGTAATGTATCTCAATGGCTGGCTAATATAAAGTTCTTGATTGATATTAGATTTAGATAGTCAAATGTTAGTATCTATTGCAATGGTATTACCAATTTTTACACTAGACAATACCACGCAGCAGGCTAGTATATAACAATTATGACCTATACTCAAATCACTATCGACTTTGACCTTTAATCGCCCGATTTGCTAAAATAAAATCCGTGTGTCCATATTTGCGAATCGCTTTCAGACAGCATACTATTCTCTCCTATTGTTATGTTTCCAGTCTTATCAAACAGGTGCTTTAAGCCATCTTTGCGCGATATACCTACCAAGTATGGGTTTGCAATATTTATCTTCTATAGATTGGATAGAGGTAGTCTTGTTCTAAAGGTGATTTGCAGCTTTTCCGCCATGCATAGCATAAGCCAAGCCACTCATTTGTAAAATTAAACAATCAATCTGTGAGTTCATTCCTATGATGAGTTTGTCAACAATGATGATATTAAAGTGCCTATGCCCTTAATATAATAAATTTAATTGCGTTGTATTAAAAAATCCTTCACAACATTTCTTTATTTGCAATATAGAGGACAGCCCCTCTTTTTATACTTTTACTATCCTATTCTAATTGTATATAGGAATTGAACAATCGCAAACATTTAATTTTTCAGACATTCGAGCATACTTTTTAAAATCATCGAACAAAAAATCTATATTCAGCATGAGCCTGCGTCAAGATAGTCTTCGTTTTATCAATTACTTACTCTTTTCTTCTATGTAATGCCTAACCCTTTCTATTATATCTTGCCAGTTGTATTCGGAAATATCAGGATTTTTCATTGCTTCTATTTTTTTCATGTCTTCAAGTAAACCACATATTTGATTAACCCAATTCTTTTTATCCCAACCTTTAATCGTTAAGCCTCTTTTTTCAACGACCTCAATCATCGCTGAATTATGTGGACTAACAACTGGGCATCCACAAGCCATCGCCTCCAATTGCGGCATTCCAAAGCCTTCATTTAAAGCAGTTGAAATATATAGATTTGCTAAATTATATAGAACAATTAGTTCTTCAGACCCAATGTATTGAGTAAAACAAACTGCTTCTCTAGGATAGTCTGATGCATTTATAATAGAAGAAAGATTAGAACTCTGCCAGCCCTTAGCACCAACTATCAGTAATTTATAACCGGTCCTTTTATATATTTCAGGTATAATATGCAATAAAAAAGATAAATTTTTTCTAGGTTCAATAGTACCGACAAACAAAATAAAACCTTTTTCAATTGCATATTTTTTATATATTTCATTCTTTTGTTTTATTGATACCTGTATTTTTCGAAATTTCGTGCTACAGGAGTCTCCGATGACAACATCTTGTTGCTTCCTATTTGGATAATACAAATTTAACTTGCTATGTGTATAATTTGAATTACACCAAATTAGATCTGCTTTTTTAATGGAATAATTCACGAATGGTAATGCAAACCATCTGTTTTTCCACAACATTGTACTCTTATACTCCTTATTAACAACATCATGGACAGTTATCATTTTTTTTGTTTTCCCTATAGGCAATAATGGGACTTCTGACATAGGAGACCAAACAATATCAGGTCTTAATTTTCTTATAATCTTCGGTAGATAGAAATGATACCATATAAGGTTTGGAACTTTTATTTTCCTAAGAACAGGATCTATAATTATATCCAATTTATCTACAGGTAGTCCTGTAATGCTTTCATGAAAAGAAGTTGGACTTACCAATATCAAATGTAATTCTGGTGCATAACTACAGATAGCTCTAATTGCGTCTATTGCATATGTTGCAATTCCTGTAGCTCGCTTAGTAAATGCTCGACAATCAACAACAATATTCATATATCAAAATAGAATAGAAAGTTTAAAACCAAAATATCTCCATAAGAAAACAAACGGTATTTTTTTATAAGTGAATTTTAGAACTTTTTTATTCAGATCAGTATCCATTCGTACTAAAGAATCGATTTCATTTACCATATTTATTTGCTCTTTTGAGCTCTTAGTAAGATATACCAAATAAACACAGTAAATATTGAATAAAGAATTGGATATAAAGTTTATCGTTGATATACGTTTGTTATTTTTAGGGTAACTACCTGATATAAAATCATCAAGCATTCTTTTTCCTACTTTATAAAAACTGTCAAAATTTCTTCTCACACTATCTTTTGACACTGTTTGTCCTTCCCGTCCTATAAAATATTGATATAAATTAATGTCATAAAAGCTAATCGAATGCGATTTTACATATGGATAATAACAGTACTCAGCGTCAGTATAGCTGATTCCTTCTTGAAGTTTCAGATTACAGTCACGAAGTAATTCTGTTCTAAATGTCATCGCATGCATTCTCAGCATTAATGCATTTTGTGTACTCGCAAAATTTAAATCATCAGCCAAATATTTCTTACCATATTGAAGGTTTTGCATTTTAATATTATGCAAACCTTTCCCTTGTATTGTATAATTTGTGATCAATACATCAAGCTCATCACTCAAATTTACGATTGTATTAATAAATAATGATAGTTGATTTGTATCAAACCAGTCATCCGCATCAAGAATTCTAAAATACCTTCCTTTAGCAATAGTTAGTCCTTTATTTATGCAAGATCCATAATTTCCATTAGGTTTATCTACGACCTCAAATACATTTGGATATCTATTTACATATCTTAATGCTATATCTAATGACTTATCTTTGCTTCCATCATTTATAATTATAACCTGAAGTGCATTAAATAAATCATTATCTGAAATAATTAATGAGGCTAGACACCTGTCTAAATATAACTCCATATTATAGACCGGGACAATAATAGTTAACACTTTTTCGATTCTATGATTTTCCATATCTCAATACATATTTTTTAAGAAACCAAACCATTATCAATAAATAAATTACACTCCTTAACCAACCTAGTCTCATTATTGATTCAGTAAATTTACTTGAAAAGAATGCCATAAAAATACTCATAGCCATTGATGTGTATATTAACAAATTTACATTAAGAATAAATGGTGATTTTATGACATCTTCTGATTTCTTATAAAAGAACATCGAGATCAAAGCCAAGATAAAATTCATAACGAAAATACCCAGCATTCCCCAATCCTCATAAAAAGGCCTATATTGAGTATAAACATTTCCTAAGCTATTATTACCAACATACTGAAATTCACCAGGCTGTATACTAAAATTAGGATCAACGTCCTTGTAAAAGGAATAAAAAGTATGTTCACCCCACCTCTGAGAATAAGAAATGTTGGATGCGTGCATAAAAATATCAAAGTTTTTAATTTCTGCTCCACAATATTCTGCTAATAAATCTGAGTTCGTTCTATTCTCTACATCTCTCCCTATCAATAGACTTAATCCTCTGAATGAAAAAGCCAAGATGAAGAGTATCAATAATAGGCGTACATATACTTTTCTTGATATTTGATAATTACCTTTTAATGCGTAATAATCAAATAAGAAGAAAATACCAAACTGCATAAACATATTGAGTATCGGCGCTTTAGAGCCACTCAGCATACCATCTATAAATATTACAGAAATATGTATTAGGAGAATCTTTTTTATTTGTTGCAAACCCTTAGTTTGATAACTGAACATCAAAGCAAGCAACCATATTGTAAAATTGGATACAACGGTTGTGTAACTACCAAATTGTCGAACAAACGAAGGTAAATTGAAGTCATTTGTTCCATTCCATTCATCCATTCTTCGCGCTATTATAAGTTCAGAAAAGCTCAAAGAACCAAATGCTTGCTTTAAATAATATATTTTTAAAAGAATCCCCAAAAAGCCAATTGCGATGGACAACAATATGAAGATCCTTATTTTTTGTATGGGGAATTTTATCTCTTCATTTATTCTTTTATGCTTCACAGGTTTATTTGGTCGACAGAGTATCATGCAACAAAATGTAAAAAAAAGAGTTCCACCTCCAAGAATTACTACAGATATGGGAAGCATTTTGTCCATTCTCCATTCTGTATAATACGATGTAGCCATTAAAGAGGCAGCTAACATACCAGCCCCCATAAGTATTGGTGGGGACGCTAGATTCTTAAAATATTTATATGCTATCCACAAATTAATAGATAGTAATATGTCTAATAAAAATAACATTTAGATAATTGTTATAAGGAACACACCTTTGAATTATATATTAGCCATCGTTTGCATTACTTTTTCTATGATAGGTGCCATATCATAATACTTATATTCAGCTAATCGTCCTCCGAAGATTACATTCTCCTCTACATCGGCAAGAGCTTTATATTTGGCATAAAGGGTATTGTTCATTTCATCATTTACTGGATAATAAGGCTCCATGCCATCGCACCATTCTGTAGAATATTCCTTAGAAATTACAGTCTTTGGATTATCATAAACAGCCTGCCCGAACATCTCAAAATGCTTGTGTTCGATTATACGAGTATAGGGGACTTCAAGTTCAGTATAATTTACCACTGCATTACCTTGATAATTAGAAGATTCAATGATCTCCTGTTCAAAGCGCACGGTACGATAATTCAATTTGCCGAAACAATAGCCATAAAACTCATCAATCTTACCTGTAAATACTATTTTATCAGCAAGACTTTCCCAATAAGCTCTATTCACGAAAAAGTCTACATTTGTCTTCGTCTCAACACCGTCAAGTAGTCCGATAATCAATCGGTTGTAACCACCTATTGGAATACCCTGATATTTATCATTAAAATAGTTGTTGTCAAACACGAAGCGTACAGGCAGACGCTTAATAATAAATGCTGGCAGTTCTGTACATTTGCGCCCCCATTGCTTCTCGGTGTAGCCTTTTATCAAGCGTTCATATATATCCTTTCCGATAAGTACTTGAGCTTGTTCTTCGAGATTGCGTGGTTCTGTAACACCATCTGCTTTCATTCTAGAAATAGCTTCGGCTTTTTGCTCTTCTATCTTAGCCTGGGCTTCTTCAGGAGTTATGACTCCCCACATCTGGTAAAATGTATTCATGTTAAAAGGTAAGTTGTAGAGCATACCTTTATAATTTGCAACTGGTGAATTAGTATAACGATTAAACTCAACAATTGAATTGACCAAATTCCACACCTCTCTGTTTGAGGTATGAAATATGTGCGCACCATATTTATGAACATTTATGCCCTCAACATTCTCACAATAGATATTACCACCTAGATACGGTCGCTTATCTATGACGAGGCACTTCTTGCCCTGCTTTCTTGCAAAATATGCAAATGTGGCTCCAAATAATCCAGATCCCACTATAAGATAATCGTATTTTTTCTCCATAGTCAATTCTCTATTTCGTATTTTAAGCAATCAATAGAATCCATTATTTCACTCTCAATCAAAGGATTAATACGTTTATAATCTATGTGCCGTTGCCAATCAGTATCACCACTACCTTTGTAATTTTTGTAGAGAATACCGTAACGCAAAAGGATGTCATACATACGGGTATTCTGCGATCCTATTTCCGTATCGGCATTCTTCATCGCATGAACAAACTCCTTTTGAAATTTCAGCGCAAATACTGTTGCATGAAACGAATCCATACAAACGTAAGAGGCATGGCGTAACAAGTACACCCACTCATAAGGACCGGCATCCTGGTAAGTAATTCCATCACCATAAACTCTTGTTCTATTGTAGCATTCAAGAGTGATAACCTTATCAATACCGGTGAACCGCTTCACATCCTGTACCATCTGTTCATAAACATCTGCCCTCTTGTCGCCAACGAAATAACAGAAGATGTATTTGTCGGGGACTTGGAACTCTATCTCAGCCTTGTTTCCAAATTCCTCCCACTCCTTAGCCGAGAGTAAATAAGTGGGATCAACCACCAACTTAATATCATCACGATGAAGCAACTTACGTATCAGCTCTACAGACCGCTTTTCTCTCACAGCTATGTGAGAGAACTTACTTAGGGCATTCCTCATCCTATCTCTCACCATCGGATGGATTTCCGGCTGTGACATACTTGACGAATAGGCTACACACTTCGTGCCATCTGTTACAAATTCAAGGAACATCATCGGGTTATAACCTCCACAGAATGGATTCCATATTTGGTCGCTGCCCGTGATAAAAAGGTCAGCCTCTGCCACAACCTTCTTATAGTCTGCATGAGTGAAAAGACGACGCATATTGAAGTTGCCATCACAAAAAGTAAACTTATAAACTTTCTGCTTCTGCAGATTGCCGTAATACCATTTCTTCACAAAGTATTCATATCCCGGACATTTACTCAAGAAAGAAAGAATATAGCGGTTGGGTAACATGAGAATTACCGGCACATCACTGCCATTCTGCACATTCCGTATGATCATATTCTTTCTCTCTGCCAACCTACTGATTTGCTCTCTAGACAAAAATAGCCTCATGATGCGCTTCAGCACGGCAAAAATGTAATGCCTGAAAGTCGGCGGCGGGGTCTCACGTCCGTTGTATATGAACTCTACGTCATGCCCCATCTTACGTAACACATAATTGAGAGCGTAGCTCTGCAAACAGGTACCAAAGTTGGGATGTGGAGCAAAAGTTACCAGTTTTATCTTCATACTTTATTTTTTCAGAATTGACTTGATAAATCTCTTCCCTTTTTCGCCAACAATAGAGGTTACAGCTGTTTTCAGATTCTTTTTAAACACTACAGCTTTATCCTTATCTATTGAGGTTATCAGCTGATAGGCTTCTTCTTCATCTTCCTCACCAGCTACAAAAACCTCAAAAATCATCGGTCTATCAAAATGCTTTTCTGACAATACATGTTTCTTATATTTCAGAAATTCCTCCTTTGTAGACGCTGAAAAATATTCATATCCGAGATCTTCTGCGTAATGTTTAACAAGTGACTTGGACTGCCTTCCGAAATGCCCAGATGCAGCCATATACAGTTTACCGTCTTTCCCTAAAGACGTTGCAGGAGAGAAGCTGTATCTCATCTCATTTCCCTGTCCATTATTTACAAGTATTATTCGCACATTATCACCTATATGTCTGTTCCCCAACACATTCATATCATAGAAAAAAGCTAAATCTCCAAGCATTGCGATATACAATCTATCGGGATTACATAAAGATGCGCCGATCATCGTACTCAGGCAACCGTCAATTCCAAAACCGCCTACATTGCAATTACCCTTTGTCTCGGAAACTTCAAAATAATTCATAGCCCGTAATGAGCTCCAAATGCCCATGTGGAAATTGCAACCTTTCGGAAGACCTCCCGCAACTTGCTGGGCAATCCAAATAGTACTTAGTGGTAATTCCGGCAAAGCAGAAATGATATTTTTATATAACGAAATGCAAGCATCGTAATAAGAGTGATTTTCTGCACCAGGCTGTGAATATTGTTCAAAAAAATAACGCTCAGGCATTTCAAATACCAAAGACAAACGTCCAAAAGTATCCCTTATCTCACCATCACAGTTAACACGCCAAACTTCCTTGCAATTAAACTTTCGTGAAGTTGCATCGCCTGAGACTTCTCCTATATGTATCAACAAGTCAATATTTGCTACATCAAATTCGGTAAACTGTTGACCAAGACACAAAGCAGACTGTACCTTGTAAGCACCATTATACCCGCTTGTGTGATCACAGAATACTACTGCGTCGTGAGTTGCACAAAAATCGTCAATCGCTTGCGTCTCCTTTTTACTAAAAAGTCTATGGGCACCAACAAAAACAGCTATTCTGCCAGCAGGTAATTCAGGAAGCATGTCAAATGCTGTATATCTTCTTATGATCTGTACTGGTGGAAGCTCCTTTACCATGAAGTTTCTGCTGTATCTTGTAAAAAGATTGATGTGTACGGGACCGCCACCATGTCGCTTACATTCCAATATAGCTTTGTTAACCTCAATGGTACAATAATGCTCATCTCTCTCATCCTTGACATAAACAGCCTCTACATTCAGTTTTGCTATATCATAAGGTATCCTCCGACGGTCTATGTTCTGTTCCAACAAATGTCCAATCCGATCTGTTCCCTGATGTGCAGTAATAACAATAATAGGCAATTTACGGTAATAAGCCTCTGTCAAAGCTGAATAGTAGTTTCGTGATGCTGTAGCACCTGTACAGGTGATGACCACGGGCTCTCCACTTTCCTCTGCCATGCCACATGCCATGTAAGCAGCAGATCGCTCATCAACGCATGAGAATACCTTAAAAAACGGGTCATGCTGAATGCTTCCAACAAAACACATATGGGTTGTGCCTGGGGAAGTAACAACATACCTTATATTATTTGCCTTAAGGAGAGAGATTACGATTTGAGCGTTTCTCTCATCGGTGTAATATATATTATCCATGTTTCTCTATTTTTTCTCTTGTATAAATCGTCTTTCCATTATTACAAACTATAATTTGACCAGAAATACATTTCGAACAATCTGAAAGCAAAAACGTTGCAACTTCAGCTATTTCTTCAGGAAGATAAGCCCGTTTAGTTGCATTTGTCGGAATATAAAGGTTTCCATCAGAATGCAGACCTGTCATATCAGAGCATGTTATTCCTGGAGATATGGCATTTATGCGAATTCCACTTTCTGCAAAATTTGAAGCCAAACCTCTGACAAAACTATTTAGCGCAGCTTTTGTCCATCCATATGGTCTGTTATCTGCTAATTCGCCAACTTCAGAAGAAATGAAAAGTATATTAGCTTCAATTTTTTCTGGTAGTATAGAACTAATAAATTTCTGTGTGAGAAAAATATTACTTCGCAAATTCGTATCAAATTGCTCCTTAAAACTTCCTTCAGTTACATGAAAAAAATCCTTTTCGTGCAAAGATATTCCTGCATTACAAACAAGACTATCAAATCCTCCGAGTAACACTTTTGATTTATCTATAAAGGCTTGAAATGAATCTACATCGCGCATATCTAAGACCTGATATTTGCAATTAATCTGTTTGGCACTTTGTTTTAAAACGTCTTCATTACGTCCTGCTATTAAAACAAGCGCACCTTCTTCTGTAAATTTCTTGGCCATTGCATAGCCTAATCCACGACCACCACCTGTTAATATAATTTTTCTTCCTTTTAAAAGTTCATTGGGAGCAATGGTCACGATATTTGTTGTTATATGATTTTCGGGTATACCTTTCAACAGATACCGTCCAACTCTTTTTACATATTTCTTTATGCCCATATTCGCAGTAGTTGAATTGTAAATTTATATGATTTGGTTTCAAAATCTTACCAACTTACTTGCCACACACCATTTCACATTATACAAGACATCTTATCAGGCTGTAGAACAAAATCCTTTACACACCCAACATCATATACTTTCATTCTATCTTAAATCAGCCATTTATAGAAGTATCGCAAAGGAATGCGAATAAGATACAAACTGGTTAATGCGCAAATTTATGATGAAGATCAAGTACTTTCTTTGTCACGGCTTTACGCTCACTGTCTGTAAGGCCGATAAGAAAAATGGTTATTAATGAAGAAATCAAAGAGACAACAACAGTCAAGCATAAACGCCAAAACGACGGAGAGAACGAATTTACCACGACGAACGGCAAAATGACAGCGATCGGAGTGACAATAAACATTGGAATAACCACCTTTCTGACAAACAGAGCTGGAGGAAAATGCAACAATCCTTTCATTATATACAGCCTGACAATGTTTACTCCTATATAAACCATAATGAAGACAATATATGTACTCTCAGCAGGTAGACCACACTCAAAAGCAACCCAAGTAAGTGGAAAGACTAATACGCCTACACTGGAAATCCAAATTGAATAGCGTTTGATATTACCTGTTGCCATACAGGCTGTAAGACCTGTTCCACCGAGCATATTCAGCATCGAGCCTATAATGGTGAGTCGAAGAAACACCACGGTATGGTCAGGAACAGTTTTCAGCCATAGTGTCAAAACATATTCAGTTTCGAGCATGACAGGAATGGCGAATAGCATTAGCAAGAAATAGGAGAATTTAGCACCACGGCAAACGAGGGTAAACATCTCTTTGATCCTCCCCGCAGCATAATCTTTTGTTATCTGCGGGTTTACAGCAGTCATGAAATTGTTGACGAACTGCTGTATTGCTCCGTCAACCTGTGTGGCAACTCCTCGGGCCGCATTCAGCGTCACGCCAAAGAACATGTTTATAAGAATATTCACTCCCTGTGTATTGAACAGCCAACAACCATTAGACAGGAATTGCCATCCTGCAAAACTGCCCATCTGTTTCAATAAGGAACGATCGTAAACGAATCGATAATGGCATTCTTCAAAATGCCGGTTGCAGTAAACACCGTAAACGATACGTATGATCAAAGCGACAATAACAAGGAGTATGGCATAGGAAATCAGCTTATCAAAAGGTGAGACCACTATCAGATAACATATTAGCAGTTTCAATGAAGCCTCAAGTATGCTAACGTATGCAAAAGCTGCCATACGTTCGTGAGCAATGATGCAGGCGTTGTACGGAATACTTACAAGATTGATGCAGAACATCAACAGCGAGCAATAAAGCACCCAGTTGGCTGCCGTCATCCGCCCCTCTGGTATGTTCATCTGCGTATTCAGAAACCAACCACCGACTACTGCACCAAGAATCATTATCAACAGCGACAACCCCAACTGTATGTTGACACTTGTCGAGAAAATCAGACCAAGCCGCTTGATGTCACCACGTCCAAGCTCAAATGTAATGAAGCGACTTATCGCATTGGATAAAGAGCCTGAAAGTAGGGAGAACATGGCCACAACACCGCCCACGACATTGTAAATACCATAATCCCCCACGCCTAGTGCATTCAGGATGACGCGACTCGTATAGAGCGTTATCGCCATAATGAATAGCGTCCGCACATACAGCAGCAGCGTATTCTTAGCAATCCGCTTGTTATTCTCCGCAACGTTCACCATCACATACACCTGTTACGTCCCTCACTCACTTCTTCTCATCCCCATACCCATAGCCATAACCATACCCGGCCTTGCCATAGCCGTAGCCATACTTCTGGCCATAGCCATAGCCGTAACTGTTCTTGCGCTTGGACATGTCAATGCTGTTGATGACCGTCGCGAGGTGAGGAATCTTATGCTCGTCGCGCAACGTGTTGATGAAGCTGAAACCACCCTTCGGCGTATAGTCTGCACGACAGACATAGACCAGCATGTCTGCCACACGGGAGATGATCGAGCTGTCGGTCACCATGCCGATGGGAGCAGTGTCGAGGATGATGTAGTCGTACTTCTCCTTCAGACGGGAAATTGCCTCGTCGAGCGTACGGCGGGCTACCAGCTCAGTAGGATTGGGAGGAATGGGACCACCGGGAAGGATGTCAAGGTTCGGACTGAGGTCCGACTGCTGGATGATGTCGAAGAGGTCCGTATGCTCGGGATCGCTCAGGTAACTCGTGATGCCGTGAATGCGACGCGAGAGGTTAAACACCTTGTTCAGTCCCGGCTTGCGGATGTCCATGCCCATGATGAGCGTCTTCTTGCCCATGTAGGCGAGACTCACGGCAAGGTTGCCTGCCACGAACGATTTTCCTTCACCGGGCATCGTCGACGAGAACATGATGACTCGCTCCTCAGGCTTCAGCATGAACAGCAGGTTCGTACGCAGGGCACGGAAGGTCTCCTCCATCACCTCGTTGCGGTTCTCGTGCACGACGATGGCACCCGCCTCGGGCTTCTTGCCCAGGGGGATTTCGCCGACAACGGGTACATCGGTGAGCTTCTCCACATCCGAGCGGTTCTCTATCTTGTACTTCAGCAGGTCCGCCAGGTAGATGCAGCCGAAGGGTATGCCCAGACCCAGCACGAAGGCTGCCAGGTAGAACAGCTTCTTCTTCGGCGACACCGGATACTTGTCCGCCAGCGGCTCCTCAATGATGCGTCCGTTGTTCGCAGTGGCTGCCAGCGTGATGGCGTTCTCCTCGCGCTTCTGGAGGAGCATGGTGTAGAGAGTCGCCTTGATTTCCTGCTGACGCGAGATGCTCATGAACTCCTTCTCCTGCTCGGGGGCACGGCTGATGCGTCCCTCAAACTTGCTTGCCTGGCGGTCGAGGTCCTTCTTGGTAATCTGCAGTCCGCGGAGCACACTCTCCACGGTGGTCTGCACACTGAGGTGCATGGCTGCCAGGTTGGCGTCGAGCTGCACCACTGCGGGGTTCTCTTCCGACGAGGTGAGCAGGAGGCGCTTGCGCTCGGCAAGCTGCGCGTTATACTGGTCGATGGCGGTGCTCAACACACGGTCCTCCAGACCGACGTTGCTCGGGATGACCTGGTACTGGTTAGCAGGATTGTTGATGTAGTCGCGCAGGAAACGCACGAGGCTGATCTGTGTCTCGTTCTGCACGCGCTGCTGCTCGTACTTCGAGTTCTCCTGCAGGGCGAGTTGTGCATCGCTCACCAGGTCGGTCAACCCGGAGCGTTGCTTGAAGGCGGCAAGCCGGCTTTCGGTCGTACCCAGTTCCTCGTTGATGATGCCCAGACGCTCCTCGATGAACTCTGCCGTCTTCTCCGCCACCTCGTTCTTCTCATCGTTGGCATCCTGGTTGTAGAGTGCCACCAGGCAGGTGATGAAGTCCATGGCACGCAGGCGGTCGGTGTTCTGCACGGCAAGCCGGGCGATGGTTGTGGTCTTCGACGAGGGCTCCACGGTGAGGTGTTCCCCGTACGACTTTGCCACGGCTACCGGCGTGTTGATGACGGCATCCAGCTCCATGTTGTCCTCCACGGGGATGGAATCATTGAGCATGAACGTCACGATGCCTGCCGGGGTGTGCATCACGGCAGGGAACTTGTCAAAGTCCTTTTTCATCGTTTCCTCGTCCGCATCGGCATCCACCGTATAGACCGCCTCGACGGAGAGGTGCTTGTCTGTCGTCAGGTGCATCTCCAGCTCCATGGGTGCATAGAGCTTGTCGGCTTCCGCAGGGGTCATGTAGACCTCGACGGGCGACTTCTTGTACAGGGGGACGGCATGGCCGAAGGTACGCGGACGCGTGATGGAGGTGTAGAGGTTGAGCGTGGTCACCACCTTCTTGAGGAGGGTACGCGAACGGAGAATCTCCACCTCGTTGTCGAAGTTGTTTGTCATGGAGAACACACCCAGGTCCTGCATGGCTGCCAACGGACCGGCTGCAGCATTGTTGCTGCGCTTGTCCTGCTCCTGGATGAGCACGGACGCCTGCACGTTGTAGACGGGTGCCTGATAGCGCAGCCAGAGCCACGCACCGATGAGCATCACCACCACACCGGCAACAAACCAGTGCCAGTAGACGAGGTACTTGAAAAGGATTTCATAGAGGTTGATGTTCTCTTCTTTATGTTCTTGCTGGGGAATCTGTTCCATTATCTGTTTTCTTGTTTAGGATTTGTTCGGGAGACGGGTCGCCCGTTCTTTTACCTCAATATGTTTACAATCAGGCTGGCGATGGACACCAGGATGGATGTGGCGGAGATGACGGTGGTCGTCGTGTTGCCGATGTCGGAGTTCTTCGCCTTGGTCTTGTTCGGGGTCACGTAGATGATGTCGTTCTGCTTCAGGTAGTAGTAGGGCGAAAGGACAACATCCGCCTTGTTGAGGTTGAGTGTGACGATTTCGCGCTTGCCTGCCGCATCCTCGCGGATGAGCTTCACGTTGTCCCGCAAGCCGTAGACCGTCATGTCGCCTGCCATGGCAAGTGCTTCCAGCACATTGACCTTCTCGTTGCTCACGGTGAATGTTCCGGGACGGTTCACCTCCCCGATGACCGAGATTTTGTAGTTTGTCATGCGGACGGTCACGATGGGGACCTCCTTGAGGTAAGGCACCAGCCGTTCGCGTATCATCGTCTCGGTCTCCCGTTTCGTCAGTCCGCCGACCTTGAGACGTCCCAACACAGGGAAGTCGATTTCGCCCTCATTGTCCACCAGGTATTGCTGGAGGGTCGGGGCACTCGTCGTGTTGACATTTGCCAGCGAGGCGTTGAGAGGGGTCTGCGTCGTCAGGTTAAAGGGGGCGGAAGCCTGAGGGTCGGTCGTGTTGACCGTGATGGATATCAAGTCCTTGGGCATGATGCGGGCATCATAGAGCGGTTCGTTCTGCACGGCTTGGTTCACACTCTCAGGGTCCTGCAAGTAGGGCACGTTCTTGTACGAAGTGCAGCTTGCCAACAGAGTCGTCAGGAGCAACAGACTCAGCATGTTTCGCATGTTCATATCGTGTTCGTTTGTTTTGTTTCTACAGTTTTTCAGCCGAAGAGCTTGCCCAGCAACCCTTTCTTCTTTCCGGGTTGCGGACGGTCTTCACGTTCCAGCAAAGTTTCGTAAGTCAGTTTGTTGTGTATCATGTCATAGATGGTGCCCCAGTCGGGGAGTCCGCCCAGGTTGCGGTCGTCGATGAAGACGTCCGCCTTCAACTTGCGCGAATAGTGGTTGTTCTGCCCCTTCTCCTCCTCGGGATAGTCGCGGTTGATGGCATAGAACTCCAGTCCGCGTTCCCGGCAGAAGGCAACCGCCTCATCGAGCAGACGTCCCTCACGGACTGTCCATAACACGATGCGGTGATGTTCGTCGCGCAGACGCTTCAGTGTATCAATGGCAAAGGGAATCTCCCTGCCTATCTCAGGATAACGGTGTTCGACAATCGTTCCGTCGAAATCTACAGCAATCAGCATAATCAGAATGTACGTGTTTCAGTTAACAGTAAAATCGTCAATTGTCCATTGTCAATCGTCAATTGTCAGTAGCCCCCATCCGGTACGGACGTCCGTCAGTATCCCGTGCAGGAGTGAAAAAGGTCGTGGGAAGGTTCAGCTCATAGCACCGCGTACGGTAACAGCAGAGCACATACTCCTCGGTGACGCAGAGGCCGGCATAATGCTCTTCCGGCACACGGACGCCTCCCCGCAACAGGACCTCATAGTAGCCGTCGCGATGAACCATCGGCACAAAATTTTCCGGTTCCATGTTTCTTCAGTTGACGAAAGTGTTCAACGTGCCTGTTCCGCCTCACAATACCACTTCGGGATGTGGACGAAAATGCCCAACGTAGCCAGGGTGATGACCACGTAGGAGCGGTTTTTATACCGGACCAGTTTCCCGGTCAGTCCCTTGAACGTGCCATGAATGACACGCACCCGTTGCCCGGGCCGCGCCTCGGCAAACTCCCGGTCGGTGTACAGGGTCCCTTCATAGTCCGGGTCGCAGATGGCACGCAGCTCGATCATCTGTGAGTCCGGTATTGCATAATACTTTGTAGAATCGGAGTAACGAAGGATGCGGAGCGGATAGGGACAGCCGGCAATCAGCCGGGCAAGGAAGCTGTCATCATCGTCCCACTCCTTCTGCAAGAAAAGCAGGTTGTGCACCGCGGGGGTCAGTTCCCTCTTTTTCTTCCCGTCAGGCAACACCCGTTCGGTGTAGAGCATCGGGATGAACGATTTCAGCCCCTGCTCCTTCAGATAGTCCTCCACCTGCTGTTCCCGGCAATGGAAGGTCTGCAAGGCATACCACACCTTCCTCTCTGAATTTTCCATCTGTTCCCGTCCTCCTTTTCCGGATTAGTCCTATTTCTTATAATATTCGCCGATAGTTACCCTGTGGACAAGTTGACAAACAGAGGTCTGCAAACCGGTCCACCGGACCTTTCATTTCCTTGCAATTCTTCTCCTCCCCACCGGAGCAGGTGCTTCGCGGGTCATCGATTCATCAAGCAAGGACACAGCCTGTTTTGTAACACCTCTATATAAGAATTAGTATTCACAGCGATGTATACAAAGTACTATGACGGCGCAAAGATACGTAAAAAGAGCCTATTAGATATAACAATGCCTTCATAAAAAGTATGTAACGAATCTTCAATTCCGCCCCTCCCATTTGCAAACGAATCTTAACCCAATTTGTAATGTTCTGAATATTAATACATTTATAGGATGTCACCTCTTATATAGAGGTATCACATTTGCATCCGGTGTAGGATTCTACAAGATTTATTCACGAAAGTCTTTATTTTCAGACTTCTTTCCGTTAAAATCACTTAATTTAATATGTACAAAAAATTCTCATTTCAAGGAGATTTACAGCTGAAAGACTCCAGTATCAGCAGCCCCTTATCCGTCAATTGATACTTTTGATTTCTACTATTAGGCTTATCAGGGATGGTTTGTCTCAAGATACCAGCATTCAAAAGAGGATAAATGTATTTCCTCCTGAATTTGGTTCTGTCCGTAGCATCCATAAACGACAATATCTCTGCAAAAGAACGCGCCTCTACACAGAATCCAATCAACTTGTCTATGTTTTCAATACTGGGTGCTAACTGGGTGCTGACTGGGTGCTGACTGGGTGCTTAGCCCCCAAAAAATCACCATAAATGACTCTATCCGAAAAGGTCGACTACTCAAAAGAACATCCGGAATCCACCTGAACAGAGATAAACGAGAGTCTTTACAACAGAGACTTCAGTCATTTCATTTTCACAGTTCCGTCTTCAGTTCTTCGTACAAGTCAACGGGACCCAAATGCCAATACTTGGTGCTCTCGGTCGATAACTTCTTATAGAGTTCCGGTCAGTGACCGTTCTGTATGGAAAACAGCTTTTCAATCCGCCAAATTTAAGTGATTGTCCGCTAACGGCAAAGAGCTTCGGAAGTCTTTTGGAAGGCATCGCAAAAAATTTCACCTTTCTTCCTCGTTCCCTTTGTTCACTACAACTTAAGCTTGGGAAAGGCTAGTCGCTATTTTAACTCCAACAGGGCGGTAGACTTTGAGTTAAATATCCAACAGCATATACGGAAACCTTGCATCAATCATTTCTTGAGGAACGCCGCAGTTCTTTGCTATTTCAGGCCATTTAGAAGTCACCTCACAAACTTTATCAATAATTTCATTCGCATTCTTGATATTATTTGATGCGGCACAAGCTAGAAGATCTTTTCTTGTAATATCATCAAATCTTCCGTTTATTGACATTTGGTGAGTATCTGTCCATGCACCTTTAGGATTGTACGCAAAGCCTAAATCATAAGCTGGCGACAATCTCCACTTGCCGAACTTATCCATAAGAAATGATATATTCTTCGTATGATCATCCTGGTTCCTTATCACGACATTGAACACCATTCGAAGAAACATTTCCTCAGCTTGCGAATATGGAAGACGAAGGCGACGCATTACATTAAATGCTTGTTCATAAGAATATGCCCTGCGAAGATGGAAATCATAATGAGCAATTCCGCATAATGTTTGCATATGGATTTTATCACCATTAGCCCTATCGAATCGTTTAGTCAAAAAGTGAGCTCTGCCATTTTCTTCAATCAAGGAGCACTCAGTCATTTCTATACCACATTCCTTAGCAAGCAGAGAGAATGAGAACTCAAGCCGTCCAAAATTCTCTGTTTCTTTAAAACCGGCTTCATCTGACACACCATCCAGCTTAATAAGGTAGTAATCAAAGCCTGCAGGTGCCTGTACTTGCCCCGACCTTACTTCTCCAGTTTCTTTGTTATATGCAATTACAGCTTTCGCCCTTTGTCCTCCGGCAGATGTTCCCAGTCGTAAAATTTCCGCAATAGCAGCTTTTCTGTCAGCATCCAGATTTGTTCCAAATTCTTCTTTCTTCGAAAGAGCTTCTTTTGCAACTTCTACCAAAGAGTCTATTTCAATTTTCCTATCAGCTGCAACTGGTCCCGTTGCAGGTTCAAACTCCATGGCCCCCATACAGCGCTGCCCCAAAAAGCATAATGTTTCAATCGGATTACCAACTGTTCTGCCAATCATAGCGAGCCATTTATCGAACAAAGCGCGACCATACGAGTCTGGAAGAGAATCAGCCAACATCCCAGGTAGACCATAAAATACGTTTCTATTGAGATTCCCAAATGAATATATACGTCCTACCATCACTGGCATCATCAAAGGGGATGGTTCAATCCCCTTTCCAACAAAATGCCTGTCGTATTCAAAACGTGCCACATCATAAGCATCATCCCATTTAAATGTTCCGACATTCATGCCAAACATCTTAACTCTTGCTACATCTACCATTCTGATTCCTCCTTATCTTTCTTTATTGTTCCCACGGCTCTCTTTCTTCTATTTCTCTTCACAGAATTTACCATCTCAAAATATTCGTTCGGACTCATCTGTTCTTCTTCACATAGATGGGCAAGTTCATCAAGCATACCGAGTGTTCTCAATATGCGAAGAAACACATCAAAAGACCTGATTTCCCCACTTTCTATTTTCTGTACCGACGAACGTGATATTGACGATGATTCAGCCAAGCTATCTTGGGTTATATTCTGCTTGAGCCTGACGGCCTTAAGCTTTTGCCCTATTTTCTCCTGAATTTGAATATCAGACAGTGAATAAATATCATCCATAATGATTGCATTTTAAATCATTTCTCCACAAAATTAGACATAAAGCTTTTATTTGCAAGCATTATTCCTCTTTATTTTTAATTTAAGCCCAAATTGTCATTAGGTTGCTCAAAGCCTGATGCGATTCGGGTTAAAAGAATCAGCCTATCCATATCTTCGATACTGGGGTGCCAAATATCAATTTGTCAAAGTGTCAAACGAATCGCTTGAGAAGGGGCTTCCTCGCACCAAAATACAAGTCGGTGAGCAAAAAAGGCATTCTCGGGCGATTTGCAAAATACAGAATGACACATTTCCAAACGCCAATCGTACATAGAACGCCTATATACCCTGAAGAGAGAATCATCGTGAGAACCAAACAGACAGAAAAGTTCACCAAATCACACTTGTCAACATGCTCACTCCGTCGGCAAACTAGAGGTGAAAGAAGACAAACAAACGTTTCATTCCGCTAAGTTATGTGTTCAAAGTATAAAACACTTGTGTTCGACCGATGAAACAATATTGTTTGACGACCCAAACAATATTGTTTCGCATACCAAACACAAGTGTTTGACGCGGCAAACAATAGTGTTTCACAGTTAAAATACCATTCATAACACTAATCAACCAAAAATGAATGAGGCCTGCAGAAGGTGATGGTTAACCGGATTTCACAAATTTCGCTGGTTCGCTCCATTTTATAAAAACACGAGTTAGACAGAAAGGGTAAATTTACCAAATTCGTCAAGCATTTAACGCAAATTTGCATCCAAATGTCAGGAGAAGGAGGATGAAAAAAGCAACATCCATTATCGGATTGTAGCCTTACATCTTTGTAAAATAATCACTAGAAAGAAAATAATCTCATGAAGTATAATTACCTTTACGGATAAAAACAAAGCATAAACCCAATGGCAAAGATTACTGTTCAAAATACAGACATCAGTGTTGTCAAGTATAACGAAGAAGATTACATCAGCCTTACGGATATGGCGCGAAGCCAACTACAAGAACATATAATATTCCGTTGGCTCAGTCTCAAAAGTACGATTGAATATCTTGGCGAATGGGAAATGCTATATAACCCCAATTTTAATTGTACCGAATTCGGTACAATTAAAAATGCAGCAGGAAGCAATAACTTCGTACTTTCAGTGAAAACATGGATAGAACGAACCAATGCAATCGGCATCTATTCAAAGGCCGGGCGCTATGGTGGCACGAAAGTCTCTTAAAACTCAATCAGATAGCCATTCATCAGATGAGCGTATTGGAAAACGGTGATAATGGAAAGAGAAAACTGCTGAAATAAAATTCCCTATTGTCTTATATTGACGAATCTGTGAAACTGGGTTGCCAGATGTATACTCACGGTCTTGCATGACTCATCAAGAGATGCGCAAGACCCTTTGTTCGTATGCCTCTTACGCACAACACAAAGGAAAGAAGGAGAAGGAAAGTATTAATAAATAATAAAATAAAGTACTATGCAATACAAAGTACTTAGACATTGCATACTTTTGCAGCACGAACGATAAACAAACAGCCATGAACGTAGAAAACGTCAAATCGCAAATGCGCAAGGGGATGCTCGAATACTGCATCATGCTCCTGCTCCACCGGGAGGCGGCTTACGCTTCAGACATCATCACCAAGCTGAAGGAAGCACACCTGATTGTCGTGGAAGGGACGCTCTACCCGCTCCTCACCCGTCTGAAAAACGACGAACTGCTGAGCTACGAATGGGTGGAGTCGACCCAGGGACCGCCACGGAAGTATTACCGGCTCACCGAAAAGGGAGAGACTTTCCTCAACGAACTGCAAAAAGCCTGGCAGGAACTCAACGACACCGTGAGCCACCTGCAAGGGTACCAACCGGATTTAACAACTGAAAAACTCACTGAAGAATGAAAAAGACACTGGACATCAACCTGAGCGGACGCATGTTTCACGTTGACGAGGATGCGTACCAACTCCTGTATGACTATTTATACAATTTGCGTCATGCCTTCGAACGTCAGGAGGGTGGCAACGAAATCATGGATGACCTGGAGAACCGCCTCGCGGAACTCTTGCTGGAGCGCATTTCCGACCGTCAGGAGGTAGTCTCGCGTACAATCGTCCAAGAGACCATCGCCCGGCTGGGACAGCCTGAAGAGATAGCCGGAACGACGGATGCAGAACCCCGGGAAGAGGAGGCGTCCGCATCGGAGGAGCCGTCCGCTGAAAACAAGGAAGCTGAGACGGATAAAGAAAAAGAGGAAGAACAGCACGACGAGATGCCGCCCCACAACCATACGGAGTTCACGGGACGCAAACGTCTCTTCCGCGACCCGGACAACCGGATGCTGGGAGGCGTGCTGGGCGGACTGGCGGTCTATATGAACTGGGACCCGACGTTGCTGCGTCTGCTGCTGCTCATCATCCTGGTGGCAGGATACGGGACAGTCATCCCCGTCTACCTGGTATGCTGGCTGGTCATCCCGAAGGCGGAGACAGCTGCTGACCGACTGAGCATGCAGGGCCGTCCGATTACGATGGAGAACATCGGAAAGATGGTGACCGAGGGCATGGACAAGGCAGAGAGCTATCTCCACTCCGACCGTCCGCGTACGGCACTCCAACGTTTTGCCGACGCCTTCGTGGCAGTGGCAGGCTTCCTGCTCAAGGTGCTGCTGGTCATCATAGCCATCATCTGCAGTCCGATGTTACTGGTAGCCGCCGTGGTCTGCCTGGTGCTCATCGTGGCTCTGTTTGCCGTACTCTTCGGCGGGACAGCCGCCCTCGCCTCTCTCCCCGGTGATTTCTGGACGCACATACAGGTTCCCGGCGACATGGGTTGGGGACTGGCATTCTGTATCGCGCTGATTGTCGGCATCGGGCTGTTGCTCATCTGCCTGATAAGTGGAGTCTGCACACTCGCCTTCAAATGGAAAGGGCTTTCTCCCCGCAGCCTGAAAGTGATGTTAGCCATCGGACTGGTGAGCCTGCTCCTGTCAGGCATCTTCTACACCGTGTCCGCCCTCACCCCCGAAGTGAACTACCTCTTTCCGTAGAATCTCTCCATACTGTTTAGTTAATGATGTGAAGCCCGCCGGTTCCCCCGGCGGGCTTCTGTTGTTTGTGGCGGACAAATACCCCAGCGACCACTTTTTCCTGATGGTTACCTTGCGGATGGACTGACCTCTCACCGGCTTTCGTCAGCCGGAACAAACGGACAGGCTGCATCACCGGTCCAACGGTAGAGACGGGCGGTGCAGGTCTGATTGCCCCGCTTGTCCTTCCGGTTCTCGGAGAGGTAGAAGTAGTTGCCCTCAACGTGGCACATGCCGGTACTTCCCCAGGGGAAATGCCAGCCGTGGACGCCCGTGGGACGATGGAGGTTGCCTTGCGGAACCAGACAAAGCATCTCGACACGCTTCTCGCTTCCGGGCAACGACTGCCAGACGGAGGGAACGGAAGCATCAACCGCGAAAAGGGAATAGTTGGGATAGGAAGACTTCGCACCGCAGTAGGCAGCCATCAGAAACTGACGGCTGGTGGGATGGTAGACCAGATTCTGTACTCCGTATCGGGTGTTTCCCGTATGGACGAAATACTTGTGCAACGGCTTGGCGGGACCTGACGTATGGAGGGCATCCCACTGCATCGGCTTCTCATAACGATCCCACGAACGGATGTCGTAACACAACAGCACCTGATGGTCATTGTCCGTGCGGGTGGTGTCACTGTAGATGCCATAGCCGACATACAGATAAGGTATGTCCTCGGAGGACGTACCGATGGCGGGAGCGAAGGTGATGCCATCGATGCCCGAACATCCGTGACGGTGAGGGACGGTGCGTCCGCGTTCCGTGACGTTGTCCTGATAATCGCACGTAGGCTCGTCCAAGTAAACGGTTGTCATCACACTGTCGGCCGACGCATCCATCCCTTTACGGGTCAGACAGTCGGCACGGAAAATGGCGACATAGAACCTGGAGCCGTCCGCTTCGACCGCCGATGTGCCCAGCTTGCGGGAGATGGAGGCACCTATGGCGTCGTCCTTGCACTCCAGCGAGGCATAGACATCACCCGTCACGGGGTGAATGGCAAGGTCGCCCAAATGTCCGGTCAGGTGTTCCACACTGCCGATTACGTTTCCTTTCAGGTCGGTCTTCACCAGGGAGGTGGTGAAAGAGAAATACATGCACCGGCGCGTCCGGTCAATGGCGATACCCTGCACGTGGAAGTTGCCTCCCGTCACGTATACAGAATTCGGCAGGCCCTCGGGACGGTCCGCCTTCAGCAGCCCCTGCACCATCAGCAGCAGGGCGCACAGCATCCACAGTCGTTGTTTCATCTTACAGTGTCTTTTGGTCGCTAATATACAAACTTTATCTGTCAAAATCAACGCGGGTGGCACCTCCCGATGGTAGGGAAGCGTCACCCGCGTCAGTCGGATCGGGAAGCCGGAGCCTCGCGACCTATTTAGGCAAGTTGAAAGCCACGGTCATCTCCTTCATCTGCTCCTGCGTCATGCCGTCAGGCTCGAAGCCCATGCACTTGGCATTAATGTAGATTTGAGCGGACTTGGTGAGCACGTCAATCTGGTCGAATGCGGTCATGGCATCTTCGCCGATGGCGAACACACCGTGTTTCTCCCACATCACCACGTCATAGTCTGCCAGCTCCTTCAGCGTGGCATCCGCCAGTTCCACTGAGCTGGGGAGCTTGTAGGGGATGATGCCCAAACCCTTCGGACAGAAAGCCTTCGTCTCGGGAATCATGCTCCACAGCAGGTTGGTCAGTACGTCCTTCTCCAGGAACTTTCTGGTATGGCTCATGGCGATGAGTTCGATGGGGTGCGTGTGCACAGTCGCCTTATAGTTGGAGCCGGAACCGATGAGCCAGTTGTGCACGCTCAGGTGGGAAGGAAGTTCCGACGTGGGGCGCACGGGATTGTCGGCGATGATGACATAGCTGGCACAGTCGTCGAGGATACGGATGACAGAGCCGTTCTCCATCGGCCAGCGGGCAAGGTCGCGCATACGCATGTTCGTGCCTTTACAGTAGAAATAGCAGCCTTTCAGGTTCGGGAGGGTAGCCCCGATGGGCTTCACCTCGCTGATAGGTGCCATCTGACGAATCTCGTCGTCCACAAACTCGGTAATGTTGATGGTGATGTTTCCACCGTTGCGCTCCGCCCAACCTTTCTGCCACAGGTATCCGGCCACTTCAGCCACCTTGTTCACTTCTTTTGCCAGGGCAGGGCGTCCTTCTAGAATCGATTTCATAGTTGTCTTTGATGTTAGTGTTCCGGGACGGGGAGCGTACCTCTCCCGGAGGGTTGTATACCTTATTATATATGTGTGTCCGCTCTCACTCCATCAACTGGGGCAGGAACGACGACACGATGAGCACCACCAGCCCGACGAGGAGCACGGCAATGGTCTTCGGGGTGCAGCCTTTCCACTCCTTGAGGAGGATGCCCCACACGTTGGAGAAGGTCACGTTGAGTGCCATCAGGATGCAGAAGGCAAACGTGGTGAGTACGGGAGACTCGGTGAGGAAGCCCTTACCCAGTGCCAGGCCGAAGAACTGGCTGTACCACAGTGCACCGGCAAGCATGCAGAAGAGCAGGTTGTTGCCCCACACGGCGCCGTTGCGATAGTCTGCCCACGTCCGGTTTTTCTGGTTCTGATAGAAGCAGTAGAGGGCATTGGTCACAAAGCCGCCCAACGTCACGAGGAACGTCGCCGGCAACGTCTTGAACATGTCTGCCGACTCCTCGAAGTGAATCGACGAGCCGAACTCCAGTCCGACGTTGAAGCAGCCGCTCATGAAGCCTGCCAGCAGGGCGATGGCAATGCCCTTGGGGAAGTTGAAGTCCTTCACGGCAGCCTTCTTCTCCTCCTCGCTCAGGCTCTGTGCCTTCATGTTGCCTGCCACGCCGATGATGGCAATGCCAAGCAGCGTCACGATGACACCGATGATGACCGAGGCGGTGAGTTTCTCCAGGTGATGTGCTTCGGGATAGAACACGTTGAGCATCACGGGAGCCAGGATAGTGCCCAGTCCGGCACACGTACCCAGCGAGATGCTCTGGCCGAGTGCCACGCCGAGGTAACGCATGGAGAGGCCGAACGTCAGTCCGCCGACTCCCCACAGCACGCCGAAGAGCATCGTCATAGCGATGTCCAGTCCGCGTGCACCGGCAAAGAGGGCGCCGAGGCTCTGACCCTCAGGCACGGCAAGCAGCGCACCCAGGAAGGGGAACACCAGCCAGGCGAACACGCCCTGCACAATCCAGTAGGACTCCCAGCTCCACTGCTTGATTTTGTTGATGGGCACGTAGCAGCTCGACTGACAGAACGCGCCGATGGCGATTATCAATAGTCCGATTACGATATCCATAATGTCTGTATCTGGAATGAAGAGGAATGCCCGCGGGCACTCCTCTCACTGGAAGGCTTATCGTTTCGAAGTCACTTCGGCTTCGTACTTCTCGATCTCCGGGATGAAAGTCTCGCCTACGGGGACGTTGTTCTTCAAGCAGAACATGTCCCAAACGGCGTTCCAAGGCAACGACTTGGCCTCTTCGAGCAATGCCAGGCGCTGGAAGAACTGACCGTTTGCCTCGTACTCACGCAGCTTGGCGAGCGGTTCGAGCAACGCGCGGGTCATGCACTTCTGAGCGGCACGGCTTCCGATGACGTAGGCACCGATGCGGTTGATGGAGGCATCGAAGTAGTCCAGTCCGTAGTGCACACGGTCGAGGGCGCCGGCGCGTACGATTTCGCTGAACAGTTCCTGGGTCATGTCGTCCATGATGGTCACGTGGTCGCTGTCCCAGCGGATGGGACGGCTGACGTGGAGCATCAGCTCGGGCACGTAGAGCAGGAGTGAGGACACCTTGTCGCCGATGCTTTCCGTCGGGTGGAAGTGACCGGTGTCAAGTGTGATGAGTTTCTGGTGCTGCACGCCGTAGCCGATGTAGAAGTCGTTCGAACCGACGGTGAAGCTTTCCAGACCGATGCCGAACACCTTCGACTCGATGCAGTCCTTCATGTGACTATACTCCGTGGCAAAAATCTGGTCGAGCGAGTCCTTCAGCAACTCACGGTACTTCATGCGGTTCACCGTGATGTCCTTGCTGCCGTCATGCACCCACAGGTTCATGATACAAGGGTCGCCCTGAGCCTCGCCCATGGCCTCGGCTACCGCACGGCAACGCTTCGTGTGCTCAATCCAGAACTGACGGATGCCCTCGTCGGGATTGGCGAGCGAGAGGCTGCCACTCTTCGGGTGGGAGAACGAGGTGGAGTTGAAGTCGAGCTTCATGTTGTGCTCCTTGCCCCAGTCAATCCAGCTTTGGAAGTGCTTCGGCTCGACCTGGTCGCGGTCAACGACTTCGCCCTTGAAGTCACCGTAGATTTCGTGCAGGTTCAAGCGGTGCGTACCGGGGATGTAGGAAGCCGCCTTCAGGATGTCCTGACGCAGCTCATCGATGTTGCGCGCACGGCCGGGATAGTTGCCGGTGGTCTGGATGCCGCCCGTCAGCGAGCCGCCGTTGTTCTCGAAGCCCATCACGTCGTCCGCCTGCCAGCAGTGGAGCGAGAGATGGAAGTTCTGCATCTGGTCCAGCACTTTGTCGGTGTCGACGCCGACAGCGGCGTAGCGTTCCTTGGCTACCTCGTACGCTTTGTTCACTAATTCTTCTTTCATTGTCGTTTCAGTTTATAAGTTTTTCAGTTTATTAGTTTGTTGGTTTGTCTTTCGTTCTGTTTTCTTTTCAGCCGACGGGACTGGCGGAGCTTCCGCCTGTCGGACCGACCGACTCACTCCCGGCATGTTCCGTCCGCGGGTCACGCCTCGTCAGCCGTCAGCCGGACGTACTTCTCGTAGGCGGCATCCCACTCGGCAGCATCCTTCGGCTCGAACTCGGCCAGCTCGATGGAGGAGGCTATCATGTCGCGCATCTCCTGCATCGTGCCCACCAGACCGAAGGCCTTCGCCTGGAGCATGATGTTGCCGAGCGCAGTCCCTTCCGACGGTCCTGCCGTCACGGGTACACCCACGGCGTTGCAGGTGAACTGGTTCAGCAGGTTGTTGCGCGAGCCGCCGCCGATGACGTGCAGACGCTCGATGGGGAACGGCGCCATGGACTGCATGTAACCGAACACCTGACGGTAGCGCAAGGCAAGGCTGTCAAAGATACAGCGGGTCAACTCACCGTAGGTCTCGGGCACAGGCTGTCCCGTCCGGCTGCAATAACCGCGGATGGCGTCGACCATCGACACGGGGTTGGCAAAGCAGGCGGCGTCGGGGTTGATGACACTGCGGAAGGCAGGCACCGCCAGAGCGGCGTCTATCAACTCGGAGTAGGAATAGTTGCCGTCCCGCTCCCACTCCTTGCGGCAACGCTCCAGGAGCCACATGCCGCAGATGTTCTTCAGGAAGCGCGTCGTGCCTTCCACTCCGCCCTCGTTGGTGAAGTTGCGTTCGTAGCTCTCCGCCGTGATGATGGCATCCTTCACCTCGACGCCCATGAGCGACCACGTGCCGGAGCTGAGGTAGGCGAACCGCTCGTTGCGCGCGGGCACTGCCGCCACCGCCGAAGCCGTGTCATGCCCTGCAACGGCAATGACGGGCACGGCACCCAGACCCGTGAGCTGCTGCACCTCGGGGGTGAGCACGCCGACCTGCTCGCCGGGGAAGACGAAGCGGCCGAACTGTTCCTCGCTCACGCCTACCGCGTCGAGCAGCTCCTTCTCGAAGCGCTTCGTGCGCGGATTGAGCATCTGCGAGGTCGATGCGATGGTGTATTCCGTCACCCGCTCGCCCGTCAGCATGTAGGACAGCGCGTCGGGCATGAAGAGAATCTTGTCGGCAGCCTCCAGCGCGGAACATCCGTTACGGCGCAGCGTGGAGAGCTGGAAGAGCGAGTTGAAGTTCATGATTTGGATGCCCGTGATGTCGTACACGCGTTCACGGGGGATGTGGGTAAAGAATTCCTCGGGGGCGCCCTCCGTGTGCGGGTCACGGTAACAGTAGGGACTGCGCAGGATGCCTCCGTCGCGGCCGAACATCACGAAGTCGACGCCCCATGTGTCTATGCCGATGGAGCGGATGGGAATGTTCTCCTGTGCCACCTTCTTGAGTCCGTTGATGATTTCGAGGTAGAGGGCGTAGATGTCCCAGTAGAAGTGTCCGCCCGTCTCGATGATGTGGTTCGGGAAACGTGTCAGTTCCGTCAGTTCTATCTTTCCGCCGGAGACCGTACCCAGGATGGTGCGTCCACTCGTGGCGCCCAGGTCGACAGCGAAAAAGTTCATGTTTTCCATAATCTGTAAAGCTTCATGAGAGCACCTTGCAGCACCCTCCGGTTAACAATGAAACAAATGTACATATTTATTTCCTATCCGCCTGTCCTTTTCGGCAAATATTTTGGTTTTATTGGATTTTACCTGCCGGAAGGCGGAAGCAGCACCGCCGGCTGCCGACCCCGGCACGTCTGTCCGGTGCCCGTCGGGTGTCCGGCGGACGGCAACGGAACGGGGCAGCGCGGCGCCTCCCTCCTCCCCGTCCGCCTGTCGTCAGAAAGAAAGCAAAACAGGGAAACGGGCGACATTTTTTCCCGATTCGGCGTTTTCAGCTGACGCGTACTTTCGCTATTTCGTCCCTTCCAGCGCGCAGTTGAATACACTTTTTAAGACACGGACGTCCGGACAGGCTCCTATTTTCATTCCGTTAACACAAAAACGGAGCTGCGAACCCCTTCGCACCGTCATTCCAACCCGTTTTCACTTTCGTACGGACGCGTCCGTACCACCGTAGTCGTTCGTCCGCACCGTCGTACGGACGCGTCCGCACGAAAAAAGGCATCAGTTTTGTCCGTTTCCTTTACCTGTTTTCATTTTCAGACGGAAGGAGGCGCACATTTTCCATCTGTCATTCGGACGTCGCTTTGCATCTTCCAGCATCATCCAGTCCACAAAATCGCGCTTCCGCAGAAAGAAAAGAAAGGAAGAATGCGGAAGGGGCGACAGCGTGCATTTCGCGAATCGCCCGAGAAGGCCCTCGCCGGTCACCAACTCGTATTTGGGCGCAAGGAAGGCCCTTCTCGCGCGATTCATTTGACATTTTGACAATCTGACAGCAACGTCCCGCCGCACCCACACACCGCAGGGAACGGACCGCCGGTATCGTCCGAACGAATAAATATTCTGCATAAACATGAAATTTACAGTGAATTTATGCAGTAAATACGAAAATATACGTACCTTTGCAGCGTCTTAGGAATAAATATACACTATGAGAACAAAAAGCAGCCGACTTGATTCGATCAAGATCATCATCTCAACCAAGGAAATCGGTAGCCAGGAGGAACTCCTGCGCGAACTGGAGATCGAAGGATACACACTGACGCAAGCCACGCTCTCGCGCGACCTGAAGCAACTGAAAGTCGCCAAGGCGGCAAGCCCGGGCGGCAAGTACATCTACGTGCTGCCGAACAACACCTTATATAAAAGGGTGGCTGAATCCCGGCCGAAAGTGGAGTACCCCATCTCCAACGGGTTCATCTCGCTCCGTATCTCAGGCAACATCGCCGTCATCCGCACCCGTCCGGGCTATGCCAGCAGCATCGCCTACGACATCGACAACGGGAACATCCACGAAATCATCGGGACCATCGCGGGCGACGACACCATCATGATGGTCATCAACGAGGGCGTGACCCGTACGGACATGGTGAAGGCGCTCCGCAAGGTCATCCCCAACGTGCACTTCTGAGAACCGGCTGAAACAGACTAGACGACTTACAAAAGACATATACACAAGCGACTTTTTTACTATCGAGACAAATGGACGAAATTGACGTTATGGTTGCCGATGCCTCACACGAGGTCTATGTCGACACGATATTGGAAACGATTACAGCCGCCGCACAAGTCAGAGGGACGGGTATCGCCAAGCGTACCCACGAATATGTGGCGCAGAAAATGAAGGAGGGAAAAGCCATCATCGCGCTCCACGGCGACGAGTTCGCCGGGTTCTGCTACATCGAGAGCTGGGGCAACAAGCAGTACGTGGCAAACTCGGGACTCATTGTCGTGGAGAAGTTCCGCGGACAGGGACTTGCCAAGCGCATCAAGCAGGCGGCGTTCACGCTCTCCCGTCTGCGCTGGCCGCACGCCAAACTCTTCGGCCTCACCAGCGGGGCAGCCGTCATGAAAATCAATACGGAGCTGGGCTACGTCCCCGTGACCTTCGCCCAGCTGACGGACGACGAGGCGTTCTGGAAGGGTTGCGAAGGGTGCTGCAACCACGACGTGCTCGAACGCACGGGACGGCGCTACTGCATCTGCACCGCGATGCTCTATGACCCCGAGAAACACAAATGAGGCGGGACGGAACTCGACCTCCAGACAAACAAACTTAAAAACCAAATACAATGGAAGAGAAAAAGAAAGTAGTGGTAGCGTTCAGCGGTGGACTGGACACATCGTTCACCGTGATGTACCTCGCCAAAGAGAAGGGCTACGAGGTCTATGCCGCCTGTGCCAACACCGGCGGATTCAGTGACGAACAGCTGAAGCAGAACGAGGCGAACGCCTACAAGCTGGGCGCCAAGGCATACGTGACGCTCGACGTCACCCGCGAATATTATGAGAAAAGCCTGAAGTACATGGTCTACGGCAACGTGCTGCGTAACGGGACCTACCCCATCTCCGTCAGCTCGGAGCGCATCTTCCAGGCGCTCGCCATCGCCCGCTACGCCAACGAAATCGGTGCGCACGCCATCGCACACGGCTCGACAGGTGCCGGCAACGACCAGGTACGCTTCGACATGACCTTCCTCGTGCTGGCACCGGGGGTGGAGATCATCACCCTGACGCGCGACATGGCGCTCAGCCGCGAGTATGAAATCAATTACCTGAAGGAGCACGGCTTCGAGGCAGACTTCACCAAGCTGAAGTACTCCTACAACGTCGGCCTGTGGGGCACGTCGATTTGCGGCGGCGAGATTCTCGACTCGCGCCAGGGACTGCCCGAGAGCGCCTACCTCAAACAGGTGACCCGCCAGGGCAGCGAGGAGCTGCGGCTGGAGTTCAAGAAGGGCGAGCTGCATGCCGTCAACGGCGAAGTGTTCACCGACCCCATCGCCGCCATCCAGAAGGTGGAGGAGATTGGCGCTGCCTATGGCATCGGCCGCGACATGCACGTGGGCGACACCATCATAGGCATCAAGGGTCGCGTCGGATTCGAAGCTGCCGCCCCGATGCTCATTATCGGCGCGCACCGCTTCCTGGAGAAATATACGCTCAGCAAGTGGCAACAGTACTGGAAGGACCAGGTTGCCAACTGGTACGGCATGTTCCTGCATGAGAGCCAGTACCTGGAGCCGGTGATGCGCGACATCGAGGCGATGCTCGCCGAGTCGCAACGCAACGTCAACGGAACGGTCATCCTCGAGCTGCGCCCGCTCTCCTTCTCCACCGTCGGTGTGGACTCACCCGACGACCTGGTGAAGAACAAGTTCGGCGAATACGGCGAGATGCAGAAAGGCTGGACGGCAGAAGACGCCAAGGGATTCATCAAGGTGCTCTCCACGCCGCTGCGCGCCTACTACAGCGTCCACAAGGACGAGGAAGACGTGTGACCCGGACTCTCATTTCCTGACCCAAACACAGACACCATGATAAAAGTAGGAATCATAGGCGGAGCGGGCTACACCGCGGGGGAGCTCATCCGTCTGCTCATCAACCACCCCGACGCGGAGATTGTGTTCGTCCACAGCAACAGCCAGGCGGGGCGCAAGATTACTGACGTCCACGAGGGACTCTACGGCGAGACCGACCTGACATTCACCGACGCGCTGCCGCTGGACAGCATCGACGTGCTCTTCTTCTGCACCGCCCACGGCGACACGCGGAAATTCATCGACTCGCACAACATCCCCGAGGAACTGCGCATCATCGACCTCTCGATGGACTACCGCATCAAGGCGGACGACCACGACTTCGTCTACGGTCTGCCGGAGCTGAACCGCCGCACCATCTGCCACAGCAAGCATGTGGCGAACCCGGGCTGCTTTGCCACGTGCATCCAGCTGGGACTGCTTCCGCTAGCCAAACACCTCCTGCTCAACAGCGACATCTCGGTGAACGCCATCACCGGCAGCACGGGAGCAGGCGTGAAACCGGGCGCGACGAGCCACTTCAGCTGGCGCAACAACAACATCAGCGTCTACAAGGCTTTCGCCCACCAGCACGTGCCGGAAATCAAGCAGTCGCTCCGCCAGCTGCAGAACAGCTTCAACGCGGAGATTGACTTCATCCCCTACCGGGGCGATTTTCCCCGCGGCATCTTCGCCACGCTGGTGGTGAAGACGCAAGTGGCGCTTGAGGAGCTCGAACGCATCTACGAGGAGTACTACGCCAAGGACTCCTTCGTCCACATCGTGAAGGAGAATATCGACCTGAAGCAGGTGGTCAACACCAACAAGTGCCTCATCCACCTGGAGAAGCACGGCAACAAGCTGCTCATCATCTCCTGCATCGACAACCTCCTGAAGGGCGCCAGCGGACAGGCGGTCCACAACATGAACCTGCTGTTCAACCTGGAGGAGACCGTGGGACTGCGACTGAAGCCCAGCGCCTTCTGACACAAACCATTTACCCGTCATTATCCGAAGACTATGAATCTGTTCGACGTATATCCCCTGTTTGACATCAACATCGTCAAGGGCAAGGGCTGCCGTGTCTGGGACGACCGGGGCACGGAGTACCTGGACCTCTACGGCGGCCATGCCGTCATCTCCATCGGTCACGCCCACCCGCACTATGTAGAGGCAGTGAGCCGCCAGGCGGGCATGTTGGGCTTCTACTCCAACTCCGTCGTCAACCTGCTGCAACGCCAGCTTGCCGAGCGACTCGGCAAGGCGTCCGGCTACGAAGACTACAGCCTCTTCCTCATCAATTCCGGAGCGGAGGCCAACGAGAATGCACTCAAGCTCGCCTCGTTCCACAACGGACGGACGCGCGTGGTGTCCTTCGCCAAGGCGTTCCACGGACGGACCTCGCTCGCCGTGGAAGCGACGCAGAACCCCTCCATCATCGCCCCCATCAACGCCAACGGGCATGTGACCTTCCTCGAACTGAACGACCTTGAGGGCGCCCGCACCGAGCTGGAGAAGGGAGACGTGTGCGCCGTCATCATCGAGGGCATTCAGGGCGTGGGCGGCATCCGCATCCCCGACGCCGCCTTCCTGCAAGGCCTGCGCCGCTTGTGCGACGAGACCGGCACCCTCCTCATCCTCGACGAGATCCAGTCGGGTTACGGACGTAGCGGACGGTTCTTTGCCCATCAGCACGCCGGCATCCGCCCCGACCTCATCACCGTGGCAAAAGGTATCGCCAATGGCTTCCCGATGGGCGGAGTGCTCATCAGCCCGAAGTTCACCCCCTCCTACGGTCAGCTGGGCACGACGTTCGGCGGCAACCACCTGGGCTGTGCCGCCGCCCTCGCCGTGCTCGACGTGATGGAGAGCGAACACCTCGTGGAGAACGCCGCCCGTGTGGGCGAGCACCTGCTGCAGGAGCTGCGTGCCCTGCCCGGCATCCGTGAAGTGCGCGGCAAGGGCCTGATGCTCGGCATGGAGTTCGACCGTCCGGTGAAGGAGCTGCGCAACCGCCTCATCTACGACCATCATGTGTTCACCGGAGCCAGCGGGACGAACGTCATCCGCCTGCTGCCCCCTCTCTGCCTCACCGTCGGGGAAGCCGACGAGTTCGTGGAGAAACTGAAGGCAGCCCTCGCCGGGAACTAGCCCCTCTCCCATCCGCATCCAGACGCCGGATATACCGTCAGGACGTGTGCCCCTCCCCGTGCCACTTCCCCGACGGCGTATCCGGCGTCCGTGTTTTCAGGCGCAAAAGCTGAAGAACTCACAAACAAACTGAATATTCTTGTCCAATTAATTCCTATGTTAGCGTTTCTTTCTTAACTTTGCTAGCATCCTATCACATTAAAACGCTACTGATATGAGAATAGCTATTATCGGCGCAGGCAACATGGGTGGAGCCATTGCATGCGGATTGGTACAGGGCCGCAAGGCTGAGAAACGGGAAGTCATCGTGGCAAACCCGCACAACGAGAAGCTACAGGCTTTGCAGGCACGCTTCCCGGAGATTCAGGTGACCAACGACAACAAGGAGGCCGCACGCGGTGCGGACATCATCATTGTGGCAGTGAAGCCCTGGAAAGTCAGCGAGGTGCTGAAGCCCATCCATCCGCAGCGTCCGCAGATTCTCGTCTCGCTCGCTGCCGGAGTGACAATGGAGCAACTCGCCCAGTATGTCGACCCCGAGATGCCTATCTTCCGCATCATCCCCAACACCGCCATTGCAGTGCGTGCCAGCATGACGCTGGTCTGCGGACGGAATGCTACGGAGGAACAGTCACAGATGTTGCTGGACATCTTCAATGAGATGGGACTTGCCATGATGGTGAAAGAGGAACAGCTGGAAGCAGCCACCTCGCTCTCGTCGTGCGGCATCGCCTTTGTGCTGAAATATGTGCAGGCTGCCATACAGGCGGGCATCGAGATGGGAATCTCGCCCAGGAATTCCATGTGCATGGTGGCACAGACGCTCACCGGCGCGGCTTCCATCCTGCTGGAGCAGGACACGCACCCCTCGGTGGAAATAGACAAGGTGACGACTCCCGGCGGTATCACCATCAAGGGACTGAACGAACTCGAACACGCCGGCTTCACTTCCGCCATCATACGCGCACTGAAGGCAAGCAGGTAAAGAACAAACTAACAATCTAAGAACTATGAGCGAACAAATCAAACAAATTGCTGCACGGCTCCGTGGGTTGCGCGATGTGCTGGAACTCACGGAGCAGGAGGTAGCCGATGCCTGCCAGCTCGACGTGGAGGAATACCGCGAAATGGAAGCCGGCACACGCGACCTCTCGGTAAGCACCCTGCAAAAGATATCACGCAACTACGGCATTGCACTCGACGTGCTCATGTTCGGCGAAGAGCCCAAGATGAGCTCCTACTTCCTGACACGCGCCGGAACGGGCATCTCGGTCGAACGGCGCAAAGCCTACAAGTACCAGTCACTGGCATCGGGATTCCGCGGACGCATCGCAGACCCGTTCATCGTGACCGTCGAGCCCAAGCCGGAAGGGACACCCGTACAGTTCAACTCACACCAGGGACAGGAGTTCAACCTCGTCATCGAAGGACGGCTGTTGCTCAACATCAACGGCAAGGAACTCTTCCTCAATCCCGGCGACAGCCTTTACTTCAATTCAGCACTGCCCCACGGGATGCTTGCCCTCGACGGCAAGCCGGTGAAATTCTTGGCTATAATCATGTAACAAATACAATGGTAGAAAGATTCATTACACAGACGAGCTTCACTTCGCAAGAAGACTTTATCAAGCACTTCCACGTGCGGGTACCGGAGAACTTCAACTTCGGCTACGACGTGGTGGATGCATGGGCTGCTGAACAACCCGATAAGAACGCCCTCCTCTGGACCAACGACCGCGGAGAGCACCACCAATACACTTACGCCGAACTGAAGGAGAAGACCGACCGTACGGCATCGTACTTCCAGAGCCTGGGCATCGGCCACGGAGACATGGTCATGCTCATCCTCAAACGACACTATGAGTTCTGGTACGCCATCATAGCCCTTCACAAGCTGGGTGCGGTAGCAATCCCTGCCACACACCTGCTCACGAAGAAGGACATCGTCTACCGCTGCAATGCCGCAAGCATCAAGATGATTGTGGCTGCGGGCGACGACGTGGTGCTGCAACACATCATTGATGCCATGCCCGAGTCACCCACCGTGGAACGACTCGTCAGCACGGGACCGCACATCCCCGACGGATTCGAGGATTTCCATCAAGGCATCGACCATGCCGCCCCGTTCGTCCGTCCGGCACACGTCAACACGAACGACGACATCTCGCTGATGTACTTCACGTCGGGCACCACGGGCGAGCCGAAAATGGTGGCGCATGACTTCACCTACCCGCTGGGGCACATCGCCACGGGAAGCTTCTGGCACAACCTCCACGAGGACAGCCTCCATCTGACCATCGCCGACACCGGTTGGGGCAAGGCGGTGTGGGGCAAGCTCTACGGGCAGATGATTGCCGGAGCCAACGTCTTCGTCTACGACCACGAGAAGTTTACCCCGGCAGACATTCTGGAAAAGATACACGAATACCACATCACGTCGCTCTGCGCACCGCCGACCATCTACCGCTTCCTCATCCGCGAAGACCTGACGAAGTACGACCTCTCGTCGCTGGAGTACTGCACGACGGCAGGCGAAGCGCTCAACTCGGCCGTCTACGACACGTTCAAACGCCTCACGGGCATCCGCCTGATGGAGGGATTCGGACAGACCGAGACGACACTGACCCTCGCCACCTTCCCGTGGATGGAACCGAAGCCCGGCAGCATGGGTGTCCCCAACCCGCAATACCACATCGGGCTGCTCACTCCCGACGGACGCCCGGCTGAAGATGGCGAGCAGGGACAGATTGTGGTCTACACCGACCAAGGCAAGCCGTTGGGACTCTTCAAGGAGTACTACCGCAACGAGCAGCTGACGCGTGAAGCATGGCACGACGGAATCTACTACACCGGCGATGTGGCATGGCGCGACGAGGACGGCTACTACTGGTTCGTGGGCCGTGCCGACGACGTCATCAAGAGCTCGGGCTACCGCATCGGACCCTTCGAAGTGGAAAGTGCCCTGATGACCCATCCGGCTGTGGTCGAATGCGCCATCACTGGCGTCCCGGACGAAATCCGCGGACAGGTGGTGAAGGCGACCATCGTCCTTGCCAAGGACTACAAGGACCGCGCCGGCGATGCGCTCGTCAAGGAACTGCAGAACCACGTGAAGCGCGTCACCGCCCCCTACAAGTATCCCCGCGTCATCGAGTTTGTCGACGAACTGCCGAAGACCATCAGCGGAAAGATACGGCGCGTGGAAATCCGTCAGAACGAAGCGAAGAAGAGACAAGCGTGAGTGTGTTCAGGCGGAAGCACCCCTGCCCCGTCCGCACATCCACGGAACCACATACAAACTTAAAAGCTCAAACCTATGGCAACAACAAAAGATTACGGCTCATTGGTCGAAGTCTTCAGAGGCGACCTTTGGGAGGCAGAACTGGTGAAAGGCTTCTTGGCAGCAAATGGTGTACAAGCCATGACAAAGGACGAATCGGTCGGTCTGGTTACCGGTCCGTACAATAGCGGCGGACAAGGCGTTGTCGTCCTGGTGAACCACGAGGAGCAGGTGTTCGCGGAGAAAATCATCCGGGAGAACAAGCCCAAGTTGGAGAACCGTTGACCCTGTTCGGGTCGGAAAGAGACTGGAAGGTGTGCCCGGCAAGAACCGCAGGGGCACACCTTCTTTCGTTTCCCGCCGGCGGGCCCGTCTCATACGGCATACATATTTATACGTCAGAGGCGGTTTATTCGCTCCTTTTTGTCATAAAAAGGCGTTTTAGCGTGGCATAAAGATTAAATATGCCTACATTTGCCTTGACACATATCATCCAAAGATACGACTATGAGCAAGGACAACCATACACGCATCGTGGTCAAGGTGGGCAGCAACGTGCTCACCCGGACTGACGGGACACTTGACGTCACCCGCATGTCGGCACTGGTCGACCAGGTGGCGGAATTGCGCCGGGACGGTACGGAGGTGATTCTGGTCTCTTCGGGTGCCGTGGCGGCAGGACGCAGCGAGGTGCATCCTTCGGGAAGGCTCGACAGCGTGGCAAGCCGACAACTGTTCTCCGCCGTGGGACAAGCCAAACTCATCAACCGCTACTACGAGCTGTTCCGCGAACACGGCATCGCCGTCGGACAGGTACTCACCACCAAGGAGAGCTTTGGCACCCGCCAGCATTACCTGAACCAACGTGCCTGCATGGAGGTGATGCTACGCAACGGAGTGCTCCCCATCGTCAACGAGAATGATACCATCTCCGTGACCGAACTGATGTTCACGGACAACGACGAGCTCTCGGGCCTCATCGCCACCATGATGGATGCATCCGCCCTCTTCATCCTGAGCAACATCGACGGCGTCTATACCGGTCCGCCATCCGAACCGGACAGCGTGCTGCTCCGCGACATCAGGCCGGGAGAAGACCTGTCAGAGTACATCCGGCAAGAGAAGTCAGGCTTCGGACGCGGCGGCATGATTACCAAGACCCGCATCGCCCGCAAGGTTGCCGAGGAGGGCATCGCCGTGTGGATAGCCAATGGCAAGCGCGAGCGGATCCTGCCCGACCTCATGGCTCATCCGGACACGACACCCTGCACCCGGTTCGTCCCCTCCCCCGTCGCTCCGTCGAGCGTCAAGAAGTGGATTGCCCACAGCGACGACTTCTGCAAGGGAGAAATCCAGCTCGACGAGGAAGCCACCCGCCGGCTGACGGAAGGGCAGGTGGCAAGCATCCTGCCTGTAGGCATCACCCGGGTAGAGGGAGACTTTGAGGAGGACGACCTCATCCGCATCATCGGCGCCGACGGACAGCGCGTCGGAGTGGGAAAAGCCGACTGTGATGCCACGACCCTGCGACGGGAACTGGGCTGCAAGGACAAGAAACCCGTGGTGCACTATGACTTCCTCTACGTGGAAAGTTCCGTCTGCTGACAGGAAGGCAACCCTCACACACAAGAACCCGCTAACGAAAGAACCCACATGGACATACATTCCCTACTGGCTTCCGCTAAAGAAGCCTCCTTCAACCCCGGCATACAGGACGAAGCACTCGTCAACGAGACCCTGCGCCTGACCGCCGACGAGATTGAGACACAGACTGACGCCCTCCTCGCCGCCAACCGCAGCGACCTGGCACGCATGAACCCCGACGACCCGAAATACGACCGGCTGAAGCTCACGGCAGAACGCCTGCAAGGCATAGCCGACGACATGCGCACGGTCGCCTCCCTCCCCTCTCCGCTGGGACGCATCCTGCAACACAGCGTCCGCCCCAACGGCATGGAGCTGACACGGGTGAGCGTCCCCTTCGGCGTCATCGGCATCATCTACGAGGCGCGCCCCAATGTGACCTTCGATGTGTTCTCCCTCTGCCTGAAGGCCGGTAGCGCCTGCGTACTGAAGGGAGGGAGCGATGCCCGGGACTCGAACACGGCAGCCGTGTCGCTCATCGGCAATGTGCTCCGTCGGCAAGGACTGCCGCCCCACCTGGTGACCCTGCTTCCTCCCGACCGCGAGAGTGCCGACGCCCTGCTGCGTGCCAATGACTGCGTGGACCTGCTCATCCCGCGCGGAAGTGCCGGACTCATCCGCCACGTACGCGAGCATGCCACAGTCCCGGTCATCGAGACCGGTGCAGGCGTCTGCCATACCTACTTCGACCGTGCCGGTGACACGGCCAAAGGGGCAGCCATCGTCTGCAATGCCAAGACCCGCCGGGTGAGCGTCTGCAATGCACTGGACTGCCTGCTGGTTCACCGCGAACGCCTCGCCGACCTGCCGGAGCTCTGCCGTCCGCTTGCCGAGAGCCGGGTGATGCTTTATGCTGACGGACAGGCCACAGCCGCCCTTGCAGGACATTATCCTGCCGACCTGCTGCAACCGGCAACGCCCGACAGCTATGGCACGGAGTTCCTCGACTACAAGATGGCGGTGCACACCGTCGCCTCGCTGGATGAAGCACTGGCACACATCCGCCGCTACGGCTCGCACCACAGCGAGTGCATCGTCACCGAAGACGCAGCTTCCGCCGAACGCTTCATCCGCGAGACCGACGCAGCCTGTGTCTACACCAATGTGTCAACCGCCTTCACCGACGGGGCACAGTTCGGACTGGGAGCGGAAATAGGCATCAGCACGCAGAAGATGCACGCCCGCGGTCCCATGGGACTGGAGGCACTCACCACCTATAAATGGGTGATACGTGGCAACGGACAGATACGTCCGCGATGAACGCCTCACCCGAACGGATAACTATTCACACCAACATAAACTAAGAAACGACATGAGAAACTTTACATGCGTACAAGACCTGGGGCCTCTGGACAGTGCCCTCCGCGAAGCTTTCGAAGTGAAGAAAGACCGCTTCAAACACGTCGCACTCGGACGTAACAAGACCCTGCTGATGATTTTCTTCAACAGCAGCCTCCGCACCCGCCTGAGCACACAGAAGGCGGCGCTCAACCTGGGCATGAACGTCATTGTGCTCGACATCGCCCAAGGCGCGTGGAAGCTGGAGACCGAACGTGGCGTCATCATGGACGGCGACAAACCCGAACATCTGCTCGAAGCCATCCCCGTGATGGGCTGCTACTGCGACATCATCGGTGTGCGTTCGTTCGCCCGCTTCGAGAATCGGGACTATGACTACAACGAGGTCATCCTGAACCAGTTCATCAAATATTCCGGACGTCCGGTGTTCTCCATGGAGGCAGCTACCCGCCATCCGTTGCAGAGCTTTGCCGACCTCATCACCATCGAGGAGTACAAGAAGAAGGAACGTCCCAAGGTCGTCATGACATGGGCGCCCCATCCCCGTCCACTTCCCCAGGCTGTTCCAAACTCCTTCGCCGAATGGATGAACGCCACCGACTATGAGTTTGTGATCACCCATCCGGAAGGCTACGAGCTGGCACCCGAATTTGTGGGCAAGGCACGGGTGGAATATGACCAGATGAAAGCTTTCGAGGGCGCCGACTTCATCTATGCCAAGAACTGGGCAGCCTACAGCGGCGATAACTACGGAAAAATCCTGAGCACCGACCGCTCATGGACCGTGAGCGAACGTCAGATGGCAGTGACAGACAATGCCTACTTCATGCACTGCCTCCCTGTACGCCGCAACATGATTGTCACCGACGAGGTCATCGAGAGTCCGCAGTCGATTGTCATTCCCGAAGCCGCCAACCGCGAAATTTCGGCAACTGTCGTCCTGAAACGCATGCTCGAATCTCTGTAATCACCGTACGTGTGAGCACGAAAGTGTAGAATAATTCCACACATTATTCCACACTTTCCACACTTTTCCACACTGCCGTACAGGCGTGCCACTGGCAAGACTTCCTATTCTTTAAAAAGCAATGTTCCTTGACATCCGTTTACAATATATCTCAACAATTATATTTCCAGGGACACTTCATGGGGCATCTCTTAAAACTTTTCACAAGCGGAAGGTTTAAGACAGGAAGAAGCAGGACACTTTTAGTAGTCTGACAGCTATTTTGTTAGAAGTTTTCAATAAATAGAAAACGCAAGCACAGTACTACAGGTCCGACAAAGCGCCTGACAAATAGCTAAAAGAAGCTATATTTCGTAGTCGGAAGCCAAAAATATGTATTTTATACTGACAGGTTGACACAAAGTCCGGCTTTGGCACATGGGTTGCAATATAATTATCGAGCGAGGCTTGAAAAGGATACCCCGACAGGACCTTGCTTACGTAAACAACTAAAAAGCATCAGAAAGTATCTGGCAAGCATGAGGAGGGCAGGCTAGGAAATACGCTGACAGTCGCAGCACTGAAAGATATTTAAGCCGTCCCCACTAAAACGGTCATTCATCACACTGCGTTTACCACTTGCTACCGATTGTGAGCGTGTGAAACACGGACGAGTGCCGAACGAAGCCGACCCTGCTTCTCCCCTTTGCTACCAATACGATTTGGTGAACTTAGTGAAGACCACATACACACAACTTCATATGATTAAAAATTCTCCTAAAGAGACTTGAAACTAAACTTAGCGGCTTCCCATTCGTGATTGAACCGGAAGTCGCGCTTTTTTTTATACCCCCTTCGAAAAGTGTGCCAAGATTTGTAGGTTCAGTTTGTTTCCCACCGAAGTCAGGATGCTGCTTCTTTTCTATGATATTTGCGCATATATTCCTCAATAATAATTTTTTGAGCTGAAGAAGAGAAATTGTGCCTGTGATTATCATCCACTTCCGAATGACACTTAACACATAGACACTCAAGATTGCTTTCGCGATTATCTGTTTTTATTCCGTTCTTGTGGTGGGTTTGCATATAAAAACGATCGAAGCCGTCTTCAACATGAGTACCACAGCGTTCACAAGTAAACTCTTTTTTCGTACGATAAGCGAGTGAAATTTCTTCCCAGTTTTTAACATAGCCAAAAAGATCCACATCACATGCTGTCGGTTCTTTCACATCACCAGCCTCTTTTAAGATTTCAACAAAATCAGTAGAATCATTCACCCGTATTGCTTCTTCATCCATCAGCATACGTTTACAATATCCGCACAATTTCATACCCTCCACTTCAACTTCCTTGTTGGCATTACGAGAATAAACCTTTATAGGCTCTGCATTGGCAAAACGATAAGCTTTGCGCCCGAAATTCTCAATTGCGGCACATTGGCAAACATGAAATTTTGGTTGGTGTACATGCCCTTGCCACTCAAAATAAAAGCAAGCTTTATACATAAATCCACGGCGTTTTATCCCCTCATCATCAATATAAAATATTCTACCATCTTCAAAAAGAATACGTTCCCCAATGTCTTCTGGCAACACATCAATAGTACCCACCGAACGCCATGTGCCAGCTTCCCCTATTTGTATCCCCATATCGGTAAGACGTTCCTTTAAATTAGGGAAATCATAAATTGGGTCTGAATCAAAGAAGCTATCTTCTTCTGCGCCTATATCAAAATCAGATTTCATCTAGCATTTTCTTTTACAAAGTTTTCAAGTATCTCATCGCCAGAAGTAACAATACGAAATTCCACACGACGTGAATAAGCACGGTCTATTGGCTTTCCTGAACGAATAATAAAATCTCCATCTGAATCAAGAGCTTTTCCATAAGAAAGTCCATTAGCTGTAAACCAATATTCAAGTAGTTGCTTCTGCCTTTCTGAATAATTTTTAAACTGAGGCATCGTGCGGAAATATTTAATCACTGCTAAAGCTCTCTCTTGGGACAGCATTGCATTAGCAATATAAGGATCAGAGTGTTTGCTTGGCATCGGAACATCATCAGTATGCCCCTCAATACGAACTTCTCGAATATTAGAACGTAAACTATCATTTAATAGAATGCCAAAATAACGAGGCAAAAACTCATTTAGAATCTCTTTGAAACGTGGAGTTAATTCAGACGATCCTGTAGAAAAAAGAACTGTTGGCTCTTTGAACTTCATAGTAAGGTCTTTGCCAATAGTCATTTGCCATTTAAGGGTGTCCCCTTCAAACTCTTTAACCAGTTTATTATGCAATTCATCCTTCGTTTCCACATAATCCGTTAGAACAGATTGGTTTTTCTGCACACGACTAATGTAGGAGATTGCGACAAAAAGAAAAATCACCATCAATCCAGTCATAAGGTCTGAAACCGACATCCATACATTTATCCTAGCCATAATTATTTACGCTTATCGATTTGTTCCACCATCTTAGTTATACAATTATCAAGTTCTGCAAGAGTTGCGCTTAGACGACCATAAAATTGACGGTCAAGTGAAGTGAGTTGCGAGTTAAGTGTCTGCGAACCTTTTGTAATAATACTAACCCCTTCCTCCATTTTATCTTTCGTTTCTTTCCAAAATTGTTCGCCATAATCACGGATTTTGTTAAGTTCTTCAAGTTTAGCAATAAGAAGCTGGACACCGTCTACAAAATTACGTTGTTTACGTACCCATCCATTAAGAGACTGAGTGTATTCGTTGAACAGTTCCATATTAGATTTAGAAAGTTTAGCTGCCTCATGCAATTCTTTAGTAACCTCAATAAACCTCTCATCCTCTATGATAACCTGATTGAGTGCATCAACAAGCTGACGTAATTTACCACCTTCACTAACCAAAGTAGTTGTATCATCCTTAACACGAGTAAGAGAAGATGAGGTTGCCTCAAAGTTGTCCGACATCTCCTTATACTGTTGAGTAAGAGAAGTAATCATCTCTTTGTTTTCCTGTTGCCATATGTTAAGTTTCTCTACTGATTTGTTGAGTTGGTCAAAATTCTCTTGAATAAGTTTACTGATGATGGCGTTCATCTGCTTCTGAAATTCTTCGGTAACTTTCTTCATCACCTCGACTAGTGCTTCTGTATTACTCTTTTTAAGCAATTCTGTAAACTCATTAAATTTGCTTTCCAAAAGAACATTTGTTTTAGCCATATATTCCTCTATTTCAACAACCTCACCATGCATAATTTCCTTTAGTTTCCCAACCTTCTCGCTAATTTCCTCTCCAGTTCCACTCATCCCAGAAATAACATCAAGAATCTCGCCAAGATGATGTGTATATTCGCGGACCTCTTGGGTGTTTTTCACTACCGAGTTAATGGAAGCAGTCTGTTGGGTCGTGATTTCTTCAAGGTTACCAAACGAAACAAGCATAGAAGAATTTGCTTCCTTAATATTAGAAAGAGTATTTTCTTGGCTACGTTGTAATACCACTAACGAGTCAATAGCAGAAGTTATCGTTTTCTGCGTTTCAGACATTTTAAACATTACATCACCAACCGTTCGATAAAAAGCTTTACGATCAGCTTCCTGCTCAGCTAATTGCTGTTGAATGGAACGTATAGTTTCAATATTCGCATCACTCATCGCTTTTACAGATTGTGTAATTTCACCTGCAGCTTGATTTATATCAGAAATACCTCCGTCTTTCTTATCCTGCTTTCTGTTAATAACAGTAGAAAGTATTATAGACCCTATCATTCCTGCCAAAGATGTAAAAAAGGCTGTCTTCAATCCATCGAGTAAACGAGGAATGGAATTATCAAGGTCGGTAGTGTCAAAAGCAAGTAGACCTATAGTGATTCCCCAAAATGTACCTAATACACCTAGCGTGGAAACAACTGAAGGAAAATACTCCACCCAGCGACGATTAGTCACTAACTTCTCACTCTTATTATCTCTAAATACAAAAACAAAGCAATATATAAAGGCAACAGCAATAATGCCTAACCAAATCCAGGTATCAGTTGAAAGAGAAAAATTCATGGTATGATATTATTTATATTTGATTTTCAGGTTTTTAAAATATAGATTGTAGCATTTCACCTGCCTGCTGTGCATGTGAATTTACAGGAATTGGAGAACGAACAACACGGGACAAATACCCATATTGCCATTTTTCTTCTTAAATACACCTAATAAGCCCATTATTATTTACATTTTAGTTCATTTATTCATCTATCTATCAAAAGATGAACAATATGATGCAAAGCTACATAAAATATTATAAACACTATAGAATTTACTCATATATAAAATAATATAAAAAAACATTTCGTATCTTTTTTAACAACAGGTCAATAATCTCTTGATAAAGCCTTGAATTAAAAAGCTTAGATATTTAGTAAAAACATTGTATAATAGAGAAGAGAGAGGAGACTTAACTGATTGTGGCAAGAAGAAATTCGGATAGATATTGCAGGGCGCACTCAGACTTGATGAATGTCCATCAAAGTTTCAAGTATTCCCCAAACACTGGATTGTGGAACGCTCTTTCTCATGGTTGGAGAACTTCACAAGCTGACTATTGATTATGAATTCTTGTTGAAACTGCGGAAGCTATGGTACAGCTCGCATTCATCCAAATCATGCTTAACAATTATATCGAATGAAATCAAAAAAGTTTCTCAGCTATTGAAATCAATTCATGGATATACGTCACATTGGCATCAGACACCACGTATTCGATGGACTGGATGCCCTTCATATTTGTGGAACTGCCCCGATATTTATCGGAAAGGCACTTCGCAGGGCGATTAAGATAAAAGAAGAAAACGACTTGACAATTTAACCCCAACCGGCCCTTAGGCCGCTCAAAGCCCAAGGACCGGCGTGAGTCAGGAATAACACGAAATGATTCAACCGATCCGTATGCCTGTAATACAAACCTGAAAACAGGCAAGACGAAAGCCAGACGCTTTTTTACTTTGGAGAACATCTGCAAGGAGCTGGATTGCCAGCCGGGAGATATTCTGGAGCATAGAGGCAACATCGGATAAACCATAAACAAGTGCCTGTCCTCTCCTCGTCAGGAGAAAACAGTCTCCAGGATTACTTCGATCAGTAGCCAGCAACCTACCACAGTCATAATCCAACCATAGATACGCGAACCCTTCGTGTATTTGTAAATGGGCTCTTCACCCCTCCTTGCAATCTTGGCGGTTGCAATATGAAAAGGACGTGCAGACAGTCCCAGGGTAATGAGAACCACGATAAGGAAGATGAACATCAATTCAGCCGACGAGGGATCGAAGTACTCATCACCATCGTCTCTATCCAGCTTCTCCAATGTGTAATAGAATTTCAACACAAACAGGGGATAGAAAATCATTTCCAAGATACTGACTTTTTTGCCCAGCTCCACATATTTGTTCTGCTCCTGTATATAACGTTCACGTTCGCGGAACAGCTTGTCGCCATCCACACCCCGGGCAAGCAACTCGTCATACACTTCTTTCACAAATTGCTCCTGATAATCCGTCGCATGATTATAGATGTCAATCAACTCCTGGGTAGACTTGAGCTCAGTAACGTGTGCAAACTTTTTCTCCATGATTATTCAGTTTGGATGTTTTCATTGTATACTTCCATCAGCGTACACTTATCGACCCTTCAATAGTTGCCGGTATCCTCAAAAGTACCGTTCTGGAAGGTCCATTCATAATAAAAGCCACGAAGGTTTCTCGGTACCTTGATTTTATTCAGAACAAACTCACAGGTAGGGTCTCCCAAGATTCCCGGAGCAGATAAAATCCATTGCTTCATGTCATCGATACGCCAGATATTCAGACAGACGCCACAATCCGTCTCGTGGTCAGACTTCACAGCTATAATCAGTTCATCCACCTTGTCGCCGTCAAAATCGTATTGCCCGATTACATATTCATTATCCATATACGGAAGACGAATCTCCGGATCGCTCTTATCCAGTCCTATCTCCCCAAAATCCAGAGCCAGCACCTTCTTCCGCTTGTTTTCATCCACAAGGCGGGCATCCATCCTGTTCTGGTTCATAAAAAGCAATACATCCAGCTTCCTGCCACAATCATAGTGATACACGGCTCCCTCGTTGCCTTCATCCCCCTCTTCTGAATAGCGGGTAAATCGGCTCAGGTTCTCAATAAAGCAACTGTCTTTCGCCTATTCCTGTCCCTGCTCCCCGCTTGCCCTTTTGTTCATAAAGCACGAACTAAGCAACAGGCATACCGGAAGCACACACAAAATCCGCTTTTTCATAAACATTCTTCTTTTCTACATCCCCAGTTCCTAAAGACGTCATTATTACTTAAGTATTACACAAACACACAACCCAGCAGTTGACAAGACATTGGCAGGCAAGGGAGAAAGTCTCCGTCTCAGGATTACCGTGATGGGCAATTCCTCACAAGGGCCCTGTTTACCGGACGCTCGTCCCCTTGTAAACAATCACTTGCACTTGCAAAAGTTGGGATTAGAATGAAAAGAAGATGCGTGGAACTGCAATGCCACGTCCTTGTGTACAGGTGCTAGGAAAACCTTCGTAAACAGATGTGGAAATAACAGCCCCACGCATATGCGTGGAGACCATCATACCTTCTCCTGTTTACGTGGTTGAAGTTTCCTAGGCTTTGTACACGCAGGAAGAAGACATAACGCCTCTTATTTTCAATATGTCTTGGAAGGAGTCGTACTCCATCCAGCTACAAAAGTAAGAAATTCCGTAATAATTCCCCATCTCCTACCATTTTTATTTGCTGCCGGCCAATTTATTTATAAACTATCATTTCATTCCATCATTATGAGTCATTCGGCAGACAATCCCTGTATTTTTCCGTTTGAACTCATCATTTTTTATACCATCGGCTTCATTGGAAAGCCGATTTTTTCATTTTCCACCACAACTGGAGACACTACATTCGCCATGTGGATGCCGAAGAAAATATACAGGATTTCGGTCAATCTCGTCCTTGCCTTGATTCGTTTCAAGCCATAGTGTTCCTTCTGCGTTCCGAACGAACCCTCCATCTTTGTCGCCCTCACTCTCGCCAATCTTTGCAGATGAAGATTTATGGCTGACACAAGGCCAGTTAGCGGACATATATTGTACTACCCAACAGAATATCAGCCAACATATAGATAATATATAAAGATGGAGAACATTCCACAGGGGCAACTAACAAGAAATTCTTGTTAGTTCGCCAAGAGGGCAATCGACAGGTAAAGCGCAACATTAAGCCGTGAACGCAACTTCTATCAACAGCTGACGATGGTAACAGATACCATGTCCTCAATTACGCGACCAGCAGTTGCGCAATTCAATGGGCCATCACAGTCAATTACGAAATCAGTGATTTCGCAATTTAACGGACCATCAAATATTCGGTATTGATGTACCGATGATGCAAATCTCTTCCAAAAAGAGATAATACCGTTTTCTGGTCTGTTCATTTTGAATTCTATTTCAAATACCCGAAATCCTTAAAGAAAGCACTGTCCGTATAAGCGATCATTGTCCTATGCGTCGTAGCCTTTATTGTGTTTGCACATCTTTGCCCTGGGAAGTAAGAGAGTTCATCACTAAGACTGTATGTTCCTTTGGCTTTACTTCCTTTTTTATTTTCTTGAAAACAAGGCTCAGAAAACGTATTTAACGTGAGTTCGAAATAAGAATAAACATATTTCAGTGATAATTAGGAACATAGCGATAAAAGTATTAAATTTATAGTGCCGAATTATAAGATTTAAACGATTACCACTATGTTTCCGGAGTCTAAAATTACAGAGATTTATTATATGGCCGATGATTTTTGCAAGGAATTTGCTTTGCAACAGGAAAAATATATGATTGAGGACAAGAAGACCAGGCATCGTAATAAACCCAACCGTATGAGTGATGCCGAGATTATGGTTATTTTAATCCTGTTCCACTCCGGTGGTTTCCGTTGTTTCAAACATTACTACAAGGAGTATGTCTGCAAACATCTGAAACACCTTTTTCCGCGTCAGGTTTCCTATAACCGTTTTGTGGAACTGGAGAAGGAAGTATTACTTCCCCTGACCATCTTCATCAAAAAAGTCCTGCTGGGAACCTGTACCGGTATCAGTTTCGTCGACTCCACTCCCTTGCGTGTATGTCGTAACCAAAGAATCCTGATTCATAAGACATTTAAAGGACTTGCCGAGCGTGGGAAATGTTCTATGGGATGGTTCTTCGGATTCAAGCTACATCTGATAATCAATGACAAAGGAGAGATACTCAATTTCATGTTCACGCCTGGAAACGTGGATGACCGGGAACCGTTGAAACAAGGAAAGTTTCTGGAAAACATCAAAGGAAAACTATGCGCAGACAAAGAATATATCGGTCAGGCTTTATTTGAGAACCTCTTCCTTAATGGCATACAGCTTGTCACTAAAGTTAAAAATAATATGAAGAACTCACTGATGAGTGTCGCTGACAAGATTCTGCTCAGAAAAAGAGCCTTGATTGAAACGGTCAATGACGAACTGAAGAACATAGCACAGATTGAACACTCAAGACATCGTTCATTCAATAACTTTATAGCCAACTCCTTGTCGGCTATCGCGGCATACTGTTTTTTTGAAAAGAAGCCCGCCATTGACGTGAATTTTGTCAATGACGGACAACTTGCTATTTTTTGATTTTATTTCGAACTCACATTATTTAATAATAGAAATTAATTTTTCTGCAAAAAAAATCTAATTTCCTGCGACCCTTTTTCAAACGCTGTGTGTCTTTATAATGTAATAACACTTATAAAGCACATGAAACACATAGCATATCTGATAGTAAAGTCTATTCTTTCCGACCTGTCTGAACAGGAAAAGAAAGAACTTAGCCAATGGCGTTCGTCATCGCGGCATAATGAAAACCTGTACCAAAAATACAGTGGAAAAGACTTTCTACAGGATATGACACCTCTCTACACTCCCGGAGAGGAAACAGAACTATACAGACAGCTTCAGAAAAAGATGCATCCGGCTCGCAAGCGGAGAATTGCATGGTATAAATGGACTGGTGCTATTGCCGCATGTCTGTTATTGTCTGTTATTCTATATCAGGTATATACAAATTACAGGCAAGAGCAAAATGTTATTGTCCTGGCTGATTTAAAACCGGGAACACAACAGGCTACCTTGTATACTTATTCCGGAGATGAAGAAACGGTTATGCCTAAACAAACCGAAAAAGTTATCATCAATTATCCGGACAACAATAAAAGTCTGAATAATGAAAATGACAAGCCGCAAGGTATTATACAACAATCGGCTGTCAAACTGAATGATATAAAACGTATTATTGTTCCACGGGGCGGCGAATACAACGTTGTTTTAAAAGACCAAAGCAATATTTATCTGAATTCAGAGTCCGATATTCAGTTTGCACCCGAATATGGAGTAGACAAGCGTGAAATGGCATTCAAGGGAGAAGCTTACTTCAACGTTGCAAAAATGGAAAATCAGCAACCCTTCATAATCCATACAGAATTCGGAACAGTAGAAGTAAAAGGTACATCATTCAACCTCCGTTGTTATGAAAACGAAAAGATACTGCAAATAGCACTCGAAAACGGATGTGTACACTTTACTCCCTTGCACAATAAAGACACCTATGTACTAACTCCGGGACAGCTCCTTACTTATCATGTAGACGAACAGCAAATCACTACAGAAGAAACAGATATCAGCATATACACATCATGGAAAAGCGGAATATACAGTTTCAGACAAACTCCGCTCTCGGCCATTATGAATGACCTTTCACGATGGTATAACATCCCTATCGGTTTTGCAAAGAAAGAACTTGAGAACATAACATTTACGGGTGAAGTCAAACGCTATGACAACTTTATTGATATTGCCGGTATGTTTGAACTGACAAAAATGATTCGTTTCAAGGCTAACCGAAACGGTATAATTATAGAAGAACAAAAGTAATCATATTATTAATTTTATACAGACTGAGATGAAAAACAGAGAGAATCTTTTCCTGCGACAAGGCAGGGCAACGGGCTTTAGCAAAAGGCTCTTTGCGTGTTTGCTTCTGGGTTCATTGACTTTAGGCAATGCAATGGCTCAGAACATAAAAAGAATAACTTTACAGTTAAAGAATGCCCAATTGGAGAAAGTATTGTCTACTATCAAGGAACAAACGGGCATGCGGCTCATTTACAGCGATGAGGACATAGCAAACATACCGCCTGTCAACATCAATGTAAAAGACATGGAGGTACTTGAGGCAGTAAAGCAATGCCTGAAAAATACAGGGCTTTCTGCAACTATAAAAGATAATACAATCGTCATCTCTCCTACTACACAAGCCGGGGAAATAAAAGGTATCGTAACTGACGAGCGCAACGGTGAACCTATGATTGGTGTCAACGTATCTGTTATAAAAGGTGGAAAAATGATTACTGGCGTAGTTACAGACATCGACGGTAAGTTCAGCGTAAATATTCCCCGTGGCGCTCAGCTTAAATTCTCGTTCGTCGGTTACAGCGAACAAGTAATCAGTCCGGAAGGAAACGATATAAAAGTAGCGTTGAAAGAGGATGCCAATACGATGGATGAAGTCGTAGTCAACGGTTTCTTTACACGTTCCAAACAAACTTATACAGGTGCTGCACGCACTGTAACCTCTGAACAGTTGTTGAGCATATCACCCAACAATGTATTACAGGCATTGTCTGTTCTTGACCCTTCTATCAAAATAAACAAGAACAATGCAATGGGATCAAACCCCAACAATATTCCAGATCTTGTAATACGTAGTACTACATCACTGGCTACTGACAATGAAGCCGGACTGAATGCTCCTCTTATTGTTATAGACGGAGTGGAATCTACATTACAGGACTTATACGATATCAACATGTACGATATTGAGCGTGTAGATATCCTTAAAGATGCTTCAGCTACCGCACTTTACGGTGAAAATGCCGCAAACGGTGTTATCGTTATTGAACGTAAAAGAGTGGAACAGGCACCAGTACGTATCCGATATACATTTACTCCAGATTTCAGTTTTGCTGACCTGTCAAGTTATGACTTATGCAACTCACAACAAAAACTGGAGTTGGAAAGACTGGCCGGATTATACGACAGCAGCAACGGAAGCATGGATAATACCTATTATGAGAAACTGGCTCTGGTAAGCAGCGGCATCAATACCGACTGGAAGTCAAAACCAATACGTACAGGATTCTCACAGACTCATTCGCTCTCTGTATCAGGACGTGGAGGAAGCATTGAATATAACATTACCGGAAACTTTACCGACAAGAACGGTGTCATGAAAGATGACGGACGAAAGAATTATGGTCTCGAGCTCTACCTGGCATACCGTCTCAAAGAAAAACTGGTGCTTACCTTAAGAGCCAGCCACCAGCAAACCAATATCCGCAACTCCAAATACGGAAGTTATGACACATGGTTGCAAATGAATCCTTATGACTCTCCTTACGATGAAAACGGAGAACTCCGTTCATTATTGTCATGGGATATGACCAATCCTCTTTATGAGGCATCACTAAGTAGCCTCTCTACTGAAGAAACCCGTACTCAGAACCTGTCTTTGAGTGCACGTTATAACTTCAAACCGAATTTGTACATCACGGCACAAGGTTCATTGCTCACGGCAAAAGGTACGGCCGATGATTTTGTATCTCCTCTTTCCATGCAGTTCAAAGACGTAACAGACCCGTTGAAAAAAGGAAGCTATACATTAACCAACAATGACGAAGACAATTATTCGTTCAAAGTAGTCGGTAACTGGATACACAGCTTCGATAATGACGGTACACTGTTTACATTGAACGTGGGAGGTGAAATCAAAAAAGAGAACAGTTCTTCACGCACAAGCATCGCTTCAGGTTTCTTGTCTGATAACCTGACCGATTTCGGATACGCAGCATCTTACTCTGACACTACCCCATACGGAAGTGAAGACCTTGCCACCAGCGTAGGTGCCTTCGCTGCAGCAAACTTTACATGGAAAAACCGCTACATCATTGATGGTTCATACCGTATGTCTGGTTCTTCCAAGTTTGGAGAGAACAACAAATATGCACCGTTCTGGTCAGTAGGTGCCGGATATAACTTGCATAACGAAGAATTCATCAAACAGCTAGGATGGGTAGATATGTTACGTCTGAGAGGAAGTTACGGATATACAGGTAGCGTAAAATTCTCACCATATCAGGCTATCTCTACTTATAAATATTACATTAGTAATATCCACCTTGGAGGCGTAGGTGCAGTGCCTATGGCCATGCCTAATCCAGATCTAACCTGGCAGACTACCAAGAAGCTGAATGTAGGTATCACTTCTTCATTCTTTGATGAACGACTGAATGTCAACTTTGACTACTATAACGAATATACCGACGATATGCTTATCGACATCTCATTACCCCCATCATCCGGAGCCAGCACTGTAAAAGATAACTACGGCGCACAGGAAAGCAACGGTATCGAATTTGCCGTATGGGGTAAACCTATCGTTACTAAAGACTTCAGCTGGACGGTTTCTGTAAACGGACTTCATTCAAAGACCGTCATCAAGAATATCTCTGAAGCATTGCAACGCAAGAATGATGAAAACAATGCCGTATCTGATGAATCAGTTCCACGTATACTTTACGAAGAGGGCGGTTCTCCTACAGCAATCTATGCCGTACGTTCTGCCGGAATCGACCCTGCATCAGGAAAAGAAATATACATTAAGAAAGATGGAACCTACACTTATACATATGACGTAAAAGACAAAGTCGTAGTAGGAGATACCAATCCGGATGTTGAAGGTAACTTCTCAACAGACTTCATGTATAAGAATTTCTATCTGGGTGTAAACTTCAGCTATACTTTCGGAGGAGATATCTATAACTCAACCCGTGCAGCCAAGATTGAAAACATCAATCCGCAATACAATGCAGACGTAAGAGCATTCACCGAAAGATGGAAACAACCGGGTGACTTGGTACCTTACCTGAACCTCAGTGCAACTGGTGGACAACAGTTCGTACACTCCAGCCGATTTGTTGAAAACGAGAATGAAATATGGTTGTCGAGCATCAACTTTGCCTATGAGTTTCCACAATCATTGATCCAATCATGGGGAATACAACGCTTGCGACTGACTCTTGGAGCCTCAGACTTATTCCGTCTGTCAACTGTACGCTATGAAAGAGGTACCTCTTATCCTTATAGCCGCAGCATTAATATGTCATTCAATATTACACTTTAAAACATGAATAAGATGAAAAAACTAATATACATTTGTTACGGACTATGTTCCTTGCTCCTTTTCAATGCATGCGACGATTTCCTGGATGTACGCCCAAAATCTGAGAAGGTAGAAAACGAGCAGTTTAAAGACGCACAAGGATTTGAAGATGCCATATACGGAGTTTACGGTGAACTTCAGAATACCTATTCATACGGACGTTTCATGTATTGGGGATTTACTGAAGTACTTGCACAGAACCTTGCATGCTACCAGGATCAGGCAGAAATAGGACAGCCTCTTTCTGAACTTGATTACGAAGCAGATGCCGTAAAGGAAGTAATAGCCAACATGTGGGAAGAAGCATACAAGAATATCGGATACATAAACAATATTCTTGAAAACCTGGAAGGAAGAAACTCCATGACCCTTTACAATTACTATAGAGGTGAAATGCTTGCAATGAGAGCTTTCCTGCATTTTGACCTTCTGCGCCTGTTTGCTCCTACTGACGAAACCAAAGAAGGTATTCCTTACGTAGAAACTTATTCATACGATGTGAAACCTTTTTATAAGGTAGGAGAAGTATATGACAAGATTCTCAAAGATCTGAACGAAGCTGAAAGTCTTCTTGCCGAAGAAGAAAACAGCATGGACTATCCGAGAACAGACAACAACCTGCGCAACTTCCTGAACTACCGCACTACACATTTCAATCTTTATGCCATATGGGCACTTAAGGCACGTGTATATTGGACAAGAGGCGATATGGCCAATGCTGCTATTTATGCCGAAAAAGTAATAAAAAGCGAGAAATTCCCGCTCGCATACAGACAGGAAATGGCAGACTATCTGGCAGGAAAGTTATCTGAAAAAGAAACGATTTTCGGAGTTTATTCTAACTCGTATCTTGAATCTGTACGTGCTCTTATATTCAATCAAACCTCATTTGTATCATTCCAACCTTATCTGGAATCATCAGGTGGCAATGATTTACGAACCTTCGAAGATATCTATGCACTGGACAATGACAACACTGCAGCCGATTACCGCATGCAACAACTGGACAACAGACTTTGGAGAAAAATCATAGATTATTATACACTGAAAGGAGAAAGTGGTCCTAGCGGATGGGACGCCCGATATTCCGGATTTACCCTGATGCACGTTTCTGAAATGTATCTGATTGCGGCAGAAGCACTTCTGGAAACAAATTACGATCTGGCAGTCAGCTACTTTGACGCAGAACTTACCTCACGCGGATTAAGAGGATTTGCAGTTCAGGGCAAACAACTTACCAAAGAAAACATTTACAATGAATATTGTAAGGAACTCTTTGGCGAGGGACAAATATGGTATAATATGAAACGCCTGAACAAAGACATCATATGCAATAGCCTTGACCGTGTATTACCGGCCAGTGACACATATTATGTAGTTCCAATACCAGACAGTGAATATGAATATAGAAATGACAACAAGTAAATGTGTACAGTATGAAAACAATATATATCAAACAAGCCTTGCTCGCTCTATTGTGCATAGCAGGAACAGCCTGCACAAATGAAGACTACCAGCTCTATGATACGACCCAAAAAGATTCTGCGTTCATTGAATATATCAATGACAAAGATGAAATAGCAACTTCGGTTTCCTATAGTTTTGGATTTGACATCGCTACAGAATACGTTGTAGAGCTACCTGTAAAACTTATGGGAATGACATCGGACAAAGCACGTACTTTCACTCTTGAACCGACAGAAGGTACTACCATGCAGGAAGGAGTGCATTATACTATTGATAAGGAAGCTATGTCTATTCCAGCCAATGGAATCGAGACAAAAGTGAAAATCACGCTTTTGCGCAACAATGATCCTGAACTGCAACAAAAGGAATTCACTTTAAACCTGATTCTAAAAGAGTCTGAAGACCTTGCCGTAGTAGGACAGAATAAATTCAGCATCACTTACTCTGACATACACCCAGAATATGCTCCTAGCTGGTGGGTATCATGGGCTATGCCACCCTACAGATATGATGTAGCACAAAAGTTTTTTGAGCTTTTCTATGCAATGAAAGATGTTAATCCCGCTGTTATAGACGAGATGGTAACACAATACGGAGATTATTTCGTAAATGCCAGCAGCATGATGGGTCCGTTATCTATGTATTCAAGCTTCATGAACAAATATGTACTGATACCCTTATACGAATATTATGAAGTACATGACCCATCAGCCATTGAAGGATGGGAAAAACCATCCGCTATGTAATTATATCTAACCGTTATAAAAATAAAGATATGAAGAATATAATATATACCATTTTTTTATTCTTTGCTCTCACATCATGCATCAACGATGATTCACGAGATGCAAACAAGCTGCTGCCAGAACTGTCAATAGAAGGCAGCGATTCTGAAAAGATGCCTGTTTACAACGTCTATTTCGGAACGGAATCTTTGGTAATAGATCCAAAGGTAAAAGCTACATCCAAAAACCTGAAATATGAATGGTCTGTAGGAGAATATAATACCACATCCGATTCAAAAGGAGAACTTACCAAAATCAGTTCAGAACCGATACTGAATTATTCTTTTGAAAAGAAAGGTACATATTACATACATCTTACCGTTACCGATGATATCGTTGGAGATGTAATGGAATATCAGGTAAATGTAAACGATTACTTTGAAAAGGGAATATTGGTCATAGCCAACTCGGAAGACGGAAAAGGAAATCTGGGATTTATCAAAGACCTCACTCCGGAAGATATTGCATCTGGAATGGAATACAAGGTAGAAGAACATTGCCTAGAACAAATGAACCCTGATATTCAAATGACGAAACTTATCGGAGCAGACCGTACCAATGCTGCAACCAGCCCTTATGCACAAACTCCGATAATGATTGTCGCCTTGGAAGACAAATGTTTCTTTGTAAACTCTACAACTTTCGAAATCATATCTTCTTCTGAGTATTCAAGCATCTTCGAAGGATTTAAGGCTACCCATTTTCTCTCGAATGACGGATATGCATCATACCCCTTTGTATATGATGTAAATTCCAAACATTCTATACATTTCCAAAAGGCTTATTGGTATCTGTACGAATATCCGCATGAATTCTATCAGCAAAGCTATGAAGACGTTATTCCCGGATATAACTATATGGCAAGTATAAATTCGTGGAGTACGACACCAGTATTCGTAAACTACAGTACTTCTGAAATTATCAAGTTCCAAGCTTATTCTAGTAATGGTATGGCTACATCAGGCGACTTGTTCAAAGATAAGGATATACTGATGCTTGTTCATAACACACAACAAAATAGTGGAGACATTTATGTTGTAACAAAAGACAAAGCCAATCCTAACAAAATTTCACAATATACTATCTCTTTAAATACTGTAGGTGAATATCCTGATTGGACATATATTTATGAAAGCAGTAAAGAAACTTCTTATGAAGTAACGGACACACAGGGAATTCCTTCACAAGGAACAAGACTCACTCTTGCCAGAAGTAGTCAAGTAGCATTTTATGGTATTGGAGGAGATTTGTACGCTTACTACCTTTTCAACGCATCACCCCAACTTCCTACAAAACCCATTATTTCTTATCCTAATGAAGAGATTACCTGTATAGGTTACAATGAAGCAACTCAGGATTTATACGTAGGTACTTACAGTAATGATACAAAACGTGGAAATGTATATATCTACAGCACAGAAGATCTGACCAGCGATAAATTTGAGCCTAAATACGAGTTCAAACAATGCACAGATAAAATTTCTGATATAAGATACAAAAACTAACCCTCTCTCTTCTTTCAATGGGGGTATGTCTTGGCGAAGAACATACTCCCATTTAATTCTATTACAAACCAAGTAACCATTTAAACATCAGTCATGAAACTACATATTGCTATTCTATTGGCTTTAATTTATGCCTGCACCATGAATGCACAGTTAACAGTCAAAGGTCACATAACAGTAAAGAATGAAACTGACAGCATACATGAAATAGCCATCAACAACATCATGATGGGAAACTCATCATACACTCCTGTAAAAGCTGACAACAATCAGTTCAATATAAAGCTTACATCGGCTAATAACGGATTTTACCAACTTAACATCATTGTCCGAAAAGGAGATTCAAACAAGTATCCTTTCAACATTCCGCTGTATATGCCCGACTCCATCCGTATATACAACCTTGACATACAAATTGACAATGAAAAGATACAGTACGGCTTTGACAATGACAATACCTTTCTGGGAGAATATTATAATCAGGCAAACGTCATGAACAAGGAAGTATGGACCAACACTCCCTTGCCTGAGAACTCTTTGAAACTTATAAATCAATATGACAACATACTAAACAAGCTGTTGACTCAGTACAAGCCTTCAAAAGAGGTAGAATTATATGCACGGACCTGGAACTTTATTGAAAAGTCAAAAGCTATAAACGACATCCAATTTATGCATAGAAGAAACGGTAAAACCACTCCCAAAGAATTAGACAACGAAACCAATAATGCAACAGCTTTATTAAACAACAAGTATGCGATATGTTTTAATGAAACACCGATGTTCTTTTGCGCAAATATGCCTAAGGGAATGACTCTTGAAGAAAAAATGGACTATATCTATAAAAAAGCCGAAGACAAAAACCTGCAAAAGAGTATAGCGGAATATCTTCTGAGAAAGTATATCTCATCTTACAACTACAACAAAGACTTTTCTAACGGACTGATCGTCTTGGAAAAATGCGTCAGCAAATACAATCTTCCGGAAAAATATGTAAATGACTTCAAAAAAAGAAGATATATACTAGACAAGGCTCCATTTCCCGACATAACCTTTTACGATTCTGAAGGAAAAGAGCATACGTTCGAAGAGTTCAAGGGATATTACGTATACATTGATATCTGGGCATCGTGGTGCGTTCCGTGCTGTAAGGAAATTCCGCATCTGCAAAAGTTGGAAAAAGAACTGAACAATCCGGCTGTAAAGTTCCTGTCTGTATCCATCGATCAGAATGAAAAGAACTGGAAGAAGAAAATAGAAGAACTGAATCTGCACGGAAACCAATGGTTCAACAAAGGCAATGAAATATCAAACTTCCTGAATATAAATGCCATCCCAAGATTTCTTCTGTATGATAAAGAAGGCAAGCTCATGAACATTGATGCTACCCGCCCCAGCAATCCGCAGACAAAAGAAATGCTGGAACAGCTAAAATAAAGAAGTAAAATAAGATGATTACTAACTGACAGACAATCAGTAAGTATATACAACGAGCAACCCGACTGCAGAGGTCTGCAATCGGGTTGTATGCTTATCAGCCTCCTTGAATAAAGTCACTTTCTACTGGCTCCATAATTTATTGATACCCAACAAAAAGTTTATCTTTAGCCTAAAGATATATGTACTTAAGTTAAAGATACATGTACTCAGCCTAAGGATAAACTTTCCAACCTGTATAAAAGCAGATTATCAGTTAGTGACTGTATGAATAAACTACAGTCTGCTTGCTTTTCAGTGAAGCCTGCACATCAATAAGCCGTTGGTTGCTGCTTCCTCTGAAACAAAGGCTTTCGTCTTTCAGTTCCTTTTTGAAACGGCCGTCTACCAGTACGTCTATGTATTTCAACAAACGAACCTGTTTTGGATTATTCAACAGATTTTCAAACGTATACCCCGTGTAGCACCATATGCTCTTATTGCTTTGATGCTTGATGGCACAAGCCAGCTCGGCAAAGCCTTCAGGCTGAAACATCGGGTCACCGCCGCTAAAGGTTACGTCGGCAAACTCGTCAGCCAGAACTTTTTGAAGAATTTCGTCCGTACTCATCCAATGTCCGCGATTAATATCCCAAGATTCGGGATTATGACAGCCGGGACATCCGTTAGGACATCCGGCGGCATAGATAGCGGTGCGGAATCCCGGTCCGTCTACCGTCGTATCTTCAAGAATATCAAGGATAGATAACATGATGATTACGCTTAATTATGTATTACACGGTCATTCAGTTCTGCCAGTTTGGCCTGATTCCATCGGTCGGTTGTTCCCACCAGATATCCGGTTATGCGCTGAAGCTTGTCAATGTGCCTGCTTCCGCACTTGGGACATTCTTCCATATGGGGGTCGGCATTCTCATAACCACAGTCCAGACAGCGGTTACGGTTATGGTTTACCGAGCCATAACCTATGTTGTAACGGTCCATCATATCCACCACACGCATAATGGCTTCGGGATTGTGTGTGGCATCTCCGTCAATCTCTACGTAGAAGATGTGGCCTCCACGTGTCAGGTCATGATAAGGAGCCTCTATCTCAGCCTTATGACGGGCACTGCACTTATAATATACGGGCACATGATTGGAATTGGTATAATAGTCACGGTCGGTTATACCGGGCAAGATTCCGAAATCCTTGCGGTCAACGCGTGTAAACTTGCCCGAAAGACCTTCGGCCGGCGTAGCCAGCACACTGTAATTATGCTGATACTGTTCAGAGAACTGGTTCACTCTGTCACGCATATAGGTTACAATCTTCAATCCCAGTTCCTGAGCTTCTTCCGACTCACCGTGATGTTTGCCCACCAGTGCCACCAGACACTCAGCCAGTCCGATAAACCCTATACCCAATGTTCCCTGATTGATAACAAGAGCTATCGTATCGTTGGGTTTCAGCTTCTCACAACCAATCCACAAAGCCGACATCAGAAGAGGGAACTGTTTGGCAAAAGCTGTTTTCTGAAATTCCATACGCTCATGCAGCTGACGGGCCGTAACTTCAAGCATCGCATCGAGTTTGGCAAAGAAACGGGCTATGCGCTGTTCCTTGTCTTCTATTTGCATGCACTCGATGGCCAGGCGGACAATATTGATTGTAGAGAATGAGAGGTTTCCACGTCCTATCGAAGTCTTCGGACCGAAACGGTTTTCAAACACACGCGTACGGCAACCCATTGTAGCCACTTCGTGCTGGTAACGCAGAGGGTCATCGGCTTTCCAGTCCTCACTCTGATTGAACGTGGCATCCAGATTCAGGAAGTTAGGGAAGAAGCGTCGTGCCGTCACCTTGCATGCCTGTACATAAAGGTCATAATTGGGGTCTTCCGACAGATAGCTGACTCCTCTTTTCTTTTTCCATATCTGAATAGGGAAAATGGCAGTCTCACCGTTACCCACTCCCTGATAAGTTGTTCTCAACAGCTCACGTATGATACAGCGTCCCTCAGCAGAAGTATCCGTACCGTAATTGATGGAACTGAACACTACCTGGTTTCCTCCTCGTGAATGTATGGTGTTCATATTGTGTATGAATGCCTCCATAGCCTGATGCACGCGGGCTACCGTCTTGTTTACGGCATGCTGCACGATGCGTTCGTCGCCCGACAGGCCGTCAAGCGGTTTTTGCAGATAGTCTGAAAGTTCTTCTGCATACAGATGCGAATAGTCTGCTCCGTTAAGTTCTTCCAGATTCTTTATTTCTTCAATGTAACTGCTGCGCACATATGGAGCCAGATAAAAGTCAAAGGCAGGAATAGCCTGTCCGCCATGCATCTCATTCTGGGCAGTCTCCAGCGAAATGCATCCCAATATGCTGGCTGTTTCAATACGTTTGGCCGGTCTGGACTCTCCATGTCCTGCCGAAAAACCATTCTGAAGGATATGATCTAACGGATGCTGCACACAGGTAAGACTTTTAGTTGGATAATAATCCTTGTCATGTATGTGCAGATAGTTACCCGCAACGGCTTCGCGCACGTCTTCACTAAGCAGATAGTCGTCAACAAACGGTTTGGTAGTCTCGCTGGCAAACTTCATCATCATTCCTGCCGGTGTATCGGCATTCATGTTTGCATTTTCACGGGTAATATCATTCGATTTGATATTGATAATCTCCAGGAAAATATCTCTTGTCTTTGCCTTACGGGCTATACTGCGCTGATTCCGGTAAGCAATATATTTCTGTGCCACGTCTTTTCGGCTACTCTTCATCAGTTCCATTTCCACGGCATCCTGAATAGCCTCAACGGTCATCTGTGCATCTCCATTAAAAGAGATACGGTCGGTAATCTGATGTATCAGTCTGAAGTCTTCTCCTTTTTCTGTATGCAACATTGCCTTACGGATAGCAGTGGCTATTTTCTCTTCGTTAAAGCCCACAATTCGTCCGTCACGCTTGATTACTGTCTGTATCATTTCCTACTGTTTTTCTAATTATCTATTATGCTAAATTTGCAAGCAAAGGTAGCATATACAGAGGAAGGTTTCCCGTTTTGGACAACTTTTCGGCAATTAAAAAATATTAATCAATTGATAAGCAGTAGCAATACAAAAGAAAATAGAAAACTTATACACAAGAAGTATTTTCTAAACAGTTAATCGAACAAGCAAACATACATACAGAAACAGTAAAATATATTCTATGCACTGATGAACAAACAGTTGAGGTAGAACAAATGAAAAGTTATCCATCAAAGTTTCTCCAGAAAAACATCCAGAAGCAGCATTGCCGTAAAACTTGAACCATATAAGGTTCCCATCTTTTTGCGAAGCTGTTCCTTTGCCCGTTTCTTATAGGCCTTTACTGCATCGACTGTCGTATGCATCTGCTCGGCAATTTCATCAATGTGGTATCCGTCAAGAGAGTAATTTATCACTTTCTTATAATTGTCGGGCAATTCCGAAATGGCCCGATACAGTAACGTATATACTTCCACATCGAGCATCTGATCATAAAAGTCTTCTTCTGACAAAGACTCCAGATAGGTATGATGAGTGTCTTCACTGCGAAGAATATTCAGACAACGATGCTTGACCGAAGTAAACAGATAAGTTCTTATCGCCTCCGGATTCTTGAACTCCTGACGATGATTCCATATCTGCATAAAGATATCCTGTACCACATCTTCTACTTCTTCTTCCTGCACAAAACGGCGTGCAAAGGCGAGCAGGCTGGGACTGTATTCATAGAAAAGAGTCTTGAATGCAGTCTCATCCCCTTGCTGGAAACGGAAAAAGGTTTCGTTTGTCATCTTTGTCTTTATTGGAGTAAGGCTTCTCTTCTTCCGTTTTACGAAAAGAAGAGAGCCGTATTTTTTGGTTCATCCGACATTTCGCGTGATAGTTTATTAAAGAAGAAAAACCGCTGAACAAATTGTATATTTGAATAAGCACAAACAAATGTACAGTAATGAACAGCAGTTTTCTATATCATGCTTGGGGGTTATATAACCANTGGTTCATCCGACATTTCGCGTGATAGTTTATTAAAGAAGAAAAACCGCTGAACAAATTGTATATTTGAATAAGCACAAACAAATGTACAGTAATGAACAGCAGTTTTCTATATCATGCTTGGGGGTTATATAACCACAAATGCACTCGTGAGGAATACAAAGGTAATACAATTATCTTACATATTGAAGCAAAAGAGCGGAAGAAAGAATGTCCTAAGTGCGGGCATCGCCAATTGGTCAAGAACGGTTTTCGAGTTCGTGACTTTATAGGACTCCCGATAGGCGGCAAAAAGGTGATAATCCGCATGAAAGTCCAACGCTATAAGTGCAAGAATCAGGATTGTGATTATGACCGTCAGGAGAGCATACCCTTTGCCACGGGTAGTTGCGGTTACACCCATCGTTTCGCAAAATATGTAGTCGACCTGTTAAGGAGCATGACCTTGAAAGACGCAGCCAATCTCCTGGGCGTATCCTGGGATACCGTCAAGGATATCCATACGCGTCATCTTGAATACCATTACGCGCCTCCCTCCCTTGAAGGAGTGGACAGCATTGGCATAGATGAATTTGCGGTCAGGAAAGGACATGTGTACAAGACAATCGTGGTTGACCTAAAGAGTGGCCGTATTCTCTATGTCGGTAACGGCAAAGGAGCAGACGCCCTGGATGGCTTTTGGAAACGGATCAGAAGAAAAGGCGTTGGCATCAAGTATATTGCAACAGATCTCTCCGCCGCCTTCATCTCCTCTGTATATGAGAATTGCCCGAATGCGGTGCACGTGTTTGACCATTTCCATGTGGTAAAGCTTATGAACGAGAAACTGGATGAAATACGTAGGGTGCAATACCACATGGAAAAAGACATCAACAAACGCAAGGTGTTGAAAGGTACGCGATACCTGTTACTGAGTAATGGGGCGGATATCTTCGACAAGGAGTATAAGACACGGCTTGACAACGCGCTGGATATGAACAAGCCCCTGTCGCAGGCATACTACCTGAAAGAACAGCTCAGGGAAATCTGGATGCAGGTCAATAAGGACGATGCCGAAAGGGGCATGACGGATTGGGTAAAGCAAGCCCGGGAGAGCAAAGTGCCGCAATTGGTGAAGATGGCAACTACGGTAACGGCACACAGGACAGGCATACTCGCATGGTATGACTGCCATATATCAACCGGAAAGGTAGAAGGCATCAACAACAAGATAAAGGTCATGAAGAGAACGGCATATGGATTTAGGGATGAACGATACTTTGAATTGAGGCTATATGCACTGCATGATTGCCGCATCACGCGAAATGTCGGATGAACCCAATTTATGCCGCCAATAAGGAAATGCTGCGGATGTACTGGGACATTGGCAGGATGCTACAGCAAAGTCAATACACTGACGGTTGGGGCAAGAAGACTTTTCAGCGGCTGGCGGTGGATTTGAAGAACGACTACTCTGAGATCAAAGGATTTACTGTACGTAATATGCAATATATGGTAAGTTCTTCAATGAGTACAATCAAGAACTGGTGATGGTAAAAGGTGCCATGTCATCAATTACGCAATCAACGATTGCGCAATCGGACAAAGACTCGATACCAATTACGAAATCAGTAATTTCGCAATTTAACGGATTTCAAGTATTCGGCATTGATGTACCGATGATGCAAAATTCTTCCAAAAAGAGAGTATGCAGTTTTCTGTTATGCCCATTTTAAATGCCCGAGACCCTTAAACCCAAATCAAACCCCATTTACCATTTTGTCAAAACGTCAAACGAACCCCCTCAAAAAGGCCCGCTTTCGCACCAAAATACAAGTTGGTGAGTAAAACGGGTCTTCTCGGGCGATTCGCTAAATACACATTGCAACCCGTCGGACAAAAGTTGCATCAATAAGGAATACATTCAGCCGAAAAAGGAGCAATAAGCTCCACGTCTGCGACATTTCCACCCAATATCACACTTTCAAAACCAGCCTCATCCGGAACAAACTAGAGGTGAACGAATGAAAATTATTGTATCGTTTTGCTAAAACAAGTGTTTCATCCTTCAAAAACAAGTGTTCGGGAAATGAAACAATATTGTTTGACTCGTCAAACACTTGTGTTTGGCACGTGAAACAATATTGTTTGACGAGCAAAACAATATTGTTTCACTGCATAAATATCCGGAATATGCCCTTCTTTGGAATATTCATACGACGACTTCCGTATGAATATTCCTAAAAAAGCCTACTTTATCGTTTTTTCTCAAAAGTCAAGTTAGCTGAAAAGTGCAATTTCACCGAATCCGTCAAGCGGAAACGGGGATTCGGTTGCAATGTGACAGTCCGTCCTGCAACTACACAGGGGCACCACCTCACTCGAAGGGGAAGCGCACACCCCAGTGGGCACGCAGGTCGTCCATGAGGCGCATCACGCGGAGTGTCTCCGAATGGGGCATGTCGGGCGCCTCCAGCCAACCCCGCTGCAGTGCCTCGGCACATGCCTGCACCTCGTATTCGTAGCCGGTAATCTGCTTCGGGCAGTCATAGACTGACTTCACGCGGTATTCGCTGTCGACCACGGTGATGCGCTGGGGGTTGTTGATGTTCTCCACGATGAGGTGTCCCTCCTCGCCCGAGATGATACCCTGACGGTCGGTCTTTGCCATCATCGTGCTGCTGAGCACCGCCATCCGTCCGTCACGGTAGGTCAGCGTGAAGCTCTCCTGGGCATCGACCCCGGTCTTCGTCTTCACACAGGCGGAGTCCACCCGTTCGATGTCCGTGCCGAATGCCATCAGGGCAAAATTGAGGGCATACACACCCAGGTCGAGCAGTGCACCGCCTGCCAATGCCGGGTTGTACATCCGTTCCTTGTGGCTCAACGGATAGCCCAGGTTGGCAGTCAGCATCGTGGGACGGCCGATGACGCCTTCCGCCAGCAGCTCGTTGAGCCGATGCGACAGTGGCATGTAGCGTGTCCAGATGGCTTCGGTGATGAACACGCCCCGTTCACGCGCATAGCCGAGCACCTCTTCAGCCTGCACGGCGTTGGCGGTGAAGGCCTTCTCACACAGCACGGGCTTGCCATGATGCAGGCACATCAGGGCATGGTCGCGGTGGTGCGAATGCGGTGTGGCGACATAGACCAGGTCCACGTCGGGGTCTTCGAGCATCTCCTCGTATGAACCGTACGCGCGGGGGAATCCCCATCGGTCGGCAAACGCACGTGCCGAGTCCAGGCTGCGCGATGCAATGGCGTATCCCTCGGCATCCTTCATTCCTGCCAGTGTCTCCGCCATCTTGGCGGCAATGGCACCGGCTCCAATAATTCCTACTTTCATAATGTATCCATTTGTTTGTCTGACGCACAGACTGTGCGTCCGTTTTATCATACAATCAGGACAGGAGCTCCTGTCCGTTCTCCTAATCAAATGCCACGTACGGGGCGAGGCGCTTCAGGTCGTCCGCCGTGAACTCCTCATAGAGCTCCAGCTGACGGAGGGAGTGCAGGGGCCCGTACTTGTGGCGGAAGTCCGTGATGGCCCTTGCCTGCCGGTAGTTCAAGTACGGATGGCGGCTGAGCTGCGCAGCTTCCGCCCGGTTGATGTGAATCGGCTTTTCCGTCAGCGGACCGACGGTGAACCACCGGCACAGACTGTCGGGCATTCCGCTGATTTCCGTCAGTTGGGACACACGCACGAAGCCGCCCAGACGGTTCCGATAGGCGACGATGCGCGATGCACGGACGCGCCCGATGCCGGGCACCCGTTGCAGCACTGCCGTGTCGGCGGCATTGAGTTCGACAGTCGTCCCTTCGGCAAACTTCGAGGGGCGCACCCACCAGCCGTCCGCCTTCCCGGTGTTCTTCTGACGGACGGACGACGCCTGTTCCTTCTCCGGCAGGGTGATGCGGATGTACGGACGCAGGCGGGCGTAGTCTTCCGCTGTCAGCCCGTAGATGCGTGCAAGGGATTCGGGTGTACGGAACACGCCGCCGCGGGCACGGTACTTCAGGATGTTGCGCACCACGTAGGGAGGCAGTCCGAGACTTGACAACCGGACGGAATCGGCACGGTTGGGGTCAAACGGGACCGGCACGACTGCCGTCCGCCTTCCCCTTCCGGCAGACTGACGGTGCAGACTGTCGGCACGAATGAACGCCTGCCTGATGGCTGCGGTATCCGCATCCGTCACCTCGACAGAGTCAGACCGCGCGGCACGTCGGTAGACCCCGACACTCACCATAAGCACCAGTGCCAGTACCGACAGGACCACGACAAGTCGCTGTTCCCAGTACGAACAGAAAAGGGTATCTTTCCACATACAACGTCACGGTTCAGGTTCAGAACAGCCCCCACTCCTTCAGGAACACGCCGGCAATGGCTATCGGGGCGACATAGCGTACCAGGAAGATGTATGCCCGGAAGAAGCGCACCTTCAGGCTGCCTTCGTTCGACACCTCGGCATAGACCAGCCGACGGTCGAGATACCATCCGGTGAACAGGCAGATGAGCATGCCGCCCAGCGGAAGCATGATTTTGGTGGTCGTGAAGTCAAAGAGGTTGAAAAGGTTCATTCCGGCTATCGTGAAGTCACTCCACACGCCCATCGACAGGGAGCAGGCAGCACCGAGCAAAAGGCAGCCGGCAGTGACGAGCGTGGCAGCCCGCGTCCGCGAGAGATGGAACTCCTCATGCAGGTAGGCAGTCACCACCTCGTGGATGGAGATGGTCGACGTCAGTGCCGCCAGCGCCAGCAGGATGTAGAACATCAGCGAGAAGATGTACGACAGGACCGGCACTCCGGCAAACGCCTGTTGGAACACGTTGGGCAGGGTGATGAAAATCAGCTCGGGCCCTGCATCGGGACTGATGCCCACGGAGAATGCTGCCGGGAAGATGATGATGCCTGCCAGCACCGCCACACAGGTATCGATTACGCCTACGCTGCCTGCCGTCTTCGCCAGGTTGGTGTCGCGACTGAAGTAGGAGGCATACGTGCAGAGGCAGCCCATGCCGAGACTCAGCGAATAGAATGCCTGCCCCATGGCACCCAGCACGACGTCGGAAGTGACCTTGCTGAAGTCGGGACGGAACAGGAAGAGCAACCCCTTCTCCGAACCGGGCAGGCTGACGGAACAGACCGCAAGGACAATCACTAGGATGAAGAGCAGCGGCATCATGAGCTTCGACGAGCGCTCGATGCCCTTCTTCACGCCACGCACGACCACAAAGTGGGTCAGCAACAGGAAACAGGCTGTCCAGATGACTGGGAGCACAGGCTTCTGCAGGAAGGAGGCGAAGGAGGCGCTGAAGTCCGGTGCGGTCTTTCCGGCGAAGCTGTTGGTGCCCGCCTCGACGATGAACTCCAGTGTCCAGCCTGCCACCACGGAGTAGTAGCTCAGGATGAGAAAGCCCGTCAGCACGCCGAGGAATCCCACCCAACGCCAGGGAGTACCCGGTGCAAGGATGCGGTAGGCTCCTGCCGTGTTGGCACGCGAGCGGCGTCCGATGAGGAACTCGGAAATCATGACAGGCATGCCCATGAACAGCACGCAGAGCAGGTAGATGAGGATGAACGCCGCTCCACCATGTTGTCCTGCCTCGTAAGGGAAACGCCAGATGTTGCCCAATCCGACGGCAGAACCGGCAGAGGCGAGGATGACGCCGATGCGGCTTCCGAAGTTTACGCGGTCTGAATTTGTCATCAGAAGAGTTAGTGTTTGTTATTAGTTTCAGGCAAAACTACGCATTTTTGAAGAGATTGTTATAATTTTGTCTCTATAATCAACCAAAAAGATTCGTTTAGCCATGTCCCGACTTATCTTACGCTACACCGTGTCGTGGTTGCTCATCGTGGCAATCCTGCTGGCATGCTTCCTGCCTGTCCCTGAAACTGAAATGGACGACGTCCCCTTCATTGACAAGTGGGTGCACATCCTGATGTATCTCGTGCTCTCGTCGAGCCTGTGGATTGAGTACCTGCGCAGCCACACGCACATCGACTACCCGAAGCTCTGTGTCGGCGCCATCGTCCTGCCCATCGTCCTGAGCGGACTCATCGAACTGGGGCAGGCGTACTGCACGACGACCCGTTCGGGCGACTGGCTGGACTTCCTGGCAAACGTCACCGGTGTCGGATTGGGCGCCCTCCTGGGCTTCACGGTCTACCGGCGCCACTTCCTGAAGAAGGTCCGCTAAATCAAGGGACGAGGGTCCCGCCAACAGACAGTACGTACATTATACATAGGAGGATAAACTTATGAGAAAGAACTTTGGAGCAAAAGCATGGACGTATCCACAACCTGTATTCATCGTGGGCACTTACGATGAAGAGGGACGTCCCGACGCCATGAATGCCGCCTGGGGAGGCATCGACTACGACGACCGCATCAACCTGTGCCTGAGTGAGGGACATAAGACCGTGAAGAACCTGCTTGTCACACGGGCCTTCACCGTGAGCATGGGAACAGCAGACCAGCTGGTGGCATGCGACTACGTGGGCATCATCTCGGGCAACAAAGAGCCGGACAAGTTTGCCAAAGCAGGCTTCCACGCCGTGAAGTCGGAGTTCGTCAATGCCCCGCTCATCGAGGAACTGCCCATGACGGTGGAGTGCGAACTGGTGTCCTACGACCCGCAGACGTGTCACCTCGTCGGACGCATCATCAACGTGTCAGCCGACGAAAGCATCCTCAACGAGAAAGGGAAGATTGACCCTGCCAAGCTGCGCCCCCTCATCTTTGACCCGGTGAACATGGGCTATCTCGTGGCAGGCGAGCGGGTCGGCAATGCATTCAAGGACGGGACGGCACTGAAGCGATGATACCGGTCATTGACAACATGATTACACTGGAGCAGCAGGTACTCCGCGAGGGGTTCCTGCCGTTCTTCCGTTGCGGCATCCCCGGTTTCTCCATCGAGGAGCGGACGGCGCCTGAATATTGGTTTGCTGACGGGGAGGATGGTCCGTGGGAATGGAAAGGCCCCCTCATCCGCGAGGGACACTGCGCCTACGGCAAGTTCTTCCGCAAGAAGGCCGGCTACGTCAGCCTGGAATGGCTGCCCCACCTGATGAACTATCGCCGTACCTGCCGTTATGCCAAGGACGAGGACACCGCTGCCCTCGACGACGTGGTGTTGCAGACCATCGCATCGGAAGGTGGGGTGACGGTCAAGGACCTGCGCCGTCTGTTGGGCTTCGTCCGTGGCAGGGGAAGGAGGCATCCCGATGACCTCGTCGACCGTCAGCCGGAGCTCAAGCTCTCCCTCGACCCGATTCTGACGCGCCTGATGATGGGACTGCACATTGTCATAGCCGACTTCGAATACAACATCGACCGTCACGGCCGTCCCTACGGCTGGGGTGTGGCTCGCTACACGTTGCCCGAAGTGCTCTACGGACGCCTGGATGCCGGATGCACTCCCGAGGAGTCGCATGCCCGGATACTCGCCCATCTGCAACGCCTGCATCCGGAAGTCCCCACCCGAAAGCTGGAAGACTTCATCGGATAGAGGGAAGGTGGAAGCCGTACCGCACCCTGCACCCGCTGGAATACGGGTATAAAAAAAGAGAGCTACATCGCTGTAGTTCTCTTCGTCTCAAAGTGGTGTCACCAGGAATCGAACCGGGGACACAAGGATTTTCAGTCCTTTGCTCTACCAACTGAGCTATGACACCATTGCTTGATTGCGCTGCAAAGATAGGAATAATTCTTGAACTTACAAATTTTTCGCAATTTTCTATCCATTCCTTTGGCAGTTACAAAAAAGTGCGTACCTTTGCAACCGCAAAACGGAAAGTAGCGCAGTTGGTAGCGCACTACGTTCGGGACGTAGGGGTCGGGCGTTCGAGTCGCCTCTTTCCGACAGTGCAAAGAAAAACGGACATTCTTCATGGAGTGTCCGTTTTTCTTTTTATATCCCTCTGTCAGCGTTCCTGCCACGTCGCGTAGGGATGCTTGGACAGGTAGGCATTGTAGTAACGCTCGTCGCCGGTGACCTCACGGCCCAGGTAGGAAGGTGGGGTGAACGGCTCGTCTACATCGTCCAGCTCCACTTCCGCCATCACCAGTCCCTCGTTCTCGCCATGGAACTCATCGATTTCCAGCGTATGCTTCCCGTGCCGCACCAGGTAACGCGTCTTCTCGATACGTCCCGGTTCGCAGAGCGACATCAGGTGGCGGGCATCTTCCAACGGAATCTCACGCTCCCACTCATAACGGCTCAGCCCCGATGCATCGGACGCACCCTTGATGGTCAGGTACCCCCGTCCATCGCGGATACGGACACGCACACAGCGTTCGGGAGCACTGCACAGGTAGCCTTGTGCCACCTCGGAGGAGGCATAGGCGAGGCTGTGGAATGCTCCCGACACCAGAAATTTCCGTTCTATCTCTTGCGGCATAAAGCGTTATCCCAACACGGAATAGGCAATCATGGCGATGACCGCCAAAACAATCAGGCCGATGAATATGCCTTTCACTACGCGGTCGGCTTTCTGCTCTTCGCGGCGTTCACGAGCCGCATGCTTTTGTTGACTTCTCTGACTCATGGTATTTTCGTTTTTAAGTTCTTCTGTTCATTCATTTGCCGGTTCATCCGGACGGATGGGGAGGGGCTATACCTCGGCGTCGCCAAACTCCATCAGGTAGGCTTTGATGAAGCCGTCAATCTTGCCGTCCATCACGCCGTTCACGTCCGACGTCTGATAGTTCGTGCGGTGGTCCTTCACGCGGCGGTCGTCGAAGACGTAGCTTCGTATCTGCGAGCCCCACTCGATCTTCTTCTTCCCCGCCTCTATCTTTGCTTGCTCTGCCATGCGGTGCTTCATCTCCTTCTCGTAAAGGATGGAGCGCAACTGTCGCATGGCGTTTTCCTTGTTCTTGGGTTGGTCGCGCGTCTCGGTGTTCTCGATGAGGATTTCCTCTTCTTCGCCCGTATAGGGGTCTTTATACTGGTAGCGCAGGCGTACACCGGACTCCACCTTGTTGACGTTCTGTCCTCCGGCACCACCGCTCCGGAACGTGTCCCACGAGATGCACGCCGGCTGTATGTCCACTTCGATGGTATCGTCGACCAGCGGAGTGACAAAGACCGATGCGAACGAAGTCATGCGTTTGCCCTGGGCATTGTAGGGTGACACACGCACCAGGCGGTGCACGCCGTTCTCACCCTTCAGGTATCCGTAGGCGTAGGCGCCCTGAATCTCCATCGTCACCGACTTGATGCCCGCCTCGTCGCCTTCCTGCAGGTTGGCAATTGCCACCTTATACTTGTTCGCCTCCGCCCAGCGCATGTACATGCGCATCAGCATCGACGCCCAGTCCTGGCTTTCCGTACCACCGGCACCGGAGTTGATTTTGAGCACACAGTCCATCTGGTCGGCTTCCTGACGCAACATGTTCTTCAGCTCCAGCGCCTCGATGGCTTCGGATGCCTTGGCGTACGCCTCGTCCAGTTCGGCTTCGGTGATGAGTCCGTCCTTGCAGAAGTCGAAGGCGATTTCCACCTCGTCGGCAAGGCTTTTCACCTCTTTATATCCGTCAATCCAGCCTTGCAGTCCCTTGACCTTCTTCATTTGGGCTTCCGCTTTCTTGGCGTCGTCCCAGAATCCGGGAGCTTGGGTGCGCAGCTGTTCTTCCTCCACCTGAATCTGCTTGGCATCAATGTCCAGATAGCGTTTCAGGGCTTCGGTACGTTCCTTGACATCTTTCAGTTGTTCTATGGTTATCATGCTTAGCTACTTATATGGTTCAATGTGCAAAGATAAAGAGAATTTACGAAGTACGCCGCATGCGCGGGGCACAAACCGCGCCGCCTCACTCCTCGTACATCTTCTCTATCTCCGCCGCGTAGTTCCGGTAGATGACCGGACGTTTGATCTTCAGCGTATTCGTCAGTTCTCCCCGCTGCATGCTGAACGGCTCGGGCAGGAGCGTGAAATACTTCACCTGCTCATAGTGTGCCAGTTGCTGCTGCAAGGCGTCGATGCGCTCGCGGTAGAGCGCCATGACCTGCGGATGGCGGAGCAGCTCCTCCATCGTCTGGTAAACGATGCCGCGCCGTGCCGCAAACTCGCGCACCAGGTCGTAGACGGGCACGATGAGTGCCGTGACGTACTTGTGGCGGTCCGCGATGACGGCTACCTGGTCGATGTAACGGTCCACCACGAGGCGGCTCTCGATCGCCTGGGGAGCGATGTACTTGCCGTTGGACGTTTTGAACAGGTCCTTCAGACGGTCGGTCAGGAACAGCTCGCCGTCCTTGAGGTAGCCCACGTCACCCGTGTGGAACCAGCCGTCGGCATCGATGGCCTCACGTGTAAGTTCCTCCTTCCGGTAGTAACCGCGCGTGATGGTCTTGCCGCGCAGGAGTATCTCGTCGTGTTCTCCCAGCTTCACCTCCACGTCGGGCATCACCGCGCCCACCGAGCCGATGGTGTAACGCGGCAGGGGGTCACAGGACACCGTGGCGGTCGACTCCGTCAGTCCGTAGCCTGCCAGCATGGGAATGCCCACCGAGTGAACGAACTCCTCGACCACCGTGGGGATGGCGGCACCGGCTGTGGGGAACAGGTTGCCGTGCTCGATGCCCAGCGTCTTCTTCAGCAGACGGTAGACCGTACGGTCGTAGAGGCGGTAACGCTGACGCAGGAAGAAGGGGGGCTTCTTCTCCACCCGCACATAGTCCAGGTGGTAACGCCGTCCCACCCGCAGGGCGTCGCGGAAAATCATCCGGCTCAGGAAGTTGCTCGAAGCAATCTTCTCCTGCACGCCCGTGTAGACCTTCTCCCAGAAACGCGGGACGGCACACATGGCCGTCGGGCGCACCTCGCGGATGGTCTGCTGGATGTCCGCCGGACGCAGGTTGATGCACACCGTGCAGCCACGGTTGATGCAAAGGTAGGTCCACGCCTTCTCGAAGATGTGGGTCAGGGGGAGGAAGTTCATCACCACGTCCGCGTCCGTCAGTTGGGGCAGACGGATGTCATGGATACGGAACGCCTCCGCGTAGCAGGAGTGGTGGAGCATGACGCCCTTCGGCTCGCCCGTGGTCCCGGACGTATAGAGGATGTTTGCCAGGTCCTCTTCGCTGACGTCGTGCCGGCGGCGTTCCAGCTCGGCAGTGACAGCCGCGTCGGTGCCCAGTGCCAGGAACTCGTTGAAGTAGAGCGACAGCGAGTCCTGCGAATGGCGGATGACCTTGCGGTCGAAGATGACCACACGCTCCAGCGAGGGGCACGATTTAGCTACCTGGCAGGCGACGTCGTACTGGTACTGCTCGCCGACGAACAGGAAGCGTATGCCGGCATCCTGCAGGATGTAGCCCACCTGCTCGGCGGAGCTGGTGGCATAGAGCGGGATGGACACCGCACGCACGCCGAACGCGGCAAAGTCCATGTACAGGCACTCGGGTTTGTTCTGTGAAAAGACGCCGATATTCTCCTGTACCCCCACGCCCAGTTCGAGCAGGGCGCGTGAGGCGACATCGACGATATGGGAGAATTGGTTCCACGTCACGGGAACCCACGTGCCGGTGGCGTAGTCGCGGTAACGTAGCGCCGTCCGGTTAGCATATTTCTTCGCCTGCTCCTGTACGAGCAAGGCCAAATGAGGGTGCGACATGCTTCTTATGGATATTTAGTTTACGGGCTGTCCGGAAAGAGGTTATCCGCCCGGCGGACGGACCGTCTCACACCACCGGGCGCGCGCCTCGTCGGTCGGCCACCCGTCGGCAGGTCCGCCCCACGGATGCTCCGGGGACATTTTTATGGGGGCAAAGGTATGGTTTTTATTCCGAAGTATCGTACTTTTGCACGCACAATCACGAACGACTATGGACAAAGAAGCAATGCTAAGCGAGGCTCTCAACCTGTTGAAAGTGCTCATCAGCACGCCCTCGATGAGCCGCGAAGAAGAAGCGGCAGCCAATGCCCTACAGAACTACATGGAGCGCAGCGGCATCCTCACCAACCGCTCAGGCAACAACGTCTGGTGCGTCAGCCCGCAGTTCAGCCTGGACAAACCCACCCTCTTGCTCAACTCACACATCGATACAGTCAAGCCCGTCAGTGGATGGCAGAAACAGCCCTTCACCCCTACGGAAGTCAACGGGAAGCTCTACGGCCTTGGCAGCAATGACGCCGGGGGAAGCCTCGTCTGCCTCTTCCAGACCTTTTGCAGGCTCACACGGAAGGAGCAGCCCTACAACCTCATCTTCCTCGCCTCCTGTGAGGAGGAGGTCTCGGGCAAGAACGGCATCGAGAGCGTACTCCCCAAGCTGCCACCCATCGCACTGGGCATCGTGGGAGAGCCCACGGAGATGCAGCCAGCCATCGCCGAAAAGGGACTGATGGTCCTCGACGTGACCGCCCACGGAAAGGCGGGTCATGCCGCACGCGAGGAGGGCGACAATGCCATCTACCATGCCCTGACGGACATCGAATGGTTCCGCACGTACCGTTTCGAACGGGTGTCGCCCCTGCTGGGCCCGGTGAAGATGAGCGTCACACAAATCAATGCCGGCACACAGCACAATGTCATCCCCGACCGATGTTCGTTCGTCGTCGACATACGCAGCAACGAGCTGTACACCAACGAAGAACTCTTCAGCCTCATCAGCCAGCACGTCAGCAGCGAGGTCACAGCCCGCTCCTTCCGCCTCAACTCGTCGCACATCGACGCCTCCCACCCGGTGGTCCGCCGCGCCGTGGAACTGGGACGGACGCCCTACGGCTCCCCCACCCTCTCCGACCAGGCACTCATGCCCTTCCCCTCGGTGAAAATCGGTCCGGGGAAATCGTCGCGCTCGCACACTGCCAACGAGTACATCCTCATCCGCGAACTGGAGGAGGCGCTCGACCTCTACTACGAACTCCTCGACGGACTGGTCATCGGCTAAGACCGGACACGGCAACCGGAAACAGGTGATGGGGTCCGGCGGTTGTGTCAATTTGTCAAAATGTCAAACGAATCGCCCGAGAAGGGGCTTCCTTGCACCAAAATACGAGTTGGTGACCACGGAGCGCCTTCTCGGGCGATTTATGTTTTGCACACTGACGGTATTCTCGTCGGTTTCCTTTCCTTCTGTTTCCATTTTCTTCCCATTCGTTCCTTTCCGCCGGTCTTTTCACACGGACGGACGCAATTTCACACTCACGGAATCGTGTCCCTTTGGTCGCTGAAAAGTGGAAACAGGTGCCTGTTTTCGTACGGACGAACGACCACGACGGTGCGGACACGTCGGTACGGTGGTGCGGACGCGTCCGTACGAAGCCAACCACCGGTGCTTTCAACCGTGGAAAGGAAAGCGGCGGATGCCTTTTTCGCGTTAGAAACGATATAATTATGTGAATAGAGGTTTATTCAGGTACGTTTCGACGGACGTATCTTAAAATATTTAACGTGCAATTTTCTAATTGGGACGATTTTGCGAAAACACGCGTTACCTGAAAACGGCAAATCGGGAAAATCTGATGTTAAAAACGGGGAAATGATGTCGTTTGGATAAACCGTTCATAGAGAAAATGTAGGGGCGACCGGTCTGGTCGCCCGGTCCAACATATTCAATTAACAATTGATAATTGACAATGGACAATTATCGCCTTGCAGTCACATCCCCCACGCCGCAAGGTAATTGTCAATTGTCCATTGTCAATTGTCAATTGTGTTATGTCGCCCCTACATTCGCCGCCTGATGGACACGTCCGCGAGAGGCTATTCTACCTTATATATGTTCATGTCGTCCTGGAAATCGTGCAGGAGGTCAAAGAGGTCATGTTCGCCCGCCTTGCGCGCCTTGATGACCATCGTCACTTGGTAGGTCGCGGCGCTCTCGTGGTTGACCTGCTCCATCTGGTAGGAAGCGATGATGAAATCGTGTTCCAGCAGGCGTTCGCGGACGGCATTGACCACCTCACGCTTCGTCGTGGAGAACTCCATGTAGGAGCTGCGCATGCCGATGCTCTTGAACAGATAGCTGAGCAGCTCCAGTCCCATGAGTGTCAGGACCGCAGCCGAAATGCCGAGCCAGTACATCCCCGCTCCGATGGTCATTCCGATGCCCGACGTGACCCATATGCCGGCAGCGGTCGTCAGGCCTCTCACTATCTGCTTCTGGAAGATGATGGTACCGGCTCCGATAAAGCCGATGCCGGTGACGACCTGCGAGGCGATGCGGCTCGGGTCCAGGTTCACACCGGGGTGGTCGACCACCGCCATGAAGCCGTATTGCGACAGAATCATGAGCAGGGCACTGCCCAGCGACACGAGGAAGTGCGTCCGGTAACCCGCCTCCTTGGCACGGTACTCGCGGTCCAGCCCGATGAGCGCACCGAGCACTCCGGCGAGAAACAAACGGAAGATAAATTCAAGAGTCATGTTCATACTGTGGATTAATCAAGTGCTAAAGGTAAACAACACACGTCCGGCCAAACGCCACGGACCGTCGGTCTCACGAGTCAAAAGCCTCTCCCGAAGGATAATTGTCAATCGTCCATTGTCAATTGTCAATTGCCCCGAACCGGATGACCGTTCCGCCATCGCTGCCGGCATGGCGGCGCAGGAGGTCCTGCAGGTAGGCGCCAGCCTCCTCCAGTCCTTCCCGTCCGCTGTAACCGTTGATGATGGCCAGCAGACGGGTGGTGCCGAGGGTCAGCTTGGTGCGTTCGTGGTCGCTCGTCGGTGTGCCGATGCCCCCGAGTGCGTCCCGGTAGACGGGCAGCCCCTCAATGTTGAGCGTGCCGCGCCCGATGCCCTCATAGGGTTCTCCCGGACGGCCGATGCCCAGGGTGAGCGTGTCCCCCTCAATCTTGTCGGCGTCAAATCCCCCGATGGAGTAACCGCTGGCGATGGAGACCACGTTGATAAGGTCGACCAGCGTGTCTATCTGGTAGAGCGGACTGCCCTTGAGGATGCGTCGGCAGAGGGCTTCCGATGACGGACGGTAGCGGCTGGGGTCCTTGCCGCACCGCTTGTATGCCTCGCGCGTCGCCTGGATGGGGCGCATCGACTTGATGGAGTCGGTGGTGTAGCGGGCACGGTAGTCCGCGGTGAAACGTTCGATTTCCTCCCAAAGTGGCTCGCAGTAGGCACTGTTCTGCACCCGGGCGAGCACGGCCAGCCCGCAGAAGTCGGGACAGGCGTTCCTGATTTCGTCAGATAAGAGTATGCGCATGGATGTATCGATATGCTGTTTTGCAAGCAAAATTAGCCATTTTAAGACAGAATCGTAGCATAAAGGCGGTTCTAAATGAACAAGAAGGCAACGAATTTGGCATTCGTCCTGAATTTTTCCCCATGCAAGGGAGACGGAATAGAAAAGATGCACTATTTTTGCAGGGAGTTATATATGACAAGGATAAGCATGAAGACTGACTCGCAGTTCTTGATTGACATAGACCGTATCTTGGAAGCTAAGGCAGGGGCGAAAGCAAAGTATGTACCCCGCTTCGTGGTGTCCTACCTGAAGCGCATCGTCCATCAGGACGAAATCAACGGGTTCCTGCGCAGCGTGGAAGGGAAAGTCGGCGTGGACTTTCTGGAGGAAGGGATGAAGTTCCTCGACACGAAGCTGGACGTGCACGGGCTGGAGAACCTGCCCGACGACGGACGGCTCTGCACGTTCGTGAGCAATCATCCCCTGGGCGGACAGGACGGCGTGGCGCTGGGCTACCTGCTCGGCAAGCATTACGACGGGCGCATCAAATACCTGGTCAACGACCTGCTGATGAACCTCAAGGGCCTTGCCCCCCTCTTCATCCCCATCAACAAGACAGGCTCGCAGGCCAAGGACTTCCCGCTCATGGTGGAAGCCGGCTTCAACTCGGACTGTCATATCATCATGTTCCCTGCCGGGCTTTGCTCCCGTCGGCACAACGGTGTCATCCGGGACCTGGAGTGGAAGAAGACCTTCATCGTGAAGAGCGTGCAACACCAGCGCGACATTGTCCCCATACACTTCGAGGGGCGCAACTCCGACTTCTTCTACAACCTGGCGAACGTATGCAAGGCGTTGGGCATCAAGTTCAACATCGCCATGCTCTATCTCGCCGACGAGATGTTCAAGAACCGCCACAAGACCTTCCGCGTCACCATCGGCAAGCCCATCCCCTGGCAGACATTTGACAAGAGCCGGACACCGACACAGTGGGCGGCGTACGTGAAAGAGTCGGTCTATAAGTTGTAAACCAGCATAAAGCAAATAAAAATCTATGGAAGAAATCATCGCACCGATACCCAAGGAAGTACTGAAGTCGGAGCTGACCGAAGACAAGCGTCTTCGTTTTACGAACAAGAGCAACAACGAAATCTACATAGTGACGTACCAGGACTCGCCGAACGTGCTGCGCGAGATCGGACGTCTGCGCGAAATCGCCTTCCGGGCTGCCGGCGGCGGGACGGGACTGCCCTACGACCTCGACGAGTATGACACGATGGAGAACCCCTACAAGCAGCTCGTCGTGTGGAATCCGGAGGCGGAAGAGATTCTCGGCGGTTACCGTTACCTGCGCGGCACGGACGTACAGTTCGACGAGAACGGACAGCCGAAGCTGGCGACCGCCCACCTGTTCCACTTCTCCGACCGCTTCCTGACGGACTTCCTGCCCACGACCATCGAGCTGGGACGTTCGTTCGTCACCCTCGAATACCAGTCGACCCGCGCAGGCTCGAAGGGGCTGTTCGCCCTCGACAACCTGTGGGACGGCCTGGGAGCACTCACCGTGGTCATGCCCGAGGTGAAGTACTTCTTCGGAAAGATGACCATGTATCCTTCGTACAACCGCTTCGGGCGGGACATGATTCTCTACTTCCTCAACAAGCACTTCGAGGACAAGGACAACCTCATCACACCGTTGAAGCCCCTCCAGCTGGAGACGGACCCGGAGCTGCTGAAGACCATCTTCTGTAAGGAAACGTTCAAGGAGGACTACAAGATACTGAACACCGAGGTGCGCAAGCTGGGCTACAACATTCCCCCGCTGGTGAATGCCTACATGGGGCTGTCGCCGACGATGCGCATGTTCGGCACTGCCATCAACTACGGCTTCGGCGACGTCGAGGAGACCGGCATCCTGATTGCCGTCGACGAGATTCTGGAGGAGAAGCGCATCCGCCACATCGAGTCCTTCGTCAAGCAGCACCCCGAAGCCCTGAAAATCACTTCCGGCGCCAACCGGGTCATCTACGAGTCCAAGCAGTAGGCGCCGGCAGTTCCTGCCCGCCTCACACCGCCGGGAGGCTGTTGCCGTTGATTTTGCGGTAGAGGTCCAGCGCGTAGATGTCCGTCATGCCCGACAGGTAGTCGAGCACCGCCTGGATGCGCCCGTAGAGCGTGGGTGCATGCACGTCGTACTGGTCGGACACGCGGTTGATGAGCAGCTGCGAGTAAGCCTTCTCGGGCGACATGACCGCGTCGATGAGCAGGTCGAGCAGGGTCATGATGACCTTGAAACCGGCAAGCTCGATGTCCACCACGTCCTTCGAACGGTAGATGCTGGCGTATGCCTTGCGCGAACATGCCTCGTACGCCGCGTGCACCTCGGGGCTGATGTGGTCGATGAGGCTTCCCTTGAACGTCCCTGCCAACAGCTCCTCCTCGTGCTCGACAAAGGCACGGGTACACTCCTTCACCAAGACTCCGATGACTGACGAACGCAGGTAGGCGACCTGCTCGTTCACGTCCTGCACCATGCGGCAGACCTCGGCAATGTGCGTCCGCTTCTCCTCACCGAAGAAGCCGAGGAACAGTTGCCGTATCTCCTCCGTACCCACCAGTTTCAACTTGTGGGCATCCTCCATGTCCATCACCTGATAGCAGATGTCGTCCGCCGCTTCCACCAGGTAGACCAGCGGATGGCGCACGTAGCGTAGGGGCGCACCCTCACGGCTCAGGCGCACCATGCCCAGTTCGTCGGCGATGCGTCGGAAGTCGTCTGCCTCACTGACGAAAAAGCCGAACTTGGGCTTATGCAGCGCCAGCGACGAGGCGTAGGGATACTTGACAATCGAAGCCAGGGTCGTGTAGGTCATCACGAAGCCACCCCTGCGGCGCCCGATGAACTGGTGGGTCAGCAGACGGAAAGCATTGGCATTGCCTTCGAAGTGAATCAGGTCCTGCCACTCCTCCTCCGAGAGGTGTTCGCGCAGACGCAGTCCGTTGCCTTCCGAGAAATACGTTCCGATGGCGCGCTCGCCCGAGTGCCCGAAAGGCGGATTGCCCATATCATGCGCCAGGCAGGCCGCCGAGACGATGGCGCCGATTTCCGTCAGGTGGGTGTCAGCCAGCTCGGGATGCAGCGCCAGCAGCTGCTTGGCGGAGTCATTGCCCAGCGAGCGTCCCACACAGGAGACCTCCAGGCTGTGCGTCAGCCGGTTGTGGACGAAGATGCTGCCCGGCAGGGGAAAGACCTGTGTCTTGTTCTGCAAGCGCCGGAACGGAGCTGAGAAAATGAGGCGGTCATAGTCCCGCTGGAACTCCGTGCGGTCGTCCTTCTTGCGGGCATGAAGTTCCTCCAGGCCGAAGCGTTTGTTCGATAAGAGTTGGTTCCAGTTCATAGCGGAGTGTCACGTTAGTACGGATGCAAAGTTACAATACGCTTAAATAATTGAAAATCTTTTCCGCTATGTTTTTCGAATTACGTACTTTCGCAGGACAGAACACGTACTGACAGATTATGAACGTAGAAATCATCAATAAATCCAGACATCCCCTGCCGGCATACGCCACGCCGCTGTCCGCCGGCATGGACCTCCGAGCCAACCTCGACCAGCCCATCGTCCTGAAACCCCTCCAACGCTGCCTCGTCCCCACGGGGCTGTACATCGCCCTGCCCGCAGGCTATGAAGCACAGGTACGTCCCCGCAGCGGGCTTGCCATCAAGAAGGGCATCGGCGTGCTCAACGCTCCCGGCACCATCGACGCCGACTACCGCGGGGAGATTTGCGTCATCCTCGTCAACCTCTCACCGGACGACTTCGTGATCGAGGACGGCGAACGCATCGCCCAGCTCGTCGTGGCACGCCATGAGCAGGTCACCTGGAACGAAGTCGACACGCTCGACGACACCGAACGCGGCGCCGGTGGCTTCGGTCACACCGGCAAGCACTAAAGACCCCCAACCTCCACTCCGACTACCGACAATGAAACGAACCCCCACACTCCTACTCCGACGCCTGGTGCTGTGCTGCGCCTGGCTCAGCCTGCTCGCGCTGGCTGCCTCCTGCGGCTCATCGGCACGCGCCACCCGTCAGCCGGACACCGCCACGGCAACCGTCACCGAGAAAGCCTTGACCGAGGACGAGCAGCGCAAGTTCGAATACTTCCTCATCGAGGCCTCACGGCTCAAGCAGTCCGGCGACTATGACGCTGCCCTGGAGATGTATGAGCACTGCCTCAGCATCGACCCGACGTCCGGCGCCGTCCTCTATGAGATGGCCTACTTCTACACGATGCTCAACCAGGCGGACAAGGCGCAGGACTGCTTCGAGCGCGCCGTCGCCGTCAACCCCGACAACTTCTGGTACAAACAGACGCTGGCGGCGTTCTACCAGCGTGCCGGGCAGCCGGACAAGGCAATCGCCGTCTATGAGTCCATGGCGGCACAGTTCCCCCAACGCAGCGAACCGCTCCTGGCGCTCGTGAGCCTCTACGGCGAGAAGCAGGACAACCCGAACGTCATCCGCACCCTCGACCGCCTGGAGGTCAAGGAGGGAAAGTCCGAGCAGTTCAGCATGGAGAAGTTCCGCATCTACTTGCAGATGGACAGCACCGCACACGCCTTCAACGAGATAGAGAAGCTCGTGAAGGAATATCCGAACGACACACGCTATAAGCTCATACTCGGAGGCGTCTACCTGGACAACGACCGGATGGACGACGCCTACGCCACCTTCCGCGGCGTACTGGACGAAGAGCCGGACAACCCTCAGGCTCAGCTCGCCGTAGCAAGCTACTACCAGCGTCAGGGCAACGACTCGCTCTACAACGCCTGCCTCGACCGAGCCCTGCTCAACGAGAAGCTCGACACGCCCACCCGGCTCGACATCATGCGCCAGCTCATCATCGACAGCGAACAGACGGGCAACGGCGACACGACCCGCATCATGGACATGTTCCGACGCATCCTCCCGCTCGAACGTGAGAGCGCGGACCTGAGCATGCTCTGCGCCCAGTACATGATTACGAAGCAAATGCCCGACGACCGCATCAAGCCCGTGCTCTACCACATCCTGGAAATAGAGCCGGACAATACCGTCGCACGCCTCCAGCTGCTGAGCTATGCCGTCAAGAAGGACGACTACAACGACGCCATCGCCATCTGCCGCCCGGCACTGGAGTACAACCCCGAAGTCATCGAGTTCTACTACTACCTCGGGCTCTCCTACTACCAGGTGGACCGCACCGACGAGGCGCTCGCCACCTTCAGCAAAGGCGTCGAGCAGGCCACTGAGAAAAGTGACAAGGAACTCATCTCCAACTTCTACCAGCTCATGGGGGACATCTACCACGAGAAGCAGAACAACCAGCTGGCATACGCCGCCTACGACTCCTCGCTCGTCTACAACCCCGAGAACATCGGCACGCTCAACAACTACGCCTACTACCTCTCCCTCGAAAGGAAAGACCTCGACCGGGCGGAAGAGATGAGCTACAAGACCGTCAAGGCAGAACCGCAGAACGCCACCTACCTGGACACCTACGCCTGGATTCTCTTCGAGAAGGGCCGCTATGCCGAGGCGAAGCTCTACATCGACGATGCCATCAAGAACGAACAGTCGCCCGGAGCTGCCGTCTGGGAACACTGCGGCGACATCTACTACATGACCGGCGATACCGAGAAGGCGCTGGAGTTCTGGCGGAAGGCGCTGGGGATGGAAGACAACGAGTCCAAGACACTGGAACGTAAGATCAAACTGAAGAAATACATAGCCGAATGAAAGCGTGGAAACAGATTACCCTGTGCTGCCTTGTCGCAGCTGCCGGACTGCTCACCGGATGTAAGTCGTCCCGTGGTGTGACGGGCAAAAGTCCGTCCGCAGGAAGCCTCAACCGGACGGAACGCGTGGAGCGGGTCCTCGCACAGGCCCCGCAAACCGAGTGCATCAACGCCAAGATGCGCTTCTCCCTGCAACTGGGGGAGAAGGACTTCTCCATCGGGGGCAACTTCCGCATGAAGAAGGACGACGTCATCCAGCTCTCGCTCGTGGGCTTCGGCATCATCGAGGGCGGGCGCATCGAGTTCACCCGGGACTCCGTTCTGCTGGTCGACCGCCTGCACCATCAGTATATCTCCGTGGCATACAACGATGTTGCCTTCCTGCGGGAATCCCAAGTGGACTTTTACACACTCCAGGCACTCTTCTGGAACGAACTCATCCTGCCGGGACTGCAGCACGTCACCCCTGCCGAGGCACGCCACTTTGACATCAGCCGGGAGGGCGACAGCGTGGTGCTCACCGGCGACGGGAACCGCAGGCTGGCATACCGCTTCTTCACCTCCCTCGTGACGGGACTGCTGGAGCGCACCGAGATCAGCTCACGCTCCGACTACCGCCTGGACTGGACCTACGGCGACTTCGTGGACCTGGGAGGAGCGAAGTATCCTGCCCAGATGCGCATCGAGCTTTTCGGACTGCGCACGTCGGCAGTGATGACGCTCTCGCTCAACCGCATCGGCACCGACAGCGGATGGGCGACACGGACACAGGTGTCGAAACGCTACGAACGGGTCGACCCTGCCAAGCTCATCGACCGGCTGATGAAGATGTAAGCCTCCGTCCGCGGTGGACTCCCGACCGACGGACCGATGGAACCGCTTCCGCCTGACACCCCTTTCATCTCAAAGCACATATAACCTGCCCTATGAACAGACTGTGGATTTGCCTGATAGCCTTATGCCTGACCCTTCCCCTTGCGGCACAGACCAACCGGAAGATTCAGGAGTTGCAGGAACGCCGTGGCGCCCTGCAGAAGGAAATTGCCGCATCGGAACAAATGCTGCTCTCCACGCAGAAGGACGTGCGCAGCCAGCTCAACGACCTCAAGGTGCTGGGCGGGCAGATAGACATGCGCCGCAAACTCATCGCCTCCATCGTCGACGATATGAAAGCGCTCGACAGCGAGTTGGTCACCCTCCGCGGACAGCTGGGCTACCTGCAACGCCAGCTGGACGACCGACGGGAGAAGTACGCCACGTCCGTGAAATATCGCCACAAGAACCGCAGCATGGAGGAGAAGCTCATGTTCATCTTCTCCGCCGAGGAGCTGTCGCAAATCTACCGACGCCTGCGCTACGTCCGCGAGTACGGGGACTTCCAGCGCCGGCAAGCCGAGGAAATCGTCCGCAAGCAACAGGAGATACAGGCGAAGCAGGCGGAGCTGACCCAGGTGCGCAACGAGAAGAGCAACCTGCTGGGCTTGCAGTCCGCTGAACAGGACAAGCTGGAGAAACAGGAGCAGGCACAGCGCACCCTCGTGGCAAGCCTGCAGAAGAAGCAGAAGGGACTGCAAAACGAACTGGCGCAGAAGCGCCGCCAGGCGGAACGGCTGAACGCACAGATTGACCGCCTCATCGAGGCAGAGATTGCCGCCGCCAAGAAGCGTGCCGAGGAGGAGGCACGCCGACGGGCTGCCGCCGCAAAGAAACGTCCGTCCTCCTCCACCGGGACGACGAAGGAGACCTCGAAAGCCGCTCCCATGGAAGCCTACAAGACCGACAGCGGCGACCGCCGCCTCTCTGCCACCTTCGAACGCAACAAGGGCATCCTGCCCGTCCCCATCACCGGGGGCTACCTCGTCGTGGAACATTACGGAAGGCAGAACCTGCCCGGGCTCACCCACGTGACGCTCGACAACAAGGGCATCGACATCAAGGGCCGTCCGGGGGCACAGGCGCGTGCCATCTTCGACGGGGAGGTGTCGGCGGTGTTCCAGTACAACGGTATGACGAACGTACTGGTGCGCCACGGGAGCTACATCTCCGTCTACTGCAACCTCAAGTCGACTCACGTCAGACGCGGACAGCAGGTGAAGACCCGCGACACGCTGGGCGAAGTGGCTGCCGACCCGTCAGGCAACCTGGTCCTGCACTTCCAACTCCGCAAGGAGACGGCACGACTCAACCCGGAGGCGTGGCTGAAGCTATAGGCTCCACCGGAACTGTGCCCCATCATCCAGAAAAGGTCCACACGTCAAACAAACATTACAAATTTACAGTTCGAAAAGAACCGCTCCATTCCTCGCTTCGTACGGACCTGTCCGCAGCGTCGTACGGACGCGTCCGTACGAGCGTAGTGACCCATCCGTACGAGCGTACGGACGCGTCCGTATGAAGTTAAAAAAGCTTTCATAAAATCATACCTGTAAATCAACACCTTACGACGACTCTGTCCGAACGGACGGATGAGGGGAAAAGGAGTTTTCCGTCCGTTCGTCCGTTTTGAAAAAATCCAACAAGATGAAGGGACGGCACATGCCTTCCGCCCGTCCGTCTGCCCCTGCATGCACTCGCTGACGGGACGGGCACACACACCGCAGCGCCCTTGCCGCGCGCCGTTCGTCCGGCGTCCGTCGAAAACGGCGGACGGACGCGGCGTTTTTCAACACTGTGTTGATAACTAAATAGGCTCTTTTTCGCACAAAGAGCATGCGCAGTACACGATTATTGAGTACCTTTACACCCAAATTCGCCGTCAGGGGCGACAACGATGCAACAACTTAAACATCAGAGACTCACTATGAGCGAAGGACCAGTCTACCATATCCCCGTCCTGCTGCATCCCAGCGTGGACGGCATGAACATACAGCCCGGAGGAATCTATGTCGACGTGACCTTCGGCGGCGGCGGACACTCGCGCGAGATACTGCGCCGCATGGACGACACCGCCCGCCTCTACAGCTTCGACCAGGATGAGGACGCGGAAAAGAACATCGTCGACGACCCGCGGTTCACGTTCGTGCGGAGCAACTTCCGCTACCTCCACAACTTCCTGCGCTACTATCACCACGAACAGGTGGATGCCATCCTTGCCGACCTGGGCGTGTCGTCCCACCACTTCGATGACAGCGAAAGGGGCTTCTCGTTCCGCTTCGAGGGCAAGCTCGACATGCGCATGAACAAGCGGTCGGGACTGACGGCTGCCGACGTGGTGAACACCTACAGCGAGGAGCGTCTGGCAGACCTGTTCTACCTGTACGGGGAACTGAAGAACAGCCGCAAGCTTGCCGCCACGCTGGTCAAGGCGCGTGCGTCGGCACCACTGACGACCATCGAGGAGTTTCTCGCCGTCGTGAAGCCGCTCTTCGGACGCGAACGTGAGAAGAAAGAGCTTGCCAAGGTGTTCCAGGCACTGCGCATCGAGGTGAACCAGGAGATGGAAGCGCTCAAGGAGATGCTCGCCGCCGCGGTCAGGGTGCTCAAGCCGGGCGGACGCCTGGTGGTCATCACCTACCACTCGCTGGAGGACCGCCTCGTGAAGAACCTCATGAAAACGGGCAACACCGAGGGGCGCGTGGTGAAGGATTTCTTCGGACGGGTGGAAACTCCCTTCCGCCTGGTCACGAACAAAGTCATCGTCCCCGATGAAGCCGAACAGCAGCGCAACCCCCGCTCGCGGAGCGCCAAGCTGCGCATCGCCGAACGGACGGCAACAGACACGGAACAACAGGCAACCGAAAACGATTAATCACTATGGAAGAAGAAGACAAGACTACCGCAATACCCGCTCCCGAACAGCCGGAGGAGAAGCACCGGCCGTCAGCTGAAGACGGCGAGGAGAAGCTCTCGTTCAAAAGCTTCCTGGGCGGCGACATCCTGACCCACAAGTTCCTGCGCCGGCAGTTCTGGCTGCTGGTGATGCTCGTGGTGTATGGCATCCTCTACATCGGGAACCGCTATGCCTGCCAGCAGCAAATCATCGCCATCGACCGGATGAAGAAGGAGCTGACCAACATGAAGTACAACGCGCTCACCCGCTCGTCTGAACTGACGGAGAAGAGCCGGCAGTCGAAAATCGAGGAGTACGTCTCCAAGGAGAAGAGCACCCTCCAGACATCGACCAACCCACCCTACCTAATCAAGTAAGCCTATGGCGAAGCATAAGAACATACTCACACGCTACCTCGCCCTCATCGTCCTGATGGTGGTCGTGGGCATCTCCATCATCGTGAAGGCGGGCGTCATCATGTTCGGGGAGAGGGACTACTGGCACACCGTGGCGGAACGGTACGTCTCGGAGAATGTGCCGGTGAAGGCCACACGCGGCAACATCCTCTCCGCCGACGGACAGCTCATGGCGAGCAGCCTGCCGGAATACAAGATTTACATGGACTTCAAGGCAGGAGGCAAGGAGAAAGACTCCCTCCTGATGGCACACCTCGACGAGATATGCAAGGGGATGCACCGGATACTCCCCGACCGCAGCGTGGCGGAGTTCAAGGCGACCTTCAAGAAGGGACGCAAACTGGGCGCACGCCACTACCCGCTCTACCCCTACCGCATCTCGTTCACCCAGTTCCAGGAAATCAAGCAGCTGCCCGTCCTGGAACGTTCCAAGAACAAGAGCGGCCTCATCGGCGAGCCCTTTAACCAGCGCAAGAAGCCCTTCGGCTCGCTGGCACGACGGACGCTGGGCGAGATGTTCCCCTCGAAAGATTCTGCCATCAGCGGACTGGAGCTGTCATTTGACTCGCTCCTGCGCGGTACGCCGGGCATCGCCCACCGGCAGAAGGTGATGAGCGCGAACGGCGTGCTCATCGTCGACCGCCAGCCGGTGGACGGGTGCGACATCATCAGCACCATCGACGTGGACATGCAGGACATCGCTGAAAAGGCACTCATGGACAAGCTGAAGGAAATCAATGCCGACTGGGGGACGGCAGTCCTGATGGAAGTCGCCACGGGCGACGTGAAGGCTATCGTGAACCTGACCAAGACCGGCGACAGCCTCTACTATGAGAAGGACAACTGGGCCGTGGGCAGCATGATGGAGCCGGGCTCCACCTTCAAGACCGCCTCCATCATGGTGGCGATGGAGGACGGATACATCACCCCCGACTACGAAGTGGACACGGGCAACGGCATCCGCATGATGTACCGCCGCCCCATGCGCGACCACAACTGGCACCGCGGCGGCTACGGCAAAATCAACGTGAGCCGCATCCTCGAGGTGTCGTCCAACGTGGGCGTGTCGTCCATCATCGACCAATTCTACCACGACGACCCGCAACGCTTCGTCAACGGACTGAAACGCATGAGCCTCGACAAGCCCCTGCACCTCCAGGTGCCGGGAGAAGGCACGCCCTACATCAAGGGACCCAAGGAGCGGAAGAACTTCTCGCTGACGTCGCTGCCGTGGATGAGCATCGGCTACGAGACCATGATTCCGCCCATCAACATCCTGACGTTCTATAACGCCATCGCCAACAACGGGACGATGGTGCGCCCGCGCTTCGTCACCGCTGCCATGCAGGGAGACGAGGTGGTGGAGGAGTACCCGGTGGAAGTCATCAACCCGAAAATCTGCTCCGACACGACCCTGACGCAGATACGCACCATCCTGCGGCGCGTGGTAAGCCAGGGACTTGCCAAGCCCGCCGGCAGCAAGCAGTTCAGCGTGTCGGGCAAGACGGGCACGGCACAGGTGTCGCAAGGCGCGTCGGGCTACAAGTCGGGCACGGTGAAGTATCTCGTAAGCTTCTGCGGCTTCTTCCCGTCCGAGCACCCGAAGTACAGCATGATTGTCTCCATCCGCATTCCTCATGGCCCCGCTTCGGGCGGACTGATGGCGGGCAGCGTGTTCAGCCGCATAGCCGAACGCGTGTACGCCAAGGACCTGACGCTGCGGCTGGAGGATGCCATCGATTCCACTTCGGTGGTCGTCCCCACGGTGAAGGACGGCAACCTGGCTGAGACGGAGACGGTGCTGCAAGCTCTCCAAGTGAAGACCCGCCGTGCACCCGGCGTGGGCGACAGCCCGTGGGCTACGTTCCACAGCGACTCCGTGGCGGTCAGCCTGAAACCGCTCGCCTTCCGCAAGGGGCTGGTCCCCAACGTACGCGGCATGGGTGCGAAAGACGCCGTCTATGCGCTCGAACAGTCCGGGCTGCGTGTCCGGATGGAAGGCGTGGGACACGTCTACTACCAGAGCATCCTCCCCGGAAGCCGTGTATCAAAGGGCGCGGCGATAGTGATACGATTACGCAATTAACTAATTATAACCACCCGGAGCCTCCACCGGAGGTTCCCAAACCTGAACTGTTATGAAACTGGAAAGACTGCTTGAACACATCAAGATAAACAACCTGAGCGGCGACCCGCAGTGCGACATCACGGGTGTGAACATCGACTCGCGCCGCATTGCCGGGGGACACCTCTTCATCGCCCTCCGCGGTACACAGACGGACGGACATGCCTACATCGGCAAGGCCATCGAGCTGGGGGCACGCGCCATCCTCTGCGAGACACTGCCCGACACGCTCGCCGAGGGCGTGACCTACGTCGTGGTGGACAGTACCGAAGACGTCGTGGGACAGGTCGCTACCACCTTCTACGGCGACCCGACCTCTAAGGTGGAACTGGTGGGAGTGACCGGCACCAACGGCAAGACGACCATCGCCACCTTATTATATAAGATGTTCCGGCACTTCGGTTACAAGGTGGGACTCCTCTCCACCGTGTGCAACTACATTGACGACGAGGCTATCCCGACCGACCACACCACGCCGGACCCCATCACGCTCAACGCCTTGCTCGGACGCATGGCCGACGAGGGGTGCAAGTATGTCTTCATGGAGGTCAGCTCGCACTCCGTCGCCCAGAAGCGTATCGGGGGACTCCGCTTTGCCGGAGGCATCTTCACGAACCTGACACGCGATCATCTGGACTATCACAAGACGTTCGAGAACTACCTTAAGGCGAAGAAGGCCTTCTTTGACGGACTGCCCAAGAGCGCCTTCGCCCTGACCAACGCCGACGACCGCAACGGCATGGTCATGGTGCAGAACACCCGTGCCCGCGTGGCGACCTACTCGCTCCGCAGCCTGTGCGACTTTCAGGGCAAAGTGCTGGAGGACGGTTTCGAAGGCATGCTGATGGACATCAACGGCACGGAGGTCAACGTGCAGTTCATCGGCCGTTTCAATGCGTCCAACCTGCTGGCGGTCTACGGGGCCGCCGTCCTGCTGGGCAAGAAGCCCGAGGACGTGCTGGTGGCACTGAGCCTGCTCCGCCCCGTCGCCGGACGATTTGACGCCCAGCGTTCGCCGGACGGGTACACCGCCATCATCGACTACGCCCACACCCCCGATGCCCTGGAGAATGTGCTCAATGCCATCCACGAGGTGCTCCGCGGTCAGGGCCACGTCATCACCGTGGTGGGAGCCGGCGGCAACCGCGACAAGGGCAAGCGTCCGCTGATGGCACAGGAGGCTGCCCGCCAGAGCGACCGCCTCATCATCACGTCCGACAACCCCCGCTTCGAGGAACCGCAAGCCATCATCGACGACATGCTCGCCGGGCTGACCGCAGAGGACAAGCGGAAGACCCTCTCCATCGTCGACCGTCGCGAAGCCATCCGCACCGCCTGCCTGCTCGCCCAACCGGGCGATGTCATCCTGGTGGCAGGCAAGGGACACGAGGACTATCAGGAGATAAAAGGCGTGAAACACCACTTCGACGACCGCGAAATCATCCGCGACCTATTTGCTAACCACTAACCAACGACAGACGAATGCTCTACTATCTCTTCAAATACCTTGAGGGGCTCGACTTCCCCGGAGCGCGCATGTTCGGCTACGTGTCGTTCCGCTCGCTCATCGCCATCATCCTGGCATTGCTCATCTCCTCCATCTTCGGGCAGTACTTCATCACCCTGCTGAAGCGCAAGCAGATTTCCGAGGAACAACGCGACGCCAGCATCGACCCCTTCAATACCGGCAAGGTGGGCGTGCCCACCATGGGCGGCATCATCATCATCGTCGCCATACTCATCCCCTGCCTGCTGCTGGGGAGGCTGGACAACATCTACATGGTGCTGATGCTCATCACCACGGTGTGGCTGGGCACACTGGGCTTCCTCGATGACTACATCAAGACCTTCAAGCACGACAAGGAGGGACTGCACGGGAAGTTCAAAATCATCGGACAGGTCGGACTGGGACTCATCGTCGGCCTGACACTCTATCTCAGCCCCGACGTGGTGATACGCAAGAACATCGAGCACCGCCAGGTGAACAACACCGTCGCCATCGTCCATGAGAGCCAGGCGGAGAAGTCTACCCAGACCACCATCCCCTTCTTCAAGAACAACAACCTGGACTATGCCGACCTCGTGGGCTTCATGGGCGAGCACAAGGAAGCCGCGGGCTGGGTGCTCTTCGTCCTCGTCACCATCTTCGTGGTCACTGCGGTCTCGAACGGCGCGAACCTCAATGACGGCATGGACGGCATGGCTGCGGGCAACTCCGCCATCATCGGCGTGACACTCGGCATCCTCGCCTACGTCTCCAGCCACATCGAGTACGCCAGCTACCTGAACATCATGTATATCCCGGGAAGCGAGGAGCTGGTCATCTTCATCTGCGCCTTCATCGGTGCGCTCATCGGCTTCCTGTGGTACAATGCCTACCCGGCACAGATATTCATGGGCGACACGGGCAGCCTCACCATCGGCGGCCTCATCGCCGTGTTCGCCATCATCATCCACAAGGAGCTGCTCATCCCTATCCTGTGCGGCGTGTTCCTCGTGGAGAACCTCTCGGTCATCCTTCAGGTGCGCTACTACAAGAGTGGGAAAAAGAAGGGCGTAAAGCAGCGTCTGTTCAAGCGGACGCCCATCCACGACCACTTCCGCACCACCCTGGCGCAGCTCGACCCGAATTGCAGCTATGTATTCACCAAGCCTGCCAACGCCTTCCATGAATCGAAAATCACCGTCCGCTTCTGGATTGTGACCATCGTGCTGGCGGCAATCACTATAATCACACTTAAAATCAGATGACAATGAAACGTATTGTTGTTTTAGGAGCCGGCGAGAGCGGAGCCGGCGCAGCTGTCCTTGCCAAGGTCAAAGGCTTTGACGTGTTCGTGTCGGACCTGTCGGCCATCAAAGATAAGTACAAGCAGATGCTCGACAGCAGAGGCATCGCCTGGGAGGAGGGCCATCACACGGAATCGCTCATCCTCAATGCCGACGAAGTCATCAAGAGCCCCGGCATCCCCAACGACGCCCCCATGGTGCTCCGCGTGAAGGAGAAGGGCATCCCCGTCATCTCTGAGATAGAGTTTGCCGGACGCTACACCCACGCCAAGATGATCTGCATCACGGGCAGCAACGGGAAGACCACCACGACCTCGCTCATCTATCACATCTTCCGCAGCGCAGGGCTGAACGTCGGTCTGGCAGGAAACATCGGACAGAGCCTCGCCCTGCAGGTCGCCGAGAAGGACTATGACTACTACATCATCGAGCTGAGCAGCTTCCAGCTCGACAACATGTACAACTTCCGGGCAAACATCGCCGTGCTGATGAACATCACGCCCGACCACCTCGACCGCTATGACCACAACATGCAGAACTACATCGACGCCAAGTTCCGCATCATACAGAACCAGACGCAGGACGACGCCTTCATCTTCTGGAACGACGACCCCATCATCCGCCGCGAACTGAAGAAGTACGGCATCCAGGCAAAGCTCTGCCCGTTCTCCGAGCTGAAGGAGCAGGGAGTCATCGCCTACACCGAGGACAACAAGCTCTATTTCACCGAACCCATCGCCTTCAACATGGAGGAGGAGGAACTGGCACTCACCGGTACCCACAACCTGTACAACTCCATGGCAGCGGGCATCTCCGCTAACCTCGCAGGCATCCGCAAGGAGACCATCCGCGAAGCCCTCAGCGACTTCAAGGGGGTACCCCACCGCCTGGAGAAAGCCGGCACGGTCGACGGCGTGGAATACATCAACGACTCCAAAGCCACCAACGTCAACTCCTGCTGGTACGCCCTGCAAAGCATGACCACACCCACCGTGCTCATCCTTGGCGGCAAGGACAAGGGCAACGACTACAACGAAATCAAGGACCTCGTGGCACAGAAATGCCGTGCCCTCGTCTACATGGGACTGCACAACGAGAAGCTGCACGACTTCTTCGACCCCATGGGATTGCCCGTAGCCGACGTCCGCAGCATGGCGGATGCCATCGACGCCGCCCGCCGCATGGCACAACCCGGCGACACCGTCCTGCTCAGCCCCTGCTGCGCCAGCTTCGACCTCTTCAAGAGCTACGAAGACCGCGGCGACCAGTTCAAGGCATGCGTCCGGGCCCTCCGGTCCTAACCTCTAACCCTCAGGCTTATGGAACTTCTCAAAAACCTCTTCAAAGGTGACAAGGTCGTGTGGGCAGTGTTCCTGCTCCTCTGCCTCACCTCCGTCCTCGAAGTGTTCAGCGCGAGCAGTACGCTGGCCTTCCAGACAGGAAACTACACGTCACAGATTATCCGCCACACCGGATTCCTTGTTGGCGGTGCGGCCCTGGCTATCGGCGTGCAGTTCATCCCCCTGCGTGTGTTCAAGCTCGCCCCGCTGTTGCTGCTCTTTACGTGGATTTGCCTCATCCTGATGCAATGCGGACTGGGTGTGGAAAAGAACGATGGCATACGCTGGTTCAAAATCTTCGGCGTGCCTTTCCAACCCTCCGAGCTGGCAAAGATGGGACTCATCATCACGGTCGCCATCATCCTCTCGCATTTCCAGGAAGAGAAGGGTTCCTCCCGCACCGCCTTCAAGTGGATACTCGGTTGCACCATCCCCACCCTCCTGCTCATTGCCCCCGACAACCTCTCGACGGCACTCATCCTGGGCGGCATCATCTTCCTGATGATGTTCATCGGACGCATACCTTTCCGTCAGCTGGGCGCCCTGCTGGGAATCATCGTCCTTGCCGGCGGACTCTTCGCCACCTTCCTGCTCGTCACACCGACTGACACGCTGAAGAAAGTCCCCTTGCTGGAGCGACGCGGCCCCACGTGGAAGAACCGTCTCCTGGACTTCAGCGACAAGCATCAGGAGACAGTTCCTCCCGAGAAATACGACATCCAGGCGAACTACCAGGTGGGACACGCCCACATTGCCATCGCCTCGGGCAACGTCATCGGACTGGGTCCCGGCAACTCGAAGACCCGCGACAACCTGCCCCAGGCATACTCCGACTTCATCTTCGCCATCATCCTTGAGGAACTGGGCATCCTGCCCGCCGCAGGCATCATCTTCCTCTACGTGATCCTGCTCATCCGTACGGCAAAGATTGCCAACAAGTGCAACAGGGACTTCCCGGCACTGATGGCCATCGGCGTGGCATTGCTCATCGTCATGCAGGCCTTTGTCAACATGATGGTCGCCGTCGGTCTGTTCCCCGTGACGGGACAACCGCTGCCCCTCATCAGCCGGGGTGGTACATCGACGCTCATCAACTGCGTCTACATCGGCATCATCCTGAGCGTAAGCCGCTACAACAACATCCAGGCTGACAAGCAACAGGCACTCGCAGAAGGCGACATCGCCAAAGCCGAACGCCTTGAAGAACTGGGGAGCGGACTCGACACCGAGCCACGCCAGGGAGGACTCCTGTAACCCCAACATCCGACGCCGGAGAGGTCGTATGCCAACGTTCCTTCATCTTTCAGGAAAGAACGGACGCATCCGCCCTCTCCGGCGTCTCTGTTTCTCCCCGGACCGTACCAGAACATCGGCAATAGAAGGGTATGTCAGTCCGCCTCTTCGAGCATATAGCCTCCTGCATTCCGACAGGAATCCGGCTGCATCCGCGCGTTCCTATTCTTTATAAACCGTTCCCTATCCTCCCCTTCCTTTTCCCTTCTTCCCCTTTTTCACACCCGACGCAAAATTATCTCGTTGTTTACCACACCGCTATATTGATTTATTCGTACTTTTGTGGAACAATCCCCAAAACGACCATTCAAATGGAAGAAGAACTGAGAATCATCATAAGCGGCGGTGGTACCGGAGGACACATCTTCCCCGCAGTCTCCATCGCCAATGCCCTCAAAGCCAAACGTCCCGACGCACGCATCCTCTTCGTGGGCGCACTGGGACGCATGGAGATGCAACGCGTCCCGGCGGCAGGCTACGACATCGTCGGACTGCCCGTGTGCGGATTCGACCGCAAACACCTGTGGCGCAACATTGCCGTACTCTGGAAACTTGCCAAAAGCCAGCTGAAGGCACAGCGCATCATCAAGGAGTTCCGTCCGCAGGTAGCAGTGGGTGTAGGCGGCTATGCCAGCGGTCCCACCCTGAAAGTCGCAGGGATGATGGGCATCCCCACCCTGATTCAGGAACAGAACTCGTACGCCGGCGTCACCAACAAGCTGCTGGCCCAGAAGGCGGAGAAAATCTGCGTTGCCTATGAAGGGATGGAACGTTTCTTCCCCGCCGGGAAGATTATCATGACGGGCAACCCCGTCCGCCAGGACCTGCTCGACCGGCAGACCGACCGCAGCGAAGCCGTCCGTTCCTTCGGACTCGACCCGGAAAAGAAAACCATCCTCATCATCGGCGGGAGTCTCGGCGCACGCACCATCAACCAGTGCGTACTCTCCCACCTGGACCTCATCCGCTCTTCGGGTGTCCAGTTCATCTGGCAGACCGGCAAAATCTACATCGATGATGCCCGTCGCCGCGTGGCGGAAGCCGGAGAGCTCCCGATGCTCCACGTCACGGACTTCATCAGCCGCATGGACCTCGCCTACAGCGCTGCCGATCTGGTCATCTCGCGTGCCGGAGCCGGCTCCATCTCGGAGTTCTGCCTGCTGCGCAAGCCTGTGGTACTGGTGCCCTCGCCCAACGTAGCGGAAGACCATCAGACGAAGAACGCCCTTGCCCTGGTCGACAAGGGAGCGGCACTCTACGTGAAAGACAGTGAAGCGCAAGAGAAGATGCTCGCCACCGCCATCGATGCCGTGAACGATGCTCCCCGCCTGCGCACCCTGAGTGAAAACATTGCCAAGCTTGCCTTCTACAACTCGGCGGACCGCATCGCCGACGAAGTACTGGCACTGGCAGCAAACTACCGGAACAATCATGAACGTTGATACCATACGCTCGGTCTACTTCATCGGAGCTGGCGGCATCGGCATGAGCGCCCTCGAACGCTACTTCCTGTCGAAAGGCAAGGTGGTGGCAGGCTATGACCGTACACCGAGCGAACTGACTGAGCAACTGATGCGCGAAGGCGCACTGCTCCATTTCGAAGAGAACACCGACCTGATTCCTGAAGCATGCAAGGACCCTGCCACGACGCTGGTGGTCTACACACCCGCCATTCCGCCGACACACCGGGAACTGACCTACTTCAGGGAACACGGCTTCGAACTGCACAAGCGTGCCCAGGTGCTGGGAGTCATCACCCGTTCCGACCGCGGACTTTGCGTGGCGGGCACACATGGGAAGACCACCACATCGACCATGGCGGCACACCTGCTCTACGAGTCCCATGTCGGCTGCACCGCCTTCCTTGGCGGCATCTCACAGAACTACGGGACCAACCTGCTGCTCTCCACGAGAAGCGACCTTGTGGTCATTGAGGCCGACGAGTTCGACCGCTCCTTCCATCACCTGACGCCCTACATGGCGGTCATTACGGCGACCGACCCCGACCACCTCGATGTGTACGGGACGAAGGAGGCATACCTGGAGAGCTTCCGCCACTTCACCACCCTCATCCGTCCTGACGGCTGCCTGATCATCCACGAAGGACTGGAGATGCATCCCGACGTAGCCGAGGGGGTGACCGTCTACACCTATTCGCGTGAACACGGCGACTTCCATGCCGAGAACATCCGTATCGGAGGCGGAGACATCACGTTCGACTTCGTGTCGCCCCGCGGCACCGTGCGCGACATCAGCCTGGGAGTCCCCGTGAGCATCAACATCGACAACAGCATCGCCGCCATGGCATTGGCACAGCTCAACGGAGCCACCGACGAGGAACTCCGCAACGGCATGGCAAGCTACCGCGGCGTGGAACGTCGGTTCGACTTCAAGATACGCACACCCGAACGTGCCTTCCTGACCGACTACGCACACCACCCTGCCGAACTGCGGCAGAGTGCGCTGTCCATCCGCGAACTCTATAAAGGCAAGAAGCTCACGGCACTCTTCCAGCCGCACCTCTACACCCGGACACGCGACTTCTATGCCGACTTCGCCGAGAGCCTCTCGCTCTTTGACGAGGTCATCCTGACGGACATCTATCCGGCACGGGAAGCCCCCATCGAAGGCGTAACGAGCCGGCTCATCTACGACCGCCTTGCACCGGGAGTGAAGAAGACCCTCTGTCGGAAGGAGGAAGTGCCTGACATCATCCGTACCAAACGTCCGGAAGTACTGGTACTGCTCGGTGCCGGCGACCTGGACCGCTATGTTCCCCAACTCTGTGACATCCTGAACGAACCATGCTGAAGAAAATCCTCATCCTGACCGTCGTCCTGCTCCTGCTCGCCTATCTGGCAGTGGCAATGACTCGCCTGAACCGGCAGCCTGCCGATGCCGTGTGCACCGACCTGGCCGTGACCGTCGACGCTGACGGACAAGAGGGAGACTTCATCACCCCTGCCGACATCAAGCACCTCCTGCAGAAAGACGGACTGTACCCCAAGGGCAAAAAGCTTGACTCCATACGTTGCCGCGACATCGAGGCCTGTCTGGACAAAAGCCCTTTCATCAAGGAAGCGGAATGCTTCAAGAGCCCCACGGGACAGGTCTGTGTGAAAATCAGCCAGCGCATTCCCGTGTTCCGCATCATGGCAGACAACGGCGAACAATACTACCTCGACAGCTACGGGACCGTCATCCCCCGCTCGGGCTATGCCGCCCACCTGCCGGTCGTGACGGGACACGTGACGCAGAAGAATGCCGCCTCCCTGCTCGTCGAACTGGGCAGATGCCTCCAGAACGACCCGTTCTGGAACAGCCAGGTCGAGCAGGTCAACGTCACACCGGACGGCGAACTGGAGATAGTCCCACGCGTAGGAGACCACATCGTCTTCCTCGGCAAGCCACGGGACATCGAAGGCAAGCTGGCACGCCTGCGCACCTTCTACGAAAAGGCATTGAACAAAGTGGGATGGAACAAGTACGCCCGCATCAGCCTAGAGTTTAACAACCAGATTATTTGCACCAAGAACCGATAACGAAACCAAGAAGTAAGTATATGACAGCAGTGAAAGATTTCATCGTAGCCATCGAGCTGGGCTCGTCGAAGCTCACGGGAATGGCCGGAAAAAGAAACAGCGACGGAAGCATCCAGATATTTGCCTACGCTCGCGAAGAAGCCTCTGCCTTTATCCGCAAAGGCATCATCTACAACATCAACAAGACCGTACTGGGGCTTACTTCAATCATCAACAAGCTGGAAGAACAGCTGGAAGCCGAGATAGCCAAGGTGTATGTGGGCATCGGCGGACAGTCGCTCCACTCGGAAAAGAACTTCGTGGTGGAACATCTGCCCCGTGAGACCGCCATCACACCGGACATCGTCAACCAGCTCATCGCCAACAACCGGCAGACGCGTTATCCCGACCGCGACATCCTCGACGTCATTCCACAGGAATACAAGGTGAAGAACACCAACCACCTCGACCCGGTGGGCATCATCAGCAACGAGATTGAGGGACACTTCCTCAACATCGTCGCACGCACCTCGGTGAAACGCAACATCATCACCTGCTTCGAACAGGCAGGCATCGAGATTGCAGGCTTCTTCATCTCACCGCTGGTACTCGCCGACGCCGTCCTGCAGGAGAACGAGATGCGGCTGGGCTGCGCCCTCATCGACTGCGGAGCCGACACCACGACCGTAGCCATCTACAAACAGGGACTGCTGCGCCACCTCGCCGTCATCCCCCTGGGAGGAAACAACATCACCAAGGACATCTGTTCACTGCAAATCGAGGAAGAGGATGCTGAAATGCTGAAATGTACCTACGGCTCCGGATTCACACTCCCCGACGAGAACAGCGACGACGACAAATACCCCATCAACGAGAGCCGCAACATCCAGGCGAAGCTCCTCAACGAGATTGTGGGCGCACGCACCGAAGAGATTGTCGCCAACGTACGCAACCAGATTATGCTGGCGGGATACAGCGACAAGCTGACCGCCGGATATGTCCTGACCGGTGGAGGCGCCAACCTGCGCAACCTCCAAGGCGCCTTCATGCAGAAAGGAAAATACATCAAGATACGCATTGCAGGCACGGTGAACATGCCCATCAAGGCCACCGAGCAGGAACTCTATGCCAAGAACGGACGCCTGAACACCCTCTTCGCCCTCGTGGCTGCCGGCAAGGAGAACTGCTACCGACCGGAACCCGTAGCCCCGGCAACCGACCTCATCGAACAGATGCAGCAGAAGGAGCACGAGGAACAGGAACGCGAAGCAGCCAGACGTGAAGCCGAAGAGCGCGAACGCAAGGAACGCGAAGCCGCAGCCAAAGCCGCCGCTGCCGAAGAGGAGGCACGCAAGCGTAAGGCTGCCGAAGAGGCACGCGTCAAAGCCAACACCGCGGCGCTGGCTGAAGTGAAGTCGGCTGCCGACAACATCGTCCTCACCCAGGAAAAACTCAACGAAGCCCTGAAAGAGGTCAAGAAGGCACAAGAGGAGAAAGACTCGAAAGCCGCCCACAAGGCAAACATCTCCGCCATCGCTCGACTGAAGGAAATCCAGGGACTGCGCGACAACGCCTCCACCGTCATGGATACCATCACCGACGAAGCCTACCTCAGCGAGGCACGCGTCGTGTTTGCAGACATCGAAGCCGCCACCGAGGCTGCCGAACGTGTCAAGGAGAAAGCCGGGGAGATTGCCGAAAAAGTGAAGCGGGAGAACAGCTTCTTCGGCAAGCTGCGCGGACTGGGAGACATCATCATGAACGACTAAGAAACAACATCACCTCACACACCTATAAACAACTACTGATATGCCAAACGACGATAAACTGGTGTCGTTCCTCTCACTGGACGACAAATCGACAAGTATCATCAAAGTCATCGGTGTGGGCGGCGGCGGTGGCAATGCCGTCAACCACATGTACAACGAGGGCATCGAGGGAGTGACCTTTGCACTCTGCAACACCGACAACCAGGCACTGGCACGGTCGCCCATCCCCGTGAAGCTCCAGCTCGGACCCACCATCACCAAGGGTCTGGGTGCCGGCAACTGCCCGTCCAAGGCTAAGGAAGCTGCCGAAGAAAGCATCGAGGACATACGCCGACTGCTCAGCGACGGCACACAGATGGTGTTCATCACCGCCGGTATGGGCGGCGGAACAGGTACCGGAGCCGCCCCCGTCGTGGCACGTGTGGCAAAGGAGATGGGCATCCTGACCATCGGCATCGTCACCATCCCCTTCCTATTTGAAGGACGCGATAAAATCCTCCAGGCAATCGACGGCGTGGATGCCATCAAGGAGAATGTCGACGCGCTGATGATCATCAACAACGAACGGCTGCGCTCCATCTATGCCGACCTGACCTTCGTCAACGCATTTACGAAAGCCGACGACACCCTCTCCATCGCTGCCCGGAGCATCGTGGAAATCATCACCATCGAGGGTACGATGAACCTCGACTTCGCCGACGTCAGCACGACCCTGCGCAACGGCGGTGTGGCCATCATCAGTACCGGTCTCGGCGAAGGGGATGCCCGCGTGGAAAACGCCATCAAGGACGCCCTCCACTCGCCCCTGCTCAACAACACGGACATTGTCAATGCCCAACGGGTGCTCATCAACCTATCCTTCAGCGAAGAGTCAAACTTCATGATGGACGAGGTCAACGCCATCCACGAGTTCATGCAGAACCTCAACTCCAACGTGAAGGTCATCTGGGGATACGCCATCGACAACTCACTGGGCAACAGCGTCAAGATTACCCTGTTGGCATCGGGCTTCGACGTGAAGAACTTCACCGGAGACGAAGTGGACGCCTTGGTAGACCAGGACCGCATCGAGAAGGAACAGACGGAGACAACCCGCATCGAGGACATCTACGGACGGGGGTCCGTCACGACCAAGGGACATGTGAAGAAGCACCACATCTACCTCTTCACCCCCGAGACACTCGACGACGACAACATCATCTTCAACCTCGAAGAATCCCCGACCTATACGCGCGACAAAGCCGCCCTCAAACGCATCGCCGCCCAACAGCCCGAGAAGGCAGAACAGGCAACGCCGTCGGCTGCTTCCGCGCAACAGGGAGGAACCATCTCGTTCTGAACCGTAGCGGACACACCGGATGTGCGTCCGCTACTAAACCATAAAATAACGGACGGGCAGACCGCCCGCCCCTCACACAAACTTAAAAACTACTAATCTATGAGTCTGTTTGATCAAATAAGCAACGACATCAAGGAGGCCATGAAGGCCAAAGACAAGGTACGTCTGGAGACCTTGCGCAACGTGAAGAAAGTATTTCTGGAGGCAAAGACCGCTCCGGGTGCAAACGATACACTGACGGACGACAACGCCCTGAAGCTCATCCAGAAACTGGTGAAACAAGGCAAAGATTCCGCTGAAATCTACAAGGGACAAGGGCGTGCAGACCTCGCTGAAGGCGAATTGGCACAAGTCAGCGTCCTCGAAGCCTACCTCCCGAAGCAGATGAGTGAAGCCGAACTGGAGGCTGCCCTGAAAGCCATCATTGCCGAGGTGGGAGCCACCAGCGCCAAGGACATGGGCAAGGTGATGGGCACCGCCACCAAGCGTCTTGCCGGACAGGCTGAGGGACGTGCCATCTCCGCCAAGGTCAAGGAGCTGCTGGGATAAGCCCCGTCAGCTGACCTGAAACGTCCGGGGGTGACCTCCCCCGCATGCAGAGGCACGGAAGCACAGGACCGGGATGGACAGGATGCGTCCTCCCGTCTCTCTTGTGCTTTCGTGCCTCTGTCTTTGTTTTTATCAGCCGACGGGGACGACCGTCCGCTGACACTTTGTCAAACGAAGCCCTCCACACGCCCCTTCCTCGCACCAAAATACAGTTTCGTGGATTCCGAGGCCCTTCTCAGGCGATTCGCGAAATACACATGGATGCAGATTTCACCCGTTCCGCTTCACAACGAACAGCACAGCCGGGAGTGTCGCGTCCTTTTTCTACCGGACGTCCGGTCCTACCTGTCCGTTTAATACCTTCCGATTTGTTGACACCGTCCACCTTCTGGAGAACGAAACTCCGATTTTTTTCCTTTCATCGCCCGAACATTTGACTTTCGCCGGTCAAACAATATTGTTTGAGAAGTGAAACTATATTGTTTGGACTCGCCAAACACAAGTGTTTGACACGCGAAACAATATTGTTTGGGCGGTAAAACGTAAGGATTTCGAAATTCAAATGTATAGTTTTCTAAAATCAGAGTCATTTTCATCCCTTTTCATTCACATTCCTTTGCAATCACGTGCCAGTTCATCAGATTTTAGAAAAACACGCGTTAACTGAAAACGGCATTTTAGGAAAAACTGTCACCCAATCCTGCCATTCGCTTTCCTTCTGACAAACGCCATCAGCCGACCACCCTATATATAAATAGGTAGGAAGCCGGAAGGATGTGCCCGTCGGCGTCAGAGAAACAGCTCGCGCAACACTTCGAGCGACTTCAGCTCAGGCATGTCAGGGAGGTGGAGCCGGTAGTAATTCAGGATGATTTCCACACAACGGTTGCGCTCCGTGCGGCTCATTTCAAACAGGTGCATCGTCTCATAGTTCATGCGCATCAGTTTGCTCAGCCGCGCAGCCTCATCGGGGCGCACGAAGTCGGTGTGTAAAGGCTGACGGTCCACGAAGCACGCAGCCCGCAGGTCGAAACAGTCACCCGGACGGTAATCGTCCAGATTCGGATAAAGTCCGACAAAACGCGAAAGACGCATGAGAAAGACCAGGTGAAAGTTGGCGGACGTACCCTCACAGGCATCCAGCCATTGCACGGAGTGGAACAGGTAGGCGAACAACGGGACGTTCTCCTGCTCCTCGCGCAAGGCATGTCCCAGGAATTCCGCCAGGAACAGCGCAATGGCAGATTTATAGGGATCGTAAGGCAGGGAGCGGAACAGATACGCCGGGCGCACCTCGCGGAGATGTTGCAAGTTCAGCCGCGGACGATAGTCCGACTCATACTCCAGCATCGACAGCGGCTGGAAGAACACGCTGCGCAGTCCGCTCTTCCTGCTGTGCGGCAGACGCACGAGGTAAGCCACCCGCCCCCATTGCTCGGTAAACAAGTCTGCAATGACCGACGTATCGTTGTATTTTACAGTGCGAAGCACAATACCGGTTGCCTTCTGAAACATGCCTTTATCATTCTAAGGTTCAATCTTCAGACGCAAAAATAACGCATTTCCTCCACTCACCCTACAACCCTGCGGAAGGCGTCCTTCGTTTAACCTTTATTTGCAACACTTTCACTGCGTTTATTATCAATAAGATAAGCATATAGAGGCTATCAAGGTTTAAAAAATATCCAAACTTTTTCGCAAAAAGGTTTGGTCATGTCGGAAAAACCCTCTACATTTGCATCCGCAAACGAGAAACAACACTTCTCGAGGCAGTAAAGCGAAAGCTTACTCAGTCAGGAAGGCCCGTTCGTCTATCGGTTAGGACGCAAGATTTTCATTCTTGAAAGGGGGGTTCGATTCCCCCACGGGCTACTTAAAGTAAACGAATTAAAGAACAAGTAAAACAGATTAGTCGAGATGGCAAATCATAAATCATCAATCAAAAGAATCAGACAAGCAGAGAAAAGAAGACTGCACAACAGATATTATGGCAAGACCATGAGAAATGCTGTGAGAAAGCTTCGCGCGTTGACTGACAAGGCTGAAGCGATTGCACTGTATCCTTCAGTACAGAAGATGTTGGACAAGGCTGCCAAGACCAACTTGATCCACAAGAACAAAGCTTCAAACTTGAAGTCTAAGTTGTCTGCATACATTAACGGACTTGCTTAATAAAAGCATATAACTTGTCAAAACCAAATAGATAAGGTTGAGTCTTCACCGACTCGACCTTTCTTTGTTTGTACCTCTCTCTTTCTACCCCGGGCTTCGCAAAATTTCGGAGCTGTTTGTTTTCCTGGTCAAAAAATATAGGTACGATTACAATACCAACAGATTAGATTTAGTAGATATCCTGAATAATTATCATTGCAAGAAATAAGTAAATTCGATTTTATATAGGCTTATCTATTAATTTATACAGTCAAGAGTATGGGTAACGATACTAAATATCTGAAATATGCTCTTAATACAAAGGGTGAACTTGTACACATAGATAGTGTGCCTAATGGCAATGACTGTGGATGTATTTGTCCTGCTTGTAAGAAACCATTACAAGCAAAAAATAAAGGTACACACCGAACGCATCACTTTGCCCATCAGTCAGGAGTTGACTGTCCAACAGCATACGAAAGCTCCCTTCACCTTTTAGCCAAAAAGAAAATTCAAGAAGCATTTTATGAATCCCAGGCAATTACTATTTCATTTGAATACAAATCCTATTGTAGCATGAATGATACTTGCATGTACGTGAAAGACGGCGATTGTGTGAAAAAAAGCACAAAATCATTTAACTTGAAAGAGTATTATGATAGATGTGAACAAGAAATATCCTATAATAATATAAACAGAAGATCCGACCTTAAATTCTCATCATCTATAGATCCCAATAAAGAGCCATTATATTTAGAAATTTATGTTACACATGCAAGTGATTCCACAAAGCTTCACAGTGGGAATAAAATTATTGAAGCTAAAATTGAAAAAGAAGAAGACATTGATAAAATAATTGAAAACGGGTTCATTGAGAGCCCGAAGCAAAACATATCTGAAGAAGCAGAAGCTCCATCCCTAAATATCTCATTCTATGGGTTTAAGAATAGTGGCTATAGTCCTATTAAACATAGCTCTAATATTCGCATTTCCAGATATATGTTATATTCTTCAGGAAAATTTATCTGCAAACAGGAACATTGTAAATGTAATGAACTACACAAAAGCAGATCTGACACACTTTATGAATTTTGTTTTCATAGTACTCAGGCTTTTGAGCTTCGTAATATAGCCAAATGGCTGGGATATAAAAGGTTTAAAATAGAGAACTGTCAAATGTGCATAAATTATGTAGATAGCTATAATGGCACAGGTAAAATATGTCGTAGGTATAGTCAGCTAAATATACCAAGAACAGAACATCCTCTTAATACATCTCGTGCGAAAACATGTACTTTATTCGTCTTGAATGAAAAAGAAATGAAAGAATGTCTTCAAAAAGTTGACAATAAAGAAATACCACCTATAACTGAATTCAATTAATTCACACCAATTTATTATTTAGTAAACAGATTACTATCTTATATATACTCTTTTCTATCTTCATATTTTACAAATTTGCTGTACCTGACAGTATTCTTTACAATTCATCAGAAGCTTTTACTCCTATAATTATTCTGTCTGCGAACGGAAATGGCATTTTATGATTAAGCTTATGGGATATTTTAGGATCTATCTGCCGGATTACTCATAATGACGGAATTAAACGACAGCTCTAATGCAATGACAGAATCATTCAATGCCAAAATCAAACTTTTTAGAGCGAACTTAAGAGGCGTCGCAGATAAGAAGTTTTTCCTTTTCCGAATTACAAAGCTGTATGCTTACCCCATTAAAATTCTACTGAGCCGTTTTCTTCCCATATTTTTACTACATTTGCCTAGCTTATACTGAGAGTCGCTATGAAACAAACACACAACCGATACTGGTCGGCTACATGGACCGCCCTGCTCCTTCTGCTAATATCCATCACGAACATACACGCACAACCCCTCTGCCGGATTCAGCACTATTCGGTCAATGACGGATTATCACAGAGTTTCGTCCAACGAATGGTACAATCTGACGACGGACTGCTGTGGTTCGGCACATGGGACGGACTGAACTGCTACGACGGATATTCCTTCACGACCTATAACATGGTGTCACCCGGAGGCACAGCACTCAGCACCAACAGACTGACGGACATACAAATCGGGGCTGACGGAGACCTGTGGTGCTCCACCTACGATGCACGGCTCTTTCTATTCCGGAGAAAAGAACAGACTTTTGTGGATGTGCTGGCTCCCATCGAAAAGCGGCTAAAGAAACAGATGGCAGTGGAAAACACCTATGTGCTGCCCAAGGGAATAGTCTGGTTTCTCTGTCAGGACGGACGCCTCTTCCGGCTTGATACGCAGAAGTTCAGGGACGGAAGCGAAGGCATCGCCGAACATCCCATGAAAGGCAAACGGATTTACCGCATCCATCAGGATGCCGACGGCAACGAATGGTTGCTCACGGATCAGGGTATCGAAATCGTAGGCAACCGGTCCGTCAATGCCCCCGACCTCATCTTCCGGCATATCAAGGAGCGCAACGGGCACACCTATCTGGTCTCTGAAGGCGGCGAACTGTTCGTCTTCCGTCCGCAAAAAGGCGACTTCGAACGGCTTGCAACTCCGGGAAGCTCCGAACCCGTCACCTCCCTGAAGAATCTCGGACGCGACACCCTCCTCTTACAAACACCTCATTCACTGACTTTCTATGCCTGTAAAAGCGGTACGGCATCGACCTTCCACACGGCAGATGTCGGACGGGCGGAAAGCACCATCAACCAAGTCCATACAGACAAGAAGGGAATCTGCTGGATACTGCTCAATCCGCATGAGATGCTCCGTCTGAACCCACAGACGGGAGACAGCCATCTCTATGCACTTCCACCGTCCACATTCCGTAACCGTGCCCGTCAGAGCCGCAGCCTGGTGTTTAACGACCCGCACGGCATGCTGTGGGTCATCCCCGAGCACGAAGCGCTCTGCTACTACGATGCCGGCGCGGACTGCTTCCGTACCTACCTGCGCAACCCGGAAGACCCTTCATCCTCCTATGTGCCTTTCATCCGCTACAGCCTGCTTGACCGGCAAGGCAACCTGTGGTATGCACCCTATACGGGGTTGGAGAAGGTCTCTTTCCTCCCCCACTTCTTCACCCTGCATACGCTGGAGAAGGAGATGGACATCCGCAGCTTCCTGAACGACCACGAGGGGAACCTGTGGGTCGGTTCGCAGAATGGCACCCTGCGGATTTACCAGCATGGGGACAAACGACCGCTCTATGTCACACCGCAAGGCAAGCTCACCACACAGCCTACCGCCTTCCCCGGAGGAGCATACGCCCTGCTTCAGGCACGCAACGGCGACATCTGGCTGGGAACGAAGGAAGCAGGGCTTTACCGACTGCGACCTTCAGGAGCCCGGCATTTCACCGTCAGTCACTACACTCCCGAACCAGGCAACTCCTACAGCCTGAGTGCCAACAGCGTGTATGCCCTGTGTGAAGACAGCCGGGGACGCATCTGGGTTGGTACTTTCGGCGGAGGGCTGAACCTGGTCCAGGAGCATGCTGACGGACAGGTACAATTCATCCATCAGGGCAATGTATTGAAAGGCTTCCCCCTCAAGGATGCCCGCATCCGATGTCTGAAAGAGTCGCCCGACAGCATCCTGCTGGTAGGAACAACCGACGGACTGATTGCCTGCCGCACGTCCTTCCGCCATCCAGAGGACATCATCTTCCGGCATCACCGGCACATCGGGGGCGACCGGACCTCACTCAACAGCAACGACATCATGGATGTCTTCATTCCTTCCACCTCGGGGACAGACAGGCAGGAAGCCTGCATCCTCAGCTTCACGGGCGGACTGAACTTCGCCTGCACAGACTCGCTCATGCAGACACGGACGACCTTCCGCCACTTCACGACACAAGACGGGCTTCTGTCCAACCTGGTGCATGCCATGACGGACGACGGCAAAGGGCACTACTGGGTGGTGGCTGAGAACGGACTCACCCAACTCGACCCGCAAACAGGACTGACCGTGAACTACCGCAGCGACCGCTTCGGGAACGAACTGAAGTTTGCCGAAACCGTCCCCCTGCTCCGGGGTGACACCCTGTTGCTGGGCACCAACCTCGGCGTGCTCTCGCTCCGCCTCAACGAACTTCCGCAAGACACTTACACGCCCGCCGTTGTCCTGACCGAGATGCGTGTGCAGGGACAACCGCTCCACCGCGATGCCAACCGCATCGACGTCCTCACGCTCTCCCCGGAACAGCGCAACATCTCCTTCCGTTTTGCTGCCGTCGACTTCGTCAACTCTTCCACCATCCAATACGCCTACCGGCTGAGGGGACTGGAAGAACAGTGGAATGAGGTCGGGAACACACGCTCCGCCAGCTACATGAATCTCCCGGCTGGAGAGTATACCCTGGAGATACGTTCCACCAACAGCAACGGGGTGTGGATGGACAACACACGCAGCCTGCGCCTTGTCGTGGAACCGAAGTTCACTGAGACGGCGTGGGCGTGGGCGCTCTACGTCCTGCTCTTCCTGCTTCTCGTCGGCACTGTCGGCTATGTGCTCTTCTACATCTACCGCTTGCGCCACCGCATTGACATGGAACAGCAACTCGCCGACATCAAGCTCCGTTTCTTCACCGACATCTCCCACGAGCTGCGGACGCCCCTTACCCTCATCGCCGGCCCTGTCGAGGAAGTCCTCCAAAGCCGGGAGCTCTCGGACAAGGACCGCGAACACCTCTCACTCGTACGCACCAACACCCGGCGGATGCTGCGCATGATGAACCAGATTCTCGACTTCCGCAAACTGCAGAACCGCAAGATGAAGCTCATCGTCGAGGAAGCCGACCTCATCGCACTGCTCAGGCAGGTGATGCTCCACTTCCGCGCCATGGCGGAAGCCAAGCACATCGCCTTCACCCTCTCCTCGCCGGTGGACAGCCTCACGATGTGGCTCGATACGGACAAGGTGGAAAAGGTCTTCTTCAACCTCCTCTCCAATGCCTTCAAGTACACACCGGACGGGAAGTCCGTCAGCATCGAAGTGTCCCTTTCCGACCGTACCGTGAGCATTGCGGTGGCTGACCGGGGCATCGGCATCGACGAACAGCACCGCAAGATGCTCTTCCACCGCTTCGAGAACTTCACGCACAGCGACATGATGCATCCCTCCTCGGGCATCGGGCTCTCCATGGCACGGGAGATGGTCGGCCTGCACCACGGGCACATCGATGTGGAAAGCCAGGTCGGCGAGGGAAGCCGCTTCACTGTCACCCTACCGCTCAGCCGCTCCGCTTATGAACACGATGAGCACACGGAGTTCATTCTCCACGACGGCACGGCTTCCGCCTCTCCACAGGACAGCGACAAGGGGAACCGGGAAGCGGAAGACAACGGAGACGGCGAACGCCTGACCCTCCTCGTGGTGGAGGACAACGACGAGCTGCGCCTCTTCCTGCGCAACATCCTCTCTGCCGAATACCGCGTCATCGAGGCTACGGACGGGAAACAGGGACTGGAACTTGCCTGCGAACACATCCCCGACCTCCTCATCACCGACGTGATGATGCCCGTCATGGACGGACTGGAGATGGTCAGCCGGATAAAAGCGGACCGCACCGTCTGTCACATCCCCATCATCATCCTCTCCGCCAAGTCCTCCCTCGACGACCGCATCGTCGGACTGGAACGGGGCATCGACGACTACATCACCAAGCCCTTCAGTGCCACGTACCTCAAGACGCGCATCCGCACACTCATCTGCCGACGGCAGGAGTTGCAGGAGTTCTACCGGGCACGCTTCCAGCCTCACCCCGAGGAGACAGCTGCCCCGGCAGATGCAGAGTCCGCTCCGACCGCATACGAACCCAAGCGCCCACAGCTGGAGTCACTCGACGACCGCTTCATGGAGCAGGTCATGGAGTGCATCGAGCAGAACATGGACAACCAGGACTTCGAAATCGAGACCTTGGCGGAACACCTCTTCATGAGCCGCACCGTGTTCTATCGCAAACTCAAGTCCATCACCGGGATGACACCCGTAGCCTTCGTCGGCGAGATGCGCATCAAGCGTGCCCTCCAACTCATGGAGGACGACGGACTGACCATCTCGCAGGTCGCCTACATGACAGGGTTCAACTCGCCGAAGTACTTCAGCAAGGTCTTCAAGAAGGCCGTCGGATGCACACCCAGCGAGTATAAAGAGCAGAAAAAGGGGGACGACGAATAATTTCCCCTTTTTCACCAATAACTACCCCTCCAAAACGGATGAATGACGTAACTTTACACCGACATTTTTACCTCATTACTCATTTATCCTACGTGAATCATGAAGAAACTTGCAATGCTATGTCTGGCTGCCTGCCTGTCAGGAATGACACAGGCACAGACTGCCACCGGACCGCTCCCCTATCAGAACAGTGAACTCTCCCCGGACCAACGCGCCGAGGACCTGCTGGGAAGGCTCACCCTCGAGGAGAAAGTACTCCTGATGCAAAACAACTCAAAACCCATTCCACGGCTGGGCATCAAGCCTTACGAATGGTGGAACGAAGCCCTTCACGGGGTCGCCCGTGCGGGACTTGCCACCGTCTTCCCCCAGTCCATCGGCATGGCAGCCTCGTTTGACGACGACTTATTATATAAGGTGTTCGATGCCGTGTCCGACGAGGCACGCGCCAAGAACCGCATGGCAAACGAACGAGGTTCCTACCGACGTTACCAGGGACTCACCTTCTGGACGCCCAACGTGAACATCTTCCGCGACCCGCGCTGGGGACGCGGACAGGAGACGTACGGTGAAGACCCTTACCTGAGCGGACGCATGGGCGTCGCCGTCGTACGAGGCATCCAGGGACCGAACGACACGAAGTGGAACAAGGCGCACGCCTGCGCCAAGCACTTTGCCGTACACTCGGGTCCGGAGTGGTGCCGCCACAGCTTCAATGCCGAGAACATCCCCTTCCGTGAACTCTGGGAGACCTATCTGCCCGCCTTCAAGGACCTCGTGCAGAAGGCACGCGTCAAGGAGGTCATGTGCGCCTACAACCGCTTCGAGGGAGACCCCTGCTGCGGCAGTGACCGCCTGCTCCACCAAATCCTGCGCAATGAGTGGGGGTACGACGGCATCGTGGTGACCGACTGTGGCGCCGTGTCCGACTTCTGGCAGAAGGGCAAGCACCATGTCTACCCCGACGCCGGACATGCCTCGGCTGCCGCTGTCGCCAACGGGACCGACCTGGAGTGCGGGAGCAACTTCGAGTCACTCGTCGACGCCGTCCGTCAGGGACTCGTACCCGAAGAGAAAATCAACAACTCCGTCCGCCGGCTGCTGAAGGCACGCTTCGAGCTGGGCGAAATGGAACCGGAGCACCCCTTTGCCGACATCCCCGACTCCATCGTCGACTGTCAGGCACACCGCGACCTGGCCCTACGGATGGCACACGAGACGATGGTCCTGCTCCAGAACCGCGGCAACGTGCTTCCGCTAAAGAAGAATGCCACCGTGGCCCTCGTCGGCCCGAACGCCAACGACTCGGTGATGCAGTGGGCGAACTACAACGGCACGCCCTCACACACCGTGACCCTCCTGCAGGCACTGCGCAAACGTCTGCCCGAGCACAAGGTCATCTACGAACCGCTCTGCGGGCACACCGAGGGCTGCGTCTGGAACAGCCTCTTCACGGACTGCTCGATGGACGGCAAGCCGGGATTCGCCGCTACCTACTGGAACAACCGGGAGGCAAAGGGTGAGGTCGCAGCCACCGACCAGGTCGAGACGCCCTTCCACTACAGCGGAGAGGGTGCCACCGCCTTTGCTGCCGGGGTCAACCTGAAGGACTTCACCGGACGCTACGTCAGCATCTTCCGCCCCGACCACTCGGGCACCGCGCAATTCCGCCTCTCGACCAACGGACGGGTGAAATTCTTCATCGACGGACAGGAAGTCTGCGAACAGTATAACCTGAAGAACCCCGCCAACGTACACGCCTTCCCCTTCGAGGCGGGCAAGGAATACCGCATCGAGCTTGCCTTCGAGCAGGTTAAGGACAACCCGTTCCTGAACTTTGACCTCGTCGAGGAGCAGGCTCCCGACATGAAGGCGCTCATCAAACGGCTGAAAAAGGCGGACGTCATCATCTTCGCCGGCGGCATCTCTCCCCTGTTGGAAGGGGAAGCCATGAGCGTGTCTGCCGAAGGCTTCAAAGGCGGAGACCGCACGAGTATCGAGCTGCCGAAAATCCAGCGCGACATGATTGCCTCCCTCAAGCAGGCAGGCAAGAAGCTCGTCATGGTCAACTTCTCCGGCTCTGCCATGGGGCTGAAGGCCGAAGCCGCACACTGTGATGCCATCCTCCAGGCGTGGTATCCGGGACAGGAAGGCGGAACGGCGGTTGCCGACGTACTCTTCGGCGACTACAACCCCGCCGGCCGTCTGCCCGTCACGTTCTACGCCGACGACACGCAGCTGCCCGACTTCCTCGACTACTCGATGCGCGGACGCACCTACCGCTACTTCACCGGACGCCCGCTCTTCGCCTTCGGACACGGACTGAGCTACACGACCTTCTCCTACGGCGAGGCGAAGGCGGACAAGCAGGAACTGGCATACGGCGACACCCTGCGCGTGACTATCCCCGTGACGAACACCGGCAAGCGCGACGGCGACGAGGTGGTACAGGTCTATCTGCGCCGTCCGGGTGACAGCGAAGGTCCGCTGAAGGCACTCCGCGGCTTCCGTCGGGTGAACATAGCCCGGGGCGAGACGCGCGAGGTGGTCATCGAACTGCCGTACGAGAACTTCCAGTGGTTCGACACGCAGACCAACTCGATGCACCCGATGGAAGGTGCCTATGAGGTGCTCTACGGCGGAAGCTCCGAAGATGCCGCACTGAAGAGCCTTCCGGTGAACATCCGCTGAGCCTGCTGCTGACAACGGTTAGGAGCGATTTGAGTTTAAAGGAACGAAGGGGATAAGCTTGAGCTCTTACCCCCTCGTTCTTTTGTTTGGAGATACGGATGACAATCACGCTCTTTTTTGACACTTCCGCCCTCCAGGCATACCAACGACACAGCTTTCCGCTTATCTTTGCAGGACAACCAATCTGAAAAACACGAGCACTATGAAGAACAACTCCAAGCGGCGCATCCCGTACCTTCTCCTGACGGGACTTCTCTGCCTGTGCGGCAGTGGGACCTGCGCCGGTCCTCAAACAGCAGAAGACCTTCCGGACGAAACACGCCTTCCCGCCTTTCCGGGCGCCGAGGGCTTCGGACGTTACGCCGTCGGCGGACGAGGCGGACAGGTGTACCATGTCACCACACTGGCTGACGGCGACCAGCCCGGGACCTTGCGCCACGCCGTCGAACAGACGGGAGCGCGCACCGTGGTCTTCGATGTCGCCGGAACCATCCGACTCGACCGTCCGCTACGCATCCGGCACGACAGCCTGACTGTCGCCGGACAGAGCGCACCGGGCGACGGCATCTGCATTGCCCGCCACGCGGTGAACATCGACGCCAACGAGGTGGTCATCCGCTACGTACGCTTCCGTGTAGGCAACGAGGGCGGCGGTGAACCCGACGGACTGGGCGGCTGCGACCACCGCAACATCATCGTCGACCACTGCACCGTCAGCTGGTCTGTCGACGAGACCTGCTCGGTCTATGGCAACACCGACGCCACCGTGCAGTGGTGCCTCATCTCCGAGAGCCTCCGCACGGCAGGACACAAGAAGGGGCGCCACGGCTACGGCGGCATCGTGGGCGGAAACCGCATGTCGTTCCACCACAATCTCATGGCACACCACGAAAGCCGCGTGCCCCGTCTGGGTCCGCGCCCCGGCACACAGGACCGCGAATACGTAGACATGCGCAACAATGTGTTCTACAACTGGGCGGGTAACGGATGCTACGGCGGCGAAGCCATGCGGGTGAACATTGTCAACAACTACTACAAGCCGGGACCTGCCACGCCGGACCGGGGCAGCATCGCTTACCGCATCTTCGCTCCCAACATACGCACGACGGCCTACTGCCACCGTCCGGATGGCAGCCCCAACAGCTGGGCACCGATGGAGCACGTCTGGGGAAAGTTCTACATCGACGGCAACGTCATGGAGGGCTATCCCGACGTCACTGCCGACAACTGGACACGGGGCGTCTACGAACAGGTACGTCCCGAGTCGAACGACGGGCTGTGGAACGACGCCGTGCGCGACTCCATCCGTCTGCATGAACCGCTGCCCTACGGCGAAGTGACGACCCACAGCGCCGAGGAGGCGTACCGCCTGGTGCTTGCACACGCCGGCTGCTCGAAGGTACGCGACACGCTTGACCTCCGCATCGTCGAGGAGACACGTACGGGCACTGCCTCGTGCATCGGCTCGGTGACTCCCGATGCCGGACAGGCTCCCGGACTCATCGACCTCCCTGCAGATGCCGGCGGCTATCCCGAACTGACTGCCACTGCCGGTGAAACGGAAGCGTTGAAGGACAGCGACGGCGACGGCATGCCCGATGCCTGGGAGAAGGCTCACCGCCTGAACCCTGCCGATGCTGCTGACGGACGCGCCTGCACCCTGAGCAGCGAAGGCTACACCAACCTGGAAGTCTATCTGAACGGACTGGTGGAGAAGCAGGGATAAGGGGCTGCGGGATTCCCGGCAAAGGAACGCCGCAACGTCCCTGTGTGCTTCGGAAGAGATTTTTTTGGCACCAAGTTGCGGCGATATCGCAACTTTTCCGTTACTTTATCCGTCTAATAGAAAGAACCAATCAATAAAAGGAGGAGAAGGACTATGAAGAATCTCTATCGGATGCTCGTCGGACTGATGGCACTCACGGTATTGAGCAGCGCCAGCGGCTGCCGCACATTCAGCAACCAGACAAGTCAGGAAGTGCCCAGTGAGGCTAAAGCAAAGAAGAACTACTATGTCGCACCGTTCGAAGCCATCGAGGTGAACGGTGTAGTCAACGTCTCGTTCTCGCAGAGTGACAAGACCGACGTGGAAGTCACGGGACCGGAGAACTACCTGCCCTTTGTGGTCATTGAGTCGCACGACGGGGTCCTGAAGGTCAACACCAAGAGCATCGGCAACAAGCGTGCTGGGAAAGGACTGGAAATCAAGATTGCCGCTCCGACACTGAACCACCTGTCGAACCGTGGTGTGGGCGATTTCAAGACGACCTCACCCCTGAAGGCCGACCGCCTCGTCATCGAGAACTCCGGCGTGGGCAGCGTACGCCTGTCGGGGCTCGACTGCCAGAGTGTGGAAGTGGAGAACTCCGGTGTCGGCGACCTTCGACTTTCCGGCAAGACCGACAAGGCAAGCTATGAGTCGAGCGGTGTCGGCGACGTACATGCCAAGGAGCTCAAGGCCAAAGACGTCAACCTCAACCACAGCGGCGTAGGCGACATCACCTGCTCCGCTTCCGGGACCATCCGCATCCGTGCCAAGGGCGTGGGCAACGTGAAGTACTACGGCAACCCACAGGTGCTCAGCCTGTCGAAGTCGAGCGTCGGGGCGGTTATCGGGAAGTAACCCGGCTAGTCCGTATCAATAACAGGAGGGTGTATCGCGATGAGTGATGCACCCTCTTTGTGTATCCATGCTTTGCGACACATCCTCCGGGCATTCGCGCTTAATCGGGTAAGCACAAGCCTTCAATCAGGTAAGCACAGGTGCTTGACATACCTAAGTATCATACTTAGCCTACCAAAGTATTATACTTAGGCAGCCTAAGTATTATACTTTGACCACCTAAGTATTATACTTTGGTCCATCAAACTACTATGTTTGCCAAGTCAAACACTTGTGTTTGGCGAGTCAAACCAATGTGTTTGCCCGGTCAAACACTTATGTTCCGTCCGTCGGACGATTATGTTTGCCGGGACAAAGTCCGGACAAGGGAAGGGACATCAGGCACCGTCAGATAAAAAAAAGAGTGCACCGTGTGTAACGATGCACCCTCCTTTTATCTGATTATCAACTGATGCTTAAGCGTCGATGTTCGCGTAGGTGGCATTGCTCTCGATGAACTCGCGGCGCGGACCTACGTCGTCACCCATGAGCATGGAGAAGATGTAGTCTGCCTCGGCGGCGTTCTCGATGTGTACCTGCTTGAGGAGACGACGTTCGGGGTCCATGGTTGTCTCCCACAGCTGTTCCGGGTTCATCTCACCCAAACCTTTGTAGCGTTGCGTATGGATGCCGCTCTCGCTGCCACCGCCGTACTTCTCGATGAAGCGCAGACGGTCTTCCTCGGTGTAGCAATACTCCTTGACCTTGCCCTTGGTGCAGAGGTAGAGGGGCGGCGTGGCGATGTAGAGATAGCCTTCCTGGATGAGCTGCGGCATGTAGCGGTAGAAGAGCGTCATGATGAGTGTGTCGATGTGGGAACCATCGACATCGGCATCGGTCATGATGATGATTTTGTGGTAGCGCAGCTTCTCGATGTTTGCCTCCTTGCTGTCTTCGCCCACACCGAAGCGGACGCCGAGCGCCTGGATGATGTTGTTCACCTCGTCGCTCTCGAATGCCTTGTGCCACATTGCCTTCTCCACGTTCAGAATCTTACCGCGCAACGGAAGGATTGCCTGGAAGGCACGGCTGCGTCCCTGCTTGGCGGAACCACCTGCCGAGTCACCCTCGACCAGGAAAAGCTCACAGCGTGCAGGGTCCTTGTCGGAACAGTCTGCCAGCTTGCCGGGGAGTCCGCCTCCGGTCATGGGGCTCTTGCGTTGCACGGACTCGCGTGCCTTGCGGGCAGCGATACGTGCTGTAGCAGCCAGCACCACCTTGTCGACAATCATCTTCGCCTCCTTGGGGTGCTCTTCGAGGTAGTAGGTCAGTGCTTCGCCCACAGCCTGGTTGACGGCACCGCTCACCTCGTTGTTGCCCAACTTCGTCTTGGTCTGTCCTTCGAACTGCGGCTCGGCAACCTTGACGGAGATGACGGCAATCAGTCCTTCGCGGAAGTCCTCTCCGGAAATCTCCACCTTCGCCTTCTCCAGCGCCTTGCTGTCCTCGGCATACTTCTTCAGCACACGTGTGAGTGCCATGCGGAAGCCCGCCTCGTGCGTACCGCCTTCGATGGTGTTGATGTTGTTCACGTACGAATGGAGGTTCTCACGGAAGCCGGTGTTGTACATGATGGCGCACTCGATGGGGATGCCTTGCTTCTCGGTGTTGAGATAGATGACATCGTCGATGAGCGGCGTATTGTTGGAGTTGAGGAAACGGACGAACTCCTTCACACCCTCCTCGGAGTGGAAACGTTCGCTCTTGAAGTTGCCTGCCTCATCCTTCTCCCGGCGGTCGGTCAGCGTGATGGTGATGCCGGCGTTGAGGTAGGCAAGCTCGCGCATACGTGCCTGGAGAATGTTATATTTATAGGTGGTGGTCACGAAGATGGAAGCGTCGGGCCAGAAGGTCTGTCGTGTACCCGTGTCGTCGGGGTCGCACGTGCCCACTTCCTTGACAGGGTAGAGCGGCTTGCCGCAGGAGTATTCCTGCTGGTAAATCTTTCCGCCTCGGCGTACCTGCGAAATCATGCGTGTGGACAGCGCATTCACACACGACACGCCCACACCGTGCAGACCACCCGACACCTTGTAGGAGCCTTTATCGAACTTACCGCCCGCGTGGAGCACGGTCATCACGACTTCGAGAGCCGACTTGTGCTCTTTCTCATGCATGTCGACGGGGATTCCGCGTCCGTTGTCCTGGACGGTGATGGAGTTGTCTTCGTTGATGGTTACTTCGATGTGGTTACAAAAGCCTGCCAATGCCTCGTCGATGGAGTTGTCCACGACTTCGTAGACCAAGTGGTGCAGACCTTTCTCGCTTATGTCGCCAATATACATGGCGGGGCGCTTACGCACGGCCTCCAGTCCCTCAAGGACCTGGATGTTGCTGGCCGAATATTCCGCTCCGCTGTGATTAGTGATTTGTTCTTCTGCCATAGAGATTAATGTCCAATAAATAACGGACAAATTTACGAATAATTCTCGGGATGACCATATAAAGTATGGGAAATTCGCCCCTTGGAGCCGACAGGAAGTTACCCAGGAGCGACTATCGCTTGTCAATCGTCCAGATACCCCTGCTTCTTCAGCTCCACGGCTGCCTCCTCAAGCTCGTGGTACCAGTCCTCCCCGAACTTGCGTATGAGGGGCTCGCGCAGGAAGCGGTACACCGGGACGCCTTTCTTCCGTCCCAGCTCCACGGCGGCACGGCAGACGTCCCAGCGGTGGTAGTTGACCGCCTTGTAGGGACCGTAGTCGCCGATGCGGATGGGGTAGAGATGGCAGGAGATGGGTTTGTAGAAGCTGATGCGACCTTCGCGGTACGCCTTCTCCAGGGCACAGTAGCAACAGCCCGACTCGTCGTAGCAGGTGAACACACAGTCCTTGCCGTTCACGATGGAGGTCACGAGGTCGCCTTCCTCATCGACATAGACCACGCCCTGGCGGTCGATGACGGCACGTGCTTCGGGTGAGAGGTCGTCCCACACGGCGGGCAGGGAGGCTTCGAGCGCCTCCACTTCACCGGTCTCCACGGGAGCGCCGGCATCGCCTTCGATGCAGCAGGCACCCTTGCAGGCGCCCAGGTCACAGAGGAACTTCTCACGGAACACATCGAGGCTCACGATTACATCGTCTATCTGTATCATTTCTTCGGATTCTTCGGGTGACAGGGACGCACGGGCACGGATGCAAACGGCGCGGATGGCACGGATTCTTCCTTCCCGCCCAAGTGAAGGGGAACAAGGAATCCGCGTCATCCGCGCCGGCTGTATGCAGGGGAACGGGCACGGGGCCCGTCCTCCGCGCATCCCTACAGGATGGGATGAATTACTTGATAAGGTCGCGACCGGTCATCTCCTTCGGCTGGGGCATGCCCATGATGTGCAGGATGGACGGTGCCACGTCGGCGAGTACGCCGTTCTCCACGCGGGCGTCCTTGCGCTCCGTCACATAGACGAAGGGGACGGGGTTGAGCGAGTGGGCGGTGTTCGGGGTGCCGTCCTCGTTCAGGGCATGGTCGGCGTTGCCGTGGTCGGCGATGATGATGACTTCATAGCCGTTTGCCTTGGCTGCCTCGACGGTGTCGCGCACGCAGTTGTCGATGGCGACGACTGCCTTCTCGATGGCCTCATACACGCCGGTGTGTCCCACCATGTCGCCGTTGGCGTAGTTCACCACGATGAAGTCGTACTTCTGTTCGCCGATGGCTGCCACCAGCTTGTCCTTCACTTCGTAGGCGCTCATCTCGGGTTTGAGGTCATAGGTGGCTACCTTCGGCGACGGCACGAGGATGCGGTCTTCCCCCTTGTAGGGTTCTTCGCGTCCGCCGTTGAAGAAGAAGGTCACGTGGGCATACTTCTCGGTCTCGGCGATGTGCAGCTGCGTCTTGCCATTGTTCGAGAGATACTCGCCCAACGTGTTCTGCACGTTCTCCTTGTCAAAGAGGATATGGACGCCCTTGAACGAAGCGTCGTAGGGGGTCATGCAGTAGTATTGCAGACCGGGGATGGTATGCATGCCTTCCTCGGGCATGTCCTGCTGGGTGAGCACGATGGTCAGCTCCTTGGCGCGGTCGTTGCGGTAGTTGAAGAAAATCACGGCGTCGCCTTCCTTGATGGTGCCGTCGAAGGTGCTGTTCACGATGGGCTTCACGAACTCGTCGGTCACGCCTTCGTCATAGGATTCCTGCATTGCCTGTACCATGTCGGCAGCCTGCTTTCCGGTTCCGCTGACGAGCATGTCGTAGGCTTCCTTCACACGTGCCCAACGCTTGTCGCGGTCCATGGCATAGAAACGTCCCACGATGGAGGCTATGCGTCCGGCTGAAGCCTGGCAGTGTGCGGTGAGCTGTTCGATGAAGCCCTTGCCGCTCTTCGGGTCGGTGTCACGGCCGTCCATGAAGCAGTGGATGAAGGTGTGCTCCTCCAGCCCGTACTCCTTGGCGATGTCGCAGAGCTTGAACAGGTGGTCGAGTGAGCTGTGTACGCCGCCGTTGGAGGTCAGTCCCATGAAGTGGATGTTCTTGCCGTGCTCCTTGGCGTAGGTAAAGGCTGCCACTACCTGCGGGTTCTTCAGGATGCTGCCGTCGGCACAGGCACGGTTGATTTTCACAAGGTCCTGATAGACGATGCGTCCGGCACCGATGTTCAGGTGGCCCACCTCGGAGTTACCCATCTGTCCGTCGGGCAAGCCTACGTTCTCGCCGCTCGCCTGGAGCTGGGAGTGCGGATAGGTTGCCAGGAGCGAGTCCCAATAGGGAGTCGGGGTGTTGAAGATCACGTCGTCTTTCCGGTGGTCGCCGCAGCCCCATCCGTCGAGAATCATCAAAAGCGCTTTTTTAGCCATAATCATATCTGTTTTAGAGTTATTCTGTATTGACGCCGCAAAGTTACGCAAAATAGGCGCATCGGCGTGCATGTCTTAACGTGCATTAGCGAAAAAGCACGTCCGTCAGCCGATAGGTAAACATCGGAGGGTGATGAAAAAGCCGACGGATGGATTAGGAAAGCGAATCCGAAGGATAGGCAACAGCCGAACGGACGAAAGTTCCGATTTTTGCGCCCGAATATAACCGGGACGGAACACGTGAGGAAGTGCCCTCCGCAGAGGCGTTCCGTCCGCCTAATCAAACAACACCATGCACATCAGAATCAGACTTATCACTTATGTATGGATGCTCATGTGCCTGCTGGCGACAGCTTGCACAAGCATCGGTTTCGAACTGCCGCAGGGTCCGCAGGGACCGGACGGCAAGTCCGCTTATGACCTTTGGAAAGAGGAGGTGGAAGCGGGACGCATCGACTGGCCCGGGGACCGGACGACCCCTGCGGACTTCTTCGTCTTCGTCAAGGGCGAGAAGGGCGACCGGGGAGCGGACGGGCAGTCTGCCTACGAGCTGTGGAAGCAGCTCATCGCACAGGGTACGGTCGCCAACCCGCACGACGGGTCACAGACGTGGCCTGCCTCGAAGAACAGCGAGGCGGACTTCTGGGACTTTATCAGCGGACGCGACGGACAGACGCCCCACGTGGGCAGCAACGGCAACTGGTTCATCGGCGCTACGGACACCGGCGTGAAGGCGACGGGCAGGGACGGGCGTGATGGACGCGACGGACTGGACGGCAAGGACGGCCTCTCGGCTTATGAGCAGTGGCGACAGCTCGTCGGGCAGGGTGCCACCGACTGGCCCAAGGACCAGACGTCGATGAATGACTTCTTCCTCTTCCTGAAGGGGCGCGACGGCGCCAACGGCATCACACCCCACGTGGGCACCAACGGACACTGGTTCGTCGGCTCGACGGATACCGGAGTCACCGCACAGGGACCGAAGGGAGACAACGGTACGAACGGACGCGACGGCAAGGACGGACTGTCCCCCTACGTCGGTACGAACGGAAACTGGTGGGTGGGAACGACCGACACCGGCGTGGCTGCGAAAGGCAGGGACGGACGTGACGGACGCGACGGCACCGACGGACGGACCCCCGTCATCCGCGACGGACACTGGTGGATAGGCGACACCGACACGGGCATCGCCGCACAAGGCGTCCGTGGAGAGAAAGGCGAAAAGGGTGACCCGGGAGAGAAGGGAAAGGACGGACGAGACGGAAAGGACGGAGCGAACGGACGTGACGGGCGCGACGGCACTGACGGACGGACGCCCTTCATCCGCGACGGACACTGGTGGATAGGCGACACCGACACGGGCATCGCCGCACAAGGCGTCCGTGGAGAGAAAGGCGAAAAGGGTGACCCGGGAGAGAAGGGAAAGGACGGACACGATGGAGCCGACGGCAAAGACGGACGTGACGGAGTCTCGCCCCACATCGGCGACAATGGCAACTGGTTCATCGGGACTACCGACACCGGCATCGCTGCCCGCGGACAGAACGGCAACGACGGGGCTGCCGGAGCGTCGGCGTATGAGCTCTGGCAACAGGACGTGAAGAGCGGAAAGGTACATGACAAGGAGGGTCAGCCGTGGAGCAAGGACCGCACCACGATGGCGGACTTCTATGCCTACCTTTCGGGCGCGGACGGACGTGACGGACGCGACGGGCGTGACGGTGCGAATGGCACCAACGGACGCGACGGCATCAACGGCAAGTCTGCCTACGAACTGTGGAAGGAAACCATTGCCACCGGACAGGTGGACGACCCCAAGGCTCCGGGCACGAAATGGGCCGCGGAACGGAACTCCGAGGCGGACTTCTTCAACTTCCTCGCCGGACGCGACGGTGTGAACGGCACCAACGGGCGCGACGGTGTGGACGGCACCAACGGACGTGACGGGCTCAACGGGCGCGACGGAGTGAACGGCAAGGACGGCGCGAACGGGCTCTCTGCCTACGAACTGTGGAAGGCGGACCTCGCCAAGCGGTGCGGGACACCGGAAGCACTGACCGACCACCGCGACGGCAGCAAGTGGGACTGTGAGCGCAACTCGCTCGACGACTTCTACGAGTTCCTGCGGGGTGCCGACGGCGCGGACGGGAAGGACGGCAAAGACGGTCGTCCTGGTGAACCAGGTAAGCCGGGAGCTGAGGTGACCATCATCCAGGGCATACCCAACGTCATCGCACAGTACTCCCAGTCGGAGTTCGGCGAGTATGTACGCACGACCGACGGCGGTGTATTATATAAGGTATACGACGAGCGGGGTCAGCTGGCGCCTCATGCCAAGGTACAGGGGCTGCCGGGCATCGACCCCGGGAAGGAGTACACCAGCAACGAGCAGGGAGAGTTCATCGTTCCTCGGGAAGACCTGCCGGAAATCCAGGAGCTCGACAGCCGCTGGGGAACGACCCGCTCGGTGACCCTAGCAGGCAAGGCGCCCCAGGAGTCCGCCCGGAACACCTACGTCCCCAACCGGGTACACATGCGGATGGTGCCCTATAGCAAGACACCGTCTGTGGACTACCAGCTGAACATGAATTTCCGCATCCAGCGGCGCATCAATCCGAACGACGAGTGGCAGAACCTCCCCTCCTACCTGCCCAACTCGGGCAGCCTGCACCCGGAGACCTTCCGTGTTGCCGACAAGGACGACCCCCGCAGCCTGCTCGCCGACCGTCCGGTTTACTGCACCCACTCAGCGTCGTCCAGTTCCGGCAGCTACATCTACTACTGCTACCCCTACCGCTACGTACAGGAGAACCCTGCCAACCAGAAGAACAGCCAGAAGGAGTACTGGGACGGGACAGACGTCTACCTGACGGTCAAGAACCGCGAAGCCTACTACGGGGAGGAATTCCAGTGGAACGGCGTGGCGCTGCTGCCGCCCTACCAGCTGGGTCCCCGTCTGAAATCGCTCAAGCTGAAGACGAAGAGTGGTGAGCCCCCCACGGTGTTCCTGTCGGCGGAAGGGGAGCTGGACTTCTCCCACATAGACCTGACGCGCCTCTACAAGTCGTCGACCCGATACACCCAGCGTCCCGACGGCTCGGACTTCATCGAACCCATCCTGTACACCGAGGAGGAAGCGCGGAAGCTCAAGATGGCGTATGTCACCTTTAAATTCAGCTCGTCGGCAGGCACGCAGGAAGCATCCAGCACGAACAACCGTTCGTCCGCCGACGAACCCACGTTCAAGGTGCTCACCCCGTACCTGAACTCGACCATCAACATCAGGTACGGTGGCTCTTACCAGTTCAAGGAGTTCACACAGGGATACCTCCGCCCGGGGACGGAGGAAGGCACCTACCGCATTGAGAACTACGAATCGGCATACACCCTCCCCGAAGTCACTGTAACCTATGAAGAATAACCCTATGAACAGACTACTCATACCTACCCTTTCCGCTGTCCTGACCTTCCTCCTGCTGTGCACCGGCCTCCCTGCCGTGGCACAGCAGACGGACGGGAGCGACAGCATCCCCCGGCATCGCAAAGCCTGGGAAATCGGCGTCGGCATCCACGGAATGCAACTGACGCGCTTCAACGTCACCGGCTTCAGTCCCGGCAGCAACGGCGGCTACCGCATCGACACGGACAAGCGCGACGTCCTCTTCGGCGGACACCTGTACCTCGCCCGCGAACTGAACTCCCACTTCTTCCTGGACCTGCAGGGCAACGCCGACTTCACCGCAGACCCCGTCCGCGGCGGCAAGGAGAAACGCTGGACCGCCATGGCAGGGATGGGCCTGCAGTGGCGGCTGGGCGAATACTTCCGCTCGCCCTACATCGACCCCTTCCTGCGTGCCGGGGCGAACTACCTGTACAAGAACTTCACCGTCGGCTACAACGGGCTGGAACGCCTCAACGCCGAAGAGATGAAGTGGGACCTCGCCAACGACTTCGACAAGGAGGGCAGCGACCGCCGTCACCTCCTGCCCCTCTCGGTGGGAGCAGGCGTGAACCTCTGGCTCAACGACCGGCTGGGAGTCGGTCTGCAGGCGGACTACCTCGTCATGCCTTATCGCAAGGTAGCCAATGCCTGGCAGGGCAATGTGCGCCTGCAGTGGCGCATCGGTGGCAAGACGAAGCGACCCGCACCCGAGGTCCGCTATGTAGACCGCATCGTGGAGAAGGTCATCGAGAAGCCCGTCCTCGCCGGGACGCACACCGTCGAACAGAAGGTCATCGAGAGACCCGCGACCGCCCAGGCTGTCGCCGCCGAGACCGTGAAAGAGGTGACCGTGCACAAGGATTTGCCCGAGCTGTTCGCCGGCATCGAGTTCGACTTCGACAGCTCCGCCATCACGGCAGAGTCCGCCGCCATCCTTGACCAGATTGCACAGGTCATGCTCGCCGACACCTCGCGCCACTACCTCCTCACGGGGTGCACCGATGCGCGTGGCTCGCAGACATACAACCTCGCACTCTCCAAACGCCGTGCACAGGCGGTGATGAACTACCTCATCGAGCACGGTGTGCCGTCACAGATGCTCAAGGGCTGCGGCGTCGGCAGCAAGCTCGCCCACATCGCTCCCGACATGCCCGACCAGGTGCGCAGGGGAGACCGCAAGGTCATGGTCGAGATGATCACGAACCCATCCTACTGGAACCACCTTACAATGGACAATTGACAATGGACAATTGACAATGCGCCGTGCGGTGTTGGACGGGTCCATCCGTTACCGGAAAACTTTTTTGAAAATGGGACGCGGAGTTTTTTCTCTCCCGTTCGTCGGGACGCTTTTGCAAGTCCCTGTGTATCAGCACCCATTTTGAAAGCTTCGTACGGACGCGTCCGCAGCTTCGTACGGACGTGTCCGCACGCTCGTGGCGACGCGTCCGTACGACGGTAACGACACGTCCGTACGAACGTATTTATCCAGGTTGGAAAACTCGTTGCAAAAAATCTTCTCCCTTCCTGATTTGTCCTTACCGAAAAAGCCCTATCTTTGCCGTCGAATTGGTTCCTGCTGCCCAAGCACACGGGCAGAGGATTAAAAGGGAATCGGGTGAAAGTCCCGAACAGTCCCGCTGCTGTGAAGCTCCATTTCAAACGTCTTGATAATTACTCACTGCCACTGATGCACCGTGCGTCGGGAAGGCTTCAAGACGGGAGTCAGTCAGAAGACCTGCCATCATTCATTCAGCCATCCGGGCTCCGGGGATAGACGGATGTCGCGCTAGAACTTATTCGTACTTTTTAGAACATTTGGACTATGTGTAGGCAGACTACGATGAAACGTGCTGCTGGACGGTTGTGTGTATTTCTCGTGACGGGCACGTGGCTGCTTCCGTCGGCACGGGCACAGAGCCGCCTCGACAGCCTGCAACGGCTCGACGAAGTGGTCATCGAGGCACAGACGCCTGTGAAGGAGGTCATCCCGGCACAGCGGCTGGCCGGCGACGGACTGCAACGCCTGGGTGCGCACAGTGTCGCCGATGCCATCCGCTACTTCTCCGGCGTGCAAATCAAGGACTACGGAGGGGTGGGCGGACTCAAGACCGTGAACATCCGCAGCATGGGGACGAACCATGTGGGCGTGTTCTACGACGGCATCGAGCTGGGCAACGCGCAGAACGGCGTGGTGGACCTGGGACGCTTCTCGCTCGACAACATGGAGGCGGTGACGCTCTACAACGGACAGAAGAGCGCCATCTTCCAGCCCGCCAAGGACTTCAGCTCCGCCGGGAGCATCTACTTGCAGACGCGGACGCCCTTCTTCCGCGACGATGAGCGGCAACACCTGAAGGCGACGCTCAAGGGCGGCTCCTTCGGCACCGTCAATCCCGCCCTCGTGTGGGACCACAAACTCTCCGACCGGCTGAGCACGTCGCTCAGCGGCGAATACCTCTACACCACGGGGCGCTACCGCTTCACCTACCGCGTTGCCGACAGCTATGACACCACGGCGGTGCGGCGCAACGGCGACGTGCAGGCGGTGCGGCTCGAAGGGGGGCTCTTCGGCTCCCTGCCACGGGGCTACTGGCGGACGAAGGCGTACTTCTACCGCTCCGAGCGCGGCTACCCGGGCGCCGTGGTGAAGAACAAGTTCAGCCACGAGGACCGTCAGTGGGACATGAACGCCTTCGCCCAGGGGACCTACAAGCAGGACTTCGCACGCTACAGCCTGCTGCTCAATGCCAAATATGCCTACGACTACCTGCACTACCTCGCCGACCCCAACCGCGACGCGGCACTGATGTACATCAACAACCACTACCACCAGCGGGAGCTGTACCTCTCCGCCGCCCAACGCTATGCCCTGACGGACCGCTGGGACGTCAGCCTCTCGGCGGACTACCAGATGAACGCCCTCAACGCCGACCTGGTGGACTTCGTCTATCCGCGCCGGCACACGGGACTGGTGGCTGCCGCGACCTCGCTCCGCGTGGGACGGGTGGACCTGCAGGCGAGCGTGCTGGGCACGTTCGTCACCGAGCGGGTGAAGAGTGGCTCCGCTTCCGCTGAAGACCGCCACGAGTGGACCCCCACTGCCGTGCTGGCATGGCGCCTGACGGACGAGTGGACCGCACGCGCCTTCTACAAGCGCATCTTCCGCATGCCGACCCTCAACGACCTGTACTACACGTTCATCGGCAACGTCAGCCTCAACCCGGAGTTCACCAGCCAGTACAACGTCGGCGCAACCTATGCACGCACGTTCAGCGGCCGTTGGCTACGCCGCGTGGAGGCACAGGCGGACGCCTACTATAACGAGGTGGAGGACAAGATTGTCGCCATGCCCACGTCGAACTTCTTCCGCTGGACGATGGTCAACCTGGGCAAGGTGGAGATACGCGGCATCGACGTGGCGGCACAGGCCGACTGGCTGCTGCCGGGCGGTGTCTCGCTGACGTCGCGCCTGAACTACACCTTCCAGCGGGCGCAGGACTTCACCGACCCCGACGACTCCTACTATGGCGGACAGATTCCCTACATCCCGCGCAACAGCGGGTCGGCAACGCTCCAGGCAAACTGGCGGCGCTGGGAGGCGAACTACAGCTTCATCTATACCGGCGAACGCTATTCGTCGCGGGCGAACATCCCGGCGAACTACGTCCTGCCGTGGTACACGAGCGACTTCTCCGTGGCGCGGAACATCCCGCTGCACCGGGGCACGCTGAAGTGCACGCTGGAGGTGAACAACCTCTTCAACCAGCAGTACGAGGTGGTGATGAGCTACCCCATGCCGGGCACGAACGTCAAGGCCATCGTGCAGTATGCGTTCTGACCCCGGACGAACTTTACCGAACAGACCGATAGGAACATGAAACAGATAACGACTTACAGCATGTTGCTCCTGCTCTGCCTGCTGGCAGGCTGCCGGGGCGACATCCCCTTCCTCCACAGCGAGGAAGAGCAGCTCCAGCCGGTGCAGCACCGGCACATCCGTGGGTTCTTCCTCCTCAACGAGGGCAACATGGGCAGCAACAAGGCGTCGCTCGACTTCTTCGACGTCGGGAGCGGCAAGTACCAGCGCAACATCTACCCCACGCGCAACCCGGGGATTGTCAAGGAGCTGGGCGATGTGGGCAACGACATCGCCATCTACGGCAGCAAGCTCTACGCCGTCATCAACTGCTCGCACTACGTCGAGGTGATGGACGTGCACACGGGGCGGCACGTGGGCAGCATCGACGTGCTCAACTGCCGCTACATCGTCTTCCACGACGGCAAGGCGTACATCAGCTCGTATGCCGGCCCCGTGCAGATTGACCCGAACGCCCGTCCGGGCAAGGTCGTCGAGGTGGACACCACGAGCCTGAAAATCACCCGGGAGGTCGTCGTCGGCTACCAGCCCGAGGAGATGGTCATTACCGGCGGGAAGCTCTACGTCGCCAACTCCGGCGGCTACCGCTATCCGAACTACGACACGACCGTCTCCGTGGTGGACCTGCGGACCTTCGCCGTGGACCACACCATCGACGTCGCCATCAACCTGCACAGGATGGCGCTCGACCGCTACGGGCGCATCTACATCTCGTCGCGCGGCGACTACTACGATGTGAAGGCGGACGTCTATGTGGTCGACACGAAGACCGACCGCGTGACCCGCCGCCTGGACATCCCTGCCAGCGAGATGTGCCTGGTGGGCGACTCGCTCTACATGACCGCCGTGGAGTGGAGCTACGTGACGCAGAGCAACACCGTCTCCTACACCCTCTACGACGTGGGACGGCAGGAGGTGGTGACGCGCAACTTCATCACCGACGGGACGGACCGGCAAATCAAGATACCCTACGGGGTGGCGGTCGACCCGGAGACGTGCGACGTCTATGTCTGCGACGCCAAGGACTACGTCACCCCCGGCACCCTCTACTGCTTCTCGCCCGCCGGGAAGCTGCGGTGGAAGGTCACCACGGGCGACATCCCGGCACACTTCGCCTTCACCACCGTACCGCTGGAGGACGTCGGGAACTGAATACGGACAAATCACTCAATAACCTGTAAACTATGAATAGAATCTTCAGACCGGCACTGTGGACCGCCGCCCTCTCGGGCGTCCTCCTGACAGTTGCCGTGACCTCCTGTAGCGAGGACGAACCGGCACCCTACGTGCTGCAACAGACGGATGTCACCATCACAGAACCTGAAGGCGGCTTCCACCTTTATGTCGACGAACTGCTGCGCATCGACGTGCAGACGGTATCGGACTTCGGGCTGACCTATGCCTGGACGCTCAACGGCGAGAGCATCCCCGGCGGCAAGCGACTGGAGTACATGTTCTCCGAAATCGGCGAATACGAACTGGTGCTGACCGTCAGCCAGGGGAATATCAGCTACAGCTACCCGGTCAACGTCAGTGTGTCCCTCGAACAACCCGATACTCCCGATGAACCGGAGACCCCGGGTGACTCCACCCCCAAGACTCCATACATCACCAAGGTGTTCGACTTCCTGCCCGCCGTGGGACAGTTCACCAACACTCTTCCCGAATACGAGGAAGGCGACACACAGGAGACCATGAACGAAAAGGTGCTCCGCAGCATCGGCAACAACCGCAAGGGGATGATTTCGCTTGGTGGCTTTGGCGGCTACGTCGTGGTGGGCTTTGACCACACCATCGAGAACAAGGCAGGGCTGCGCGACTTCCGCGTGCTTGCCAACGCCTTCCAGGCAGGCGCCAACCCGCGCCCCAATGCACCGCTCGGCGGCAGCTGCGAACCGGGTGTCATCATGGTCGCCTACGACAAGAACCACAACGGATACCCCGATGACGACGAATGGTACGAGATTGCCGGAAGCGCCCACGAGGACGTCACCCGGGAACCGTGGTACCAGCTTGCCAGAGACAACAAGAACGACGTGAACCTCTACCGCAACTATGAGATTACCTATTACCGTCCGTCGAAGGAGCCTGCCTCGACTGCCGAGTGGGATACCTACATCCGCTGGGAGGACAATCAGGGACACTCGGGCTACAAGGTGAAGAACCAGTACCACAAGCAACCCTACTTCCCCCTGTGGTATCAGGGCGACAAGCTCACCTTCCGCGGCACCTGCCTTCCGCAGAACGGCATCAACGAAGCCACCGAAGAGACCGAGGGCGGCATGTACTATGTGCTCTACCGCTTCCGCTACGGGTACGCCGACAACGCCCCCAACGGCGACGACGACTCCGCCATCGACATCGACTGGGCAGTGAACAGCTACGGTCAGCGTGTCAAGCTCCCCGGTGTGGACTTCATCAAGATTTATTCGGGCGTGAACCAGGAGAACGGCTGGCTGGGCGAATGCTCCACCGAGGTGCTCGGCGTGGAAGACCTGCACCTGCTGGGCGTCTCCATCGCCTCGGGACATTAACTGGCGGACGGACGCACCGTGCGCTCCTGCTGACTGAATCATAAACCATCAAAAGAACATACAATGAAGAAACAATCGAAACTGGCGTGCACACTGCTCATCCTGTGCACGACCTTTGCCTGGACCGGATGTAGCGACGACGACGACCCTATCCGCAACACTCCGACGCCGGAACCGGAAGTATCCAAGGACCTGAGCCTTGCCTGGAGAGACCCCATCGCAGCCGACTCCGCCGCCCTCCTGGTCCCCGGAGAGAACGATACGCTGGTTGTCCGGGCTGCCAATGCCACCGCTCTCACACTGAACGAAGCCGCCGAAGGCTGGAAGGCCGTCGTGAAGGACGACTCGCTCGTCATCGTGACCGCACCTGCCGAGGTGAAGGGAGCCGACAAGTTCGACCTCACGCTGACCGCCACCGGCGAGGGTGACAAGACCCTGACGCTGAAAGCCGCGTTCCGCCGCATCCTCTTCGACGACCCGAAGGGCGTGTTCGTCCTCAACGAGGGCAACATGAGCAACGAGACCGGCACACTGCTCTACATCACGCCCGAAGGCGAACTGATTGACAGCATCTATGCACGTGTCAACGGCAGCCTGCTGGGCAACGTGACGCAGGACATGAAGTTCTACGGCGACAACGTCTACTTCATCTCGCAGAACGGCAACAAGGCTCCGCTCGGTGGAGAGTTCCAGACCGACGGGATGCTCATCATCGCCAACCGGCACACCATGAAGCGCGTGCAAGCCTTCACGTACGAGGAAATGAAAGACCTCAAATGGCCGACCCACATCGCCGTCGTCGACGAGAACACCATCTTCATCCGCGACAGCAAAGGTGTGTGGAAGTTCAACCCCACAAGCAAGGAACTGACTTTCATGGAAGGCAGCGAGAAAGCCGTGAAGCAACCCTTCGTCGTGCTGCAAGGGAAGGCGTTCACCTTCTCATCCAAACAGTCGGGCGTGTCCATGTCGCTCCTGTCGTTCGACGCCGCCAGCACGAAGGCGACCAAGGTAAGCGTGGGCTACGACTTCAAGAAGCTCAACGCCATCGGCTACCGCGATGAGAACTCGCTCTATGTGGCAGGAGTGTTCGACTATCTGCGACAGCCCCACCTGTGCTGCTTCAACTTCGACGGCAGCAGGCTCGCGGAAGACGGGAACGTGTATATCGGCGCACCCATCGAGTCGAGGAACGGCTTTGCCAGCTCCTGGTTCACGTCCAAGGACGATGAGGTGTACTACCTGGTCGGCTCAATGCTCAGCCACGTCACCTACAAAGCGGGTGAGAAGCTCAAGCCCAAGACGAAAGGACCGGACGATGACTCCAAGACCTTCAAGGCTAGCTATGAGGACGAGCTGCTCGGCGTCTATGACCTGGGCGACAATGCCAGCATCATCTACAACGGCGTTGCCATCCACCCCGTGACGGGCGAAATCTACCTCAATACCCTGAAAGGTTTCGGAGAGAACTACAAGACCAACAACATCTGGCGGATTGACCCGGAGAAAAAGGTCAGCACACGCACCTGGGAGAACCACACGGCGTTCCCCGCAGGCATCTTCTTCAACCCTCAAAAGTAAACGCGGACCATGAACAGACTGAACATACTCTACACATACCTCCTGGGAGCCGCCACAGCCCTGCTAATCTAGGCAGCTGCTCAGACGACACGCCTGACAAACCAACGGACGAAGAGAACTACGTGGAAAAGCCCCTGGCACTGGACAAGGGCATTTACCTGCTCAACGGCGGCAACGGGGCGGACGGTCCCGGCGGACTGACCCGCATCAACGAGGACGGCTCCGTCACCACGCGCCTCTTCGAGGACGTCAACGGACACTCCCATCGGCAAACGGGTCCGCTGCATGGCTGCCTACGGCGATGACATCTACTTCCTGTGCTCGACCTTCAAGTCCATCGGTTTTGCCGAGGACACCATCCTCGTGGTCGCCGACGCAAAGACCTTGAAGGAGAAGCGTGCCTACAAGTTCAAGGACCTCAGCTTTGACATGCCCGAAGGCACCAAGCCCGAAGACGAGCCCTTCCCGAGCGACCCGGAATCCATCTACGTGCTCGACGAAGCGAACATTTTCATCAAGGACGAGCAGGCGCTCATCCGCTTCGACAGCCAGGCGAACAAGGCATACCTCATGGAGGGAAGCTACCACATCGCCAATTTCGGCGCGACGCTGGAACCTCTGGTCCTGTCCAAAGCCATCCGCCACAACGGCAAGCTCTACTATGCCATGGGCGGTTTCTGGCACAAGCAGCCGGGACTCGTCGAGGTGAAGCGCAACACGACCGCCCTCGGCAGGGAGGTGACCTTCGACGCTCCGGGTGAATATGTGCCCGGCGGCATCGTGGCGGACGCCGAAGGCAACTTCTGGCTGAGTGTCTTCTGGACGCGACGCCCCAAGGTGGGCTACTTCATCAAGGTAGACCCCAAGGAGATGAAGGAGCTGGAGTCGGTCACCGTCAACGAGTTTATCTCTCCGGGCTACGACCCGACGCACGGCATCTCCATCGACGGCGACTACATCTACCTCATGGGCGTGCAGTCGCTCAACACGGAGTTCTACTACGAACGCAGCGGGGTAATCAGACGCTTCAACCTGAAGACCAAACGGCTGGAGAAGGCGGGCGACGTCTTCAAGGACGTGCCGGAGGGGCAGTTCATCGGCTGCAACCCCATCATCGACTCCCGGACGCACCTGCTCTATATCCCCGGTCAGACGGGCAACGGGAAGAACGGTCCCGATGACAACTACCTGCTCATCTACGATTGCAGCGGCGCGAAACCGGTGCTGAAAGAGAAGATACAGGGCAAGACGTCCAACATCCGATACATCTTCATCAACTAATCCTGCCGGCAGCCGGCTGCTGCCACATCGGGGCAACCGACTGCCGGTATTTCCTTATCCCAATCGCATGAAAAAGACTTTTCTCTCACATTGGATGGCCGCACTGGCTATCCCTGCTGCACTCATGCTCTACACCTCGTGCAGCAAGGACGACGACATCGTCGACACCCCACCCACTCCGACCGAAGACCCTACTCCCGCAGAGCCTGCGAACCCCGACCCGCATGCCGGCCATCGCGCCGAGGGCTTCTGGATTGTCAACGAAGACTGGTTCGGGCACGACAACGGCACGGTGAACCGCTTCAAGCGCACCGGATACACCACCCTCGAACCTGTCTACCGGGCTTACCGGGCAGCCAATGACGGGGAGACCTTCGGCGTGACCACCCAGTTCGGTGCCATCTGGGGCGACAACTTCTACTTCACCTCCAAGCAGGGCAACCGCCTCGTGGTGGCTGATGCCCGGACACTGAAGAAGAAAGCCGTCTTCACGGAAATCGGAGGAGACGGACGCGTCTTCGTGGGACTGACCGACCGGAAAGCCTACGTGGGACACAACCGGGGCATCGCCGTGTTCGACATCCCCTCCCTCACTATCACCCGTCAGCTGGAGGGCATCAGCAGCCAGACCGGCGACATGCGCCTGGCAGCCGGCAAGGTGTTCGTGGTGACACAGAAGGAAGGCTTGTGCGTGGTCGACCCCGTGACCGACCAGGTGCTCCAACGCATCGACGGGAAGTTCTACGCACTGACCCGCAGCCTCGACGGACGCATCTGGGTGGCGGGGAAGGACGGCTTCCTCGTCATCAACCCCGAGACCATGCAACAGACCACACGCCCCTACCCCGACGAAGCCGCCATCGGCAGTCCGTGGGGAGCATGGAGGGCAGGCAGCCTCTGCGCCTCGACCCATCACAACGTGCTCTACTGGATTGGTGGCGGCGGCATGGTCAGCAGCGGCAGCACACTGTACAAATATGAGGTGGACAGCGGGACAGCCAAGCCTGTCTTCGAGACCGGACAGACCGAGAAGGGCGATGAGCTGATGTTCTACGGCACCGGCGTCCGTGTAGACCCCTGGACCGACGAGCTGGTGGTGACACTGACACAAAGCGGCTATGGCGTGAACTATGCCTACAACTGGGTGTGCGTGCTCGATGCCGACGGCAAGGAGGTGCTCCGTCTGCCGCTCAAGGGCGACAACGGGCTGGGCTCGGAGTGGAGCACCGTGAACAAGCAGGAGAACTGGGACGACAAGTACTTCTGGTTCCCCGCACTGCCCGTGTTCGAGGATGCCTGCAAGCCGGAGTTCACCGCCGACAACATGGGACTGACGGCAGGCCACAGCGGAGAGTTCGACCTGAACGACTACGTGAAGGATGACGACAACATGCCGCTCGACATGCAGTTCAGCGTGCAGACCCCGGCGGACTTCCCCGCCAAGCTGACCGTGGACGGACACCGTCTGAAAGTAGAAGCAGGGAGCCGGAAGGGCACCTTCACGTTCACGCTCGTAGTCCTCTCGAACGGCGTCCGTGCCGAGAAGGAGATAAAGCTGAACGTCGGCTGATGCCACTCCCCACACCACAACGGGGAAACAGATAAACAAAGAACGGGCGTGTGTCTGTGTGCATGAAAGCACTACGACACACGCCCGTTCCGGCATTACCGGCCACCCGGAGGAACAAGCTCCGTCCGGTGTCCGTCAAAGTATCTCGTCGATGCGGTCGGCAGTGGGACGTGCCACGACTGCCTTGTCGCCCTTGATGACGATGGGACGTTCGATGAGGCGGGGATTCTCCACCATCACGCGAATCAGCTCGTCCTCGCTCAGCTTCAGCCCGGCGAAGCGTTCCTTCCAGAGCGCCTCTCCCGTGCGGACAATGCTCTTGGCAGGTACACCCAGCTTACGCAGGACGTCGCGCAGTTGTTCCTCGGTGACACTCCCGTCGAGGTAGTTCACCACATTCAGTTCTTCACCCTTCTCCTTGAGATAGGTCATGGCAGCACAGCTCTTGCTGCACCGCGGATTGTGAAAAATGGTAATCATAGTGCGTCTAGGTTTTATGAGTGAAACGTCAGCGGCAAAGATACGCATAAGTCGGCAAACTGCCACACTCCCATCTCATTTGACCAGGTATTTCTCCATGCCGGGCGAATACTCGGTGCGGTAGGCACCCGTACTGTCGGCGTAGATGAAGAAGTACTCCAGCTCGGGATGCCGTGCCTGGAGCGCCTTGGCTCCCTCCCGTCCCAGCGCCATGCATGCCGTGGCATAGGCGTCGGCTACGATGCAGTCCCGCGCGATGATGGTCGCACTCAGGATGTCGCCCCCGGCGGGATATCCGGTCTTGGGATTGATGGTGTGGGCGTACTTCTTGCCGTCCTTGATGTAGAAGTTGCGGTAGTCGCCCGAGGTGGCAAGTCCTACGCGCTCGCCCAGCTCGATGACCTGCTCGATGTCCGTATTCAGCTGCGTGGAGTCGTCGACGGGACGGTTGATGCCGATGTGCCAGGGCAACCCCTTGGCATTCCTTCCCTTGGCGGTCATTTCGCCGCCGATGTCCACGAGATAGTCTTCGACACCGAGGCTGTCGAGGCGTGCGGCAATCAGGTCGCAGATGCACCCGTCGCCCACTGCGGAGAAGTTGAGCAGGAGGCGCGGGTCGTCCTTCACCACCCGGTTGCCTTCCAGGCGTACCTTCTCATAGCCCACGAAGGTCTTCAGGCTGTCAATCATTGCAGGCGTGACCTCCCCCATGTTCTTGAAGCCGAAGCCCCAGGCATTGATGAGCGGAGCGCAGGTGATGTCGAACATGCCGTCGGTCTGCCGCGACACCTCCTCCGCCACCCGGAAGGCATGGATGAAGATGGAGTCGACCTCCATGTTGCGGTTGGTGTTGACGGCGCTGACGATCGAGAGCGAGTCGAAGGGGTTGAGCGAATGGTAGAAACGGCTGATTTCACCCCGTATCTCGTCGTCCAGCGTACGGTCGTAGTTGTAGGTGATGCGATAGTAAGTGTGGGTGTGTCCTTCGGTGACACGGTACTGCCGCGGCGGTGTGCAGGCACACACGGCTATCAGCAGCAGAAGGGATGCAAGTAGTTTCATTGGAACGATTCTGATTGGGTTCAATAACAGTGGTCGGCGGCAATTCTTCCGCTTATCCGTGGTAAAGGTAGGCAGATTCTGAGACGCAGGCAAACGGACGGCGGAATATTGCGCCTCAACGGGCGGATTCCTGCACTTCCTGACGCAGGAAAGCCGTGATGTCGCCGCCGTCGGGGACACCCAGCTTCTTGCGGACATCCGTCTTGCACTTGTGGACGGAGAAGACACTCTGCATCCACACACCGGCTATCTCGTCGGTACGGAAGCCGGCCGTCAACAGGCAGCAGAGCTGCACCTCCTTCTCCGTGAGCGAAGGGTAGAGGCGGACGAGCTGCGTGTAGCACCCGTCGAAGAGGAAATCGATGTGGCGGTAGAACAGGTCCCAACGGGTAAACGGGGCATCGGCATCCTCCGATGGGGCAGAACGGTCGGACGCCTGCTTCGTCTCCTGTCCCTTCTCCTGACGGAGGCTCCGCCGCGCCATCAGCTCCCTGAAGAGCTGCAAGTCGCAGCGGACCAGTTCCTTCATCTCCTCGCTTGCCGTCTCGAAGCGTTCCCGTTCACCGACGCTTTGCCGGAGCGATGCATGGCGGTGCCTCTCCCGTCGATATCGCCACGTCTGCACCACAAGCCCGGCAAGGAGCAACACTGCCACAACCGCCGTCAGGTAAAGGAGAAGGACGGACCGACGCCCGGCTTCCTGCTCTTCATGCTGACGGGCATACTCGCTGACAGCACCGTCGAGCGTATGCCGGGCAAGCTTTGTCACCAGGTGCTCGTACGCCTCAATCAGACAGCGACCGGAAGCCGACGCCCCTTCGGTATCACCTTCCTTCCCGGCGAGGTCGGTGCAGAGCCGGTAATAGTCGATGAGTGCATGGTCGGACACACCGGGGACACGGCAGGCTGCCGCGAGGTCGCAGTGACGGCGCGCCGTTTCAAGGCTGTCCATGCGGAAGGCACAGGTGGCGAGCATCGTGTGGCAGCGGAACAGGTGGAGGGTGTCGCGTTCGGCAGCCAGTGACTTGCGGAAGTCGGTGGCTGCATCCCCGAAGCGTCCGAGACGGAAGTCCGCCATGCCCAGCAACCGGTGGATGTCGGCATAGCGCAAGTGGTGTTCCGAGGTCTCACGGGCAAGCGGAAGGAGCAGACGGAGTGCCGCTCCGGGCTGTCCGGTGTAAAGCTCGCTACGTGCAAGGAGCATCCGTGTGTGGGGGTCCAGCTCGACCTCGGGAACGGAGGAGATGCATCCTTTCGCAGTCTCCTGATAGCGGGCAAAACGGACGAGGTCTCCCTCGCGACGGTACATGTCACCCAGGTAGCTGTAGAGGTAGAAGAGCCACACGGGGTCATTGACCGCCTCCGCCAAGTCTATGGAGCGCTGGATGATGTCCAGCTCGCCCCGCAGGTCGTTGTTGCGCCGGTGGATGTCGGCGAGCAGGTAGAGCGTCTCGAGCTGTTGCTGTGCCTTGCGGGCGGAACGGAAGATGGCAAGGCACTGTTCCAGCCGTTCCCTGTCGGGGACAGTTCCATAGACGGTATAGACCTGTGCCAGCGTGCGGACGAGAAAATCGGTAGCCGAGGCTTCATCGGTGATGGGACGGTCGGCAAGGGAGTCCTTTGTCATGCGGACGAGCAACAGTTCGGGATTGTTTTCGAGGATGAGCACCTTGTCATCGAAGGCGGGATCGTCCTTGAACGGACGTCGGTCACACCCGATTCCCACGAAGAGGAGTGCGACCAGCAGGGAGAGCGGGAAAAGAGTTTGTTTCATGGCGCAAGGTTTAGGAGTTTCCGCCACAAAAGAAACCAAAAGTCACGGGATTGGCAAGGGACAGGATGTTAAAAGTAAAAGCCAGACACTGTTTTCGGCAACCCGCCCCGCCACATCCAATTTCTAGTAGAGCATATTCAGGTCGTAACCGAACACGGTCTTTTCGCCCTTCCTGACGCAGGAAAAAGCTTCTTCATAAGGGGACGCATTTCCAATCTATCTGTTCCTCCTGAACGGTTTATTGTCCTTCACATAAGCACCCTCACACAGAATTGGAACGCCATAGTCTCCTTCGGAATAATAATCCTTGAAGATTGTCTGTATATCCGTATGCAGGTCAAACAGCTGGTTAGCATCCCATTGCGCAGTATCCGACCATATTCGCCTACTGACCGTTGACCGACGGAAAACCTCTTGCTGCTCAAGAGTCAGGTCCTTCCCTTCCAGCCTGTTTCTCCAAGCATCCTGCAAAGAGCTGAAGCCAGCTTCACTCTCCACCATCAACAAGGCGGCTCTTCCATACGTCAAGGAACGCACGTAGACCGGATTCTTCCCGGTCTGCCCTTTCATCGCTTCCCAGAAAGAGACGTTATCGGGAATATCCATAGTCACCTTAAAACGACGCGACAGGACCAGTACCAACATCCGGCTTTTCACGACCTGTATGTTTTTCGTCCCTTCTGGAGAGTTGTATTCCGAATAAAAGACTTCCACAGGTCCCCCAAGGCTGTCTGTCCTGACAAAGTCCTTGTATTCTTCCGAATGAATCAGGCTCTTCAAATATCTCCGATAGTTCATGGACTGACGGCCATTCGAAATACAATGTCCGACGTATGGTTGGGGGAAATCCGTCCGTAAAGTGAGGGACATCTCCGGATAGGGAATATTGTTTTCAAAGCCAGCCCCGAAATCAGCCTCCGGAAAAACATTCCCCACCCAAACCCTATCGGGCCAGTCTGCCATAAAGACCGAAGCAGAATCAGCTCCTTCTCCACAGAGTCCATTTACAGAGAAAGGATATTCCCATTCCTCGTCAGATTTTACTTCCGGACGTACCTGGACATCATCCCGTTGTCCGTCAGGCAACCGTTCCCAATTTGGTTCATCTGAACATGACCCGATGAACATTGCCATCCCAGGCAGCATCATCGCATAAACAAAGTTCCTTAATCTCCTAAGAAGAATCGTCTTCTTCATTACATTCTCATGGTTTGTTGTTCAGGCAAAGTTAAGACGGACAAACCGAAAAAGCGGTTGGTAAGGGCAAATAAATACTTTGTAATGCGAATTTTTATTTCTCTGATTATAAGAGAGATACGTAGAAATTACTTTGTAAAGCCAGAAAATCACTTTGTAAAGCAAAAAAACGATGATGTACAAGGGTGCTTTTTACGGCAAAAAACACCCTTCAAATGCATCATAAAATCAGACATATTTGCACCCCGTGCTTCCACCACTTGGTGTTTTTGTGGCATTTCACTTGGTGTTTTTGCGGCATTTCACTTGGTGTTTTTGCGGTAATGCGTCAAACGACACTGAATTCACCAGCTCTGATAACACGAGGTCACTATAAGGATTGAGAAGAAAATCAATCGGCATTCCCTTGTTGGACCGGGCGACCAGACCGGTCGCCCCTACATTTTTTGATTGATTGGACGGAATTGGGCATCGCCGAACCGATGGCACAACTATATGGGGTGGACATATTCCATCGGTAATACCGTAAATGCATGCAAACGAATGTAGGGGCGACCGGTCGGGTCGCCCGGCCCAATGCAACGCCCAATAAACATTCAACAACCATTCAAACAATATTCGACAACCGTTCAAACGCATTCCGCAGGGTTCCATTGTCCATCACCATGTATGAATGCGGGAAAACAATCAGGATTGGACCGGGCGCGTTTGACAAAATGTCAAATGAAGGGCTCTACAGGGGCAATGCTTACGCCAAAGGACGAGTGAGCGCGCAAAGAAAGGATTCTGGAGCGTTTCGCAAAATACACATTGATGCAGATAGGGGGATTTTCCTGTTATTTGGATAGGGAAGATTTAGAGGGAGCAGCCTCATGCATAGGAGATACACTCAACCGCACTCTTTTTACTAGTTTCAAAATCAGTCTCCCGTTCCACCTTCTGGAAGACGAAACCCGTAATTCAAGCACTTCGTTCTCCGAATATTTGACTTCGACACCTCAAACAATATTGATTGGAGGCGGAAACTATATTGTTTCATGTCTCAAACAATATAGTTTGGCTCGCGAAACAATATTGTTGCGGGCACGTTTTGTCCATATTCCGAGAACGGAATGTATAGTTTTCTAAAATCAAAGGCTGATTCCGCGATTTTCGGTAACATCTGTTAGCAGTTGGCTTCTGGTTTGAGCGGAATTGGGAAAGTACGCGTTAGCGCAAAAGTGGCTTTTGAAGGACTTTGTCAAGCATTTCGCGGGAATTGGTTGCATGCTGATACAGGGGCAGAGCGTACATAAGAAATAATGCGTGCACGGCATCACTGCCCCACACGCATTGTACTTTTCACCCACATTTTTGGAATGTAAAGGAAAGATGCCGGACGAGCCGGCTCCTAACTAGATAGAAATATAAGCCTAATGTTATAACTGATCCTTGGTTGTATATGTTTGAATAAGTCTTTCTTTTATTCTTCTGTTTTGACGATGCAAAGGTAGTGAGCGGCAGGGGGTCCGGCTGTGTAGATTTGCATTTTCTTGTGGGTAGATTTGGGTCAAATGCCCGAAATCCACTTTGCATAGCGGTCGAGGACGCGTTGCGGGGCATTGGTGTACCACGCATAGCCGCCACGGCGTTCCTTTTCAATCTCGGCAAGGGTGGCATGTTTCACCCCGTCGCGTCCGCAGAAGAAGGGCTTGCCGGTTTCGAGGTCGTAGAAACGTGCCCAGAGGACATTGCCCGGGGCGGAGACAACACGGGCGTCGCCCTTGGGACTGCCGTCCGGAACGCGTTCCACCCGGATGTCCTTCACGGCATGGGTCTCAAACCACGCCACGGCTCCCTTGACAGCTGCGACAATCTCGGGCGAAGGATGGGGAATCGACATGAGCAACGCCACGATGGAGGCGGACTCGGCACCACTGAACGAAGCCAGTTCGTAGGCACGTGCAGGAGCCGGGGCAAAGGTATGTTCATCGTGCTGGGCACACCAGACCGTCGGCTTGCCGTCGACACGGATCTGGGTCTTGAGGATGCAGCCGATGCCTTTGTCAAACGAGGCGCGTGCCTGTGCCCGGGTGGCGTCGTCGAGCTTCAGGGCGTCATAGGGGCTGCGTCCGTCGGCAATGTCGCGCAGCTGACGGAGGACGTTGACCATGGCATCGTCGTTATAAGTAATGTGTGAGGCGTAGTTCACCGCTGTCCGTTCGGGGTAGAACTGGGGCCAGCCCCCGTTGTCATACTGTGCCTCAAAGAGGTAGCGGAGTCCACGGAGGAAGCCTTCGCGGTAACGGTCCTCACCGCTATGGGCATAGACCCGCGCCAGGAAACGCATCTCGGTGGTGGTGGCACCGTTGTCGATGGTTGAACCGACGCCCGTGCGGTTCACCTTGGCAAGCTCTTCGGCGGAGAGCAGGTGGTGGTAGGGGATGTTCTTCTGCCAGCCTCCGCTCTCCATCTGACGGGCAAGGAGCTGGTCGGCAATGGCGCGTGCCTGCTGTCCGCCATACCACTCGTCGGGCATGCGGTCGGCTACTTTTTTCCAGGAGAAATCCCGGATGTTGGGACTGTCTTGTGCCTGCACGGGCAGCAGCCAGGCGAACAGGCAACAGAGGAGGGAAAGGATTTGTGCTTTCATATACGTTGGTCATTAAGCATCCAAAGTCATTTGCATTTACAAAAATACATTAATATCGCAGGCAAAATGGGGTATTTTTGTGTTTTTTATGTGTAGATTTGTGGACAAACACATCTAAAGACACCGACGAGGCTGTGCCTGCACAGCGCGGTACTCATCCTGCGGGAGCAGGGGATGCGGGTGAAACCGGTTTAGTTGTTTCCAAGTTGCCGACGGCAGGTATCCGCGTCCCGTTTCCGCCGGAATGGGTCCGGCACGGCTTCCCGACAACTACTCATCCCCATGAGACGACTGTTAACCTTCCTGCTCCTGACCTTGTCCGTCCTTGCCGGCACGATGCCTGCCGGTGCACAAGGTTCCTACGTCCCCACCCTCTATGATACCACCAACGGACTGCCTCAGCAGACCATCAACGTCACCATCCAGGACAAGCAGGGCTACCTGTGGTTCGGCACCTCGAACGGGTTCAGCCGCTTCGACGGGGCGCACTTCACCAACTACCGCCTGGAGGACAGCGACAGCATCGGGATTGCCAACAACCTCATCACCTCGCTGCGGGAGGACAGCCGCCGCTACATCTGGCTCACCAACGACAACCGGAGGACCGTCCGCTTCAATCCCTACACGCGCCGGTTCTTCCCCCTGCCCGACTCGCTGGGAACGGTCAAGAGTCTCCAGCTCCTGCCCAACGGCGACATCTGGCTTCACCTGGACAACGGACGGCTGGTACGTGCCCGCTACGGCGAGGGCGAACAGCTCGACTATGAGACGGTGCTCGACTATCCGCCGGGCGACGACACGGACATTGTCATGGTCTCGAACGACCGCGAGCACCACGTCTGGATTCTCTCCCGACGGGAGTTCCTCGACTATGACGAGCAGACGGGCAAGCTCACCCGCCATCCCCTGGGGACGAACGACCGCTACTACAGCATGCGCAAGCGGCTCAACCTGTTCCAGATAGGCAGCGACCACGGCAAGGTCTACATCTACCGCAACAGGGAGCGGCAGCACTCGCTCATCCGCCTTGCCACGACGGACAACATCGTCCGCATCAAGGCATACACCGACACGAAGTCGCTCTACATGACCGGGAGCGACGGCTTCTTCCTCCACGACCTGGAGTCGGGGCGGGCACTCCACTACTCCGCCTCACAGCCTGTCCCGCGACGGCTGGAGAGCAACCACATCGGCGACTGCTACGTCGACCAGGACAAGAACATCTGGGTGACCTACCTCGACAACTCGTTCATCACTTGCCTGGAGCCGGACAAGGAGAGCCAGCGCCGCTTCCGTCTGCTGGACCGCCACCGCCGCACCATCGACACACGCAACAAAATCTCCATCTTCGAGGACCGCAACCAGCGCATCTGGTTCTATGCACCCGACAAGGCGCTCAACTACTATGACATGGAGAACCACGAGCTGTTCCCCCTCATCCTGCCTGCCACCCAGGGCATGCCCGACTTCACCGAACCGTCCTCCCTCTATGTCGACAAGCAGCGCAACCTCTGGCTGGGCAGGGCGAACAAGGGCGTGCTGAAGCTCACGTTCAAGAGCAACCATTTCGACCTGCTCTCGCCCGACCCCACCGACCTCTACAGCAACGACAACCGTACGCGCGGACTCTGTGCCGACAGCCGGGGCAACCTGTGGATGGGGGCACAGGACAGCACCATCCATCTCTTCGACACACGCACGCGCCGCTTCCGGGGCTACTTCTCCGCACAGGGGACCATCACGCCGCAGCGGAGTCCCGTCGGACGTGCCAACGCCATCCTGGAGGACCGGGAAGGGAACATCTGGATAGGCACCGACGGGAGCGGTCTCTTCAAGGCGACACCACTCGCCGGCGGGCGTTACCGGGTGGAGCGGTTTGTCCACCGGACGGACGACCCGGCATCGCTCAGCGACAACCGCGTGACCTTCCTGCTGGAGGACAGCAACGGACGCATCTGGGTCGGCACGGCAGGGAGCGGACTCAACGCCGTCGGACGCGGGGCGGAGGGGCAGACCGTCTTCTTCCACCCGGGGCACCGGCTGACGCACTATCCTACCGCCTTCCGCCAGATACGCTGCCTGTGCGAAGACGGACGGGGACGCATCTGGATTGCCACGACACAGGGGCTGCTGCGCTTCCGTCCCGAACAGAACGCGCCCGAGTCGGTCGTCTTTGAGGACCTGCATACGCTGGCGGCAAAACGGGGCGCCTTCAACACCAACTCCGTCTTCTTCATCTACCGTTCCGGAGACGGCACGCTCAACCTCGCCACCTTCGGCAAGGGGCTCTTCCGCCTCTCTCCCGACGGGATCCTCGCGAACTACACCACGCGCGACGGGCTGCCCTCCGACGTGCTCTACACGATGCAGGAGGACGGCAACGGCTGCCTGTGGCTCGCCACGGAGGGCGGACTGTGCAAGTTCGACCCGCAGGCACGGACGTTCGACACCTTCGACGACCGCTTCTTCCCCTCTCCCCTCACCTTCTCGGACAACGACGCTGCCGACGACGGGCACGGCAGGCTCATCTTCGCCACCGACCGCGGACTGCTCGCCTTCCGTCCGGGTGACATCGAGAAGGACACGTTCAAGCCCAACATCGTGCTGACCGCCTTCTCGGCAAACGACAGTCCCGTGACCGACGCCAACGGACAGCCCTACACCTTCGGCAACAGCCGGACGGTGACGCTCAGCCACGACCGCAACTCGTTCAACCTCCTCTTCCGGGCACTCGACATGAACTTCCCCGACCGCCTGCAATACGCCTACAAGCTCGACGGCTTCGACGACTGGCACTATGTGGGCAACGAGCCGAAGGCGGTCTACACGAACATCCCGCCGGGCGACTACACCTTCCGCGTGCGCTCCACGAACAGCGACGGACGCTGGATGGACAACGAGAGCTGCCTCCACATCCGTGTGCTGCCCTCGTTCTGGGGCTCGCCGGGAGGCATCGCGCTCGCCATCGTCCTCTTCCTTGCCGCGACGACGGGAGCCGGCGCCATCGTGCTGGGACACTACAAGCTGAAGCAGCGCATGCTCCTCGAGCAGAAGCTCGCCAAGGTGAAGACCGACTTCTTCACGAACATCGTCCACGAGATGCGTACGCCGTTCACCCTCGTCGTGTCGCCGTTGGAGAACGTCCTCGAACAGCCGGGGCTCTCGCCCCAGGTGCGCCAGAACCTGGAAATCATGCAGAAGAACACCCGCCGCAGCATCCGCCTCATCAACCAGATACTCGACTTCCAGAAGGTGACCAGCGGCAAGATGCACCTGACGGTGCGCCGCGTGGAGCTGCGCGCCTTCTTCGAACAGCTCCTGCGCTCGTTCGCCGGACTTGCCGAGAGCGAGGACACACGGCTTGAACTGCAGATGGAGGCTCCCTCGCTCACGGTCTGGGCGGACGCCGACAAGCTGGAAAGCGTCTTCTTCAACCTCCTTTCAAACGCCTTCAAGTACTCCCCGCGCGGGAAACGCATCACGGTCGCCGTCGAGGAGCACGGGGAACACATCACCGTCCGTGTCATCGACCAGGGCTACGGCATCCCCGAGGAACGGCAACCCCACCTCTTCGACCGCTTCGAGAGCTTCGTGCAGCGGCAGGCGTCCCGTGTGCCGACGACGGGCATCGGACTGTCGCTCATCAAGGAGCTGGTCGAGCTGCACCACGGACACATCAGCGTGACCAGCAGCGTGAACAACGGCTCGACCTTCACCGTGGAGCTGCCCAAGGGCAGGGACCACTTCGGCCCCGACACGGAGTTCATCCTCGAGGACGGCGATGACACCGACGAGCCGACGGCACCCGCTTCCGACACGTCCGGAGAGGACACCGACGCCACCCGTCCGCTCCTGCTCATCGTCGAGGACAATGCCGAGCTGCGCGGCTTCCTCGAGTCCACCTTCTCGAACGGCTACCGCACCCTGACGGCAGCCAACGGCGAGGAGGGCTTCCTCCGTGCGGTGAGCCACAACCCGGACCTCGTCATCAGCGACATCCACATGCCGGTGCTCAGCGGGACGGAGATGTTCAAGATGCTCCGCCGCAATCCCGCCACCAGCCACATCCCGGTCATCCTGCTGACCAACGAGTCGAGTGCCGAGGGCGAGGTGGAGAGCCTCAACCTGGGCGTGGAGGCATACGTCCCGAAGCCGTTCAGCTCGAAGGTGCTCCGGGCACAGGCGGACAACATCGTCCGTGGCAGACGCCGCCTGCAGGAACTGTACCGCTCGCAGTTCATCTATCCCGAGACGGACGCCACCCCCGGCGACACCGCTTCCGACAGTGCACTGCCCCCGGCCGAACAGGCATTCATCGACCGGATGACCGAACACATCGGCTCGCACCTCGGCTCGCCCGAGCTGAACGTGGAGAGCCTGGCGCGCGAGATGGGCGTCAGCCGCTCGGTGCTGTTCAAGAAGACAAAGGCGCTCACAGGACTGTCGCCCGTGGAGCTGATACGCGACCTGCGCTTCCGCAAAGCCGCCGAACTGCTGGAGACGGGCAACCAGACGATGACGGAGATAGCCTTCCTCACCGGCTTCTACGACTCACACTACTTCAGCAAGTGCTTCAAGCAGGTCTACGGCATGTCCCCGTCGGAGTACCGGAAGATGAAGAACGAGGAAGCACGCTCCTGATACTCACGGGGTGCGGGAGAGACACGATACAAGCCGGGGATAGATGGACCTAAGTATAATACTTAGACCCCCTAAGTATAATACTTAGGCTGCCAAAGTATAATACTTTGGTCTGTCTATCCCCGGCTTGTTGCCTGCTTGTCCCCGGCTTGGACGAGCCTCAGGGCACATGCACAGAGAGAGGGTGTACCAAGGATGAGCGTCGGCTCACCTTGATACACCCTCTCTTTATAAGTTTAGCTGTGTTCGCCGGGTGGCGGAATCAGCGTGTTATTTCCCTTCCAGGCTCTGGAGGAGCTGTCCCATCATCATGATGGTCGACGGCTTCAGACCGGGGAGAATCGAACGGATGTACTTGGCTCCTTCTGCCAGCAGCGCCTTGTCGGTCGTGGCAGCGGGGAAGAGACGCGAGAAGTTGAGCAACACGAGGTTGAAGTCGTTCTCGTTCATCTCGGGCTGCTTCTCCTTCAGCAGGGCAAAGTAGGCAGCCTTGTCGCCCTGGGCATAGCACTCGATGAGGGCGAAGAGCGGGGCATACGGATAGGTCTTGTCCAGTCCGCAGTCGATGATGGACTGCTTCAGGGCACCGTAGGCGGCAGCGTCATACTTCCCTTCGGCAAACTGGAAGCCGGAGAGGTAGCTCACCAGCCCGGCGTGATAGAGCTTCTGGGCGTGCTCCTCGGCACGGGCACGGACGGCGGGGTCGAACTCGCTGCGGTGTGCCACGAGGAAGTCTGCCTTCGGGTCATCGAGACGGATGGTGTAGCGCGAGAAGAGGAAGAAGTTCTCGGGAGCGAGCCGCTGTGCGTCCGTCAGCGAATCAAAGTAGGCGTTGACGATGCGGAAGCCTTCCTCCTCCTTGCCTTCCTCCATGAAGTGGAAGGCATAGGCGTTGACCAGTTCGGGGGTACGTTCGCCGGCATCGTAGCGCTTCTTCATGGCTTCGGGCGAAAGCTCGGGGTTGAGTTCGCTCTCAATCTTCGAGATGAAGTTGTCGGCGGTCATGGAGCCCTTGATGTCGAGCTTCACCTTCTTGTCCGTGTCGAGCACGAGGAAGGTCGGGTATGCCTTCACCTGGTAGGTGGCGGCGTCCGCCTTGCCCTCCTTCTCGGCATTGAGCTTGATGCAGACGAAACGGGCGTTGAAGTAGTCGCCCACCTTCTTCTGCGGGAAGACGGTGTTCGCCATCACGCGGCAGGGGCCGCACCAGTCAGTGTAGAAGTCGACGAACACGAGCTTGTTTTCCTTCTTTGCCTGCTCCACTGCCTGGTCGAGCGTGAGCGGACGGAAGTTTGTCTGTGCCAGGCCGGGGATGGCCAGCAAGGCAGTAAAGAGAGTGATGAATAGTTTTTTCATTGTCGTTGAGTTGTTATCAATAATATCCTGATTCGTCGGCAAGGTCACCGGCGCTCTTCCACTGGATGCCCTTCACGGTGGAGTTGATTTCCCATACCATGTCCTCATCCTCCTCAAACGGGATGTCGTTCGGGTCGGACGGGATGGTGAACCAGCTGAGAGTGCTCTTGCCGTCGCCGGCGGAGACAGCGATGTAGAACTTGTTGCGGGCGGTAGTCGACTCGGCATCGCGGTCGAGGAGGATGATTTCGCTGCCGTAGTCCTTCAGCAGGCGGCCGATGTTGCGCTCCAGGTCGTACCCGTAGAGCTTCGAACCCACGGCATAGACCATCTCGGTCTCGTCGTCGGAGAAGGCATAGTGGCTCGCCTGTGCAAAGTCGGTAGCCACGCTCTGGTCAATCTCCGTGCTGAACCACTGGACGGGAGCAGTAGTGCTCGACGGCTTGAACGAATAGGCGTACCACTTGTTCTGGTCGTCAGTCAGGACCACGTACGAGTAGCCGGCGTTGCCGTTCTGTCCGAAGACGAGGCGGCGGTTGTCGGGATACTTGCTCTGGTCCCACTCGAAGGCTGCACTTGCGCTCGCCTGGAGCTTCCGGCAGTAGGTCGCGCTCGTCGGGCTGTTGCTGTTCGGACCGACGAAAGCCTGGCTGTCCATGTCATAGAAGATGACGTTGAGGAAGAGCGACGACATGTAGGCTCCGTTAACCACGAATGCCAGCCGGTAGGGCGTGAACAGTTCGGTGCTCGTGTTGCTGTAGCGGTTGATGGGGTTACCGAAAATCTGGTCGTTCGACATCATCGAGGTGACGTAGATGGCGTCGTCGGTGATGTATCCGCGCTTGGAGTCACCCCGGCAACCGTAGCTGGCGTCATAGCGGGGGAACATGTCGATGACACGCATCGGGCGCTTCACGTCGAAGGTGGTCAGCATCTTCGAGTCAAGCGTGTTGTCCTCGAGCAGCTCGAAGTAGGAGCCGTTGGTCAGCGAGTACGACTGGTCGGCGGCGGTCAGCCACAGGTTCTGGTATTCGCCGTAGCGCGTCTGTCCGATGAAGACGAGCGACTCGGGCTCTCTGATGTTGGGGTCGGTGAAGACGTCCTCCAGCAGGATGGTGTCTTCCGCCATCGTGGTAATCATGTCCATCTTGACCGTGCCGTCGGTGTTCTCGCCGAGCACGAGGTAACCCGTCGTCATCTGGGAGAGGACGGCGAGCGAGCTTCGCTGGATGGTCTTCAGTCCCGTCTCCAGGTCGGTCACCTCCAGATAGAGCGTGTAGCTGCCCGGCAGCAGGGAGCCGTCGGCAACGTAGTCGAACTCGCGTTCCTCGCTCAGGTCTATCGTCTCGGACGCCATGCTCGACAGGTTGGTGATAATCTTCACATACCAGTGGTAAGCGTAGCGCGAGGGCTCGTTGGTCTCCGCCATCGTTCCGGTGACATCGGCAGAGATGTGTACGGGGTCACCCGCGAGATAGGCTACGTAGCCGTCTTCGTTACTCAGTGTAATCTCCACCTCGTTGATGGGCGAAAGGGTGTAGCTGCCCTTGTCGTCGACACACGAGGCAAGGCTGGCAGCGGCTGCCAGCAAGCAGGGATAAATATAGTTCTTCATAATCGTTTCTTAGTTAATCAAGGACAACATCGCCCGGCATGGAGCTTTCATCCCAAGGCACATTGCTAAACCACATGAGCGTCCCGTCGGCGTCCGTGATGGGGTTCCCGGCACGGAACTGCTCCACGAGGTAGTTCGAGACAATCTCGTTGATGATGTTCTGCATGATGAAGGGCACGGTCACCAGTGCGCTGAAATCGTCGTAGGTCACGTCGGGGTAAAGGCGGAGGACCAGCTCCATCTTCTCACGCGAGAACTCTCCGAAGTTCAACGGCCAGATGGTCGGCTTGGTCATGATGTCGGAGATGAAGATGTTGTGCACGCGGGGGTCGGGGTTGTTGTAGAAGTCCGTCATGCCCTCGGTGTAGCGTCCCGGAATCTCCGTGATGTAGGTGAACGGCAGGTCGAAATACTCGTTGGGCACGAGCGTCAGCTGCAGCTGTACCGTCTCCTCTGCCACGCGGTCGGAGCGCAGGATGGTCACGTTGACAAGGCCCGAGGTCTCTCCCGCCTTGATGACACACTGCTCGGAGAGGTCCTTGTATTCCTGGTCTGCCACAGCCGTCGTGCTGTCGGCAACCACTGCCACATTGAACACACGGTCGTAGTCGCGTGCCTCGCCCACGGCATTCACCTTCAGGCTCAGCGTCGTATCGGTAGCACTTTCGGGCATGGAAACGAAGCGCACCCAGGTGTAGAGCTGGTGTGCCCACATGTCCGGATTGGTGAAGTGGGGCACGTTGGTGTACTGCACGTCAAAGTAAAGCCCGTCTTTTCCCTCATAGGCAGGCATGTCCTTCTCACACGCCGCGAACGAAGCCAATCCCAACAGGCAGCAAAGTGTATAAATCAGTTTCTTCATATTCGTCGTTCTTAATGGTTAGTTACGCAAGTCTTCTTCGTCGCTCGGCAGCGGTATGACATAGCTGTCCACGCTCATGGAGGCGGAACCGCTCGCTGACGTTCCGGAGATAATCGAGGTCATGCCCAGTCGCTTGTAGTAGAAGAACAGTTGTCCTTCGCCCACGACCTCACGGGCAAATTCGCGGGTGATGAGCTCCTGCTTGTTGTCGGGAGTCACGTCGAGGGAGACGGCACCGCGCACGTTGCGCACCGTGTTGATGAGCGTGGCAGCCTCGGTGATGTCGTCCGTACATTCGGCAGCGATGAGGTACATCTCGCTCTTGCGGATGAGCGGGGTCATGTAGCGGTAGGTCAGTGTGTCACCGCTCTCCGAGCTGACGCTGAAGTCCTGGAACTTCACGAGGCAGATGGCGTTGTCGCCCGAGGTCTCTCCCTCCTGGAAGCTCCACATGCGACGGCGGATGTCGTTGGTGTCGTCGTAGAACGAGGCAAGCTTCGAGTCGCTGCCGGTCTCCGACGAGCCGACGAAGCAGAGGCGGTTGTTGGCATTCACCGACGCGCTGAAGTAGTTGTCATAGAGGTTGTCGCGGCTCATGTTGTAGAGGCTGAACATCACCTCGTCAGAGAACACATAGTCGGGACGGGAGTTCTCGATGGTCGCCTGGACGGTGGTGCGGTCCATCCACGGGAAGACGTCGAGCTGCTCGGTCTCGCTCTTGGCGATGACCTCGTTCTTGGCAATGTCGTATGCCGTCGCCTTGTCCCCCTTCCACAGGTAGGCACGTGCCCGGAGCGCCTGCACGGCGTAGTAGTTCAGGCGGAGCTGGCGGTAGGACCAGTCGTAGCTGTCCAGTCCGTCGTCGCTCAACACGCCGTCCTTCACACCTTCGGTCAGGACGGGGTCGCACTCCTTCAACAGCTCGGCGGCTGCGTCGAGGTCGCGGATAACCCGGTTGAGGAACTCTTCGGCTGAAATCAGGGGCTGCACGGTGCGGCGGCTGTCCTCCTGATAGGGCAGGCACTCCTGCGAAGCCGTCGCGTCGGAATAGATGGGGCCGTAGAAGCGCAGCAGGTCAAAGTGCATCATGCCGCGCAGGGCGAGCGCCTCACCCTTCACCAACGGATAGTAGCGGTCCAGGATGGCGGCATCCGGCTCGTCGCACTTCTCCAGCAGGAGGTTTACGTTGGCAATGAGCGAGTACATGTTGCTCCACAGGGAGTTCGACGCGTTGTCGAAGTTGGTGTCGGTGTAGTTGTAGCCGCTCCAGTAATAGTAGTTGTGCTGGTTGATGACGTTGGGCACGTTGTAGTACTGCGCCATGATGTCGATGCCGACCATGCCCAGCGTACCGCCGTAGAGCGACGAGTTGTTGAGCGACGAGTAGACACCGTTGAGCGCGGTGAGGAAGCCTTCGTTCGTGGAAAAGAGGGTGGTCTCCAGGATGCTGTCTTCCATGTCCACCTCAAGCCAGTCGGAGCAGGACGAAGTCGACACGGACAGGGTGCCAGCCACGAACAGACATTTGATGATATTCTTGTAGTTCATATTGATTCACTGGTTTTAGGGGTTAAAAGCTAAGGCCCAACGACATCATCACCGAGCGCTGGAAGGGGTAGTCCAGACCGCGCTCTTCCTTGATGGTCGACAGGTAGAAGAGGTCGTTCATCGACAGGCGGACGTTGAAGGAAGAGGCACCGATGGTCTTCAGCCAGGGAGCCGTCTGGTTCTCATAGCCGAAGGAGAGCGTGGTGAGCTTCAGCGTGTTCTCGTCCTCGATGAAGCGGCTCGTCATGTGCGACTCCGAGAGGTCGTCGATGCGCTTGAACTTGGCATGGTCGCCGGGCTTCTGCCAACGGCCGTAGTAGGCACGCTTGTCCTGGTTGTACATCAGGTCAGACTCGGAGATGTTCTCCACCTTGTCAAACAGCGTCTGGCGGAAGGCCTGTCCGCCGTAGCGGTAGGAGAAGATGAGGTTCATCGAGAAGCCCTTCCAGTATGCCGAGGTGCCGAAGGTGCCTTCCACGTCGGGCGTGGTGTCACCGCAGACAACCTCGTCGGCAGTGTCCCACTCGAAGGTGTAGCTTCCGTCTTTCTTGATAAAGACCTCGTTACCGGTCATCGGGTCGATACCTGCCGAACGCACCGCCCACAACGCCGTGGGGCTGGCGCCGTCGTAGTAACGGCGGAGGGTGTACGCTTCTTCGTCACGGCCCTGTTCGTTGAGGTACTCCAGGTAGTTGCCCATGTCGTCGTAGCTGGTCTTCACGTGGTTCATGTTGGCAGTGAGGCTCCAGTTGTAGTCGTTGCCACGGAGCACGAAGTAGGTTGCCTGCCAGGTGAAGCCCTCGTTGTGCATCGTTCCGATGTTCATCGGGCTGGTTGTCGTACCGGTCGAGGGAGGCAGGGAGATGGAGAGCAGCAACGGGTCAGTCGTCTTCGTGAAGTAGTCGAAGGTGAAGCGCAGGCGGTCGTCCATGAAAGCCAGGTCGATACCGATGTTCTGGTCGAGCGTACGCTGCCATTCGAGGTCCTTGTTACCCCACTGTCTGATGAGTGCGGCAAGACCGAAGGGGTTCTGGAACGCCGTGTAATAGTTGTAGACCGTGTTGGCACGCTTGGCGTCGAGGTTGCTGTTACCGGGGTTACCGAGTGAGTAGCGGAGCTTCATGTAGCTGATTACGTCCGATTCGGCAAGGAACTTCTCGTTGTGCACGTTCCATCCCAGACCGAAGGACCAGGTGGTCGAGAAGGGGTTGTTGATGCCGAACACCGAAGCACCGTCGGTACGGAGGTTCAAGTCGACTAGGTAACGCATGTCGTAGCCGTAGTTCAAGTTGAAGTAGTAGCTTGCCGTACGCGACTTCACCACCGTGGAGCTGGGCTTGCCACCGTCGGGGTAACCCATCGAGAAGTTCGGGTTGGAATACTGGTCGGACATGTAGCCCAGGGCGGAGAAGGCCTCCGCGTCGGAGTTGGACTCGGTGAACTGCATACCGCCGATCAGGTTGAGCATGTGGTTGCCGAAGGTGCGTCCGTAGGTCAGGTCGAGAGTACCGTCATAGGACGTGTCACGCGAGCTGTTCTTCGCATACGTTCCGCGCTCCAGGCGGTCGGTCTCGGCGAACATTGTCTCTTCGGGCGAATGGAAGACGGTCGACTCGTTCTGCGCGATGGTCACACCGAAGCGGCCACGCAGGCGCAGTTCTTCCAGGATGCGCCACTCGACCTGGAAGTTGTTGTTCAGCGAGAAGGTATTCGTCCGGTTGTAGCTCTTCTGGTTGAAGTCCCACAAGGGGTTGTAGGCGTACTCATAGCCGCTCAGGGTTGCCGTACGCTCGAAGTACTTGGTGATCTCACCGTTCTCGTTGTATTTCGAATAGTAGGGGTTGGCGTTGACGAAGTTGCGGAATGCCACCGGCTCGGTGTCGCTCGTGTTGTAGTTGAGGTTCGTATTGTTCGAGAACGAGAGGCGGTCCACACGGTAGGTCAGGCGGATGTTTCCGTTGAGCGCATCCTTGCCCGAACCCTTCATGACACCCTGCGTGTTGCTGTAGTTCACGCCCACACCGTAGAGGAAGGCTGAGTCACCGCCGTCGACGTAGATGTTGTGCGTCTGGGTGAAGGCGGTGCGCAGCGGCTCATTGAGCCAGTAGGAGTCGAGTCCCTGCTCGACCAGCTTGAGGCGGTTGTAGTAAATCTGGCGCTGGTCCTCGTCGATGATTTCGCCGTTCGCATCGAGGTTGTAGTCACCCGAGGCATAGCGTCCGGCAAGCTTCTCGTAGGCGAGCTTCTCGCGTGCGTTCATCATGTTATAGTCCGTCAGGTCCGCCCATGCCACCTGGTAGTTGCCGCTGTAGGAGAAGCGCAGCTTGCCCGGCTCGGGCTTCACCGTCTCGACTACCACAACGCCGTTGGCTGCCTTCGAACCGTAGATGGCGGTGGAGGCGGCATCCTTCAGGATGGTGATGCTTGCCACGCGGTCGATGTTGAGGTTGGTGATGGTCGTCAGGTCGCTCTCGAAACCGTCGAGGATGAAGAGCGGCTGGTTGGGGTCATATTCGTAGTCCGACTCCAGGTCGGTCAGGTTCGTCGTACCGCGGATGCTGATGTCCAGCGTGGCGTTCGGGTCCGCACCGCGGAGGTTGTTGTCCGTGATGACGAACGCCGGGTCGAGTGCCTGGAGGCTCTGGAGCACGTTCAGGTTTCCGACTTGCTTGAGTTCCTTGTTCGTGTAGGTCGCCATGGAGCCGGTGAAGCTCTCGGCATTACGGGTGTAGATACCCGTCACGACGGCTTCCTTCAGGTTGACCGCGTCCGACTCCAGGCGGACGGTAATGTCCTTGGTAATGCCCTTCACACGCACGGTCTGCGTCTTCATGCCGATGTAGGAGAACACGAGGTTGTGTACGCTCTCGGGGACAGAGATTTCAAAACGTCCGTTGACGTCGGTAGTCACGCCCATGCCTTTGCTGTGGGGGAGCGTCACGCTGACGCCCGGCAACGGGGCATCGGTGTCGTCGATGACTACGCCCCTGTAAATGACTTTCTTCTCCGGTGTCTGGCTCTCCGTTGTCTGTTGTTTACCTCCTCCCGCGGGAGTCTGCGCCATCGCGGGAAGCGCTGAAGCCACCAACAAGGCCATGGCGAGGCAACCGGGCTTCACGGCATGCGACCAATGTTGGGAGAAGAAGCTTCGTGATGAATGAGTTGTTAAGGCGAACTTTTTCATGCTAGTCTTCATTTGTTATTTTAGTTAGACCGATGTAGGCTCAAGCTTTCATACGGCCCTTGTGTTTGTGCGTGTGTCTGTGTTGGGCAGGAAGCGGAAGACTCTCTCGAAACCGGCTCGGGAAATATCCGTAGAAACGCGTCTGCGGACCGGTAAAAAGATGTTCCTTCTTTATAAACTGTTTTTATATCTATTTCTACATAAATAATATACAGTTTATATTCATTAATCTTCTAGCGGCGACAAAGATAGCGATTCAAGAATAAAAAACAATAGTTTACTTTATATTTCAAAATAAACTTACTCACAAAAGTTAGAAACCGCAACCATTTGTCATCCCGGGTGAGCAAAAGTGACACTGCCGCCGCAGCCGTCGTCCGCCGGACACAAATAAAGCGGGTGGCATCCCCGGATACGGAATACCGTACCAGGGTGCCACCCGCGTCTTATTCTAAGAGATCTAGCTAAGTCGTGAAATGCGCTTAATAGGCGTGGTCATCGTTCTTCAGCTCCTCGCGCGTGATGGGCTTGCGCTCCAGGGCACGCCAGGCATAGAAGATATACGCCAGCACGAAGGGGATGAGGATGGACACGTACGCCATCACTTCCAGCGTGAAGGGGCTGGAGCAGCTGTTGGCGATGGTGAGCGAGCTTTGCAGGTCTGCCACTGAAGGATAGTAGGCAGTGTTGTTGTAGCCTGCGCAGAGCAACAGGGCGGTCACCGTGAGCACCGTGCCGATGCCGGCGAACCAGATGCTCTGACGGGGCGTCCGTGAGAACACGCCCTTGACGATGCCCCACAGCACCAGCACCACTCCCACGAGGAACACTGCCAGCACGGCAGGCATCGCGAGGAAGTTGTTCAGGTACTTCAGCGGCTCCATGTAGACTTCCTGGGTCGTGGGGTCCACGGCGAAGCCTGCGCTGACGAGTGTCCGGATGACGAAAGCCAGGAAGAACACCAGGAAGGCGAGCGCGTCGCCGAACAGACGGCGGCGGCAACGGGCGATGACGGTGTCGTCAGCAATACGGTTGAGGAAGTAGAGTCCGCCAAGGACACGCGAGAGGTAGTAGACGGCGATGCCGAGCACCCAGTTCCAGATGTTGAACAGGATGTCGATGCCATGCCATCCGTTCGCCCAGCGGCTGATGACGGGCATGGAGAGGTCGCTCATGTTGCCCTTGTCGACGATGAAGTTCGAGCCCGTGAAGAAGGTAGCGACGGCGGCACCGAGCAACAACGGACCCAGGATGCCGTTGAGCACGAGGAAGCACTGGTAGGTCTTCTTGCCGAGCAGGTTGCCCAGGCTCGCCTGGAACTCATAGGACACCGCCTGGAGCACGAAGCTGAACAGGATAATCATCCACGCCCAGTAGGCACCGCCGAAGCTGGTGCTGTAGAACAGGGGGAAGGAAGCGAAGAAGGCGCCGCCGAAAGTGACCAGTGTGGTGAAGGTGAACTCCCACTTACGGCCCGTGGCATTGATGAGCAATGCACGCTCTTCGTCGGTTTTGCCCAACTGGAAAATCAGGGAGTTGCCGCCCTGGACAAAGAGCAGGAACACCAGCAGTCCGCCCAACAGGGAGATGAGGAACCACCAATAATGTTGAAGTAAGCTATATGTTTCCATTGATATTGTTTGATTGGACAACCGGGCACCGGCGGCAGGTCCTGCGGGGACCAATCAGGTGCCGGAGCCGGCTGAACGGTTTGTAGATATGTGTGTGAATACTCAGTCTTCCATGCCCTCCGGACCCTTGCGGATGATGCGCAGCGAAATGCCGATGCCGGCAATCAGCAGGATGGTGAACACGGCGAGGAAGAGGAAGAAGGTGGTCTGCACGGAGTAGGTCGGTACCGACGAGATGGCGGCATTCACCGGCAGAAGGTCCTGAATCGCCCACGGCTGGCGTCCGGTCTCTGCCACTATCCAGCCTGCCTGTCCGGCGAGATGGCCCAGGATGATGGTGAAGAGGGCAATCCACTGCATCCAGCGCATGGAGGCAAGACGGTTCTTATAGGCGAGGAAGAGCACCACGGCAAAGAACAGGATGAAGTAGCATCCCAGACCCACCATGACACGGAAGGCGTAGAAGTTGAGGGGCACGTTGGGCACCAGCTCGGCGGGCTCGTTGATGTAGCCGTAGCCCAGGTATTTCACATTGCTCTGCAGACGGGGCAGGATGGAGTCTGCCGCCTGCTGGTCGCCGTTCTGCTTGGCAGTACGGTAGGCGTCGAGTGCGCTGAGAGCTTCGCGTCCGGCAGCCATCTTCTCGGCAGCCGAGAGAGCCACCGTCCCGTCGGGCTGGGTGTATCCGCCGGCAATGACCTCGTTGATGCCGGGGACATAGCCGTCCAGGCTGCGGGTGGAGAGGAAGGACAGCGCGTAGGGTATCTTGATTTCGAAGAGGAAGGGTTCCTTGCCGTCGTCATAACGTTCCTTCGCGGGATTGAGCAGACCGATGGCGGTGAGTCCCTGCTCCGTGCCGCCATTGTAGAGTCCCTCGATGGCAGCCAGCTTCATGGGCTGCTTCTGTGCCACGTGATAGCCCGAGGTGTCGCCCGTGAATGCCACTACCAGCGCGGAGAAGAGTCCGAAGGCGGAAGCAATCTTGATGCTCGACAACGCCATGCGCTCGTGGCGCTTCTTCAGCAGGAACCAGCAGGAGATGCCGACGACAAACACGGCGCCGAGCACCCAGCCGCTCAACACGGTGTGGCAGAACTTGACCACAGCCACGTCAGAGAACGCCACTTCCCAGAAGCTGCCTGCGGACTGCATCTCGTTGCGCATCGTGTCGGGGTTGAACGTCATGCCCACCGGGTTCTGCATCCATGAGTTTGCCACCAGAATCCACCAGGCGGAGATGGCGGCACCGGCACCCGTCAGCCACGTCGAGACAAGGTGGAGACGTTTGCTCACGCGTCCCCATCCGAAGAACATGATGGCGACAAAGGTGGCTTCGAGGAAGAAGGCGAGGATGCCCTCGATGGCAAGCGGCGCTCCGAAGATATCGCCCACAAACCAGGAGTAGTTGCTCCAGTTGGTTCCGAACTCAAACTCCAGAATCAGTCCCGTAGCGACACCGATGACGAAGTTGATGCCGAAGAGTTTCATCCAGAACTTGGTCGTGTGTTTCCAGAACTCATTGCCCGTTCTGACATAGAGTGTTTCCATGATGCCCATCAGCAATGCCAGCCCCAATGTGAGTGGCACGAACAGCCAGTGGTACATCGCCGTCAGGGCGAACTGCGCCCGTGACCAGTCGATCAGAGAAGTGTTGATTTGTTCTAACATGCTTAATGAAAGATTAGGTTAAACTTATTGTTGGAACAAAAATAAGTATTAATATGTAACTGCTCCAAGAATCCGGGAAAAATTTATGCTCCTGAGGCAAAATAATTCTGCCGCATTGACATTTCAGCGAAAAGAGAGGGGAAAAAGCGGATGATTCCGTGCAGGTAAATGACAAGAAGGGGGGAATCCGGTTTTGTAAAAACGGGGAGGGCACGCCGGCATTCAGAGGTCAAGCGAGAGCTGGGCGTCGCCCAGGAGGTTGAAGGTGCGGCGGTGGTAGGGGGAGGGTCCGTACTGACGGATGGCGGCACGGTGTGCCTTGGTGGGGTAGCCCTTGTTGCGGTCCCAGGCATACACGGGGTACTGCTCGTGGAGACGGTTCATGTAGTCGTCGCGGTAGGTCTTGGCAAGGATGGACGCCGCAGCGATGGACATGTACTTCCCGTCGCCCTTCACCACCGTGGTGTGGGGCGTGTCGCCGTAGGGCATGAAGCGGTTGCCGTCGATGAGCAGGTGCTGGGGACGGACGGACAGCCCGTCGAGTGCGCGGTGCATGGCGAGAAAGGAGGCACGGAGGATGTTCAGTTCGTCGATTTCCTCGGGCGACACCACGCCCACTGCCCACGCCACGGCTTCGCGCTCGATGACTTCGCGCAGGGCATAACGCCGGTGCTCGGTGAGCTGCTTGGAGTCATTGAGCCACTCGTTCTCGAAGTCCGCCGGCAGAATCACTGCCGCCGCATAGACCGCACCCGCCAGACATCCGCGTCCGGCTTCGTCGCAGCCTGCTTCGACCAGGTCTCTATTATAATAAGGTAATAGCATGGCAGGAAAGAGACTTTTTTAATTGACAATTGACAATGGACAATTACGCCTTGCACGAGCAGGACACAGGAAATCCACCCGCAGGATAATTGTCAATTGTCCATTGTCAATTATCAATTGTCAGAAGCTGTATCCCAGACGGATGAAGAAGCCGTTGAGCTTGCTGTCCACATTCTTGATGCAGTTGGTCAGACCGAACTCATAGCCCAGCTTGAGGGAGAACTCGCGGTAGTTCGCCTTCGCGCCCACATCGATGCCCAGGTTCACGGTGTTCGTGCTCTTGGCATCGTCGTCGAGCACCATGAGGGCGAGTGTCGGACCGGCAAGCAAGCCCACCTTGCCTTCTCCGTAGTCGGCGAAGTTCCAGATGGCGTCGGCGTTCACTTCAATGAAACCCGGGTCCCAGCCGTCATAGCCCTTGGTCGTAAAGGCAACGCCTGCCGACCAGTCGAACATGTCGGTCATCGGGGCAGTATAGTCCATTCCGAAGTTAAGAAATTTCATCTCTGAGTCAGGGTTTACACCTGATGTGTTGATGTTGGCATAGTTCATACCATACCAAACCGTAAAGTTCTGTGCGCTGGCGCAGACAGCCATCACGCAAAGACAAAGCGTCAGAAATAACTTTTTCATAATCATTTCGTTTTAAAGGGTTAATAATCAAGGCCATGCGGAGCTTCCGTGCCGGAAACACGTCCGTCCGTCAGCCGCTTGCCTTCCGACACACGTGCCGGATGAAATCAAAAGTAAGTATTTTTATACGCTTACGGACATGCAAGCAGTTAATATTGGTTAAGTTGCCCTTCCGTATGACAACCGGGGCACACCGGAGGCAGCCTTCCGACGAGAGCGAAGGCACGGCATTTGCCAAGAAAAGTCGTAATTTTGCAGCCTCATCGACACACTTCAGACAAGACCATCATGTTCACAGTCATCGGATGCATGCTGGCAGGCATGATTGCAGGCAGCCTGCTCAGCCGACGCCGGGTGCCGGGCATACAGGGCACCGTCAACCTGCTCATCTGGCTCCTGCTCTTCCTCCTCGGATGGGAGGCGGGCAGCAACCGTCAGCTCATCGACGCCCTCCCCCGGCTGGGAGGCGAGGCACTGCTCCTCTCCACGGCAGCTACCCTGGGCAGCGCGGTGGCGGCAGCCCTGCTCCTGCGCTGCGTCCGCCGGAAGGGAAGAAAGGAGGAACACGGCTCATGAAAGGCAGTCTCCTCATCATCGGGTTCTTCGTCCTGGGCATCATCGTCGGGCGCAGCACGGGCCTGCCGACGGCATGGTCGCTTGCCGACGTCAGCTTCACCGCGCTCTGCCTGCTCATGGCAGCGGTGGGCTTCAGCATCGGGCACGACCCTTCCGCCCTCTCCCGCTTCCGCCGGCTCAACCCCCGCCTCGCCCTGCTCCCGCTCTGCACCATCGGCGGCACCCTGACGGCATGCGCCCTGGCGAGCCTCCTCACGCCCCACTCCGTGGCGGAAGGCATGGCGGTGGGCGCGGGCTTCGGCTACTACTCCCTTTCGGGCATACTCATCACGGGCAGCAAAGGGGCTGAGCTGGGCACGGTCGCCCTGCTGTCAAACATCATCCGTGAGCTGCTCACCCTGCTGGGCGCGCCCCTGCTGGCACGTTGGTTCGGAAGCCTTGCTCCCATTGCGGCAGGCGGAGCGACGACGGCGGACACGACCCTGCCCGTCATCACCCGTACGTGTGGCGACGAACTGGCGGTGGTCTCCATCTACCACGGCATGGTGGTCGACTTCAGTGTCCCCTTCCTCGTGACCTTCTTCTGCTCGCTGGGCTGACGCCGAAAAAGCCTTATAAATTTTCTTCCAGCGGAAGCCGCCTGCGGTGCGGACCTGTCGCCACGTTCGTACGGACGCGTCCGCAGCACCGTACGGACGTGTCCGCACGCTCGTACCGACGCGTCCGTACGAAGCTCGGAACAGGTCGTTTGCAACCTGTTGACAGTCAGACGTCTGCAAAACGTCCTTTCCGGAGCCGGAAGCGTGCAAGGGATTTTCCGATTTTTCAACAGACGGGCACTGCCGTACCCGCAAAAGAGAGAGGCGCGGAGACACCGGGGAAACAGGGTTCAAGCCCTGTCCGCAGTGTCTTCGTGCCTCTATGCTGGTCCGACGGACGCACGGTTGCGCGCCGACGGGGGTACTGTCAGAACATGTGCCGCACGCGCTCGATGCCGGCGACGAGGGTGTCGACCTCCTCCTTCGTGTTGTAGAAGCTGAAGGAAGCGCGGACCGTCCCCTCGATGCCCAGCCGTTGCATCAGCGGCTGCGCACAGTGGTGCCCGGTGCGGACGGCGATGCCGAGGCGGTCGAGCAACGTGCCGAGGTCGAAGTGGTGGATGTTGCCGACGAGGAAGGAGATGACGCTCCCCTTGTGAGGGGCTTCGCCGAAGATGCGCATGCCCTCGATGGAGCGCAGCCGTTCCGTGGCATAGCGCGTCAGTTCCTGCTCGTAGGCATCAATCTGGTCCATGCCCAGGGCGGACACATAGTCGAGCGCCCGTGCCAGGGCGTGCGTGCCGATGTAGTCGGGCGTACCTGCCTCAAACTTGTAGGGCAGCTCGTTGAACGTCGTCCGTTCAAAGCTGACATGCTGTATCATCTCCCCTCCTCCCTGGTAGGGCGGCAGCCGGTCGAGCCACTCCTCCTTGCCGTAGAGCACGCCCACGCCCGTCGGGCCGTAGACCTTGTGCCCGCTGAAGGCATAGAAGTCCGCGTCGAGCGCCTGCACGTCGACTGCCATGTGCGGCACCGCCTGCGCCCCGTCGACGAGTACGGGCACGCCGTGGGCATGTGCCGTGGCTATCATCTCGCGCACGGGATTGACCGTCCCCAGGACGTTCGACACGTGGGTGACGCACACCAGACGGGTGCGCTCGTTGAAGAGCGCGGCATACGCGTCGGTCAGGAGCTCGCCGCGGTCGGTCATGGGGATGACGCGGATGACGATGCCCCGGCGGTCGCGCAGGAGCTGCCAGGGGACGATGTCGCTGTGATGCTCCATGACGGAGACGATGACCTCGTCGCCCTCGCGGAGGAAGGCTTCACCGAACGACGAAGCCAGGAGGTTGATGCTCTCGGTGGTTCCGCGTGTGAAGACAATCTCGCTCGTGGAGCGGGCGTTGATGAACTTGCGGACGGTCTCGCGTGCCCCTTCGTGCAGCTCGGTCGCCTGCTGGGAGAGGAAGTGGACGCCGCGGTGCACGTTGGCATTGACCGAGTAGTACTCCTCGGCAATGGCATCGACCACGCAGCGTGGTTTCTGCGTGGTGGCGCCGTTGTCGAAATAGACGAGCGGCTTGCCGTAGACCGTGCGGCTGAGGATGGGGAAGTCTTCCCGTATCTTTTGTATATCCATAGTGCTATCAGTGTTTAGGCGGGGTCTCACTTGCACATGGCGCACCCCTGGCACTTGTTGAGCTCGCCGCGGAAGCGTTTCTCCACGAGCAGGTGCAGGCGGTCCTTGAGTGCGTCGAGACGTATCTCGTCGATGACCTCATTGACGAAGGCAAACATGAGCAGCAGGCGTGCCTCCCGCTCGGCGATGCCCCGCTGACGCATGTAGAAGAGGGCGTTGTCGTCGAGCTGGCCCACGGTAGCCCCGTGGCTGCACTTCACGTCGTCGGCGTAAATCTCCAGCTGCGGCTGGGTGTACATGCGTGCCTCGCGGGTGGCGCAGAGGTTCCGGTTGGTCTGCTGCGAGGAGGTGCGCTGTGCGCCTTCACGGACGAGCACTTTGCCGGCAAACGCCCCGACGGCACTGTCGTCGAGCACATACTTGTAGAGCTCGGTGCTGGTGCAGTCGCTCACCCGGTGGTCGATGAAGGTGTTGTTGTCCACTTGCTGCTGTTTGTCGCCGATAGCCATGCCGAGCATCTTCACCTCGGCGCCCCGTCCGTCGAGCGCCACCTCGGTGGTGTTGCGGGTGATGCCGTTGTGGAGGGTCATTCCGTTGAGCAGGACGTTGCTGCCTGCCGCCTGATGGACATAGAGGTTGCTGAAGCGCACGGTGTTGTTGTGGGTCTCCTCCAGCTCATAGAAGTCGAAGACGGCATTCTCGCCGACGAAGACCTCCACCACCTGGGTGGCAAGGAACTTCACACGGTCCATGGCATGGTCGCACGCCAGCAGACGCGCCTGTGCGCCTTCTTCCAGGATGATGAGCACCCGCCGGTTGACCATGAAGTCGACGTTGGAACGGAGCATGTTGACAAGTTGGATGGGTCGCTCCACGACCACCCCCTTGGGCACATAGAGCACGAAGCCGTCCTGTGCGAGCATGGTGTTGAGGGCGGTCACGGCGTCGCGTGCGGTGTCGGCGAGGCGTCCGTAGTGTGCCTCCGCCAGCTCCGGGTGCAGGGTGGAGAACTCCTTGAGGCTGCCTGCCCACACGCCGGCGGGGAGGGTTGCCTTCGGCAGGTCACGGCTGTCGAAACCGTCGTTGAGCATGAAGTAGAGCGAGGTACTCATGTTCGGCACGTCGCACTTGAACACTTCGCTGGAGTCGACGGGTATGTCGAGGCGGTTCAGGTTCAAGCCATAGTCCGGCTCGAAGAGCTTCGCCACGTCGGTGTACTTGTACTTCTCCACTTTCCGCGTGGGGAATCCCAGGCTCCGGAAGTCGGCGAACGCCTTGGCGCGGGGCTTGTTCATCACCTCCGAGCTGTGGCGTGCGATCATCGCTTCGCACTGGGTGTACAGGTCGATGTATTGTTGTTCTGCTTTCATTGTCTTGATAGGGTTTATGTATGATTCTTCAGCTACGGCTGACACGGACGGCGGCTGTGCGTCTGCCGGTCAGCCGTTCCCGGTCAGCGGTCTGCAGTGTCCGCTTCCGCCTTGATCCAGTCGTAGCCCCGCTCTTCGAGTTCAAGCGCGAGCTCGGGTCCGGCGGTCTTGACGATGCGTCCCTTGTAGAGCACGTGGACGATGTCCGGCTTGATGTAGTCCAGCAGACGCTGGTAGTGGGTGATGACGATGCAGCTCGTCTCCGGTGTCTTGAGCTTGTTGACGCCCTCGGCTACGATCCGCAGCGCGTCGATGTCGAGTCCCGAGTCCGTCTCGTCGAGGATGCTCAGCTTCGGCTCCAGCATCGCCATCTGGAAGATTTCGTTACGCTTCTTCTCGCCGCCGGAGAAGCCTTCGTTCACCGAACGGTTCGCGAGCTTGTTGTCCAGCTCGACCACGGCACGCTTCTCGCGCATGAGTTTGAGGAACTCGCTTGCACTGAGGGGTTCCTGCCCCATGTACTTCCGTTTCTCATTGACTGCCGCACGCATGAAGTTGACCATGCTCACGCCGGGAATCTCCACGGGATACTGGAACGAAAGGAACAGCCCTTCGTGGCTTCGGTCTTCGGGACTGAGCGCGAGGAGGTCCTTCCCGTTGAACATCACCGAGCCTTTGGTCACCTCGTAGGCGGGATGTCCCACGAGGACGTTGCTCAGCGTACTCTTACCCGAGCCGTTAGGGCCCATGATGGCGTGCACCTCTCCGGTCTTCACGGTGAGGTTGATGCCTTTCAATATCTCTTTGCCATTGATGGTGGCATGCAAATCTTTTATTTCAAGCATATCTGTCTGAGGTTATAATGTGATTCATTCGTTTAGGTTCATTCGTCGCCGGGAGGCAGTCGCCAGGCGGTGGCGTCCGCGTTCAGCCGACGCTGCCTTCGAGCGAGACTGCCAGCAGCTTCTGTGCCTCGACGGCAAACTCCATCGGGAGCTTGTTGATGACCTCCTTGGCGTATCCGTTCACGATGAGTCCCACGGCGTCCTCCGTCGGGATGCCGCGCTGGGTGCAGTAGAAGAGCTGGTCTTCTGATATCTTCGACGTGGTGGCTTCGTGCTCCACGACAGCTGTCTCGTTGTGGATGTCCATGTAGGGGAAGGTGTGTGCGCCGCACTTGTCGCCCAGCAGCAGCGAGTCGCACTGGCTGTAGTTGCGCGCCCCGTCCGCCTTGGCAGCCACACGGACCAGTCCGCGGTAGGAGTTCTGGCTGCGTCCGGCAGAGATACCCTTGCTGATGATGGTGCTCCGGGTGTTCCGCCCGAGGTGTATCATCTTCGTGCCGGTGTCCGCCTGCTGGAAGTTGTTCGTCACGGCCACGGAGTAGAACTCCGCCTGCGAGTTGTCGCCCGTCAGGATGCAGCTGGGGTACTTCCACGTGATGGCTGAGCCTGTCTCCACCTGCGTCCAGGACAGCTTGCTGTCCACGCCCTTGCAGTTGCCCCGCTTGGTCACGAAGTTATAGACTCCGCCCTTGCCCTCGGCATCGCCGGGGTACCAGTTCTGCACGGTGCTGTACTTCACCTCGGCGCGGTCCATCACCACGATTTCCACGATGGCGGCATGGAGCTGGTTCTCGTCGCGCATGGGGGCGGTACATCCCTCAAGATAGGACACGTAGCTGTCGTCGTCCGCCACGATGAGCGTACGTTCGAACTGCCCCGTGTTGGCGGCATTGATACGGAAGTAGGTGGATAGTTCCATCGGGCAGCGTACGCCCTTGGGGATGTAGACAAATGAGCCGTCGCTGAACACGGCGGAATTGAGGGCAGCGAAGAAGTTGTCGCGGTAGGGCACCACGGAGCCGAGGTACTTCTTCACCAGGTCAGGATGTTCGCGCACTGCCTCGCTGATGGAGCAGAAGATGATGCCCTTCTCGATGAGTGCGTCCTTATAGGTAGTCTTCACCGACACGGAGTCCATCACGGCGTCGACCGCCACTCCGCTGAGCGCCATCTGTTCCTCCAGGGGGATGCCCAGCTTGTTGAACGTCTTTATCAACTCGGGGTCGACCTCGTCCATGCTCTTGGGTCCGTCTTTCCGGGTCTTCGGGGCAGCGTAGTATGAGATAGCCTGGTAGTCAATCTCGGGAATATCCAGATGTGCCCACCGGGGCATCTCCATCGTCTGCCAGTGACGGAACGCATTCAGGCGGAACTCCAGCAGCCAGTCAGGCTCCCCTTTCTTCTCGGAGATGAGCCTTATGACCTCCTCGTTGAGTCCCCGCTCGATGATGTCGGTGTGGACATCCGTCGTGAAGCCGTACTTGTACTTCTCGGCAGCCAGTTCCTTCACCAGCTTGTTCGGTTCGTCTTGCATAATTCTTACTTGATTAATTGTTCTGTAACTTGTTTGATAGCCGGGAAGAAGAGCCCGGCCGTTTCTCCCACAGGATGGTAGAACACCGACTGTTCCTTCACTTCGGGGGTGAGCATCTTCTCCTCAGGGTCGATATACTCCACCACCTTGATGAGCACACCAAGGAACAAGAGATGGAGCACCATGCCGGTCACTGCGCCCAGCATCCGGTTGACGATGCCCAGATGGGCAGCCTCCAACGCCCGGGTCAGTGCAGCCCCTGCCAGCATGAGCAGTGCGGGGATGACCGCCCAAATGATGATGAACGAGATGATTTGCGCCACACTGACGGATGTCCCGATGTGAGGCGCCAACTGTTCGCCGACAGCGGCATACAGCGCACGCGCCACCAGCAGTCCGGCTATCAGGCCTACCAGTCCGCATGCCTGCTTGATGAAGCCTTTGGCGAGTCCCGACACCAGTCCGATGCCCAGCACCACCACTATGAATATGTCAATCGTTTCCATTCCTTTATAACAACAATGTGCCAATCACACAAACCGGAAGGGCGGTCTGGCAATTGGCACATTTCATATGATTGTCACTGCCCGCAGGGGCAGCCGTGTTTCGTTTGCTTTCTTATTCCACAGGTCAGAGTGTCTGCTTCACCTCGATTTCCTGGTAGGACTCGATGATGTCGCCCACCTTGATGTCGTTGTAGTTCATCAGGCTGATACCGCACTCGAAGTTGACCGGCACCTCCTTCACATCGTCCTTGAAACGCTTCAGGGCGTTGATGGCTCCGGTGTGGATGACGATACCGTCGCGGATGAGACGTGCCTTGTCGGTACGTTTCACCTTGCCTTCGCGTACCCATGCTCCGGCTACGGTGCCGACCTTGGTAATCTTGAACACCTCGCGCACTTCGATGGTAGCGGTGATTTCCTCCTTGACCTCGGGTGCCAGCATGCCTTCCATCGCCGCCTTCACATCCTCGATGGCATCATAGATGATGGAGTAGAGACGGATGTCGACTCCCTCCTGCTCCGCCTGCTTGCGGGCAGCCATTGACGGACGCACCTGGAAGCCGATGATGATGGCGTCCGAGGCAGCGGCAAGGCTGACGTCCGATTCCGAAATCTGACCCACCGCCTTGTGGATGACGTTCACCTGAATCTGCTCGGTGGAGAGCTTGATGAGCGAGTCGCTCAACGCCTCGATGGAGCCGTCGACGTCGCCCTTGACAATGACGTTCAACTCGTGGAAATCGCCCAGTGCCAAGCGGCGTCCCACTTCGTCGAGCGTAAGCATTTTCTGTGTGCGGAGTCCCTGCTCACGCTGGAGTTGCTCACGCTTGCTGGCAATCTCGCGCGCCTCCTGCTCGGTCTCGATGACGTGGAAGGTGTCTCCGGCTGTCGGGGCACCGTTCAGTCCGAGGATGAGTGCAGGCTCGGAAGGACCTGCCTGCTGGATGCGCTGGTTGCGTTCGTTGAACATCGCCTTCACCTTGCCATAGTTGGTTCCGGCAAGCACGATGTCGCCCACCTTGAGCGTACCGTTCGCCACGAGCACCGTTGCCACGTAACCCCGTCCCTTGTCGAGCGTCGACTCGATGATGGAACCGGTAGCCCGGCGGTTGGGGTTCGCCTTCAGTTCGAGCAGTTCGGCCTCGAGCAGCACCTTCTCGAGCAGCTCGTGCACGCCGATGCCCTTCTTGGCGGAGATGTCCTGCGACTGGTACTTTCCGCCCCATTCCTCCACGAGGAAGTTCATGTTGGCAAGTTCCTCCTTGATTTTGTCCGGGTTGGCGGCGGGTTTATCTATCTTGTTGATGGCAAAGACGATGGGCACACCGGCAGCCATGGCATGGTTGATGGCCTCCTTGGTCTGCGGCATGACGTTGTCGTCGGCAGCCACGATGATGATGGCGATGTCGGTCACCTTGGCACCACGTGCACGCATGGCCGTAAATGCCTCGTGACCCGGAGTGTCGAGGAAGGTGATGCGGCGTCCGTCTTCCAACTTCACGTTGTAGGCACCGATGTGCTGCGTGATGCCGCCAGCCTCGCCTGCGATGACGTTCGACTTGCGGATGTAGTCGAGCAACGATGTCTTTCCGTGGTCGACGTGACCCATGACGGTGACAATCGGCGCGCGCGGCTGGAGGTCTTCGGCACGGTCTTCCTCCTCGACCACCGCCTGTGCCACTTCAGCACTGACATACTCGGTCTGGAAGCCGAACTCCTCCGCCACCAGGTTGATGGTTTCCGCGTCGAGACGCTGGTTGATGGACACCATGATGCCCACACTCATACACGTGCCGATGACCTGCGTCACAGGGACGTTCATCATGTTGGCAAGCTCGTTGGCAGTCACGAACTCGGTGAGCTTGAGCACCTTGCTCTCTGCTCTTTCCTGGTCCTCCAGTTCCTGCTGACGGTTGATGGCGTTCTCGCGCTTCTCCTTGCGGTATTTGGATGTCTTGTTCTTTCCCTTGCTTGTGAGTCGTGCCAGGGTCTCTTTCACCTGTTTTGCCACATCTTCGTCGCTCACTTCAGGTTTGGCGAACGATGACGACTTGCGGTTGCGGTCGCGGTCCTTGCCACGGCGGTCACGGTCTTTCGACTTCTCACCTCCGCCGCCTTTTCCGCTGCGTCCTTCACCACGCGAAGACTGGTCGACGGCGTTGATGTCGACCTTCTCCTTGTTGATGCGGCTGCGCTTCTTCTTCCGCTTGCCATCCTCGTCGGAGTCGTTCTTGTCCGCACGGCTCGACTTGTCGTCGGTCTTGCGTATCTCCTTGATGATGGCGTCCTTCATCTGCTTCTTCTGTTCCTGACGCTGCTTTTCCTTTTCCTCGCGCTCTTTGCGCCGTTCCTCTTTCGACTTTTTCCGCGGACGGGTCGATTGGTTCAACGCGTCGAGGTCAATCTGCCCCACCACGTTGATTTTCGAGACGAACTCAGTAGGACGTATCTTGAACACGCCGTCGTCTTCTTGTCCGCCTTTCTTTTCTTCTACTTTCTCAGCCACCTGGGTATCTGCTTTTTCGGTTTTGACGGGAGCCGGTTTGTCGGCAGCAGAGGCTGCTTCCGGGCGTACGGGCTTGGCGGCTTTCGCTTCGTCCTTGGGCTCGGCAGTCCCAGCGGCTTTCTCCGGGGCAGGCTGTTGGGCAGCCTTCTTCTCCTCGGTCTTTTCGGTTATGTTTTTCTCTACAGTCTTCTCGACGACGGGTTGTGCCGGCTTCTTGCGTCGGTTGAGGGCATCGAGGTCGATTTTCCCCACGGGCTTGAATTTCGGGCGCACGTCCTCGGGCACGACGGTCTTGACCACCTCATCCTCTTTGGCTTTCCGTTCGGGCTCTTTCTTGGGCTCGTCGAAACCGTCGATGGAGATGGAGGCACCGCGTCCACGTTCCTTGCTTTGTCGTTCCTGGCTGAATTTCTCAGACTCGATGCGCAGCTTCTTGTCCTTGCGGAACTCCTGTACGAGGAGTTCGTACTGCTCTTTCGTAATCTGCGTATTCGGGGTGGCCTCCACCTCGAATCCTTTCTTCTGGAGGAATTCGACAACCGTCGTCAGTCCTACGTTTAAATCTCTTGTTACTTTATTTAGTCTTATAGTCATACGTTTTTAGTTTGTAAGTTCGTCAAGTTTCTCAAGTCGATGAGTTGTTTCCTGTCTGCCATTGCCCGGGCGATGTCCTGAGCCCGCATCCTCCAACTCATTCCATGAAAAAAGAACCAAAGGACTCAACCGGCCCGGGACGACTTACTCTTCAAATTCGGCCTTTAATATTCTCAATACTTCGTCGACCGTGTCTTCTTCCAGGTCGGCTTTCTCGATGAGCATCTCGCGCGGAGCGTTGAGCACGCCCTTGGCGGTGTCGATGCCGATGCCCTTGATGGCGTCGATGACCCACTCGTCGATTTCATCGCGGAACTCATCCAGGTAGATGTCTTCCTCGTCGGCTGCACCGTCGAGCTCGCGATAAACGTCGATGGTGTACTCCGTCAGCATGCTGGCAAGCTTGATGTTCATGCCGCCCTTTCCGATGGCGAGGGAGACCTCCTCGGGTTTGAGGAACACCTCGGCACGCTTGTTCTCCTCGTCGAGACGGATGGAAGAGACGACGGCGGGACTCAGCGCACGCTGGATGAAGAGCGAGATGTTGGCGGTGTAGTTGATGACGTCGATGTTCTCGTTGCGCAGCTCACGCACGATGCCGTGGATGCGGGAACCTTTCACACCCACACAGGCGCCGACCGGGTCGATGCGCTCGTCGTAAGATTCGACGGCAATCTTGGCGCGTTCACCGGGGATGCGTGCGATGCGTTTGATGGTGATGAGTCCGTCGTTGATTTCGGGGACTTCCATCTCGAACAGGCGTTGCAGGAAGACGGGCGACGTGCGGCTCAGGATGATTTTCGGGTTGTTGTTGGTGTTGTCCACCCGTGCCACGACGGCGCGTACGGTCTCGCCCTTGCGATAGAAGTCGCTGGGGATCTGTTCGGTCTTGGGCAGCAGGAGTTCGTTGCCCTCATCGTCGAGCAGCAGCATCTCTTTCTTCCATATCTGATAGACCTCGGCGCTGACGACCTGGCCCACCTTTTCAATATACTTGTTATACAGGCTATCCTTCTCCAGTTCCAGGATCTTCGATGCAAGTGTCTGGCGCAGGTTCAGGATGGCACGCCGTCCGAACTTGGCAAAGATGACCTCGTCGGTCACTTCCTCGCCAATCTCATAGGAAGCGTCGATCTTGCGTGCCTCAGTGAGGGAGATTTGCATATTCGGGTTCGTCAGGTCCTCGTCTGCCACGACCTCGCGGTTGCGCCAGATTTCGAAGTCCCCCTTGTCGGGGTTCACGATCACGTCGTAGTTCTCATCCGTCCCGAACATCTTGGCAATCACGCTGCGGAAGCTTTCCTCCAGGACGCTGACCATCGTGGTTCGGTCGATGTTCTTCAACTCTTTAAATTCCGAAAATGTATCAATCAAGCTGACTGTTTCCTCTTTCTTAGCCATAATATAGCGTTATTTAAAACTTATTAGGTATTTGGTATATTTTACTTCCGGGTAGGTGAACGTCATGTCTTCCTCCACCGTTTTGGCGCGCTTCTGTCCTTCCAGCTTCACGCGTTTCGGGACACTGACCACGAAATGTTCCTCGTCGGCTTCCTTGAGCACACCGCAGTGTTTCTCTCCGGCGAGTGTGAGCACCTCGACATCCATTCCGATGTGGTTGATGTATTGCTGCAGCACCTTGAAGGGTTGCCCGATACCGGCGGAACCCACTTCGAGTTCAAAGTCTTCTTCTTCACGATTGAGCCTTGACTCGATGAAACGGCTCAGCTGCACGCAGTCTTCGATCCACACACCCTCGGCATGGTCAATTTCAACAACGATTTTGTCATCCGGGCTGACGTTCACATCGACCAGGAAATAGTCTTTTCCGTCGAGCCACTCTTCCACGATGTTACGGACAAGGTTTTTGTCTATCATTCAGTTCACTGTTTGTTTTTAATTCAGCTATCGCCAACCCGGGGCATCCCCGGCAGAACCCTGCGACGAGTTGTTCCGGCAGCCCCGTTCTTCCACGGAGCAATCGTCTCCACTCACCGCCTTCCTGTCAACCGACGCGTCGGGCATCTGCGAAACTTCAGTTTTTAAAATAAAAAAGGAGCTTTTATCAAGCCCCTCACGTTTCATCTTAATTCGGATGCAAAGATAGAGAAATTGTGCAGCGTTTCCAAAGGTTTACGGAATATTATTTGTAATTTATCCACTTTTTCACAAAGTGCATGACGGAAAGGTGACAGAAACGGATGTTCCCGGCATCCGGACACACACCATCCGGATGTCGGGAACGCCTCTATACTACCGGGAGATTGTCTTCCTTACAGACGCGTTTGCCCTTTCCCCTCCCAAACAACAAGTAGAGCAGCACACCGAGGAAATTCATCCCTACAATGACGACAGCCCATATCCATTTTGCTATCGAGCTCCACGTCTTATCTTGCAGGAGCTGAACGATGGCGTAGAGAACAAAAGCTGCATCTATAACCAGCAATAGCCAATTAAGCCAAGCCCAAAAATAGAGCTGGACATCAGGTGTCATTAAATCCATATTGCTTTATTTTAAAGTGGTAAACATTCGACTTGTTTGCTCACACAACTGCTGTATGCATTCATTTTCGCGGACGAATATAAGCACATTCTACCCGTTATACAAGTTTCAGGACTATGTTATACAACATATATAATGCAAATTATCAAAGCAATATACACACTTAAACGCCTTATATGACATCATTTTTCCCCGACTTGCAGTCAGCCACATGCAGACACCACACCGCCTTAGCAGCAGACAGAACAAGACACACGAATATAAGACTACTGTCATTTCAGGTAGTAAGGCTTATGACGGGGACAATATACAGAGTTTTCTGTCGCCCGTTCATTGCAATCAGGATATATGCATTTATAATCTCCTGTTATCAGTTCAAGTATCGTCGAGCATGACGAAAGCAAGCATAAGCTTAGAAGCAAAAAAATAATATATTTCTTTTTCATACGGATTCTTCTGAATAACCGTTACGTATTTTTGGACGAAAATAAGACAAACCACACAGTGCAACAAGATCGACCTAGTAGAACGACGTGCTTTTCACGCTCATTAACATCCATCATCTTCCAGCGACGTGTTGCTTCCACTCTGACACTTTCATGCTATTTTAGGTTAAATCCTTGACAAAATCAGCCAATATCCACTTTCTCCCTAACTCACATTTTTGAAAAATCGGGTACTCCAGCGAGAAATACTAAGTCTGCTTAACATTTGCATTCTACAATCCGCATTCATTTTTATTAAATTAAATGTACAAATGATATATTAACCCTCAAACAATATTGTTTGACTCGTCAAACACTTGTGTTTGGAATGCGAAACAATATTGTTTGGGTCATCAAACAATATTGTTTCGTCCATCAAAGATTTGTGTTTTACACTTCAAATACATTATTTTGTGGAATTAAACAGTCTTTTATTCTCTTTTACTCCTAGTTTGTGGACGCAGCAGCTATTTTTCCAAGTGTGATTTAGAAAGGGAATATGTCTGTCATCATTCCTTCTGATTAGATTTAGAACTATAAGAATACTTTTTGCCATGCAAATGTGCCGTGATGCATCGTTGTGCATTTCGCAAATGGTCTGAAAATCCCAAAAAATCCACCAATCCGTATTGAGATGCAAAGGAAGGCCCTTCTCAAGCGATTCATTTGACGTTTTGACACTTTGACAGAATGCCCTACTTTCTTCTACAAGAACCGATACAGGCGTGACAACAAGGAACCGACTGCACATGACCCGACGCATGATGCAATTTCCCAATCGTCCCTCGCGCACTGGACAGTCCAAGGAACCATTCAGGTTAAGCCTATGGAAAGGAGGACAGAGAAACGGGCATTCCCCGACATACTTGCATACCGTCCGGGCATCGAAAACATCTCTATCCATATCGGTGAAAAGCGACGATAACCAAGGAGTGAAAAAAATGAAAACAGGTGCCCTATTTCGTACGGACGAACGACTACGACCGTGCGGATGGGTCGGTACGGTGAGTGGTGCGGACGCGTCCGCTGAAAACAAGGAACCGGGAAACGGGCGACAAAAAGAAAAAGCCCCATCCGGACTTTCCCCGAAGGGAAGGGACTGCGGATGGGGCGGATTTCTTCCGTCAACGGACGGCAACCGACGGGACTGCCTGGAGAACGAAACGAACCGGAAGGCAAGCGTCGGCGGAAGCCTGTCAACGGTTCATCGCTACGGCTGTCGCCGCCGGTGAAAGTATCTTCTTGTATTCTGCGGGCGAGGCTAGTATCTCGCGAGCACGGCGCACGTCGTTGTCATCCTTGAGCTGCTGGATGATAGTGCCCCGCTGGTAATAGTAGCGCTGGACAATCTCGTCGGCAATGAGCATCTTGATGTCCTTGGCGAAGTGGTCGAGGTCACGGTCGAGGTTGTGCGTGAGCTTCTTCTCCAGTGCGGCAAATTCCGCCTGTGCGTCCTCGGTGTAGCCTTCGAGGGTGGCAATCTCCTTGAGCGCCTTGAACGCCTTCTCACTGCCGCGGTCGTACTCGAAGCCTGCCTTCTTCACGAACGCCTTGAAGGCGGCGTAGTCGGCGTCAGTGATTTCAAACTCCTCGGGGGCGGCGATGGTGGGGTGCTTCAGGCAGAAGTCGGTGGCGTAGTCGAAGAGGACGTCGTCGTTCGCCAGGTAGAAGAGCATCGTGGGGAGACTGTCGCCCTTGACCGTGATGTCGGGGGTAACGCCTCCGCCGTCACGCACCAGCCGTCCGCCTGCCGTGTGGAAGACGTGGGTCAGGCTGTCGGGGATGCGCTCCGGACGTCCGTCTGCCGCCCGCTGGCTGTAGTTGATAGCCTGCACGCAGCGTCCGCTGGGGATGTAGTATTTCGAAGTGGTCACCTTGAGGCTGCCGCCGTACGGGAGGTCGCGGATGACCTGCACCAGCCCCTTGCCGAAGGTGCGTTCGCCGATGATGACGGCACGGTCGAGGTCCTGCAGCGAGCCTGCCACAATCTCTGAAGCCGACGCGGAGTTGCCGTTGACCAGGACGGCGATGGGCATGTCGAGGTCAAGGGGTTCGCGCCCCGTCTTGCTCACCGACGATGCCTGTTTGAGCTTGCCCTTGGTCGAGACGACCTCGGTCCCCTTGGGGATGAACATGCTCAGGATGTCGACTGCCTCGTTCATCAGTCCACCGGGATTGCCGCGGAGGTCAAGCACGAGCGAGGTCATGCCCTGGTCCTTCAGCGCGATAAAGGCACGGCGCACGTCGCGGGCACAGCCTTCGAAGAAGCTGCTCAGGACGATGTATCCCGTCCGACTGCCGGCAAGGAAGCCGTAATAGGGGACGGCGGGCGTCTGGACGTTCTCACGGGTTATCTTCACCGTTTGCGGGGCATCCACACCGGGGCGTCCGTACTTGAGCATGAAGCTGGTGCCGGGTTCTCCGCGCAGGAGGTTGCTCACGGCCTCGGTGGACTTGCCCGTCAGGTCCTCCCCGTCGATTTCAAGGAGGACATCGCCCGGCTTCAGCCCCGCCTTCTGTGCCGCCATGCCTTCATACGGGGCATCGATGACGACGTGGTTCTTCTTCTTGTGGAAGCGGATGATGGAGCCGATGCCGGCGAACTTGCCGGTAGTCATCATCTTCAGTTCCTCGTTCTTGCTCTCGGGGTAGTAGACGGTGTAGGGGTCCAGTTGGGCGAGCATGTAGTTGATGCCGTCCTCGACAGACTTCCCCGGGTCGACGGTGTCGACGTAGCAGAGGTCCAGTTCGCGGAAGACGGAGTTGAAGATGTCGAGGTTTTTGGTAATCTCGAAGTTGCGCGTATCACGCTTAAAACTGAAGAAGGTGCCTACGAGCACGAGCAGCCCGCAGACCACCAGCAGTTTCTTGTGCGTCAGTTTCATGTTTGAATGGTTTTAATGGATAGTTGACAAGTCGCTACAAATGTAGGGCGGAAGGGGGCTATTCCGACAAGATGGCTTCAATATTTAACTTTATTTCGTTCCACTCCTCTTCGGACAGCTTCGTGCCGACCACGCGGATGATGCCGCCCGACAGTTCCGACCCGATGCGTCCGCAGGTCAGCAGGGGGAGCCGGCGGACGTAGCCGTAGAGGAATCCGGCAGCGAAGTAGTCTCCGGCGGCATTGGTGTCCACCACCTCGGGCACTTCCTTTGCCGGGACGTGTACCTGCTCTTCACCCCGACGGATGTAGGCGCCGCGCGGCCCGACCTTGACAACGGCAACCTCGCAACGGCGTGCCAGGTCGTCGATGGCTTCCTGCTCCGGCAGACAGGTAAAGGCGCGCGCCTCATCCTCGTTGGCAAACAGGATGTCAACGTAGCGGTCCACAAGCAGGCGGAGGAAGTCACGGTCCGCCTCGACAATGTTGTAACTTGCCATATCGAGGCAGATTTTCATCCCTGCGGCGTGTCCCAGCTCCATGGCTCGCTGCACGAAGGCGTGGTTCTGCACCAGGTAGCCTTCGACGAAGAGGATGTCATAGCCCCGGAAGGTTTCTTCCGAAAGGTCGTCGGGCGTCATGGCTCCGGCAGCTCCCAGGTAGGTGCCGAAGGTGCGTTGTCCGTCAGGAGTGATGAAGGTGGATGCCACACCCGTGGGCAGATCGCCGTCTTTCAGGCGTACGTCGACACCTGCTTCGCGGAAGCTCTGCCTGAAGAAGTCGCCGAAGCTGTCGCGTCCGACCATCCCGACCACTCCGGGCCTCATGCCCAGGTGTGCCATTGCCATCACCGAGTTGCAGACGGCCCCTCCGGTGGTGAACTTCCGTGTGGTGTGAGCAAAGATGCGGTTGATGCGTTCCAGTGTTTCCGCCCCAACGGGCTGCATGCCCCCTTTGGGCAATCCGATTTCATGGAGCAGGTCGTCGCTCCCGATGGTTGCCAACGCATCGACCAGTGCGTTGCCTATTCCGATTATTTTATCCATAGATGAAAATTTTTTGGCAAAGATATTGCATATTCCAATAATAGCCATTACCTTTGCACCGCAATTCGAAAGAAAAGCCTGCTTCAGTAGCTCAGTTGGTTAGAGCACCTGACTGTTAATCAGGGGGTCGTTGGTTCAAGCCCATCCTGAAGCGCCACATAAATAAATTGCTTCAATAGCTCAGTTGGTTAGAGCACCTGACTGTTAATCAGGGGGTCGTTGGTTCAAGCCCATCTTGAAGCGCAAAAAGGTCTGCATGATGCAGGCCTTTTTTGTTTTCCATCCGTTCTGCCGGATGCCGAAGTCCGGAGCTGGCATACGGATACAGCAAAGGGAGCACCCTCCGCCTCATCGGCAGGAGCATGCTCCCTTCCTTTATATATAGGTATGGACCTTATCTGTCTTCGCGACGCGGACGACGTTCGGGACGCGGACGTACCGGACGCTCGGCGTATCCTTCGGGCTTCGGCATGAGCACCTTGTGCGAGAGCTTGAATTTGCCCGTCTTCTGGTCGATGTCAAGCAACTTCACGTCGATTTCGTCACCCTCTTTCAAGCCCGTCTCTTCCACGGTGTCCAGGCGACGCCAATCCATCTCGGAGATGTGGAGCAAGCCGTCCTTGCCGGGGAGGAACTCGACAAATGCACCATAAGGCATGATGGAGCGTACCTTGCCCTTGTAGACTTCGCCCACCTCGGGGATTGCCACGATGGCCTTGATTTTTGCCAACGCACTGTCGATGCAAGCCTTGTTGGTACCTGCAATCTCGATGCGGCCCACACCGTCGACCTCGTCGATGTTGATGGTGGCTCCGGTCTCCTCCTGCATGCCCTGGATAATCTTTCCGCCCGGGCCAATGACAGCACCGATGAACTCTTTCGGGATAATCATGGTCTCGATGCGCGGAGCATGCGGCTTCAAGTCGGGACGCGGCTCGGCGATGCAGTCGGTCAGTTTGTCGAGGATGTACATGCGGCCTTCCTTAGCCTGGTTGAGCGCACGTTCCAGGATGTCGAACGAGAGGCCGTCGACCTTGATATCCATCTGCGTGGCAGTGATACCATCCCGTGTTCCCGTCACCTTGAAGTCCATGTCGCCCAAGTGGTCCTCATCACCAAGGATGTCGGAGAGGACGGCATACTTGTCTTCGCCGGGGTTCTTGATAAGTCCCATGGCAATACCCGACACGGGCTTCTTGATGGGCACACCCGCATCCATCAGCGCCAGTGTTCCGGCACATACCGTTGCCATTGACGACGAACCGTTCGATTCGAGGATGTCGGATACCACACGGATGCAGTAAGGATAGTCTTGGGGAATCATGCTCTTGAGCGCACGCCATGCCAGGTGACCGTGACCGATTTCACGACGGCCGACGCCACGCTGAGCCTTGGCTTCACCGGTAGAGAAGGGAGGGAAATTATAGTGGAGCAGGAAACGCTCGCGGCCCTGATTGAGCACATCGTCGATGATTTTCTCATCGGACTTGGTACCCAGGGTGACGGTGCTCAGCGACTGAGTCTCACCACGGGTAAAGATGGACGAACCGTGAGGACCGGGCAGCGGGCTGACTTCGCACCAGATGGGGCGGATCTCGTTGGTCTTACGTCCGTCGAGACGCTTGCCTTCATCGAGGATGCAGCGGCGCATGGCCTCTTTCTCCACGTCGTGGTAGTAGCGGTCGATGAGGGAAGCCTTCTCTTCAAGCTCTTCCTCGGTGTATTGTGCCTTGAACTCTTCGCAGATGGCATCGAAGGCGTCCTGGCGGGCATGCTTGTTGGCATTGCCACTGGCAGCCACGGCATAAGCCTTTTCGTAGCAGGCATCGTGCACCGCCTTGCGGAGGTCTTCGTCGTTCTCTTCGTGGCAATATTCGCGCTTCACGGTCGTGCCGACTTCCTCCATCAGCTCCATCTGTGCCTTACAGTGGCTCTTGATGGCCTCGTGAGCCACACGCATGGCCTCGAGCAGGTCTGCTTCCGAGACTTCCTTCATCTCGCCTTCGACCATCATGATGTTGTCGTAGGTGGCAGCCACCATGATGTCCATGTCGGCATTCTCAAGTTGCTGGAAAGTGGGGTCGATTACAAACTGCCCGTCGATGCGAGCCACGCGGACTTCGGAAATGGGGCCTCCGAACGGTATATCCGAAACGGCAAGCGCTGCAGAGGCAGCCAGACCAGCCAAAGCGTCGGGCATGTCCACACCGTCTGCCGAGAAGAGTATGATGTTCACGTATACCTCAGCGTGGTAGTTGTCGGGGAAGAGGGGGCGCAAGGCGCGGTCCACCAGACGACAGGTGAGAATCTCATAGTCGGAAGCCTTTCCCTCGCGGCGGGTGAAGCCTCCGGGGAAACGGCCGAATGCCGAATACTTCTCTTTGTACTCTACCTGAAGAGGCATGAAATCTGTACCGGGAACTGCATCCTTTGCTGCACAAACAGTCGCCAACAACATCGTATTTCCCATGCGGAGCATTACCGCACCGTCGGCCTGCTTTGCAAGCTTTCCCGTTTCGAGCGTGATGGTTCTTCCATCAGGCAGCTCGATAGTCTTAACAATTGGGTTAATCATATAACGTTTTTAAATCTGTATGTAAGTCGTCTCATGAAGCTCCTCCTCCGAACAGAGTCCGTCACCGACAGGCCTGTACCACAGTAACGGCTTGTCTGTACGAGCGTGGTGACCAGTCCGTACGACGGTGCCGACGCGTCGGCAGCAAAACGTGAGGAAAAGCCTCCGCCCATCGGCGAATGCCCGTCCGCCGACAACCGACGGAAAGAAGGGAGTTTATAAATTGCCGCAAAGATACGCATTATTCTAATTATGTGTTATATATTTGCAGCGGCAAATTACTTAAAGATATGAAAAACAAAAGCATTCTTCCATTGCTCTGTCTGCTGGCCGTTCTGTCCGCCTGCGAACAGGAGCCGCACTTCACCATAACGGGACAAATCACGGGAGCCGACGACAAGACGCTCTACCTGGAGGAGGCGGGCATCTCCTCCATCACGCCCATCGACTCCGTGGAGCTGGGCAAGCAGGGGACGTTCACCCTCAAGGGACGCCGGCCGCAGTATCCTGAGTTTTACCGCCTGCGCGTGGAAGGGAACATCATCAACCTTGCCGTAGACTCCACCGAGACCATCCGCGTGGAAGCCGATCTGAAGGACATGCCCACGGGATACACCATCGAGGGCGAGACAAACCGGAAAATCAAGGAACTTGCCGTGAAGCAAATCAAGCTCCAGGCAGACATCGACCGTCTCTACAGCGGACGTACGCTGGCCCCGTACCAGATACAGGACAGCATCGAGACAATGGTGACACGGTATAAGAACGACGTGAAAGCCAACTACATCTTCAGCGCGCCCAACACGCTCTATGCCTACTTTGCCCTCTTCCAGCGGGTGAACAATACGCTCATCCTTGACCCGCTGGGCAATGCCGACGACGTGCGCTGCTTCGGTGCCGTGGCAACCAGCTTCGAACAGCTCTACCCTCACTCCATCCGCACGACCAACCTGCGCAACCTGGCACTGCGGGGCATGCGCTCGACACGTGCGCCCCGACGGAAGGAAATCGCACTTCCGTCAGACAAAATCAATGAAGCAGGAGTCATCGACATCGCCCTCAAGGATCAGAACGGACACGAGCGCCGCCTGACCGACCTCAAGGGGAAGGTGGTCATGCTCGACTTCACCATCTACGGCAACGAGGAGTCGCCGGCACGCAACATGATGCTTCGCGAGCTCTATGACAAGTACAAAGGCAGCGGCTTCGAAATCTTTCAGGTGTCGCTCGACGAGAACGAACATTACTGGAAGACGGCAGCCGACAACCTGCCGTGGATTTGCGTACGCGACCCGCGCGGCGCCTACTCCACCTACCTCCAGCTCTACAACGTCGGACGTCTGCCTACCTACTACCTCGTCAACCGCGCCAACGAGCTGAGCGCGCGTCAGGAAAACGTGAAAGACCTGGAGGCGGAAATCAGAAAGCAGCTGGGCAATTGAGCCGCCGCACGACAGCCATTGCAGCCCCATGCTCTGTCACATCGTTGTTACCCGTCGGTTGCCAATCGGACAAAATATGTTACATAGCATACTTGCAGGCTTGCCACGTATCAAATAAAAGCTTACCTTTGCCAACGTCATTTACGAAACTATGGATACAATGAAGAGTTCCGGCATGCACAATGCCGGGATTCTTTTTTATTTTGCCCGCTTATTCAATACAAACTTAAAAATAGGAGGAATCAGAAATGGCTTACATGTCAGAAGAAGGCTACAAGAACCTCGTAGCAGAATTGAAAGAGCTGGAGACCGTCCAGCGTCCGAAAATCTCGGCGGCCATCGCCGAAGCACGCGACAAAGGCGACCTCTCGGAGAACGCCGAATATGATGCAGCCAAGGAGGCACAGGGCTTGCTGGAGATGAAAATCAACCAGCTGAAAGCCATCATCAGCGACGCCAAAATCATCGACACGTCGAAGCTGAAGACCGACTCGGTGCAAATCCTGAGCCGCGTCGAACTCAAGAACGTGAAGAACGGCATGAAGATGGCATACACCATCGTGTCAGAGAGCGAAGCCAACCTGAAGGAAGGCAAAATCTCGGTCAACACCCCGATTGCACAGGGACTGCTCGGCAAGAAGGTGGGCGACGTCGCCGAAATCACCATTCCGCAAGGGAAAATCAGTCTGGAAATACTCAACATTTCATTCTAGGACACAGAAAGCCGTCACGGTGGGCACTTGCCTGCCGGGCGGCTTTCTTCGTTTCCGCCCAGATGAACACGCAATACAAACCTTAAAACACAAGAGATTTATGGCAAGCATCTTCAGCAAGATTGTAGCCGGCGAGATACCGAGCTACAAAGTGGCAGAGAACGACCGCTTCTATGCCTTCCTGGACATCAATCCGCTGGTGAAGGGCCACACGCTGGTCATCCCCAAACGTGAAGTGGACTACATTTTCGACCTGACAGACGACGAGCTGGCAGGCATCCACCTTTTTGCCAGACAGGTGGCGCTCGCCATCCAACGCGCCTTCCCCTGCCGCAAGGTGGGCGAGGCGGTCATCGGACTGGAAGTGCCGCATGCACACATCCACCTTATCCCCATGCAGAAGGAGACGGACATGCTCTTCTCCAACCCGAAACTGACGTTCACTCCCGACGAGTTCACAGCCATTGCCGACGCCATCCGCCACGAGTGGGAGGCGGCAGACAAGTAACCTTCTTCCTCATCCACATAACATGCAGACGGGGCGGTGTCACGCAGACATCGCCCCGTTTGTGTTTCTTGTCAGGCGTCAGGCAGACGCTCCCCCGTCAGAGGTACTCCTCCCCCATCTTCACCTGCACATCGTTGCGGAACTGACGGATGGCAGCCGCATCGTCGCGCCGGCAGATGATGAGCACCCCATGTTCCTCGACGACCATGTATCCCTCCAGGTCCTTGAGCACGACCACATGCCCGTCGGGGACTGAAACGAGGTTGTCGCGACAGTCGTAGAGCAGCGCACGCGTGTCGAGCACCACATTCTGTTCGTGGTCCTTGGGCACCATCTCGTAGAGTGTCGACCAGCTGCCGATGTCGCGCCATCCGAAATCGCCGATGAGCACATCCACGCATTCCGAACGCTCCAGGACACCGTATTCCAGCGACATGTTGGGCAGCGTGGCATAGAACCGGTTGACGTACGGCTGCTCATTGGCAAGAAAAGCTTCGGCAGGCAGTTTTCCGTCAATCAGTTCGGCAACTTCCGGCACAAGGTCGGGGTCGGGCACAATCCGCAGCATCGTACGCAGGAAGGCATTGGCATTCCACAGGAACAGGCCGGAGTTCCAATAGAACTCACCACTCTCGACAAAGAAGCGGGCGAATTCCATCTCCGGCTTCTCGGTGAAGCTCTTCACCCGGTAGATGTCCCGTGCCAGGCGTTCGTCGACCTGGATATAACCGAAGTTCGTGTCAGGCCGCTCGGCATGGATGCCTACGGTGAGCAGACGATCGGCATGCGCCACATAGTCCAGTCCCCGTCCGATGGCCTCGGCAAAACGCTCCTCATCCAGGATGCACTGGTCCGTCGGGGTGACCACCATGCAGGCGTCGGGATTGAGTGCACGCAGGTGGCATGCAGCCCACGTCACGGCAGGCGCCGTGTTGCGATAAGTCGGTTCACAAAGCACGTTGGCAGCGGTGATTCCGGGCAACTGCTCCATCACCAGGTCGCGATAGTCGGCATTGGTCACCACAAATATATGATCTTTTGGAATAAAGCGGACGAACCTTTCGTAGGTCGTCTGTAGGAGGGTGCGCCCCGTCCCGAGGATATCGAGGAATTGCTTGGGGAGTTTTTTGTTGCTTCTCGGCCAGAAACGGCTACCGATGCCACCGGCCATAATCACACAATAGTTGTTGTTGAGTTCCTCCGTCATAGCTCTCAATTTTTAAGATTCAAAGTCTGTGAACAAAGATAGGCCGATTCACATCTCCTGACAAAGTATTTCTGCAAAACATCATTAAGACTCTCCTTAATTTTAATAAACAGCAGGAGGCAGCCCTCCTATCACCGATGTTGCAAAACAGCTCTCCAGCATGCCTTTTCTTCATCTTTTTTACAAAAAACAGCCTGCAATGTTTGCAGAATTGAAAATTAGCACTACCTTTGCAACGCATTTGAAAAACGATGCCCAGATGGCGGAATCGGTAGACGCGCTGGTCTCAAACACCAGTGGAGTAAAATCCATCCCGGTTCGACCCCGGGTCTGGGTACGAGTAAATCGGCTAAGTAATTGAATATTAATGCTTAGCCGATTTTGTTTTGCCTCCATTGTTCCCGTTTTGTTCCCACTTACACTTAATATAGGCACAGATTTTAAACTTGGGGATTTAACAAAAGCGTAAAAGTCATATCTTTGTGTTATGAAACGCAATTCAGTTAATTATAAATCTGTTTTGTCCTTATTCCTGCCTAAAGGCATATTGGACTATTTTGAGATTGTCGACTTCTCCGACATGGGTTCTTATTATATCATATGTTTAGATGAACTTCCGGCGATACCGGAAGAATATTCTTCCCTCCCGTTAGTTTCCAAAGGCTTCTATCCTGAAATAGTAGTGACGGATTTCCCCGCCCGTGACCATACGGTCTATCTGAAGCTCCGTCGCCGACGCTGGGAAGACAAGCGTACGGGCAAGACCTATAGCCGTGACTGGCAGCTGGTAGCTTCAGGCACCCGAATCACCGCCGAGTTCAGTGCTTTTTTAAAAGGAATACTTGGAAAACCATGAGGTGAGCATCAAGAGCGTGGCCGATTTCTGCCGCCTGAAGCCTTCCGTGTTAACGGATTATTATAAGAACCATCTGAGCGGCTTCCTCAAATGGGAGCAATACGGACACGCTGAGGACTACATCCTTTTCCCTGAAAACACCGGAGAGCATATATCCCTTGATGAGACCAGCCTGACTGGTGGCGAGCTTTACACGAATGTCTGTAACAAAGACGGGCATGGTCGTAAAGGCACCGTCATAGCCATGGTCAGGGGCACAAAGTCGGAAGATGTTGAAGCGTGCCTCGAAATGATACCTTTGGAAGAACGGCTGAAAGTCAGGACCGTCACGTTGGACATGGCAGATAACATGCACAGCATCGCCTTGCGCTGTTTCCCTAACGCCACGCAGGTCATAGACCGCTTCCATGTACAGAAGCTCATGTACGACGCGCTACAGGATGTAAGGGTACAGTACCGTTGGCAGGCCATAGAGGAGGAAAACAAGCTGCGGAAAGAGGCCAAGGCAAAAGGGGAGAAATTCGTGCCGGAAGTCTTTGAAAACGGCGATACGCGCCGCCAGTTGTTGTTGCGAAGCAGGTATCTGCTTTTCAAGTCCCCGACACATTGGACCGAAACGCAAAGAAAAGGGCGGAAATCCTTTTTAGCCAATACGATGACCTCAAGCAATTCTATTATCTCTCCCTACAGTTGGGACAAATATACTCGACGAGCTATGATAAGGATGTGGCCAGGGTAAAGATGGCACTTTGGTTTAACAGGGTGGAGGAATGGGAATACCCCCAATTCAACACAGTCATCAATTCCTTTAAGACGCATTATGAAAGGATCCTGAACTTCTTCATCGAAAGGCACACGAACGCCAATGCAGAGTCCTTCAATGCCAAACTCAAAACGTTTAGGGCTACGTTCAGAGGAGTGGGAGACATCAAGTTCTTCCTTTACAGGGTAGCGAAATTATATGCCTAATTTGTTAAATCCCCAACAATGCGAACTGTTCCTTAATACCATGCCTTAAGTACAATTAGGTTATTTGTTTGTTTTTATATCTGTTACCCCAAATTCGAAGATCTATAATATGCAAATATGCACAATTGAATAACTGTGCGAATAAGAAGCATATGAATATGCCTATTATTCCAATATTATTTGTTATTGTCATAAACAAAATGCCCAATATAAGAATTATGGCGTATAGCATTTTTGAGAGAACGAAAGAATTTATTTTTAGCCTGACTAATAATGACGTTTCTGTTATCTCGGCAAAAGCATGAAATCCTACTATGCTTATTAATATCGCAAACACAAACAATCTATGGATATCTAGCCCATAAAGATAAATATCTAACATAAGAATAACGAAAATCAGAGGTATACTGGTCAGTAAGGAAAGAGATAAGAATCTTTTTTTTATGCAATTATAAATATTAAACAGTTTCTCTGAGTAGATGTTTGAGAAGAAATTGATTGAGGTTTCAGAGAATCCTTGGCTGGGAACTTGTAATATCCCCCAGTAAGACATAAATAATGTAAACAATGCAGTTTCTTTATCCAAAAAATAGCACAAACAATATGTATATAATGCTAAAGACCCGAGATGGAAACATACAGCACTCAAGCAAGGATAAACAGACGAATAGACTAATATCTTCAAGATAAGTGATTGGTGTCGACAATCTAAGTCATTATCATTATTTTGATTGTACATACGACATATCTTCAATGACATAAAAACGATTCTTAATAATTCAGACAGAGAAGATGTAATGATTACAAGTACACAAGGATTTAATCCGATGTCATAGACATAAAGCAAACAATAGCCTAATATTATATTTATCAAAATCGAAATTAGCGATATGCAACCAAGGAATTTTGTGAATCCCCATCCTAACAACAAACTATTTAATGACAGGGATATAAATGATAAAACTACAAGAATGGCCAAGTAAGGAACTACAGAAACTATAGTAGAGAAATGCGCACCTTTCCAAATATCATTGGATAAAGGAATCAGTAAGCATAACGCAGCTAATATTAAACCAACTCCAATAAACAAGAGTAAAGAATGTGAAAATATACACTTGCAACGAGAAATGCTACCGGAATGACGAGAATAGAAATTCTGAAACGAATCATTCATTGAGTCTCCGATAGCCAAAAATAATAAAAATATGGAATCAATTACTCCTACAGTCGACAAATACAACGGATCTTTGAAAGAAAGCAGTATTGAGTCGGACAAGATTATAACCTCCTCCAACAATTCGCTGAGGATTATTGGAAAGGTATAAAAACATATTGATTTTGAGGTGTATTTATCATTCATACATAAATAAAGCATCTATACCGGCTTCAATGTGTATATTTTCTTTACAAACGAACTTGCAATTCCACTGTTTAGGGACAACGCATGTAACCATACTACCATACCTGATTGATGCCAGTCTTTGATTTTGCTTTAATGCCTGAATTTGAGAAGTAAATGGTAATATCGTATCAATGTCATAGTCAGCTGTTAATACCATAAACATATTTCCATCCTTTGAAGGATCGTTTATTGAATATAATACTCTCTCATTATACGCAAAACATGAGATGAGTTCCTTTCTAATTGACGAAAATTTATTATTCATTATATCTTTCTCCAGACTTAACATAGGGCGATTCTCTACAAAAAAAGGTGGAAGCTTCAGCCTTTTGGCAACACCATTTATAGGCATTCTTATAATATGGACATCGTAAAATGTTAAAAATATTGACACGACGTCATATGTCCCTTCTGGTATCATTCCATAGGATATTTCCTTCAAAGAAATGTTACCATATTTCCCAAATATACAGTCCTGTGATGAAGTAACAGTTGTAAAGTCAACAATTACACCATCAGATGGGCAAAAGACAATATCATGATTGCTCTTAATTGGACGAAGAGGATCACGAAAACAATACGTTGAAGACAAATCCTTTATTGACATACCCTTGGTTAAGCGTTTTTGATCGCGCAACCAACTTCTTACAGATTGTGACATTATAATAATTCTTTAGTAAATGAGTGGTGATTTATGTGAAGCACAGTACACGAAAGAAGTCCTCCACCTTTCAAGTATTCTTCCATATTAAAGTAACATACCTCCATGCCATTTTGACCTGCAATATCTTCAAGCCTAATATTCTTGGATTTCTCCAGACGGTAATCTTCAGACCGTTTTGATAAAAAATCTATGTCGGAAGCATTCAAAATGTAATTATTGACTCTAACGCTATTGCACAGCCCGGTATGGGCTTGTTCTATTGAAATAGGTATCAACTCGGCTACATTTTCTAGTTGCTTGATTTCTTGCTTTGTAAAGGCTTCCGTAGCTACAATTATACTCTCCCTGGTGAGAGGGAAAATAGTACAGTCTAGATGATAGTTATATGGATCTGTCAATTCAAGCGGAATAATATTCATGTCGAACTCAGAAGCCATCCAGTCATAGCTTTCCTTTTCAGACCTTATTCCATATCCTCCAATGTAGATATTGTCCCTGAGATATTTCAACTCCGCTTCACCTTCAAACAAATAAGGGCAAGGGATAACCTTAAATCCCATTTGTTCAAAGAACTTGCTTGCAACTATCTCTTCTCCACGCCTATTGGGCACTCTGAAATTCGAAGCAATGTAGGTTTCCTCCTCAAGATGTTCAAGCACTATTCCGTTATTTGCAACAAAAACCAAATCTTGTAGTCTGCAATCGTAAGGTGTGGGCAGAAGATAAACAAAACCCTGACTTGAAAGGAATGAGTATACTTCCCATATCTCTCTAATAGCTTTTTCTTTGTTAACAACAATGTCTTTCGCTGTGTACTCTTCCATCCAAATATTATTTCTAACATTTGTTGAATAACAAGTTGGTATGTTCATAAGGAACAATGGCATGTTAATATCTTTAATCATAGTTCGTAAAAGTTATAGTTGTTTTGGTAGTAATCAATTGTTTTCAGTCTTTTATATCCTCCTTCAATGAACATTCTCATTTGATTAGTGTAATTAGGGCTTTTCATGTTACTGGATGCCCCATATGGGTGACATGTTAAAGAAATGCGATTTCTTAAATCAACAATCATTCTAAAGGCACTAGCTTCTTCTGCATATAATTTCCCTTTCTCAAAATAAGGTCGAACCGTATTTATTGAGTCTGGGACTCCTCCTATAGGCAATGAGACTTCGCCCCTTCTCAAAAATTGAATATTCTCTAATTTTTGTCCTTTATAGTATCTTTTCTTTACCCAACTCAAACAATCCACTATTTCTTGGACTGTAGCAATTTTTATAATGTCTGGATTTTTGGAACATACATAATATTTTTCTTTATACTTATAAAAAAATAAGGCAAAAATAGCTGCTGCTTCTGATTGTGGGCAAGCATTGCCATCCCAATCCCTTAATAAACCAAGGAGAGGAGCAATAGACTTATAACTGTTTAACTCAGGTTGATACAATGCAGACAAATCAACATTTCTGATTATAGGAAGAGAGATTTTGTAATCGAAAAGAATCGACTTCAAATCATCTATGGAGAACAATTCTGTAGCATTCAAAATATCCTTTATCCGATTGGATCGGGAATTCTCATGTTGATAAACTAATCCTTTAATCTTTCCTATAGGGCGATGAGTGTCTGTTACATTTAAGGGAGATTGATTAGCCGAGACTATGTATCCACAAGCAGGATTCTTTTCTACGACAAGATTATCTTTATAGTATTGTGCAGACAATTCTTCTCGCAAATGACAGACATCTAATACATCTTTATAATGCAATGATTCATCCTCTCTAACTTTCTCATGAGAGTTATGAACATAGAGTAAATTATTGTCCTTATCTATACATACAAGGTCCAAATAGGTATATCGAGATTGTCTTAAAAGATTTAATGCTTCGCTATTCGATTTGCACACATTAAGCTTATGCACCATCTCAGCACCAAACTGTTTGCCTAGCATATCTATTAAAATGAGATAAAATGTACCTTTGATTTCAATTATATTACCAAATTCGGATTCATAGAAGTTCTTTATGATAGGTATTGGTATTTTACCGTATAATTTGATATAATTTTTATATGTGCATCTTTTCAATAGGATTTCTTTCCCATCATAAAGAAAAGATTTTACCCGTCCGAACCTCTTTTGAACATCTATTTTATAGATGGTATACATTTCAGGATAGCTAGCTGTTGAACCCCATGCGATCTGAAAGTTCGTTCCCATAAATATTGAGAATGAACATGGCAATATAAATCCGTGGTACTCAATGTTTTCACTATCTTCTATGCTCAAATGAACTTCATAATAAGAAAATATGCCCTCAAGCATTTGATGTGGGCTGACTGCAATTAAAGAACTTTTGCTTGCGCTTTTGTTCGCCCCTATTGCTATCGCATTTGATCCCTCTTTATGAGGTAATCTACGGCTTTGTTTTTTATTTAAATAAGAATACGGTTTGTCTATTTGAATGCCTATCACCTCCATTAGATGCTGAACCTGAAGCAGATCAACAGAATTAACAGGAAATATGGAAGGATCCAAGACATTTTCTTCGTGTTCTTTGGCATACTGGTTTATTCCACTACAATATGAATCTGCAAGAGACTTGTATTCATCAGAAATAGTTGGAAGCAAGTCGAGTGTTTTACCTTGGATATCGAAAAAGAATGAAAGAAAATCAAGATATGGGCCATCCCAATCATCGAAGTGTCCAGATTTAAACTTTATGGCTAAAAACCACAATTGTAGAGTATGAAAATCATCTTCACTATGAACGTACGCTATAGCTTTGGCTGCATCAAAACTTGTTTTAGCCATTATATGCGGTGTTCCATAATCATCTCGATATATTTTTGCCATAATTTCCTGATTTTATCATTTAACTATGGAATACCTTAATTTATATTAATATAATCTAACGTATGACGGATTCCATAAACAAGTGCAAAATTACAAAATTATTTTGTATGGGACGATTGCTTTAAACATTTCATTTCTATTGACTTATACATTTCACCTATATTATTAGTAATTCTTCCTCCAATACACATACACATCCCGTATCGAAATCTTATGATTAAGATATGCCCGACTGATTTCAGTCGGAAGTGTATAAGCAGGATAGTCTGCGACCTTGAAATGCCAGTAAATGCCTCGGTTGTCGGGATAAATCCGGCAATTATGCCGCTCACAGAAAAGACGTTCACCTTCGGCTGTATAAAGGTAATAGTTGGTAGCCGCTTTTTGTAATTCCGTATTCTTCTCTTGCAGCTCACGTACTTTGGCAGCAAGTTGCTCTCGCTGTTTCTGCTCGGATTCGTAAGCAGACAAATCCATTTCACGCCATGTGCCAGTCTTGAAATATTCGTTGGTCCGGTTGATGTATTCTCGAATGGCATCCATTACAAAAGGTAAGCCGTGGATGTTAGCCAGCCGTGCAATCTGATTGAGGTTGACTTGTATCTTATAGCTGATAAACCCATATAATAGGTTCGTATTAACTCATAATGATATTTGGCATACTTTGTATCTATGGCATGTGAAGCGTTGAAACAGATCGGTTCATGATGGGCTATTCGGTTACGAAATTCACGGATGGCAGTCAGTTGTTTGTAGATTTCTGTTTGCTTTAAACCATGCGCCTTGCTGGAGAAAGTACCTGCAAACATTCATCATATTCCATTTGATATCAGTCTAAAAACGAGATTTATCTTGCAAATATAAAAGACAATGACTATATTTGCAAGCGTAAGACCCTGTTGTCCCTGCTGAATAAGCAAACTTCAGGGTTATTGTTTTTTATATCCTGTTCCATTCGGAGACTTCTGCTGTTCCAAGCATTACTACAAGAAATCTGTCTGTAAGCATCTGACACACCTTTTCTCTCCCAAGCGTGTGTGTCCCATACGTTTAGACAGCATACGACAACGCCTCGGTTGGAAGATTCTATTTTGCATCGCTCTAAAACACATCCAGCTCAGCCATACTCAGGGTCCTGCTTCCTCCTTCTGTGGACGTAATGACAATCCTGAGATACCTTCCTTCCACTTTCTCCTTGAAGTAATGGAAACGCCGGGTAGGGTCGTTCACCAGATTGCCGAACGTGAAATCATCGGCCTTGCTCCACTGCTTGCCGTCCGAACTGACCTCAACGGTTCCGCCGGTTATCATCCCCTCTTTGTGCTCCTGCTGCGGAGTATAGGCAAAACCACTGATAGGCCGCTGTCTTCCCAAATCCAGGCAGAACGTTACCGGGAGACTGACCTGCCCGACCATCCAGTACGTAGCCGGTTGCTCATCGAAAGCTGCTTTTAGCGGATGTTGCGCGTCTTCGGGAACGGAAGCCGATGCCTTCCAGCCCCTTTTGAGCAGTCCGAACCGTTCCTCGCAGACCGGACCACGCTCTTCACCCTCAAAGGCTGCCGCCTTCAACAGGGCATTTTCCACAAATACGGGTCCCGTATAGACCGGCGATGTGGAGTCCGGTACACTGCCGTCCGTCGTGTAATGAATCCGGACGCCTTCGGGCAACTCCCCGGCGATGTGCACCCCACCGTCCACCTCTCTCCACATCCGGAGTTCCGGCAGACGCTGACGGTAGTAGTGAGCCGACACACGACTGATTACAGGAGAAAGCCTGGATGAGGTAATCCTAACTCGCAGCTTTCCGGTCGTCACTTCAGGGAAGCGCAGGATGCGTTTATAGCCGATATTGGTGCCGCGAGCTATCTCTTTCCATTGTCCGTCCATCCAGGCGTCAAGGGCATGCTGTTCCACCCGTTCACTGCCTGTGCGCACCGCCTCCTGCAACACGAGGCGGTTCAGTGTTATCGGTTCGGGAACGGTAATGACAAATTCTTTCACAGCCCCATCCAGCAACAGACCGGTGTCCTCATTCCCGTCCAGCACTTCTCCCGGTCCGTCTGCACCCTGCAATAAATCCAGACCATACGTCTCACGTATACGGCTGCCGACCTTCCTCAACACGGAGACATCGGCTGACGAAAACCTGCCTTCGCGGTTAGGCGGAATGTTCAACAGAAAAATCGAGTTGCCTCCTACCGCCCGCTCATACATGTCAAACACGTCGTCCGCCGTCCTGACACGCTGATGGACATCATCTCGGTAGAACCACCCATCACGAATCGATGTGTTGACTTCCGCCGGCTGATAGTGCAGATAGTAAGGTCTTTCTCTCGACAGCAGCACGTGCCGTGTCCCCAAATCACCGTGCAAGTCGCGGAACTCTTCCTGGGATGCAGGGTCCTCATCGTATGCCCCGATCACATTCCATTCGCTTTCACGCGTACGTCCGGCTTCATTGCCGCACCACCGCACGTCTTCCCTTCCGAAAATAGTCGCTTCGGGTGCCAACGTCCTAATCAGCTCACGCCATGCCTTATAGTTGTATTTCTGCCCTCCTTTCCGCCTGGGGTGAGCGCCATCAAACCAGACCTCATGCACAGGACCGTACTCCGTAAGCAACTCGAACAGCTGATTCAGGAAATACTCGTTGTAATCGTCCACCACAAACCTGAACCGCGTCTGATTCCTGAAAGGTCGGCCGGGTACTTCTCTGGGGATTGTACGCAGGGTCGGGGTACTCCCGTTCCCATACAGTCCGTCCGGGCTCTCTATCTGGAAAAGGTCTGCCGGAGACAAGTATATGCCCAACTTCAATCCGAATTTCCGGCAAGAAGCCGACAGCTCCTTCAGCACATCACCCTTTCCGTCCCGATACCCGGTAGCCATGATTCCATGACTGGTATAACGGCTTTGCCACAACACGAACCCGTCATGGTGCTTCACGGTAAGAATGACCATCTTCATGCCCGCCGCTTTCATTGCCTCACACCACTGGTCCGTGTCTAGCTCCTTCAGGTCAAAGGTCTCGGGACTCTCCTTCCCCGTTCCCCATTCCATCCGGGTAAACGTATTCGGGCCGAAATGGACGAACGCAATGAATTCATTGTTCAAAGCTTCCCACTGATTGGTTGTGGGCACGACATGCGCAGCTTTGGCCATGACCTCATCGTCCGTGTCCGTAGCCTCGACCCGGATTGAGTTACACACCTCCCTATCTTTCTCCTTTTGAGCATACAAAGTGACAGACAGCAACATGAATGCCACTAGAATCTTTTTTCTCATCCTGTTCGTTTTATATGTGCCAAAGGTAACACTATTATCTCGCATGCAGAATCAAATCAACTCCCAAAAAACGTGACCTTACGAAAATGAGCGAGAAAGGTTGTCATCTTCTACCTTCCTCGCTCATTTTCGCCTGTATCAAGCCGATGGGCTAATACAATCTGAAGTCAATATCTATTGTCATTGTGTTGGGAGCATCATCGTATGTCAATGTTCCTCTAAGATTTCCTTCAATACCCGGCCATCTGTGTCCGACATATTCGACATCTATGTCTTTCATGCGGCCGTTGTTTGCCCACGGGACCTGTGCTTTTTGTTTAGCTTCCTCTGTCACTGTGAACATCTTCCACATGGCATAAACCGGATATCGCTGTGTCGGATGGTAAACCTTGGTCACCTTCTTATTCAGGTCTTCCACCGTAACATAGCATGTATTGTAAGTTTTAATCTTACCCTTATCGTCGGGAGAGTAAATGACAGTGTTGGTCAGCTCGACATCATCGATATGCAGAAAAAGTGTAACGATGGAATCTTTCGTTTCCAGCAGCTTTACCTCCCAGTCAAACTTCGCAGGAGTATCACTCTGATCATTACTGATGAAATCATACATGGATTTGTCGATAAGCCTATGTTCATTTACGTCATTCATGAACACATCTTCACCATTCACCTTTCCCTTAACATAACTTTGATGATAGATGGGCTCTTCCGGTTCATTATCATCTGAACAGGAGGTTAGCGAAAAGAAGGATATAGCAGTCCATACAAGTGCATATCCGAATCTTGATAGTTTCATAGTAGCATTATTAAATATGAATTTACGTTCTATTTGACTGCCGCTAAGAATGTACAATCTTTGATGAAGCGCCACATCCTTCCGACGATTTCGACACAAATATAACAGAGCCTCACATACATAGCAAAAATAAATAATCGAAGCGGACAAATTCGGCATCGAAGCGGACATCGGACTACCTGCATCAAGCCAATGGGCTAATACAATCTGAAATCAATGTCTATTTTCATTATACCGGGAACGGTATCATCGCATGTCAGTATACCGTTAACCCTTCCTTCAATACCCGGCCATCTGTGTCCGACATAATCTATATCTACCCCGCTATCAGCTGTCACCATAAACGTTTCCCACTTGGCAAAAACCGGAGAGGAATGGGTCGGATGGTAAACCTTGGTCACTTGTTTATTCAAGTCAGTCACCGCAACATAGCATGTATTGGGAGTCTTGATCAGCTCTTTATCATTGGGAGAGTAAATGGCACAATTGATCCTATCGACATCATCGATGTGCAAATGGAGGGTTACAATGGAATCCTTCGTCTCCATCAGCTTTACCTGCCAGTCGAACTCCACAGGAATATCACTTTGGCTATTACTTCTAAATTCATACATGGACTTTTCGCTCAGTATGCTAGAGTTCAAGTCATTCATGGCGATGTTCTCATCATTGACCTTCCCCTTTACATAACTTTGATGATATGCAGTCACTTTCGGTTCATCATCGTCTGAACAGGATGCTATCATAAGGAGGGAGATAGCCATCCATAAAAGTGCATATCCGAATCTTAATAATTTCATAATATCAGTCTGATTATCAAATAAGCGAATTCAGTAATATCACACTCAGTCAGAGCTTCCCGACCATACGTCAGATAGAAGCACGCCACTAATATAGCTTGAACTGGAGTTTCAGGGTGAGAGGACTTCCTTCATAATTGTCTCTGAAGAGCATTCCGTCCAGACTTCCCTCAATTCCCGGCCATTCGACTGTTCTATACGTCAAGACAACATTATCTTGCCGTTTCACCTTCGTATCCGTGCTTACCTTGAATGACTTCCACTCTACCTGCACTGGAGATTTGCCTGTCAGATGATACATGTCAGTCTTGCCGTCTTTAAGATGCTTCACTTCCACATAGCAAGTGCTTGACGACACGATTCCATCTTTATTGTCATTGAGAGAATATATCAGCTCATTATTCTTCCTCAGATTATCTATATGCAAATACAGGGTTACAATCGAATCTTGAGAATCAAGCAACTTTACCTGCCAGTCAAACTCTGTAGTCATGTTACCTTGGCTATTGGTCGTGAAGTCATACATGGACTTGTCAATCATTATATTGGCATTCAAGTCATTCATAAAGACCTCTTCACCATTCACCTGTCCCTGTACATAACTTTGATGATACACGGGCTCTTCCGGTTCATCTTGATCATCATCTGAACAGGATGTCAGCGAAAGGCAGGATATAGCAACCCACACAAGCGCACATCCAAGTCTTGATACTTTCATAGTAGCGATTACTTAAATAGTTACGTTCTTTTTAATCGACGCAAATATAACAGAGCCTCACACGCATAGCAAAAATAAATAATCGAAGCGGACAAATTTGGCATCGAAGCGGACATCAGCAAGCAAAAGGACCTTTCACACAGACAGTCCTACCGCCCGAGCCAACGTTTCAGGCTGCCATAGCGTTCCTTGCTGACCGGAATCACCACCTTGGGATAGAACGTCAGGTGGACAAACGTCTTGCGTGTGGCGTCCGTCGTCAGACTGTCGACGGCGGATAGGTGCACGATGTCCTGTCTGTTGGCACGGAAGAACGTGACCGGGTCCAGTTCCTCCTCCAGCTCTGCCAGGCTCAACCCCGTCTCATAGTTCGTCTGCTGACGCGTATACACCCTGACGCATTTTGCCTCCATGCGGATGTAGCAGATGTCGTCGGTGCTGACCACCACCTGACGGTCCTTGTACGTACAGACGACACGGTGGCGGTGTGTCCGGTCGCCCAGGTCTGAGAAGTCCGACAGAGGGACGGGCAACACATGTGCCAGGTTGTGAAACTTGTCAAGCGCCGCCTTCAGCTCCGCCTCCTCGACGGGTTTGAGCAGGTAGTCGATGCTGTTGTACCTGAATGCCCGGAGCGCATATTCGTCATACCCCGTGGTGAAGATGACAGGCACCACCACCCGGCTGCGGTCAAAGGCTTCAAACACCGTCCCGTCGCTCAGCCGGACGTCGGCAATGATGAGGTCGGGCAACACTCCGAGGTCGGCAAAATAGTCCCTGACCTCACAGACGGAAGTCAGCGGTCCCTCGATGTCCGCCGTCTCCTCCTGCCGACGGAGCAGCTTGGAGAGTCGCCGGAAGTTGTAAAGCTCGTCTTCAATGATCAGTATCTTCATAGGCATGGGTTGGGTATAGGATAGGTATTCTCACGATGTATTTTCCGCCGTCCGTCCGGGTCTCCACCCGGTCTGCCCCGAGCACCCGGTAACGTTCGCGGACGTTCTGTTGTCCGATGCCTGCCGACGGCAGATGCCCGTCCGCCATCGGGCGGTAGTCGTTCTCCACCACATAGAAGTCATCCTCCCTGCGGATGCGGATGTGCAGGGGCTGTGCGTCCGACCGCCGGTTGTGCTTGACGGCATTCTCCACCAGCAGCTGCAGCACGCCGCGCACGATCAGCGTCTCACCCTCCATTACCTCCGCGTCGGTCTGCAGACGGACGGACGGTCCGAAACGTATCGCAATCAGAGCCATGTAGCGGTCCAGGTTCTCCAGTTCCTCCCGGATGGTCACGCAGTAGCGGTCCGGACGCTGGAGGATGTGGCGGTAGATGCCGGCAAGGTCTGCCAGGAAGGCCTCTGCCTTCTCCGGTTCCGTCCCTACCAGCCCGATGGCGATGTTGAGGCTGTTGAACAGGAAGTGCGGGTCGGTCTGACTCTGCAGGGCGAGCATCCGTGTCTCGGCTTCCACCTGCTGTTGCCGTTCCCTCCGGGCGGTGGCTATCTTGAGCTCGCGGACGTAGCGTATCACCAGCTGGAGTGCCAGCAGCAGGGTCGACACCATGGAGAGCACCATGTCGTTGAGCAGATGGTCGCGCAGGCTCCATTTCTCACTGTCCATCAATCCGTACACCCCAATCTCCACCCAGGTGATGGGGACGGCGACCGCCATGTTGAGCAGGAAGAGGATGGAGAGCAGCAGGGACAGCGTCATCCTGCGACTTGCAAAGAGTATCCGGTGGTGGATTTCAAAACGGATGAGGAGGAAGCAGAAGAAGGTCTGCGTCGCACAAACGGCGAAGTCGGTGAGATATTCAATCGCGGAAGGGAGGATGACGGGTCTGTCGGCAGTGCTGTCAAAGAGCATCCACATGACCTCGTAGAACATCCACAGAAGGAGCGACACGCGCAGCCACTTCTTCACAAACGGTCGTTGTATGGTCGGTTGTATGGTTACCACGGCAAGAGATATGAAACTAACACGGCAAATATAAGCATAATATGTGAGTCGGGGAATGATGGGGAGGAAGAATAAAGAGGGAACGTCGGGAGCGAAATACTCCTATATAATGCCGTAACGCTTTTTAGTAGCGTTGTCAAAGATATCTGTTTCTTGAGAGTGTGAAATCTTGAGGTGCAAAAATTCCACCTCAAGTTGGGGAGGACGCCGATACAATCCCTACGCTTTCACGGAACAGGGTATATACATGCTAATGACGGTTCTAAAAGGAGATTTGGCCACCAAGCAAAGTAAAGCCTTAATTCGCATCTTCAAACAAATGAAAGACTACATTGTGGACAATCAGCCTTTGTTGGGGCAAAGGGAGTATTTGCAACTTCATCCTCGAAAGATGGCGGCAATAAGGTAACAACGATTACAGCGGTCACGGATGGCGAAATATATCATCCAATTATAAATCAACTTATTCAAAACCCAGAATTGACACTGAGGTGAATTCAAACCGAAAACGATCATTTATAACGGTTTTCGACACGAACCCGGGAAAATCTAAATTTGAGACGGGGTTATGCATACTTCCAAGTCACTACTGTCCACTTTTTTATTTATACTGGCAGCAAATTCTTTACGCCCGGCATGAGGATGAGCATCTATCTATTCGACATTTCACATCCCGACACATTGCTATAAAAATCCCCCAATCTGCTGACACAATTTCTCAAAACAGTATTTTCAGCTAACGCGTACTTTTGAGAAATGGACCCTTCCAGCGAGTAAATGCTAAACCCGATTAACACAAATCGCCTATTTCACCCGCATATTTTGCATTTATAAACACAAAACAGCTGTTTTTCATGCGCGAAACAATATTGTTTCGCATGTCAAACACTTGTGTTTGGCTCGTCAAACAATATTGTTTGGCGGGTGAAACAATATTGTTTCATCATTCGATGTAAAGAAAAGAGAAACTCAAAGAATAAATTCTGACATCTGCTCTCTAAAAGAAGCGGAAGGGCAACCATTTTACAACTATCACAAGACGCACCATCTTCTCCTGCATACATTCATTCCGTCAGTCATCAGACAGACAATCCAGCAGCACGAAACCACATCCATACAAACAGCGACAAAATGTATTTTGCGAATCGCCCGAGAAGCCCCGTTTTACTCACCGCCCCGTATTTTGGTGCAAGCAAGGGCACTGTGGAGCGATTCGTTTGACACTTTGACAAAATGACAAAAGAGAATTTTCCCTATTCCACCGCAATCACCTCCAGATCATCAGGGACGACGATGCGTCCGTGGAAGTTGCGTGCAGCCTCTCCGGTGTAGTCCTCACGGCGGGTGGAGAGGTGGCGGTCCTCGGTATGATAGAGCAACAAATTGCGGACGTGCAGGGAGGCGGCAAGCTCACCGGCTTCAAGTGCCGTACTGTGATGCTTCTCGTAGGGCTTGAAGATTTCACGGTCGCGGTAGAGGCAGAAGGCTTCGCACAACAGCCAGTCGGCTCCCTCCACACAGGGGCGGTTGGCAGCATTGAACGGCTCGTCACCCAGACAGGCCAGACGGATGCCGCCGGGAAGCCAGGCACAGAAACCGAACTGTTTCTCCTTGGCTGACCGGATGTCAAAACACTGCAGGTCGATGCCTGCTGCACGGAAACGGTCCCGGTCCTCCAGTTCGTGGAAAAGGATGGCAGACCCGATGAATGCCTGGAGCTTGGCAGGGAGTGTCAGCCAGCAAATCTGTTCCAGCACTCCGAGTGCACGGGCGTGACTGTAGAGGGTGAACGTACCGGCATACGTGCCGCTCTTCATGCGCTGTGCCACCATGCGGACCATCCAGACGGCACCCAGGATGTGGTCCGTATGGGCATGGGTGATGAACATGTCGTGAATGTCGGACAAGGCGAGTCCGGCTTTTTCCAGCTGCGAAAGGATGCCGTTGCCTCCTCCCCCGTCCACCAGCAAAAGCCCTTCGGCTGTCCGCAACACAAAACAGGTGTTATAGCAACGGGTGGCTGTGGCATAGCCTGTCCCCAGCATGATGAGTTGATTGTCGGTCGGTGTGCACATAGTCTGTCTGCTTTTTTGGGTACAAAGGTACACTTCCCGGGCAGAATGGTCCAAAAAAGTTGCCGACGGAAGCGAAATTCTTCCGCACGCGTGCCACATTCTGCCGCAAAAACGTTTCCTTTGTAGGAGCGTTACGTCCGCCTTTTATCTGGAAATTTTCTATCGTACGCTCGCCCCGTCTGCAGCACGTGGCGAAACAACAACAAACATAATAGCTATGAAAACACCTTGCATGCTGACGCTGGCGGGAGCCTTGATCCTGGGTTCCTGCAGCACGGACAAAGAGACCGGCGGGATGCTGTTCCCCGCCGACGGTGCGACCGGAGTCAACCCCGACACGCACCTGGTACTGACCTTCCACGACACTCCCGCAGTGGGCGACTCGGGAATGATACGTGTCTTCAACGCCCGTACGGGAGAACCGGTAGACAGTCTGGACCTGAGCATCCCTGCCGGACCGACGGAACCGCGCACCTACGGACCGGAGTGTGACTACACGAAGGTGCCCTACGACTACACGCGCACCACCATGCCCACCAACCGCGACACACGTCCCGGCACTCCGTCGGGGACAGCCGAACCGACGCCGCCCGACTATCAGCTGAACATCATCGGCGGATTTACCGACGCATTCCACTTCTACCCCATCATCGTACGCGACTCGGTGGCAACCATCTACCTGCACAACAACATGCTGGAGTACGGACAGACCTACCGCGTGGAGATTGACCCGGGCGTGCTGACACTCGCCGACGGCAGCTTCCGGGGCATCGACGGATGGACCTTCACCACCAAGGCGGAAGCGCCGACACAGACCGATACGCTTGTGGTCGATGCCACGGGACGGGGAGACTTCAACACCGTGCAGGGCGCACTCGACTACCTGCCCGACTTTGCCGAACGGACGACAGTCATCCTCGTGCGTCCGGGTGACTACGAGGAACTGGTATACGTGCGCAACAAGTCGCACGTCAAAATCAAAGGGTCGGGCATGGACTGCACCCGCGTGCATTATGCCAACAACGAGGTGTTCAATCCCCACCCGCTCACCGTGAAGACCAACGAATGGCCGGGCACCTTCCCCTCCCGGCGTGCAGCCTTCGCACTGGACAACTGCCGCGACATCGAGGTGGAGGACATCACCATCGCCACGGACCTGCACGGACAGGCGGAAGGACTGCTCATCAACGGTGAGCGCATCGCCTTGCGCCGCGTGCACATCATCGGCTCGGGCGACGCCTTGCAGGCGAACGGGACCATCTATATGGAAGAATGCGAACTGGACGGCGGAGGCGACACCATCCTCGGACGGGGCAGCCTCTTCGCCTACCGCAGCAACTTCCGCAACGATGGCGGACCCTTCACTTGGGTGCGCAACACCAAGGGACATCACGGCGACATCTTCGTGGAGTGCACGTTCTCGACGAACAACGGACGTCTGGCGGACTATGGCCGCACCAAGTCCAACCACGGCACTGCCTACCCGGATGCCGAGGTAGTGCTCATCGACTGCCGGGTGAAGAACATCCGTCCGGAGGGCTGGTCGTCCATCGGTGAACCGACGGCACGCATGCTGGAGTACAACACACGCGACCTGGAGACCGGACGTCCGGTGGATACCTCACGCCGCCACCGCTACTCGCGTCAGCTGGATGCCGTGAAGGATGCCGAGCTCATCAAGAACTACCGCACACCCGCCTACGTGCTGGACGGATGGACGCCGACCAGGAATTGACCGGGGCAGGAACACTGCCACATCGCCGGGTAATTGCCGGCTGCCCGTTGGCAATTGTCAATTTATTTACGTACTTTGCAGCACCGTTTAACCGGAGGCGGCGTGACGCCGTCTCCACTTTTCCTTTTTAGTCTATGAAACACAAACTGATCACCCTCGGCTTCCTGTCGTTGCTGGCAGGACTCGCCCCCGTGCAGGCACAGGAGTCTGCACCCTTCCGTTCACCCTTCCCTTCCGCCCTCAACGTGGCACATACCTGGAACCGGAGCCTGACCAAGAAGGCGGGACTGGTCGTCGGCAAGCAACTGGCTGCTGAAGGGGTCCGCGAAGTGGCACTGCCCGACCTGACCCTCGTGGGACCCTCGTCGGACACACCCCTGCTCAACACCTACGGCGAAAGTCCCTATCTCACTGCCGAAACAGGCGTGGAGATGACCAAGGGGCTACAGACCGACGGACAACTGAAGGCGTTCATCCGCATCGAAGAGAAAGAGAAGAAAGCATCCTACGTGCGCCCCTGGCAACGGGTGCTCGACGAAGCACATGCCGCCGGCATCGCCACACCGGCACAGATAGCGGCTTCGGACACGGACGGCAAAGACCTGGGACCCTGCTCCGACGAATTCCGCAAGACCGCCTTGCAGGTGGCGCATGAATCGCTCACGCTGCTGAAAAATGCAGGAAACATCCTGCCGCTCGACACGGCGTGGGTGAAGTGTGTGGGGGTCACGGGCGACGACGGACTGGTGGCGGACATGATGCCCGTCCTGCAACAGGGACTGCCCTGTGCCGTCAGTACGGACACGCGGACGGCAGACCTGATTATTGTCTTTGAGGACGACGACATCGACAGCGGACGCATGGGCAGTCTGCTGCTGACGGGGAAACCTGTCGTCGTGGTGCTGCTCAACAGCCGTCCGATTGCCTTGGGCAAGGCGCTCGACGCCAGTGCCATCCTCGAAGCCTGGCATCCGGGACGCGAAGGCATGCAGGCCATCGCCGACGTACTCACGGGAGCTTACAACCCGGGTGGCAAGCTGACGGTCGCCTTCCCCGACTTCGCCTTCGGACACGGACTGAGCTATGCCGACTTCCGCTACACCGGACTGCGCATCGAGCCTGCCTCCATCGGTCCGGACGGCAGTGTGACCGTCCGCTTCAACGTGACCAATACCGGTACACGTCCCGGAGCCGAGGTCGTGCAGGTCTACCTGGAGGATGAGGAGAGTTCCGTCCCGCTGCAATGTCCCAAGCTGGAGGCGTGCAAACGCACGAACGTCAATCCCGGACAGACCAAGGAAGTGAAGTTCACCATCCGTCAGCGGAACATGGTGCTGCTCGACCACTCGGGGCAGTGGACGGTCGAACCGGGCTTCTTCACCGTCCGCGTGGGTGGAGGCAGTGACGACATCCGTCTGCAGGGACGCTTCGAAGTGAAATGACAGACTGACGGGCGGGCCGGAGAAGGAAGATGCTTCCACCGGTCCGCCCGTCAGCTCAATGGAGAAAGGGAACGGGAGCGCTACGGACGCGCCTGCATCAGCGCACGCTCACGCTCCAGCTTGTGGTTCTCGTAGATTTCGTCGATGATGCCGTCCGACAGTCCGATGACGGGGACATAGATGTACGCCGCCGAGACGATGCCGGCAATGAGCAGGAAGATGTTGCCTGCCGGCACGATGACATCGGCGCGGTCGGGCTTGAGAGCGTACTTCGCCATGCGTTCCTCCACCGGGAGGGCACGGAGCGCCTCGTGGAGTGCCTGAAGCGTGACGACCGACATGCGTTGCACGCGCTTGTCCTTCTTCTCTGCCAGCCGGTAGAGCTTGTTGATGTTCCCGCCCGAGCCGACAATGTTGATATCGCTGTACGACTGTGCCAGGGCGGCGAGGTCGGTCTTCAGGCGGGTCCATTCGCTCTCCGCCACCGCCTCATTGAGGATGCGTACGGTACCGATGTTGTAGGAACGGCTGCACACCAGCTGGCCCTCGGAGAGGAGGTTGATCTCGGTGCTGCCGCCGCCTACGTCTACATACATATAGTTGCCCTTGCGGTCGCCCATGTAGGTCAGGTGGTTGTTGTAGATGATGCGTGCTTCCTCCTGTCCGTCGATGATTTCCACGCGGATGCCCGTCTTCCTGGCAATGCGCCGGATGATGGACGAGCCGTTTCTGGCGTCACGCATGGCGGATGTGGCGCAGGCACGGTATTCCTCCACATCATAGACTTTCATCAGCTGACGGAACGCCTTCATCACGCGCACCATGTCCTTCTCCTTCCGCTCGGAAATGACTCCGCGGGCAAACACGTCGAAGCCCAGGCGGAGCGGTACGCGCACCATGAGTTCCTTGCTCATCTCGGGGGCATCTGGCCCCTCCTCCACATGCTTGATGAGCAGTCGCACGGCATTCGAACCGATGTCGATTGCCGCGTAGTTGGTCCCGCAGGCGGGGACTGTCTCAGAGGTTATCGTATGCTTCATTCTTCTGTTGCTTGTTCTTCGTTCAGGTAATATTCATACAAGGCTTCCTGCGAGCGGAAGGGTTGTCCGCCCTCGTCAGGCTGCTTGAACAGGTTCTTCCCTTCGCCGTCGACGATGCGCGCCTGGAGCGTGTCGCGCAACCCGAAGTCGACGATGCGTTTCATCTCTTCCTTCACCTCCGGGTCATAGACCGGTGTGACCACCTCCACACGGTTGTCGAGGTTGCGCGGCATCCAGTCAGCGGACCCGATAAACACCCGTTCCTCGCCCCCGGCAGCAAACACGAAGATGCGCGAATGCTCCAGATAGCGGTCAATGATGCCCGCGATGCGGATGTGGTCGCTTACCCCGGGAATGCCCGGCACAAGAGAACAGTTGCCACGTACGAGCAGGTCGATGTCAACCCCTGCGCACGACGCCTCGTAGAGCTTCTCCACCATGACGGGGTCGGTAATGTGGTTAATCTTTATCTTTATGTAGGCGGGCTTGCCGCTCTTCCGGTTCTTGATTTCGTTGTTTATGAGCGCGACGAAGCGGTTCTTCATCTCGTTGGGCGACACGAGCAGCTCCTTGAAACGTACGGGCGTGTAGGGACGCTCGATGAAGCCGAAGACACTGTCGACATCCTTCACCAGGCGGCGCGATGCCGTCATGAGCATGCAGTCGGTGTATGTACGTGCGTTGCCTTCATGGAAGTTGCCCGTACTGATGCAGGCGATGTCCGCCCCGTGCTTCATCCCGATGTGGACAATCTTCGAGTGCACCTTCAGTCCTTCCACGCCGAAGATGACCTTGATGCCCGCCTCCTGCATGCGCTTCGACCAGTTGATGTTCGAAGCCTCGTCGAAACGTGCCAGCAACTCGATGACCACGGTCACCTTCTTGCCGTTACGGGCTGCCCCGATGAGGGCGCGCACCACCTTCGACTCTCGTGCCAGGCGATAAAGCGTAATCTTGATGCTCTCCACCTCCTTGCTCACGGCTGCCTCCTGAAGGATGCGGATGAAGGAGTCGAAGTTGTGATAGGGGACGTGGATGAAGCGGTCCTTCTGCCGGATGCGGTCGAGCAGGCTCGCAGGACCGTCCAGTTCCCGCTTCAGGATGGGGGTCCATGTAGGGTAGCGCAGGTCGGCACGGCCGCAGTCGGGGAAGCGCATGAAGTCCTTGTGGTTCTGGTAGCGTCCGCTTGCCAGCACGGTGTCCAGGCTGTCCAGGTCGAGCTTGCGGAGGACGCGCTTGAGCAGGTCCTTCGGGATGCGTGCGTCGTAGAGGACGCGGAGGGGCTCGCCGCGCTTGCGGCTCTTCACGCCCTTTGAAATCTTCTGGAGGATGCCCGTGCGCAGGTCGTTGTCTATCTCCATCTCGGCATCGCGGGTGAACTTGAACGTGTACGCCTCGAAGGAGGTGAAGCCCAGTCCCTCAAAGACGAGCGGCAGGCAGCAGCGCACCACATCGTCGAGATACATCAGGTAGCTGCGCCCCTCATGGTCGGGCAGGCGGACGAAGCGCCCGCAGGGACCCACGGGGACCTCCAGGAAGGCATAGTCGGCAACGGGCTTCGGTTCCGTGCGCGAGACCTTCACGGCGAGATAGATGTTCTCGTCGTTCTCATAGTCGAGCCACTTGATGGCGGAGAACCACACGGGCACGATGAAGCCGCTGAGCCGTTCGCGGAAATAGCTGCGGATGAAGTCCAGCTGTCCGGGCGTCACCTCGGTGTCGTCGACGAGACAGATGTTCTCGCGCCTCAGCTCCTCGGTGACCTGCTCCACCGCCTGGGCATAGGCCTTGGCATAATGGGCGTTGAGCTTGCCTATCTGCTTGATAATCTTCTTTGCATGTTCGCTCTCACGGACGGCTGCACGGTCAGCGCACTCGGCGATGCGGCTCTGGCTCGCCATGCGTACTCGGAAGAACTCGTCGAGGTTGTTCGAGTAGATGCCCAGGAACGAGAGCCGCTCCAACAGTGGGACATGGGGACGGGTGGCTTCCTGCAAGATTCGTTCGTTGAAATACATCCAGCTGATGTCTCTCTCCAGGTAGGGAGAGCCTTTCTTCTTCTGTGCCATAAGTGATTGGTTTGTGTGGAGCAAAGAAACGAAACTTATGTTACAATACGATTGCAGAAAGGAGAATATTTGACAGAAAATGGGCTGCGACGTACGTACCGTCAGTAGATGGAGTACGCGAGCACGTCCCACAACTCACGGATGCGGCGTTCGGGGTCCCAGCGTCCGCCAAAGGTCCATTGTGCCGTGATGCCATAGAAGGCAGGGGCGCCCGGTGCCTTGTCGAGGTTGTCGTCGAGCCAGCCGCTCTGCCCGCCCTCACGGGTACAGTTGGCATAGTAGGTGCGCTGTCCCCAGGGGCAGGGGTCGAGCACCTTGTCGGTATAGGCATAGCCGATGTTGCTGTCCAGCACGTTCTTCGTCAGGCGGCAGTTGACGAGGACGAACTGTGCGTCGTGGTGATAGCGCCCCAACGGCGTGGGCGAGAGGGCGTCGAAGGTGGAGTTCGTGATGACCAGCTTCTTGCTGCGGTCGCCGCGTCCGTCGTGCCAAATCATGGCGCGGCTGTCGCCCACGAACCGGCAGCGCGTGGCGTAGCACCAGCCGCGCGGACAGAGGAAGTCGACCCCGGGGCAGCGCAGGTAGAGGTCGGCGTGGTAGTACATCCCCTCGCCTCCCCGCGCCCAGAGCGAAAGGGCGTCGTTGCCGTCCGCCCAGACATTGCAGTTGATGACGATGGTGCGCGTGGCGCGTCCGAAGATGGCCATCTGATGGGTCGTGGTGCGCTCCACGGTCGTCCCGTAGTTGTTGTAGACCGTCAGTCCGCTGATGACACAGTCGTCCGCCCCCTCCTGGAGGACGATGACCCCGTTGCCGACGGGCTTCCCGTGATACTCGGTGACGGTGCGCGTCTTCGCCGTCTCGGCTAGGATGATGCGGGTGCTGTCGCGGTCCTCACCGACGAGGACGATGTTCGGACGGTCGATGATGACCTTCTGCCGGTACGTCCCCTTCGTCAGCAGTATCTTGTAGGGGCGGTCGGGATGTGCGGGTGCCTGCTCGATGGCTGCCTGGATGCTCTCTCCCGGACGGACGACGGCATCAAACGCCCGGAGGTCCGGCTCGGGACGACGGTACAGCTCGATGGTGCCGTTCACGTTCGCTCCCGGGGTGGTCAGGCTGACGGGCACCTTGTGTGCCGGGTCGTGGCGGTCCGCCCAGGCATCGTAGAGCGGATAGAGCTCCGACGGACGGTCGTTGTACCAGCTGTAGCCGTTGCGCCGCTCCTCGCCCAGCTCTTCGAGGTGACGGCGGGGGATGCCGTCGCGGTCGCACACGAAGGGTTCGCAGCGTTCGAGGTCATAGAAGCGTGCCCAGAGCGGACCGGCGGTGCTGTCGGCCAGCAGACGGGTGCCTCCCCAGCGAGTCCCGTCCCAGCGGCGCTCGATGCGCAGCCCCGTCAGCTTGTAGGTGTCGAACCACCGCATGGCGGCATGGACGGCACGCTTCACCCGTTCGTCGGGGTCGGGCAAGGACATGAGCAGGCGGACGATGGCGGCACTCTCCTGCGAGCAGTAGGAGGGCAGCTCAAAGGCGCGTGCGGAGGTGGGCAGCAGGGTCTTCTCGTCGTGCTGCTGGCACCAGACGGTGAGACGTCCGTCAGCGGTCCGAATCTGTGTGTCCAGGATGCAGCCGATGCCGCGGTGGAACGACGAGTCGATGCGCGCCCGCAGGGACCCGTCGACGAGGTCGCCGTCATAGGGCGCGTCGGCACGGAGGATGTGTTGCCAGAGTGTGAGCAGGTTGACGATGGCATCGTCGTTGTAGGTGATGTGGAACTGGTAGCCGCGCGTCAGGGGCCAGAACTGCGGCCATCCGCCACCGGGATACTGCCCGGAGAGCAGGTAGCCGACGCCCCGGCGGAATGCGTCGCGGCAACGGGTGTCGCCCGTCTGCCGGTAAAGCCGGGCAAGGAAGTCCATCTGGGTCGTCGTGGCGTTGTTGTCGATGGTGGAGTCGTCGCGCCGACTGCGGTCAGCCTCCACCCGGGCGCGTTCTTCGTCGGTCAGACGGCGTGCCATGTCGATGTTCTTGGGCCAGCCGCCCGTGACACGTTGGAAGAGCAGGACCTGCTCGCCGATGAGACGGGCGGTGTCGGTCCGGAAGAAAGCCGCATCGGTGCGGCGGAGCGGATTGGGCGTCCGTTGGCGTTGTGCCGTTGCCGGGAGAAGCAGGCAGCCCATCAGGGAGAAGGCGGCAAGGAAACGGATGCCTCGCCGCAAGTCAGGATGTTTTTTCATAGCTGTGAGCGATTACAGGTTTCTACTGCATACAGAGCTTGCGTCTGTTGCCGGTGTAAAGGTACTGCTTTCTGGCGGACGGACGGATGGACCGGGGCTGTTTTTTTCACCCGACGCCATCCTTATGCCCCACGTGCCGTCCGGCGGGACGTGTCCGTCGGCGGGGCACCCCCTATGCCGGGAGAGGGATTGCGAATTTTGTTTACAACACCCTACCGATAGGTCGCTACCGTCGTACGGACGTGTCCGTAGCGCGGTGCGGACGCGTCCGTACGAGCGTGGCGACGCGTCCGTACGACGGTACGGACCCATTCGCAGCATAGTGCTGACGGACAAGCAGTTACGTTTTTCAATAAAAATAGACAAATTTCTATTTGTCGCGACGTTTTTGGGAAGAATGGAATAAATTCGTACTTTTGGGAACTCAATTGTAAACATTTGTATCATTTCCGTTTACCCCATGTTATCTCCCGCTGACAGAGAAAAAGCCGTCGAACTCTTCAACCGGCACTTCAACCACCTGGTGCTGTTTGTCAACCAATATACACACTCCATCCCCACTGCCGAAGACCTCGTGCAGGACATGTTCGTACGGCTGTTGGAGAAGGGGCAGTTGCTCGACAGTCCGCCTGCCTACCTCTTTGTCTGCGCCCGCAACGCCGCACGCAACTACCTGCGCGACCGGCACGAGCATGTGGAGCTGGCCGAGGCGCAGGCTGCCGCGTCCGCAGACCCCGGTATCGAGGAGACCCTGACCTACTTCGAACGCCTGCAGGAGATACACGATGCCGTCAGCGAGCTGCCGCCGCGCTGCAACGAGGTCCTCCGCAAAATCTACTACGAGAACAAGCACTACGACGAGGTGGCGGCGGAGATGGGGCTCTCGGTCAACACCGTCAAGACGCACGTCTACCTCGCCATCAAGGCACTGAAGAAGAACTTCACGCTCTACCTCCTGCTCTTCGTCTAGGCGGACGTCCGTCCGTGGAGCGGAAACAGAAACATCGCCTTGCAGGGTCCCTCCGGGGGACACACGCTGCAAGGCGATGTTTTCAGTTTACTTCTCTGCCGTCACCTGTTCCGCCATCCGGATGAGCTCCTGTGGCGAGCGGGCGCCGGTGAGGGTGTGGAGCAGGTTGCCGTCGGCATCGAGGACGAGCAGCGTGGGGTAGACCTTCACGCCGTACTTCTTTGCCAGCTCGATGCCCTCGCCCTTCTCCATGTCACACTTGAAGGAGACGAAGCGGGGGTTGAACGCATCGCCCACATCCTTGCGCGGGAAGACCACGCTCGCCATCATGCGGCACGGTCCGCACCAGGACGTGAAGCAATCCATGAACACCAGTTTTCCCTCGCGCTTGGCGCGTGCCAGAACTTCGCTGAAGGGTCCGTGGTCAAAGTCGATGCCCTCCCCCTTCTCCAGCAGGGTAGCAAACGAGGCGAGGCTCTTGCCCGCTGACGTATTGCCTTCGCGCACCGCTGCCTCCTTCAGGTAGGCGACCAGTGACGCCTTGTCCTCCGCGTTCATGTCGGAGAAGTCGAGGCTCAGCTCCAGGTTGGCGCGGTAAATGAGCAGGCGGTGTCCGTAGGTCTGCAGGTAGTCCAGCAAGCCCCGGTAATCCTTTGCCCCGCGCAGCTTGGCAATGTCGTAGAACGTCCGGCTGACACAGGTGTCGGACAGTTGCGCCTCGTCCATCACCCGACGGAGGGAGTCGAGTCCCGCCTCGTCGAAGGTGACACTGCCCATGGCGTACTGCATGACCTCGCGGCAGACGAGCGACTCCAGGAAGTTGTCGATGGTGCGGGCACCGATGCTGTCGTCAAAGAGCTGCTTGTGGGCGACGAGGTAACGGTAGTTGTCACAGTTGCGGTCGGGGATGGCAAGGCGTGCCAGCATCCAGTTGTCCTTCTTCGCCAGGTCGGCGGGCCGGAGCAGCTTCAGGTACTCCTGACCGACGACCGTGAAGAGCGAATCCTCGTCCGCCAGGCGGAGTGCCTTCACGTAGTGGTAGAGGCTGCTGCGCGAGTGGTCGCCGGCGGCATAGCGGCGTGCCGTCCCGCTCAACGAAGTGCTGTCGGACAGTGCCATCTCCACCTGGTTGCGGAAGTCGGGGAGTTTCGAGCCGCCGACGATGCGGTGGATGACGTTGCCGTCGGCATCGAGCACGAGGTAGTGGGCATAGGTCCGTACCCGGTACTTGAGGGCGAGTTCGTTGCCCTTGGCCGTGGTCATGTCCATCCAGAGATTGACGAAAGTCTTGTTCATGAAGTCGCAGAACGCCTGGTCACTAAAGACATACTTGTTCATGCCGTGGCAGGGCACTGCCCAGTCGACAAAGCAGTTGAAGAAGACCGGCTTGTTCTGCTCGCGCGCCAGGCGGAGCGCCTCGTCGAAGTCGTAAACATAGTTCATCTTCACATCGGCTTTCACCTGGTCGCCATAGACGCTCTTGCCCGTCTGTGCGTGTCCGGCAGCCATCCCCAGGCAGAGCAGGAGCAGGCATCCGGCGATTCGTTTCAATGTTTTCATACGAAGGTTTCCTTTCTTTAAAAGATTTGTTAAGCAGTTTTTATGTCGGAATAAGCATCGGTGTGCGGCAGGAGCCTCAGCGGGCATCCTTCACGCAGCGCACACTGTACAGCACGGGGCGGAAGACATTGTCCAGCCGTGTCGTTCCGCGCCAGATGCCTGACGAGTAGATGGCCACCATGCGGATGACTCCCTCTGAGACCAGGGCGGCACTCGAGCCGTTCAGGCCCTCGACCATGCGCTCCTCGTCGCACCAGAAATATCCGCACCGTGACTCGTTGATGTAGTCCATCGTGTTCGCCGACGACTCGTAGGCGTCGCATCCGGCAAAGAGGGCTTCGAAGCCGCTCTCCCCGCCCGCCTTGAGATAGTCTCCGGCGGACGTCCCGCGCCATGCGTTCATCTTCTCGCGCTCGCCTTCCGCCATGCCCAGCACGGCCTCCAGCTTCAGCCAGTCTTCGTCGGTCGGCAGACGCCAGCCTTCAGGCACGGCAGCCCGTGCGCCGTCGAGGGAGTAGAGGAAGCCGTAGCGTTCGGAGTAGCCTCCGTTCTCCTCCTCGGCAGCCAGCATCGCCTGCCGGGGACGCTCCTGTGCCAGCTTCACTTCCAGCTCGGCATAGAACTCGGCACTCGCGTTCCGGATGCCGTTCACGGCAATGCTCTCGGGAAGACCGATTTCGACGTAGCCGATGTACATGTCGATGGTCGACCGGGCGGACTCGTCGAGCCGGTCGGTCCAGTCGGCGAGCAGCTTCCGCGCCACTTCGCCCCAGATGTTGCCGGGCAGATCGGCGGAAGCCCCGTCATAGATGTCCTGCCCGTAGGTGTAGCATCCGTCCTCGGCACCCATGGGGAGGAAGTAGGCAAGGTTCTCTGCCATCCATATCTGGTCGCCAATGCGGACGCACTTGTAGACATGTCCGTCGCGGGCGTCGGTGAAGTCGTCGGCAGCCCCGACCTGCGACAGGTCGATGGGGTCCGCCGTTACTGTGTCCTCGCTGCAGGCCGCGCACACGACAAGGAGCAACAGGCCTGCCAGTTTATGTAGTTTCATCATAATCCTAATCCTTTACTTGTTTGGTTACACATCAGCCATCAGATGGCGACACCCAGCTCGCCCTCGATGTATTCGACCAGCATGTTGTACTTCTCCATCACCAGTTCGCTGCCCCCGTAACGGTTGACGAACTCCTCCTTGCCGATGGCGAGCAAGGTGTCAATGTAGTAGCCCAGGTCAGTGGAGACATCCTCGGGCGACTGTGTCTTCGACGAACGCGAGTAGCCGCTGATGAAGCCGAATCGTCCGATGTCGGCAATCAGCTCGGCACGCACCTCCTCGTAGGCTTCCATCGTAGCGAAGATGCCTATGGACATGATGCGGTCGATGGTCGTCTGGGTGAAGCAGTTGTTCACGTCGAGCTGGTAGTACCCGTCGTAGGCGGTGAGCCAGCGGCAGGTGCAGCCCAGTCCGTCGTTCGCTCCGTTGGTCACCCACGGACGGCCATAGTAGTTCTCGGTACTGGAGACGGAGCCGAAGCGTGCCACGAGGTTGGCATCCTGCTGCACACGGCTCTTCACCATGCTGCGCAGGATGGTCGTGCTGAGCGAGTCCATCTGTTCGGCAGCATAGTCCTCGACTCCTGCCACGACCAGCGTACGGAAGTTCGTCAGGTAGTCGGGCCTTTCGTAGGTCTCCTGCGAGAGGTTCCACACGGTCACCTGACTGGTGAGGAACATGCAGAAGGGACGCATCGCGCCGGTCGCCTTGCTCAAGAACTGGTCGACGAAGTCCAGGGCACGGTTCTGCTCCTCGGGGGTCGTCAGGTAGTCGAACTCGTACTTGATGGAGCCGTAGGACTGGGAGGAGAACTCCCAGTTAAGGTCGATTGTCTCGTAACGGTAAATGGGGTCGCCCGCAAAGTCATCGCCCACATAGGAGCTGGACACCGTGTCGTTGAAGAAGACCGACACGCCGTAGTCGCGGAACAACTCGTAGCGACGGTGCTGGATGGGGTCGTCGCTGTCCTCGATGGCATAAGGAGAGGAGAAGTCGATGCGGTTCTCCAGCTTCTCGCTGTCATCGCAAGCGGCCGTCAGCAGCGTGGCGGCAGCCAGTAATATAAGGGTCAAGTGTTTCATAAGTCTCACGCTAATGTTGGTTGGGGGTTATTCGGTAGGGGTGGACGAGCTGTCGAGCGGCGGACGGTCCTCCCGCGGATTGTTCTCCATCGGCACCTTGTCAAACTCCAGGACGCTCGTCGGCAGGGAGAAGGTGTAGGCAGGGTCGTCGGGCAACAGCCGGAAGTACTCCGTATAGAGGTAGGGCGTGTTGTCGCCGATGGCATTGAACACGTGGAGAATCGACCGCTTGTAGGGATACTTCTCACACACGGCGTAGCGGCGCAGGTCGAACCACCGGTGTCCCTCGAAGCAAAGCTCCTTGCGGCGCTCGGTGCGTATCTCGTTCACCAGCTCCTCGCCCGAACAGGAGACGTCGGCATAGCCGTCGATGCGGTTGGCACGGAGTGCGTTGAGTGCCTCCAGCGCCTCGGCATCCTTGCCGCTCATGGCGCAGGCTTCCGCCTTGTTGAGGTACGCTTCCGCCATACGGAGGGTAAACACGTCCGACACGCGCGAACGCAGGGTGCCTCGCTGGTACTTGTAAGCCAGCGAAATGCTGTCGTTCGACGAGATGCCGAAGAAGCAGTCGCCCCGGCGGTCGTTCTCATCATAGAGGTCGCGCAGCTCGCGGGTGACGCAGAAGTCTCCCGCCATCCCGGTGAATATGCCCGTCGGGGCGAGGTTGTTGGAGCCCTGCGAGAATATCAGTTCGGGGTTCGTGTTGGTCAGGAAGGGCGCCGTGCTGCTCAGCGCCGACAACGGCGCGAGGCGGACATAGTCGCTCTCCATCACAGCCTCTGCCTTCAGCTCTGCCTGGGCGTAGTCCTGCATGTAGAGGTAGACGCGGCTCAGCAACAGCTCGACGGCGTCCAACGACGCACGGTAGAGGCGGTGGTCGGCCTTCTGCGGGCTCTGGGTCAGGTAGTCCTCGGCAATCAGCAGGTCGGCGACAATCTGGTCATAGACCTCCTTCACCGTGGCGCGCTGAAACTGGGTAGGCTTGTCCTTGTCGTGCTCCACGTACGGGGTAAGCTTCAGGGGCACGCAGAGCTTCTCGGCGGCAGTGGCAGGCGCATAGGCGTCGCCGTAGAGATTGGCGAGGACGAAGTAGAACCATCCGCGCAGGAAGTGTGCCTCGCCCTGTACCCGCAGGTATGCCGCCTGGTCGTCCTCCGTCTCATGGGGGAGCTGGGTGATTTCGTCGAGGATGACGTTCACGTAGTTGATGCGCGCATAGAGGTCGCTCCACGTAGCCACGTCGGATGCCACGCTCGTACTGTTATAGTTCGTGCCGACGTCCAGCTGCCAAGCAAAGTAACCGTAAATGGAGGAGAGGCAGTTGCGCCATCCGTTGACATTGGACGTGTTGTCTCCGTTGGGATCGCCCAGGCCGGTGTTCACGTCATCGTCGAGGATGTTGAAGAAGCCGCAGGAACGCATGCCCGACGGTCCGACACCGATTTCCTGGCTCGGTATGTACACACTGCCCAGGAGCACCTCGTCGAGGTCGGTCACCGTGCTGGGTATGACCATGTCTTGTGAGTAGGCTTCGAGGAAGTCGCTGCACGAGGTGCTGCCCAGTGCCAGCAGCACACCCGGTATGAATTGGTATAGTTTCTTCATTGTCGAATCGTTTAAAATGAAACATTCAGTCCAAAGGTGTAAGCGGGACGGACGGAAAGGTTGACGCCCTCAAAGCTCGTTTGCGTGGGGTCCTGTCCATCGAGCTTGCTCGACGCGATGGTGAACACGTTCGTCACGTTGAAGCTTAGACGGAGCGACTTCAGGAACGTGCCCGTCAGCTGCTGGGGCGTGAAGTTGTACGAGAGCGTCAGGTTGCTCAGACGCAGGTAGTCTCCCGGCACGACACGCAGGTTGGAGTAGTCGTACATGTCCCACAGACTGTAGGCGAACGTCGGCACCTTGCTCTGCGAAGCCGACACGCCGCTTGACCAGTGTGAGAAATAAGCAGTATAGGACGGGTCACCCGGACTGATGAGGGCGGGGATGTCGGTGTACTTCTCATCGCCCGGCTTCTGCCAGCGGTTGATGAACTCCTTGCGCACGTTCTTGTCGGACGACACGCCGCGGATGACCGGACTGTAGAGCTTGAACAGGCGCATCTTCGAGCCGATGCGGTAGTTGAAGTTCGTGTTCAGCGAGAGTTGCTTCCACGTCAGGGTGGCATAGAGCGAGCCGGTGAAGTCCGGGTCACGGTTGCCGCTCTCCACCATCACCATGGGCACAACCTCGGCGAGCGTCTTGCCGGCGAGCAGGTGCTGACGATCTTCGTAGTCGTCGAACATGGGCACACCGTTGTTGGGGTTCAGCCCGAGGTACTCGTAGGAGTAGAAGGTACCGATGGGTCTGCCGTCCATGATGGCCGTACCGTTGAGATAGTTCTCCAGGGTGTACGTCTCACTGGTGTTGGTTTGCACCGTGTTGCTGGCATAGGAGTAATTCGTCGAGAGATAGAGCTTCCAGTCTCGTGTGCGTATGGGATAACCCGAGAGGGAGAAGGAGAAGCCCTTGTTCTTGATGTCGCCGTTGTTCATCCGGTAGCTTGACACACCGTTGACGAGCGCCACGTTGACGCTGGCGAAGGCATCGGTGGTATACTTGTACCAAAAGTCGGAAGAAAGGAGCAGACGCCCGTCAAAGAGGTTCAAGTCCACGCCCACATTATACTGGTCGGTCTGCTCCCAGCGCAGGTTCGGGTTAGGGAGGCTGGCTACGGTCGAGACGTTCTCGCCGTAGAACGCGTCCATCGTGCCTTGCTGGATGAGCAGGTTGGGCGTCTCGCCATCGAGCATGTTACCGGTCTTTCCGTAGGAGAGACGCATGCTCAGTTCGCCCAGCCGGTCGGCCTTGGGAAAGAGCGTCTCCTTGATGTTCCACCGTCCCGACACGGACCACACGGGGAGGAACTTCTCGTTGCTCCGGCTGCCGAACTTGTTCGAGGCGTCGAAACGTCCGCTCAGGCTGACCGTGAAGTAGTCGGCATACGAATAGGCGGCGGTGAGGTAACCGCTCAACTGATTGGTCTTTCCGGCAGTGAGCGAGCGGTGACCGGCGGCCAGCCAGTTCTTGTAGTAGGGGAAGTCATCGAGCGACTCGCTGTCCATCGTGACATACTTCATGCCGCGGTCCTTGTAGTAACCGCGGGTCTGGTCGGAGATACCGTCGGTACGGACCATGTTAACCTCGTAACCCGCCGTGGAGGTCAGGAGGTGCTGGCTGTCGCTACCGAACGACCAGTGGAGGTTCGCCTGCAGACGGCCCGTGAAGCTCTCGTTGATGGTGTTCGTCGTATTGTAGACGCCGCCGTAAGGCAGCTCGCAGACGCCGGTCTCGCCTGGGATGGGCATCTCGTCCGCCTCCCCGTTCTTCAGGATGGCGACGTAGTTGGTCTTCTCACCGAACCAAGTGGTCTGGAGGGTCGAGCTGCGCGAGTAGGAGGCGGCGGCAGTCAAGTCGAGGAGGTCCTTCACCTTGTACGTCAGGTCGGCACTTGCCATGAAGGTGTTGCCCGAGTAGTCGTCCGAGGTGTTGTTCATCTCGTTGATGATGTTGTAGTTGTACTGGTTATAAGTCTTCTGCGAATCGCCCACCGAGTAACCGTGCGTCTGGTAGTAGTAGAGCGAGCCGTCGTCGTTGTATGCCGGCAGGGCGCGGGTGGTGTTGTAGGCGTAGTCCAGCACGGAGACAGCCGACGGAAGGTGGTTCTTCTTCTGGATGTTACCGTTGAGGCGAATGTTCGCCATCAGGTTGCGGGTAATGTTCGTCATGACGTTCATCGAGGCCGTATAGCGGTCGACAAACTCCGTCTTGATGACACCGGTCTCGCTCGTGTAGCCCAACGACGCATAGTAGCGTGTCGACTCGCTACCGCCCGAGATGCTCAGGGTGTGTTGCTGCGTCCAGGCATCCTGGGTGAGCAGCTTGAACCAGTCCGTGTTCGTCGTCTCATAGCGGGAGCACTCGGCGAGGAACTCATCGTAGGAAAGCTGCCCCGTCTGGTAGCGGTAGTAGGCGCCTTCGTATCCCACCATCGGCATGCCCGAGGGGAAGACGTAGTGCAGGTCTGTCAGGTCCTTGCCGAACTGCATGCGCTCCTGCGAGTTCATCAGGTTGATGTTGCTGTCCGAGTAGCGCGGACGACGGGTCAGCTTGGTGTTGTTGGCATAAGTGATTGTGGGCGGTCCGGGGCGACCCTTCTTCGTGGTGACGACGATGACGCCGTTCGACGCACGTGTACCATAGAGCGCCGTGGCGGACGCATCCTTCAGGACGTCGATACGCTCGATGTCCTGCGGGTTGATGCCCGCGATGGCATTGCCCACATAGTTGATGTAGTCCGGGTCATTGAGCTGCTCGGTGCTCACGTCGACCGGGTCCTGAAGGACAAATCCGTCGAGCACCCACAACGGCTCGCGGTTGCCCACAAGGGTCGATGTTCCACGCACACGCAGACGGGCGGTCGCTCCCACCTCACCCGAGTTCTGGGTGAACATGAGGTCGGGGATACGCCCTTCCAATGCCTGGTCAATGGTGGTCATGTTCGGCTCCAGGATGTCGTCCATCATCACCGAGGTGACGGAGCCCGTCAGGTTACCACGGCTCTGGTCGTAATAACCTATCTTCACGATCTCGTTCAGCTTCTGGGTGTCCTCCTGAAGCACGATGCGCAGGGGCTTCCCCGTGTCGTCGACCGTCTGCTCCTCGAATCCGATGAAGCGTACCGTCAGGCTGATCTTCCCGCTGCCCGACACGCGCAAGTTAAACCGGCCATCGATGTCAGTGATGCCGCGTGCCGCCTCCTTCTTGCTGCCTGCCCGGACGAGGATGCTCACGCCCGCAAGCGGCTCTCCGGACGCATCAACCACCGTACCCGTCACGCGGCGTTCCTGCTGCGGGAGGGACTGGATGACGACGGTCTGTCCGTGGACGGTAAACGTGAACCCATACGGCTCCAGACACTTCCGCAGCGCCTCTTCCAGCGAGACGTCGCGCACGGTGAGCGACACACCGTCGATGTCCGAAATCTCGTCGACATTGTACGAGATGCCGTAATCGCTCTGCTGCATGATTGCCGCGATGGCTTCCTGCAGGGAGACCTTCTTCAGACGGACCGTCACCTTACGGTCGAGCGTCCCGCCGTAGACAGCCGGACAGAGACAGAGGAACAACAACCCCACACCGAGGGGGCGCCACAGGCGGAGCCTCCCCGCCTCTCTCCGGAGAACCAATGATTGTTTTTTCATAAGCTAACTGTTTTTAAGTTCTCAACTCTATATGAATGGATTTATTCATGCAAACGGATGTAGATGTCGCGCCCGTCGACGCGATAGTCTATCTTCTGCGTGTAACGCAGCAGGTCGAGCACCTCCTCCACGTGTTCGCAGCGGTGCGTGCGAGCATAGAAGCGGAAGGTCGACGCCTTGTAATTATCAAAGTAGATGTTCACGTCGTACTTGCGCTCCAGGTCGGCGGCTATGAACATCAGCATCTCATTCTTGAAGAAGAAGCGGTAGTCCTGCCAACAGGTCACCTCCGCGGCATCCACCCCGCGTTCGTGCTCCCTGAGTCCGGCATAGTCATACGCCACATAGTCACCCGGCACAAGGCGGTGCACCCGTCCGTCGCGCCCCACGACATCGAGCCGTCCCTCTTCGAGCATCACCCGTGCCCGGGCGTCGCGGGCGTATGCCTTGACATTGAACTTCGTGCCGTAGACACGTGTCTCCACGTTGGATGCCTTCACGATGAACGGACGGACGGAGTCGGTCTGCACGTCGAAGTAAGCCTCCCCGTCGAGCCAGACCGTGCGCGACGTGCTGTCGGGGTGGAAAGCGATGGGATAGCGCAGGCGTGAAGCCGCATTGAGCTTTATCCGCGTGCCGTCCGTCAGCTCCACTTCACACATGCGTCCGCGGGGCACCACCACCTCGTGATAGAGCAGGCTGTCGGCAATGACCGTATCCTTCAGGACCGACTCTCCCGCCGTGTAGGCTATCCTGTCATCCTCCATGCGGATGCGTACGCCCAGAATCTCCAGATGCTCCGTGCGTCCGCCGAGCTTGTATTCCAGCGAGGGGGTCACCGTGAGCGATGCAGGAGCATAGTCGGCAGCTATGTATCCGCTGACGAGACCGCTCCCCTGCCCCATCCACCACCAGGCGCAGCCCAGCACGAGCAGCACCGAGGCGGCAGCAGCCCACACACGCCGACGCACGTTCGTCCTTCGGCCGCCCTTCTCCGCCGCCCGAAGGAAGCGGTTCAGATTCGCCTCGCGCCTCTCTTCGAGGTAACGCAGACGGATGAGGTCACGTTGCAGTTCGTCAGAGTCCGCCCACCGGCGCAACAGACGTTCGTGCCCGTCGCGCTCCAGCCACTGGCGGAAGGCGGCACGCTCGGCTTCGCTCCATTGCGCTTCGTCCGGTGAGAAAAAGGGTTTGTCGGTACGTTGTTCCATGAGGATTCGTCTTTGGCTTTATTCAGGTTTCTTTACCGTACAACACAAAAAAGGACAGGATTCATGAATCGCAGGGGTGAATTATAACATTCTTTCACATTCAAGCATCCGTTTATCGACAAGGGCGGTCCCTGTCACCCCGACATTCCCCTACAAGGCAGCCGCCTTAATAATAATAGGCGTAGACTTGCACAACCCGATTTTCTTGCTGAACTTAGCCGACGGAAACACACAAACACGAGTAACTTATGGAACTGAAAAAACTCCTCTGCTGCATCCTCCTCACCGTGGGATGCACCCTCCCGGGGTATGCACAAGACCAACCCTGGACACGCTATGCCGACGTGGAAGCCGGCATCGAACAACCCTCCTTCCCTGAACGCAACTTCCTCATCACGGACTTCGGAGCACGGCCGGACGACTCGCTCGCACTCTGCCACGAAGCCATCGACCGTGCCATCCTCGCCTGCTCGCTCGCCGGAGGAGGACACGTCGTCGTACCCCAGGGGACGTTCTACACGGGACCCATTACTCTCAAGAGCAACGTCGACCTGCACCTGGAGAAGGGTGCCTGCCTGAAGTTCTCGACCGACAAGGCGCTCTACACTCCCACCGTCCTCACGCGCTGGGAGGGCGTGGACTGCTACAACCTGCGTCCGCTCATCTATGCCCGCGGGGAGACCAACCTCGCCATCACCGGACAGGGCACCATCGACGGACAGGCGGACAACGACAGCTGGTGGCACATGTGTGGCAACGCTGAACGCTTCGGCTGGCGCGAAGGGATGATCAGCGCCGCCCGGGGCGGACGCGAACGCCTGCTGGGCTTCGGCGAGACACAGACGCCCGTTGCCCTGCGGCAGATGACGCTGGAGGACGGGCTGCGTCCGCAACTCATCAACCTCTGCCACTGCACGCGTGTGCTCATCGAGGGCGTCAGCCTGCGCAACTCGCCCTTCTGGGTCATCCACCCGCTCTTCTGCGAGGACCTCACCGTGCGCGGCGTCGACATCTTCAGCCACGGACCGAACAGCGACGGCTGCGACCCCGAGTCGTGCAACGACGTGCTCATCGAGGACTGCCGTTTCGACACGGGCGACGACTGCATCGCCATCAAGAGCGGGCGCAACATGGACGGACGGCGCTGGGACACGCCCAGCAGCAACATCATCGTCCGCCGCTGTGAGATGAAGGACGGCCACGGGGGCGTGGTCATCGGAAGCGAGATTTCCGGCGGATGCCGCAACGTCTATGTCGAGGATTGCCGCATGGACAGCCCGAACCTGGACCGCGTCATCCGCATCAAGACGAACAACTGCCGCGGCGGTGTCGTCGACGGGGTCTACGTACGCCGGGTGGACGTCGGGCAGTGTCGCGAGGCGGTGCTGAAAATCAACCTGCTCTACGAGAGCGGCGAGGACTGCGACCGCAGCTATCCGCCCTATGTGCGCAACGTCATGCTCGACCACGTGACAAGTGGCAAGAGCCAGTACGGGGTACTCATCACGGGCTATGACGACCGCATGAACATCGAGAACGTGAGCGTGACCAACAGCTCGTTCGACGGGGTGGAACGGAAGCCGCTGAGCATCCAGGGAGCAAAGGGGCTGCACTTCGACAACTTCCGCATCAACGGAAAGGCGGTCGACAACTGACGACGCTCCCGCACTGCCGGACGTGCCTCCGTCTTTTTCCCAAGGACACGGAAGATGCAACAGAAGGCATTGAGAATTTTGTTTACAGTGCACTACCGACAGGTCGCTACCGTCGTACGGACCTGTCCGCAGCGTGGTGCGGACGCGTCCGTACGAGCGTGGCGACGCGTCCGTACGACGGTACCGACCCATCCGCAGTAACCAACTGGCTTACAGCGGATTGAGAAAATACATAAATCTTTACAATTCAACATGCGTGTGAACGCAAGTGTGAACGCAAACGGGTGTTTTTGCTTGCACAGGGAGTGAAGGCGGTCTATCTTTGCAATGTGATTCAACGACGGAGGCACGGCCCCGGGGAGCTGAAGCAACGGGAATCGCACAACAATCAACCAAAGTCTAACTAATTTAAATCTTAAACACCATGACAGTACTTTACAAAGCCATCCAATCGAACATCGAGAGCAAGAACAAGAAGCGCCTTTACCATCCGCGTGTGGTCACCGTCGGTCGCGTGAAGACCGAAGGGCTGGCAAAAGAGGTTGCCGAGTTGTCGGCACTCAGCCCCGGCGACGTGATGAGCACCATCGCCAACCTCGTCACCGTCATCACGCGCCACCTGCGCGACTCGCACAGCGTGACCCTCGACGGGCTGGGCACGTTCTACCTGACGCTGACTTCCGTCGGCAAGGGCGTGGAGAAGGAGGAAGACGTGTCGCCGGAACAGGCGCAGCTGATGCTCCGCTTCATGCCTGCCCGCAAGCGGAATCCGAACGGCACCACCGCCACCCGCGCCATGCTGACGGAGTACACCTTCCGCCGGGCCGACAGCCTGCTGACGGAGGACGGCAAGGGCGGCATCGTGCCCGACCCGGAGTCTCCTGCCGACAGCGGTGAGGGAGGCGACACGGACGAAGGAGTTTGAGCCATCCGCCCGGCGGTCTGACCGGGTGACACCTCGGGGAGCGTTCCTGCACAAGGGACGCTCCCTTTTTGTTTTCCGCGACCGGCGGACGCGAAAAAAGCCGGCGCAGCCCCAACGCCATGGGACCTGCCGGCTTCAGAAGCGGATCTTCAGGAATGTTTCAATGTATACGTATGAGTGTCCGATTTTTACCATTTATGCTCGGGCGAAGTCGCGGTCGGAGCAACCGGAATGGGGTTCGGCTCGATGTTACTGTAGTTCGTCTGCGTCTGCGGGAAGCAGAGCGTCATCCAGTCGGGGTAGTTCGTGCCCTCGACCTTATTGTAGACGTCGGCGTTCCAGCGGTACAGCTCGATGTGGTTGGAGCCTGCATAGCTGCGGATGACCTGCTTGTCGAGCCGCTTGATGTCATAGAAAGCGAAGCCCTCGCCCCACAGCTCGACGCGGCGCTGCCACCAGACTTCGTTCTGGAACGGCTTGGCATACGTGCTGCCGTAGGTCTCGGCGCTGTGCTTGCCGTAGACGTACTGCGGGTCGCGCGTCTGGGCGAAGGCGGTGAGCAGCGCGATGCCGCGTGCCTCGTCCTGCATGCCGGCAGCCTCAGCCTCGATGAGCTTCATCTCCTCCACGCGCATCAGGGGGACGGCGACGGTGAACGCCTTGTACTGGTTGGCGTGCTCGCCGCCCTTCGGACGGAACTTCAGCTCCAGACCGCCCACCGTGCCCGACGTGGTGGCTTCGGCGGTCGTCAGGATGCCTTCGGGGTCGTCGGTGTAGGCTTCCAGCTTCCTGAGGGCGCCCAGGGTGTCGCCGGCTGCCTTCTCAAAGCTCTCGGCGATGGCGAAGTCGATGAAGCCCTTCTTGCGGAAGTCGGTGGCAGGGATGGTCTCGAAGAGGTGACGGTCGATGCGCTTGGGCTGGCCGTAGTTGGCGGCATAGCCGCACTCTGACGGCGACACCTCGATAATCATCTGCGAGCCCCACGAGCCGTCGGCGTCGTTCTGGAGAATGTTGTCGTCGTTGTCCTTGAACGTGAGGGCGAACATCCATGCGCCGTTGGGTGTGTTGAAGCCGTCGGTGTGCGAGTTGAACACGTCCTCCGTCATCACGGTGTAGCCCTGCTGCGCCTTCCTGGCATAGTCCTCGGCCTCCTTCCACTTCTCCATCGTCAGGTAGGCACGCGCCTTCAGTCCGTAGACCACGGAGAGGTCGGGTGTGTAGACGTTGGGACGCTTGTAGTCGGCGAGGTACTGCTCCGCCTTGTCAAGGTCTTCCAGGATTTTCCCCCACATCTGCTCGTTGGTCAGACGGGGTGTCGTCGGCAGCTCGGACAGCTGGGTGTCGTTGCTGACCCAGGGGACTGTCTGCGCGTTCGGGTCCTTGGCGTAGGACTTGGGCGCATACATCCGGGCGAGGTCCATGTAGAACATGGCACGCATGGCGTGGGCGATGCCGGCTCCGGAGCGGCGTTCAGCGGACGGCTCGTCGCCTGCCATCTCCAGCACGATGTTGCACGACTTGACCCACATGAAGTAGTAGGTCCAGGGCACCTGTGCCAGGGCGTACGACGGGCCCAGGCTGGTGCCGCATCCGTATTGGGTCACATACCAGTCCTGCTCTTCGAGGGTGATGTCCTGCCCCATGACGTCGCGCGAGAGGAAGAAGGAGGGATAACCGTAATCAATGGGCCACTGGGATGCCGGCCTGTAGGCAAAAGAGCCTGCCAGCGAGTTGGTGATGGCGGCCACGAAGTTGTCATAGGAGCCTTCCGCCTCGTTCGCCTGGTCGAAGCTCGCCTTTCCGCCCTGGGGAACGATTTCCTTGATACATCCTGACAGGAGTACCGCTGCGGCGGCAGTGATGGAGAATATCTTTGCTATCTGTTTCATGCTTTGTACGTGTTTGAAGGTTAGAACGACAGTTGGATGCCACCCATGATGGTGCGCATGGGGGAATAGACGGTGAGTGCCTCGGTCTCGTCGTAGGCATAGCGCGGGTCAAGACCTTTGCGTGCCGACCAGAAGTAGAGGTTCTCGCCCGTGGCGTAGATGCGGAGCTTGTTCAGTCCCAGGCGGGCAACAACGCGTTGCGGCAGGGTGTAGCCCACGGAGAACGACTGGAAGTTGAGGTAGCGCGCGCTGGTCAGCCAGCGGTCGGAGTCTCCTCCCGTGTACTTGTCGCCGTAGTAGAGGCGCGGCAGTCCGGTCGTCTTGTTCTCGGGTGTCCAGGAGCGGAGCACGTCCTTGTGGAAGGCACGCCCGGCATCGCTCGCGGACGCGGTGTTCGACATCAGTTCCTGGTAAGCCGAGTCATAAATCTTGCCGCCGAGCTGGTAGTCGAACGAGAGCGAGAGGTCGAAGCCGTAGGCGGTGAGCTGTGTGCCGAATCCGCCGTAAGCGACCGGCATGCTGCGTCCCTGCGCATAGCGGGTGGCACTGTTGATGTCGGTGGTCGTCTCGTCCCGGTTGGTTCCCGGACGGTTGGTCACACCGGCACCCAGCTGGGAGTCGACGTAGTAGAGCGCCTCGCCCTTCTCGTTCACTCCGGCATACTCGGGAAGGAACTTGTTGTAGATGGGACCGCCCTCGACATACCACAAGCCCTGTTCGATGAAGCCGCCGGTCAGCGCGGTCTTCGAGGCAGGGAGGCGGAGAATCTTGTCCTTGTTGTGTGCGATATTGAACGACAGGCTCCAGTCGACGTCCTTCGTGCGGACGGGAGAGCCGACAAGGCTCAGCTCGACACCTGAGTTGCGGATGTCACCGGCGTTGCCGTAGTAGCCGCGCGACCCAGCCGCCTCGGGGACGGAGAGCCAGAAGAGCAGGTCGGTCGTGGTCTTGTTGTAGTAGTCGAGGCTGCCGCTCAGGCGTCCGCTGAAGAGGGAGAACTCCAGACCGATGTTGAGGTTCGTGGCGGTCTCCCAGGTAATCTCGGGATTACCGATGCGCCAGAACGTGGCTGACATCTGTGAGTCGGAGGCGGCAACGAGGTTGTACATGTCGGTGAAGGCAAATTCTCTCATCGCCATCGTCCTTTCACCGATGTTGTCGTTGCCCTGCTGGCCGATGGAGAACTTCAGCTTCAGCTCGTCTACCCAGGGGGCGTGGAAGAATGCCTCCTTGTTAATCAGCCAGGCTGCACCCACCGACCAGAAGTCGCCCCAGCGCCGGTCCTTGGCAAAGCGTGAGGACGCATCGCGGCGGTAAGATGCCGAGGCGAAGTAACGGTCGTCGTAGTTGTACTGTACGCTTCCGAAGTAGCCTTCGACGTTGTACTCTTCCGTGTAGGAGGAGGCGTCCGCCTTCTTGGCTGCGGCATCGAGCTCGGGGATTGCCTCGGAGAAGAGTCCCATGCCGTAGGCGGAGAGCCAGGTGGTCTTGCGGTCGTAGTATTCGTGACCGAGCAGGGCGTTCACGTTGTGCTTGCCGAAGCGGTCGAAGTAGGTGAGCGTCTGCACATGATTCTGCTCGATGATTTCCTTCGCCTTCTTCTCAATTTGTCCGTTGACCGAAACCTTGGGACCGTAGAGTCCGCTCTGCAGCTCCGAGTCCTTCCGGTTGCTCCAGTCGAGGGTGCTGGTCGCGTTGAACTTCAGGAAGTCGGTCAGGGTGACGTCCGCCATGAAGGTGCCGTTCAGCTTGTTGAGCCGTTTCTTGTAGTCGTTGTAACGGTTTGCGCCCAGGGGGTTTCCCGGCGAGAGGAAGGGACGCGACAGTCCCGGATAGTTGGTGGCTGCCACGCCGTAGTCATACTGCGGGTTGCCGTGGCTGTCGGTGCGCACCTGCGGATTGCCGTCCGCGTCGAGCACCCGGACGTAGATGGGGTAGATGGGCGCGATGAGCGACGTGTAGTACATCAGGTTGGTGTTGTTCCACGCGGTGGCGCTGAGGTTCGGGTTCGACCGGGTGGTCGAGTTGGTATAGCCCACGTTGGCGGTGAGCTTGAGCCACGACTTCGCCTGGTAGTCCGCCTTGAAGCGGGCGGCAAGACGCTTGTAGCCCGAAAATTCGATCATGCCGTCCTCGTCGAGGTAGTTCATGTTCGCATAGAAGGAGCCTTTGTCCATCGCTCCCGATGCGCTGACGTTGTACTCCTGACGGAAGGCGGTGTGGTAGGCAGCGTCGCGCCAGTTGTCGTTCGTCAGGTAGTAGGTCTCTCCGTTCGCCTGATAGGAACGGCCCAGCGTGGCGTGCGGGTTCAGCTTGCCGTCGGCGCCGATGAGCAGCTCTCCGTCGGGCACGGTGTAGATGTTGTAGCCCAAGTGGTTGAGCACGTACTTGTTCGCCTTCTGGTTTGCCTCTGCCGGAGTAGACCCACGGTCGGTGAAGTAGCCGTAGTACTGTCCGTAGAAGGTCTCGTAGTAGAGCCCCGGGTCGGAGATGGTCTCATAGTCCTGCACCGAGCGGGTGTTGGCACCCCACTTCATGTCGACATTGATTTGGGCGACCTTGTTCTTGCCGGTCTTTGTCGTGACGATGATGACACCGGAGGCACCGCGCGCACCGTAGAGGGCAGCGGAAGCCGCATCCTTGAGGACGGTCACCGACTCGATGTCCTCCTGCGGGATGTTGTTCAGCGAGGCGCTGTAGGGTGCCCCGTCGACGATGATGAGGGGCTTGGTCTCCGAGTAGAGCGAGGAGACGCCGCGGATCTGGAGCTTGGTGTCTTCCGACCCGCCCGGCGTGCCCATGCCGCCGCGCAGCTGGAGTCCCGGCGTACTGCCCACGAGGGCATTGGTCACGTCGGTCGTCACGTGCTTCGACAGTTCTTCCGAACCGAGCACGGCTGCCGACCCGGTGAACGACGACTTCTTCTGTGTACCGAAAGCGACGACCATCACTTCATCAAGCTGCTTGGTGTCTGCCTTCAGTTCCACACGGATGAGTCCCTGACGGATGGCGACCTCTTGCGTCTGCATGCCGATGAAGGACACTAACAAGGTTTTGGCTGAATGGGGCACGTTTGCCACTGTGAACTTGCCATCGATATTGGTGACGGCACCCAGTCGTGTGCCTTTGACCAATACGGACGCTCCCACTACCGGCTGACCATCGTCCGCGGAAACCACTGTTCCCGTCACTGTGGTCTGAGCCAAAGCTACGCCTACGCTGAGGAACACGCAGACGAGCCACAGAAAGAATCTTCTCTTCATATAATCTCTCCTTTGCTTTGGTGAAACTGTAATATTATAAGGTCTCTCTATATGCATCTCTACGTAAGAGATGAATTTGATAACAATAACAGTGGTTTAGGTTTCGAATCGTAGAAGAAAAGGGGGTTGATACTTCATAAATTTCAGGATTGTGCTCTAAATTCTTTAGGCTTATTACTTGCTTTTCTGATATTATTGCATACTTTTGCAACCATTAGTGCATCTCTTACGTAGAGAGGGACACCCGTTGCATAAGCTTTCTCCCTTATATACAAGTTCCTTTGTACCAAACAGATTAACATCCTTTTGCGTCCGTTGCAGGGACATGCCCGGACGTCATATTGTATAAATATGCAGTTTCAGACGGATGCGCGACGTCCGGATACATAAAAGGGCGGCCGCGTGGGTCGCCCTTATACTATTCCGTAGAAGGCTATGCTCAATGCTCCGTGTTGGCAGGATGCGGATAGTCGAGCGTGAAGTGCAGTCCCCGGCTTTCCTTCCTCTCCATCGCCTGACGGGTGATGAGGTAGCCCACATTGATCATGTTGCGTAGTTCACACAGCTCGCGCGATGCCTTGCTGTGCTTGAAGAGGCGTTCGGTCTCCTCATAGAGGATGTCGAGGCGGTTCCATGCCCGTGTCAGGCGGACGTTGCTGCGCACGATGCCTACGTATGCCTCCATAATCTGGTTCACCTCTTTGGCGCTCTGCGTGATGAGGACTCGTTCCTCGGTCGAGATAGTGCCCTCATCGTTCCACTCGGGCACGTCCTCGTTGAAGTCGTAACGGTCGACGACTTCGAGCGAATGGCGGGCAGCCGCGTCGGCATAGACCACCGCCTCGATGAGTGAGTTCGACGCCAGGCGATTGCCTCCGTGCAGCCCCGTGCATGAGCATTCGCCCAGGGCGTACAGGCGACGGATGCTCGACTGTCCGTCAAGGTCGACCACGATGCCTCCGCAGAGGTAGTGCGCCGCCGGAGCCACGGGGATGTAGTCGCGCGTAATGTCGATGCCCAGGCTCAGACACTTCTGATAGATGTTGGGGAAGTGTCGCTTGGTCTCTTCGGGGTCTTTGTGCGTCACGTCGAGGTAGACGTGGTCCTCGCCTCGCTGCTTCATCTCGTTGTCGATGGCACGTGCCACGATGTCGCGCGGGGCAAGCGAGAGGCGTTCGTCGTACTTCTGCATGAACTCCTTCCCGTCCAGCGTGCGGAGTACGCCGCCGTAGCCGCGCATTGCCTCGGTAATGAGGAAGCAGGGACGGTCGCCCGGATGAAAGAGCGCGGTGGGGTGGAACTGGATGAATTCCATATTCTTCACAGCTCCCTTGGCACGGTAGACCATGGCGATGCCGTCGCCCGTCGCCACGAGCGGGTTCGTGGTGTTACGGTAGACCGCCTCGCAGCCTCCCGTCGCCATGACGGTGATGCGCGACAGGAAGGTATCGACACGCCCCGTGTCCTCATTGAGCACATAGGCGCCGAAGCAACGTATGCCCGGCGTATAGCGCGTGACGATGATGCCCAGGTGATGTTGCGTAATGATTTCCACCGCGAAGTGGTGGTTGAAGATGTGTATGTTCGGCTGACGCTTGATGGCTTCGATCAGGCTGGTCTGTATCTCAGCGCCAGTGTTGTCCTTGTGGTGGAGGATGCGGAACTCCGAGTGTCCGCCTTCGCGATGCAGGTCAAAGCCACCGTCCTCGTTCCGGTCGAAGTCGACGCCCCAGCGGATAAGCTCCTTGATTTGCGACGGGGCGCGGCGCACCACCATCTCTACGGCAGCGCGGTCGTTGATCCAGTCGCCCGCCACCAGGGTATCGTGTATATGCTTTTCAAAGTTGTCCACTTGGAGATTGGTGACAGAGGCAATCCCCCCTTGTGCAAAATACGTATTGGCCTCTTCCAGCTCCGTCTTGCAGATAATGGCGACGGACTTGCCCTGTTCGGCCACTTTGAGGGCAAAGCTCATGCCTGCGATGCCCGAACCGATAACTAGGTAATCGTATTGATGAATCATGGCAGTTTGTTGCATTTATTGGGTGCAAAGCTACAAAAAAGCACATTTACCCGGTGCTGGGCTTCTTGTTTTTCTTCACTATTTTGTAACTTGCGCGTCCTAAACCAACCGTTACCACCATGGACAAGATATTTCACGCCCGCATCCACTTCTCGATGTACCTCTTCCTGGTGCTGCTTACCGCAGGCACCTGTCTCTCGTTCTGGCACCACATGGGCGTCTGTGCCGCCATCACCCTGGTCCTGCTCGTAGTCGTCGTGGAGCGCATCATCCACACCACGTACACCCTGACGGGCGACGGACGGCTCATCGTGAGTTACGGACGCTTCTCCCGTCCGCGTGTCATTCCGCTGGAGAGCCTGCGGCGCATCGAACGTTGCCGACGCATGCGCATCGCCGGCAAGAGCCTGTACTCCTACCTGCTGCTGGTCTACGGCGAGGAGAAGCATGTGGCAGTGATGCCGGTGAAGGAGGAAGAGTTCATCGCGGAAGTGACGCGCCGGAGAAAGGCTCAGTAGACCAGCTTCACGTTGTCCACCCACAGGGAGTTCCCGGGCGAACCGATGTACGCACCGCCGTGGCTCGAAGCGAACTGGAGTACAAGGTGAGTGGGCGTCTCGTCGGGGGCAGCCCATCCCACTTCCTGGATGCGGACGCTCTTCCCGTGGCTATTGACCGTGTTGTACTCGTAGGCGTTGAGCTTCATCCATTCGGCACGGTAGGCGGGGTTGTGCGTGATGTCGCCGTAGAGGATGTTGTAGGTAGCGGCGTTGTGCCAGTCGGTGCTTTGGCTGTACTGGATGGCAAAGGTGCCCACACGCTTGGCGTAGACATTGCCCTCGGCGTCCTCCCAGCGTTTCTGTAGCAGGCAGACGACGGCAGCATGGTCCTTGCCGGCAACCTTGCCCGTGCGGCTGAATCCCGTGGCACGGATGCGCTGCGGTGCGTCCGCAATGCGCACCTTGTAGTCGAACCGGAGCGCTGTGGGCCGCTTGCTAAAGGGGATGCCCATGAGGAGCAGCCCGTTGGGGTTCTTGGTACTCTTGATGGGTTCGTGGACCTCGCCCAGGAAGAGCGAGCCGGCAGCCAGGACGGTGATGTCCACCAGACCGAACACCTTCACACTCTCCATGTGGGTATCCAGACGGGCACAGTAACCGTTACCACGTGCCTCGGGGAAGACCGATGAGTTGGTCTTGACGATGCCGACGACCTTGGCCATGACGTTCGATGTCGCCCAAGGGGAACCGCCGGTCGGCTTGTAGGGCACTTCGCCCTTGATGGTGCTCGTAGGTCCTACGGCATAGATATTCTTCAACTCGCCACCGATGATGGCGGACTCTTTGATTTCGCGCTTGACCCATTGGTCCATGTTGCCGAAGGGAAGCGGCTCTTCCCGTTGCTGTGCCCGGACGAGTGTCGAACTGCCCAGGAGGGCAACCAGCGCAAGAGTTGGGATGATTCGCATGTGCATTCTTTCGTTTGTCTAGTTGTAGGGACGCACGGTCCGTGCGTCCGGTCTGTCAATCAGTAAACAGGTCTGCTCCTCAGGTCCTCCCGTCGGGGAAGGGCCCGGGAGAAGCCGTGGGTTATAGCTCGTACTTCCAGTCCTCCAGGGCGAAGCCCCAATGTTCCTGCACGAGGCGGACGGTCCGTTCGTCGTACGCATACTTGTTCTTCTTGTAGCCTTTCTTCTTGCCTACGTAGCGGGCGATGTCGTCGCGTGCCTCCTCCCATCCGGGGAGCGACAGGCGGCGGTAGATGTCTTCGGTCATACCGTAGGCGTCGGTCTCGTAATCCTCGAAGCGGACCTCCACGAGGTTGCCTGCGGGGATGCACGCCTTGTCCGCCTCATACTTGTGATAGAGCTTGGCGTAAATGTCGAGGATGTTTGCCTCCAGTTCGGCAGGAGTGATGTCCTGCAGCTTCAGCGGCTGGATGGTGTTGGTGAAGAAGCTTCGCGTCGATTCGAACACGGTGTAGGGGTTGCGCATGAGGTAGATGAACTTGGCATTGGGGAACATCTTCACCAGCTCGCGTACACGTCCCGTATGGGGCGGGTTCTTGCTGAGGAACTGCGACCCGCCGGTGTTCCACAGAGAAATCTTGATGAGCTTCGTGAAGGTTTCCTCGAATACTCGCAGTTCCTCGGGCGTGACCTTGTCAAAGAGGAGGTAGCGGTCGGCATACTCCTCCATGTGACGGGGCAGGAACCAGAAGTTATAATAGGTGTAGGGCATCATGTTCGCCAGGGCGAACTCCTCCTCCTGCGGCAGGTCGACGGCAAGCTCCATGTTGTCCGTCGGACGCTTGTCGGGCATGAGCCAGCTCATGTTCTTCTTGAAGAAAGGCTGCCCCCACATCATCAGGTGCGGGAAGACGGTCTGATAGGTCGTGTTGTAGCCAAAGTGCTTGTCGCAGGAGAAGACGTTGTGCATGAAGGTCGTCCCACTGCGCCAGTGACCGAGGATAAATACCGGGTCATGCTCCAGCGGGCGGTCCGCCAACAGCTTCGCGTAGCGCCGGTCCTGGATGGATGCGAGTGGCGAAAGCAACCGGCACACGGCTTTCGTCAGTCTGTACTTGCCCCGGTATGCAGGGTCTATGGTGCGTCCGCGGGTGATGTCGCCGAAGGTCTTCCAGTCGGCGCCCACGAGCGTATTGATAGGTAGTTTGTTAAATTCCAGTAAGCCCATAGTGAATGAACGATGAAAGGTGAAACATGAAGGCTAGCTCCGCACAACCTTGATGCCGATGCCCTGTCGCTCCAGCTCCTTGACAGCGCGGGCGATGGCTTCGTCATGTTCGGGACCGATGCCGAGACGGGTCAGGTCGAGCACAGGCAGCTCCTCGGTGGTGTGCATGTCCTTGTCCTCGACGCGGTCGATAATCATGCCCACGGCACTGGTGTTGTTCGTGATGGGGTCGATGAGGATGAACGAACCGGTCGCCTTGTTCTTCACGTAAGGGTCGAAGAACAGCTCCTTCGACGTGGTGAGCACGACGCGGGCAATCTGGTTCAGCTCCATCGGCAGCGTGTCGGCGGTCAGCCGTCCGTTTTCCAGTGAGAGCTGCTCCATCGTGTTCACGTCGACCTTGTACTTGATGCTGTCAACGCGGCAGCGGCTGGTGTTCGTCGTCTGCTTGAGGAAGAACGACTTGTCGGTGTCCATGCGTTCCTCATCCATCCAGACGAGCATCGCCTCGAAGTTGCGTCCCACGAGGGGGAGGTTGTCGGGGTGAACAAGCATCTCGCCGCGCGACACGTCGATTTCGTCTTCGAGCGTCAGCGTGACACACTGTGGCGGGAAGGCGTAATCCAGCTCGCCGTCATAGGTCACGATGCTCTTCACGCGCGACGTCTTGCCTGAAGGCAATGCCACCACGGGGTCGCCCTTGCGCACCACGCCCGATGCCACCTTGGCACAGAAGCCGCGGAAGTCGAGGTTCGGACGGAGCACGTACTGCACGGGGTAACGGAAGTCCGTCAGGTTATGGTCGTTGGCAATGTGCACCGTTTCGAGGAACTCCAGCAGCGACGGTCCTTCGTACCAGGGCGTACGGTCGGAGTGCTCCACGACGTTGTCGCCGTCGAGTGCCGAGAGGGGGATGCACTGCACGTCGGGAATGCCCAGCGGGTCGATGAAGTCATGATAGTCCGCCACGATGCGGTCGAACACCTCCTTTGAGAAGCCGACCAGGTCCATCTTGTTCACCGCCAGTACGACATGCTTGATGCCGAGCAGTGAGACCAGGTAGGAGTGGCGACGTGTCTGCGTGATGACTCCCGTGCGTGCGTCGACAAGGATGACGGCAAGGTTGGCCGTCGAGCCGCCGGTAATCATGTTGCGCGTGTACTGTTCATGCCCCGGCGTGTCGGCAATGATGAATTTCCGCTTGTTGGTCGAGAAGTAGCGGTATGCCACGTCGATGGTGATGCCCTGCTCGCGCTCTGCCTTCAGTCCGTCGAGCAGCAGGGCGTAGTCTATGTGGTCGCCGGCATTGCCCATGCGCTTGCTGTCCCGCTCCAGCGCGTCGAGCTGGTCTTCGTAGATTTTCTTGCTGTCAAACAGCAGCCGGCCTATCAGGGTCGACTTGCCGTCATCGACCGAGCCTGCGGTGAGAAAACGGAGAAGGTCCTTCTCCTCGTCCCGCCGCAAGAACTCTTCAATTGACAATTTATTGTTGTTCTGTTCTGTATCCATAGCTTTGATGTTGTTTTAGACGGATGCCCGTGGAAAGCCACGCAGGCGGATGCCCGGGCACCCCGCTGTCAGAAGTATCCCTCGCGTTTCTTTTCCTCCATGCTCGCCTCCTGGTCGAAGTCGATGACACGGGTGGTGCGTTCGCTCTTGGTGGTGGTCATCATCTCCTCCACGATTTTCTCGATGGTGTCCGCCTCGCTCTCGATGGCGCCGGTGAGCGGCCAGCAACCGAGGGTGCGGAAACGTATCTTCTTGTACTCGATCTTGTCGCGGTACTTCTCCGGCAGCCGGTCGTCATCGGGCATGATGAGCTGCCCGTCGATGTTCACCACCGGACGCACCTTGGCGAAGTAGAGGGGCACAATGGGAATCTGCTCCAGGCGGATGTACTGCCAGATGTCCAGCTCGGTCCAGTTGCTCAGGGGGAACACACGGATGCTCTCTCCCTTGCGGATGCGGGCGTTGTAGATGTCCCACAACTCGGGACGCTGGTTCTTCGGGTCCCACTGGTGGAACTGGTTGCGGAAGGAGAAGATGCGCTCCTTGGCACGCGACTTCTCCTCGTCGCGGCGTGCACCGCCGAAAGCGGCGTCGAACTTGTACTTATCGAGGGCATGGAGCAGCGCCTGGGTCTTCATCAGGTCGGTATGTACCTTGCTGCCGTGGGTGAACGGGCCCACCCCGGCGCGGAAGGCTTCCATGTTGCTCTCCACGATGAGGTTCCAGCCATACTTCCGCGCGTACTCATCGCGGAACTGTATCATCTCCTTGAACTTCCACTTCGAGTCGATGTGCATCAACGGGAAGGGGACTTTGCCCGGCGCAAAGGCTTTCTCCGCCAGGCGCACCATGACAGACGAATCCTTGCCAATGCTGTAGAGCATCACGGGATTCTCGAACTCTGCCGCCACCTCACGGATGATGTGGATGGACTCGGCTTCGAGTTCCTTCAGGTGACTGAGTTTGTAGGTCTCTTTTTCCATAGAATCAAACTTCTTTGCCTCGGACCGGCAGTCGTCGGCAATTGATATTTTTAGCGGACGGATGCTTCCTGCACGCCTTCTTCCGCCGTCCGGATGCACAGGGCACGGTGCCGGCAGCGGCGTGGGGAGGACAGGCGGAAGCCCCCGTCATCAGACATTGATCAGTTTCAGGATGCGGTCCACCGACTCTTCGACGGTGAGCTGCGAGGTGTCGAGGCTCAGCGCCGGATGCTCGGGGACCTCGAAGGGGGCGGAGATGCCCGTGAAGTCGCGGATTTCGCCGCGGCGTGCCTTGGCATAGAGTCCCTTCACGTCGCGCCGTTCGCACTCCTCCAGCGGGGTGCTGACGTAGACCTCATAGAAGTCCTGCTCGCCGATGATGCGTGCTGCCATGCGGCGCAGCTCGTTCGTCGGGCTGATGAAGGCTGCCAGGGTGATGATGCCGGTGTCAACAAAGAGCTTGCCGACCTCGGCGATGCGGCGGATGTTCTCGACCCGGTCTTCAGGCGAGAAGCCGAGGTTGCTGTTGATGCCCGAGCGGATGTTGTCGCCGTCGAGGATGCGGCAGAGCAGGCGGCGGCGCTGCAGCTCACGTTCCAGGGCGATGGCGATGGTGCTCTTGCCCGAACCGCTCAGTCCGGTGAACCAGATCATCATGCCCCGCTGCCCGAGCAGCTGTTCCTTGTCGGCGCGGGTGAGCATACGGTCGAATATGGGGTAAATGTTCATGTCGGTTTATCTGTTTTTGAGTTTCTAGTCTGTTCAGTCCATGTCCCGGCGGACGGAGGCTCAGAAGGGCCATATCAGCGGGATGAGCCCCACGGAGACGACCATCACGATGAAGTCCAGCGGCAGACCTATCTTCACGAAGTCGGTGAACTTGTAGTTACCGGCGCCCTGCACGATGAGGTTCGTCTGATAGCCGATGGGGGTGGCGAATCCTGCCGAGGCGGCAATGCAGATGGCAATGAAGAACGGCATCGGGTCCGCCCCGAACTTCGTCGCGGTCTCCAGTGCCAGCGGGAACGCCAGCGCGGCAGCGGCATTGTTGGTCACCAGCTCGGTGATGAGCAGCGTCACCAGGTAGAGCAACGCCAGCGCACCCCAGGCGCCCAGCGACCCGGCTACGTCCTGGATGAAGGTGGCGATGAGTGCCGCCAGTCCCGATTCTTCCATCGCCGAGCTGATGGCAAAGGCGCAGGCGATGGTGATGAGGATGTCCCAGCTGATGTACTTGGTATACTTCTTCGGCGGGAATATCTTCAGCCACGCCATCGCCACAGCCGTGACGGAGGCGAAAAAGAACATGTCCATCTTCACACCCGGGAAGTGTTCCTGCATGTAGGGCAGCTCGCCCACGGTCGCCCCCACAATCATGAGGATGAGCAGCGTGAAGGCGGTCCACTTCTTCCATGCCGGGACCGGTGTGGAGGGGATTTCCTGTCCGTTGGTCATCATCAGGAAGACCGACGAGTCGCCCCACGTCCGTGTGAAGGCACTGTCCGCCAGCAGGACCAGCGTATCGCCCTCCTGGAGACGGACCTCTCCCAGGTTCTCGGTGAGCACCTGACCGTTCTGCCGGATCTCCTTCACCTCGGCACCGTAGCGGCGCTTGAAGTCGAAGTTCTTCAGCTTCCGCTTCAGCCCCGGAAAGCGCGACGCCAGCACGACCTCGACCACGTGCTGCCCGTTGTCCTCGGCGACCTCAGCCTCCTCGTCCTCGAAGTTGTCGGGACGGTCGGCGGGCAACAGCCGTTTCGACACGAACAGAATGTAGAGCAGCCCCACCACCGTAATGGGGATGCCGATGTAGGCAAGGTCGAACATCTTCAGCCCCTCGAAGCCGCGGTCGAGCATCATGCCGTGCACGACCAGGTTGGTCGATGTCCCGATGAGGGTGCAGAGACCACCCAGGATGGTGGCGTACGACAGCGGGATGAGGAACTTCGTGCACGACAGTCCCACACGCTTCGCCCAATGCTTCAGGATGGGCGCGAAGATGACCACCACGGGGGTGTTGTTCAGGAACGCCGAAAAGGCGCTCACCACGGGCAGGATGCGCAGCTGTGCCCGGGCGACCGACGTCCCCCGGGAGGGGAGCAGCTTCTTCACCACCGCGCTCAGTGCACCGCTCTGTCGGATGCCTTCGCTCACGAGGAAGAGCAGCGCCACGGTAATCATGCCGCGGTTGCTGAATCCTGCCACCATCTGGCTGGGCGAGATGATGCCTGCCGCCATGAATACCACGACGACGCTCAGCAGCACGATTCCGGGACGCATCTTGTCCAGTATCAGTGCCACGAGCATGCAGACCAGCCCCAGCAATACGAATAGAATCTCGAAATTCATAGCTTATCTTGTCTGAATAATCCGAACTCCCCGGTCAACGTGTCGTCCGGCCGTTCCGGGAAACGATGAACCAGGGGTTGAGCAGGTCCTCCTTGTTATAGCGCACGGGCTCCTTCGTCTCCCACTGCCAGACCTCTCCTCCGGCGGCACGGACGATGGCATGCCCCGCCGCCGTGTCCCACTCCATGGTGGGTGCGAAGCGCGGATAGACGTCCGCCTTGCCCTCGGCGACCAGGCAGAGCTTGAGCGAGCTGCCGATGCTGACCAGTTCCAGGTCGGGACGGGTGCTGCGCAAGGAGTCGATGTAGGCGGTCGTCTCGGCATTCGCGTGCGACGACGATGCCACCACGACGTAGCGCGGGTGCAACTCCGAATAGGGCAGCCGCAGCGAACGCCCGCGCAGGGTGTCGAGGTCGCGGATGCCTTCGAGCGAGGCGATGTCGGGCATCTTGTACGCTCCGTTCGCCTGGTCGGCAAAGTAGAGTTCACGGCGCGTAGGGACGTAGATGACTCCCGCGACAGGCACCCCGTCGGTCACCAGCGCAATGTTCACGGTGAACTCGCCGTTACGCTTGATGAACTCCTTCGTGCCGTCCAGCGGGTCCACGATCCACAAGGTGTGCCAGGCGCTCCGCTCGCTGTAGGGGATGTCGCGCCCCTCTTCACTCAGGACGGGATAAGGGGTGGATGCCAGTGCCGCCGCGATGACGTCGTGCGAGCGTCGGTCGGCGATGGTCAACGGGGAATTGTCCGCCTTACGTTCCACGTGGAAATCGGCGTTCGGGTCTTCGTAGATGGCGAGAATCTCCCTTCCCGCCTTCAAGGCTGCCTCAATGGCTGTATAAAGTAGTTCCATACTCAGTTGTCTTTCGTTGTATCGTTGTCGGGCGTCCGTCCGCCGGTGTCGGCAGGCTCAGAACGCCTCGGTCATGTTCAGGTAAAACAGGTTCTGGCGGTTGACCATGTCGCGCCCGAAGTCCAGGCGCAGGTTCATGCGCGGCTGAATCTCGATGCGCAGACCCACACCGAGGTTGGGCAACACGCCTTCGACCCTCGTCGGGCGCGGGCCCATGAAGCCTGCCCCACCCCACACGGCGTAGCCCACGTGGTGGAGCATGCGTTTCACCCAGGTCGTCCGGTCGGTGTTAATCATCTGACGCCATTCGGCAAGTGCCAGATGGGCGCTCTTGTCGCGAAACTGCCCCATGTAGTATCCTCGCAGGTCGAAGGGAGTGCCCGTGAGGGCGTACTTCAGCAGCGGGACGGTGCCGAAGACATTGTTTGACTGCACGGTCCACGTCAGCACCCGGCGCTCGCCCATCGGGCGGTACTGCCGGTAGTCGAGCTTCAGCTGATAGAAGTTGTTGTCGCTTCCGAAGGCGCGTGTGTACGCCATGCCGCGCACGTCGAGGTACAGCCCCCTATAGGCATTCGAGGGCACGTCCCGCGTGTCATAGGACACCACGAAGCCCAGACCGGAGCTGAGCTTGTGGTAGCTGCCCGGCTTGCCCCCGTCCGCCACGTAGGAGGCGTCGGCGACCATCCCGGCGGCTGCACTGCTGATGTCGTCGTAGTTGACATCGAACTGCGGACCGACGAAGAAGTCGCTCTCTCCCACCCGGAAGAGGAACTGCGGGTTGAGCTGGAAGCCGCTGTAGGAGTATTCGGTGGTAGCTTCACCGCGCTCCGTACGCTTGTTCGTCACGTATCCCACGCCGTAGTAGTTCTCCACCGTGTTCTTCCAGCTGAAGGTGCCGAAGATGCGGAAGCGGTCTCCGCGGAAGAAGAGCTGCGGACGGACCATGAGGTTCACTCCGCTCCCCTTGAACATGTATGCCATCGTCAGGGGGACGACCGACCGTTGCAGGAGCGTGTCGGCAGGGTCCGTGCGGAAGGTCATCAGTGCCGTGGCGCCAAGCACCACCCCGAAGTCCGGCGTGTAGCCGGGACCGCCCATGATGTTGTAGTGCAGGTTGCGCTTTGCCACACGCTGACGCCTCAGGGCGCGTGCCTCCTTGCGCGAAAGTCCCTCACCGGCGCTGTCGGCAGGCAGGGGGGCGTCCGTCTGTGCAAACGTCGGCAACAGGCAGCCCAGGCAGAAACAGATACTCAGCAGTCGCTTGTTCATAAACTCGTCATTGTGTGTGTGTTTGAGGGGCAAAAGTAGTTGCTTTCTGTTAAAGAAACTAATAACGAATGGTTATATAGCTTTAAAATATCAAAACTGAAAGCTGCGATTGAGTTTTCAGCACCCAATTTCCGCATCCGCGAGTGTACGCCAATCCGCTTTTATGTGTATTTTTGCGAACGGACGGAACCGTCCGTATACCCCGCCGGAAGGGGCTCAAAAGGCGCCTTTGTAACCATCTGTGTATCAAGGCTTCCGTAAGCACCTGTCGGTACGTTCGTACGGACGCGTCGCCACGAGCGTACGGACGCGTCCGTACGAAGCTTCCCACCTGCGGAAGGAGAAAAACGGACGTGCCGGGACGCGGAAAAGGACAAAGTTTGTAGTGTTTTTTCTCAAACGGAAGTCGGACGCCACCCCCGCTCCTCCCGCCGGCTGAAGCAGACACAACGCCTCTTCGGCTGAACAACCGAGACACCGTCTGCACAACGGCAGGATGCGGACGACGGAAAGCCGGACGCGCAGCGTGCACTATATAATAAGGTGAGAATTCATCATCAAGACATATCAGGACTATGAAACGAAAAGTGATTGGAATCGGAGAAACGATTCTCGACATATTGTTCCGCGACGGACAGCCCACGGCGGCGGTGCCGGGCGGCTCGGTGTTCAACGGCATCATCTCGCTGGGGCGCATGGGGGTCCCCGTGGACTTCATCAGTGAGACGGGCAACGACCGTGTGGGGCGCACGATTCTCGACTTCATGCGTGCCAACGGCGTGGAGACGTCGCACGTCAACGTGTTCCCCGAGGGCAAGTCGCCCCTGTCGCTCGCCTTCCTCGACGAGCACAACGACGCGGACTACCTCTTCTACAAGGACTATCCGTCACAGCGGCTCGACGTCGTCTTCCCGGAGATAGCCCCGGACGACATCGTGATGTTCGGCTCCTACTTCGCGCTCAACCCCGTGCTGCGTCCGAAGGTGCTGGAGTTCCTGACGTACGCCCGGGAGCACGGCGCACTGCTCTACTACGACGTCAACTTCCGCTCGACCCACGCCTCCGACGCCATCAAGCTGACGTCGACCATCCTGGAGAACTTCGAGCTGGCAGACATCGTCCGTGGGTCGACAGACGACTTCCGCCACATGTTCGGCATCACGGACGCGGACCGCATCTACACGGACAAGGTGAAGTTCTACTGCCCGCGGCTCATCTGCACCTCCGGTCCGGAAGCCGTGACACTGCACAGCGAGCAGGTCAACAAGACCTACCCCGTGCCTCCCGTCGAGACGGTGAGCACCGTGGGCGCAGGCGACAACTTCAATGCCGGCATCGTCTACGGCCTGCTGAGCGAGGGCATCCGGCGCGATGATCTGCCCCGCCTGACCGAGTCAGACTGGGATGCCGTCATCCGCAGCGGCATGGACTTCTCTGCCGAGGCGTGCCGCAACCTGGGCAACTCCGTCTCCCTGGATTTTGCAAAACAATTGACAATTGACAAGTGACAATTGACAATTACCGTCCGGCGTTGGACGAAGAGGAGACCGACTCAGCTGTAGCTTAAGTCCCTCTAAAAATTACCGCCTTGTGGGACTCATGCCCAACAAGGCGGTAACTATTAATTGTCAATTGTCCATTGTCAATTGTCAATTAAAACGATTGTCAATTTACTTCCTGCCCCCTCCGAAGACATAGCCTACGGACAGGCCGAAGTTGTTGTACCCCTCCATGCAGGCACGCGAGTACGCCGTCACCCGCCAGTGGCGGATCAGCTCGACGCCTGCCCGCGCCGTGAAGAGGAAGCGTGTACCCTCGTCGCCGTAGGACCCCTGCATCTCCTTGCAGCCGGCTACGCCGAGACCCATCCCCACAAAGGGAGAGACAGACTTGCCGCGCATGAAGTTGTAGTCGCCCAAGAGCGAGAACGAGGTTATCCGGCAGGCGAGGTCGCCCTCAGCCGGATGGCGCACGGTGCTGCCCATATAGAACTCAGCACCGAAGTCGATGGGGAGGAAGCTCACGTTGTAACGTCCTTCGAGGGCGAAGGCAGGACCCAGACGCCGGTGTCCGGCGTAACTCTCCAGTCCGTAGGTGGTACCCACAGAGAGTTCCACCTCAAAAGGCTTGACTTTTTGTCCCCAAGCCTCAGTCATCAGTCCCAGCAGGGCGATGACGATAAACAAAGATTTCTTCATACGATTATAGATTGATAGGTTAAACCCGAAGCGGTCCGTCGGACGTCCCGAACCCTCTTTCGCTTCGAGGGCCTGTGCTCCGGGTCGAAGTCAGTCATTCACACGCAGACAAAGATACACATCCGTCCAAGGAATCCCATCCACCGGTCCAATCGTTAGGAAAGATTAGCAAACCCGTCCGCCCCCTTAACAAACCTCGTCGATTTTTTAGAAGCTAAAGGCGCTGAGAATTCAAAAATCGCGTCCCGATGGACGGATGGTCGGGAAAAAACGCATTCTCAGGCGATTCGCGAAATACACTTTGTCAGCATACAGGCGCATCCATAGCACATATGTAATCCCTATACGGTTTCATCTTGTCACAATCGGACCGTACAATGGCTGAATCGGTTTACATTTTAATAGTTGTCAGTCGGGCGCCTCCGGCACGGTTCCAGCGAAACGGGGCGGCTGACGGACGGAAAGTCCCTGCCATCCCCACGTGACAACCGGAAGCCGGAGCATCCGTCAAATGTTAACCCATGCAAAACCGCCTGCCTGCCCCCACATTTATCTCCATGGGACCGACGGTCCTAAAACTTAAAAAGTTATCTTTGTGGCAGACTGCTTCTTTAACCACTAAACACCACCACTCATGAACGTACACTTCAAGCGTGGGTTCGTAGCCATGTTGCTATGGAACCTGTTTCTCCTGCTCCTTGTCGGCATCAACAGTCTCTGCACCGGCAAAGGACTCAGCTTCCACCTGTTTGGCGACGAAATCGGAAACACCGCGTATTTCTTCCTCGCCCTCTGGTCGCTCGTATGGTTCTTCGTCGGGCACCACGGCAGCAGGGAGTACACGGCGCAGAAAGCCGTCTTTGCCGCACAATACCCCGACGTGGATGAGCACCTGCTGACGCTCGCCTTCCGGAAGGCGTACTTCGCCCGGTACTTCAAGTACATCTACCGCGTACTCGCCGTGATGATTTTCTTCTACGGCGCCGCCTACTGGGAGCACTTCACGACACGCACCGGGGTCTACATCACCTGCTTCATGCTGGTGTCCCTCGTCTGCTATCACTACCATCGGAAGTGGCAGGTCGAGGAGATGAACTGAACGTTGCGGGAGAGAAAGAACTGAACACGGTCTGTATGCCGACGGGGCATGCAGACCGTGTCTGTTTCCGGAGGGGCGCCTCCTTATTTATCTATAAAACCGCGGGAGCAACAAAACGGAAAAAGGAAAATTTCCCTAACTTTGCAGGCTGTGGATGAAGAAAGTCTCTTGATACTCCAACAGCAACCAAACGAAACAAACCCACGAGGGGCGTGACCGCATACTGCCGACGGCACTGACCCGCAGACCCGACGGCACACCCCTTCCCTAACCATTTTTGAACAGTATGGAATTAAACTACGACGTGGTCGTCATCGGCGCAGGACACGCCGGATGTGAGGCGGCAGCCGCTGCTGCCAACCTCGGTGCGCGTGTCTGCATGGTGACGATGGACATGAACAAGGTAGCCCAGATGAGTTGCAACCCCGCCGTGGGTGGCATCGCCAAAGGACAAATCGTCCGCGAAGTCGACGCCCTAGGCGGATACATGGGACTGGTGACCGACCGCACCGCCATCCAGTTCCGCATGTTGAACCGGTCGAAAGGCCCCGCCATGTGGAGTCCCCGCGCACAGTGCGACCGGGGAAAATACATCTGGGCATGGCGCGAGGTGCTCGACCGTGTGGACAACGTGCACATCTGGCAGGACACCGTCACCGAGCTGCTGGTGGACAACGGCGAAGTGACCGGCGTGCGCACCCAGCTCGACGTGACCATCCGTGCCAAGGCTGTCGTGCTCACGGCAGGCACGTTCCTCAACGGGCTGATGCACTTCGGACGGGTGAAGCTGCCCGGCGGACGTGTCTCGGAACCCGCCTCGCTCCTGCTCACCGAGTCCATCGCCCGGCACGGCATCCGCTACGCCCGCATGAAGACCGGTACGCCGGTGCGCATCGACGGACGCAGCGTGGACTTCAGTCTCATGGATACGCAGGACGGCGAGAACGACTTCCACAGCTTCTCCTTCATCAGCGAACCGCGCAAACTCAGACAACTGCAGTGCTGGACGTGCTACACCAATCCCGCGGTGCACGACGTGCTGCGCAACGGACTCCCCGACTCCCCGCTCTACAACGGACAAATCCAGAGCATCGGCCCGCGCTACTGTCCGAGCATTGAGACAAAGATTGTGACCTTCCCCGACAAGGAGCAGCACCAGCTCTTCCTCGAGCCCGAGGGCGAGAACACCGAGGAGCTTTACCTCAACGGCTTCTCCTCGTCCCTCCCCATCGACATCCAGGTGGAAGCGCTCAAACACATCCCCGCCTTCCGCAACCTGGTCATCTACCGCCCCGGCTACGCCATCGAGTACGACTTCTTCGACCCGACCCAACTCAAGCATACGCTGGAGTCGAAGGTGGTGAAGAACCTCTTCTTCGCCGGACAAGTGAACGGCACCACGGGCTATGAGGAAGCCGCCGGTCAAGGACTCGTCGCCGGCATCAACGCCGCCATCAACTGCGGCGGAGGCGAACCGTTCGTGCTCCACCGTGACGAGGCATACATCGGCGTGCTCATCGACGACCTGGTGACGAAGGGAGTCGACGAACCCTACCGGATGTTTACTTCGCGTGCAGAGTACCGCATCCTGCTCCGTCAGGACGACGCCGACATGCGTCTCACGGAGCGTGCCTACCAGCTGGGGCTCGCCACCCGCGAACGCTACGACCGCCTCTGCCGGAAGCGTGAAGACATCGGGCGCATCCTGAAGTTCACCGAGACCTACTCCATCAAGGCGGACCTCATCAACCCCGCCTTGGAGAGCTTGGGAACGACGCCCCTGCGCCACGGTTGCAAGCTGGTCGACCTCATCAACCGACCCCAGATTACGCTGGAGAACATCTCCGCCCACATCCCTGCCTTCAAGCGTTGCCTCGACAGTGTGACAGAGCGGCGCGACGAGACCATCGAAGCCGCAGAGGTGCGCATCAAGTACCAGGGCTACATCGACAGGGAGCGGATGATTGCCGAGAAGATGCAGCGACTGGAGAGCATCAAAATCCGCGGCAAGTTCGACTACGCCTCGCTCCAGTCCCTCTCCACGGAGGCACGTCAGAAGCTCCAGCGCATCGACCCCGAGACCCTTGCCCAGGCAGGACGTATCCCCGGCATCTCACCCAGCGACATCAACGTCCTGCTCGTCCTGATGGGACGGTGAGAGTCGCCGCGTTCCACGTGAAACAATCAGTATAACTAAATTCAACAATAAGCTTATTATGAGCAAAGAAACACTAAAGAACAGTTTAAGAACTGTAAGAGACTTTCCCATACCCGGCATCCTGTTCTGGGACGTGACCACCCTCTTCAAGGACGCCGCTTGCCTGCGTGAGCTGGAGGACGTGCTCTACGAAATGTACAAGGACAAGGGCATTACCAAGATTGTGGGTATCGAGTCGCGCGGATTCATCATGGGAGCCGCCCTCGCCGTCCGGCTGGGAGCCGGATTCGTCATGGCACGCAAGCCGGGCAAACTGCCTGCCGAAGTTCTCGAGGAACACTACGACAAGGAGTACGGCAAGGACACCATCCAAATCCATAAGGACGCCATCACCGAGGATGACGTGGTCCTCCTCCACGACGACCTGCTCGCCACGGGAGGAACCATGTGCGCCACGCACCGCCTCGTGAAACGCTTCCACCCGAAGCAGATTTACGTCAACTTCGTCATCGAGCTGACGTCCCTCCACGGACGCGACAACTTCCCCGAAGGCGTCAACCTCGAAACCGTCCTGCAAGTGTAAGGACAGGGGACGGCAGGTGCCGGACGTCCATCCGGTCCCGGCACACCGCCTGCCCTGTCTCCGGACGGGAAAGCATCCCTCCTCCACATCCATTCACAACGAACCAGACAAGCACGCATTCATGGCTGAACACAGCAACTTCAACGACTACCTGAGGGGCATCGTACAGAACCTGCCCGACAGTCCGGGCATCTACCAGTATCTGAACAAAGAGGGAGTCATCATCTACGTAGGAAAGGCGAAGAACCTCAAGCGACGGGTCTACTCCTACTTCAGCAAGGAGCACGAACCGGGCAAGACGCGCGTACTCGTCAGCAAGATTGCCGACATCCGCTACATCGTCGTCAAGACAGAGGAAGATGCGCTCCTGCTCGAGAACAACCTTATCAAGAAGTACAAGCCCCGCTACAACGTCCTGCTCAAGGACGACAAGACCTATCCGTCCATTTGCGTCACGAACGAATACTTCCCCCGCGTCATCCGAACACGGAAGATCGTGCGCAACGGCTCCACGTACTTCGGTCCCTACAGCCACATCCCCACCATGAACGCGCTGCTGGATCTCATCAAGCGGCTCTATCCGCTACGCACGTGCCATCTCGCACTGACCCCCGAGAATGTCGCAGCGGGAAAGTTCCAGGTGTGCCTCGAATACCACATCAAGAACTGCAAGGCACCGTGCATCGGCCTGCAGTCACACGAGGAATACATGGCGAACATCGCGCAGGTGAAGGAGATTCTCAAGGGAAACACCCGGGAGATAGCCGCTGCGCTCATGGACGAGATGCAGGCGCTCGCCGCCGAATTGCGTTTTGAGGACGCGCAACGGGTGAAGGAGAAGTACGAGCTTATCGAGGCGTACCGCTCCCGCAGCGAGGTGGTGAGCGCGGTGCTGCACAACATCGACGTCTTCTCCATCGCCGAAGACGGGGACTCCGCCTACATCAACTACCTGCACATCACGAACGGCTGCGTCAACCAGGCGTTCACCTTCGAGTACAAACGGCGCATGGACGAAACGAAGGAAGACCTGCTCGCCATGGGCATCGTCGAGATGCGCGAGCGTTACAAGAGCCGTTCGCGCGAAATCATCGTGCCGTTTGAGCTGGACCTGGAGCTCGCCGGGGTCACGTTCACCATCCCGCAACGGGGCGACAAGAAGACACTGCTGGACCTCTCGCTGCTCAATGTGAAACAGTACAAGGTCGACCGTCTCAAGCAGGCGGAGAAGCTGAACCCGGAGCAGAAGAGCGTCCGCCTCATGCGCGAAATCCAGGAACAGCTGCACCTGCCGAAGCTGCCGATGCTAATCGAGAGTTTCGACAACTCGAACATTAGCGGAACCGACGCCGTGGCTGCCTGCGTGGTGTTCAGGAAAGCCAAGCCGTCGAAAGCGGACTACCGCAAGTACAACATCAAAACCGTCGTCGGACCGGACGACTATGCGTCGATGCAGGAAGTGGTCCGCCGACGCTACAGCCGCGCCGTGGAGGAAGGAACGCCCCTGCCCGACCTCATCATCACCGATGGCGGAAAGGGACAGATGGAGGTCGTCCGCCAGGTCATCGAGGATGAGTTGCACCTCTCCATCCCCATCGCCGGACTCGCCAAGGACAACCGTCACCGCACGTCGGAACTGCTCTACGGCTTCCCACCCGTCACCATCGGCGTGAAGCAAGGCACTCCCCTCTTCCATCTGCTCGAACGCATCCAGGACGAGGTGCACCGCTTCGCCATCACCTTCCACCGCGACAAGCGCAGCAAGCGTCAGGTGGCATCCGCCCTCGACACGGTCAAGGGCATCGGGGAAAAGCGGAAGACAGCCCTGCTGAAAGCCTTCAAGAGCGTCGCACGCATCCGGAAGGCGTCGGTGGAGGAACTGGCAGCCGTCGTCGGCGAAAAGGCCGCACAGAGCCTGAAACAAGCCCTGACGGAGGACGCGACGGGACAGTCCGAAGCAACCGATTGACCACAGCCGACGCATCATTCCGCCGCCATTTGATACGCCGTATGACAAACTATCCGTATCTTTGTGACAAAAAACAGACTTATGCGAATCGTTATACAACGCGTACGCCATGCCTCGGTCACCATTGACGGCGTACTGAAATCATCCATCGGGGGCGGCATGCTCGTCCTCGTGGGCATCGAGGAAGCCGACACACAGGAGGACATCGACTGGCTCTGCAAGAAGACGGTCAACCTGCGCATCTTCGACGATGCTGACGGCGTGATGAACCGCAGCATCCTGGATGCCGGAGGGGATATCCTCGTGGTAAGCCAGTTCACCCTCCACGCATCGACCCGGAAGGGCAACCGCCCCTCCTACATCCGTGCTGCCAGACCGGAAGTGTCCATCCCGCTCTATGAAGCTTTCTGCCGGACGCTCTCTGCTGACCTGGGCAAGGCGGTGCAGACGGGGACTTTCGGTGCGGACATGAAGGTGGAACTGCTCAACGACGGCCCCGTGACCATACTCATCGACTCAAAGAACAAGGAGTGAACGGAACTCCCACCCAATCCATACAGACTATGACAATCGAAGAAGCTCAACAGACAGTAGACCGCTGGATACACACCTACGGGGTGCGTTACTTCAGCGAGCTTACCAACATGGCAGTGCTCACCGAGGAAGTGGGCGAACTTGCCCGGGTCATGGCACGCCGCTACGGCGACCAGTCGTTCAAGCCGGGCGAGAAAGACAACCTTGCCGACGAGATGGCGGACGTGCTGTGGGTACTGCTCTGCCTCGCCAACCAGACGGGCACAGACCTCACCGAAGCTTTCCGCCGCAACCTGGAGAAGAAGACGGCACGGGACAAGGAACGACACAAGAATAATCCTAAACTATAAGAGCATGATGAAAGAGAACCACGAACATGAATGTCACTGCGGGCACCACCATCACGACGATGAGGGCTGCCACTGCGAACAAGAGTACGGGCACGACTGCTGCCACGATGACGAATGTGACTGCGAGGCTTGCGAGGACACGCCGGCAGACGACGAAGACCGCGAACACCTCCATCAGCCCAGCAAGTACGACGCTGCCCTGGCGAAGTATGAGACGCATCTCGACGATGATGCCGTAACGCAGGCCGTTGACGCCATCATCGAGAGCAAGGTGGCGGACAACGACAACGAGGAAGTGAAGAAACTGCTCTTCTCGTGCCTCGACCTCACCTCGCTGCGTACGGCGGACAACGACGAGAGCATCCTCCGCCTGGTGGAACGGGTCAATGCGTTCGACGACGCGCATCCGGACCTGCCTCACGTCGCCGCCATCTGCACCTACCCCAACTTCAGTCACCTCGTCAGCCAGTCGCTCGAAGCGGAAGGGGTCGAAGTGGCTGCCGTGTCGGGCGGATTCCCGTCAGCCCAGACCTTCACCGAGGTGAAAGTGGCAGAGACAGCCATGGCACTGCACGAAGGGGCGACCGAGATTGACATCGTGATGCCGGTGGGGAAGTTCCTCGACGGTAACTACGAAGACCTCTGCGACGAAATCGAGGAGCTGAAGGACATCTGCGGGGACAAGCCGCTCAAGGTCATCCTGGAGACTTCGTTGCTCCGCTCTGCCTCGAACATCAAGCGGGCGTCTATCCTGGCAATGTATTGCGGGGCGGACTTCATCAAGACCTCCACGGGCAAGGACTGCTCGGTAGCGACTCCCGAGGCTGCCTACGTGATGTGCCAGGCTATCCGGGAGTACCACACGCAGACAGGAAGGATGGTGGGCTTCAAGGCTGCCGGAGGCATACGCTCGGTACACGACGCCCTGGTCTACTACTCCATCGTACGCGAACTGCTGGGCAAGGAATGGCTCACGCCGCGCTACTTCCGCATCGGGGCGAGCTCCCTTGCCAACGCACTCCTCTCCGACCTGTTGGGCGAAGAGACCAAGGCGTTCTGAGGCGACGGCTTCCTGCATCAACGGCGCGGGAGGATGCCTGGGGCAACAGAGGGTTGTCCGGAGCATGCTTCCGCGCCGCTCTGTTTATACCCCGACAGTCACGGGACCGTGCAAGACGCTCTCCTCCCTCACAACGGGAGACGGACACTGGGACGAATGCCTTCCGCCACATCCGCTATAAATTCGCAACAATCCTTAAAGAACGTTTCCTCCTATTGCAAAAACCATTTTAACACTTCCGAAATTTCAGAAGCTAAAGGCGCCAAAAAGGCAAAAATACTGACCGAGGATACAGGCGATGGGAAAGAACGGCATTTTCAGCGCATTCATAAAATACATATTAACACATACACAGACTTTCTCTTACCTTAGAGAAACAGAATACGCCTGTACTCCATCCATTCGTAAGGGCACAGGCGTATTTTGTTAGCAATATAACACTTCGGAATTGAGCACGTATCCGCACAAACTAGAGAAAAGATGCACACTTCGGGGATGGTTTGTGCATCCGCCCGTCCGAACGACGGACCGGAAGTTCCGGAAGCCTAGCGGACATTGTGACGGACGGAAGGCGCACCGAAGTAACTCGGGTGACGGTTGTCGGGATTGACCACGATGCGCTCGAGCACCACCTCCGGGTCGGTCATGAAGACCTTGAGCATATGAAGTCCGGCAGAGCGGACGGGCAACTTCACGGTGAGCCAGCGCAGGTTGTCGAACACTTCGTTGCGGCGGAGTTGTCCGGCGCCGGTCAGTCGGATGCTCGTATCCTGACGGGGGAGCGGCTTCAGGTTCGGCGACTTCGCCAAGTTGGCAGGCGTGTATTCGGCAAATTCGTCCTTGAAGCCCTGACGGGCATCAAGCGTCAGCGGAGCCTCGTCGTCGAGGGAGATGGCAAGGCGCAGGCCGCGCTCAGGGTTGACATCCTGCGTGGGGAGGATACCGATGCAGAGCGATACGCTGTCGGCGTCAGTCAGCAGCACCCGGTATTCGAGACGGGGAGCCTCGGATGGCTGCGCACTCAGGGCTGTAACGGGCTGGATGCCCATGCAGCCTTCGTCGCGTCCCAGGTCGGGGAGCAAGGTCCAGGCGGCTGCCTTCCCGGGAACGTTCCGGTTGAAGGCAATGGCAGGGATGGAGAACTCGCTGCCGCTGACGTTACCGAAGTAGGGTTCGTCGGTACGGGGCGCCTCGCCCTTGACGGCACGTACGGCGACGGGGACGCGCGTGTCACCGCTGACAATGGTCACCTGCCCTTCGTGGATACCGGCTTCGAGGGCACCCCAGTCGATGCTGACCTGCAGACGGGCTTCGTCCGTCAGCGTGCCGGCTGAACGGCTGACACGGAGCCACGGAGCAGAAGGGGTGACGGCATAGTCGAGGCTTCCCGTCCCACGGTTGAACAGGTCGACATGGTACTCCGATGCCAGCAGGGAGTCAAATACAGGGAGTGCCAGGTTGCCGTCCTGCTCCGTGGCTTCGCTGCCTTCCACGCTGACGCCCAGCGCCGGGGATTCGGTCGGAGTGACACGGACGAGCTCGGGCAGCACCGCCTTCTCGGGCATCGACCACTGTGTGTACCCGATGTGGATGTCCTGCATCATGTTCTTCCACTTGCCGCCGGCGAGGGTATCGTTGTAGTAGCGCGTCAGCTCACCTTCTTTCCGGAAGAGGGCTTCCGCCAGGTCGGCATAGCGGTTGGCGAGCGGACGTCCCTGGGAGGCATAGAGCCGGTTGCGCGTCACGGCTGTATAGAGGTTGGCAATGCCGGCAGATGCCACGGCGGGATAGTAGACGAGCAGGAAGTAGGCGTCCTGCATCGCGGCAGGGAGCAGGCGGCTCAGGGAGTCGGCACGGTGGACAACGTACTGCCACAGCTGCTCGGTGCGGTCGCTCTCGTGGTAGTTCACCACGCTGAAGATACCGGGCACCTGGACTTCCGCCTTGCGCCAGAGGTTGTACTTGGGATAGGCCGACACGAGGGCAGCGACGGCGTCGGCGTGCGCTTCGCCGAAGTTCTCACCCGCCCACGCACGGAGGTAATCGTCCGTACGGTCGGCAGGGATGGCGTCAGGGTCCCACGCATAGCGCAGGATGAAGTCGATGGGCAGTTCCTTCGGCTTGAGGTCGCCCACGTTGACAATCCACAGGTCGTCGATGCCCGTCTCGTAGGCAAGGTGGAACTGTTCGCGGAGCTTCGGGATGGGCGAGGTGTTCACCCAACGGTCGTTCCACGGGCCTCCGTTCATGTCGATGTGGTAGTAGAGCCCCATGCCGCCGCAGCGGTCACGTTCCTTCAGCGGTCCCGTGCGCCGGATGTAACCCCAGTTGTTGTCGCAGAAGAGCAGAAGCACGTCGTCGGGCACGGTGAAGCCCTTGTCATAGTAGCGCTGCACCTCGGTGAAGATGGCCCAGAGCTGGGGCACCTCGGAGGCGGGACGTCCGTAGACCTCACTGATGATGGCACGCTGTCCCTCGACGACCTTGGCGAGCGTCTGCATGTTCTCCTCGTCGTCGCCTTTGCCCATCGCTACGTCACCGTCGCCGCGCATGCCGATGGTGATGAGGTTGTCATACGTCCGGTTGCGCTCCAGCCCGTCGCGGAAGAAGCGGTCCAGGCGCGTCTTGTTCGTGGCATAGTTCCACTCCCCCACTTTGTCACGCCGACGGGTATACTCCTTGTGGGCGCGCATCATCGGCTCGTGGTGCGACGTGCCCATGATGATGCCGTAGCGGTCGGCAAGGGCGGGATTTTCCGGGTCGTCCTCATTGAAGGCGGTCGCCCACATGGCAGGCCAGAAATAGTTGGCACGCAGGCGCAGGAGGAGTTCGAAGAGGTGGGCGTACATCTTGGAGTTGAGTCCGCCGAACTTTGCCGACGCCCATCCGCCGAACGAGGGCCACTCGTCGTTGATGAAGATGCCGCGGTACTTCACCTTGGGCGACGGCTGCACGTAGCGTCCGCCCTCGACATAGAGCGACGTGCTGCGGCGTGCGGGGACATCCGCCCACCAGTACCAGGGCGAGACGCCTATCTTCTCCGAGAGGTCGTAGATGCCGTAGATGGTACCGCGCTTATCGCTGCCGGCAATCACGAGACAGCCGTCCACGGTTGCGATGAGGTAGGACTCCCACTGTCCGCTGACGGACGAGGCGTCAAGCTTGCCTGCCTTCACCAGCTGGTCGATGAGGGGGCTCTTGCCCAGTGTCCCCACGAGGACGGATGCGGGGGCGGGCTCGTCAGTCTGTACAAGCCGTGGCAGGATGCCGGTCACGCGTTGCACGTCTTGCGTCAGGTCACCGGCAGCGCGGACGACGCCTTCCCAGTCAGCGGAAGAGACGAGGACGGAGGCTGCCCGGCCGTCAGCTGCCAGGCAGAAGGCTCCCGGGGCGGATGTGTAGCGGACGTATTGCGGAAGGGTACTGAGACAGTCGGTTTTCACCGGACCGGCCGCATGCAGGGTAAGTGTTGCAAGAAGCAGCAGGAGGGGCAGAATGGATTGTTTCATGGGTGATAGCTTTTAGGGTTGTTTCTACGGACGGACGGCATCTGCCGTCTTCCTGCAAAGTTAGCGTACGCGGCAGCGCATCGGCAAATCCGGTTATTTCATTCTTCATTGATTTGGTTACACAGCGGCGGAAAACCGGGGGCGGACTGTTGACTATTGCCCTGCAGCGCGAGCAGCCCATTCCGTCAGGTGGTGAACGGAGGGACGACCGGTGAGCAGAAAGCAAAGGGAGGGCGTGCTTACCGGTGGAAGCATGCATCCGTAGAAAAGGAAGGCTGCGCGAAGTAAACTCTCCGCACAGCCTCCCAACCGTTCAAAGTAAAAATGTAATAACCCGTAAGCTCCGGCCTACACCACCTTCATCAGGTCATTGATGCCGACAAAGACATAAGCTGCGATGTAGCAGGCAAAGACCACGATAAGGAGGACAGAGCCTACCTTATTTCCTGACTTTGACAGCTTGATATTTCAACAATTGTAACATTTTTAAAATCAGCCGTTCCAGAAAATCTTCATGGTGACGCGGGTGACGCAAACCTAAAATGAGTACCTTTATGGCATGTTTGTACGCAAGAAAAAGAACCGTAGCGGCACTGTGAGCGTGGTTATCGCAGACAAGAGCAGTGGCAAGTTCAAGGAGCTTAAGACAATTGGAGTATCGTCTGCCCCCGACGAGATTGTTCGCCTTGAGGTCAAAGCGCGTCAATGGATAGACGAATATTCCGGTCAGATGACACTTGACTTTGACGAGAGTGCTCAGGCGCTCCAAGAAGCGAGAAATACCATTGCGCGCATCGAGAGGACGCTCCAGAACACGCCACAAGTTATCCTCGGCCACATATACGACAGAATTGGCTTTGGAGTAATCGGGGACAGCATTTTGCGTCATCTCGTCATCGCAAGGGTCTGTCATCCGCAGAGCAAGGTTGCCACAGCGTCGTATCTGAAGTCCTACTTCGACGAAGACGTTCGGTTACATAACATCTACCGCTATATGGACAAGCTGTATAATACGCAGCGCGAGAAGGTCCAGCGGATAAGCGTAGAGCACACGATGAGGATTCTCGGCGGACGGATTGGGGTCGTTTTCTACGATGTGACCACACTTTACTTCGAGTCCGCACCACAGCCGGACGATGTCTTTCGTCAGGCAGGCTTCTCAAAGGACGGCAAGATGGCAGAATCGCAGATAGTCCTCGGACTGCTGGTGAGCGAGGACGGCTACCCGATGTCCTACTCTATCTTCAACGGCAGCCAGTACGAGGGGCGCACAATGATTCCCGTAATCGATGACTTTGTCCAGCGCTTCAAGCTGACAGACTTCATCGTTGTGGCCGACTCGGGCCTTATGAACACAAAGAATGTGGAGCTGCTGGAATCCGCCGGCTACCGGTATATTATCGGGGCGAGAATCCGAAACGAGTCTCCAAAGATTAAAGACTGGATTCTTGCAATTGACAGGACGGACGGGAACATTATTGAATGTTGCAAGAATGATTGCCAGAGGCTGGTTGTGAGCTATTCAGATGCACGGGCAAAGAAAAACGCATGGAACCGCAACAAAGGCGTCGATAGACTCCGCAAGGCCTATGCGAAAGGTACTCTGACCAAGGACAACGTCAATAAGCGAGGCTACAACAAATTTCTCGATATCAGCAAGGACATAACCGTAAGTATCAATGAGGAAAAGATAGCAGAAGACAGTCTTTGGGATGGACTGAAGGGGTATATAACGAATACGACCCTGTCCGGGAAAGAGGTCATATCACAATACCATGGCCTTTGGATGGTTGAGAGGGCTTTCCGTATTGGCAAAGGGACGCTCGAGATGCGTCCAATGTTCCATTTTACGGAGAAACGTATCGAGGCCCATATTTGCATCTGCTTTGTAGCCTACAAGGTGTATAAGGAACTTGAACGGGTCATCAGAGAAGTCGGCATGAAGATGAGCGTTGACAAGGTTCTTGAAATCGCCAAGACAATAACGACGCTCAGAATAAGGCTGCCCAACGGCTCGGTATATACTGAGACTCTANGGTGTATAAGGAACTTGAACGGGTCATCAGAGAAGTCGGCATGAAGATGAGCGTTGACAAGGTTCTTGAAATCGCCAAGACAATAACGACGCTCAGAATAAGGCTGCCCAACGGCTCGGTATATACTGAGACTCTATTCACAACACCACAGCAGGAGACCATCAAACCATTGTTGGAGGCATTAGATCAAGACAAAAATAAAGCAGGGTGACGCATTGTCAAAGTCAGGTATAAAGCCAAGTCCGGCTTGAAATAGAATCATACTTTCTCATAATTGTTCCTCCTTTCTCATAGAATTAAATTTAATTGTTAGCAATTTGATTAGAACAAGTTATCCCTATACTTTTACTTTGGATTTTCTTTCGAAGCAATTGGCGGATGCCTTTATTCGTAAGCCACCAACCATAACCACCCGGTTGTATTTGTCCAAGAGGAAAACTTGCAGCGACGACGCTGGAGAGAAGCACGATGCTCCTACCCGACAAAAAACAAATAAACAAAAGAAGAATATTCGCCGGATACGGCTTACTTCGTACGTTCCACCACGTAGGAGAGGAAGGCTTCGAGGGCGGTGCGGATGTCGTCATCCTGCACGGGGAGAATGAGGTCGAGTGCCTCGCGACGGAGCTTCTCCATCGCCTGCATGGCGTACTCGATGCCGCCGTGCGCCTTGGTAAAGCGGATGAGCTCCACAATCTCGTCGTGCGTCACATGACCGCTCTTGACCCGCTTCACGAGGTCACGGATGTGGTCGTCTGCCGACGTGTTCACGGCGTAGATGGCAGGGAGGGTGAGCTTCCCTTCGAGCATGTCGTTGCCGGTGGGCTTGCCCAGTTCGGGGCTTTCGTAATAGTCGAAGATGTCGTCCTTGATTTGGAAGCAGATGCCGACCTTCTCGCCGAACAGGCGGAAACGCTCGGTGTCGGCCGCCGACGCTCCCGATGCCATGGCACCCAGCTGGGCACAGGTGGCAAAGAGGACGGCAGTCTTCTTGCGGATGATTTCGTAATAAGTGTCTTCGGAGAGGGAGGAGCTGCTGATATTGGAGAGCTGGAGGATTTCACCTTCCGAGAGGTCCTGACCCAGGCGTGCCACGACGCGGACGATTTCGGCGTCACCCGTCAGGGCAGCATGGTGGAGGGAGGTGGAGAGCAGGTAGTCGCCCACGAGGACCGAGACCTTGTTGTCGTAAGCGGAATTGACCGAGGGCTGACCGCGGCGTTCGTCGCTCTCATCGACCACATCGTCGTGGACGAGACTTGCCGTGTGGAGCATCTCCAACGTGGCTGCCGCATGATAGGCGGCAGGAGACAGCGGACCGAACGACTTCGCTACCAGCAAGGTAAGCATAGGGCGCATCATCTTGCCACTACGGCGTCGTATGTAGCCCAGGATTTCACTCAGCAACGGGTTCGACGTGTTCAGTGATGCATCGAACACCTCGCGGAATGTCAGCATTTCTTGTGCTATCGGGCGTTTGATCAGTTCGGTCTTCTCCATAAAAAGCGTGATTATAGCCGCAAAAGTAATAATAAAGAGAGAAAGCGACGTGCTTTTTTCGTACTTTTACCCTAAATTTTTAAGAATACAGATGGAACGACTATTTTTACTCGACGCATACGCGCTCATCTACCGCGCCTATTACGCGTTCATCAAAAACCCACGCATCAATTCGAAAGGAGAGAACACCTCCGCCATCATGGGCTTCGTCAACACCCTGGAGGACGTGCTCCGACGTCAGGACCCCACGCACATCGGCGTGGCTTTCGACCCACCCGGACCGACCTTCCGCCACGAGGCCTACGAGCAGTACAAGGCGCAGCGCGAAGAGACGCCTGAAGCCATCCGCTGGTCGGTGCCCATCATCAAGGACGTCATCCGTGCCTACCGCATCCCCATCCTCGAAGTGCCCGGCTATGAGGCGGACGACGTCATCGGGACACTGGCGACCCAGGCGGGTGCCAGGGGCATAGACACCTACATGATGACACCTGACAAGGACTACGGACAGCTGGTAGGCGAGCATGTTTTCATGTATCGGCCACGCTACGGCGACAAGGAGTTCGACACGCTGGGCGTGGAGGAGGTGAAAGCGAAGTTCGGCATCGCCGAACCGGCGCAAATCATCGACATGCTGGGACTGATGGGCGACACGGCGGACAACATACCGGGCTGTCCGGGCGTCGGCGAGAAGACCGCGCAGAAGCTCATCACCGAGTTCGGCAGCATCGACAACCTGCTGGCAAACACCGGGCAGCTGAAGGGCGCCCTGAAGAAGAAAGTGGAGGAGAACGCCGAGCAAATACGCTTCTCGCGCTTCCTTGCCACCATCAAGACGGATGTTCCCGTGACGCTCGACATGGACGCGCTGCGGCGTGAGCAGCCCGATGAGGAGACGTTGCGCAAGCTGTTTGAAGACCTGGAGTTCAAAAGCCTCATCGACCGCCTGTTCAAGAAGGAGAAGGCTCCCCTTCCACCCCCGTCCGACCAGGGCACCCTGTTCGCGCTCTTCGATGCCGCCCCCCAGGAGGAACCGGCAACGCCCTCGCGCCTGTCACACCTCGAGGACCTGCCCTACCGCTACCACCTGGTGGAGACGGACGCCGACCGCCGGGCGCTGGCGGACCGTCTGCTGGGAGCCGCCGCCTTCGCCATGGACACCGAGACGACCAACGCCGAGCCCATGTGGGCGGAACTGGTAGGCATGAGCTTCAGCCTGGAGGAGAACGAGGCTTACTACGTGCCCGTCCCGGCTGAGCGCAGCGAGGCACAGCGCATCGTGGACCTCTTCAAGCCTGCCTTCGCCCGGGAGGAATCGCTCAAGATCGGACAGAACATCAAGTATGACATCATCGTGCTGGGCCACTACGGCGTGGAGGTGCGGGGTACGCTTTTCGACACCATGATTGCCCACTACGTGCTCCAGCCCGAGCTGCACCACGGCATGGACTACCTGGCTGAAATCTACCTGAAGTACGAACCCATCCACATCGAGGAACTGATTGGTCCGAAGGGCCGCAAGCAGAAGAACATGCGCGACCTTCCGCCTGCAGAGGTCTACCGCTATGCCTGCGAGGACGCCGACGTGACACTGAAACTGAAGCACATCCTGGAGCGTGAGCTGGACGCCAACGACGCACGCCGCCTGTTCGAGGAAATCGAGATGCCGCTCGTCCCGGTGCTTGCCTACATGGAGCGCAACGGGGTGCGCATCGACCCGGAGGCGCTGCGTCAGACGTCGGAGCTGTTTACCGGACGGATGCGGCAAATCGAGCAGGAGGTGTACGCCCTTGCCGGCGAGGAGTTCAACATCGCGTCGCCGAAACAGGTGGGCGAGGTCCTCTTTGACAAGCTGAAGATAACCGACAAGGCGAAGAAAACGCGCAGCAAGGGGCAGTACGTCACCTCCGAGGAGGTGCTGGAGAGCCTGAAGACGAAACATCCCATTGTGGAGAAGATTCTCGGATACCGCGGCCTGCGCAAGCTGCTGAGCACCTACATCGACAACCTGCCGACGCTGGTCAACCCTGCCACGGGCCGCATACACACGTCGTTCAACCAGACGGTGACTGCCACCGGACGACTCAGTTCGAGCAACCCGAACCTGCAGAACATCCCGGTGCGCGGGGAGGACGGCAAGGAGATTCGCAAGGCGTTCATCCCGGACGACGGCTGCGAGTTCTTCTCCGCGGACTACTCGCAGATCGAGCTGCGCATCATGGCACACCTGAGCGGCGACCCGCACATGATCGAGGCGTTCCGCGAGGGACACGACATCCACGCTGCCACGGCGGCGAAGGTCTACAAGAAACCCATCGACGAGGTGACGCGCGACGAACGGCGGAAGGCAAAGACGGCGAACTTCGGCATCATCTACGGCATCTCCGCCTTCGGACTTGCCGAGCGCATGGGCGTCGACCGCCGGGAGGCGAAGGAGCTCATCGACGAGTACTTCCTCACCTATCCGCACGTGAAGGCGTACATGGAGCACAGCATCGAGGAGGCACGCCGTCTGGGCTACGTGGAGACGATTTCCCGACGGAAGCGTTACCTGCCCGACATCCATTCGCACAACGCCGTGGTACGGGGCTATGCCGAGCGAAATGCCATCAACGCGCCCATCCAGGGCAGTGCCGCCGACATCATCAAGGTGGCGATGGTGCGCATCTACCGCCGTTTCCAGGCGGAGGGAATCCGTTCGAAGATGATTCTCCAGGTGCACGACGAACTCAACTTCAGCGTCTACCCGGAAGAACGGGAGCGCGTGGAACGCATCGTCATCGAGGAGATGCAGGGCGCCTACCCCTTGCAAGTGCCGCTGGAGGCGGACTGCGGCTGGGGCGCGAACTGGCTGGAGGCGCACTGATGCCGCTCCCGGCGCGTCCCTTCGCCGAAGGAAGCAGGAGGGACGCACCGGTGTCATTGTGTCAAATCGTCCACTCCTGTCCCGATAATCTGTCACTCCGACCGCGTTTCCGAAGACTATTTGTCAGCGTCCGCCCTTTGCGGCACGTGGCACGGAGTTTGCGACCCTGTGAGTGAGCTTCGGAATGAAAGGAGCCGGAGTCCAAGGATAACTACTCAACGAAACTTAATATAGGAGATTACGACTATGACACCGATGAGAAGAAACAATGGAAACTGGTTACCGAGTATCTTTAATGACTTCTTTGATACCGAATGGATGGAACGCGCCAACGCTACCGCACCTGCCATCAACGTGGTGGAACACGACACTGACTACTGTGTCGAGCTGGCAGCTCCGGGCATGACCAAGGACGACTTCCGGGTACACCTCGACGACGAAGACAACCTCGTCATCTCCATGGAAAAGAAGACCGAGAACAACGGGGAACAGAAGGACGGACGCTACTTGCGGCGCGAGTTCTCCTACTCACAGTTCCAGCAGACGATGGTCCTGCCTGACGACGTGGACAAGGAGCACATCAGCGCCCACGTGGAACACGGCGTCCTCACCGTCGAACTGCCCAAGCTGAAAAAGCAGGACGGAGACAAACCGTTGAAAGCCATTGAAGTCAAATAAGCTTGCAGAAGCAGAAGCCATCATCCTGACAGCCACACGGCGCGGGATGGTGGCTTCTTTCGTTTTATACCCACCCTTATGCCCATTACCATCCTCAACTTCACACACGCCTACGAGCCCATGACGTTCCTGCACGACGCGTCCTGCCGCTGGATTGACTGCACCCGCCTGCACGGCACGGCATGCTACTGCGACACCGACGGGGAAGCGCAGCTGCGTCGCCTCCTCGCACCCTATCCGCCCGAAGGCATCCATCTCATCGACTCGGGCGACTACCACTACGTCACCAAGCTGTGGACCGACAAAATCGACCGCCCCTTCTCGCTCGTGCTCTTCGACCATCACCCCGACATGCAGCCGCCCCTGTTCGACGGACTGCTCTCCTGCGGTTGCTGGGTACGCACCATGCTGGAACGGAACCCCCTGCTACGGAAAGTGTGCATCGTCGGTGCGTCGGAACGACTCCGGCAGGAGACGCAAGGCTTCGACCGCAGGCTGGTCTACTTCAGTGAGCAGACGCTCCGGCTGCGCGAGGCATGGCACCTCTTCTCCCGTTTCTACCTGAACGGACCAGTCTACATCTCCGTCGACAAGGACGTGCTCACGCCGCGCCAGGCGACGACCGACTGGGACCAGGGCTCACTCTCGCTGGGACAGCTGGAGTCACTCCTGCGCATCATCCTGCGCCACGAGGAGGTCATCGGCATCGACATCTGCGGCGAACTGCCCCTCTGCCAGCAGCCGTCCGCAGTCTCTCCCGAACGCCGCGCCGCCAACACACGCACCGACCACGAGCTGCTCGACTGGCTGGAAAAACATCTTCCACAGGAATAAAGCGGGCAGAGGACTGGGGACAATGCAGATATTCCCTATCTTTGTCCGCTGTTCCACACCCCGACACGCATGCTGAAACAGTTGTTCCATAAGAAAACGTTCGACCGCATCTTCCATGAGAACTACTCGCGGCTGTACCTCTACGCCTTCCACATCACCGGCGACGCAGAGGTGAGCCGCGACATCGTCAGTGACGTCTTCACCGGACTGTGGAACCAGATGGGGCGCATCGACGAGAAGACACTCCGCGCCTACCTGCTCACCGCCGTGCGCAACCGCTGCACCGACCACCTGCGCACATGCCTGCTCGACAAGCGTTACGAGGAGTATTACCTCGACACAGCCACGGAGCTGTATACCGACGACTACGAGGAACGGGCGGAGGAGGACCGCCTCATCCGCCGGATGCTCGAGTCCCTCCCGCCGCTCACCGCCGACATCCTGGAACGCTGCTACCTGGAACGCAAGACGTACGCCGAAACCGCCGCCCTGCTGGGCATCAGCCCCGAGACGGTGAAGAAGCACATTATAAAAGCCTTGCGAACCCTTAAAAAACTCTATAATCCTGCTTCTTTGGAGGAATCCTAGGCACCAAAACGCCCTTTCGTCCGTATCTCTATTAAAAGACACTGAATCATGACACAGCCAACCCCGAACCACCGTCCCGATACTCCCCCGGCAGAGGACTTCACCCGCGAGGAAGTCCGGCTGCGACGCTACTTTCTGCGGCAACAGGTCCCCGTGCCGGATGCCAACCGGGAACTGGAGCGGCTCTACCGCCGGCACCGTTCGCAGCTCGTGCGCCGCACTGCCGTGTGGGGCAGCGTAGCCGCCCTGATAGCCCTGGCGGTATGGCTCGTCCCGTCCCTCGTCGGCCGGCAGACGCAGCAGGTAGTGCACACGGCACCCGCGGTCGATGAAGTAACCCTCCAGACTGCCCGCGGCGAACGGCTCACCATCGGTTCTGCCGACGGGGACGACGCCCTGCACACCCTGGGAGCCACGCTCGACGACAGCGGCAGCCGTCTTGCCTACGACGACCGCTCCGCCACGCCCGTGCAGATGCAGGTGCTCAGCACCCCGGCACGACGCACCTTCCACGTGACGCTGTCCGATGGGACGGAGGTGTGGCTCAACGCAGGCAGCCGCCTCACATACCCGAACCGCTTCACGGACGGCGGACGGACAGTGGAGCTGGAGGGAGAGGCTTACTTCCGCGTGGCAAAGGATGCCGCACGCCCCTTCACGGTGAAGAGCGGCCCCCTGTCCACCCGGGTGCTGGGCACGGAGTTCAATGTCCGCCGCTATGCTTCCTCCGACACCCATGTCACCCTCCTGGAAGGCTCGGTCGAGGTGCAGGCTGGCACAGCGCCCGCCGTACGCATCGCCCCGGGGCAGGACGCCTCTCCGTCAGCGGACGGCACCTGGCGAGTCACCGACGTGGACACGGACATCTACTGCGCCTGGCACAAAGGGCTGTTCTATTTCGACCACGTCCCCCTGCGGGAGGTCCTGTGCGAGCTGGGACGCTGGTATGACAGGGACGTGCGGTTCGACCCGTCGGCAGACACGGATGCGGAAGTGTTCTTCACGGCACGCCGCACCGACCCGCTGGAGGACATCGTCAGCCTGCTCAACAGCCTCCACAAGGCACACATCCGCATCGGGGAGGATGCAATCCTCGTCAGCAAACAGTAAAAACAACAGACAGAAAGACACGTCTGAAAATCCCCCTCCATTCCCCGCTTCGTACGGACGCGTCGCCACGCTCGTACGGACGCGTCCGCACGGTCGTAGTCGTTCGTCCGTACGAACGTGACGACCTGTCCGTACGAAGACAGTCATTCTAGCACCCGATATACCTTTCAAAATCAGAGAATTATCCTCACCCGTCACCGGAGGGCGACGGACGTGAAAAAAAACTTCGCCTTCCGCTGAAAAAAACGGTCAAAAGCATACCCGATTGGCGCCCCTTCTCCGTATCTATTTACAAAGGAACATCTATTCATCTCTTTAAAAACCGAAGAAAGCACCATGAGAAGACTGCTCGAAACCCTCTGCCTCCTGGTCATCCTGCTCGTCGCACCGCATGCACGGGCACAGGATGTCGGGAAGAAAGTCAGCTTTGACTTCAAGAATGAAAGCCTGCCGACAGCGCTGAAGACCCTCAACCGCCTGGCGGAAGGCAACGTGACCATCATCTTTGCCTACGACGACGTGGCGTCCCACAGCGTCACGGCATCCGGCCGCAACATGACCGTGGAGGAAGCCTTGCGCAAGGTCCTCACGGGGACAGGACTGACCTGCACCGTCCAGTCTGACGGACGGTACCTCAGCGTCCGCCGGCAGCCACAGGCGAGTACCCCCGCACCACCGGCACGCCGGGAAGAGAAGCTCACCTGCACCGTGGTCGACGAGAACGGCGAACCGCTGGTGGGCGCCAACATCACGGTGAAGTATGACGGACGGGCGGACGCCTATGCCTCCGTCGGCATGGAGGGACACGCCTCGCTGCCGCTGCGTGGGGGCGAACGTTCGCTGACCGCCTCGTTCGTGGGTTACCTGTCGTCCACACAGGCTTTCACCAATGGACGGACCGTCTACACCTTCCGCCTGGAACCTGACACGAAGACCATGGGCGAAGTCGTCGTGACCGGCATCTTCAAGAAGCAGGAGTCGGTCTTCACGGGGGCAGCCCTGACCATCACCAAGAAGGAGCTGGACCAGTTCGGCGACAAGAACCTGCTCAGCTCGCTCGCCAACATCGACCCCGCCTTCAACATCGTGGAGAACAACAACTACGGCTCCGACCCCAACCGCCTGCCTGACCTCCAGGTGCGCGGCACCACGAGCATCACCGCCCTGCAGGACGGTTCGGACGCCATGCTCAACTATCCGCTCATCATCATGGACGGCTTCGAAATCACCCTGCGGCGCATGCTGGACCTCAATCCCGAAGAGGTGGAGTCGGTCACGCTGCTGAAGGATGGCGCCGCAACCGCCATCTACGGCTCACGCGGTGCCAACGGCATCATCGTCATCACCTCGCGCGAGCCGGAAGAAGGGCGTCTGCGACTCTCCTACAACGGACAGATGAATGTGGAGCTGCCCGACCTGAGCGGCTACCACCTGCTCGACGCGCGCCGGAAGCTGGAGCTGGAGAAGCAGCTGGGATACTTCGAAGGCAGCACGCCCGACGACATCATCGCACTGAGCAACCGCTATGCCTCCCTCCTCGCTGAGGTGGAGCGCGGTGTCGACACCGACTGGCTGGCAAAGCCCCTGCGTGCCGGCATCGGCCACCGGCATGCCCTGCGCATCGAGGGTGGTGACAAGGCGTTCCGCTATGCCGCCGACGTGTCTGCCGACTTTGTCAACGGCGTCATGAAGGGCTCGGGACGGCGCAACTACAACGGAGGCATCAACCTGAACTACCAGAAGGGAGGCTTCCTGCTGTCGAACCGCTTCCTCTTCGGGTATTCGCTCTCTGACGAGTCGCCCTACGGCTCGTTCGCCGACTACGTGAAGCTCAATCCCTATTGGACCCCGACCGACGAGAACGGCGTCATGAAGCGTTACCTCGACGAGGACCGCACCTATTGGGGTTCGGACACGTACTTCCCCGCCAACCCGCTCTACAACGCCACGCTCCCCATCAAGAACACGCAGAAGGGCACCAGCCTCACTGACAACCTCGCCCTGGAGTACCGCTTCTCGCCGGCATTCACCCTGCGCGGTGCCGTCAGCCTGTCAAAGGAGATGAGCCGCACCGACCACTACCTGCCGCGCACCCACACCACCTTCCTCACCAGTGAATACAGCTCGGGGGAGAACGTGATGCGGCGCGGACGCTACGACTACGGCAACACTGAGTCCACATCCTACACCGTCAACCTCACCCTCAACTACAACAAGCTCTTCGGCGGCCGCCACCTGCTCTACCTGGGCGTCAACGGCGAGCTGTCGGAGCAGCAGAGCGAGTCGGTCAGCTTCGAGCTGGAAGGCTTCACGCAGGAGGACCCCAAACACCTCTCCGCCGCCCTCTCCTATGCCAAGAACAAACGTCCGGGAGGCAGCGAGAGCACGTTCCGCCGCGTGGGTGTGGTGGCAAATGCCAACTATTCGCTGAGTGACACCTACTACGTCGACGGCGCCTACCGTGTCGAGGGAGCATCGCAGTTCGGCGCCAACAAGCGGTTCGCCCCGTTCTACAGCATCGGGGCAGGATGGAACCTGCACCGCGAACACTGGATGCAGTCCGTCAGCTGGGTGAGCTACCTCAAGCTGCGCCTCTCCTACGGGCAGAACGGCAGCCAGCGGTTCAGCCCCTACCAGGCCATCGCCACGTATAACTACCTGAACGCCGACCGCTACCATGACTGGCTGGGCATCGCGCCCGCCGCACTGGAGAACGAGGACCTGGAGTGGCAGATTACCGACAAGTACAACGTGGGCGTGGAGGCGTCGTTCTTCAAGGCGCGGGTCAACCTGACCGCCGACGTCTACTGTGACGTGACGGACAACCTGCTCACCGAACGCACCCTCCCGCTGTCCAACGGCTTCACCTCCTACAGCGAGAACCTGGGCAAGCTGCGCAACGTGGGCTTCGAGGCAAAGCTCAGCGTGAAGCCCATCGTCGACACGCAACGGCGCATCATCTGGACACTCACGGGCAGCGTGGCGCACAACAAGAGCAAGATGGTGAAGCTCTCATCCGCCCTCAAGAAGGCGTTCGAGCAGGAAGCCGCCGCCACCCGTCAGCTGCCACCGAACCGCCTCATCCGCGAAGGCGAGGACCTGAACACTCTCTACGCCGTACGCTCCCTGGGCATAGACCCGCAGAACGGGCGCGAGGTCTACGTGGACCGCAACGGCGAGCTGACCTACACCTGGAGCGCAGCCGACCTCGTGCCGTGCGGCGTGAGCCAGCCGAAGTTCCGCGGCAACCTCAACAGCACGTTCCGCTGGGGCAACTTCTCCTGCGCACTTGCCTTCGGCTACCACTTCGGCGGACAACAGTACAATGAGACACTGGTGTCGCGCGTCGAGGTGACGAACATGAAGTACAACGTCGACGAACGTGTCTACACGGGACGCTGGAAGCAGGAGGGCGATGTCGTCCCCTACAAGGGGTTGTCGAACTACGAACGTACCAATGCCACCAGCCGCTTCGTGCAGGACGACCGCATGCTGACGCTGCGCAACGTGAACCTCGCCTACGAGTTCCGTGAGCAGGTATGGATGAAGGCCCTCGGCCTGACGACCATGCAGGTCAGCGCCAACCTGAGCGACGTGTTCTACCTCTCGTCCATCAAGCGCGAACGCGGACTCTCGTACCCCTTCGCACGGCGCGGCTCGCTGGCATTGTCGCTCATGTTCTGAGAGGCTGACGGAGCACCGTCCGGTCTCTCCCATTCCACTCACCATCAAACACCGCAAAACAATGAAAACCATCCATAGAACCCTCTTCCGGTGGAGCGTCCCGGCACTCGCCCTCCTCTGCCTGACCCTCACCGCTGCCTGCAGCGACTGGCTCGACGTGAAGCCTTCCACACAAATAGAGAAAGAAGATGCCGAAAAGACACTGACTGGTTATGAGAGCATGCTCATCGGCGCCTACATCCAGATGCAGTCGTCCCTGCTCTACGGACGGCAGATGAGCTACGGCGCCATCGAATACCTGGCGGAACACTGGAACAGTGCGCCCCTGAACAGTGCCGAGAGTGCACTCACCGCCCACCGGTACGACGACGAGGCGGCAGAACAGCTGTTCGCCGACATGATGAATGCCTTCTACAAGGTCATCTTCAATGTGAACAGTGTCCTGTCGGACATCGACCGGCACCGCGACATCCTCACCGACCACCACTACGAACTTATCAAAGGGGAGAGCATCGGGCTGCGCGCCTTCTGCCACCTGGAACTGCTCCGCCTGTGGGGTCCCATCCCCGGACAGGCAGACTCGACGGCGTGTCTCGCCTACGTCACACGCCGTGGGAAGGAAATCAACGAACGCCTGCCTTATGCCGAGTATGTCCGCCGCATCGAAGCCGACCTCGACGAAGCGGAAGCCCTGCTCCGGGACATCGATCCCGTCACGGAGGTGAATGTGTCGGCACGGGAGGAAGTGTCGCTCATCGGAACCGGGAAAATACGCAGCGAGTTCTTCACCGAACGCCGCAAACGCTTCAACTACTACGCCTGCATCGCCACGAAGGCGCGTCTCTACCTGTGGACCGGACAGCCCGAAAAGGCAGCCCGCTGCGCCACGCAGGTCATCGACGCCAAGGACAACCGTGGGAAGCAAATCTTCACCTACGGCACACGGAGCGACATGGAGCAGGGCGACTACACGCTCTCTGCCGAACACATCTTCTGCATCGACCTCCCCTCGCTGGAGAGCAACAGCGGACTGGATGTCTACGCCGGCCGCTCCTATAAGCTGACGAAGTTGTTCAAGAGCACTGACCTGCGCCTGACGAAGCTGTTCTACGACCGCACCGAGAACGGCAGCACGAACACGTATCCCTACAAGTATCTCTACGTTCCCGAGCTGAAGGACAGCCGTCCGCGTGCCCTCTGCGTGGTGCCTGCCCTCCGGTTGAGCGAGATGAAGCTCATCCTCGCCGAAGCCTTGGGCAAGGAGCAGGGCATCCCCATCGTCAACGAGCTGGGGGCGCAACGCGACCTCGCCCCGCTGAGTGCATCGACCTCCGACAGCAACTGGCTGCGTACGCTCGTGCAGGAATACCACCGCGAATTCTACGCAGAGGGGCAGGGCTTCTTCGCCTCCAAGCGCATCTGGCCGAAGCTCGACGTGTTCTGGCCCGTCGCAAACAACCGCAAGAGCGAAGACATCTACCGGATTCCCTTGCCCCGTGCAGAGACCTTGACCGAATGAACCAACGCATTAATCCTACAGACAATGAGAAACATCCTACTCCAACTTCCGGCAGCAGTCATCGCACTCTGCCTGGGTGTCTTCCTCGCCACCTCCTGCCGGGAAGACCATATCCCCACCTATTCGGGCGGGGCACGCATCCAGTGGCTCACCCGCTTTGTCAGCGACTCGCTGCGCGTGGACTTCTCGTTCACTTCGCTGACCGGAGGCGAAACGTCGCACGTGGTCGAACTGCCCTTCAAGGTAATCGGTCCCGCCACCGGGCAGGAACGCACCTTTACCCTCCGTCAGGCGGACGATGACAGCGGACTCCCTGCCGCCGTCGAAGGGACCGACTATACCCTCCCCGAACGCCTCACCGTCGCCCCGGGTGCGCTGCAAGGCACCGTTCCCGTCACCCTGCTGCGCACTGCCGCCCTGGACACCGTCACCAAACGGCTCGCCCTGGAGTTTGTCACGGGCAGCGAGTTCGGTCCGGGCGCCCGGCTGCAACAACGCGCCGTCATCGACTTCTCCAACCAGCTGTCGCGTCCCTCGTCCTGGGACTACATTGTCGAGTGGCAGGACTGGGGCGTCTGGAGCCGGGGCAAGCACCTCTTCATCAATCAGGTGCTTGGGAAGCCCATCGCCGACGACTTCTTCCTCGTCACCGACGCGACCCTGCTGCGCATTTACCTCGACACGCTGAAGAAGGCGCTCGACCGCTTCAACAACGACCCGGACAACATCGCCTCGGGCAAGGCTCCCGTGCTCTCCGACCCGAACGACCCGAAGTCCGCACCCATCAGCTTCAGCTCCCAATCCGTCTAACCTCCAAAAACACAAACTCATGAATACCCGCATATTCCCCTTCCTGCTGTGCCTCCTGCTGGCACTGACAGGCTGTTATGAAGACGAGAGCAACGACCGGCTGCTGCCCAAGGCCACCGTCAGCGTCACCGGCATCGCCGAAAGCTACACCGTCGGCGCACTCAAGGAGGTGTCGCTCGACATCACCCCCGACGTGGTCAGCCCGGGCAACGAACATCGTGCCTGGTGGGGCATTGTCTCGGAAAAGGACCGCTACAACGCCGTCATCGACACACTGGCACGGACTGTCGAACTGCACATCCGCCGCAGCTTCCTGCCGGGTGAGTACATCCTGCTCTACTACGTGGAGGACGTCAGCACGGGACTCTCGCACATGCTGAAGACCCGCCTCTCGGCACGCACGGAGTTCAGCAAGGGCTGGTGGGTGCAGAAGACCACACCGGACGGGACCGACTGCGACATCGACATGTTCCCCGACGAAGGCAGCCTCATCCCCGATGTCATCCGGAACGCCGCCGGGCAACCGCTTGAAGGGAAAGCCGTCGACATGACCACTGCCCAATACTCTTTCAGCTACACCACGACCGATGCCTCGGGCACACCCGTCCGGGAACAGGCCGCGCCGCTCATCGTCGCCTCCGCCCGGGAGCTGGCGGTGCTCAACCTGGAGACAGGCATCCCCGTCGCCCGGATGGCGGACCTGTTCGTCGAGCAGCCCGCCACCCCCGACATCACCGCGCTCTGCCATGCCTACGGACACCTCTACCTGGGCTGCAACGGACAGATTCATGCGATGGGGTACAGCAACGGCTCCCTCGTCGGCATGTTCAACACGCCCCTGCTGGGAGACACCCCTCTGCCCTATCTCCACAGCGGGCAGCCACGCACCAAGGCACTCTGCTTCGACGACGTCCGCGGCGCCTTCTTCACCCTGCCCGAGGACGCCATCCGGGTGCAGTACATGGAGGACGAAGCCGGTGCCAAGCTTACGGGACTGGACGCCGAAGTGCTGGCTGCCGGACCGCATGATATCGAGTCGAACTTCGACGACGCTACGTCCGAGGTGGTTCTCCGCGACCGCACGACGGGCAGAGTGAGCATCTACACCTTCCAGAGCAACCTGAACAACAAGAACGGCAACGTCAAGTCCGTCCGGCAAGTCGTGGAGGGCAGGCTGCTCCACCGCGCCGAGCACGTCTGTGTGGCAAAGGAGTACCGCGAGCTGTTCTTCACCGTCGGACGGGACCTCTACATGTACGACATCGCCACGGGCAGCGAGACCCTGCAACTCACCCTGCCCGGCACGGATGCCGTCACCCTCCTGCAGTGCGTCCGGATAGGCGACTTCGAGCCTGAGCCGCTGCTCCACCTGCTGCTCGGGACCTCCGACGGCAACCGTTACACCCTGCGTGTCTACAGCTTCCGCGCCGGCCACATCACCGAACCTGCCGTCCGCACCCTGGAAGGCGAAGGCACCGTCCGCCGTGCCGTCTATGCCGCCAATGTCGACGGATACATCCACCGCACCTGCCTCGAATGAGGCAAACCGGCAGTATCTCCCCCTCCCCTCACCGACGCGCCCTGTCCCCTCGCGACGGGAGGGGGAATCCTCTGCCGGACCGTTGCGGCACATCCGCACCGAGACCCGTGCCCCTTTTGGGGTCAAAATATATTTGCACATCCACGCCTGAATGCCTACCTTTGCAGCCGACTATTTGAGGAAACGATTAATATTCTAGAATATGGCATTACAATGTGGAATAGTGGGTCTGCCCAACGTCGGGAAATCGACCCTCTTCAACTGTTTATCCAACGCTAAGGCACAAGCTGCCAACTTCCCCTTCTGCACCATTGAACCCAACGTCGGTGTCATCACCGTCCCCGATGAACGGCTGAACAAGCTCGCCGAGCTGGTCCACCCGGGACGCATCGTGCCGACCACCGTCGAGATTGTCGACATCGCCGGACTGGTCAAGGGAGCCAGCAAGGGGGAAGGACTGGGCAACAAGTTCCTTGCCAACATACGCGAGACGGACGCCATCCTCCACGTACTGCGCTGCTTTGACGACGACAACGTCACCCACGTCGACGGCACGGTGGACCCCGTACGCGACAAGGAAATCATCGACACCGAGCTTCAGCTGAAAGACCTCGAGACCATTGAGGCACGCATCCAGAAGGTCCAGAAGCAAGCACAGACCGGGGGCGACAAGCAGGCGAAGCTGCTCTACGACGTCCTCCTGCGTTACAAGGAGGCACTCGAACAGGGAAAGTCGGCACGCACCGTGCAGTTTGAGGGCAAGGACGAGCAGCGGGCGGCACACGACCTCTTCCTGCTCACCTCGAAACCGGTGCTCTATGTCTGCAACGTCGACGAGGGCAGCGCCGTCAGCGGCAACAAGTATGTCGAACAGGTGCGTGAAGCCATCCGCGAGGAGGGTGCCGACCTGCTCGTCGTGGCTGCCAAGGTCGAGTCGGAGATTGCCGAACTGGAGACCTACGAAGACCGCCAGATGTTCCTGCAGGAAATCGGACTGGAGGAGTCGGGCGTCAACCGCCTCATCAAGGCTGCCTACAAGCTGCTCGACCTGGAGACGTTCATCACCGCCGGCGAGATGGAGGTGAAGGCGTGGACCTTCCACAAGGGATGGAAAGCTCCGCAATGCGCCGGCGTCATCCACACCGACTTCGAGAAGGGCTTCATCCGCGCCGAGGTCATCAAGTATGAGGACTACCTCACCTACGGCTCCGAAGCCGCCGTGCGCGAAGCCGGCAAGCTGAACGTCGAGGGCAAGGACTACGTCGTACAGGACGGCGACATCATGCACTTCCGCTTTAACGTCTAAACCTTCCCGATATGGACACACTCGCCTTCATCACGTGGAACCCCGGCATCGAGCTTTTCAGCATCGGGCCTGTCCACATCCGTTACTACTCGTTGTGCTGGATCATCGGACTGCTGTTCGCCTACCTCATCGTGCAACGGCTCTACCGCCAGCAGGGCATCAAGAGTGAGCTTTTCGAACCACTCTTCCTCTACTGTTTCGTGGGCATCCTCGTCGGCGCCCGCCTGGGGCACTGCCTCTTCTATGAGCCGGGCTTCTACCTCACCCATCCGCTGGAGATGATTCTCCCCTTCCGCCACACCGCCTCGGGATGGATATTCACGGGCTACCAGGGTCTGGCGAGCCACGGCGGCACGCTGGGCCTGATGATTGCGCTGTGGCTCTACGTCCGACGGACGAAGCTGAACATCGTCCGCGTGCTCGACAACATTGCCATCGCGACGCCGCTCACGGCATGCTGCATCCGTCTGGGCAACCTGATGAACTCCGAGATAGTGGGGCTTCCGACCGACGTGCCCTGGGGCTTCATCTTCGTGCACAATGGCGAGGCGTTCGCACGTCACCCGGCACAGCTCTACGAGGCACTCGCCTACCTGGTCATCTTCCTTGCCGGCTGGCTGCTCTACCGACGCCACCGTGACAAGGTGGGGACGGGCTTCTTCTTCGGCTTCTGCCTGACAACGATATTCGCCTTCCGCTTCTTCGTCGAGTTCATCAAGGAGGAGCAGGTGGGCTTTGAGGAGGGCATGGCACTCAACATGGGACAGTGGCTGAGCATCCCCTTCGTCGTGCTGGGCATCGCCTGCATGGTCGGCGGACGCTGGCTCCGGAAGCTTTCCGGGAAATAATCCTTCCTTCCTCACGTTCTCTCTGACAGGGGGACGGGACTGCGGTGACATCCGTAGCCCCGTCCCCCTGTTTCGTATGCAGGGACCGGCAGGCACGGTGGCTTGACGGACGGAAGACAAGCGGCCAACTCACTCGACACACGTGCCTGACTCACTAAAAGCCCGTGCTTAATCTGACAAGCACAGGGGCTTGACAGACCAAAGTATAATACTTAGGCAGCCTAAGTATAATACTTAGGGGGTCTAAGTATAATACCTTTCCTGGATAAGTATGATACCTTGATAAGTCAAGTATGATACTCAGGTATATCAAACCAATTGGTTTGCCGCGTCAAACACTTGTGTTTGTCCGGTCAAAGGCTTGTGTTTGCACGGACAAACGCAAAGGTTCGGAGGGTGTATCTTCCTTTGACGTCCCCTCGTGATGCGGGCATTCTGTCCGTCCGGAACGGCGGAACAGAAGCGTCGGCAGACGTCTTCCGGCGGGAGCGACTTATTGTAATATTCCGGCATTTTCTCACCTGTCAGTTCAGTATTATTTTGACATTACAAAAGGATATCACTTTAGCATCCCTTATGATTTATTTTACCAATTTCCCTTCTGAACGAATCTGGACGAAAGAACCCTTTTCAGCCCTTTTAGCCTCATTTTAACAAGAAAGAGCAGACAGATGCTCCCGTTAGCAACATTTGTCCACCAAAAAGATAGAAATTTACCCCCCCCCCAGTTGCCTTTTAACCTACATTTGCATCCAACGAGCTTTTTAACTAATCACTTTATTTAATCACTTATTGTTTTATGAGGCAAAAGGAAATCATGAAAAACATGAACGGTAGACTATTCCTTCTGTTGGCACTTCTCCTCTTTGTGCCACTGGGATTGTTTGCCCAGTCCATCACGGTGAAAGGAACCGTCGTGGACGAGACAGGTGAGACTGTCATTGGTGCTTCGGTTGTGGAGAAGGGGAATCCTTCCAACGGAGTCATCACCAATTTCGACGGTCAGTTCACGCTGACTGTCCCCAAAGGAAAGATGCTGGTAGTCTCCTACGTGGGATACATCTCCCAGGAGGTAGAGGCTGTAGCCGGTGAAGAACTCCGCATCACCTTGCGCGAGGACTCGCAGTCGCTCGACGAGGTCGTAGTCATCGGTTACGGTGTCAGCCAGGTGCGTAAGGACTTGACCGGTTCCGTCGGTTCCGTGTCGGGAGCCAAGTTGGCACAGGTGCCTGTGGCTTCAGCCGGTGAGGCACTGCAAGGAAAGATTGCCGGTGTGCAGGTCACCACGGTCGATGGTGCGCCGGGTGCCGACATCAACATCCGTATCCGTGGTGGTGGTACCTCACTGAGTGGCGACAACAGCAAGCCGCTCTTCGTGGTCGACGGTTTCATCACCGACAACATCAACGATATTCCCCCGACAGACATCCAGTCCATCGACGTCCTGAAGGACGCCTCCCTGACTGCCATCTATGGTGCGAAGGGTGGTAACGGTGTAGTCATCGTCACCACGAAATCAGCACAGGCAGGCAAGCTGAAGGTGGAATTCAACACCTACTGGCAGGCACGCCAGCTCTCCGGCAAGCTCGACTTGCTCGACACCTACGAGTTCGTCCGCTACCAGCTCGACGGCACGGTGGCAAGCAACAGCAAAATCCACCAGTTCCGCAACGACTTCGGTAACCCGAACGACCTCGACATCTACCAACATGCCGTGACCCACGACTGGCAGGACGAAATCATGGGCAGCACCCCCATCACCCAGATGTATAATGTAACGGTGAAGGGTGGTAGCGACAACATCAAGCTCAGCACCTCGCTGACCCACCACGACGAGCGTGGTGTCGTGGAAAGCTCCGGCGTACGCCGTACGAACATGAACACGAAGATTGACGTGAAGCTCTCCGACCGCGTGAGCCTCCTCTTCAACCCGCGTTTCACCTACCGCCGTGACATGGGTGCCGGTGGTGAGGGCATCGGTACATCGGGTTTGATCGGTGTGCTCCGCTACCGTCCGACGAACGGCTTGCGCGAATACATCTTCCGCGACGACGAGACGGTCAACTTTGACGAGGAGCGCAACTGGATGCTCGCCAGCCCGCGCGACGACATCGACCAGAACTACCGTCTGCGTCACTCCTACACCTTCACCAACCAGGCTTCGCTGACGTGGAAGATTATCGACGGACTGACCTTCCGCTCAGACATCGCACAGTCCTGGCGCTTCCGCGACGACAACCGCTTCTACGGTTACCTGACCGACGAGGCTGCCAACAACAACGACATGCCGGTGGCTGAAATCACCAACGACCGTCAGGACAAATACGTCTGGACGAACACGTTGAACTACCAGCTCAGCCTGCGCGACGAGGATGTGCACAACTTCTCGTTCCTCCTCGGACACGAAATGCAGCACACGCAGACGACGGCCAACTTCGAGGCAGCACGCTACTTCCCGCAGCAGACTCCTCCCCGCTCCGCCTTTGCCAACATGGGCTTGGGTACGGCTTACCAGACCACGTCAGGCGTGTCTACCCCCGACCGCATGCTCTCATTCTTCGGTCAGGCAAACTACAACTACAAGCACAAGTACCTCGTCTCGCTGACGTTCCGTGCCGATGGTTCGACGAAGTTTGCTCCGGGCGACCAGTGGGGTTACTTCCCCTCCATCTCCGGTGCATGGGTACTCTCGGAAGAACCGTTCATGCAGGACATCGACTGGATTAGCCAGTTCAAGATTCGTGCCGCCTTCGGTATGGCAGGTAACAACGAGATTGATTCCGACCTCTGGCGTTACCAGTACAGCATCTCCTCCACCGGTGGACCGAGCTGGGGCGAGACCACCCTCAACGGTGAAGGCTACTACCAGAACGGCTCCGGCTCGACCTTCCCCAACAAGGACATCAAGTGGGAGACGACCATCACCCGCAACCTTGCCCTCGACCTGAGCTTCTTCGACGGACGCCTGAACATCACGCCGGAGTTCTACTGGAACACCACGCGCGACCTGCTCTATGAGAGCATGATTCCCTCGACCACCGGTTACACCCGCCAGATGCAGAACGTGGGTCAGGTGACCAACAAGGGTTTCGAACTGACCATAGGCGGCGACCTCTACCGCTCGCGTGACGCCGTGTTGAGCGCCAACTTCACCATGGGTATCAACAAGACCCACGTCGACCACCTCAACGGCGACGACAAGGAGCTGTGGGCAACCTCCAGCCGCTGGTCGTCATCGGACAACGACTTCTGTCTGCGTGAAGGCGAGGAAGTGGGCTTGATTTACGGTTACGTGTACGACGGACTGTACAGCTTCGACGAGTTCGACCGCGTGAACTTCAACTACGTAGCCAAGGAAGGAACCGTCAACGGCGACGGTATCTACGGCACCCAGCCGGGACGTCCGAAGTTCAAGGACCTCAGCGGTCCCGAAGGCAAGCCTGACGGCATCATCGACGAATACGACCGCACGATTATCGGTAACACCAACCCGCGTCTGCAGGGAGGTTTCAGCTTGAGCGGACAGTGGAAGAACTTCGACTTCAACGCCAACTTCACCTACATGCTCAACTTCGACCTTATCAACGCCACCGCCTACGAGCTTTCGTCTGCCCATGGCTCCAGCCAGAGCGACCCGAAGAACGTCCTCGCCGACTTCAACTACGAGAACCGCTGGGTTTACTACGGCGACATCTACAACGCCGACGGTACGCTCTACAACGCCAACGAAATGCTCTACAGCAACAGCCAGCACAACGAGTACATGGATGTCTATCAGTCCATCAATGCCAACAAGACACTTTGGAACCCGAACGACGTGACCGAGCGCTACACCCACTCCTACTTCATCGAGGACGGTTCGTTCCTGCGTCTGCAAGACATCACCATCGGTTACACGCTGCCCGAGAAGCTCACCAGCAACTGGGGTATCTCCCGTCTGCGTGTCTATGTGACCGGCTCCAACCTCTTCTGCCTGACCGGCTACAGCGGCTACGACCCTGAAATCGATATCCAGAGCGGTCTGACCCCGAGTGTGGACTACAACCGCTACCCGCGCAGCCGCGGCTACCTGTTCGGACTTAACATTTCATTCTAAACCAAACACAGAAACACATGAAGAAGAAATACAGTTTCATCCTGGGACTTGCCCTGTTGGGCATGACATCGTGCTCCGACTTCCTGGAGGTCGACTCTCCGTCCGCGTTCACCGACGACTATGTGATGGACAACCTCGAAGAAGCCAACCGCCTGCTCAACGGTGTCTATGCCGGCATCTGCAACAACAATACCTACGGCAATGCCTACCTGACCACATTCTGCTTCAACAGCGATGTGGAGTTCACCACCAGCTCCAACGAGCTGCAGAGCGCCAGCCACAACGAATACAAGCTGTTCGACTGTGAGGCGGACGCCAGCAACCTGCTCTCGACCTGGAACGCCGCCTACTCGGGCATCGAACGCGCCAACAACTTCATTACCGCAGCCGAAGCCAGCGAGCTGTACGCCCAGGGCGACGCAGACCTGATACAGATGATTGGCGAGGCGAAGTGCCTCCGTGCCATGAGCTACCTCGACCTGGTCATCCTCTTCGGTGACATCCCCTTCTCGATGACGCGTACCTACGACGCCGAGAGCCTCGTGATGCCCATCGTGAACCGTGACGAAATCCTGACCACCCTCATCGAGGACCTGGAAGGCATCGCACCCTCCATGCGCTTTGCCTCCGAACTGGAAGGTGGCGTGGAACGCTGCTCGAAGGAGTACTGTTGGTCGCTCATCGCCCGCATCGCCCTCTTCCGCGGCGGTTACTCACTCCGTCCGGGAGCCACGACAGCCGACATCGGCACCATGGAACGTCCCGACGACTACAAAGACTACTATGCCATCACACGCCAGTACTGCGACTCCGTCATCTCCTCCGGCACCCACAGCCTGAACAAGGACTACATGCAGGTGTTCATCGACGAGTCTGCCTACCGCGTGACCAACAACGACGACCCCATCTTCGAGATTCCCTTCACCCAGCTCGTGTCGGGTAACATCGGCTACATCCACGGACCGAAGAGCAACGAGTCGAATGCCGGCGGAACGACGGGTGTCAACCAGTGGGGTATGGCAAGCTCCAGCGTCCGTCTGAACGCCTTCTACCGCTTCACCTTCGACCCACAGGACGCACGCCGCGCCATGGTGGGCTTCTGGGGTTACGAGGCTGACGGAACACCGACACTGGAGAACGACCGCAACAACTACTGCAACAAGTGGTCGAAGTTCTGGGACCCGGACCACACGCTGGGTTACATGAGCGAAGGAAGCACCGGCATCAACTTCCCCTACATGCGTTATGCCGACGTCCTGCTGATGTATGCCGAGGCTGAGAACGAGCTGAACAACGGTCCGACGGCTGCCGCCCGCGACGCTCTGAAGGAAGTGCGCCGCCGTGCCTTCCGCAATGCCGACAACCAGGGCGAGATGGTCGACGTCTACGTAGACCAGGCTTCGAGCAAGGAAGACTTCTTCGACCTCCTCGTCGACGAGCGTGCCTGGGAGTTCGGTGGAGAGAACATCCGCTGGAAAGACCTCATCCGCTGGAACCTCTACAACCAGGTGGTATATACGACCTTCTGGCGCTACTACGGTGTGGGCAGCGACGACTACTCCTACGACCTCTATGACGAGTACGACTCCTATCCGCGCAACATCTACTACCACGTGATTCCCAACCCGGGCGACGGCAGCTTCCCCAACACCGTGCTCGACGTCATCGAGTTCTTCACCGACGAGGAATATGGTGTCGACTGCCAGTGGGCACCCATCCCCATCGACTACCAGCTCAACCATGCAGACCGTCTGCCGTCCATCACCGGCAGCGATGCCTGGAGCCAGGCAGAGTGGTTCAGATGGATTGACGAGGACACCGGTATCGCCCGCGCCGACTGCCGCTGCTCGCTCCGCGGATACATCTACATCGACCAGCAGGGTTCACTCTTCCCGAGCGACATGCCCTGGTATTCACTGGAGACCGACCTCAACAGCCTGCCGCCCGTGCGCTACATCCTCCCCATCCCGAGCGATGCCATCTCGCGCAGCAACGGCACGTATGTGAACTACTACGGATATTAACCTTCAACCAACACGTGAGACAACATGAAAAAACATAGTATCTATTTCTTCCTACTTTGGGCATGCGTGACCATGTTCTTCCCCTCCTGTCAGGACGACGACGTGGTCAGTGACGGGGAGTTCAACAGCGAACGTCTGTTCATGCCCATGTTCCGTCGTGACGAGAACACCAACGCCGGCACCTCTGACCGCTACCAGTGCGCCATCGCCTCGGAAGCGCCTAACAGCGCCAGCAAATATGTCAACGACGTGCAGCTCTACTGGTACGGTGTCAACGGAGCCAGCGGCTACCGCCTCCAGGCGAAAATCCAAGGTACGGAGTGGACTACCGACTGTGTGCTCGACACCATCCTTCCGCCCGACCAGCTCTCGTTCCTCCACGAGGACCTGCAGTACTCCACGGGCTACTCCTACGCCATCCAGGCTCTCTCCCCCAAGGGTGATGCCTACAACTCCAAGTGGTACGGCTACGGCGACGGCTCGCACCAGAAGGACTACATGACCATCACCACGGGTGAACGCTATGCCGTGCCCGACGTGTTCTGGCCTTCCGAAGTGACCGAGAGCACCGTCCGCGTCAACTTCAACCCCACCGTGGAAAACGGCAGCGAGACGACCTACCGTGACTTCTTCGAAGCAGGTGCCGAGACTGCCAACGGCGAATGGGTGTTCGACGAAATCCAGATTGTCCCCACCGCCGACAACCCGCAGCTGGAGACCATCACCCACAAGGTGACCCAGGCTGACCGCGACAAGGGCTACGTGGACTTCGAAGGACTGACCTCCAACGGTTCCTACGTCATCTACGGACAGAACAACAACGTGTCCCGCTACTTCGACCGTCAGTACAACAAGGTGATGATGCGTATGATGGGTGAACCGGGCGAACCGATTATCATCCCCGCCACCGTCGACCCGAACGACACCATCCTCGCCCAACGCTACGTGCCCGGCCTGCAGGCTACGCGTATCGACACCGTGCTCACCAACTACATGGGTGACAACACGATGGCTGAGGGACAGGTGTTCTACCTCGAAGGCGGCAAGGACTACTACATCTCGACCAACGTCGAACTGACCAAGGGCCTCACCATCGAGACCAACCCCGAAGACCTCCCGACCAAGGGACGTGCCCGCATCCTCCTCGGTGTAGGTGCCTCGTCAGAGACCATGACCGACCCGTCGGAAGTCAACTTCAACCTGGCACGTAACGCACAGAGCAGCGCCGAGAACGGCATGATGTTGACCATCCAGGCTATCAAGTTCAACGAAATCAACTTCCAGCCGCAGATGTACTACAACTACTGGGATGTGAACGGTACGGGTGGCAACTCGTCGTACACCATCAGTGCGAACTACTTCATGAACATGAGCTCACAGGGTCTCTCCTTCTCGCTGACCGAGCTGAGTGTGACCAACTGTACGTTCAGCGGCTTGGTACGTGGCTTCATCCGCTTCCAGGGTCCGAACCGCCAGATTATCGAGAACCTGACGGTGGAGAACTGCGTCTTCTACGACTGCGGCTGCTATGACACCAACGGACGTGGCTACTCGTGGTTCGCCGGACCGGGCAACAACCGCAACTCGAACTTCTACCAGAACCTTGTCTTCCGCAACAACTCTATCATCGGCTCACCGCGCCACGCCCTCGTGACGGAGAACGGCAACCTGGCATGGCCTGTCGGAACGACCTGGAACATCACCGTGGAGAACAACACGTTCGTCAACTTCAGCCCGCACTCGACCAGCTCCGGCCACGGCCTCATGTTCGAGACGCGCTACATCCCGATGGGCAGCAAGATCACCTGCCGCAAGAACCTCTTCGTCATGGTGAAGGCCGGCGACTCTGACGACCGCTACCTCTACATGCGCGGCATGCGTATCAGCAACCAGGCTATCAGCTACGACTTCAGCGACAACTATGCGACCACCGTGCCCACCTGGTACAACAACCAGGGCAACCTCCAGAACCTGACCGACGGACTCTGGACGAACTATCCGTTCAGCGGCAATGACGGTGCCGGCTACCAGAGCGGTTCGCTCAACGCCGGAGGCATCGGAGAAACCCGCATCAAGTTCGGCGACAATGTCAACGGCAACGAACCCGATGCCGTGGGCTACCAGCTGACACCTGAAGAGCTGTTCAAAGACCCGCGTCCGCTGGCTCCGAACCGCGACAAGAACATGAACCGTTACAACGTGGACGGTTTCTACTACAACAACACGGACCGCGTGCGCAACCACCCGATTTACACGAAGGGAATCGGTGACCCGCGCTGGCGTACCGGTGCCGCTTGGAAATAAGGCACAACAAAAATGCGTGAAAGCTCCGGACTCACCTTGCAACCCACACACATTGAGATTCCCTGATTGCAAGCCGGAGCAGTAGCGACTGATTCATCATAAGCAAAGAATGGGTAAAGGCTCGTCGTGAGACGGGCCTTTACTGTGTTTATAAGGTGGGGCTTTGGAGGGCAAAAACAAAGCGGACAACACAGCTCCTCCGAAGAAGACACTGTGCTGTCCGCACCCCAAACATGGTCAGGAATCAGCCTTCAAGGCTCTCCCGACATCAGTCACCAAAGATTTCCTTGAACTTCGCCTCCAGTTCATCGCTTTCCATCTTGCCCACGATGTTGCCGTCGGGGTCAATGAGATACTTCGTCGGAAGGAAGTGGATGGCATATTTGTCACTGATGTCATTCGTACGGTCAAACTTCCATTCGCCGTTCTCACGCGACATTTTCATGCCTCGCAGCACGTGATGGAATTCCTCCAGCCCGTCTTCCTTGATAGCCTTTCGCCAGTCTTCCGGACTGTTGTCATTGTCGCCCACATAGACATACTCCAAGCCTTTGTCGTGGTATTTGGCATACATCTCCTTCATGTGTGGATTGCTCTTGCGGCAGGGCACGCACCAGCTTGCCCAGAAGTCGATGACCACATACTTGCCTTTCAGGTCAGCAAGGCGGAAGGGCTTCCCGTTCACGTCGGTTGCTTCAAAGAGCGGTGCAGGCTGTCCCGGCTGCACACGTCCCAGTGTCTCCAGCTCATCGGCTACCTCACGGGCACTCGCCACCTGCTGCACTTCCGGCGAAAGTCCGTCATAGAGCCCTTTCAGCTCCTCATAGGTCAGGTAACCCGAATAGGAACGAAGCATGTCGGGCGATGCATACGACGACGGATGGTTTGCTATGAAAGCCAGTGAGAGCTTGCGTACACGCGTCTGGAAAGGTTCCAGCTGCTCACGCAGTTCATTCTGCTTCTCGTGGTCTGTCTCGGCTGCTATCGCCTTCTCGATGGCTTCCGCTTCCGCCATGATGGCGCGCTGCTGCTCCTCCAGACTGTCCACGGCAAGCTGGGTGGCAGAGCCTTCCAAGCGGCTCTTGCTCCAGTCGGCAGTATCAATGGTGAGGGTCATGTCAGCAGATTCGATGAAGGGGCTGTAATAATGCTTCGGGTCAAGCTGCTGCATGGGAAGTTTGGGGTAGATTCCCACCCGGATCGGAACCTTCAGTTTCCCTTCAAAGCGGAAAGCACCGCCTTCGACCAACGCACTGTCCGTCACCGGAACGGTATCGTTCATATACGAAAGGAACACATACTGTCCGTCGAGCCCTTCGGCACTGCCGGTGAGTGTAAACCCATCCTTGGGTTGCTGTGCACAAGCGGCACAGAGTGCAGTCACAAAGACTGCCGGGAATAATGATTTGTTCATGACATTCTTACTATAGGGTTAATGTTTCAATCAGTCAATCAGTCCTGCCACGCTGTAACCGGGGTTCTGGTCGTCACGGGTCAGGGCGTAGTTGTTCCGGAACTCATCGTCGGGGATGGGGAAGACGGAGTACTGCGTGTTGGCATACTCGGGATTGAAGCCGACGACGATGTCCTGTGGCAGACGCATCATGATTTCCCACTCACGTCCGCTCTCACAGAAGAGGTTGCGCATGTACTCCTTGAAATAGACCTCCATAAAGGCATGTACATCGCCGTCAGACACGTTGTCGACCTCGGAGAAGTCGGTGACTCCGGCTTTCGACATGACGGTCTTCAGCAGCTCCTTTGCCTCACTGACGCGGTTCTCACGGGCAAGTGCCTCGGCACGGAGGAGGTACATCTCTCCCAACCTCATCTGGTATTGCGATTCCTCGGTCGTGGTAGCCGTGAGTTCTCCGGGCGGCATGTGCTTGAAGATGGAGGTCATGGGCGTCTTCACATAGACGAGTTCATACCCCGTCAGGTTGCCTGCATCATCAAAGATGTAGTTATATGTAGGCACATTCACGGTGTCCACCTTCATCAGCTCGTCCTTGCGCGGGTCGTTCTCAAAGAAGGCAGCAAACTTGTCGCTGATGACAAACTGTGCCTCGCCGCGATAATGGTAAGCTTCGAGCACATTGGTCTGGTTGTCCTTAGGCTGGATGCCAAACATCACCTCGGCACTGGTCAGTCCCTTCACGTGGAATATGTCGGTCGTATGCTCTTCCAGCCGGTAAGGTCCCTGGGCAATGATTTCCTCTGCCAGTGAGGCTGCATCGGCATAGTCCGAGCCTTGTCCCCTCATCATGAGCACACGCACCTTGAGTCCCTTTGCAACCCATCGGTTGGTGTAGTGGTTGGCACTCGTCTCGACCATGTTCTCGATGGCATAGTCCAGGTCTTCCATGATGGCACGGTACGCCTCGCTCACCGAGCTGCGCGGGACAGAGAGCGTACTGCTCGTCGTCGGGTCCAGACGCAGGATGATGCCGTAGGGGCTGTCCACATCCCAGAAATAGCCGAACATGCGGAGGATGTTATAGTTGATGAGTGCACGCATGCAACGTGCCTCGGCGATGATTTCCGTCTTCCGGTTGCCTGTGAACCAGCTGTCGTCAGCCTTTCCCACCTGGTCGATGACGCTGTTGGCAGCCGTCAGCTGCTGATAGTATGCCGACCAGTAATAGGCACTGTAGGACGTGTAACCGGAGCCTCCGTGTGTCTCAAACATGTACGGGCCCTGGTAATAGGTCACCAGCCCTGCGGCGTTGGCAGGATAGATTTCATAGTAGTTGGCACAGCCGGTCGACTCCACGGCATAGTTGTCCACCTGACACATGGCATAACGGTAATAGATGCCGTTGAGCGCATACTCCGCACTCTTCTGGTCCACCACCAGGTTACCGTCAACTTTCGACTGCGTGGGCAGGGCACTCAGCTTGTCGTCGCACGATGTGCCCAAGAGCAAGGCCGCCGCCAGCATTCCCCATAAATATGTAGCTTTAAATCTCATAGTCATTACAATTTAAGTGGTTAGAAACTGATTCTCAATCCCAGCGAGTAGCTGCGCACCGTGGGGTAGGATGTCACGTCGCGTCCGCCTCCGGCAACGCTGTAGGGGTCATCGCTCACGGCAGGGTCAGGACCGGGATACGACGTGAGGGTGAAGAGGTTGGTTGCCGTGGCATAAATCGACATGTTGTTCATACGGAACTTCTTGACGAGGGAAGAAGGCAGCGAGTAGCTGAGCGAGAGCGACTGCAGCTTCAGGTAGGAAGCGTCATAGACATTCAGGTTCGTCAGGAAGTTGGTCGTGTTGTAGACGCTCAACGGACGTCCGGTGATGTGATCGGGAGTAGATGCGTTCAGAACACTCGTACCACGGTTTGCCATGGAGTTGAACAGCATGTCGGTCACATCCTTCTGATAGATGAGGTCATTCCCGTAGGAGTAGGTGAACGCCGTCAGCAACGACCAGTTCTTGTAGCTGAGGTTCATGGTGAAGCCGCCATAGAAGTCGGGCGTGCAGTTGCCTATCACGTCTTCATAGTACATGCCGGTCTCATCGAGCGCCAGCTCTACCGAACCGATGCCCAGGTCCGGAGCAAACGAAGTCCACATGGCATAGCGTGACTTGTAGTCGTCCAACTGCTCCTGCGTGGTGATGATGCCCACAGCCTTGCGTCCGCAGAGCAAGCCCAGCGACTCGCCTTCACGGAAGACGGTTGTACCCAGGTTGAGGGCATTGCGGTCGGTATCACTGGAGAAGTTGTCGCCTTGCAGCTTCAGGACCTTCGAAGCGTTGTGCGAGATGTTCGCGCTGATGGATAATGTCCAGTCCTTCGTGCGGACAGGCTCACCGTAGACCTCAAACTCCACACCCACGTTCTCAATCTTGGCAATGTTGCTCGTGATAGAGGCATATCCGCTGCTGGGCGGCGGGGTGATGTTCAGCAAGGCTCCGTCCGTCGTCTTGTAGTAGTAAGCCAGTGTTCCGCTCAATCGTCCCTGGAAGAAGGAGAAGTCCAGTCCCAGGTCCTTCTGTACGGTACTCTCCCACTTGATGGCGTCGTTACCCAGCTGCTCGGGATAGAGCGCGCTGACACCGGCATACGCTCCGGCTGCATAAAGCGTACGGAACATGTGGTCGGAGATGTTCTGCGTTCCGGTCTTTCCGATGCTGGCACGGAGCTTCAGCTCGTCAATCCATGCAACATCCTGGAGGAACGGTTCCTCGGAGATGCGCCAGGCGATGGCTCCGGAAGGGAAATAGCCCACACGGTTATGCTTGGCAAACTTCGACGATGCGTCGCTACGCCCGGTGAAGGTCAGCAGGTAACGGTCCTTGAACACATAGTTCATACGCAGGTAGAAGGACAACAGCGAAGTCTGGTACAGAGGGTTGGCACCGTCGACCGAAGCTGCTACCGAAGCAGAACCCAGGTTGTTGAGGAAGTCGTCGTCGGGATAGCCCTTGCCGCTTGCCGAGAAGTAGCTGCTGCGCTGTTCCTCCCACGACGTACCGAGAACGGCATCCACACGATGGTCTTCGTTGAAAGCCTTGTTATAGGTCAATGTGTTCTCAAAGAAGATGTCGGTAGCGATGGTCTGCGCCTGCGAACCCTGACCGCCTTCCGAAGAGGACGAACCATAGTAACCGCCCATGTTGACGTAGCTGGGGATGTAGTTCAGCTGGTTATAGTTGTTGTAGTTGACCGAGACGGTACTCTTGAACTTGAAGTCTTTCAGGAAGCTCAGTTCGGCATACACCGAGCCGTTGAACGTATAGGTCTTCGCCTGGTTGGTGCCCGATGCCACTGCCAGCGGGTTCTGGTAACCCATGTAAGTCGCTCCTACACCACCCACCTTGTCATAGTTGGCATACGTACCGTCCTCGTTCCACGGGGAGAGGATGGGCGGTGCCGAGATAGCCTGGCTGTAGACACCGTTGGTGATGTTGTTCTTCGTGTAGGCATAGCTGATGTTGGTACCCATGCGGAAATGGCTGGTGATGTCGTTGTCCAGACTGATTTTACCGGAGTAACGCTCGAAAGCGGTGTTGATGACCGTTCCCTCCTGCTTGGTATAGGCAAACGAGGTGTAGTAGCGGGTAGTCTGGCTGCCGCCGGTCACCGAAAAGTCCACATTGTGCGATACACCCGTACGCGTCACCAGGTCAATCCAGTCGGTATTGGCATTGCCGATGTTCTCCAGCATGGCAAGCCGGTCGGCATTCGAACTGATGTAGCTGGAGAAATCTGCCCCCGACGATGCCATGTTCGCCAGCATGTTTTCCGTCGACTGTTCCAACGACTGGCGCAGGGCGCTGATGTACTGCTCACCGTTGAGCACCTTCTCCTTCTTCGGCGTGCTGACGTTCATGCTGTAGTTGAAGTCAAACTGGGGCTTCATCCCGCGCCGTCCGCGCTTGGTGGTGATGATGACCACGCCGTTGGCGGCTTTCGAACCATAGATGGCGGTAGCGGACGCATCCTTCAGGATGGAGATGCTCTCGATGTCGGAGATGTTCAGTCCCGCCAGACTGTTCAGACCGCGCATGAACGAACCGGAGATACTGTTGTTGAAGTCATCGCCATAGTTTGCCGCCTCAATGGGGTTGACGATTTCGGTCGACGTCACATAGTTGTTGGATATCTCGGTCGGAATGCCATCGATGACGTACAGCGGGTCCACGCTTCCGTTGAGCGACGAACCTCCACGTACCCGGATGCGCACGGCACCGCCCGGAGAACCGTCTGCCTTGGTCACCTGCACACCGGCTGCCTTGCCTGCCAATGCGTCGTCGATGGTCAGAGCCGGGATGTTCTTAAGTTCATCAGGATTGACCGTAGCTACAGAACCCGTGAAGTCCTTCCGGTTTGATGTACCATAGCCGATGACCAGTACATCGTCGAGGGCATGTGCCGACTCATCGAGCGTCACCACAACGGTCCCTCCGGCACCCAGTGCCACCCGTTCGGACTCATAACCCATGAATGACACGGACAGATGACGGCATTCGCGCGACACGTTCAGGGTGAATGTTCCGTCAGCAGCCGTGATTGTGCCGCGTTTACTGAAAGGGTCCCGCACCGAAGCTCCAATCAACGGAATCCCCGTGGCACCGTCAACGACCTTTCCACGAACAGTCCTTCCGACACCTTCCTGCCGGGTACCTGACGGCTTTAGCGGCTTGATGATGTAGACATTGTTTCCACTTTTCTCATACGTGTACGGCTGGTCGCGGAAGAGCAGGTCAAGAACCGCCGCCAACGAAGCATCGTCGACTGAAAGCGTCACGAGCGGTGCCGTCCGCAACTCCTCATCGCTGTAGACAAACCGTGCCTGAGTCTGCGATTTCAGCTGCTGCAACGCCTGCAACAGCGACACCTTGTTAAGCTCCAACGTCACGTTCCCCGGCGACTGTGCCAGCGAGGGAAGGACAAAAAGGGCTGAGAGCAAAGCCGTTCCGGCCTTGCGCATCGAGTGTTTCATCTCTCTCATAAGCTGATGTGTTTAGTTAGTGATTATTATAGTTCGATCTTCTATCGTGAAGTGTATACGGGTTGTTTTCTCTATCTGTCTCAATAAGGTCTGAAGGGGAACATTGCGGAAGGCAATTCCGGTGAAGAGCCGCTTTTCCAGTTCCGGGTCTTCAAAGCGGTAACTGAAGTCATACCAGCGTGAGAGCTGCCTCATGATGCGGTCCAACGGCATGCCCGTAAATTCGAAGACACCGTCAATCCATGAACAGTAAGCCAGCGCATCGACGGGCTTCTCCTCTACCCTGCCCGACACATGGTCGTGTACCAGCTGGTCTCCCGGCTTCAGCAGGTACGTCTGCCCGCCGGAGACATAAACGACAGCCCCCTCCGTAAGGGTCACGGCGGTGTAACCCTCATCGGCATAGTCGTGTACGTTAAACTTCGTGCCAAGCACCCTCACCACACCATGCCCGGTGTGCACCTCAAAGGGCATCTCCTCGTTACGTGCCACCTGGAAGTAGGCTTCACCGCTCACATAGACCCGGCGCACACTGTCAGACGGCGCAAAAACCACGGGATAACGCAAGCGTGACTCGGAATTGACGTTAATCTTCGTTCCGTCGGCAAGGACCACCGCATATTCGCCTCCACGAGGAACCGTCAGCGTGTGGAAAAGGCTGCGCAGGGAGTCGGCACGCGTGGGCAGGTCATAACGCAACACACCTTTCTCATTGCGCACCGTCCAGGTGTCAGTCTGCTGCTCCACAGCGGAAGCGTCGGGAAATATCTCCACCCCTTCCCCACTCCCTGTCTCAAGCATGGCTTTCTGACTGCCGGGTACAATCTCCGCCACCCGTCCGTCGCCTGCGTCAGGCAACAGATACCACAATCCGCCTGCCAGCACAGCCAGGACCACTACAGCTGCCGCCGCGTATTTCATCAGACGGCGTACACCCAACATGCGACGCTCGTGCAACGGCAATCTTCCCTCAAAACGTGCCCATTCGCGACGCACATCCGCAGGCTCTTCCGCCAGCAGGTCGGTGCGCAGCCGCTCCACCAGGCGTGCATATTGCGCACGGTGTTCAGCGGACGCATCGAGCCAGTCTTGCAACCGGCGTTCTTCCTCGTCGGTCGCTATGCCCAGCAAATGGCGTGTAATGAGGTCAGAGAGTTTCATCGTACTTTAATGGATAAGGGTTGAACAGGCAGGACGACTTTTCAGCCGTCTTGTATCCCGCCTTCATTAATAAAACGCATAACTCCGTAAAGTGGGTGAATGAATTCTAAAAAAAGTTTCTTATTTTTGCACATATAGTAAGAAAAGAGCACAGTCCCAGGATGATAAGCAACGAACTCGCCCCATTCAAAAGATTCTTCACAGACCACTTCAATGCCGTGGTCCGCTTCGCTACGGTGTATACCGGCGATGCTGACGAAGCACGTGACATTGCCCAGGAGACCTTTATCCGCATCTATGAACGATGGGACGACCTGCCGACTCCCGAAGAGACACGCTCATTCATGTACGCCACGGCACGCAACCTCAGTATCAGCCGGCTGCGGCATCAAAACGTGGAAGAACAATATTCTCAGCAACTCCTCGAAGAACACGCCGACCGTGAGGACCCCCAGTTGGCTGAAGAAATGACCTACCAGGAGACGCTCCGCCTGCTCCGTGCAGCAGTAGACAGTCTCCCCCGTCAGTCTCGTCAAATCATCCTGCTCGCTCTCGACGGCAAGAGCAACCCGGAAATCGCTCACCTGATGGACATCTCCGTCAACACCGTAAAAACCCTCAAGCGCAATGCGTACACCCGACTCCGCACCTCCCTCGGTTCCCTCACTGACGAAGAACTCTTCGTGCTCCTCTGCATCCTGACAGCTTCGCAAGGATGGGGCATGTGACAAATTGTCAAACGAAGCGTCCGAGAGTGCCCTTCCTCGCACCAAAATACAAGTTGGTGAGTAAAGAAGGCATTCTCGAGCGATTCGCAAAATACACATTGAAAGCAATCCACTCCAAACGCTGTCTCCGTGGCAGACGGAAGCCTTCCTTACCACCCTCACTCCCATTCAGCCGTTCACCTACCCTACTTTATGATACCTTCCGATTTGTTGACACGGCTCACCTTCTGGAGAATGAAACTCCGAATTTTTTCCTTTCATCTCCCGAATATTTGACTTTCGCGGACGAAACAATAGTGTTTGGCAGGTGAAACTATATTGTTTGACGCGGCAAACTATATTGTTTGGCTCGCGAAACAATATTGTTCCGGGCACGTTTTGTCCATATTCCGAAAATGAAATGTATAGTTTTCTAAAATGCAAGACCTTTCCCGTGCTTTTCATTAGTAGAATTTAGCATTTTCTCTCTGGTTAGTCGGGAGTCCGCAAAATACAAGTTAGCAGGAATATGGCTTTTTCACGCTTTTGTCAAGCAAATGCAGAGGAAAGGCAACGTTATGATATTCGTAAAAGAGGAGAGGAGGGAAGAAGGAGGGTATTTGGCTACACAATCTCCACATTTCCGTTGAAATATAGAACCAAATATTTGAACTATTCAACGGATTCGTTACTTTTGCAGAAGTGCTAAGATGAAGACATGGAGACACAAGAAAACGTAGAACAATTTTTAGTAAGTTTCCATCAGAAAGCTAAGGTGTTCGGCATGATATTCCGCGATGACAGAGGAAAGAACATGCAGACACTGCTAGACTTGGAAATCACACCCAAATATCGGGAAAAAATCATCATGCAACTCCAAAGTTCCGACTATGTAGACGGACCGGTTGAAGACACGCTGAATAATCTCAGTCCGATGTGGGTGTTCGGAAAAGAAATCAAAGGGAAGGAAGTCTATATAAAAATATCCATGGGAATGAGCGGTTCATGCACCATCTGCATTTCCTTCCACATAGCAGAATATAAACTAAACTATAAATTCAAGAAACAATGAAAAGTCCATTTACAGGAGGTGATGTCATTCTTCTTCCCGAAACCAGAAAAGCCATATTCCGAAAAGAAGAATATGAATACACGCATCTGTGTTACCAGTGTGTGGACACCAAAGAGACCTTCACAACGACACAGATGGACCAGATAAATACCCTGCAGGTATACAATCTTTATCGGGTAGAACATAAAATACCTTTCCCCGACGAAATCAAGGATTTACGCCGTCAGTACGGACTCTCAGCCTCTAAAATGTCACGGATACTCGGATTCGGCGACAATCAGTACCGCTTGTATGAAAACGGAGAAATACCCAGCATCGCCAACGGAAGGGTGCTGAAAGCCATCCAACAGCCCGAAGTTTTCAAAACTTTTTTGGAAGCAGCCAAAGACGCTGTGTCCGCAGACGAATTTACGGCAATCATAAGACGACTGGACGAATACCGGGACACTGCCTATGAAAGAGGATTCCTGTATAACCTCATCTACGGAGGAGTCGGACGTAACAAGTATAACGGCTATGCCATGCTCTCCGTCAGCAAACTCAAAAACGTCATGCTCTATTTCATAGAAAAGTTTGGAGGAGTATTTGTCACACAAATGAACAAGCTGCTGTTCTATACCGACTTTTTGGCTTACAAAGAAAACGGTCAGGCTATCACCGGGCTCTCCTTCAAGGCGATAAAACATGGCCCCGTCCCCAACAGATGGGATCGGGTATACGGACTGATCGAAGATGTTTACCAGATTGAAGTAGAAAGCAAAAATGGCAATATCGGCAATAAACTGATGTCAGATATTTCCTTCGACAAAGCCAGCCTTTCAGATGAGCAGCTTACTGTGCTGGACAGAGTGTATGAAACATTCAGAAATGACACGCCAACATCCATCTCAAAAAAGAGCCATGACGAAATAGCATGGATACATAACATCGACAATCAGTCATTGATAGACTTCAAATACGCCTTCTTTATCAAAGCCTTATAGAAGTCACTTCTTCAGATACTCATACCCGAATCGGCAACGGAGGCACTTCTTCGCGTCGCAGTACTCCCGCTTGAGCTGGATGAGCGCCTGGCTGTCGGCGGCATTCTCCACGGAGAGGCCGCAGGACCGCCAGTTGCGGATGATGGCATTGTCCTCGGGCTTGAGCTGCTCCAGAAAGTCGAAGGCACGCTGACGGAGGACGGCATCGTCCTTGTACGAACCGTAGGCGAAGAGGAAAGGGCAGAGGGTGTTGATGATGAGCAGGTCCTGCGTGGCGTGCGTCAGCTTTTTCACCCGACGGGGTGAGACGGACGCAAAGGTGTAGTGCGTGTCCCAATACTCCGAAGTCCGGGCAGTGAGGATGTCGCGCACGGCGTCGGTGTCTTCCGCCTCCAACAGACGGGAGAGGAGGGAAGGTTCGCGGAAGAAGAGCCACGCCATCTGGGCGATGCGGACATGAGGAAAGTTCACGGGACGGGTACGGAGGAAACGCCAGGAGGCTGACTCCATGCGGCGCAGCTCGAACTTATGTGCCAGGTAGAGGTACTCGTGTTGCAGACGCTCGTAGTAGGGGTCACACAGTTCCTCTTCGAGCAATCCTGCCTGACCGAAGAAGAGGGCTTCGAGCTGGAAAAGGTCGTCGCGGTGCTTGTCGAGCGCACGCAGGGGGACTGACCGTCCCCAACGCTCGAAGACGTCGCTGTTGAGACCGAAACCGAAGTTGCGTGCCAACGTGACGAAGAGGGCATCGTCCCAACGGTGGTCACAAGACTCCACGCAGTCCGCCACACGCTGTGCCTTGGCCTCCAGACGTTCATACTGAAGCGCCGTCATCCAGCTGTGCACCGTGAGGGCGGGCAGGGTGGAGATGATGGAGTGACAGGGCGGATAGCGGTCGGCATGCTGCAACCCGTCATACCGTTCGGCAAGGCTGACAGGGTAGGGGAGAAGGAGTTGCGGGACGTGCCGCCCGTGGCAGTCGATGACGTCGGCATCCAGTTCGGCAGCGACATGGAGCACGACGGAAGCATAGGCAGGGTCGGTGTCGTGTCCGTGACGGACCCAGTCGGAAGAGCGGTCGTGTATCTCCACATTTCCCACCCACAGTGTCGTACCGATACGGAGCTTGGCATTGAAAAAATCAGGACCGGCATCGGGGTTCTTCAGTCCGGGGTCAATGACCTCGACCGTCTCTCCTTCACGGGTGCGCAACTCGTGGAGCGGGAAAATCTTGTGTTTCCACGCATAATGCAGCAACTCTTCCATGTTAATTGAGGTTATATAATGAGACAAAACTACAAAGTATCGCCGACAAAACGCTTATATTTGCAGAAATATTTGTGAATGAGCCGACAAGGAAGCTCACAAACCCACAACACTTAAAACGTACAAACTTACACAATCAAATGAAAATAGCACTGATAGGATACGGAAAGATGGGCAAGACCATTGAGCAGATTGCCCGGGACCGCGGACACGAGATTGTGTCCGTCATCGACGTGAACAACCCGCAGGACTTCGAGTCGGAAGCTTTCCGCTCGGCCGACGTAGCCATTGAGTTCACCGCACCTCAGGCTGCCTACGGAAACTGCATGAAGGCATTCGCTGCCGGAGTAAAGGTCGTGTCGGGCAGCACGGGCTGGATGGATGCACACGCCGACGAGATGCGCCGCCTCTGCCGTGAAGAGGGACGGACGCTCTTCTGGTCGTCGAACTTCAGCCTGGGCGTGGCCATCTTCTCTGCCGTGAACAAGTACCTGGCACGCATCATGGACAACTTCCCCAACTACGAGGTGAGCATGACCGAGACACACCACATCCACAAGCTCGACGCACCGAGCGGCACAGCCATCACCCTCGCCGAAGGCATCCTGGAGAACCTGCACCGCAAGACCTCCTGGGTGAAAGGCACGCTCACCGCTCCCGACGGTTCCGTCAGTGGAACAACCGACTGCCGCCCCGAGGAACTGCCCGTCAGCTCCATCCGCGAAGGCGAGGTGCCGGGCATCCACACCATCCGCTATGAGTCGGAAGCCGACAGCATCACCATCACCCACGATGCAAAGAACCGCAGGGGCTTCGCTCTGGGTGCCGTGCTTGCCGCCGAATATACAGCCACCCACGAGGGATTCCTCGGTATGGATGACCTCTTCAAATTCTAAGCGCCTATGAAACGACAATGGATCAAATTCGCCCTCGTGACCGTGCTTTACCTGCTCTTCCTGCTCTGGGTGAAGAGCTGGTGGGGACTCATCGTGGTGCCGTTCATCTATGACATCTACATCAGCAAGAAAATCAAGTGGACGTGGTGGAAGAAGTCGAAAAGCACCACCGTCCGGACGGTGATGAGCTGGGTCGACGCCATCGTGTTCGCCCTCGTGGCGGTCTACTTCGTCAATATCTACGCTTTCCAGAACTATGCCATCCCTTCGTCCTCGCTGGAGAAGTCGCTGCTCGTGGGGGACTACCTCTTCGTGAGCAAGCTGAGCTACGGTCCCCGTGTTCCGCAGACGCCGCTCTCCATGCCGCTGACGCAGCATACGCTCCCCGTGTTCAACTGCAAGTCGTACATCGAGTGGCCGCAGTGGGACTACCGTCGCGTGAAGGGATTCGGACACGTGAAGCTCAACGACATCGTGGTGTTCAACTACCCGTCGGGTGACACCGTGGCACTGAACATGCAGAACACCGACTTCTACAGCCTCTGCTACCAAATCGGTGAACTGACGTGCCAGCAGAGCAACATCACCCTTCCCAACCTCGACAGCATCAGCCGCACCCAACAGCAGGAGGTGTACGGCTTCCTCTACCACCTCGGACGTGAAGCCATCGCCAACGACCCCGCCTACTATGGTGACGTGGTAGCCCGCCCCGTTGACCGGCGCGAGAACTACGTGAAGCGTTGTGTCGGACTGCCGGGACAGACGCTCCAGATCAAGGACCACATCGTCTACCTCGACGGACAGCCCAACAAGGAACCGGACGAAGTGCAGTACGTCTACCACGTGGAGACCACGCAACCCATCCCGATGGAGCTGCGCCACGAGCTGGGCATCAGCGAGGAGGACGCTGCCGACCCCTACCTGCGCAACACCTCCTACACGCTTCCACTGACACAGAAAGCATACAACGCACTGAAGGCGAACACCCGTCTGGTGAAGAGCATCAACTACGTGCAGCCCGGACAGGGGGACTGGCTCTATCCGCTCAACATGCACAAGGACTGGACCGCGGACAACTACGGCCCGGTGTGGATTCCGAAGAAAGGGGAGAGCATCCGTCTGACAGCGGACAACTACCTCATCTACGAACGTCCCATCCGGGTGTATGAAGGCAATGACTTCGAAGTGCGAGACGGCAAGTTCTACATCAACGGACAGCAGACCGACTCCTACACCTTCAAGATGGACTACTACTGGATGATGGGCGACAACCGCCACAACTCCGCCGACTCGCGCTACTGGGGCTTCGTCCCCGAAGACCACATCGTGGGCAAGCCCATCGTGGTGTGGCTCTCGCTCGACAAGGACCGCGACTGGTTTGACGGCAAGATACGCTGGAACCGCCTCTTCAAGATGGTGGACAACATCAAGTAAACTCATTGGAACGGGCAGGTGTGAGGGACACTTCTCCCGGCGCCGCCCGTCCGCTCCAAACAACAACCGATGAAGCAACTCCTGAAAGCTGTACTGATTGCTGCCGCCTTGGTCGTCCTGATCAAGGTGTTCGCTTTTACGTCGTGCACGATTCCGTCGACAGGCATGGAGAACAGTCTCCTGCGCGGCGAACGGGTCATCGTGAACAAGTGGAGCTACGGACTGCGCCTGCCCCTGATGGGGATGACAGGCTACCACCGTCTGGCTGCACGCGGCGTGGAGCGGGGCGACATCGTGCTCTTCAACAATCCTGCAGGCAAGGGGACCATCGACCGACGCGAACTGTTCATCAACCGTTGCATCGGGCTGCCGGGCGACACGCTCATGCTGAACGGACAGCTCATCCAGACACGCGACCAGGTGCTCAGCCCCGACAGCAAGCTGGTGTATGCCTACCCCGGCGAACAGGAAGACCTCGTCGTGGAGGCGATGCGGCGCGTGGGCATCGGCGACAACAAGCTCGTGGGCTTCGACCGGGGCGACTTCCTGCGGAGCTTCAGCCACTATGAAATCTACCTGATGCGGCAGGAGCTGCGCGGACAGGTCACGTTCCGCTCGCTGCAGACTGACACGGCAGACGGGGTGCACCCCTTCGTCGTCCCCGCACGGGGCAAGGCGGTGAAGGTCTATCCGTGGAATGCCAAACTGCTCTGCAACACCATCGTGCAGCACGAGGGACGGCAGGCACGCCTGCAAGGCGACACGCTCTGGGTCGACGGACGGCGCGTGACGAGCTACACCTTCAAGAAGGACTACCACTGGGTTGCCTCGAACAACTCGGTCAGCCTGTGCGACTCGCGCCTCTTCGGCTTTGTCCCCGACGACCACATCATCGGGCGGGCGTCGCTCATCTGGTTCTCCAAGGACACGGAAGAGCCCTTCTGGCACGGCTTCCGATGGAAACGCTTCTTCCGCCTCGTACAATGACCCATTCACTCACCCCTGCAACTCAACGATGATGAAAGACACAATCTACCTCAGTTCCGCCTACCTCGCTCCGGTGCAATACTACACCAAGCTCTACGCCTGCACCAAGGCATGCGTGGAGCAGCACGACCACTATGTGAAGCAGACCTACCGCAACCGGTGCAACATCGCCACGGCGGACGGCGTACTGGCCCTTTCCATCCCCACCGAGAAGCCCGGGACACTGAAGTGCGAGATGAAGGACATCCGCATCTCCGACCACGGCAACTGGCGCCACCTGCACTGGAACGCCCTCTGTTCCGCCTACCGCCACAGCCCGTTCTTCGACTACTATGCCGACGACTTCCGCCCCTTCTACGAGCAGCGGTACACCTTCCTCTACGACTTCAACGAGGCGCTCTGTGCGCTCGTGTGCAGCCTCATCGACATGCAGCCGCACATCGTCCGCACGGACGAATACAGGCAGACGTTCGGTCCCGACGAGGCGGACGTCCGTGAACTCATACACCCCAAGCATCCCTGTACCGACGACCCGGACTTCCGCCCGGTGCCCTACTACCAGGTCTTCAGTGCCCGGCACGGCTTCCTGCCCAACCTGAGCATCGTCGACCTCCTCTTCAACATGGGGCCCGAGAGCCTGCTCGTCCTGAGGGACTCCATCGTGACGGGTACCCGAGCGGCGACAGACAAACGAACCAACAAATCAACAGAACCATAAATTCAAAACAGCTATGAACGAATTATTCAGTGTAAAAGACAAGGTCGTAGCAATCACCGGCGGTACCGGCGTGCTCGGCAAGGAAATCGGCAGCTACCTGGCAACCCAAGGAGCCAAAGTGGTCATCATGGGACGCAAGGCGGAAGTGGGCGAAGCCATCGTGGCAGACATCAAAGCCAAAGGCGGTGAAGCCATGTTCCTGAAGACCGACGTCATGGACGTCAAGGTCGTGGAGCAGAACCTCGCCGACATCCTGGCTGCCTACGGACGTGTAGACGCCCTGCTGAATGCGGCAGGAGGCAACATGCCCGGAGCCACCATCGCCCCCACGGGCACCTTCTTCGACCTCAAGCCCGAGGAGTTCGAGCGCGTGCTCAACCTGAACCTCGTCGGCACGGTCATCCCGACCCAGGTGTTCCTCAAACCGATGGTAGAGCAGAAGCAAGGCTCCATCGTCAACTTCTCGTCGATGGCGGCATTCCGTCCGATGACCCGCGTATGCGGCTATGCGGCAGCGAAGGCCGGCATCTCCAACTTCACCCAGTTCATGGCGAACGAAGTCGCCACCAAGTTCGGCGAGGGCATCCGCGTGAACGCCATCGCTCCGGGATTCTTCCTCACCGAGCAGAACCGCGCCCTGCTCACCAACCCTGACGGCAGCTACACCCAGCGCGGACTGGATGTCATCCGCCAGACTCCGTTCAAGCGCTTCGGACGCCCCGAGGAGCTGGACGGCACCATCCAGTATCTCATCAGCGACGCATCGAAGTTCGTCACCGGCACCGTGGCTGTGGTCGACGGAGGCTTCAACACGTTCGCCATGTAATGACAACCGACAGACAACCCCCTAACTAAACGGAAAGAACAATGATACTCTGTGAACAAACCTGGCGCTGGTACGGACCCAACGACCCCGTCAGCCTGCAAGACATACGACAGACCGGAGCCACCGGCATCGTGAACGCACTCCACCACATCCCCAACGGAGAGGTGTGGACGGTGGAAGAAATCATGAAACGCAAGGAGATGATCGAAGCTGCCGGACTGAAGTGGAGCGTGGTCGAGAGCGTCCCCGTCCATGAACACATCAAGACGCAGACGGGCGACTTCATGCGCTACATCGAGAACTACAAGGAGAGCCTGCGCAACCTCGCCAAGTGCGGCATCTACATCGTGACCTACAACTTCATGCCCGTGCTCGACTGGACCCGCACGGACCTCGCCTACGAGATGAAGGACGGCTCACGCGGACTGCGCTTCGAGCGTGCCGCCTTCGTGGCATTCGACCTCTTCATCCTCAAGCGCCCGGGCGCCGAGAAGGACTACACACCCGAGGAAATCGAGAAGGCAAAGGCACGCTTCGCCGGCATGAGCGACGAGGACAAACACCGCCTGACGCGCAACATGATTGCCGGCTTGCCCGGCTCGGAGGAAAGCTTCACCGTCGAACAGTTCCAAGAGGCGCTCGACCGCTACAAGGACATCGACGCCGAAAAGCTGCGCAGCAACCTTATCTTCTTCCTCAAGCAGATATGCCCCGTTGCCGACGAGGTTGGCGTGAAGCTCGTCATCCACCCCGACGATCCGCCCCAGCCCATCCTGGGACTGCCGCGCATCCTCAGCACCGAGGAGGACTTCTGCAAGCTCGTCGAGGCAGTACCCAACCCGTCGAACGGACTCTGCCTGTGCACCGGCTCGTTCGGCGTCTCTGCCAAGAACGACCTTGCCGGCATGATGGAACGCCTGGGCGACCGCATCAACTTCGTCCACCTGCGGAGCACGCAGCGTGACGCCGAAGGCAACTTCTTCGAGGCGAACCACCTGGAGGGCGACGTGGACATGTATCACGTCATGAAGAACTTCCTCAAGCTCCAGCAACGCCGCGGCGTGTCTATCCCCATGCGCCCCGACCACGGACATCAGATGATAGACGACCTCCACAAGACGACCAACCCGGGCTATTCCTGCCTGGGACGCATGCGCGGACTGGCCGAGCTGCGTGGTCTGGAAATGGGCATCGCCAAGAGCATGGAGGAGAACTGACCTCTGCCGGCGAACGACCGTCAATGAGCTCCTGACAAGAGACCGCACCCTGTCCGCGGGACAGCACCCGGTCTGACAAACGAAGGCACGGAACGAACCCCGAAAGGAATCGTCCCGTGCCTTTGTCTTATGTCGCGGTGGTCAATGGTTCAGGTTCAGTTGCCCATAGCCCCGACCGCCTCGCGGATGGGAGTGCCGATGCATCCGCTGGGCATCTGGATATGCAGCAGGGCGGAGACGGTGGCGGCAATGTCCGTCAGGTGAACCTCGCGGACGGTCTCGCCCGGACGGATGCCCCAACCCATGAAGAGGATGGGCACGTGGGTATCATACGGACACCACACGCCGTGAGTCGTCCCCCGTCCGTGACGGCTCTCACCATCGTACCAGCCGGGGTTGAGCACCACCTGGATGTCACCGCTGCGCTTGGCATTGTAACCGTTGATGACACGGCTGAGCACAGGGGCGGGCAGGGGAGCGGAGCCTGCCTTCTCAAGGTCGACGGCATACATGACACCCTCACAGCCTGTCAGGTAGCGCACGAGGGCCTGCTTCACACGGGCGAAGGCGTCCGCGTCAGGGAACTTATCGCGACGGAGGAACACCTGGTAGTTCATCACCGCCTGCACGGCATCCTGCACGCCGAAGTCCGCAGCCACCAGCGAGTCGAGCGCAGCCTTCACGCCGCCCGTGTCCCAACTGCCGGAATGGATGCCACGGTCCGCCAGGAACGTCACGTTGTGGGCGGCAGCATGGTCGGCAGTGAGGAAGACCGTGTAGTTTCCTGCCCCCACCTTCTCGTCGAGCAGGGTGAGGAAGGCGGCAACGTCGCGGTCGAGGCGCAGGTACGTGTCCTCGGTCTCCACGGCATTCACGCCGAAGCGGTGACCCACATAGTCGGTCGATGACAGGCTGACGGCAAGCAGGTCGGTGATGCTGTCCTGCCCGAGCGCCTCGTGCTCAAGGGCCTCGCCTGCCATCTGCAGCGTCAGGGTGTTGCCGTAGGGTGTCTCACGGACGATGCCGTAGCCGTCAGCCTCCAGCAGCTGCGAGGTCGCAATGGGGAACACCGGCTTGCCGCCCTTCACGAAGGGGTCCTCATAGGGCGTGTCGTCCGCCGTGCTCTGCGTGTAGGTGTCTGACGGAAGGAGTGTGTGCCAGTCCTGCTCCAGCAGGCGGCGGGCGGGGTCGGTGTCATTGAACGCCTTCACCCACGCCGGCAGCTCGTCGCGGTAATAGGAGCTGGTAATCCAGCGTCCCGTCGTGCTGTCGAACCAGTAGGCGGCGTCCGCGGTATGTCCGCCGGGGAGAATCGCCGCCCGGTCCTTGAGCGAGATGCTGATGACTTTTGCGCGGAAGTTCGTCGCCAGGTGCAGCTCGTCGCCCAGCGTGGTGACAAGCAGGTTGCGGGGCGACATCTTCCCGGCCGCATTGTCGCTGCCCACGCCGTGCACGGTGGCATCGTCGGTGCAGTAGGTCTTCCGCCCCGTGGAACGGAAGATGAAGTCGTTGCCTGCTATGCCGTGGATGGAGGGGACGGAGCCTGTATAGATGCACGTGTGCCCGATGGCTGTCACGGTGGGGACATAGTTCAGGTGGGCGTTCTCACAGCTGAACCCGTCGTTCAGCAGACGCTTGAAGCCGCCGTCGCCGTAGCGGTCGGCATAACGGTACAGATAGTCCCAGCGCATCTGGTCGACCACGATGCCGACGACCAGCCGGGGACGTTCCACTTGCGCCGGTTCTGCCGCACCTGCCGGACAAAGGTTCAGGGCGAAGGCGGCGCACATTGTCAAAAGAGCTTTCTTCATCATTATATAATAGGTATGGTTGGTTTCGGGTGTCGCCTCCCGCGGGGACGGGCAGCCGTGCCGTCCGCTACACACCCCGTCGGTTGACACTGCAAAAGAAGGGGGTCGGAATGACATACCTGTTACAACGGTGTAAAATCACTGTGGCAAGGCGGCGACAAGGGGGACGGACTTCATTTTGTCACCCCTCAGTAACACGCATGAAACAGGAAAGCTGCTATCTTTGCCAGTGAGAAACAAAACCGAAGGACCCATACATCCAAACACTCCAAATGCCTATGAAAAAGATACTGATGGCAGCCTTGCTGGCTGCGGGCTCATGGACAGCCTTGTCTGCCCAGACCCAAGTGATTGCACACCGCGGATACTGGGACTGTGACGGCTCGGCACAGAACTCCATCGCGGCACTCGTGAAAGCTGCCGAGGCAGGTGCCTACGGCTCGGAGTTCGATGTCTCAATCACTGCGGACGGCGTCCCCGTGGTCAACCACGACGACGACATCCAGGGACACGTCATTGAGACAACGGACTATGCCACCATCAAGGACCTGAAACTGCCCAACGGGGAGACGCTTCCCACCCTGGAGCAATACCTCGCCAAAGGTAAGGAGACGCCGGGCATCCGCCTGGTCCTCGAAATCAAGCCCCACAAGCTGGAGGCGAACGAGAACCGTGCCGTGGAGGCCATCGTGGCGCTCGTCCGGAAACACGGGCTGGAGGAGCGGACGGACTACATCTCCTTCAGCATGAACATCTGCAAGCAGCTGGTGAAGCAGGCTCCCGGCGCACCGGTCTACTACCTGAACGGCGACGTCACCCCCGCCGAACTGAAACGGTTGGGCATGGCAGGCTTCGACTATCACTACAAGGTGCTCCGGAAGAATCCCGGATGGATAGACGAGGCGCACCGCTTGGGCATGAAGACCAACTCATGGACGGTGGACGACACCGAGGTGATGCAGTGGCTCATTGACCGTCGCATAGACTTCATCACGACCGACAAGCCCGTCGAGCTGAAACGGCTGCTGGAGAAGAAGTGAACTCTTTCTTTCCATATTGACCTACGAACTGGGGATTATTGATTGTTTTTAAAGCTTGTGCCACGCCGGAGTCTGCCGCTTGCTGAAAGCCGCAGTGCTCCGAGCGTGGATTTTTTTTTACCATCCGATTTGTACCCGCGGGTTCCCTGCTTCGTACGGACGCGTCGCCACGGTGGTACGGACGCGTCCGTACGACGGTGCGGACACGTCGCTACGAGCGTACGGACAGGCTCGTACGAAGCTCTTCATAAATGATTGATAATCAAGGGGTGTTTTTAGAGAGAAAAAGGGACGAGGCGGAAGAGGGATATGTTGTTTGTTTTTACTATCTAAAACCTAAGAGTACATGCAATCTCCGAACAGTTTCTACGCATATTCACAAAGGATAACACTCAAAGATGCATTCCTGATTTCGAGTCATATCTACCAGTCTCTGCCAAATACGTTCCCAATCATACTTTCCTTCCAGCATCACAACAGTCTCATCAAAATCAATGTCCTCGAAATAGGTTAAGGCTTTGAAAGGTCTGAGGACATTGGCTTGAGGAAATTTATGACGGTAGCATTGGAGCATTTCATAGAAGGAATAGCGGGTAGACAGACAAGCAATATCAATGAAATCCTTCAACCGCGAACCATTATCCGTAATGGCAGAAAGCTTCATGGCTATGATATCCTTTAACCCATAAAGCCTGATTCCCTCTTCTACATAAGGTGGCTCCAGCAACGGGTACGCATGCGTAATACAATCGATCTTGACACCGTCAATCGTACCCTTCAATGTATGCTTGAATGCGTAATCCGTCCGCAGGCCATAAGTTTCCTCCAGCCGTTCTCTCAACACATTCACATCGAAAGCTTCCGGTGTGAACAAATCCAAGTCTACGGAGCGCCGGTGTCCCATATAGAGAGCCAGCGCAGTTCCTCCTGCCAGATTAAACGCTGACAGGACCTCCTCCTGCTCCAGCCGTTTCAAGAGCTCAAGCGTTGTTCCCGCAACAGTTTCCGTGTGTAGCATGACAGTTCCTCCTTTTTCAAATCAAACGCGATACAGACAAAGTTCATGTCCCGGGACGAGAGGTGGGGCAGTTCCTTAACAATCTGGCGAAAGCCCTCTATGCCGCCGTAAAGGTCGAAAGCAGCGAAATAGTCACTGAGCCAACCTCGCTCCACCACTCTCTGCACGACAATCTTGCGCGACTTCCACCAATCGAAGCATGAAAGGTCATAGTCCCACAGCAGGGAAGGGGAGAGCGTACACATTGCACGGGAGTCCTTATAATCATCAAAGATAGTCATGAGCAAATGGTTTAGAAGTTCTTACAACAAAAGTAGGTCTTTTTGTCAGAACAGGCAAGCCGGACCCTGCAAAAAGAAACAGGGCGGCGTCTTTTGCCTCGCAGACTCATTTTCCGGGAGCGAAGAAAGACGCATTGCAAAAGTAATCGTACCTTTGCAAGTGAATGAACCATTTAACAAGGAGGACTGAAGATGAACATTGAAGAATTGAACAACTACCGTCTGACCAGTATGGAAGAACCTACCGACGAAATGTTGGCCCTCATTATGAAAGAGGTATCTGAAGAGGCTGCACGCGAGAATCATGCAGCAAAAGAACGGTACTTCCAACGTATGAAAAGACATTCAGCTGAGCGCAAACGCGTCTGGAAAGAACGGATTGAAAGGACGGCGCATCATGGATAACACCAGTCATCGCCCTGTGCTAATTGTGATAGCCGGTCCCAACGGCTCCGGGAAAACCTCGGTCACCTCAAAAATCCTTCGCCATGAATGGATGGAAGACGCCATGTATATCAATCCGGACATCGTGGCTCAAGAAATGTTCGGAGATTGGAACTCTCGTGATGCAATCATAAAAGCAGTTAAGTTTTGTGAGGAGAAACGGGAGACATGTTTGCGGGACAGGCACAGCCTCATCTTTGAGACAGTATTATCCACTGATGAGAAAGTAGATTATATCTTGCGCGCACATGAAGCCGGTTTCTTCATACGCTTCTTCTTCGTGTGCACCGAAAGTCCCATTATCAATGCTTCACGCATCGCACATAGAGTAATGAAGGGTGGACATGATGTTCCCATTCCGAAAATAATTTCACGGTATGACAAGTCTATTGTCAATGGAGGAATTGTATGCAGCTTTGTCGACAGGGCATATATTTACGATAACTCTGTCGATAACGCCGAGGCACGCTTACTATTTCGCTTGACCAGCGGAGCTTTAGCTAAACAATACTCCAAGGACATTCCAGATTGGGCACAAATCATGTATCCAACCAACGATTCTCTATCCGATGTTCCTCTTTAACCTCTAACTCTCTATATCTGTTTATAGCTTTTTATGGAAGAAAACTTCGACATACGCAGCCAACAGTACAACAACCGTGAGCGCGAGTTTGAGAACGCGCTCCGCCCGTTGCAGTTCAGCGACTTCAGCGGGCAGGACAAGGTCGTGGACAATCTGCAGGTGTTTGTCAAGGCGGCACGCCTGCGCGGAGAGCCGCTCGACCACACGCTGCTGCACGGACCTCCCGGACTGGGGAAAACTACCCTGAGCAACATCATCGCCAACGAACTGGGCGTGGGCTTCAAGGTGACCTCGGGACCGGTGCTCGACAAACCCGGCGACCTGGCGGGTCTGCTCACCTCCCTGGAACCGAACGACGTGCTCTTCATCGACGAGATACACCGGCTCTCGCCCGTCGTCGAGGAATATCTCTACTCGGCCATGGAAGACTACCGCATCGACATCATGATCGACAAGGGCCCGTCGGCACGGAGCATCCAGCTCGACCTCAACCCCTTCACCCTCGTGGGTGCCACCACGCGCAGCGGACTGCTCACCGCCCCCCTGCGTGCCCGCTTCGGCATCAACCTTCACCTGGAATATTACGACGACGACATCATCAGCCGCATCATCCTGCGGTCGGCACACATCCTGGACGTGCCCTGTGACACCGACGCCGCCGGGGAAATCGCCTCGCGCAGCCGGGGTACGCCGCGTATCGCCAACGCCCTGCTGCGCCGCGTCCGCGACTTCGCCCAGGTGAAAGGCTCCGGACGCATCGACGTGGACATTGCCCGCTTTGCGCTGGAGGCTCTCAACATCGACCGCTACGGGCTCGACGAGATAGACAACAAGATACTCGGGACCATCATCGACAAGTTCGGCGGCGGACCCGTCGGGCTGTCGACCATCGCCACCGCCCTGGGCGAAGACCCCGGCACGCTGGAGGAGGTCTACGAACCGTTCCTCATCAAAGAGGGCTTCATCAAGCGGACGCCACGCGGACGCGAAGTGACCGAGCTTGCCTACAAGCACCTGGGCCGCAACCGCTTCTCTGCCGGCAGGACGCTGTTCGACTAACCGGACCACCGTGGGGCCGTGAGGCAGGCGGACGTCCGTGCCTGCCGTTCCCTCCTCCGCCACGCGCCGTCCTTCACTGAAAGACATTATGGAACTGAAATCACTGGCCAAGGATACGGCCATCTACGGACTGAGCAGCATCGTGGGGCGTTTTCTCAACTACCTGCTCGTCCCCCTGTACACGAATGTCATCCCAGCCTCGACGGGAGGCTATGGCATCGTCTCGAACGTCTACGCCTTCACGGCGCTGATGCTCGTTTTCCTCACCTTCGGCATGGAGACCGGGTTCTTCCGCTTCGCCAACCGGCAGGACGAAGACCCGCGGCGCGTCTATGCCAACGCACTGCTCTTTGTCGGCGGACTGTCACTGCTCTTCGTCATCGTCTGCCTCGCCGGTCTGGGACCGCTCTCCGACGCGCTGGAGTATGCCGACCACCCCGAGTTCGTGGGCATGATGGTCGTGGTCGTGGCGCTCGACTCGTTCCAGTGCATCCCCTTCGCCTACCTGCGCTACAAGAAGCGGCCCATAAAGTTCGCCGCCATCAAGCTCTTCTCCATCGTGGGCAACATCGCGCTCAACCTCTTCTTCCTGGTGCTCTGTCCGTGGCTCATGCGGACGGCCCCCGGGACGGTCGACTGGTTCTATGACCCGGACTACGTGGTGGGCTACATCTTCCTGAGCAACCTCATCTGTTCCGCCGTCCAGATGTTCTTCTTCATCCCCGAGCTGCGCGGCTTCAGCTACCGTGTCGACCGCGCCCTCATGCGCCGCATGGTGTCCTACTCCTTCCCGCTGCTCATCCTCGGACTGGTCGGCGTGCTCAACATGACCGTGGACAAGATGATTTATCCCTTCCTCTACGACGACCGTCAGGAGGGCATGAAGCAGCTGGGCATCTACAGTGCCACGAGCAAGGTCGCCATGGTCATGGCGATGTTCACCCAGGCGTTCCGCTATGCCTACGAACCGTTCGTCTTCGGCAAGAGCAACGACAGCGACAGCCGCGAGACGTATGCCAAGGCGATGAAGTACTTCTTCATCTTCGCCCTGCTCGCCTTCCTCGCCGTGATGGGCTACATGGACATCCTGCGCTACCTCGTCGCCCGCGACTACTGGGAAGGGCTTTCAGTGGTCGCCATCGTCATGGGCGCCGAGATTCTCAAGGGCATCTACATGAACCTCTCGTTCTGGTACAAGCTGACCGACGAGACGCGCTGGGGTGCCTACTTCTCGCTCATCGGCTGCGCGGTCATCGTGGGGCTGAACGTGTGGCTCGTGCCGCGCTACGGCTACCTCGCCTCCGCCTGGGCATCGGTGGCAGGCTACGGCGTCATCACCCTGCTGTCCTACTTCATCGGCCAGCGGAAGTACCCCATCCGCTACGACGTGCGTGGCATGGCTGTCTACCTGCTGCTGGCAGCGGTGCTCTACGCCGCCTCGACATTTATCGGGCACCTGGGGCTTCCTTTTGCCCTCCGCCTCTTGCTTAATACGTTGCTATTGCTGATATTTGCAGCCTACATCCTGAAGAAGGACCTCCCGGCACGGCAACTGCCGTTCATCGGCCGCTTCTTCCGACGGACGTAAGGGAGTCTTCCCACTCCCGCACAAGGCTGGCGGAGCGCAGAGTTTTTTAATTATTTTTCTCTGCGCCTCCGCTTCCCTGTGTCCGGGCAGGCTTTATTCACAATCCATAATCCATAAACCCAATGACAATGAAAAAGACAATGACCAAGCTGCTCGCGGGCATCCTCTGCTCGCTGATGTTCGCCCCCTGTGCGTATGCCGACGAAGGCATGTGGGTGCTGAGCATGCTCAGCAAGCGCTCGCAGAAGCAGATGAAGGCACTGGGCCTGAAGCTCAATGCCAAACAGCTCTACAACCCCGACGGCCCGTCGTTCAAGGACGCCATCGTCAGCTTCGGCGGCTTCTGCTCGGGCGTGGTGGTTTCACCCGACGGACTGGTGTTCACCAACCATCACTGCGGCTACGGCTCCATCCAGGAGCACAGTGCGCCTGACCACGACTACCTGAAGAACGGCTTTGTGGCGCGCACGTACAAGGAGGAGCTTCCCAACCCCGACCTGCACGTGAGCTTCCTCATCCGCACCGAGGACGTGACGCAGCGCGTGAAGGCTCTGCTCACCGACGACATGGGGCTGAGACGCCGTCAGCATGTGGTCGACTCCGTGAGCCGCGCCATCGAGAAGGAGGCTGTCGCCGGCAACAAGCTGTTGCGTGCCGAGGTGGCATCCTACTACCAGGGCAATGAGTTCTACCTCTCCATCTATAAGGACTACAAGGACGTGCGGCTCGTCTATGCACCGCCCTCGTCCCTGGGCAAGCTGGGCGGCGATACCGACAACTGGATGTGGCCGCGCCACACGTGCGACTTCTCCGTCTTCCGCATCTATGCCGGTCCCGACAACGAACCCGCCGAATACTCCCCCGAGAACAAGCCCTACCAGGCATCCGCCTATGCCCCCGTGTCGCTCAAAGGCTATGAGGAAGGCGACTTCTGCATGACCATGGGCTATCCCGGCTCGACCGAACGGTACCTGTCCTCCTTCGGCGTGGACGAGCGCATGAAGACCTCGAACGCAGCCATGATACAGATCCGTGGCATCAAGCAGGACATCTGGACCTCCTACATGGAGCAGGACGACGCCACCCGCATCAAGTATGCGTCGAAGTTCGCCTCCAGCTCCAACTACTGGAAGAACAGCATCGGCATGAACCAGAGTATCGCCGACCTCGGAGTCATCGGGCAGAAGCAGGCGCTGGAGAACCGTCTCCGCACCTGGATTGCCCAGCACCCCGACATGCAGAAGAAGTACGGCACGATGCTCCCGGCACTGGAGCAGGCATACAAGTCGCGCTTCAATGCCTCACACGCACGCAGCTTCTTCTACGAGAGCCTGCTGGGCTCTGCCGAGCTGCCGCGCTTCGTAATCAACTTCCTCCAGCTGCGCGTGAACGACATGACGCCGGAGATGAAGGAGCAGACCCTGAAAACCTATGAAGGCAAGTATGCCGACATGGACCTGAACATCGACAAGGAGGTCTTCGCGACCATGCTCAAGACGTATGCCGAGGTAGTGCCTGCCGAGAAGTACCATCCGTCGCTCTACCAGACCGTGGCACAGGAGTTCGGCGGCGACTTCAAGGCGTACGTGGACAGCCTCTACGCACACACCGCCTTCACCACCCTCGACGGACTGAAACGCTTCCTCGCCAATGACACGACGTTCAACCTGCGTCAGGACCCCATGACGCAAGTTGCCGTCTCGCTCATCCAGGCCTACAACGGCATAGCCGACGAGTCGGGCAAGGACGACGAGGTCGTGGCACTCAACGAGAGCAAGCTCTGCGACGCGCTGCGCGAGATGGAGATTGACCGCGACTTCTACCCCGACGCCAACTCCACCCTGCGCATGAGCTACGGCGTGGTGAAGAGCTATGACCCGCTCGACGCCGTGCACTACAACTACTACACCACCACGCAGGGCATCCTCGAAAAGGCAAAGAAGGGCGCACAGAACAGCGACTACTACATCCAGCCGGAAGTCCTCAAGCTCTTCAACGGCAACTACGGCCGCTATGGTAACAAGCAGGGAGACATGAACACCTGCTTCCTCTCGACCAATGACATCACCGGTGGAAACTCCGGCAGCGGAATGTTCAACGGCAAGGGAGAGCTCATCGGCCTCGCCTTCGACGGCAACTGGGAAGCCATGAGCGGGGACATCGTCTTCTCGCCGAAGCTCCAGCGCTGCATCGGCGTGGACATCCGCTACGTGCTCTACGTAATCGAGAACTACGGTCACGCCGACCGCCTCATCAATGAACTGAAGCTGAAGTGACGGCTTCACGCTGACACGCCTACCTAGAAGTAGGTATTTTGCAAGGTGCGGCATGCTTTTCAGACGAGAGCATGCCGCACCTTTGTTGTCTGTGCCTTACCTTTGGCGCGTCAACCGGCGAAACGGCTAGTACCACGGCAAACGACGTTTCACCAATAAACCTTGATATGAAATCTATTCTGAACCTATCCCTCCTGTGCCTGCTCGTGCTGGCACCGGCAGTGCCACAGCGTGTGGCAGCTGACACGGTCGTGACCGCAGAACGGAACACCGACGCCAATGTCTACGGACACGTGATTGACAAGAAGACGGGCGAGCACTTGCCCTACATCCGCGTGACGGTGAAGGGAACCACCCTCGCCACAATGACCGACGCCACCGGACACTACTTCCTCAAGAACCTCCCCGTGGGACGCATCACCCTCGAAGTGGGAGCCATCGGCTACCGGACACAGCAGCGCGAGGTAACCACCTCCGCCGGGTACACACGCGAACTGAACTTCGAGCTGGAGGAGTCTGACGTCGCACTCGACGAAGTGGTCGTCTCCGCCAACCGCAGCGAGACACGCCGACGCGAAGCACCCAACCTCGTGAGTGTCCTCAGCTCCAAGCTCTTTGAGACCACCCAGTCCGCCTGCCTCGTGCAGGGGCTGAACTTCCAGCCGGGCGTACGTACGGAGAACGACTGCCAGAACTGCGGCTTCTCGCAGGTGCGCATCAACGGACTGGACGGACACTACTCGCAGATACTCATCGACTCGCGTCCGGTGTTCTCCTCGCTCAACGGCGTCTACGGACTGGAGCAGATTCCCGCCAACATGATTGAGCGCGTCGAGGTGGTGCGCGGCGGCGGTTCGGCACTCTTCGGCGCCTCTGCCATCGGAGGGACCATCAACATCATCACCAAGGAACCCGTGCGCAACTGGGCGGAGGCAGGACACACCTTCACTGCCATCGGGGGCGGGGATGCCTTCGACAACACGACCACGGCGAACGTCTCCCTCCTGACCGACGATGCACGGGCGGGCTTCATGGCATACGGACAGAACCGCTACCGTCAGGGCTACGACGCCAACGGCGACGGCTACACCGAGCTACCGGTGCTCCGCTCGCAGACCTTGGGACTGAACAGCTTCCTGCGCGTCAGTCCGTCCTCGAAGTTCACGCTGCAATACCACGGCATCAGTGACTTCCGCCGCGGAGGAAACGCCTTCGACCTGCCGCCCCACGAGGCGAACGTCGCCGAGCAGGCAGAGCACAACATCCACGGAGGCGGACTGGCGTACGACTTCCTCGCACCCGACGGACAGGACCGCGTGAACGCCTACTTCTCCTTCCAGGCAACGACCCGCAAGAGCTACTACGGCGGCATCGGCGAGGGCACACCCGACGACATCGAGACGGCTGCCAAGGCGTACGGCACGACACACAACCTGAACTACATCCTCGGCACGCAGTACGTCCACTCCTTCCCCCGTCTGCTCTTTATGCCCGCCGACCTGACGCTGGGCGCGGAATACAACACCGACAGGCTGACCGACGTCATCAAGGGCTATGACCACCGGCTGGAGCAGAAGGCACACATCGGCAGCTTCTTCTTCCAGAACGAGTGGAAGACCCCTCAGTGGAGCCTCCTCCTGGGCGGACGGCTCGACAAGCACAATTTCATCGACCGTCTCATCTTCAGCCCCCGCGTCAACGTGCGCTTCAACCCGACGGATGACGTCAACCTGCGACTGAGCTACTCGGGCGGCTTCCGTGCCCCACAGACGTTCGACGAGGACCTCCACGTGGGCATGGTGGGTGGCAGCCGGCTCGTGACGGTACTTGCCGACGGGCTGCGCGAGGAGCGTTCCAACAGCTTCAGCCTCTCTGCCGACCTCTACCACCGCTTCGGCGACGCCATCCAGGCAAACCTGCTCGTCGAGGGCTTCTACACCAAGCTGTCCCACGTGTTCGCCCTGCGTCAGCTGGAAGAGAAGGACGCCAACGGAAACAGCGTGCAGGAGCGCTACAACGCCTACGGGGCAAAGGTCTACGGCATCAACCTCGAAGGCAAGGTGGCGTTCGACCGGCTGCTGCAGGTACAGGCAGGACTGACGTTGCAACGGAGCCTCTACGACGAGGCCATCGCCTGGAACGAGGACGTCCCCGAACAGCTGTACCGCCGCATGATGCGCACACCCGACACCTACGGCTACTTCACCGCCACGCTGACGCCGCTCAGCCGCCTCTCGGTCTCGCTGACGGGCAACTACACGGGCAGCATGCTCGTGGGGCACAATGCAGGCTCGGGCACGGAGACACCCGTAGCGGTCGACACACGCAGCTTCTTCACCCTGGGCACGAAGGTGAGCTATGACTTCCCCGTCGGCTCGCACCTCACCCTCCAGGTGAATGCCGGTGTGCAGAACCTCACCGACGCCTTCCAGAAAGACCTCGACACGGGCTGGAACCGCGACTCTGCCTACATCTACGGTCCGTCAACGCCCCGCAGCTTCTTCGTCGGTGCAAAGATTGTCTACTGACGGACGCCTTCTCCCGGCAACTGAAAACAATGAAAAAAAGCGACTCTTTCCATCGGCGTGATGGAGGAGTCGCTTTTTCCGCTTGTATTAATGATTAGATTGTGTATGTGTTGCCCAAGGGGCACGGCAAAGATACGCCGTTTTCTGAAAAGAACAAACAATCGTGTCCGAATAATTCATTGTGTGAAGGCTACGGTGCTATTCCAGTATCGCCACCGTGATGTCATCGAGGAAGATGCGGTTCTTGCCTTGTCCCACCCCGTGCAGGTCGAACGAAACGCCCGCCATGAAGCGTATTTGGGTCTCGTCCGTGACTCCTTCGATGGTGAAGGAGCGTTCGGCAATGTCGGGGCTCCAGACGTCGTACCCCTCACCATACTCATTCTTGCTCGAGTTCGGATAGTTGTCGATGATGAACGGGTTGTCTGCCTTCACCGTACCCGGACCGATGACCGAGACGTAAAGCTCGTTGTCATCGCGCGTTCCGCCTTGCGAGACATACCCGCACGCCTTGAAGGTCACCTTCACGTTGACCGTACCGTCGACCTTCAGTTTCGGCGAGACGAGGTCACCCGCATAATTCGTCTTGCCCAGCTTGACGAAGCCCAGGCAACCATAGACCAGCGGCTCGTCCTTGCTGGCAGAGTTGGGTGTGGAGGTCCATCCGTGCGCCAGCTCATCGGCAGTCCAGGAGTCGATACGTACCTGCCCGTCGGTGTCGTAGGTGATTGCCGTGCCGTAGTTCAGCCAGCTGAAGTCCTCCTGCAGAAGGATGCTGCCCGAAGCCTGCACTACGCTGATGTCGACATTCGCCGACGGTTCGGCGTCGGACGTACAATGGAGGATGCCCGTGCGCTCCAGCCCGTTGTTCTGCGCCAGCGTCAGGCAGATGAGCCCCTGCGCCGATATGGAGTCAAAGCGCAGCCAGTCCTGTGCTGCCGCATCGACGCTGCAGGTCCACTCCACGTTCGCCTGTGAAGTGACGGTGACCGGTCCGCCTGCTGACGGGACACGCACCGTACCGCTGCCATCGCCGACGGTGATGGTGGGCACACTTGCCGCCTGGTTGACGCAGAGCAGGATGGGATACTCCTGTTCGCCCACCACGAGGGCAAACTCTGCCTGCCGTGCCTGGAAGCCGGAGTTGGCACTCACGATGAGGTTGAAGTGTCCGTCCTTGTCGCCCTCGTCAGGGAAGGCACGTACCCAGTCGGTACCTTCGGTGCGGCACACCACCTGCCAGGGACAGTTGGACCGTACGGTCACGGTATATTCGGTCTTCGACGCACCCGCCTCAAACGTGGTCTGTTCGTTCTCCAGGTGCAGGTAGGGGTTGTCGGGATAAGTCTCTTCGTCGTCGCACGCCGCAAAAGAGCAGGCGGCAACCACGTACAAGAGCCCTCCCAGGAAATAGTGTATCAGTGATTTCATGACTTTCTCTGTGTTTTATCGGTTTATGCTGTGTCTCATGCCGCTCAACGTCCGATGGCCTGCTTGCTCCACCACACGGGCGTCTTCATGTTGTTCGCGCCTCCCATGCGCTGCAGCGCCTCCTCCACATGGGCTGCATTGGTCGCCACGCTGGTAGCAGGATAGGCAAAGCGGGTAGGGAGGATATGGTCGTTGAAGGTTCCTTCACCGATGGTCAGCACCGGATAGCCCGTACGACGATACTCGTGATAGGCTTCCATGCCGGTCCAGAAGAGCGCGAGGTACTTCTGCTCACCGATGAGCTGTTCCTTGTTGGTGTGTCCCTCCCAGGAGGCAAGGTCGGATGCCAGGAAGGTTGCCACATCGTCCGCCGTGATGGTGACAGGCGTCAGCGAATAGGCTCCCAGCTCGTTCCACTTCTCCATCGAAGCGGTCACCGCCGCTTCGTAGTAGGTGCGTGCAGCCTGCTCGCCTCCGTCAATCCATCCCTTCAGGGCCGCCTCGGCAAGGATGAACTCCAGCTCGTCATAAGACAGGAAGAACGAAGGACAGAGTGCCCGGCAGAACACCTCGTAGTTCAGGCGCGAGGCTCCGCTGTCGGCATCGCTCTGCTGGGCATTGGTACAGCCCGAGATGGTTCCCTTCCACGTGTCGCGGCTCGGATGCTTCTTGCCCCAGATGGGCAGGCGCGGGTCCTGATAGAGCTGGATGCCGTTCTCACTGATGACGGTCATCTTGATGAACTGCTCGGTGAGCTTGCGTCCGCTGGCAGTAAACTCGTTCTCGGTCTCGTCCGTGAAGTAGTTCACATAGGGCTTGATGCCCGTATAGTCCACCCGGGCATTGTCGGCATTGGAAGCGAAGAGCGGGTATTTGTCCGGGTCGGCAAGGAGGGCACGCATCCGCTGTCCCACGTTCATCTCGCTACGTCCACCGACCCGGCAGAGCAGGCGCATGTAGAGGGTATTGTTGAACTTGCGCCAGGCTGTCATATCGCCGCCGTAGAGCCCGTCCAAGTTGCCGTCGAGCATCGTGGGCTGTGTGGCATAGAGTTCGTTCGCGGCTTCGAGGTCAGCGAACATCTGCTCGTAGACCTCCTGCTGTGAGTCGTATTTCGGTGTTTTCGTGCCTCCCTCCTCACGTCCCTGGAAGGCCTCGGAGTAAGGTATATCGCCGAACATGTCGGTCAGGTTCGACATGAAGAGTACCTTCAGCGTGAGCGCCATCGCCTGGATAGCCACGTCGCCGTCCTCCGCAGCAAGCGAAGCCATGTGGAGCGTGTTGTTGGCATAGCTGCTGTAGAAGTTCCAGACGCCCTTCCAGTCCTGGTCGGAGATGAAGTAGCGGTGCTCCTGACGGGTCGTTCCGCCCGTGAAGGCCGTGAACTGGATCAGCTCGTCGTTCCAGTACCACGTGTAGTATTGCCATTGCTTGGATGCGCCGTAGATAATCGGTTCGAGCATGCGGCTCGCCTCGATATCGCCCACGGTCATCTTGTTGGGGTTCGTATTGATATCTTCGAAGTTTGTCGTGCACGACGTGCCCAGAAGCGAAGCCGCCAGCAGGCAGCCGGTCACGAATGTATGGAGTCGTTTCATTGTCATCTGTGCTTTGAGGTTAGAATGCGAGTTTCACGTTGAGACCATAAGTGCGCGTCATGGGGAACGACATCGCCTCGATGCCCTTGTAGATGTCGCTTCCGTTGAGCATACCCACTTCGGGGTCATACTGCGGGAAGCTGGTCAGGCAGAAGACATTGGTGGCATACACGCCCACGTTGGCACGCTGGATGACCTTGGTCTTCTTGAGGAAGGAGGCGGGCACCTGGTAGTCGAGGCGCACCTCCTTGAGCTTGAGGAAGGAGGTACTGAAGGTGTTCGTCTCGGTGTTGTCGCGGTTCCAGATGTACTTGTTGTAGTAGGTCTGTATGTCCTCGGTGATGGTGTTGTTCTTCTGATAGGCCACCGAGCCGTCCTCCTGGACGATGGCGTTCACACCCGGATGCACGAGCCCGTCGGCACGTCCTTCGAGCGAGTTGGTCAGCTTGCCCTGGTAGGCCAGGGAGAAGTTCGTCACCGAGAAGGCATGTCCGCCATACTGTCCGCTGAACGTTGCGCTCAGGGTGAAGTCCTTGTAACGGAAGCGTTGCGTCATGCCGGCACGCCAGTCGGGGTTGACCTTGCCGATGCGCCGCGTGGGGTTGTCGTCAAGCATCGGGTAACCGGTCTTCTCGTCGACAAGCACCATGCCCGAACAGTCGACGCGGTTGCCGTTCTCGTCGGTATAGAACGAGCCTTCGGGAGCACGCTGGAAGCCGCGTCCGTAGATGATGTGCATCTCTTCGCCCACGTAGGAATAGACATACGTACGTCCGCCGATGGTCGTACCCATGTCGGTCTGGAGCGGTGTGGAGGGGTCCCAGTCATCTTGCAGGCTGACGAGCTTGTTGTAGTTGCGCGACCAGTTGAGGCCGAACGACCACGTGAAGTCTTTCGTCTTTACCGGGACAAAGTTGGCACTGATCTCGATGCCCTTGTTCTGTATCTCGCCGGCGTTAATCTTCATGCCCGTAGCACCCGTAATCTGGTCCAGTGCCACGGAGACGATCTGGTCGGTCGTGCTCGACTTGTAGAAGGCCACGTCGAAGGTGACGCGCTTCTTGAAGAGACTCATCTCGAGGCCGGTCTCCCAGCTCTCGACGTTCTCGGGCTTGATGAGCGGGTCGGGGATGGTGCCCGGCAGGGTATAGCCGCCCGAATAGTCGGTGGTGGAATAGTACTGGTCGAGCGAGTAGGGACTGGTGTCATTACCCACGTTCGCCCACGACAGACGCAGCTTCATGAAGTCCACCACAGGCAGGTGGTCGCGGAAGTTGAACACGTTGCTCAGCAGGACACTTCCCGATACCGACGGATAGAAGTAGGAGCAGTTGCTGCGCGCCAGCGTGCTCGACCAGTCGTTGCGCCCGGTGATGTCCAGGTAGTAGGTATCGTCCCAGCTGAGCGACGCCATGCCGTAGAGGCTGTTGATGGCCTTCTCGGAACGGTACGTATAGATTTCCGGCTTCGTGTCCGAGGGGACGTTGCTCAGGTTGTACACGCCCTCCACATCGAGTTCTTCGAGGGTGATGCGGTTGTTGTAGTACTTGCTGTACATCCGGTTGCCGCCGAAAGCGACGGAGTAGCCGAAGCGCTTGTCGAAGGCGTCGCCCGTGTAGCGGAGCAGGAAGTCGATGTTCGACTCATAGCTGCGCAGGTCCTGTTCGCGGTAGAAGCCGTCCTTCCACTCGGAGTACTTCGGACGGCGCTGCGTGCGGAACTCATCCGAGAAGTCCACACCGCCGCGCAGGTTGAGCGTCAGACCGGGCAGCAGGTTGGCGGTGATGCCCAGGTTACCGAAGAAGCGGTTCTTGTCCATCCCGTTGAGCGCCTCGTAGAGCGTGCGGTAGGGGTTCCACGAACCGTCGCCCGAGGGATAGACCAGGCTGTTGCCGTTCGTACCCTCGGCATTCTCCCAGTTGGCGCGGGTGTAGCGGCCCTGGAAATACTCGTCGCGCCACTGCGACATGCTGTTGTTGTTGTAGCCCCACACGAGCTGGTACATGGGCGAACTGGAGCTGTATCCGCTCACAGGGAGGTTGTCGCTCGTCTTGTGGTAGTAGTTCGCCTTGGCATTGATGGTAAGGTACTTGTTCAACTCGGAAGTGAACGAGAGGGCGAAGCTCTGCTGTTCGTACCCCGTGTTGGGCAGGATCCAGTCGTTGCGCCGGTCGGTGATGGAGAGGCGGGCGCTCGTCCCCTTGCCGTTGCTGCCGTCGATGCTCACGGAGTTGTCAAAGGTCAGACCGGTCTCAAAGAGTCCGGTGTACCAGTCGTCCTGGTAGACCCACGGTGTCGGCGTGAAGGTGCCGGTGTCCCAGTTCTTGGAGTTATACTGATAGCGCAGCTTGTTCGCATCGAACTTCTCGCCGAAAGCGTAGCGCGAGATGTGACGGTTGACGGCAACTCCGTCGGCAGTCATGTCGGCAGGGAGTGTCCAGAAGCAGAAGGGCTGCAGACCGAGGTCCGAACCGGAACCGTACTCCTTCTGGAACTCGGGGAAATAGCCTGCCTGCTCCCACACGACGGAGGAGCTGAAGGTCACCCCGATGCCTTTGTCCGTACGTCCCTTCTTCGTGGTGATGATGATGGCGCCGTTGGCAGCGCGCGAACCGTAGAGGGCGGTTGCCGCCGGACCCTTCAGGACGCTCACCGACTCGATGTCCTCGGGATTGATGTCGCTGGCACCGTTACCGAAGTCCACGGGGGCGTCAGCCTGTGCATAGTTGCTCACCGCCTTCGTCTGCGTCGTACCCGAATTGACGGGGATGCCGTCCACCACGAAGAGGGCTTCGTTCGACCCGTAGTTGAGCGACTGGTCGCCACGCAGGGTCACGCGCAGCGAGCTTCCCGGTCCGGCTCCTGCACTAGCCATGGTCAGGCCTGCCACCTTGCCGTCGAGGGCATTGAGCCAGTTGTTCGACAGGTTGCTGGTCACCTCGTCCTCACCGAGTTTGGACACGGCGTAGCCCAGTGACTTCTGTTCACGGGTGATGCCGAGTGCGGTGACTACCGTCTCGTTGAGCATCACCGACGATTCCTGCAACACCACGCGCAGGTTGCCTCGTGCGTCGGCCTTCACCTCCTGGGGGACGAATCCCATGTAGGAGACCTCCAGCACCACATCTTTCCCGTCAACACGCAGGCGGAAGTGCCCGTCGAGGTCGGACACCGTGCCCACATTGCTCCCCTTCACCTTGACTGTCGCACCGATGAGAGGGGTCACGCCGTCGGCTTCGAAGATGCTGCCCGTCAGTTCCCTTTCCTGGGCAGACAGCTGGAACGCCAGCAGGGAGGTTGCGAAGAGCAGTCCTGCCCGGCGGAAGTTGCATTTTGCTTGTTTCATAGTCTGAGTGTATGTGTTCGTTCGTTTGTACCCTTACTTCATGTCCGTGCTCAGGGCTTTCGGACGTATCATCTGCTCGGTGTAGATGCAGCCGAAGCGGTCGGTCACACGGATGTCGAGCGTGGAGGTGGCGGACGATGCCGTCACCTCGAACATGTGGCCCGTGGCGTCAGTCTCAAAGGACGACGTCGGTGTGGCACCCTTGTCCAGACGCAGTGCCTCGTAGGAGATGAGGTGCAGCGGGTCCTTGACGGAGACGCGGGTCACGGCGAGCGGGACACCGTTCTCGCTCACCTCCACCTTCCAGGCGGGGTCGTAGCCCCAGACGTTGATGAGCACCTTGTTGTCCGTACGGGCGGTAGCGTAGCTGCCGGTATAGCGTGCCAGGTCTTCCTCCGACGCGCCGGGCGCATACTTCGCCGCGGTGATGTGGCACTCGTTGAGGTCATACGTGCGGAACTGGTAGTCGCGTCCTTCACCCGTCCCCTTGTAGTACCACTGACTGTCGGTCCCGTTCTGGTCCCACACGGCATAGCCGGCGGGGGAACCGTCCTTGCAGATGTAGTTGTCGGCATAGCCTTCCTTGCCGGTCCACCACCACGTGCCGCAGACGGCAGCCACGTTGTGCTCCATCAGGTTGTCCTTCTCCACGGTGAAGTTGAGGTGGGTGTGACCCGTGAGCACCTCCACGCGGTCAAAGCGTGCCAGTAGGCTCTGGAGTGCACTGCCGTTGTCGAGCGAGAGCAGGTCCAGCTGACTGCCGCCCACGATGAGCGGATTGCGGTAGAGGTTGACGTGCATCGCCACGACGATGGGCGTGGACGGGTCGGTGATGTAGGAGAGGTCCTTGCGCAGCCACTCCATCTGCGGGTCGACGATGACCCCTTCGTAGTTGCGCTCCCCGACAACTCCTTCCGCACCGCCGGTATTGATGTAGCGCACGTTGTCCAGCAGGACGTAGTGCACGCGGCCGAGGTTGAACGAGTAGTAGGTGGGACAGACATCGTCCTTGAACGGCTGTTCGGCATCCCAGTCGTCTGCCTTGTAGGGGTCGTTGTCGTGGTTGCCCGGCAAGTGGAAGAGCGGACAGCCGATGCGGTCTGCCTGCGTGAGGCACTGTGCCAGGGCAAAGCTGTTGGAGTACCAGTAGAGGTCCCAGCTCAGGTCGCCCAGGTCGATGGCGTAAGCGGGTGTGCCGTCGGCAGTCTCTGCGGCAATGGTCGCGTTGATGTCGGTCACGAAGTCGTCATACTGCTTGAGGTCGTCGTTGCGGTTGGCAAGGTGGAAGTCCGTCACGACAAAGAGCTTGTGGTGGTCGTTGTCCACCCGACGGAGGGCAAAGTCCTGCTGTTCGGATACCCCGGCAGCTGCCGTCAGCCGCTTGAAGAACTGCGGCTCGTTGCCGTTGCGGCATTCCACCTCGTAGCCCGAGGGGAGGGAGATGAACACATAGCCGTTGCGCTTCTCCGACGGCAGGTAGTAGATGCCGTCGGCGTCGGTCGATGTCACCTCGAAGCCGTCGGACACCACCACGCCTGCCACGCCCTGTCCGTCGCATGCCACCACACCCTTCACGGTCATGCCTTCCCGGTCGGGAACAAGGATGGAAGCGGTGAGGTTGATGCTGAGGCTGCCCAGCTCCAGCCGCTGGTCATCACGCAGGAGGGCGAGGCGGTAGTCGCCCGAGACAAAGTCGTCGGGCAGGCTGACGGCAAAGCCGGTATCGGAAGTCTCGGCCACGCTGACGATGAACGTACGGTCGGCGGAAGCAAGCTCCAGCCGGTCTGTGGTGAGGATGCCGTTGCCACGCAGGAAGAGGAGTTCGTCCCGTCCGACACTGACGGAAGAGGGGAGGACAATCCCTTTCACAGGGATGGAACCGTTGAGGGGATTCATGGAGCCGGAGTCGTTGCCGCAGCCTGCCATGCCCGCACTCACGAGCAGCAGACACAGCCCGAGCCGTGTCCAGTCAAGAAGTCTTGTTCTCATCATACTATTCTTTAAAAGGTGTTAGAGTTTCCTGAAAGCATGCGCAAAAGTAGGGTGGGGGTGTGACGGGACGATGTCCGGACAGTTACATTTCGGGGACATTCGCGTTACAAACACGGAGCACTCAACAGGGTCCGCTTCCGTCTCCCGGCAGTCGGTTTTCCGCTACGAACGCGTCCGCCTGACCCACCCCTGCAGGAACGACAGATGCACCGATTCCTCCGTCCAAGGGACTGACTTCTCGCATAATTCCCATATCATAAACGCACGAAAGCCCCCGATGCCTCCTCCGCGTGGGAGGAGACGGGCAGGGGCGGAACAATCACCTAATCAATTTACCACTATGGGAATTACTGTTGAAAAACGGAAGCTGGCAGGCGGACGCGTGGCGCTCTACCTGAACTTCAGCTTCGGACACAAACGCTGGCGCGAGTCGCTCCACCTGACGCTGGAGGACCCCGTCGACACCGCCACACGCAAGCTCAACCGCGAGAAGATGAAGATGGCACTCGCCGTGCGCAGCCGCCGCGAACTGGAGCTCATCACCGAGCGCAGCGGCATCCGCACCACGAAGGGGAACGCGCACACCGACCTGCGCGACGTCTGTACCGCCTTCATCGCCCAGTACCGGCGCAAGGACATCAAGATGGTGCAGGCTGCCTGTGCACAGCTCGTCCGCTTCACCGCCAACCGTCCGCTCTACACCTGGCGCATCGACCGGACGTTCTGCCTGAAGTTCTACGACTACCTGCGCGAGCATCTCTCGGGGCACACACCGACGGGCTACTTCAACAAGTTCAAGCAGTGCCTGGACTTCGCCGTGGAGCAGCACTACATGGAGGTCAACCCCGCCGCACACGTCCGCCTCGTGCAGCAGAACGAGTTCACCAAGGCGGTGCTCACCCAGGACGAGATACGCCGCCTCGCCACCGTGCCCTGCCTGCACGCCGAGGTGAAGCGTGCCTTCCTCTTCGCCTGCATGACGGGGCTGCGCTGGTGTGACGTCGTGGCTCTGCGGACGGAGAGTGTCGACGAGGCAGGACGCATGCTCCACCTGGTGCAGCAGAAGGTGGAGGGACACTCCAGCAAGGCGGTCCTCCATCTGGCACTCAACGACTCCGCCCTGGCGCTGCTCCGTGCCCGCCGTCCTGCAACGGACGGACGTCTCTTTGTCCTCCCCTCGTACTCCTACGCGGGCAGGGTGCTCAAGCGGTGGATGCGCAGTGCGGGCATCGACAAGCACATCACCTTCCACTGTGCCCGCCACTCGTTCGTGACGAACCTGCTCCTCAACGGGGCGAACATCAAGACGGCGTCCGAACTGGCAGGGCACTCCACCATCCGCCACACGGAGAAGTACATCCACATCGCCGACGAACTCAAGCGGAAGGCGGTCGACAGCCTGCCTACACTGGAGCTTGACCCGGAGTGGGAGTAGCAGGTCCGGTCACCGGATGGTCACCTGCCCCGACGTTGCGGCAGTCCATCCTGCTCACCGGTAAAGGGTTCTCCGAAGGGGTGTGGTAGTGGGTACGAATACTACCTATCTGTCAAACGCCGTCAATCAAATCTTCGGATGTAACCTTAAATCACTCCTCAACTGGTACCGGGTGCAGTATGCCAAGCGGATGTTGACGTGTTACACGTACAAGCTCAAGGACATCCCCTTCATCTGCGGATTTTCGTCAAAGAGCACCTTCTACGTCGCCTTCCGCAAATATGAGGGTATCACGCCTTACCAGTATGTCCTGGAGCGTCGCCCCGACAGATTGGAGGAGTTGGAAGAAGTGTCCGACGGACGGACCTCGAAGAGCACAGCACAGCCGGGACTCCCATCCTCACAGTACGCTCACACCTGACTCTGACAATCCGGGCAACCGGCAATTCCCTCAGCCGGTAGCAACCACGAATAAGTAAGAATGAGAACTAAATTAATTGTTAAATCTTTAAATTTAAAGTTTTAGTTATTATGAACAAAAAGTTTATGAATGCACTCCTGTTCAGCGCAGCCTTGCTCTCAGCAGGGGTGGTTACGTCATGTAAAGACTACGATGACGACATTGATGAGCTTCGCGAGCTGATCAACCAAAACGCGACTCTCGGTGAGACTTTACAGACGCAACTGAACACATTGCAGTCAGCCGCACAAGCTGCTCAGACAACAGCAGACCAAGCTGTGGCCGATGCAAAGACTGCCGCTGATGCTGCTGCCAAAGCACAGGCTGCTGCAGATGCCGCACAGAGCCGTGGTGATGAAGCCGCTGCTGCTGCCGCTACTGCACAGGCTGAGGCTGAACAGGCTAAAGCTGATGCTGCTGCTGCATTGGCCGCTGCAGAGCAGGCTAAAGCTGATGCCATCGCTGCTGCTGCCGCTGACTTGGAAGCTTACAAAGCTGAAGTAGAAGGTCTGTTGGCTAACAAGGCTGACGTTTCTGCTGTGACTACTTTGAAAGGACAGCTCGATGCACTGGGTAGTGAATTGGAAGGTGAATTGGCTGAGCTTGTCGGACGCATCGAAGGTATCGAAACCGGATTGGCAGACGAAATCACTTCTGCACTGGATGTACGCATCACCAGCAACACCAACGAGATTAGAAACATCAAAGACCTCTTGGCTACCTTGACTGCCGGTGCTACTGATTTGGAAGTACAAAAAGCTACGTTGGAGCAATATGCTAACTTGCTATCTGAGAACGGTTTGCAAGCTGACATCACTGAACTCAATCAGGATATTTTAGCTGTTAACGAGCGCATCGACGGTACGGTTGCTGACATCAACACGTTGAAGACTGATGTTGCAACTAATAAAACCGACATCGCTACTGCCAAAGCTGACATTAACACGTTGAAGGGTGACGTTGCCGATATTCGTACGGATATCAACAGAATCGACAACAACCTGTCTCAACTCCACATCTTGGTTACTGCCCGTCTGAACAGCATCACGTTTGCTCCGGACTACATTGTTGACGGTGTAGAGGCTATCGTATTCAACTCTTTGGAATACGGTGATATGAAAAACGTTGCTGAAGACACGGATGTGAAGGATGCCAAACTTGACATCGACTTCTCTACAGCTTCTTTGGCTAAAGCACGTTATCACTTCAATCCTGCCAGCTTCGACTTCGAGAAGAATGCTACTTATCAATATATCGACCGTCAGGCAGAAGTTATCACTACTCGTGCTAATGTTGCCGCAACAAAATTGCTTGAAATTGAAGGTACTCCTGTTGCTAACGTAGAAAAGGGTACGGTAGACTTCAGCCTCCGTCGTCTGAATACGACCGAGAATAGCGACGATAACGGCGACAAGGTTAACCTCGTTGCATTGCAGGCTACGCTGCAAGGTAAGGCCATCGATGAAGGGGAGACCGGTGCTGTCGTAACTTCTCCGTATGTTCGCGTATATGATGATATTGTGACTCAAGGTGATCTCTTCATCTCTGACAACAAGAACAAGGATATGGAGACTCGTGGCGATGCCGCTCACTTCCCGACTACTGTATCAGGTGCTCAGGAGGATGCTGTTCGTTACGAAGTAATCTATGACAAGGAATTCAACTTGAAAGAGCTTATTGCTACTTGTCTGAACGAAAAAGAAGAGGATGCAACCAAGCACACTGCATTTGATACGGATGCTTACAAGTTGAGCTATCGTTTCGCTGTTGCTACTACTGAGTATAACATCCCGACAGATGCTACCATCACGAACCAACAGACTGTCATCGAATGTACCGATGAAGAAGCTGGTTTGTACAAGGTTTCTGACGAAATCAAGCGTGAAGCTATCGGTCGTACCCCGATTCTCCGCGTAGAATTGGTTGACGAGGCTGGTCGCGTTGTTCGTCGTGGTTTCGTTAAGGTAAAGGTTGTTGCTGAAAAGGCTGCTGACTACGTTGCCGGTATTGTTAAAGACCTGACTTACGATTGCGAAAATACTCAGACTACCTTCGAACTTGACGAAGAGTGGATGCGTGAAAACGTTTACCGTCAGATCGAGTCTTCTAGAGGCGATGTTTCCTTGAGCCACGAAGAGTTCTGGAACATGTATGAATTCGATCATGCAAATGTTACGAAGGACGGCGAACCTACCTCTGGTATGACTCCTGATGTAGTTGACGGTTCTGCAAGTGCAGGTGTTGCTACGAAGAAGGTTGTTTGGAACATCGTCCACCGTAACCTCGGTGAAATCAGCGAAGAAGGTTCTGTATTCATCGGTTCTGTAACCTTGAAGAACAAGCTTGCTGCTTCTGAATTCCCCGAATATATCACATTGAACATCACTGTAAATGTGACTCTGCCGGCATTGAATCCTGAATTCACCATCAATAAGGTTTACTGGAACGAGACCCAGACTGCATTCGTATCGAATGTAAACCGTCCTGCCAGCGAAACCGACTATGCTAGCAACTGTCAGTTCCAGACCAAACTTTCTGATGCATTTGCAACTGTGAAGTTTGACGAGAAACTGCCTAAGTGCCACGCTGAATACTTCCGCTTGGCTGGTATCTACAACGGTGAGGAGAAGATGACCACCGGTGGTGTTGAAATCGAAGGCAACACGGCTGCTGACCAAATCATTACGCTTGACAAGGACAACGAAGCCATCAAGGCAGCCCTCAACAGCGAAGAAGGTTTGAGCGCAGTTGTTGAATACGTAGTTCAATTCGAAAGCGGCGACGTTGTAGTTGCTAACACCTTCAACGTTGAGTTCGTAACTCCGGTTAGCTTGAACATGCCTGTTGGCAAGACTGTAATGGATGCCAAGACGGGTGGTGACGTGGTTGACTTCGGCGGTTACCAGATGTTGACCGACTGGAGAGGTTACACCATCACTGCTCCTGAAACTACTACGGAACTCGTTCAATGGGGCTTCTGGGCACACAACCGCAGCGCTCACAAGACTACTGTAATCCCGGGCTGGGAAGAAACTATCAGACCTGCTTACTGGGATATCCAGACTGAACCGGTTGAAATCCTCACGGGTGAAAAGGTTTATGGTGGTAACGTTAAGGTTTCTTACACTTGGGTATTGAAAAGCTATATAGGCATACCTCTTGATAAGAAAGTTGTTGTGAAGAACTATGAAGTAGAGGGCTATGATAGCGAAGCCGCTGTACAACAAGCCTTGAATGCATTGGTAACCGAAGGCATGTATTCTACACGACCTGATGGTGATTGGTTTGGTATACCATATGAACTCGCTGGACACTATTGTGATGCCTACAACTATACAAGCGAAATTGTAGCTACTACAACTACAATTCAGACAATCAAGTCTATCAAGTACTATCCGGCAATCACGAAGTCTCACGCTCCTAAGGTCATCGTAGAAAAGGCTCACACAGCTGTGAAACCGAACTACGAAGGCAAGGCTGGTGATATCGTAGGCTGCTGGCAGTGGATCGCCAAGGAAAATACTCAGGTAGTAACCTCTTACGGTGCATACTGGGACTTCTACGGTGTATTCGGCGACTTGAAGCTTGATACTGCAAACGCAACTACCGACCTCGACTACAATGGTGGCAAACTTCCGTCAACTGTAACATTGACTCAAGTAGGCAACACCGTTAAGTACGAGAACGTAGGTACTCCGGTTGGTTACAGCTATAAGATCAACATCCCGGCTTCTATCGAATACGGATGGGGTGTAGCTGAAACTACTTTGACTATCACAGTCAATCCCGCAGGTGCTGGTGAATAAGTTCTAAACTTATTCTGACTATTCATACGAAGGGCGATTCCCGCAAGGGGGTCGCCCTTTGTCCGTAGTGTCAAAATGTCAAAGTGTCAAACGAATCGCCCGAGAAGGGCCTTCCTTGCACCAAAATACGAGTTGGTGACCGGGAAGGGCCTTCTCGGGCGATTCGCTAAATACACATTGTCGCCGATAGCGGCTGTTTTGTTTCGTTGTGTCCACCCAGAAGCGTGCGTGGTGTGCAAACAGGCAAGGTATAGGAGTAAAAGATGTGCCATCTAATAGTTTGAAAATTGATGCGTCCGCAGACCTTCTGGAGAGCCAATGTCATTATTTTGGAATTGGTTTTCCATATTCTTTACATCGAATCGCGAAACAATATTGTTTGAGTCGTGAAACAATATTGTTTGACGAAGCAAACACAAGTGTTTGACGGGTGAAACAATATTGTTTGGAGCGTCAAAGAGAAGCGTTTCGTGTGAATAAAACAAAAATGAATGGGCGATAAGGAAGAAGATTGCAAATCGGATTTAACCTTTACGCGCTGGTTTGCCCGTTTTTTCAAAAGTACGCGTTAGCTGAAAACGTCCAATCGGGAAAATATGGAAGGAAAACGGCGGTTTTGCCTTCCGGAATGTCAAAGACAGCAGAACGGACAGCCCGCGCTGCCCGTTCCCGTCGGGTGACCATGCACTGACCAAAGTCGGAAGTGTGCAGGGTCTTTCGCTTTCTCTTACATCGGATGATGCGTGCATCCGATAATTCCCCTAATCTAACGTATATGAATTGTAAAAATATGATACTAATTCTCTGTTTGGCTCCTATGAATGATGGGATTAGGATGTATCAGAGGAAGGACCGGCGGGAAGGGACAACGGGCTGCAACGTCCTTGCAGAGGGACTTCCGTGTAGCAGGGGTCAGGCGGCTGTGCAGATGCGGGCAATAGCCGTACCCACTATTGAACTGAACTTTGCCAATGACAGGTTACGGTCCAGATAAACGCGTTTCTGGTTCAAGTAATGGAGCATTTTACGGCATACTTCACCCCCTTTGCCTTCCGGGATACTTTCGGGGAAGGAGGGAACCTCCACTCTGGAAGAGTCAACCGTCGTTTCTGCACTCATTTTTAGCCGTGACATAAGATAAAATTTTATGGCAGCAAATGTATAGCATCTGCTAACATCCGACAACATTTTTCCTAAGAAATAAAACCTATAACATCAAAGTTTTTAAGAAGTTGGAAAAATCATTAATCAGGATAAAAGATAGATATTACATAATTATTATATATACATAATATATTACTATTACTCCGTGTGGGCACACGGACGACATTTGTCAATGAACGGTGAAGGGAGGGAGCGGCAGACCGGGAATCATTGCCCGTGACAGGCAACAGGACACAACGGGGCTTCGCGAAAGAATTGCCGGTAGTCAATTGCCAATTGTCGATTGTCGTGTATCTTTGCGCTAAAAACAGATACTATACATGGCAAACGACGTGGTTCTTACGCCGATGATGAAACAGTACTTCGAGTTCAAGGCACAGCATCCCGATGCCGTCCTGCTGTTCCGTTGCGGCGACTTCTATGAAACCTATTCGGAGGATGCCATCATCGCCTCCGAGATACTGGGCATCACCCTTACCAAACGTGCCAACGGCGGGCAGTCGAAAGTGGTCGAGATGGCGGGATTTCCCCACCATGCGCTCGATACCTACCTGCCCAAGCTCATACGCGCCGGAAAGCGCGTGGCCATCTGCGACCAGCTCGAAGACCCCAAGCTCGCCAAGAAACTGGTGAAGCGTGGCATCACCGAACTGGTAACCCCGGGTGTGTCCATCAACGACAACGTACTCAACTACAAGGAGAACAACTTCCTCGCCGCCGTGCACTTCGGCAAGCAGGCGTGCGGAGTGTCCTTCCTCGACATCTCCACGGGGGAGTTCCTCACCGCCGAAGGGACAACCGACTACGTGGACAAGCTGCTGGGCAACTTCGCGCCCAAGGAGGTACTCTTCGAGCGCGGTCGCCGTCCGATGTTTGAAGGCAACTTCGGGTCGAAGTTCGTCACCTTCGAGCTGGACGACTGGGTATTCACCGAGCAGACCGCCCTGCAGAAGCTCCTCAAGCACTTCGAGACAAAGAACCTCAAGGGCTTCGGCGTGGAGCACCTGAAGATGGGCATCATCGCCTCAGGCGCCATCCTGCAATACCTCGAAATGACGCAGCATACGCAAATCGGCCACATCACCTCGCTGGCACGCATCGAGGAGGAACGCTACGTGCGGCTCGACAAGTTCACCGTGCGCAGCCTGGAGCTGGTGAGTTGCATGAACGAGGGAGGCACAAGCCTGCTCGACGTCATCGACCAGACCCTCTCGCCGATGGGGGCGCGCATGCTGAAGCGTTGGGTGGTCTTCCCGCTGACGAGCAAGAAGGCCATCGACGAACGGCTCGACGTGGTGGACTACTTCTTCCGCGAACCGGAGTTCAAACAGCTGGTCGAGGAACAGCTCCGTCTGGTGGGCGACCTGGAACGCATCATCTCGAAGGTGGCAGTCGGACGGGTGAACCCGCGCGAACTGGTGCAGCTGCGCACGGCACTGCAAGCCATCGAACCGGTGAAGCGTGCCTGTGAGAAGGCGAAGAACGACAGCCTGCGCCGCATCGGCGAACAGCTCAACGTCTGCGAGGTGATGCGCGACCGCATCGCCCGGGAAATCAATCCCGACCCGCCCGTCCTCCTTAACAAGGGAGGCGTCATCGCCGACGGGGTGAACCAGGAGTTGGACGACCTGCGCCACATCGCCTTCTCGGGCAAGGACTACCTGGTGCAAATCCAGCAGCGCGAAAGCGAGGAGACGGGCATCCCCAGCCTGAAAATCGGCTACAACAATGTCTTCGGTTACTACATCGAGGTGCGCAATGCTCACAAGGACAAGGTGCCCGCCGAGTGGATACGCAAGCAGACCCTTGCCAACGCCGAACGGTACATCACGCAGGAGCTGAAGGAATATGAAGAGAAGATACTGGGAGCGGAGGACAAGATACTCATCCTGGAGAACAAGCTCTACACCGACCTCGTGTCGGCACTGACGGAATACATCCCGACCATCCAGGTGAACGCTAACCAGATTGCCCGGCTCGACTGCCTGCTCTCGTTCGCCAACGTGGCGGCAGCGAATCACTACGTGCGTCCGGTCATCGACGAGAGCGACGTCATCGACATCCGACAGGGACGTCACCCGGTCATCGAACGGCAGATGCCCGTAGGGGAGAACTACGTGGCAAACGACGTGCTGCTCGACTCACAGAGCCAGCAGATTATCATCATCACCGGTCCGAACATGGCGGGTAAGTCCGCCCTGCTGCGACAGACGGCACTCATCACCATCCTGGCACAGATAGGCTGCTTCGTCCCGGCAGACAGTGCCCGCATCGGTCTGGTCGACAAGGTATTCACCCGCGTCGGTGCAAGCGACAACATCTCGGTGGGCGAGTCTACCTTCATGGTGGAGATGAACGAGGCATCGAACATCCTGAACAACCTGTCGCCACGGAGTCTGGTGCTCTTCGACGAGCTGGGACGAGGCACGTCGACCTACGACGGCATCTCCATCGCCTGGGCCATCGTGGAGTACATCCACGAACATCCGAAGGCAAAGGCACGGACTCTCTTCGCCACGCACTACCACGAGCTGAACGAGATGGAGAAGACCTTCCCGCGCATCAAGAACTACAACGTCTCGGTAAAGGAAGTGGGCAACAAGGTGATTTTCCTGCGCAAGCTGGAGCGTGGCGGCAGCGAGCACTCCTTCGGTATCCACGTGGCAAAGATGGCGGGCATGCCCAAGAGCATCGTCCACCGTGCCAACGAGATCCTCAAGCAGCTGGAGCGCGACAACCGTCAGCAGGGCATCGCCCACAGCACAGTGCCGAAGGTAGAGACCGCCCCGTCAGGCGTACAGCTGAGCTTCTTCCAGCTCGACGACCCGGTGTTGAGCCAGATACGTGACGAGCTGCTCCACCTCGACGTGAACAACCTCACGCCGCTCGAAGCACTCAACAAGCTCAACGACATCAAGAAGATACTGAAGGGGAGGTGATGGGATATCAAGTCAGAGGCACAAAGACACGGAATGATGACTTCGGTTCATATTCTCCGTATCTTTGTGCCTCTGTCTTATAAGTCTTTCAGCCACTTCTTACCACGTTTGGTGTGAATCCAAATGGCAAAGATTCCTGCAACAATCAGTGCAATCGTGTATACCATACTAAGCATTAACATAAGCTTCTCATTTTAGTATTCTATTACCTAACCAAGCAAACAAAAGAGTCACAACAGAACCCACAAGAACAGAGTACAGCAACAGGCTTATATTTACATTGTCTTTTGTGAACACAGTTGCAAAACTACCAATCACCAATCCGGCAAAAGCCAGTTTGGATAAGTCATACAGATACTTTGCCAGATTGTCTCGACGTGTTTTATCACGCTCCTTCGCTTCATTTCGCTCCGCTTGTTGTTGTTCCCATCTCCCCATAAACTTGAACTATTAGTGTTTTGGAACAAAAATACATAATCTAAAGCATTAAGCAAATTTATTCCTTTAGAAACTTTCATGTTCCTTTCACATTTTTCTAACCGACACGGTCTTCATCTTATTATCAACGGAGCTTCTTTCAGCCAGTCGACCACCAATGAAACGGCGTAGGAGAGGTTTGCACCGAAACCATGATTCTCGCCGGGAATGAGGTTGAGGGTACAAAAAGCCATCTCGCGTTGGAAACGTTCGCCGTAGGTGTAAGGCACCACACGGTCGTCCATACCGTGGATGACGAGGGCAGGACCGTCATAGCGTGCCGCCGTCTCATAGACAGGCAGACTGATGGCTGTCTGAATATAGGCACGTCCGAGTCTGACACCCGACGGCAGCTGCACATATTCCGGGGCATGCCACGGGTCGTACATGGCACCCATCGTATTGCCACGCAAGGCATCGTCGCGCAGGACGGCGGCAGGAGCCATCATCACCAGCCTCTGCACGACACGGCTTCCCAACCGTCCGGCAGTCATGGCTGCGACGACACCTCCCTGGGAATGCCCGAGGAGAGAGATGCCGTCGGTCTGCGGAAGCTTGCGCACACAGGCAATGACCGCCATCGCATCGTCGATTTCGTTGAGGACGGTCATCTCCTCAAACTTGCCTTCGCTCCGTCCGTGAGCATTGAAATCGAAGCGCATCACCCCGAAGCCTTCCTCCAGCAGACGGGCTGCCAGTGCCCGATGGAGCGGCTCCTCCATGTTGCCCGTGAATCCGTGGCAAATCACCACCACGTGACACTTTTCTCCCTGGGACAATGCAGGCAGCTGCAAGTGGGCAGCCAACCGCCCCATGGAACCTTTCACAAAGAAGGTAGAGTCGGTCTGTGCCGACGCTACGACGCCGCAGAGGACCATCACCAGAGCGGCAACCACGCTTTTGAGTCTCATCATAAATCGTTCGTTGTCTGTTTGCCTGCAAATGTAGCAAAGATGAGGCGGAGACGGAAACATTTCTTGACCTTCATCAATGCACACATTCCTGTCCGTAACTTATCTTTGCAGCCGTAACAAGTTAATAAAAGGAGAAATACGTATGAAACTGAACAAAGACTTCCTGCGCTGCAACGACCTCGGACTGCTCGTGCTGCGCCTGACAATGGGCGGGCTGATGCTCTTCCACGGTGTACATAAACTGACTCACGGGGTGGGCTTCATCGGCGACATGCTCGCCGGGATGGGGCTGCCTTCCTTCATTGCCTACGGTGCCCTCCTGGGCGAAGTCGTGGCATCGCTGATGCTCATCATCGGACTGTGGACACGCCTCGCTGCCGTCGTCTTTGCCGGCAACATGGTGGTTGCCATCCTCATGGTACACCTGCCGCAATTCTTTGCGGTCGACCCCATGACGGGAGGATGGACTGTCGAACTGCCCATGCTCTACCTGCTCGGAGCCGGTGCACTCTGCCTCACCGGAGGCGGACGTTATGCCCTCACACGGGGTAGCGTGCTCGACTGAACCATCCCCGTCAGACGGAAAAGAGGGAAGAACGGAACATACATGCCTCTGGGGCCATGTTCCGTTCTTCCCTCTTTGTGTTGTTCAGTCCTATGTATAAATGAGGGTCGACAGCGTCGACTCGTCAAACATCTCGTTGGCTATGTCAAGCAGCTCGGACGAAGTGAGTGCCTCGATGCGGGCATACAGCTCGGCACTGTCCTCGTAACGCCCGTAGTGGAGGAACGTCTTCCCCATGTCGAGTGCCAGATTCTCGAAGTTGTCGCTCGCCACGGCTATCTGTCCGATGATCTGCTTCTTGGCTGCTGACAGCCGGGCGTCCGTCAACCGGACGTTGCGCAGGCGTGCCAGTTCCTTATAGACCAGCTCCAGACAGGTACCCACGTCGGCAGGGTCACAACCGAAGTAGATGCTCATCACCCCCGTGTCGGTGTACGACGTCAGGTTGCTCTCCACGTTGTAGACCAGTCCGCGACGCTCGCGCAACGCCACGTTCAGTCTGCTGTTCATGCCCGGTCCTCCCAGGATGTTGTTGAGCAGGTACAGTCCCGTGCGTCGGTTGCTGTGTGCGTCGTAGCTCCGTCTGCCCAACATGACGTGTGCCTGGTGGGTGTCGCGCCGCAGCGTCTGTGAAGCAGGTTCGTAGGGAGGTAGCGGAAGGGTACGTCGGTTGGGCGTGCCCGGCTCCCGGTCTCCCGTCAGCTTCTCCAGCGTACGCACCACCCGACGGAAGTCCACATTGCCACGCAGGAAGAACACCATGTTGGAAGGCGTGTAGAAGCGGCGTGTCCATCCCAGCGCGTCGGCTGAACCGAAACCACGTAAGCGGACCGGGTCACCCAGGATGTTGCGCCCCAGCGGATGTCCGTGGAAGAGCAGCTCCTCGAAGTCGTCGAATATCAGCTCCGACGGACTGTCCTCGTAGCTCTGTATCTCGTCGAGAATGACCTCTACCTCGCGTCCGATTTCATGAGACGGGAAGACACTGTGGAAGGTGATGTCGGCAAGCAGCTCTGCCGCCCGGGCAAAATCGTCGGCGAGGAAAGCCGTATAGATGGTTGTCTCCTCCTTGTTCGTGAAGGCGTTGAGGTCTCCCCCGACGCGCTCCATCCGGTTCAGGATGTGCCAGGCACGACGCTTCTCCGTCCCTTTGAAGATGAGGTGCTCCACGAAGTGCGCCATGCCCTGTTCGTTGTCCGCCTCGTCGCGCGTCCCGGCATCAATGGTAAAGCCTCCGTATGCCACGGGGGTAGCCGATGGTGCCTGAATGATGCGCAGTCCGTTGGGCAAAGTATGTTGATTCAGTTCCATGCTCTTTTCGTTCGGATCAGGTTTCAGCCTGCAAAGGTAACGCTTCCGCCGACAACGGGCAACGGAGGTCCGGCAAATCTTGACCGCCGGACAAGTGTTCCCACCACAAGGAGCGGTCCTGACTGCATACTTTTTCTTTAGATTCGATAACTTTTGTTTGCACTTTCCGAAAGATATGCCTACCTTTGCAGGCGAATAGTGAAGAAACATTTATGAAACAGCTCTCTCACATCCTGCTCACTGTCATCTTAGTGTGCATGGGGTGCTCGGACAAGACCGCGCACTACCTGATGCCGTCGGCACCTGACTATGGCGAAGAGAACGCCTGGTACAAGGAGCTGAATGTTCCGCAGGGGGACAACAACTCCACAGCCGACGTGTTCTACATCGCTCCCACGTGCGTGTGGGACTGGCACGACAGCCAGGGAAACACGATGCACTTTGAAGACGTCTACAACGCCGACCAGCGCGAGGCACTGCGTCCGTCACTGGAACTGGCAGCTGACATATTTGCCCCGACGAACAACTTCTATGCTCCCTACTACCGCCAGATTACATTGGAATCGTGGATGGAAGGGGAGGACACTGTCGAGAAACGGTTCCCCTATGCCATGAGCGACGTCAAACGTGCCTTTAACCACTACCTCGAACACGACAACGGAGGGCGTCCGTTCATCCTGGCAGGCTTCAGCCAAGGTGCCAAGGCGGTGGTCGAACTGCTCAAGGACATGCCAGCCGACGTACACAGCCGCATGGTAGCAGCCTACGTCATCGGCTACAACGTGAGCGAACGTACGGCGAGCTACTTCAAGACCATCCAGGCGGCACGCGATTCCATCGACACGGGCGTCACCGTCTGCTACAATTCCGTGGCAAGCCCTGAAGCGGTCTGTCCCGTCCTGGGAGAAGGCTCCCTGTGCATCAATCCCGTGAACTGGAAGACGGACGGCAGCCCTGCCTATCTCAACGACACCGTCACCGTCCGCGTGGACACGAAACAGCACGTACTGCTCGTCGAGGGCTTTAATCCACAACAATACTACCTGCCGTCACTCGGCTCCATGTTCCCCGTAGGCAACTACCATCTCCAGGAACTCACGTTCTACGCCGACTGCCTCCGCCGCAACGTGGAACAGCGCGTGCGTAGCTACTACCGCCGGTAGGTAAACCGGAACCTGATGTAACGCTTTACAAATTGTTTCCCCACACCCACGCATGACAATGAGTCCCCATACGAAATGTGTTCGGGGGATGTATGTATGAACGGTTGTGGGGAATCAATCTTTCACCAGGAAAGTACTCACCTCGTAGAGGAGGCAGATAGGGAGGGCGACGATGCAGAGGGTGAAGATGTCGGATGTGGGAGTGATGATGGCAGACACCACGAGGATGACTACCACGGCATGCTTGCGGTAACGGCGCATGAACGTCCGACGGAGGATGCCCAACTTGCCGAGCACCCAGCACACGATGGGCAGCTCGAAAAGGATGCCCAGGAGGAAACACATGACAAGCAGCGTGTCCATGTAGGATTGCAGGGTGATGAGGTTCTCCACGTCGGGACTGACCTGATAGGTGCCGAGGAAACGGAACGTCAGGGGAAAGATGAGGAAGTAGCACAGCGCCACGCCGAGCAGGAACATGACGTAGCCGGACACCACGGCACGCACCCCGTAGCGACGTTCCTTCGGGTAAAGCCCGGGGGAGACGAAGCGGAACAGCTCGTAGAGGCAATAGGGAGAAGCGGCCATGAGACCGACGTAGAGCGAGGTCTTGACGTGAATCTTGAATTGCTCCGCCAGCCCCGTGTTGATGAGCTCGACGTGGAACGACGACGGTGAGCCATCCGCCAGCCAGCCGCTTACGCCAGCCAGCAGACGGTAGAGGATGAAGTCGTCGTGCTTCGGTGCCAGAATGGCGGCAAACACGGCATCCTTGAAGGCGAAGGCGACGACGGCACATGCCACCGTCACCACCGCCATGCGCAGGAGGGAGCCGCGCAGCACGTCGAGATGGTCCCAGAAGGTCATCGCGGAGTTATTGTCCGTCATGTTTCGGCTCTTCCGGGGTGGGTTTGTCGGTTTTCTTCTCGGACGGAGCATCGGGGTCCAGTCCGTTCATGCCGTCCTTGAAGCTGCGGACGCCTTTGCCCAGCCCTTTCATGAGTTCGGGGATTTTCTTGCCACCGAAGAGCAGCAGCACGATGAGGATGATGAATATGAGTTCGGGAGTTCCTATTCCAAACATGGTTTTTCGATTTTAAAGAATGAATAATGTATCGGCTTCAGATTCTCAACGGATGTATTTCACACACAGGTAGCCGCCCACGACTTGCAGCGCCATGCCGGGAAGCCCGATGCGGAAGTCTTGCAAGGCAAGGAAAAGGTCGCCCTTCAACGCCCATTCGCCCAGGGTGCCCAGCACCTGGTAGCCCAGCACCACACCCAGAAGGAGAGGGAAGCTGACACGGGCAAAGCGGTGCGCAGTTCCTCCGGCGAGGAGGGCCAGCAGGCAGGACTTCAGCAGGATGGCGGGCAGGGCAGCCACAGGAGGCATGCCGAAGAGCCACGAATTGACGAGCGGGGAGAGAACCGCCGTGAGCAGTCCGACGCGCCAGCCGAACTTGTATGCACCAACCAGGGTGAAGAAGTAGATGGGAAGCCACGTCACGCCACCTTGGGGGACGAGGTGGAAGAGTTGGGGCAGAGCGATGTTGCCTGCCACGAAGAGCAGGACGGCTACATAGGTCTTGATGCTGTCACAGGGCAGCGAGTAGAGTCGTACGTTTGTTGTTTCCATAAGTTTCTTTCGGTTTAAAGAGTCGTTTGTTTCCGGTGAATGAACGCGCGAATGGCGTCGACCATCTCGTCGATGTTGTCCAGCGGACGGCAAAGTCGTTCGACAGGGCACCAGTCCGTCCCGTCACGGTTCACGATGTGGTCGGTGAGGGTGTCATACGTCACGTCGATGCCTGCCCGGCTGAGCAGGTCGAGGGCGGGACGGGAAATCAGGTCGGTGTGCAGTGCCGCCACGCCTCCCTTGACGAGGAGTGCCGCGGCGCCCTTGCCCACCACCTTGTCTGCCACAAGTGCGCCGTGCAGGAAGGCGGGGTCGTTGTCGGTCAGGTCCATCAGGTCCGCCACTCCCCGACGTGTGAAGAGGTGGACGTCGTCGCCTTGTGCCACGACGAGGGTGCAGCCGCCTTCATGGAGGCGTCTCACGAGGGTGTCAAGGGGCGTCATAGGGTGTTCTGTTTGAGGCCTTCCACATAGTCGTCGATGCGGTGCAGCTCGGCGGGGATGTCGATTGCCTGCGGACAGTGTTCGACACACTGACGGCAGCCGATGCAGTGGCTCGCCTGACGCAGACGGGGCACGCTGCGGTCATAGCCTACAAGGAAGGCTCGGCGGGCACGGCGGTAATCGGGGTCTCCGGACGTCGTGGGCAGGTTACCCTCGTTGACGCACTTGTTGTAGTGTACCAGTACGCCGGGGATGTCTATTCCGTAGGGACAGGGCATGCAGTACTTGCAGTCGTTGCACGGGATGGTCGGGTACTGCTTCATCAGGTCGGCCGTCTGCTGGAGGAACTCGTGCTCCTCTGCGGTCACGGGCTTCAGCGGAGAGTAGGTCTTCAGGTTGTCCTGCAGGTGCTCCAGGTAGGTCATGCCGCTCAGGACAGTCAGTACGCCTGCCGGTGTCCCGGCAAAACGGAACGCCCAGGAAGCGACGCTCAGCTCAGGAAGGCGCTGCTTGAGGCGAGCCACGATGTGTTCGGGCACCTTGGAGAGGCGTCCGCCGAGAAGCGGTTCCATGATGACGGCGGGGATGTGCCGTTTCTCCAGCTCGGCATAGAGGTAGTCGGCGTTGACATTGTTGCCCGAGGCATAGCGCCAGTCGAGGTAGTTGAGCTGTATCTGCACGAAGTCCCAGTGTACCCGGTCGTGCATGGCGAGCACCTCGTCGAACACGTCCTTCGTGCCGTGAAAGGAGAAGCCCAGGTTGCGGATGCGTCCTGCCTTGCGCTCCTCCATGAGGTAGTCTATCATCCCGTTCTCAATGTAGCGCTTGCGGAAGGTCTCGATGCCTCCGTTCCCGATGGAATGGAGGAGGTAGTAGTCGATGTAGTCGACCTGAAGCTCCTCGAACGACCGTCGGTACATGGCGATGGAGTTCTCACGGGTGTAGTTGGAGAAGTTCGACAGCTTGGTGGCAACGAAGAACTTGTCCCGCGGATGCCGCTTGAGAGCGAGTCCGGTGGAACGTTCGGACCATCCCTGTACGTAGACGGGGGAGGTGTCATAGTAGTTCACGCCGTGTGCCATGGCGTAGTCAATCAGTTCGTTCACGGCGTCCTGGTCGATGACGTTGCCCCCCTTCTCCGGGGCAGGCAGGGTGGGCCAGCGCATGCAGCCGTAGCCGAGGAGGGACACGCGCTCGCCTGTCTTGGGGTTGGTGCGGTAGTCCATCTTGCCCACGGGCACGGTGCCGGCACCTGTTTCGTTGTTTCCCGCGCCTTTCGGTCCGCATCCTGCCAGGGTCGCCGTAGTGGCGGTGGCGGTGCTGATGCCGACAATCTTCAGGAAGTCGCGGCGGGACATATCTTTTTCGTTCATGTTCTTAATGGGTTGAGGGTTGATGTTGCATGCTAGACGGTCCGGTGGCGCACGTGTCCTTCCACGTAGATGGCACTGAAGGGACGGGCGGGACAGAGGTTCTCACAGGCGCCGCAGCCGATGCAGCGCTCGGTGTCGACCACGGGAATCCGGCGCGAATCAGGCCGCGAAGGCTCGGAGGGCACCATGGTGATGGCTCCGGTGGGACAGTGACGGGCACAGTTGCCGCACTCCTGACCGTCGGTGAGTGGAATGCAGTTCTTGCGTATCCACACGGCATGACCGATTTGCGTGGCGGACTTGTCGGCGGTGGTGATGGGGTGGATGGCTCCTGCGGGACAGACGTCGGCACACTTCGTACACTCGGGACGGCAGTAGCCGCGCTCGTAGCTCATCTCGGGCTGCATGAGCTTCATCAGGTCGGTCGAGGGACGGAGCACCTCGTTCGGGCAGACCGAAACACAGAGCTGGCACGCCGTACAGTGCTGGGCAAAGTTGGCCGCGCTGAGTGCGCCCGGGGGCACGATGGGGGTAGCACGGTGGGGAACCTGCTTGTCGATGATAGTGGCAAAGCCTCCGTCCACCTTCATCTCCTGTGCCAGGGCTGCCGAGCCGACGGCAAGTCCGGCGGCGGAGAGGAAAGAGCGTCGGGAGAAGGTCGTCCGGGTGCCTTCCGCCGCTCCGGCAGGGGCGGGGGCTTCAGCCGCCTGCAAGGTCTCCGTCCGGAGAGGGGCACGGAGGGGTGCCGGCTTGTGGCCGTAGGTGATGGCGCCCTGACGACAGACGTCCAGGCAGTCCATGCATGCCACGCAGCGGGTGTAGTCGATGCGGTGGTTCTTGAAGTCTATGCACGATGCCTTGCAGGAACGGGAGCAGAGTCCGCAGGCGTTGCACTTGCCGGTGTCTATGACCGGCTTAAACCAGGAGAAGCGGGCGACGTAGCCCAGCACGGTCCCTACGGGGCAGAGGGTGTTGCAATAGGTGCGTCCGTTCCGCCAGGCAAGGATGAAGAGGATGACGAGTGTTGCCAGGGCAATGAGGAAGGTGGGGAGGCTCTTCAGCCAGACGCCCGTCTCATAGAAGGCGTAGCTGTCGGCGCGTTCCGCCAGATAAGCCAAGGCATTGTTACCCCACGCATAGAAGGGGGCGAAGAGGTTTTGGGCGATGCGTCCGAAGGCGCTGTAGGGAGCCAGCAACGCCACGAACGAGCCGACTCCTGCCAGGAGGGCGATGACGAACAGTGTCAGTACGCCAAGGCGTAACCAGCGTTTCTCGGGCGAGTAGGTGAAGCGGCGGCGGCGTTTCTTCGTGCGTCCGCCCAGCCACCCGGCTATGTCCTGCATCACGCCCAGCGGGCAGATGACCGAACAGTAGACCCGCCCGCAGACCAGGGTCAGCAGGAGCAGGGCCAGCACCACGCCCACATTCACTGCCAGCACGGCGGGCAGGAACTGCATACGTGCCATCCAGCCGAACCACGCATGCACCGTCCCCGTGAAGTCGAGGAAGAGCAGGGTGATGCAGACGAAGAAGACAACGGCAAGCGTTAGTCTGAGTTTGCGTAACATAATGGATACTCGTTTAAAAGGATAAGGGTTAGTCGGTCAGGGACCGTATCACGTAGTGTGGCAAAGTTAGGTAAAAATCGTACGCTGGAAGTACCCGAATTACAGATTCTGCCACCCAAAGCACGGAAATGTGACGATTTTCCGGTTCGGGAGGTGAAAACAGGAGAGTCTGTTACTGCGGAAGGGACCGACGGGGACCGTCAGCCGGCTCAGATGCCGCGCCGCTTCAGCTCGATGTACTTGTTGACCACGTCGACGGTGAGGCGGGAGGGGGAGGTGAGGAGGGCGGTGATGCCGTGCTGGCGGAGCAGGGCGACAATCTGCCGCTTCTCGTAGACGAACTTGTCGGCGATGACGTGCCGGTAGTAGTCCTCGGTCGTCCGGGCGGGCGAGGTGGCATACGCCTTCACCTCGTCGTCCTCGAAGAAGACCACGAGCAGGCAGTGGCGGCGTGCAAGGTTCTGCAGGTAGGGCAGCTGGCGGCGTACCTCGACGAGGGTCATGAAGTTGGTGTAGAGGACGGCGAGGCTGCGCTTGGTCACCCGCTTGTCCAGGTGGGCGCAGAGGGCGGAGTAGTCGGTCTCCCGGAACGACGTGCTCTCCTTGAAGAGGGAGTCGGCGAGGAGGGTCATCTGTCCCTCCTGACGGGATGCCGGAACGAAGGTGTCGAAACGGTGGTCGAAGGTGACCAGTCCTGCCTTGTCCTCCCGGCGGACTGCCACGTAGGACAGCACCAGGGCGGCATTGATGGCATAGTCGAGGAGCATCATGCCGCCAAAGGCCTGCTGCATCACGCGCCCCTTGTCGATGAGGCTGTAGACCTGTTGCGAACGTTCGTCGCGGTAGATGTTCACCATGAGCTGGTGGCGGCGGGCGGTGGCTTTCCAGTTGATGGTGCGGTAGTCGTTGCCGGGGACGTACTCGCGGATGTGTTCGAACTCCGTCTGGTGCCCCACGCGGCGGATGCGCTTCTGTCCCTGCTCGACCAGGCGGTTGTGGATGGCCTGCAACTCATATTGCCGCAGCAGCAGGTACGAGGGGTAGACCTTCACGTCGGCGGGCCGTCCGGTGGTGAACCGCCGCTCGACGAGCCCCAGCCGGGTACGGGCGAAGAGACGGATGTGACCGAACCCGTAGATGCCGCGGCGCACGGGGTGCAGCGTGTAGGTCAGCAAACGGCTGCCGCGGGGAGGCAACGTCAGGGTGAACGAGAGGTCGCGCCGCTGGAAGATGGCGGGAATCTCGTCGATGACAGTCAGGTGCAGCGTCTGCCGGCAGGTGCTCGCCAGCTCCAGTGTCACGGGGTTCTCGTCGCCGTTGGAGAAGCGTTCGGCGCAGTGCCGCTCTCCCGTCAGCCTGCCGCCCCCGGCGTAGAGGAGCCCGGCATCGAGCAGCGTCGCCGCCACCCACAGGCACAAGGCTGCCTGCCCCACTCCGAACAGCGGGGCAGCCCAGTAGCCGCTGCCCAACAGCAGGACGACGGCGAGTGCCACGAGATAGAACCTACGGGTCAGAAACATGGGCGGAAGGGTTATTGGGGTACTTCCACCTTGTCGATGAGGCGGCGGACCGCCTTCACGTCCGACCATCCCTCCATCTCCGCCTCGGCGGTGAGCACGATGCGGTGTTGCAGGACGTAGGGCGCCACGAACTTCACATCCTCGGGAGTCACGAAATCGCGTCCTTGCAGGCAGGCGTACGCCTTCGACGCGCGGAGCAGCCCGACACTGGCACGGGGCGACGCGCCCAGGTAGACCGCCTTGCTGAGGCGTGTCTGACGGACAATCTGCACAATGTAGTTCAGGAGCGACGGCTCCACGTAGAGGCTGTCTGTCCTGCGGCGCAACTCCTGTACGTCGGCGCGGGTCAGCACGGGGGCGATGTCCGTCAGCTTCACCAGGTCATGCCGCTCCTGGTGGCGGCGCAGGATCTCCAGTTCCTCGTCGGCAGACGGATAGTCGACGGTGACCTTGAGCAGGAAGCGGTCGAGCTGTGCCTCGGGGAGCTTGTAGGTCCCTTCCTGCTCGACGGGGTTCTGGGTGGCAATGACAAGGTAAGGCTCCTCCATGGGATAGGTCACCCCGTCGACCGTCGCCTGGCGTTCTTCCATCACTTCGAAGAGGGCGGACTGGGTCTTCGCCGGGGCACGGTTGATTTCGTCCACGAGGATGAGGTTCGCGAACACCGGACCGCGGTGGAACTCGAACACGCCTTCCTTCATGTTGAGCACCGACGTGCCCAGCACGTCGCTCGGCATGAGGTCGGGCGTGAACTGGATGCGGCTGAAGTCGACGTCGATGAGGCGTGCCGTCAGCTTGGCAAGCAGGGTCTTCGCCACGCCCGGCACGCCTTCGAGCAGGACATGACCGTCGGCGAGGATGGCGGTGAGCAACAGGTCGACCGTCTGTCGTTGGCCGACGATGACGGAAGCAATCCGCTCCTTCAGCAGGCGGATGCGTTCCTGCAAGTATTCCGCACGGGGCGCATCATCGTGCGCGGCTGCGGGTTCCAGTTTTGTCTCTTCCATAAGCTTTATTGTTCCTTCCTGTCCTCCGTCGTAGGGAGGGGGTCCCGTGCGGGGAACAGGGAGTCTGGTTCATTCTGTGATTGTATGGTTTCTTTTCCAACGGAAGGCGTCTGCCGTCCGGGTGCTGACGGGGCACCGGGCGAGGACACCGCGGCGAGCAGGTCATTCATCCGGTCGACCAGCCGTTTCATCTCCTCGTCGTCGGCACGCAGGGGGCTCTCCGCACGGATGGCATCGAGGCGCGTCAGCAGTGCCAGGAGCTGTGTGCGGTCGGCTCCGGTCTTCTCCGCCAGGCGGTCGGCACGTTCATCGGCGGACGTCTCCGAGAGCAGGTCCACCCCCGTGCGGCGTTGCAGCTCGTCGGCGAAGTAGACATACTTCTTGCGCAGCAGGGCGGAAGGGGTCTCGCGCTGGTAGTAGAGCGTGCCGATGAGCTTCACGAACTCCAGGCTGCGGTTCTCCGGAGGCGACATGACGAGGATGGGACGCTGACGCCGCCGGGCGGTGAAGCAGCACAGCAGCACGATGGTCAGCAGCGACACGTAGAGCGCCCACTGCAGGGGCGGATGGCTCAGGAAGTAGCCAAACGGTCCCCGTGCCCGTCCATCGGCAAGGCTGTCCCAGTCCATGCCTCCCGAGCTGAAGGCGTAGGCATCGGTCCGCACCAGCGGAGCGTCCTTCAGGCGGTCGGCGAGGCGCAGCACGTAGTCCTTGAGGTCGCGGTGGAGGATGCCGTAGTTCGTCAGGACGAAAGGCGAGCGCATGAGCGTCAGTTCGCCCTTGCCGACGCGGAAGCTGACGGTGTTCATCCTCCGGGCGACGTAGCCGGAGTCCCCCGCATACACCCGGTCGTGGTGTTGCCACGCCAGCACGCGGAAGGGGTAACGCCCGAGGCTTTCCGTCGGCTGGAAGCCCGTCGCCTGGAAGGAGGAGCGCACCGGGAAGTCGCGCCGGGGATAGCGTCCCGGCTCTTCCACCCACTCCAGCGTGTCAATCGCCGGCCGGAGTGAGGGCAACTCATCCAGCCCGTCCAGCACGAAGCCGTCAGCCTCGGTGATGCCCAGCGAGTCGAGCAGGGCGTCGCTGAACCAGTCGGCTGCCATCAGCACGCTGGCTCCCCGGTGCAGGCGGACGAAGAGGGAGTCCACGTCCTCGTCGTTCAGCCAGCAGTATCCGCTGACGAAGAGGAGGTTCTGACCGCCCACCGTGTCGTTCTCCAGAAAGTCGTCCAAGGTCTCTGCCACGGGGCGATAGCCGGCAGGGAGCGTGAACGCCATCACCGAGTCGAACACGGCACAGCCGAAGGGTCCGGTGTCCTTGTGGTCATAGGTCGCCGTCCAGTCGACAGGTCGCGGCTGTGTGAGCTGCAACCAGAGTCCCACCGCGAGGAGGGCGATGATGCAGCCGATGTAGATGAGCGTGCCGCGCCTCATGGCTCACCTCCTTCCGTTTGCAGGAGCCGACGGACGAGCGCGTCGCGAAAACGGCACATCCCGTCGTAGAAGGCGCGCGTGGCGGTGTAGTTGCCATAGCGCACGCGCAGGAAACCGTTGGTCAGCGCACGCAGGTCCTCGGCGCTGTCAGCCTCCCGCAGTTCGTAGACATAGTCGGTGGGGGTCTTGTAGCTCTGCCAGCTGATGAGTCCGGCATCGTCGAGCTGCCGGAGCATATATAAATAGGTGTAGCGCACGGCAGCCGTATAGTCCTCGCGCGACGTGGCACGACGTATCTCCTCGGGAAAGTCGATGCCGTAGATGGTGTCCTCGTCCGTCGCTGCGGAAGACTTTCCGGCACGTCCCACCCGGCGGAACAGCCCGGGATGCTTCCACCACAGGTAGGCGACAATCAGCAGGAGGACCACGAGGGCGGCGACGACGTACACCCAGTTGACCTCCGAGTCGGTCAGTGTCCAGTTGAACCACTCGCTGAGCTTCCAGTCCAGCCAGGAGCGCAGGCGGTCCCACCACGTACCGTCCGCCGCGCGCAGGGCGCGCTCATAGTCATACGCCGGGTCGGTCCACCAGCGGGCAAGCCGGGCGGTGTCGCAAGTCAGGGTGTCGGTAGCTGCCGGGTGCATGCGGTATCAGAGCTTGTCGAAGTTCTCGATGTCCTCGTCCACGGTCACGGCGTCCATCTTCTCGCGGATGTGTCCGTACTGGTAGGTCGCGCCCAGCAGCACGACGACCGTCGAGAGGTAGGAAGCGTAGAGCATCAGGACGGACGTGAAGTACTGCAGCACGTCGAACAGCATGCCGCCGTCAGCCACCTGTCCGCTTGCTCCTACCAGGAGGGCACGGACGATGAGCACTACGTACATCGGCACGGAAAGGAGGCCGCTCAGCACGCTCGTCAGCAGGTTGCAGACGAAGAGGATGAGGAAGGAGCCGCCCCAGCACTTGAAGCCGTTGCGCATGCTCCACAGGAAGGTGTTCCAGATGCCTGCCGACTGCTCGTCGAGCATGTAGGCAGGATAGAAAATCATGAGCGGAACCAGGCATGCCAGCAGCAGGGGAACCGTCACGATGAGCGTGGCGGCCGACAGGGAAGCGAGCAGAACCATCAGCACCAGATACAGTACCAGCAGCAGGATAATGAAGCCGAAGCACGTGGCGCTCCGCTTCAGGCAACGCAGGAACTCGGCTGACAGCGCACTCCAGGTGACGCCCCGCAAACCTTTCTCCCGCCTGTCATAAGTGATGAACAGGGCATAGAACACCGCGTAGAGCAGGATTCCGCCCAGCAGGGAGAACACGATGAGGAACAGGTAGGGGAGTCCCAGAAGAGCCATCATGCCATTCTCCTCCGCCCCGGACGAAACGTAGGGGTTTGCCTTGAACGCGTTGTCCATGTACGCGCTCATGCTGAAGCCCTGCAGGATGGCTATGGGCAGGAGGAATGCCGTGAGGTACTTCAGCAACGGTTTCCAGTTCTCACGGATGAACCGGAACGTGACGGTAAATTTCTCTCCGAAGTCGCGCCGTTTATACAGCACGATTCCGGGTTCTCTCATTGTTTCCATAAATACGTTTTTTGGGTAAGTAGATATAATAGTATGCGATAAAGGCAGCTGAAAGCGCGATGAGCCCGAAGCGCAGGACGGCAGGGGCATGGGTGTGGCGCGTGAGGAAGCTCTCGATGAACCCTGCCACGATGAAGACGGGGACGGTGCCCACCACAATCTTCATCCCGCGCCGTGCGGCACGCCGGAAGGATACGAGACGCGGATAGGTGCCGGGGAAGAGCCACCCGTTGCCCATGGTGATGCCCGCCGCTCCGGCAATGATGACGGCGGAAATCTCGAGCGTCCCGTGCAGCCAGATGGCAAGCATCGATTCGCCGAGCACCCCGTGCTGGGCAAAGAAGGTCTGGAAGCAGCCCACCATCACGCCGTTGGTGAAGAGCAGCCACCCCGTGCCAATGCTGGTGAACAGCCCTGCGGCAAAGCAGAGGAACGACACGCGCACGTTGTTGATGGTGATGGCGAGGAACATCGACCCCTCTTCGCCGCCGCTGTAGACCGCCATGGGGTCACCCTTGGCAATGTTGCGCAGCGTCATGTCCACATACCCGTCGCCGAGGATGGTGCGTGCGAAGTTTTCATCGCCCAGCTGGGAGACGACGCCCACGAGCACACTCGTCAGGAAGATGAGGAAGGCATAGAGCAGTTCGCGCCGCGCCCCGTAGACCGCCAGCGGCACCTCGGTGTGCCAGAAGGTGAGTATGCGGCTCCACTTCTCCCGCTTGTTGCGGTACAACTCGTTGTGGAGCGAGGACGCCAGGTTGTTCAGGTAGAGGGTGATGCGCGAACGGGGGTAGTGGGTCTGCGCGAAAGCCAGGTCCGACGTGAGGTCCACATAGACATCCGCCAGGTGGTCGGGCGACTGCGAGGCGGCACTCTCGACCACCTGCTCTGCCCGGCGCCACTTCTCTATATTCTGACGTATGAAGACAACTTCTTTCACGGTTCCGGCTTTTTCTGGATGATGGAATGGACAAATGTATGGGTTTTATTATACATTTGCAAACCACGGGGCATAAGTTTGTGCCTCCGTCCGCATTTTGTCCGCCTGTCCTGCCGACAGCGGCGTGACACCCGGCGGCACCCGTCCCCTAAACAGATTATCCTATGTCACACGACATCATCACCGGACAATACGTCCGCATCGAACAGACCCCGGCGAGCATAGGCACACGGCTGCTCGCCCTGCTCATCGACGACACCCTGATTGCCGTCGTCCTCGTCGGTCTCTCCACGCTGGAGCGGATGCTCAAGCTGACGGGAGCGGCAGAGACCGCCGTCATCCTCCTTGCCCTCGCCTTCCTCGCCTTCTACTCGCTGCTCTGCGAGGTGCTCAACAACGGGCAGAGCGTGGGCAAACGCCTGATGCACCTGCGTGTGACCCGGGTGGACGGGAGCGAACCGACCATCGGCTCCTACCTCCTGCGCTGGCTGCTCTATCCCGTCGACGTGGGCTCCGGCGGCGCCATCGGCCTGATCTCCGCCCTCGTGACGAAGAATCACCAGCGTCTGGGCGACCTGGCAGCCGGGACCGTGGTCATCAAGGAGCAGGACTACCACCATCTGCACGTCAGTCTCGACGAGTTCGCCTACGTCAGCGAGGACTACCGGCCCACCTATGTGCAGGCGGCCGACCTGTCGCTCGAGCAGGTCAACGTCATCACCCGTACGCTCGACACGCGCGGCAAGGACCGTGACGACCGCATCCTCCAGCTGTCGCGCAAAATCATCGGGACGCTCCGTCTGCCGGCTGACACCCGTCCGGGGGAACCGCTCCTGCAGACGCTCCTGCGCGACTACCAGTACTACGCACTGGAGGAGCTCTGAGCAATGGACAATTGATAATTGACAATTGACAATGGGGGCCTTCGTCCCCTCTTCCAACAAATCTTGACAACCGGAGTCCATCTATCCCTACCTCTTTTCATGGGAAAACAGGCGTTGCGCCGTATGGATGGGTTCCCACGTTCGTACGGACGCGTCGCCACGCTCGTACGGACGCGTCCGCACGGTAGTAGTCACGCGTCCGTACGAAGGTGGGAATATACCCCTACGAAAGCTGCTGGCTGTCAAACACTTGCGAAACGTCCTTCCGGCAGTGTTCAACGGACGCATCGGGCCTTCAGAAAACACGACATCTCATTTCAATAATATCGGACGTTACGAACGCTCCGGACTGGGTCGCAGGCAGGCTGCAACGGGAGAAATCACACCGGTGGACGGACTCGTGGCAAAGTGACTATTTGTTCACTGTTTCACATTTATTCACAGCTAAAAGAGTCTCTTCGGGGCAAAACACGGCCTTTATACAACATTTCTCTACTCTTTTGAACCAAAAATACTCCCGTACCACCCTTTTTCGTCCTAACTTCGTAGTGCTGTCAGAGGGACGACTGACGTGACCGGACGCCACGATGTACCTCCCACGCAAATACCCAAAACCGATGTTGCGAAATTACTTACTCTACCATCACATATTTCCAAACATCCGGGCGTCTCACGGCGCATGAAGGGAATCCCCCTGACAGTTTTGTTTTCAGACTCTGACGGACTTTATTTAACTTAAATATAATTGTATGAAAATGAATCGTTTCTTATCTCTGAGGAGTATGTGTGGTGTGACGGCTGCGTGTACGACGCTGCTCCTTGGTTCCTGTATCAACGGGTACGACGACGACTGGACCTTCTCGTCGGGCGTGTCGGGCGTCACCCTGACGTCGCCGGCTGCCGACGGGGTGAAGTTCACCCAGAATCCCGAAGGTACGGAGGTCACTGTCGAGTGGCCCGTGGTCATGGGCGCAGGAGGCTATGAGTTCACAGCCTACAACGTCGACGACCCCGAAAATCCCGTCCCGGTAGGCCGTCCGGACACCATCGACGGCTGTTCGAAAAAATTCGCTCTCAAGGAGGACACCAGCTACAAGTTCTACATCCGCTCGCTCGGCAACGAGGAGGCTGGCAACAAGGCTGCCGAGAAGGCGACCGAACTGTCGTACTCCACGCTCCTTGCCACCTATGCGGAAATCCCTGACGGAACCGACCTCACGGAGTGGTTCAAGCAGAACCCCATCCCTGACAGCAGCGAGGAACTTGCCTACAACCTCGTCCCCGGCGGGCACTACACGATGAGCGGAGCGACCGACTTCGGCAGCCACCGCATCACCCTGCGCGGCAACAAGGTGAAGCACCCCATGGTGACCTGCGGTGCGGACGGGACCCTCGCCACGGCGGCAGGCTTGAAGGTCAAGTTCATCGACTTCGACTGCAACGCCAACACCTCGGGCGCCTTCCTCGCCCTGAGCACGACTCCTGACGAATCGACCAAGGTGGCAAGCGGCGAGTATGTCATCAAGGACCCCATCGCCCTCCAGTCATGCCGCATCCTGGACGTGAACAAATACCTCATCTACGACAACAACAAGCAGAAGTACGCCGTGGAGAACCTCTCGGTGAACGATTGCTACGTCCGCATCAACCAGACGGATGTCCTCGTCCTCTTCAAGAAGAGCAGCACCATCAACCTTACGCTCAAGGAGAGCACGCTCTACAGCACGGTGAAGGCAGGGAAGTTCTTCGCCCAAATCAACGGGTCGCGACCCGACAAGATTACCGGCTACGTCGGCGGCTCGTTCAACATCAACTCCTGTACGCTCTATAACATCGCCAACGGCAAGGACTTCGTCAACTGGAACCAGTACCGCGGACGCAACACGATGACACTGAACATCGCCAAGAGCATCATCGTGGACAGCGGCAACACCGGGGACAACAACTTCACCAACAAGATTATGGGAAACGCCAACATGGTGCACAACTTCCGCCTGAACACCTACTGGTGGAACGGTGCCGCCGGGACGGACAAGTTTGACACCTCCACGCTCACGACCGAACCGTTCGTCTACAACGGCGACGGGCAGTTTACCGTGACGGGCGCCGACCAGCTTGCCAACCGCACGGGCGACCCCCGCTGGCTGCCTGCCGACACGGAGGACGACTCCGCCGAGTGAACGGACAGGGCTGTCACCCTACCTTATATATAACAGACAGAAGTTCCGCTCGCGCCCGACGCCCCGGCAGACCCGGCAATCCGCCAACGTCTCCCTGCCGTCCCGCCTGCGGAAACAGAATTAAAGACCTGAACTCTTATGCAAACAAGATATATTCTCTACAGTGTATGCCTCGCGGCAATGTGCGCGTCCGTCTCTCCTCTGGAAGCACGCGGAAGCAATGCCCCGGCAACCCAACAACAGCACACAAGGACCATCAAGGGTACGGTGGTCGACGAGACGGGCATGCCCGTCATCGGTGCATCGGTCAAGGCTGAAGGCACCACCGCAGGTGTCATCACCGACATCGACGGGCACTTCACCCTGCAGGTACCTGCCAATGCCAAACTCGTCATCTCCTACATCGGCTATATCTCCCAGACCGTCGCTCCGCAGGACGGCATGAAGGTGACCCTGCGCGAGGACATGATGAAACTCGACGAAGTGGTCGTCGTGGGTTACGGTACCCAGAAGATGAAGAACGTCACGGGTGCCATCGAGGTCATCAAGCCCGACGAAATCAAGGACCTCTCGGTGGGTAACCTCAGTGCCGCCCTGGGCGGACTCATCAACGGACTCAGCTCCAGCGGCGGCTTCGGCCGTCCCGGTGAGGCTGCGACCCTGCAAATCCGCCAGGCAAAGGTGGCTTCCGCCTATGCCGGCAAGGGTGGAGAGACCAGCGCGTCGCCGCTCTATGTCATCGACGACTTCGTGACCGACGAAGAGGCGTTCAACAACCTCGACGCCGACGAGGTGGAGAGCATCACCGTCCTGAAGGACGCTTCGGCTGCCGTCTACGGCGCCCGCGCCGCACAGGGTGTCGTGCTCGTGAAGACCAAACGCGGACAGGTGGGCGCCCCGAAGATTTCCTACAGCGGACAGTTCGGTGTCACCGACGCCGTCTACCGCACGAAGATGCTGTCCGCCTATGACCAGGGCGCCATCTGGAACGCCATACGTGCAGCGCGTACCTCCACCGACGAAGAGTCGTCGGAAGTGCAGAAGGACCTCTTCCAGGCAGACGAACTGGCTGCCATGCGCGGCCTCAACTATGACCTCCTCGACCAGGAGTGGAAGGCTGCCTTCACCCAACGCCACAGCCTCAACATCAACGGCGGTACGGAGAAAGCCACCTACTTCGCCGGCATCTCCTACTTCGACCAGGACGGTAACATCGGCCGCCTGAACTACGACCGCTGGAACTTCCGTGCCGGGGTGAACGCCAACATCAGCAAGTGGTTCAAGGCTTCGCTCCAGCTGTCGGGCGACTACGGCGAGACCAACAAGGCAAAGAACGGACTCTCCGGCGGCGGCACCGACCTGGACTTCAACACGCTGCTGACCCATCCGCGCTGGGTGCCCGACTACGTCGGCGGGATGCCCCTCGTGCAGTCGGGCATGCAGAATGAGCCTCCGACGGACCTGAACCTCTACAACTTCAGCGCCGTACAGAACTCACCCGACAACATCGAGAACCAGTCGTCGAACATGACCATCAACAGTTCCGTGGAGTACGACTTCGGCTGGAGCAACCTCCTCAAGGGCCTGAAGCTCAAGGCTACCTACTCCAGGAGCATCAGCAACGACAAGGGCAATGAAACCGGTACGAGCGTGACCGTCTACCAGATGCTCAACCGCACCGGCAGCGGGGCGCACCTCTACACCGGCGCTGACGCCGATTACTCGGAAAACAACCTGCGCCCCATCGAGGTGAACAACGGCAACAACCTCAGCCGCAGCAACATCAAGAGCGACAACTACCAGGTGAACCTCACGGCAAGCTACGCCCGCGAGTTCGGCCTGCACAACGTGAGCGCCCTGTTCTCCATCGAGAAGAGCGAGGCGGAGACGGAGGATGTGCTCGCCCGTGTCAGCGACCCCTACAAGTTCACCGACGGCTCCTCGAAGTCAGCCTACGGCTCTCCCTACGCCAACTTCGGACGCAGCGAGTCGGGCATGCTCTCCTACGTGGGACGTCTGAACTACTCGTATGCCGACCGCTACCTCTTCGAATTCCTCATCCGCTCCGATGCGTCGACCAAGTTCGCCCCGAAGAACTACTGGGGCACCTTCCCGTCGTTCTCCGCCGGATGGGTTGTGTCGGAAGAAGGTTGGTTCAAGGACCACGTGAAGTTCATGGACTTCCTCAAGGTACGCCTCTCCTTTGGTATCCTGGGTAAGGACAACATCCAACCGTGGCGGTGGACCCAGCTCTACAACGTCGACCAGGGCAAGGGAGCCGTCTTCGGCAACAACAGCCAGATGAGCGACAAGGGTCCGGGCTCCAAGACCGGCGATGCTCCCAACCCCGACGCACACTGGGACAAGAGCTACAAGACGAACCTGGGCTTCGACATGCGCTTCCTCAACAGCCGCCTGTCGGTGAACCTCGACGCCTATCTGGACAAGAACCGCGACATGTTCATGAACCGTACGGGAGCCTCCAACTTCCCGTCCACCGTGGGTACGCAGCCGACGGCAGAGAACTTCGGCGCCATCGATGCCTGGGGTGTGGAACTGTCACTGGGCTGGCGCGACAACATCGGCAAGGACTTCAAGTACCACGTGAAGGTGAACACCGGCTATAGCGACAACCGCATCAAGAAGATGGCATGGCCCGACCGCATCGAACTGGACGGCGCCCGTCCCAATGAGCGTTCCGACCGCGGCACGTGGGGCTATGAATGCATCGGCATGTTCCGCAGCTACCAGGAGATTCAGGAGTACTTCACGACCTACGGCATCACCAACTACCTGGGCAACACCATCAAGGACGTGCACCCCGGTATGCTCATCTACCGCGACATACGCGGCGCACAGAACCAGGACGGCACCTGGCAGCCGGCAGACGGCATCATCAACAACAACGACCGTATCGAAATCTCCCACCGGGCAAGCAACACCTACGGCTTCACCGTGAACCTCGGCGCCGAGTGGAAGTCCCTCTCGCTGAGCGCGCAGTTCAACGCGAACTGGGGCGGCTATGACCTCGTGGACAAGTCGGCATACTACCTGAAGAAAGGCTACAAGGATGTGCTCTACACCAACATGCCCTCGTTCTGGAGCGACATGTTCGTCTATGAGGACATCAAGGACGCCCAGGGCAACGTCACCGTACCCGCCAACCGCGACGCACGGTTCCCGAACCTCCGCTACATGGATGTGAACAGTCAGGCGTCCACGTTCTGGAAGGTGAGCGCTACCTCCATCAGCCTGCGCAACATTACCCTTGCCTACACGCTGCCCAAGGACTGGACATCCCTTGTGGGCATCGAGAGCTGCCGACTGAACTTCACGTGCCAGAATGCCATCAGCTTCACCAGCCCCTATCCCGACCACTTCATGAACCCGTGGGCAGGAGCATACGGCAAGTATCCCAACCTGCGCAAATACACGTTGGGCGTAAACATCTCATTCTAAAAACAACGACACTATGAACAACTACAACTATAAGGGCGCCGCCGCCCTCCTGTGTGCAGCCCTCTGCCTGGGCAGCTGCAGCGACCAGTTCCTGCAGGACAAGAAGTCCTACGGCAGTTTCGGCGCCGCTACCATCTATGAAGACTACGACGGTGCAAAGACACGCATCGACTACCTCTACAACCTCCTGCTGCCCGTCTCCGCCAGTGGCATAGACTACGACACGCCCAGCACAGGTGTGGCGGACATCTACTCGAAGTCAACCGAGGAGTTCGCCGGACTGTCCGCATTTGTCGACCCGGAGACCATCGTCGACTATACCAACGTGCAGGACCTCATCTTCCGCGAGACCAAGAACGTCAGCCCCTACGGACGCATCCGCGAGTGCAACGACATCATCGAGGGAGTGGAGGGCAGCAAGTCCCTCAACGAGGAGCAGAAGCACGAACTGCTCGGTCAGGCGTACTTCTTCCGCGCCTGGTGCTACTACCGCCTGGTGAAAGTCTACGGCGGTGTGCCCATCATCGACCACGTGCAGAATCCCATCGTAGGCGATGACGGCGGAAACGAACTCGTCGTACCCCGTTCGACCACGAAGCAGTGCATCGACTTCATCTGCGCCGACCTCCAGAAGGCCGCCGACTACCTGCCGGCAGCATGGCCCTATGCCGGGGAAGACTTCGGACGGGTCACCGCAGGGACGGCGCTCGCACTGAAGGGACGCACCCTGCTGCTGTGGGCGAGCCCGCTCTTCAACCGCGCCGACGACAAGCAACGGTGGGCAGACGCCTACGAGGCAAACAAGGCTGCCATCGACAAGCTCGACGAGAGCGGTGTCTTCGGCCTTGCCTACGAGGGAAACCCCGGAGTAAACGCCACGAACTGGGGCAAGATGTTCGTCAACTACACCGGCTCTGACGGCTCGAAGTCCGAAGCCGTCTTCGTCACCCTGTACAACAAGATTCCGTGGGTCGAAGCATCCGACTACCATAAATACAACAACTGGGAACACACCGTCCGTCCGAAGAACGCCATGGGCGGCGGAGGACTGACACCGACGTCCGAAATCGTCGACCTCTTCCCTATGGCAGACGGCAAGCGCGCAGGCGAGTCTGCCTACACGTACGACAAGCAATGCTTCTTCCTCAACCGCGACCCGCGTTTCTACCGCACCTTCGCCTTCCCGGGCGTACGCTGGCGCTTCACGGGCAACCCGTCCGCCAACAGCAAACCTGCCGGGAACAACGGACAGGTGTTCGACTATCCGTACAACGGTGAGGACTATGCCTTGTGGAACTATGCCTGGTACGAGGACGAGAGCAACGAGCAGAACCCCGGCAAGAGCGGCTTTACCGCCGACGGACTCGCCGGCTCACACACCGGCGTGTATGTCAACAAGCGCAGCGACGACCTCGATGTGAACGAGACGCCGCTCTACACCTTCAACATCCAGGCAGCGTCCAACGGCGCCCCGTCCGGCTTCAAGCAGTCTGCCGCTCCCTACATGGAGATACGCTATGCCGAGGTGTTGCTCAACCTTGCCGAGGCTGCATGCGGTACGGGCGACGCCGGACACATGAACGAAGCCTACGAGGCGTTGAAACGCATCCGCTCGCGTGTCTATCCGTCAGAGCTGGCAGCGAAGGATTACGGACTCGATGCCTCCATACGGAGCGACCGTGCCCGTCTGTTCTCAGCCATCCTCTACGAACGTCAGCTGGAACTTGCCTACGAGGGCAAACGCTTTGACGACATGCGCCGCTGGATGCTCTGGGACGGCGGTCAGGGTCAGGAGGCCCTGAAGGCATCGTGGAAGCTCACGGGCTTCGGCGGGAACACCTGCCAGTATCTGGGCGTAGCTCCGCTCAACGGCACACGCCGCCACACCATCGAGGTCTACACGGCGAAATTCACTGCCGAGGAAAAGAACGGCGCGGACCCGCTCTACACCCTGCGTCCGTCTGCCATCAACCTGACCCGTGCCGGACTGACGGCAGAGCTGACAGGCAACGCTGCCGAGCCGGTGAAGGAACTGACCGACAAGAACGTCCTCTCGCTGGTGAACTTCTACCGCAACAACCAGCTGACACGCAAGGACTACAACGCCGACGGCAACTCCGTGGAGAACGTCATCCGCTTCAAGCCCAACTGTTACTTCATCGGCTTCAAGCAGAACATGATGCAGAACAACACGACACTGGAACAGACCGTCGGCTGGACCGACATCAACCGTGGCGGTGCTGACGGTACGTTCGACCCTCTGGCGGAGTGAAAGGGGGAAAGACTTGAAATAATACGTAAGATGCCTCTTACGTTTGTATGACAAAAGTTCAAAAAGTAGAAAAGCCCTGTCTGTGAAGATGGGGCTTTTCGTTTGTTGGTCAACGGACGCCGGAAGGTAGGAATCCGGTCCGTCCGTGCAAGTAGCTTGGCTCTCCGGACTTGCAGGCAAATACCTGCCGGGTGCTCAATAGGAGACGGAGACCTCCATGCCGGCTTCCCGGACGAGGGCGGCTATGCGGTCCAGCTCCTCGGGAGTTGCCTTCTGCAGGTTCTGGTCGGGTGTCTCCCGGTCGATGGTGTAAATCATCACCTGACGGGGAGCAATGTCGCGCACGGCATCGAGCCAGGGGAGGACGTAGTGGTCTGTCGTGTTGTCCACCGAAAGTCCGTCGTGCGTGCCCTTCATGAACATGGTCTGGATGATGAGCTGCCCCTCGAACGCCTTCATCCGGCTGATGATGTCGTTCACATCATAGGCTCCCGTCGGCCGGTCCACCCGGCGGATGTATTCAGGGTCGACGGTGTCGAGCTTGAGGATGTTGTTGTCGATACGTTTGAGCGCCTCCACCACTTCGGGACGGAAGAGCATGGTGGAGTTGCTGAGCACGCTCACCTTCGCTTTCGGAAAGTAACGGTCGCGCAGCGCCAGCGTGTCGTCGATGATTTCAGAGAAATGCGGATGGGCGGTCGGCTCTCCGTTCCCGGCAAAGGTCAGCACGTCGGGTGCCGGTCCGTTCGCCTGCATGTCCTGCAGACGGGCTTCGAGCGCCTCCCGCACTTCCTCCCGTGTCGGTCTTCGCTGACGCGGACGGAAGTCGGCATTGAATCCACACTCACAATACACACAGTCGAACGTGCACACTTTGCCGTCGGCAGGCATCAGGTTGATGCCCAGTGAGACTCCCAACCTGCGGCTGTGTACCGGTCCGAAGATGGGAGCAGGATAGATAATGGTTGACATAGTAGCATCAGTTTATTAAGTTCGCGGAACAAAGAAACGGCTTTTTCAGGAAAAGTCGTACAGGGGAGGGAGGGAAAATGTGTATTTACCCTATCCACCTCCAAACAGTCATTAAACCTGATTCGAAAAACCACCTTCCCTTTCTCCCTTTTCCTCCTTCCTCATCCTCTCACCGACGCCTTCCTCAACCCCACACCGACGCCTTGCGCATCTCCTTTTGTCGAGAAGAGCATGACGGTAGTGACGCTTTGAGCAAGACGACGCGACGAGATGAGCATGCCGGAAACAGGGCTTACGCACGGAGTGACAACGGATTGCTGAAAAAGGAGACAGGGGGAAGCGCATCTCCTTGTGACGAGATGAGCAAGAGGGGAGTCTGATGATGGGGAAAAAGAGGGGTGAAGGGGGAGTCTTGCAGGCGGATTGCTGCGGAAGGCGAACCAAAAATAGACATTTCCCGGGACAAAACCAAGGAAATGCCTACATCCGCCGCACCTCAAGTCCGAGCCTCAGAACCTTCCGTAGTGGATATTGATTTCCCGGACGACATAGTCCTGCGCTCCGGCACGATGGAAAGGCTCGTTCGCGTAGAACGCCTCGACCTCCTCCTGCGTATCCGCAAAGACAATGTTCACCACACCCGTCATGTCGGCATAGAGCGCACTCATCACGATGCGTCCGGCATCCATCCACTGCTGCGTATATGCCATGTGGGTCTGAAGCAACTCATCGTTGATTTTCTCGGGAGCGATGAGGACTCCCGTCACTAAAAACTGTTTCATGTTGAATCGATATTTAAAGTTCATAATACTTAAAACGTCACCTTCAGTTGGATATACAGGTCATGCTTGTTCCTCCCCTCGATTTCCTGCGTTCCGGAACCGATGCGGTCGCGGTCAAAATAGCCGGTATAAACATACTTGACAATGACTGTCAACAAACTGTTGATATCGTACCTTCCCCACAGGTATCCGTGGACACCCTCTCCCTCGTATGCAGGGAACGAGTAGGTGTAGAGCAAGCCGCGTTCGTAGGCATAAATCCTTGTATCATAACCGTCTGTATGAAAATAGCCTCCACCTGCCTCGCACTCCCATCCTCCGGCAGCAGGCTTCAGGTCGATTGCCTGTGTCAGCTGATAGCCCTGTTCATTTCCCTTGTCCGACGCCCCGTTTTGAACATAGTCCAGCGTCGTTTTCAACAGGCACGCCGACGTTGCCTGCCACCGCCATTGTCCCTTGCCCGTATGCCGACGGACGGTAACCGGTCCTTCCGCTGATTCCTTCCGGTCCGCCAGGACATCCCGTTCACGCTGCTTGTAGCGATAGCGCAACAGCCAGTCGCTCTTCTTCCCACACTTCCCGACGAGTTGCACGAAGGCTTCCGTGCCCTTGCTGCGTGGGAAGGAGACCCGGTAGCGCGGAGCCGGAAAGCGGAACCAGTCGGTGTATGCCGTCAGTTTCAGGTCTCTTCCCGGCAGCCACTCCAACCCGGCGTACAACCCGTCTTCATTGCGCACCCGGCTTCCTTCGCCGAACGAACGTGCAAAGATGCCCTCATAGTCCTTCGCATAGTGTCTGTGGAGCAGGAGCAGGTGGAGTGCCGTCAGCGGACGGTAAGCCAACGTGTGGAGTGCCGCCACCGCTCCATTCCCGCTCACTGCCGTCTCTCCCGCAAACGACCAGCGGTGCAGGTCCAGCCGGTAGTCGGCACCGACGGCTGCGAACTGCCGCCCGCGGGGGTCATGCTGCTGGTAGTAGAACTGCGGTTTCAACACCTTGTCGAAAACGGTATAAACACCTGTCAGTCCAATGTGCCAACGGACAGCGTCGTATGATAAATGTATTCCTGTCAACTGATTATGCACGTCGTGTTTCTTCTCCATCTCGGAGCGTGTACGGTGGAGTCCGTCAGTTTTCAACGCAGTTATGAACCCGTGTTTCAGGGTGGCATCCTGACGACGGAACGAGTAGAAGGCGGCCAGTCCCCATCCTCCCTTCTGCCAGTCGACCGCCAATCCGCGCAAGTAATCCTGCTCGCTGGTCGAGGCATGCCGGGTGATGCCTTCGCCTCGGCTGCCTGCTCCGTCCATGACGGTCTGTTTCCCCGACGCGAAGCGTGTGTTCACGACCAGCCCCTGCCCGAAACGCAGGCGGTAGTCGCCCAGCGCCACCGTGTGCAAGGGACCGACATCGTGCAGGAGCACGTAGGCGGAAACATAATCATAGCCTTTGTTGCCTGCCGCGAAGAAGGGTTCCCCGGCATCATTCTCCAGGGTGAACCCTGCCGTCAGCCGTTCACCGGACGCCAGCCGGTAGCGCAGGGAGTGGTAGAACCGGCTGCCCAGATAACGCCGGTTCGGATAGCGTTGCAGCACCTCGGGCGGATAGGTGTAATAGCCTTTGCGGTAGTAGAAGGGGATATCGACACGTGCCACTGCTTCCTGCCGTCCGTGTCGCAACACCTCGCGCCAGGGGAAGGGGACGGCACCTTTCTCCTTCACCGGACGGCAGACGACAAACAGCGACAGCATGGCACGTGTCTCGTAGTCCACGCCTGCGACCAGCTGCAGCTCGGAGAAGTCCGTCAGGGGACCGTACGTATGAAGGTAAGTCAGGATATGGCTGATTTGAACCGGGGAAAGAAAGGGGAGCTGTTCGAGCTGTTCCCGTGTCGCCGTGTTGAGATTGAACGGGTGTGCATGGAGTTCGGCAAGTTCGTCCCATTGCTCTGCGGACGTCTCTTCGTCTGCCGTCAGCCGTTCGAGGAAGTCCTCCCACTCCATGGTCTGTGCGCACAGCTTATCAACAGACATTGACAGCAACAGCATACTTATCAACAAGCCTTTCAACAGGAAGGCGGACGGTCGTAGGAATCGGACTGAAAGCTCTCTATTCATGAGGATTAGGTTAAAGCGGAAGTATCCGGATTGGCAACGTCATGCCCGGTTATGAACGTCACGATGCGTTCATGTCGACCAAGCACTGTTCAAAGTTAGCCTTAGTCCGTAAGATAGCAAAAGTTTCAGGGCTGAATTTCAAGTGCGGGCGCACTTTCCGGCGGGTCAGAGCTGTCCGCTCTCCACCATGAGGATGACGCGCTCGGTCAGAGCATCGTCTGCGTCGGGGTCATATTCCTTCTTCAGGCTCGCGCCGAACATGGAGGCAAAAGTCTGGTAGAAGCCTGCACGGAAGGGACCGACAAAGGCTTTCACGAGTTCATAGCTCGTCTGGTTGCACTCCCGGTCGACCAGTTTGATGAGCAGCTTTCCCTGGGAGAAGGTGAGCTTTTTCATCATGGGGGTGTATTGTTCCTTCAATCCTTTCTCCACCCGCTTGATGTGTTCTTCGCGTGCCTTTCCCTCGGGCAGCGTCTGCATGTATTCGTAGGTCTCTATCAGTATCTGGTTAATCATCCGTGCCAGGGGCAACGTGCGCTTCACGTCGCGGACGAGTTTATAGTATGCCCGTTCGCTCCGCCGGCTTTTGAACGTCAGGGGCGGATAGACACGCAGCGGATAGAAGTCCACGCGTGTGATGCTGTCGCCCTCGTACACCGTCCGGCTGACGGTAAGCCGTGCCGGGGGAGGGACGTTCCTCTGCTGTGCCGCTACCGGAATCGCGCAGGACAGAAGGAGGATGAAAGCCATCTTTTCAGCGATTGTTGCCATAAGGTTATAAACAGTTTGTTGATACACGTCAGCCGATGAGCAGCTTCCTGGCGAACTCCCAGATGATGATGCCTGCCGTGACGGACACATTGAGCGAGTGCTTCGTCCCGTACTGGGGTATCTCCAGGCAGCCGTCGCAGGAGTCTACTACCTCCTGACGGACGCCCTTCACCTCGTTGCCCAGCACCACGGCATAACGTCCGTCCGGCTCGGGAGACCAGCGGTCGAGCATCGTACTGCCTTCCGCCTGCTCCACGGCAAGGACCGTATAGCCGTCTTGCTTCAGCCGGGAGACAGCCTCCAGCGTATCTTTATAATAGGTCCATGCCACACTGTCTTCCGCTCCCAGCGCGGTCTTGTGTATCTCCGGCTGGGGAGGGGTTGCCGTGATGCCGCACAGGCAGATGCCTTCGACACGGAACGCGTCCGACGTGCGGAACACCGAACCGACATTGTGCAGGCTGCGCACGTCATCGAGTACGACCACCAACGGCATCTTCTCGGACTCCTTGAACTCGTCCACCGTCAGACGGTTCATCTCGGTTATCTTCAGCTTTCTCATGAAGGATGATTTGTTTATCTGATGCAAAAGTAACATCTATTCCGGCAATAAGAAAGGATGGACTGCAAAGAATTGACCGACGGACCTGAAGCTCCCGTCCTCCTGTCGATAACCTGTCAAAAGCGTGTTCAAACCCTGTCGAAATAATGTGCACACAATGGGGGAGAAAAATGTTGGAGTTCTCGGCGGAATGTCTATACCGGCACGGAAACGGAATGAGCAACTATTTCCGGCAGAAGTTGCAACACATGTTTCAACAGCCTTTTCACACTCCTGACGGCTGCCGACAGCCTAAAACTTATTGACAATCCGAGTTATCGACGCTTTGTCAATAAGGGAAGAACAGTATCTCAGTATCAAGTTCTTTCACCATTTATACAGTGTCGATAAGCTCTTCATAACCTCGTACCGGATGCTTATAACTTCCTGTGCAAGTAAAAGGCTCACTTTCTTCCGACACTATCAACACTCCATCATTATCATCATATTTCTTCTTCAAAGAAAGAATAAAGAATAATAATAAGATGTTATGTCGATAACGGGGGAGTGGAAAACAAAGCTCCACGGAGGGAGCACCCGGTCGGGGTGGCAGCGTCCGTGGAGCAGAGAGGGGGAAGGGTGCGGGTCAAAGCCCGAGGCGGGCGGAGATGTCCAGCATGCGCTCGATGGGGAGGAGGGCACGCGCGGCAATGTCGGGAGACACCTCGATGGCGGGGGACTCGTCGCGCAGGCAGGCATGGAGCTTCTCGAGCGTGTTCAGCCGCATGAAGTTGCACTCGTTGCAGGCACAGGTCCCGGCGTTCGGAGGTGCGGGGATGAACTCCTTGTCGGGGCACTGTTTGCGCATCTCATGCAGGATGCCGGACTCGGTGGCGACGATGAATTGCCGACGGTCGCTCTTCACGGCGTGTCGCAGCAGGGCTGCCGTGGAGCCGACGACGTCCGCCAGCTTCAGGACGGCACCCTTGCACTCGGGATGGGCGAGGACCTCGGCATCGGGATAAGCTGCCTTCAGCTCCACGATGCGCTCCACGGAGAACTGTTCGTGCACGTGGCAGGCACCGTCCCAGAGCAGCATTTGACGCCCTGTGACGGCGTTGATGTAGTTGCCCAGGTTGCGGTCAGGACCGAAGATGATGGGCGTGTCCTGCGGAAAGCTTTCCACAATCTGACGCGCGTTGCTTGAGGTCACGACCACGTCAGTGAGTGCCTTGACGGCAGCGGACGTGTTGACATAGGAGATGACCGTGTGGTCCGGATGTTCGCGGACGAACTCGGCAAAGCGGTCTGCCGGGCAGCTGTCGGCGAGCGAACAGCCTGCTGCCAGGTCGGGGACAAGCACTTTCTTGTCGGGACAAAGGATTTTGGCTGTCTCGCCCATGAAGTGTACGCCGCACATCACGAGGATGTCGGCATCGCAACGGGATGCCCACTGTGCGAGGGCGAGGCTGTCGCCCACGAAGTCGGCAAGGTCCTGGATCTCGCCTTCCTGGTAGTAGTGTGCCAGGATGACGGCATTCTTCTCTTTACGTAACCGGTTGATTTCTTCTTTCAACATCATGATAAGTTTGTGTTTGTCGGGGCGACCCGGACGGACCGTCCCGTGGGTTTATGGATAGGGGGACGCACGATGGGGTACGTCCGTTCTGTGTCTTTTCAACAGCTATCGTCCGTGCGCTGTGAACAGGCTTGTTGACAGGGGATGTCGATAAGGGCGGATGCCGGATGGAGCCGTCAGCCCCTCCGCAGGAACTCCACCAGACGCTCCACGGCACGTGCACGGTGGCTGATGTGGTTCTTCACGTCGCCCAGTTCGGCAAAGGTGCGGTCGTAGCCTTCGGGGATGAAGACCGGGTCGTAGCCAAAGCCTCCGTCGCCGTGTGGTTCCGTAGCGATGGTTCCGCGGACGATGCCTTCGAACTCATGCACCTCCCCGTCGAGGATGAGGGCGATGACGGTGCGGAAACGGGCACGTCGGTCGGTCACCCCTTCCATGCGGGCAAGGAGCTTCTTCATGTTCGCCACGGAGTCGTGTCCGGCTCCGCCGGCATAGCGTGCCGAGTAGACGCCCGGTTCGCCGTCGAGTGCGTCCACTTCCAGTCCGGTGTCGTCGGCAAAGCAGTCCATGCCGTAGTGTTCGTGGATGTAGCGCGCCTTGATGAGGGCGTTCTCTTCGAGCGTGGTCCCCGTTTCGGGGATGTCGGTGTGGCAACCGATGTCGTTCAGGCTCATCAGGCTGACCGACGTGCCGAGCATCGCGGACACCTCTTCCAGCTTGTGGGCATTGTTGGTGGCAAATACAAGTTTCTTTTCCATGATGGGTATGTCTGGTTGAACAAAAAGCCGCAGACCCCCAAGGCAGGGAGCTGCGGCTGTCAGAATACAGGTTTAGTATGTACAGTATGAAGTCATTGAAAGCAGGTTATTTCACTTTTATCTTGTCGAAGCCCTCGCCGAACACGCCGATGACGGCACTCTGTGAGATGAAGGCATTCGGGTCTATCGCCTTGACCAGGCGGAAGATGTTGGTCGACTCGCGTTTCTTCGCCAGTACGACGATGACCTTGACGCCGTTCTTGCTGTACCAGCCGGTGCCGTCGAGCAGCGTCACGCCGCGGTGTGCCTGGAAGACGATGGCGTCGGATATCTTCTCATACTCCTTGGAGAAGATGAGGAACTGCACGGACTGGCGGGCGTTGTTGACCACGTAGTCGATGCAGAGCCCGATGACGACGAGCGTACAGTAGCCGAATGCCATCTTCTCGATGGTGTAGCCGGGAATGAACGAGGAGGAAGAGATGATGCAGATGTCGCAGAGCATCGTCATGCGTCCGAAGGTCACGTCACGGTACTTGTTCACAATGGCGGCGATGATATCCGTTCCGCCCGTGCTGCCGTTGTGGGTAAACGCCATGCCCAGTCCGATACCGCAGAGGGCGGCGCCGATGATGCACGCCATGAAGGGTTCGTCGCCCACGAGCGAGAGAGCCTGTCCCTGGTCGTCGACAATGATGCGCTGGAAGAACCACAGCAGCACGTAGAGCACGGCTATGCCGTAGATGGTCTTCACACAGAACTTCCACCCCAGTATCTTCAGGGCAAAGATGAGCAGGACAATGTTGATGAGCACGTACGTGTTCTGGATGGGGATGTCCGTCGCATAGTACACGATGGCGGAGATACCCGTCACGCCACCCGTAGTGATCTTGTTGGGGATGAGGAATCCCGCCCACCCGAAGGAGTAGAGAATCAACCCCAGTGTGATGAACAGATAGTCCTTCATCTCTGTCCACATGTTGGTGATGCGAATTGGTTTGAATTTGTTCATACTATACTTGATGTTTAAAGATTGTAGTTACATAAGACGTCGGGTCTGTTCCCCCTTGTCAGGTCTACCCGAGTACCATATTGATGATTTTCTTCGGTACGATGATGACCTTCCGGACGGTCTTTCCCTCCAGGTACTTCTGCGAAGCCTCATGCTCGCGCACCGTCTGTTCGATGGTGGCATTGTCGGCATCGGCAGGGAAGTCGAGCGTGAAGCGTGCCTTGCCGTTGAACGACACGGTGTACCTCACCACATCCTCCTTCAGGTATTCCTCGTTGCAGACGGGCCACTGTGCGTCGCAGACGCTCGTCGTGTGTCCCAGAGCCTCCCACAGCTCCTCGCAGAGGTGGGGTGCGAAGGGGGCAAGCAGCACCACGAGGTCGGACAGGACAGCCCGCTTGTTGCACTTCAGCTGGCTCAGCTCGTTGACGCAAATCATGAACGCGCTCACCGAGGTGTTGTAGGAGAAGTTCTCTATGTCGACCGTCACCTTCTTGATGAGCTTGTGGATGGACTTCAGTTCGTCGCGCGTCGGTTCGACGTCTGTCGGAAGGAACTCGTCCTTGCGGCTATAGAAGAGCGACCAGAGCTTCTTCAGGAAGCGGTGTACGCCGTCGATGCCGTTCGTGTCCCAGGGCTTCGACTGCTCCACGGGACCGAGGAACATCTCATACATGCGCAGCGTGTCGGCACCGTATTTCTCGACAATCATGTCGGGGTTCACTACGTTGTACATCGACTTGCTCATCTTCTCCACTGCCCATCCGCAGACGTACTTGCCATCTTCGAGGATGAACTCTGCCGTGGCGTATTCCGGACGCCAGGCCTTGAAGGCTTCCAGGTCGAGCACGTCGCCCGAGACGATGTTCACGTCCACGTGGATGGGGGTGACGTCGTATTGTTCCTTCAGTCCCAGGGAGACGAAGGTATTGGTATCCTTGATGCGGTAGACGAAGTTGCTCCGTCCCTGAATCATGCCTTGGTTGACGAGTTTCTGGAACGGCTCTTCCTTCACGCTCACGCCGAGGTCGAAGAGGAACTTGTTCCAGAAGCGCGAGTAGATGAGGTGCCCCGTGGCGTGCTCCGTTCCGCCCACGTAGAGGTCTACGTTCTGCCAGTAGGCATCCACCTGACGAGACACCAGTTCGTGGTCGTTGTGCGGGTCCATGTAGCGCAGGTAGTAGGCGGACGAGCCTGCAAAGCCCGGCATGGTGTTCAGTTCAATGGGGAAGACCGTCACGTTGTCAATGCGGCTGTTCTCGGTGACGCAGCGGTTCACCGTGTCCCAAGCCCAGCGTGTGGCGTGGCCCAACGGCGGCTCACCCGTCTCCGTGGGGAGGAACTTCGCCACTTCGGGCAGTTCCAGCGGAAGGCAGTCCTCGTCGATCATGTAGGGCATCCCGTCCTTGTAGTATACGGGGAAAGGCTCCCCCCAGTAGCGTTGGCGGCTGAAGATGGCGTCGCGCAGACGGTAGTTCACCTTCACACGTCCCAGGTTGTGCTCCTTCACGTACTCCTTCGTGCGTGCGATGGCTTCCTTCACCGTCAGTCCGTTGAGCACCAGTCCGCATCCTCCCGTAGCTCCCTCGCGCGGCGAGTTGGTCATGATGCCCTCCTTGGCGTCGAAGCTCTCTTCACTGACGTCGCAGCCTTCAATCAGCGGACGGATTTCCAACCCGAAGTGCTTGGCGAAGGCATAGTCGCGGCTGTCGTGTGCAGGCACTGCCATGATGGCTCCCGTACCGTATCCGGCAAGTACGTAGTCGCTTATCCACACGGGGATGGCTTCGCCCGTCATCGGGTTGACGGCATACGAGCCTGAGAACACACCCGTCACGCGGCGGTCGGCGATGCGTTCGCGCTCGGTGCGCTTCTTGGTTGCCTCCAGATAAGCCTCTACCTCGGCACGTTGGCTGTCGGTGGTCACCTGCGGCACCAGTTCGCTTTCAGGAGCGAGCACCATGAACGTCACACCGAAGATGGTGTCGGCACGCGTGGTGAAGATGGTGAATTCCACCTCGCTGTCCTTGATGTGGAAGCGCATCTCCGTACCCTCGGAACGTCCGATCCAGTTGCGTTGCGTCTCCTTGAGCGAGTCGGTCCAGTCGAGGGTGTCCAGTCCTTCCAGCAGCCGCTGTGCATAGGCTGACACGCGGAGGCACCACTGGCGCATCTTCTTCTGCACCACGGGGTATCCGCCACGTTCCGACACACCGTCGACCACTTCGTCGTTGGCAAGCACCGTTCCCAGCTGCGGGCACCAGTTGACCATCGTCTCGCCGAGATAGGCGATGCGGTAGTTCATCAGTGTCTCCTGTTGCTGACGCTCGTCCATGGCTCGCCATTCGTCGGCTGAAAAGCTCAGCTCCTCGCTGCACGCAGCGTTCACGCCTTCGGTTCCGGCAGTCTCGAACGCCTTCACCAGTTCGCTGACGGGGCAGGCGCGGTTGAGCCGGTTGTCGTAGTAGCTCTCGAACATGCGTTGGAACGCCCATTGCGTCCAGTGGTAGTACGACGGGTCGCAGGTGCGCACCTCGCGGCTCCAGTCGAAGGAGAAGCCTATTTTGTCAAGCTGCTCGCGGTAACGGTTAATGTTGTTCACCGTGGTGATGGCGGGGTGCTGTCCCGTCTGTATGGCATATTGCTCGGCAGGCAGTCCGTAGGCATCATAGCCCATGGGGTTGAGCACGTTGAAGCCCTGCAGGCGTTTGTAGCGTGCGTAGATGTCCGAAGCGATGTAGCCGAGTGGGTGTCCCACATGCAGTCCCGCTCCCGAAGGATAGGGGAACATGTTGAGGACGTAGAATTTCTTCTTTGTGGAGTCTTCTGTCACGCGGTAAGTCTGTCGTTCGACCCACCGTTGGTGCCATTTCTTCTCAATCTCTCTGAAATTGTATTCCATTGCGATGTATTTGTTTTGGTGTTACGTTCTTGTTCAGCGGAAGCGTTGCCGTCAGCCGACGGTTCTGCCCCTTCTTTACTAATAATGTGCAAAGATAGATGTTTCGGGCGAAGAATGAAGTTTCTCTCCCCCGTAAATAATCTAAATGGCTACTTCTGTGGCATTTCTCTCCCTTTTCCTCCCTGTTTGTCCGTTGTCAGGCGGACGAAAGCGTCCCTACCACCGTGTGGGGCTGTCTGTACGAAAGCAGGGATGTGCCGGAACTTCTGAATGTAAGGATATTTAAAAATCACGTGCAATTTCCGTGTTCGAAAACGGTCTTTTGAGTTTCTTTGCTTGATGTAGGTCAATAAAACGGGCTTTTTATGTTGAAAAGCATATTTTCGCTTGTTGATAATTCCAAATGCCTTTATCTTTGCATCGTGATTAAAGGTCATAAGGATAACAAACGAACAAAAGACGCTCTGCGAAGAGCAAGTTCAATAGGTAGTAAAAGGTAAAAAGATTTCGATTTTTAATCAAGTGCTTGAATGTTGTGCATAGGGATTTACAACATTTTTAGTTACTTGTCAATTTTCACGTAGTGAAGTAAGAATTTACTAGAATTTGAGAGATTTGAAATGATTAAGGAGAACTCCCGGGCTTGCGAGAAGTCCGGGAGTTTTTGTGTTCGCCCAGCACGAGCATTCTCTAATCGGTGCAAGTCCGTAACACGCCCGATAGCGGGAAGTGTACAGCCAAGGGCAAGGGTGTCCATTGCGAAGTGGAATCTGAAGGAAGCCGGCGGCAAACATCTGGCCTGACGAACAGAAACTTGATATAAGGCTGGTGGGCATGGATGAGATTACACAACAAATCAAAGTCCGATAGCTATACGGAAATGCCCTAAGTAAATCAAGCAGGTATAAGATGGAAAGAGGATGTCCTTAACTGGGGAGGTCTCATGGACGTGCGGAGGATGAATTTCCGAACCACGGAGTAAAGCTTGCCATGAGAAGTCAGCCGAGGTCATAGTACCCGAGTTTTTTTTTCTACTCAATTCGGGGAAGGACTGAACCATAAGTCAATTGAGCAGTAAATGAAAGTCACTCCATGAAGGGAAGAATGCAGAAAATACCGATGTCAAGCGATAGCCGCCCTCAAAAGGATAGCACGGAATGCGAAAGCTATGAGGGGGTGCAGACCTTCATGTACATGACTGAAAACAACCTCAAGGAAGTGCAATTTGAGCGAGAAAATTTGCTTGAGTTTATCCTCTCGCCGTACAACCTTAACCGTGCATACCTGCCAGTTAAGCGTAATCAAGTCAGTTGTGGAGTGGACGGATTGTCAACCGAGGAATTGGGAGACTATCTGAAAGAACACAAAGATGAACTCGTGGAATCCTTGAAAACGGGCAGATACCGCCCGAATCCCGTCCGTAGGGTAGAAATCCCGAAGGATAAGGGCAAGACCCGCCCGCTTGGTATCCCGACGGTGGTGGACAGGGTCATCCAACAATCCATCAGCCAAGTACTGAGCCCCATCTATGAACATCAGTTCAGCGACAACAGCTTTGGCTTCCGCCCTCATCGAAGCTGCCACAAGGCCTTGAGGCGGGCGCAGGAATATATCACCCAAGGTTATAAATACTGCGTGTCGCTAGACCTGGAACGCTTCTTCGACACGGTAAACCACAGTATGCTGATAAGGATATTGTCCCGCACCATACGTGACGGACGTGTGATATCGCTTATCCATAAGTACCTTACGGCAGGAGTCATGGTTAAACGAGGCTATGAGGAAAGTGTGGAAGGCGTTCCCCAAGGCGGTCCTTTAAGTCCTTTGTTGGCAAACATCATGCTCAACGAACTCGACAAGGAGCTTGCCTGCAGGGGGCACAAGTTCGTCCGCTATGCAGACGACTGCATGATACTCTGCCGTAGCAAGCGTGCGGCGGAACGCGTTCGTGAGAGCATCTCCACTTTCATTGAATTACGGCTTCACCTTAAAGTGAACCGTGACAAGACAGAAGTGTCATACGTGGGCAGGGTGAAGTATTTAGGTTACTCCTTTTATATGATGAAGGGGAAGTGCCGTCTGCGTCTGCATCCCAAATCGGTTGCCAAGATGAAAGGGAAACTGAAAGAACTGACATCAAGAAGCAACGGTTGGGGGTATGCAAGACTGAAAGACAAGTTGAACCAATTCATCAAAGGCTGGATGAACTACTTTAAATTGGCTGATATGCGGAGCATCCTCCAAATGACAGATGAGTGGCTTCGACACCGAATACGCAGCTATGTCTGGAAGAGTTGGAAGAAGGTCGGCACAAAGTTCAAGAATCTCATGAAATGTGGTATAGACAAGTGGAGGGCTTGGCAATGGGCTAATACCCGTGGCGGGTATTGGAACACGGCAGGAAGTCCGATATTATGCCGAGTCATGAATAATGAGCGACTGAGACTTCAAGGCTACCCTTGCCTTGTGGACTTATACATCAAACTGCATCAGCACTAAGGAACCGCCGTATGCCGAACGGCACGTACGGTGGTGTGAGAGGTCGGAAAACGAAAGTAGGAAGAAAACTACTTCGTTTTCCTCCTACTCGATTATGTACGCTCGGCATGAGTCCACAAAAAAAGCCGCCCGTAGTTTCACAACCGGGGCGGCTCGATAGTCTAACTAATCAATTATAACATTTAAAGATCTGTGCTTATTTCCTATTAGTTGTAGGTTGAATAGCCTGTGTTTGTTTTACAGCTTCCCTCCGCGGGCCTTGACGCGCTCATACCATGCTTCGCGCTCCTTGGTCAGGTCGTAGCCCTGCTTGGAGAGGTAGTTGTTGATGCGGCCCTTGTACTTGCCGAAGGCTGCATGCTTCTTGTTGGAGTTCTCGGCATCCATGGCATACTCGCGTGCCTCCTTCAGCCAGGCGAGTATCTGTTTCTTCTCGTAGTCCTTCAGTGTCGGTATCATGTCACACTGTGCGTCGTAGGTCACTTTGACCACGCCGTAAGTCATGCCGTCCTTCACTGCCTCGATTTGTGTGTCGTCGAGGAAGAGCGAGAGTCCGGACTCCAGTTCGAAGTGGTGGCGGAAGAGTTCGCTGTCCTTGGCATTTTCGGCTGCCTGTACTGCAGCATTCTTGGCATCGCCGGTCAGCTTCTCCTTGGCTTCCTTGACAGCGGCATCCCGTTTCTCGTAGATGTCGTTGAGCAGGAAGTAGCGGTTGGCAATGATGTTGCGCACGTTGAGTGCCACATCTCCGTCGGTGAGTGCCAGCTTGTCGACAATCTTCTGCGAACGTTCACAGATGGTCTTCACGTAAGCCGCGTCACGACCCTCTTCGTTGAGTTCCACTCGCTGTGCCGATGCCGTTGCGGCGATGCACAGCAGAAGAAAAAGCAGTAAGGAGTGTTTCATCTTTTTCATCCGTTGCAAAATTACATCAATTTTCCTTTTTCAGCCAAAGTATCGTAGTTGTTTTTCAAGTCAGTCCAGTCGATTTTGTTCTTTGTGCTGACGCCGTTGATATATTTTTCGATGTTGGTGTAGCCGTCGCCGGTGCAGTCCTCGTTGGCGTCGCTCGGGTCATTGGGGTTCAGTCCGTTGGCCTTTTCCCATTCGTCGGGCATGCCGTCGCCGTCGGTGTCAACATACGGGGTACCCTTGTACTCGGGGAATCCGCCCATCTGTGCCGGTGAGGTGATGATACCGAGCTTGTAGGAGTCGTTCGCCATACGACGGTATTTGAACAGTCCGTCCTCGTTCTGCGATTTCTCGGCAAGTCCCCATACATCGCCGTAAGGATTCTCTTTCGGCAGTTTCTCCACGTAGTAGGGTTTGCCGGTACGCACTTCGTCGATGATGCGTTGGTCGATGATGTCGCGGCAGGGGATGTTGGCACCCACGTTGCGGAGCACATAGTCGTATGCGTCACGGGTGTTGAGGATTGTCAGGTGAGGCATCTCGAAGGGAGCCTGGGCACGCATCAGCTCGGTGTATCCGTCGGTGTTCTCCTGGTCCTCGATTTGGATGCCGCCGTCCCAGTTGTCGCGGGTCACACGCTCGTTGCCCTCCATGATGTTGCCTTCAGCGAAGACACGTCCGTAGACCTTGTGGTCGAGCTTGCTTCGTCCCGACTCCGGTTTGAGGATACGGAAGGCGATGGCGCCCTCTTTCGGGGTTGCAGGACCCGGTTTGTAGTAGTTGTTGATGAAGTTGTACATTGCCGTGTAGTCGCCGCCGTCTGAAGAGCGGTGTACCCAGTTGAAGACTACGTTGTTGACGAAGTTGAACACGCCGTTCCATCCCACAGACGGGTTACGTCCGGAGTTGCTTGCCCAGAGGTTGCGCATGAAGGCGCAGTTCTCACCGCCGAGGGTGCTTCCGAAGGCATGGTTGTAGGTGTCGAGTGCCTTGGCGGAGATGGTATTCTGGATGGTGACGTTGACGGTGGGGAGTTTCAGTTCCTTGGTCTCATATTGTCCCTCGCTGGGGTCGTACATGTGACGGTAGAAGGAGATGTTCTCGTCGAGTCCCCAGGAGCAGGAACAGTGGTCGATCATGATGTTGCCCACGGGATTGCCGCCGAAGGAGTCGTCACGGTGCCACACCATGGTCTCACCCCGACGGAAGCGCATGTGTCGGATGACCACGTCGTGTGTGTCTACCCAGAACGATTGTCCTGAAACGACTACGCCGTCACCGGGAGCAGTCTGTCCGGCAATGGTGATGTAGGGGGCACGCACGATGATGGGAGTCTCCAGCTTGATGATACCTGACACGTTGAACACGATGATGCGTGCACCTCCCTGGTCGCATGCGTCACGGAGTGAGCCGGGTCCGCTGTCGTTGAGGTTGGTCACAGTGATGACGCGTCCGCCTCGTCCGCCAAAGCTGTACATACCTCCACCTTCAGCACCGGGGAATGCCGGAATTTTTGCCTGCGGAAGGTCACAGGGTCTTGAAGCCCAAGGCACATAGGGGCGTCCCTCTTTGGCTTCTTTCATCACGATGGGGAGTGCTTTTGCCCAGGCAGAGTCGGCATGTGCGTATGCCTTTGTAATCATCTCTTTGTACTTTGCCTGTGCTTCGGGAGTGATTTGGGGATATTGTGCGTATGCTGCATTGGCTGTACCGAGCAAGCCTGCCAGCATGAATCCCCATGCTACTGTTTTTTTCATAGTCATTATATTATCTATCCGGTATTGTTTTTCTTGCTTTGTGTAAATAGACTGCCAGGAGTGCAAAAGGTTATACGGCGGATGGTGTGTATTTTAATTTTTTAATAGAAGGGGAGTGAGTGGGGAGTGAATCAGTAGGTACGATTTCCCGGCAAACACTGTTGTCCGACGGATGGAACACAAGTGTTCGATTCATCAAACACATTAGTTTGACTCACCAAACACAAGTGTTTGATCTGGCAAACATAGTAGTTTGATATACCTAAGTATAATACTTTGACAGGCTAAGTATAATACTTTGGTAGGCTAAGTATAATACTTTGGTAGGCTAAGTATAATACTTTGGTAGGCTAAGTATAATACTTTGGTAGGCTAAGTATAATACTTTGATAGGCTAAGTATAATACTTAGGTATGTCAAACTAATTAGTTCGCTGCGTCAAACACTTGTGTTTGTCCGGTCGAATACTTGTGTTTGCCTGCTCAAACGCAAATGTCCGGAGAGTGTGTCGTTGTGACATACCCTCCGGACATTTTCATTTGTCAATGATGGGAGATTCAACGCATGTTCTATCTCTATTCAGAAACACCTTATTTCAATCCGTGCGCTTTCAGCAGCGGCTCGATGCTGGGTTCGGCTCCGCGGAAGGCTACGTAGAGCTTCATGGGGTCGTCCGAACCACCTTTCTCCAGGATGTTCTGGCGGAAAGAGGTAGCAGTGGCCGGGTCGAAGATGCCGTGCTCCATGAATGCCTCGAAGGCGTCAGCCACCAGACGGTCTGCCCACAGGTAACTGTAGTATCCGGCATCATATCCGCCCATGATGTGGTTGTAGTAGGTCGAGCGGTAACGCGGAGCTATTTGCGGGATGAGGCCGATCTTGTCCATGACTTGCTTTTCGAAGGTGGGGATGTCCAGCCCCTCGGTGGAGGTGAGGGTGTGGTATTCCATGTCGAGCAGGGCAGCTGCAAGGCGTTCGGTGATGAGGAAGCCCTGGTTGAACAGCGTCTGTTTCTCGATTTTCGCTATCAGTTCGTCGGGGATGGGCTGACGCGTCTGGTAATGCTTGGCATAGACCTTCAGCACTTCGGGAGCCAGTGCCCAGTTCTCCATGATTTGTGAGGGCAGTTCCACAAAGTCGCGTGCCACGGCAGTGCCCGATGTGCCTTTGTACTGGCAACGGGTGAGCAGTCCGTGCAGGGCATGTCCGAACTCATGGAACAGGGTACACGTCTCGTCGAGCGTCAGCAGGGAGGGCATGTCGTCCGTCGGTTTGGTGAAGCTTGCCACGTTGTAGATGAGCGGACGCGTCTGTCCGTCGGCTTCGCGGAAGTTGCTCATCCAGGCACCGCTGCGCTTTCCGGCACGGGGCATGTAGTCGCGGTAGAAGATGCCGAGCAGGGAGCCGTCGGCGTCCTTCACGACGAAGGTCTTCACGTCGGGGTTATAGACGGGGATGCTGTCGGTCGGTGTGAGGGTGACTCCGTAGAGCTTGTTCACCACATAGCACAGTCCGTTCCATACGTCGTCCTGGCTGAAGTAGGGTTTCACCTCGTCCTCGTTGAGGTCGTACTTCTCCTTGCGGAGCTTCTCGCTGTAGTAGGCCCAGTCCCATGCCTCAAGCTTCTCGCCGCGTCCTTCGCGGTTCATGATGGCTTGCAGCTCGGCAGCTTCGGCTTTCGCGTTACGGATGGAGTATCCCCAGAGGTTGTTCAGGAAGTCCATGACCGTCTCCGGAGTCTTTGCCATGTTGTCGCTCAGCACGTATGCCGCGTGGTTCTTGTATCCCAGCAGGTTGGCTTTTTCCAGCCGAAGGGTGAGGATTTGTTTCAGGACCTCCTTGTTGTCGTTCGCGTCGTCGTGGTTTGCCAGGTTGGTGTAAGCCTGATAGATGTCCCGGCGCAGCTCCCGGTTCTGTGCATACTGGAGCAGAGGCAGTCGGCTGGAAGCCTGAAGGGTGAAGACCCATTTGCCTTTCAGTCCCTGTGCTTCCGCTTCCTGGGCAGCTCCGGCAATGACGGCATCGGGCAGTCCGGCGAGGTCTTCCTTCTTGTCGATGACCAGCCGGTAGGCGTTGTTGTCTGCCAGGACGTGGTTGCTGAAGGCGATGGTGAGGGTGGACAGTTGCTGGTTGATTTCACGCAGACGTTTTTGCTTGTCAGCATCGAGCGATGCGCCGGAACGCACGAAGCGCCGGTAATATTTGTCGAGCAGGTAGTGCTGCTCGGTGTTCAGTTTCAGTGTACCTTCCTCTTCCTGTTCGTGGAGGGCGGCGATGCGTTTGTAGAGGTCGGCATTCAGGTAGATGTTGTCCTGGTGTGCAGCCAGTTGCGGGGCAATCCGGTTCTGGAGCGCCACCAGACTGTCGTTGGTGTCGGCTTCGGTCAGGGCGAAGAACACGCCACTCACACGGGCGAGTATTTCGCCGCTGTTGTCCAGTGCGAGGATGGTGTTTTCGAACGTTGGGGCTTCCGTGTTCTGGACGATCGAGTCTATTTCCAGGTTCTGCTGCTCGATGCCTTTCAGGAAGGCAGGTTCGTAGTGCTCGAAGCGTATCCGGCTGAAGTCCGGCGTAGCATAGGGTGTCTGGAACTCGGTCAGGAAGGGGTTGGACGCGGAGTCCTGCTTCTGACCGCATGCACAAATCAGGCAACTCATGGCTGCTGCAATCATTAATGTTTTCATGTGTATGTTTACTTAAGTTTCGCGCGTGCTTCAGTCGTCGGTTGACAAAATGACAGGAAGAAGTGCCTGCCAACCGCAGTCTGAGCCTGCGAACGTTGAATAATGTACTTAATCCGCCAAATTTAGACGATTGTATGTGAACGACAAAGCTTTTCGTGAATCTTTTTGGAAAAGGCTATTGTATGCAATCCGAATGTAGGGGCGAGCGGTCTGCTCGCCCGGTCCAATGCACCGTCCAATAACCGTTCAATGCACCGTCCAATAAATGTTTAATAACTGTCCAATAACCGTTCAAACGCCTTTCGTACGGTTAATGTTATCGTTATGTGTGGATGTGTGGAAACAATTTGGATAGGACCATGATTGGACCGGGCGAGCAGACCGCTCGCCCCTACATTTGGATTGAACAGGTTCTGTCACTCCTTTCCTGAATGTGTGAACGCATGTGTGAACGCAAACGGGGTTTTTTGCTTGCCCCTTTTCCACCATCCGCATACCTTTGCAGTGTGTTCAGGGAGGAAAGGCGAACGCCGGCACGTCTCCCTCCCCCGACACACGTGAAAGAATCAACCAAGTCTAACTAATCTCTTGACGGAGTTCCGTATCCGTCCAGCCATCCGTTGACAAGGGAACCGGGCGACGCGTCTGTCTGCCGTGGATGTTGTGATATTCACTTGTCAATCCTGACCGGAGCCTGCGGAAGTGCCGTCAGTCTAAACTGAAACGCCATGAAAGAAGAAAAGAAAAACATCTGGAGCCTCGTGCTCAAAGTAGTCATTGCCGTAGCATCTGCCATCGCCGGCGCGTTGGGTATCAGCGCATGCAGATGATGCCAGCAGACGGCTGACCTTCATCGGGAGAACAATCCTCTCCCCCTCCCTTACTCTTTTTTAACCCAAATCGGTCCTTAGACTTTGAGTAATGACTTATTTGGGTTTAACAGACTAGCCCGGGCAGGCAGCAGCAAGTGCTTGTCCTGTCCGGACTATGCCTTTTTCCAAACCTAAAAACAAAGATTGAACCATGAAAAAGATACTATACCTACTTCTAACCCTGTTTGGATGTACCCTTTTGGCCAACGGTCAGGACTTCAAACCCGGACAGCAGGCACAAGGCATCCTGGAAAGTAAAAACGTGACAGTCGACCATGCCACAGGCACCTTCCATTACCGTGTTCCACTCTACACTCTGAAGTCGGGCGCATTCGAGCTTCCCGTCACCCTTGATTACACCGCACGCGGCGTCCGCGTGGACGACCAGCCCGGTCCCGTGGGCTATAACTGGACACTCAACACCGGCGGTGTGGTGACACGCACCGTGCGAGGAGGAATGGCGGATGAACTGTCTTACGGTTATGCCCATTCGGAGAGCGCCTTCACTCCTCTGTGGGACGATGTGACAAACGTCAACCTGCATCGCCGCGACGGTGAAAGCGACATCTTCACGGCTGTCTTCAACGGACGGAGCGTGAACTTCCTCATCCGTAAGAAGGCAAACGGTGCCCTTTATGCCGAACCGCTGGAACTGACAGCGGTCAAGATAGAACCTGTTTCCGACTGGTCCGGCATCAGCGCGTGGACCGTAACCGACGAAATGGGGAACCGGTACTTGTTTGAGGAGCGGGAGTACGTGAAGGACCTCAATAAGGTGGACGCCATCAGTACCAACGGTGTCTATGACATGAGCTATGTTTCCGCCTGGTACCTGAGTCGCATCGAACCGGTCAACACGGCTCCCATCACCTTCATCTATGAGAAGGGCGATCCCTACGGCGACCTGTCCGCCTACATGAGAAAGAGTCATTATAATGTCTATACAAGTGTGCATTATGACTATGGACGGGAGATGGTGGAATACCCCTGCGACTTTGGGAAATACCAGGAAAAATATCTGAAATACCTGTCTCAGGCAAAAGATGCCCTGCAGAGTTCCGTACGGGACATCAAGAAGGTGCAGGAACTGGAGTCCATGTACGGATTGAGGTGGTTTACCAACTCCACCGCTGCCAAGTCCTTTGCAGAATATCAGAGAGCCACCAGAAGTGCCCTGGGGTGCATCTCCGACCTGCGCCTCCTCCATTCAAGCTCTCTGAAAGAGGTGGGAGCACTGACACAACTCATCGACTACTACCATGATGAGAACTATCTCGTCTCCATCTATCTGACCAATGCCAGACAGTGTATCCTGGACTGCCTGGCAGAAAGAAGGACCTATCGGTCGAAAGAAACCCAGAACAACACCTACTATGACAACTTTACGCCGGTCCTCAAAGAGATTCGCAGTCCGGAACAGAGTCTGCAGTTCACGTATGTCGACAACAGGCTGGAAACCGTCTCCTGTCACAACCTCATCGACGGCAAACGCATCTCTGCAGTGTCTTTCTCCGGAAAACCTACATTGGACAAGCTTGTATTCAAGGGCAAAGACAACATCGGTTACCGCCAAATGACCTTCGATTACTACCAGACGCCGGGCGACACCTACGACCCTTGGGGCTATACACGCCATCTCGTCCATCGGGCAGAAACATACGCTGAAGTCGTGGATACTGCCCGTATCTGCCATCGTTCCTTGAAGCGCATCACGCTTCCTCACGGCGGTGTCATTGAGCTGTCGTATGAATGCAACCATAGCAGTCGCTTTCGTCACTGGCCCTTGCCTACTCCGGAAAGTCCTTATGGCGGTATCCGCCTCTCGGCACTGGTGATGCAGGCTGACGCAACGGCAAAGCCCGACACCATCCGTTATACCTATCCGGAAGGAGGCGAACCGGTATATGACTGGTTCGACATGCGGGAGAGCATCGACTACGGGGACTTTCACGACCTGCTGTTATACACCCGTATGAAAAACAAAGGTTGCGCCTTTCTGAACACCGGCAACAACGGCCTCTATTATCCTTATGTGATAGAAACCATCCAGGGAAAGGGCAGCACTGCCTACCTGTTCAACATACCGACCCGTAGGAGAAGCTATCTGCAGATACCCTATGCTTTCTGGTTGTACGGACTTCCGCTTGCCACAGCGACGTACGATACACAAGGGCATATCCGTACCCTGAAGAAAAATGTCTACTACACCGATGTGCCGAATACCGACCGATTCCAGACGGATTACCTCATGAACAACCAGACCTTTTTTGACACGCAACTACCTGACTACCGCATGAAGCACAGTAAACAGCTGCACCAGCTGCAACCCTACGAATGCTACATGGACGCGAAAAAGATTGAAAAGGAATATGCCGCCATGCCCAAGACCGTCATCCCGGACCTTTTCGCCTTTGACCCGTATGAGGAACTCTACAAGCCCAATATGCTGCCACGCAGCAAAGTTGTGATGCCTGACCTCACCTATACCTTATATTATGGTGGTTCCACCCTGCTGAAGGAGCAACAGGAGTTCGTCTTTGAAGGGCATGTGACCGACAGCATCAGCAAGCGGGACTTCTACAGACTGACCCAGGGAAAACCTTTCAAACGCATCGAGTATTTCTACTCACTGTCAAACGGAATAACTACTCCTGCCGGACAGGAAGTGACCGACTCCCGGGGCATACGACTTCAACAAGGACAGGAGCGTGTAGGAGATTTCCGTGCCACCACGCCGGTACTGGACTCCATGCAGGTGCGGAACATGCTGGCGCAACCGCTGCGCGAATGGAAAAAGGAAGGTTCTGTCATGCTGGAAGAGACCCACTATCGCTATGGGCTCCATCACGAAGACTCCTGCACGTTTATCACGCTGGACAATCGTTTGAAGACATTGAAGAACTCTCCGTTGTCCTCACAGCCCACTGCCACTACCCTGTCGGTGAGCTACACACACCGTCCTTCAGGTTATCTTCCCGTCAGCCGGATAGAAGACGGGAAGCGTACGTCCCTCTGTTACCATGACGGTGACGACCGCATCGTGTTGAAAGCCGAAGAAATCTTTCCCGACGAGATGGCCGTGCTGGACTTGCAACAGCAACAGCAAGACCTGAAGGAGATGGATCGGGTCTTGTCAGAACAGCCGGCTGATTTCTATGGTGAAGCAGCAACATTTTTATCTTGCTTGCGTAAAATCGACTGGGACACCATCCAGATAAGAAGCCTGCTGCCCTATCAGGTCACCTACCTCCGTCGGGATATGCCGAAGCTCTTCCGCCTGCTGGAATGTCTGAGTGAGCCTCAGTCACCCATTACGAAGTCTGAGGCCGACACAATTATAAACGTGGCACAAGGACCGCTGATGTTCATGAATCGCCTCTATCGGGAGTTAGTGAACCATGCAGCCTTTGAACCGGTGCGCCAAACCTATATGGCCATTCTGTTTCATCTTGATCGCCAGTTGACTCCGGAAATGCTCTACTATTCGTATTGGTATCACCGGAACGAAGTCAAGGTCAATGCCCGCAGCAATACCCGTTGGAGTATCTATACGCTGGGTGAAGCTCCCGAACTGACATGCACCTTCGTATGCGGCGACGGCGAGCACACGGTGAAGATAAAGCCACACAACACCGGCATTCCATCCTGCTACCTGTTGGACTCCGGCGGACTGCAGGACGTTCGTTCCCTCAGGATACACGTTCCCTCCACGGTCTATTATCTCGCCATCCTGCCTCAACGGGCAACCTTCGAAGCCAAGACCTACAATGCCGACGGCACGGTGGCTGTGAAGTTCGGTCCCGACGGACAATCGGAATCTTACAGATATGATGCTGCCGGACGAGTCGCGAATATACTGGACCGTAACCGGGAACACATAAAAACCTTCTACTATCACATCGTATCACAAGAAGAAAAATAAAGCTATAACCTAATAAAAACGTAACGAACCATGAAACATATTAACCCTTTACTCATTGGATTGTTGATGACCCTACTTGGTATCGGCAACAGCTGGGGAGCAGCTCTCGACTTCCCCTCTGCAGACTATCACATAAGCGGTGAACTCCATACCTTGCCAGGAGGACAACCGAAAATCTACCTGTCCGGTTCGGAAAAAGGAGCTTCCTATGTGCTCTACCGCGACGGACAACCTATCTCCAACCAAGAAGGCACTGGCCGCAGTCTGTTGTTCCTTGGAGACGGAACGGGAACTTACACCATCGCTGTCGAAACATGGAAATATCCGCTTTTTATCAAAGACAGTCTGAAAGTAACGGACTTTCCCGGACTGGAACATATAAAGTCGATCACACGTACAAAAACAGAAGGACCTTTAAAGGCAGAAGGAGGAACATGCTGGTTTGACGTGATACTGGACAGTCCTGTCAACAAGACTGTAAGCCAGTCTTTACGTGACATATCAGAAATCTGCTATCAAGGGCGTTGTTCTACCTGGCATCCGTCCTACGGTTTGTTGATTACCGCCTATCCCGCCTACCCGGACAAAATCCGTGTTATTGTCATGGGAAAACCCAACATCGGCAATGAACAGCACTCTTTCCTTCAGTTGGGCAAGACACGCCTTGAAGTCACACAAAAAGGACAAGCGGACAAACTGCTCAATCCCGAAATCTACAGATACCCGGATTCCATTACAGGAACATGGGAAATTTGTGGTATGGACATGCAACCCGATGTCGTGTATACCCTCTATCAGGATGAAGGCTTCCGTCCGCATCCGGTAGCAACCCGAACAGGAATCTGCATCTTCCCGGGACTGACCCAATATGGAAATTACTACGTCACAAGTAGCTATCAGGGAAAAACTGTCCAATCGAACACCGTAAACCTGACCTATCTTTTCCTCCGTTTCCAACTCTCCGGTGATGCATTCATTTCTCGTTTTGGTCCTGCAACCCTGAAATTATCCGGCTCAGAACTGGGAGTGACTTATCGTCTCTATTGCAACAACCGTCTGGTAGAAAGCCAACAAGGGACAGGACAAGCTCTTGCATTTGATGCAAGCATACCTGGAGAATATTATGTGGTTGCCTGCAAAGATGGTGAGGAGACTCGCATGGACGGAGTCTCACACGTACGATATCCCGGTGCGAACAGTGCAGACTACGGGCACAACTTCACCATCGAAAGAACGATACTGGCACCAGCCCGATTGGATTGGAACGACGACATCACCTACTTCGACGGTTTCAACCGCCCGCTTCAGGAGATTCAGGTGGATGGTTCTGCCAGCACACAGAGTGACCTGGTCACCCCACATGTCTATGCAGCCTTCGGACAAGAAGAGAAGAAGTATCTCCCCTTCGTGAAGCAACACAATTCGGGCGCCTTCGTCGCCGATGCACTGAATGTCATCAACTGGAACACTTACGGCACAGACGAAATGGCTTACGCCTTCAGCCAGGCCGACTACGAAGCATCGCCTCTGAACCGAATCCTCAAACAGACGGGTGAAGGACATGTCTGGCACAACCGGGAAAAAGGCATCACGTATGCCTATGCGCTGAATGCCGCCAACGAGGTGCGCCGTTATGCGGTCTCTGCCGATGGTACACTGACGCGCAACGGATTTTATGATGCCGGGACTCTGCAAGCGGTGACCACGACTGACGAGGACGGACACACCAGTACGACTTACACCGACAACTTGGGACAGGAAGTCCTGCTCCTTCAGACGGACGGGAAAACCCGGCTGGAAACCTATAAAGTGTATGACGGACGCGGACTGCTCCGCTGGGTGCTTTCGCCCGAAGCCGTGGCACAACTCGGCGAAGGAACGGATGCCGCCGTGCTCGGACGCCTTGCCTATTACTATGAGTATGATGCCATGGAACACACCACTCTCAAGCAGCTGCCCGGCTGCAAGCCCGTCTACATGACCTACGACTCCCGCGGAAGACTCGTGTTCAGTCAGGACGGCAACGAACGTGACAACAATCCACGCAGATGGAGCTACCAGCGTTATGATGCCTCCGGACGGGTTGTCGAGAGCGGGGAGTTCCTTGCCAAGACCGATATCGGAAGGCTGAACATGCTCTCCTTGTCGGCACGTGACCAACGTCCCGAAGGAACCTACACGCCGTTGCAACAGACTGTGTACGACGACTATGATAACCCGGTCATCAAGGCGCATGCCTTTACAGCCACACCGGGATACGAATCCTCCTACCTCCGCTCCGCAGGAGGGCAGGTGACAAGCGTACGTTCGCGTAAACTCGGCACGGACGAATGGCAGACCATCACGACCTATTATGACGACCATGCGCGACCCGTGCAGGTGGTCAGCGACGAGACAGGAGGTGGACTCCTTCGTATCTGCACTGCCTATGACTTCGTGGGCAATGTCATCCGTACACGCGAACAACATGCCGACGGGTCGTTCATCGAGACCAACCGGACCTATGACAGACGCAGCCGTCTGCTCACGACCTCTACCACCAAGGACGGAGGCACACCGGCAGTCATCACCTACACGTATGATGAACTGGGACGTCTCGTTGCCAAGAAATACGGAAACACCACGGAACAGCTACGTTACAACATCCGCGGATGGCTGACAGCCAAGGAAAGTGCCCCCTTCAAGATGCAGCTGCACTATGAAACGCCCCTCGCCGGGACGACACCCTGCTACAACGGCAACGTCAGCGAGTGGACATGGACACACGAGGGGCATGCAACTCTGATGTATGGCTTCGCCTACGACGGATTCAGCCGGCTGGCATCCGCCACCCAGAAGCAGAGAGACGGACTGACATGGACCACTTCGGCAGCATCTTTCACGGAGAAGGGCATCACCTACGACCGGAACGGCAACATCCGTACCCTGCAACGCACAGCCTGCGGCAAGCTGGTGGACGACCTGCTCTATGCCTACTCCGGCAACCGGCTGACGGCACTGAGCGAACAGGTACGCACCTCGCAGCAGGGAGATGTCTATCAACCGGGCAATGCTGCAGCAGGAAGCTACGAGTATGATTCCAACGGAAATCTCACAAAAGATTCCCGAAAAGCTTTGTCGTTCACATACAATCGTCTAAATTTGACGGACGAAGTGAAGCAGGGCGGCGTGCTGAAGGCACGCTACCAATACCTGACCGACGGCACCAAGCTCAGCGTACGCGACGGAAGCGGAAAGAACGGATACGACTATGCCGGCAGCTTCATCTACAAAGTAGCAGACGGGAAGCGTGAGTTCGACCGTGCCATCGTGGGAGACGTGCAGTTCACTTCGCAAGGGACAAGGTATGCCCTGACCGACCAGCTGGGAAGCATCCGTGCACTGATTGACGACAAGGGGAAAGTCGTACAGCAAAACGACTTCTATCCTTTCGGAGCCAAGGCGGAGCGCGACGGATTGGCGCAAGCCGAGGACAACTGCTTCCTCTTCAGCGGCAAGGAATGCCAGGCGTTGATTGACTTGAATGCGTACGACTTCGGTGCGAGAATGTATGATGCGTCGTTGGGAAGATGGACGGCAGTAGATCCCTTGGCGGAGAAGTATACCAATCTTTCACCGTACAACTACTGCATCAACAATCCGTTGGTGATTGTGGATCCGGATGGGAAAGATGTAATGATTACGATTGTTGGAAATACCATTACGATCACGGCAATCATTTTCATCTATGGACACTTGGCTACTGAGAAACTTGCTAGTTTATACATGGAAAACATCCAAAATGTATGGGGACTTCTAACGTCTTACAACTTTGAAGGTATGGATTACAAAATAGACTGGCAAGTAAATGTAATCTTCAGACCAGACATCAGTGAAGATGTCAAAAAGAAAGACTTAAAATATGATGGTAAAACCAACTATATGAAAGTCTTTAAGAATAAAGATGAATCCTCCTATGTAATAGACTCAAAGTTTGGTAATATTCAATATACTGAATCATCTGAGAATGCAATGTCTCATGAATTTGGTCACATGATGGGACTGAAAGACAGATATAAAGATGGGGGAGCCCCGGTATCACCGGAATGGAACTTCAATATCATGCATGATATAAAAGGTGCGGCTGATAAACAAAATATGGATTTCATCTTAACACCTGTACTGCAAATAGATAAACAATTGAACTTGCATAGACAGAGCGTACGCCCCAATCCAAATACCCCTTGGAATAATGGAGTACCTAGAACGGTGTACCATATTAATAAGAAAAATAGAGAATTATGAAACATAAAAAACTTCTTATCCTCTTATTCCTATTCCTTCTCGCAGGAGGAATAGGAATAAACAAGCTCTGTCAAAAGACGGTTCCTGAAGAACAACCACCCAGACAGAAGCAACTGTACCCACCATTTGTGTACAAACCGGATTCTGCCACAAGAGCAAGATGGGAAAAGTTGAATCCGAAAGAACAGGAAGAACTGGAAATCCGTAAATTTGAAGACTATACTGACTTTGACTACAGAAAATATACATTGGATGAGCCCTATATTGTATTGGAATCCAACCCAATGGCTAAGTTAAAAGGATACAAACAATATAAAGAATGGGAANCCAGACAGAAGCAACTGTACCCACCATTTGTGTACAAACCGGATTCTGCCACAAGAGCAAGATGGGAAAAGTTGAATCCGAAAGAACAGGAAGAACTGGAAATCCGTAAATTTGAAGACTATACTGACTTTGACTACAGAAAATATACATTGGATGAGCCCTATATTGTATTGGAATCCAACCCAATGGCTAAGTTAAAAGGATACAAACAATATAAAGAATGGGAAGACTATAAATATGATCCAGACCATATATTATATCCGGGAATGCATATCCACGGTATGACCAAAGAACAAGTCTTGGAAAAATATAAAGATAATAGAATGGTAAGCTATGGTGATACTGATACATTACGGTATGGAATACTCATAAGTTCCGGAGGCGTTCTTCCCAAACTAAGATTCATGGTATCAGACTTGCATTATGCAGAAATCAGTTCGTGTTCATGGGTATTTATACGAGAACCATATCCACTTGTGCGGGTTGTCTACTTCATCAGAGATGGTAACGTGCAACGAGCATTCTGGGGATATGAGGTTAATCTATCTAGAGCCGACATGATGGATCTTCCCACAATACCCTAACGATAGAAAGGTTGTACTGCAAATCCTAACGCAGTGCAACCTTTCTTCTTTAAGCTGCCTTCTCAAAAAGATTCCCGAAAAGCTTTGTCGTTCAAACGAACTGGCCACCTCCATCATAGGGGCATCGTTCGTTGAGTATCAGATTCCTTCAACATCTGTTGTCATTTCATCCAATCAAAAATGTAGGGGCGAGCGGTCTGCTCGCCCGGTCCAATCATGGTCCAATCCCAATTGTTTCCCCACATCCACGCATAATAATGAACAATTAACCGTACGAAAGGCGTTTGAACGGTTGTTGAACATTTATTGGACGGTGTATTGGACGTTGCATTGAACCGGGCGAGCAGACCGCTCGCCCCTACATTCAGGTTGCATACAGCTGCCTTCTCCAAAAAGATTCCCGAAAAGCTTTGTTGTTCACATACAATCGTCTAAATTTGAGGAGCGAAGAAATAAAAGCCAAACGGTTAAAACAAGATAACCATGAAAAAAAGAACGATTTTCCTCGCCATTGCTACCGTACTTCTCCTTCTCGCAGGAGGAATAGGAATAAACAAGCTCTGTCAAAAGACGGTTCCTGCAGAACAACCGCCCAGACAGAAGCAACTGTACCCACCATTTGTGTACAAACCGGATTCTGCCACAAGAGCAAGATGGGAAAAGTTGAATCCGTCGGAACAGAAAGAGCTGGAATTCCGTAAATTTGAAGACTATATGTCCGACTTTGATTCCAGGAAATTCACATTGGATGAGCCTAATATCGTGTTGGAACCTAACCCAATGGCTAAGTTAAAAGGATACGAAGAGTATAAAGCAGACGAAGATTATAAATATCCATTTGACTATATATGGTATCCGGGAATGCACATTCACGGTATGACCAAAGAACAGGTTTTGGAAAAATATAAAGATAATAGAATGGTAAGCTATGGTGAGGCAGATACATTCCGATATGGAATACATATAGAGCATCAACTCTATTTTCCCTTCATAGCATTCATGGTATCAGACTTGTATTATGCAGAAATCAGTCGTTGTTTTTGGTATTTTAGACGGCAAGGATACCCAATTACGCGGGTTGTCTACTTCATTAGAGATGGTAATGTGCAACGAGCATGCTTTGGATATGAAATTAATCTATCAAAATATACGTTAGATTAATCCCTGCCATCCTAGAAATAGAAAAGCAGCTTTCCTCAAGACACTGCTGTCAATGTTGATGCTCTTCCTCACTAATTGAATCAACGGTAAAAACAAGAGCCCCATGAAAAACAGAATGATTTTCCTCGCCATTGCTGTCGTACTTCTCCTTCTTGCAGGAGGAATAGGAATAAACCGACCTTGCCAAAAGATAATTCCTAGAGAACAACCACCCAAACGAAAGCAACTGTATCCACCGTTTGTATACAAACCGGATTCTGTCGAAAGAGCAAGATGGGAAAAGTTGGACCCTAGAGAACAAGAGGAATTGGAATTTTATGCATTTGAATACTATAAATATTACTATTCTGAGCATTCAGATAGATTCACATTGGATGAGCCCAATATCGCGCTGGATCCCAATCCTATGGCTAAACTAAAAGGGCATACGAGGTATAAAGATTCTGAAGACTATAAATATCCACCTGACAGTATTTTGTATCCGGGAATGCACATTCACGGCATGACCAAAGAACAGGTCTTGGAAAAATACAAAGACAATCAAGTGACAAGCTACAAGGCTGACACATTCCGATATGGAATACATATAAGCCCCGGAAGTTATCTTCCCAAAATAGGATTCATGGTCTCAGACCTACATTATGCAGAAATCAGTTTTTGTTCATGGCGTTTTAGATTGCAAGGCTATCGATATCCTATCATACGGTATGTCTACTTCATTAGAGATGGCGATGTGCAACGAGCATTCTGGGGATATGAGATTAACCCATTAAAATGCGCAATAGATAATTCCAAGATACCTTAGAAAAAGAAAGGTTGTATTGCACACCATGTCGCAGTGCAACCTTTCTTCTTTAAGCTGCCTTCCCAAAAAAGATCCCCGAAAAGCTTTGTCGTTCACATACAATCGTCTAAATTTGAGGAGCGAAGGTAAAACCACAGCCTCGTGCTAAACGATAACTATGAAAAAAGGTAACAAGCTAAGTATCATGCTGACAGCAGGCACAACGATCCTGCTGCTTTCAGTCTTTTCCCTTGCACCCAGTCAAGAGGACAAGATTACGTGGGGAGGAGAATATCCACCTCCACCGAAAGAACTGACTTGGAAAGAAAAGTGGAAACGCTCAAAGTTGCACCCCATAAAGCAAGATCTCTTAAATAGACTGGAACATTGCAAGTACCATTCCTATTTGCTAAGACTCTATGAGGATGAGTATACGAAGAAAATGCGTGAACCCATTATCCGCCTCGATAAGGACCCTTACAGCAAGCTCCGTAGGCTCAACTACTATGAAAGCTACGATCAACCGCATAAATATTGGGAAACCTATGTTTTAAGTGACGGACTGGACACACACGGGGAAACATTGGAGGACTTAATACAAAAATATGCCAAGCATAAACTTGTCACACATGAAGTCGATACGTTTCGCTTTGGGTGTTCCATAAACGAAGGATATGGAGATCAAGAAGTAAACTATATGCTGTCAAAGATCCATTATGCTGAGGTACACACCTATGTCTGGCATGTAGAGCCGAACCTAGAAAGGACGCTATTGTTCTTGAATGACAATGGGGTACTGCGATCATTCTGGGGGTATCAAGTGAAACAAGGCGGATGTATTATTGATTATCCTGAATTTCTGTATGATATTGGTCCAGATTAAGATGAATAGAGTTACCTGTTGTTATTTCATCCAATCAAAATGTAGGGGCGAGCGGTCTGCTCGCCCGGTCCAATCATGGTCCAATCCCAATTGTTTCCCCACATCCACGTATAATGATGAACAATTAACCGTACGAAAGGCGTTTAAACGGTTGTTGAACATTTATTGGACGGTGTATTGGACCGGGCGAGCAGACCGCTCGCCCCTACATTCAGGTTGTATACAGCTGCCTTCTCCAAAAAGATTCCCGAAAAGCTTTGTCGTTCACATACAATCGTCTAAATTTGACCGAATGAGAACATTTCACATCTTCTTCAGACGAACTGAACGCCTCTCATAGGGGCATCGTTCGTTGAGTATCACTTCTGACACTTTTAATCATGATACGAACTTTATTAAACCTGTTCTTAACGACAGTATTATTGACGGAAGGATGCAGTAAACCAGCATCCACATCCATTGCCCGTCCCACCAAGGATGACATGACACAAAGCTCTCATCCAGACAAGATACGAAAGAAGCTTGACTCTGTACGGGTAAAGTATTATACTTGTTTCATAATGGGGCTCACATCTCTTACGCGTGAAGAACTGATTAACAAACCGGTAGATTCATTCCTTCCCATCCTTCCTGACCATCCGAAAGGAAACGAAACGGTGGATATGAGGCTTCCGGAAAACAGAATACCGGAGGTTATCGATACTCTTATCACCACTCCACATGTTCTGGATGAGCTTTCAGCAGCCATACAGACTGTGAAGACTAACTCCCCGGGACCGTACCCGTATGAGGACGTCAGGATGACAGCGCGGTTCTACTACCGGAATCATACCGTGGACATCATAGACTATCATGGGACTTATCTGGAAGACTTCACACTGAACGGGCAGGAGGGCAAAGAGAATGACCAGCTGACCTATTTGTTGCGCCAGCATTCCGGTTTCTATTGGTTTCATAATCTTTTCCACCTGACTTACATGCACGAGTTGTATAACATCAGCTTTCCTCAAGACACTGTTGTCAATGCCGATGGCGTCCGACTATATTACGGAAAACCTTATCAGGCAAAATATTATGAGGATACGTTCAATTATGATTTTATACCGCTTCCCTATCTGAAAATAGAATATCCGGGTAGATGAAGCGTCTGTGAAATATAGTTATAATAGTAGAAAGGGGAAGATAAGCCACCTCCTGATGGAGATACGCTTATCTCCCTCCCCTTATTTAAGCCAAACGGTTAAAACAAGATAACCATGAACAATAGGACGATATATCCCATTGATTATCCCCTGATATAAATGAACGATATGGAAACAAAGAATGGACCAAACTACAAACTGGAGTCTTTGGACGGACTTCGACTTACGATTTATGAACAACCAAACTCCAAACTTATCTATATCCCTTTGGTTATAGGAGTAGTCATATTAATGATTCCAATAATCATTTTTCCATTTATCGTGGCTGAAGATAGGGGAGTTCCCTTAGGTTTTGTCATAACATGTGTCATTGCCCTACTGACTGGTGGGTATCTGCTAAGAATGTATCTGTGGAATGCCTACGGCAGTGAAGTATTCATAATCAAACAGAATACATTTTCCACCTATTATGACTATAAATTCCTCAAGGACAATGTACGCACTTTCAGATTCCAATCAGTAGCGGTTCATGGCATAGAGGATGAGAAAAACACTTCTGGTAGTGAAATGATAGCTTTTTGCATTGATGAACAGACTTTTTCCTCAAGAGAAGCTATTCCCATAGACGTTATTACGCAAATAGCAAAAATCTTGAAGCAGTCATAATGTCACTGACAAAGCTTCTGTATAGAAAGATTGTACTGCACACCATGTCGCAGTGCAACCTTTCTTCTTTAAGCTGCCTTCCCAAAAAGATTCCCGAAAAGCTTTGTTGTTCAAACGAACTGACCACCTCCAAGGGGCATCGTTCGTTGAGTATCAGATTCCTTCAACATCTGTTGTCATTTCCTCCAATCAAAAATGTAGGGGCGAGCGGTCTGCTCGCCCGGTCCAATCATGGTCCAATCCCAATTGTTTCTCTACATCCACGCATAATGACGAACAATTAACCGTACGAAAGGCGTTTGAACGGTTGTTGAACATTTATTGGACGGTGTATTGGACGTTGTATTGGACCGGGCGAGCAGACCGCTCGCCCCTACATTCAGGTTGCATACAGCTGCCTTCCCAAAAAGATTCCCGAAAAGCTTTGTCGTTCACATACAATCGTCTAAATTTGAGGAGCGAAGAAATAAAAGCCAACCGGTGAAAACAAGATAACCATGAAAAAAAGAACGATTTTCCTCGCCATTGCTACCGTACTTCTCCTTCTCGCAGGAGGAATAGGGATAAGCCGGCTCTTTCAAAAGACAGTTCCTGAAGAACAACCGTCCAGACAGAAGCAACTGTACCCACCATTTGTGTACAAACCGGATTCTGCCACAAGAGCAAGATGGGAAAAGTTGAATCCGAAAGAACAGGAAGAACTGGAAATCCGTAAATTTGAAGACTATACTGACTTTGACTACAGAAAATATACATTGGATGAGCCCTATATTGTATTGGAATCCAACCCAATGGCTAAGTTAAAAGGATACAAACAATATAAAGAATGGGAAGACTATAAATATGATCCAGACTATATATTATATCCGGGAATGCATATCCACGGTATGACCAAAGAACAAGTCTTGGAAAAATATAAAGATAATAGAATGGTAAGCTATGGTGAGGCTGATACATTACGGTATGGAATACTCATAAGTTCCGGAGGCGTTCTTCCCAAACTAAGATTCATGGTATCAGACTTGCATTATGCAGAAATCAGTTCGTGTTCATGGGTATTTATACGAGAACCATATCCACTTGTGCGGGTTGTCTACTTCATCAGAGATGGTAACGTGCAACGAGCATTCTGGGGATATGAGGTTAATCTATCTAGAGCCGACATGATGGATCTTCCCACAATACCCTAACGATAGAAAGGTTGTACTGCACACATTGGACGGTGTATTGGACGTTGCATTGGACCGGGCGAGCAGACCGCTCGCCCCTACATTCGGGTTGTATACAGTTGCCTTCTCAAAAAGATTCCCGAAAAGCTTTGTTGTTCACATACAATCGTCTAAATTTGACCGAATGAAAACATTTCACATCTTCTGCAGCCTGTGCCTTCTGTTGTTTGGTACGTCCGCATGCCACCGGATGCCATCCGACAGTCCCCTCCTGACGAGGGCGCAGGGGTATGCCATGTCCGATTCCACCTACAGCTTTGCACCCTGGCTGGCACAACTCATCGACTCTTTCGTCGCACAACATCCTAACCTGAACTATGACATCTTCATCAACAAGATTGACGAAGATACCTTGCAACTGGCACTGCAAGGGACGGTCACAATGCGGATGGAAGAAGAACGCGCATGCTATGAACTGCATCCGCTGACTGTATACAAAAGCGGAAATATGTCTGTTAACGTCTACAGCGGAGCGGAAATGTTCCTCGTCCCCCGTGCAGACTCTCTACTGCCTGAAAAAGGCGACTACTACCCAACGGCACGCAGGGAAGCCTTCTGTCTCATCTATGTCTATGACGACAGTCTACACTTCTTCCGGGACTGGAGAGAGGCAGATATCTATCCCTTTACTGAACATCGTATGAACGTATGGCAACCTGACGATGATGAAACGACTGACTGACCTTCTGAAAACATGCCTGCTCCTGCTGCTGGCGATAACCGTCTCGTGCAGACCTGTCCCCGAAAAGGAGCCTCAACCGATATACACGTTCCAGCAGTCCTTCCACCCGTCGATAGAGGCGGTTGTAGACTCATTCACGGCACGCTATCCTGCCACTTATACGGAACTGCACATCAACAAGGTCTGTGGCGCACGGGTATTCTTTGCTCTGCTCTACAGTGGTGAATCTCCCTTGTCAACCGTTCCTGCATGCATAAAGGCATCCACCTTCGACGGAACGGTCGTCAGTGTGTATTCGGGATTGGAGGACGTCTGTGTCCGGCATGACAGTCTGCCTCCCGTCCACGTCGATGAACAGCTCATACGGAAGGGACACTTCTGGCTGATCAAGCATGATTGGAGGAATGTGCTGCAAGTCCGTGAGGCGGATGCCCGTCTGCGTTCTCCCTTTGTACCTACACCAGGATTCATTTCTGCAGACGAACTGAACACCTACATCATGATGGACAGCATCAAACGTTATGACGACCTACATCATAGGGGCATCATTTATTGAGTATCAGCTTTCCATCGTAAAGACCGTTCCTTTTGGCAACAGCAAACCGGGGCTTACCCCTTCCGTCGGGCACGCAGATACTCCACAATGCCGGGGATGAGGGAGATGATGATGATGGCGACGATGACCAGCTTCAGGTTCTCCTGGATGAACGGCTGGTTGCCGAAGAGATAGCCCGCATAGAGGAACGAGGCGACCCAGAGAAGGCCTCCCGTGAGGTTGTAGAGCATGAAGTAGGTGTAGTGCATCCGTCCCATGCCTGCCACGAAAGGAGCAAAGGTGCGGACAATGGGGACGAAGCGGGCGAGGATGATGGTCTTTCCACCATACTTCTTATAGAACTCATGTGTCTTGTCGAGATAGCTCTGCTTGAAGATTTTGGAGTCCGGGTTGCTGAAGAGCTTCTTGCCGAAGAAGTGCCCGATGGCGTAGTTGCACGAGTCGCCCAGCACGGCGGCGGCAAAGAGCACGAGTGCCAGCAGGTGCACGCTCAGCGGCATGTTAGGCTGGGCGGCAATGGCTCCGCCGACGAAGAGGAGGGAGTCTCCCGGGAGGAAAGGGGTGACCACGAGTCCGGTCTCGCAGAAGATGATGAGGAACAGGATGGCGTAGGTCCACTCATGGTAGTCGCGCACCATCTCGACCATGTGCTGGTCGATGTGGAGGAGGAAGTCGATGATAAATTCCATAGGGTTGTGTGATGTGTTTGTGTGTACGGGCTCCGGGGAGCTTCCGGGGACAAAGATACGCATTTCAGCGGAATATCTGCAAGGGGGAGAGGGAGGAGAAGCCGCCGCCTCTGCCCGCACGCACAAAAAAATAGACCCATCTTCACAGACAGGTCTATTCTATTATAAACTTTTGTTTTAACAAAGCACAAGATTCCTCTTGTGTTTATCGTGGTCGGGCCGAAGCCCGTTGACGGTCAAGAAGGTCATTCAGCCAGCGGGTCGAATGTTCCGTCGTCACCACCATGATTGTGGTCTCCCCAACCGATGGTCTGTTCCACAGCGGGGTTCTGGCTCATGGCACTCTGTGTCAAGCCCAGGAAGTAGTAGTTCGGTTGGTATTGGAAGTAAAGCTCGCTGTGGTTCGAGTCGTATGAGTCGCCCTTCTTCTTCTTATACGTCAGGTATTTCGTATAGAAAGCCTTCAGCGCCTCCTGCTGGTCGGCAACCGGTTGGCGCAAGTCCATCACGGCTGCGGCACGTTCGCCCGAGCTCACTGTTCCGTCTGTACCATAAGCAATGCCGCAGAGCGGGTCGGGGTTGTTGTCGCCCACGTAGCTGTCGCCGTTCGGATAGTCACGTCCGCCCAAGCCGTCGTTGTAGTCGTTGCTGACGCGGAACTCCATGTTCTCACGACGTTGGCCGTTCATGGCGCGATAGCCCAGCCAGGTGCAGGTGTTGCCGTTCCATCCGGTGAGCTTCCAGGTTGACGGAGCACCATCCACGGTACCCGTACCGCCGTCGAACAGCATCCAGCGACGCATGTCGTCGAAACGTTTGCCCTCGAAGGCAAGCTCGATCTGGCGCTCATAGAGCACAGCCGACATACAGGCAGCCTGGTCGCTGCTCAGCGTAGCGTCCAGTCCGCAGTCGCCCGTGTAGCCCACACGGCGGCGGATTTCCTTCAGGATTTCCACGGCCTCGTCCATGTGTCCTGCACCGCAGGCAGCTTCAGCCAGGTTGAGCTTCACCTCGGTGTAGCGCAGTTCCATCCACGGAGCTGCCGAACGGCCGAAGTGGCGGTCGTCGCTCCACTCATAGAGCGGGCTGTTGTTGACGTCGTAGTCATCCGAACGCTTGCGCACGTAGATGCCCTTGGCATTGCCCATCAGGCCGTCGGGACCGAAGTTTGTGCCCGACTCCACGTTGTCGCGGTCTTCAGCGGAAGCGTACCATACGTAGTTCCACAGCACGTAGTCCGGACCGTTGTAGGGGTACATGTTGTCGTCGTTACGCGGGTCGTTGGCGAAGGCCCAGCGTACGCCCGGGAAGGCGAAGGTGCGGTAGAAGCGCGGGTCGCGGTTCATGAACGGTGCGTTCTGTTCGTAGGCATAGACCGACGGACTGAGCTTGCTGTAGGTGCTGCTGCTCGGACGCTTGCCGTCCGCCATGGGGAACATGCTGATAATCATTTCCGACGGGGTCTTGCCGCCTCCACCTTGTGCGTTTGACGGACGGATGCCGCTCTCCCAGGCATTGTTGCGTGCATGGTCGGGCACGCCGCCGGGGGTGATGGTGTTGTAGAGCGTCACGAGGACGGCTTCCTTGCTCCGCTTGTTGCCTGCCGGGCTGAAGATGCGTGCCCAGTTGGCTGCATTGGTCTCGTAGGTTGTCTCCTCATAGCCGTAGCCGCAGCCTTCGATGACGGGCAGTGCCTCCTTCATGAAGGTGTAGGCGTCCTGCCAGCGTTGCTGGTCGTTGGCACGGTTGAAGAGCGGGCTTGCCCAGAGCAGGAGCAGACGTCCCTTCAGCGCGAGTGCCGTACCGGTGGTCACACGTCCGTAGTTGGAGTCTTCCCATCCGCCGTTGGCTGTGGCGGGCGTCAGCAGTTCGGCTGCCAGGTCGAGGTCGGAGACGATGAAGTCGATGGTTGCCTTTGTCGACGAACGCGGCGTCTGTGAGTCAGCCACGGGGTCCTGCACCTCGGTGATGATGGGCACACCGCCGTACCACTTCACGAGGTTGTAGTAGCACCATGCACGCCAGAAGTAGACTTGCCCGAGGAGCTGGTCCTTGTCCTCCTGGGGGATGTTGCCGTTCGTCAGTCCGCGGATGACGTCGTTACAGTTGCGGATGCGTCCCCAAACGGACTCGCGGATGTTGTTCGACTGGTTCTGGAAGTAGTCGGGCACGGTGTTCGCACCGCTGAGGTAGGTCAGCTCGTTTTGCGGGTCGTTGAACTTGTCGAAGCCGCTGTACTCCTCCGTACACTTCGAGAGCAGGTCGGCAGAGCCGCTGGAGGGATACTTCCAGTTGGGACCGTCCAGTGTCGGCTGGCAGAACCAGTAGATGTCGCTCACACGTCCGGTGGCTCCGCTGACGTAGTTGTAGACGTCCTCGCTCACCTGGTCGTAGTTCTTCTTGTCCTGAAGGAACTGGTCGCTGCACGCTGTGAGGGCGGCAGAGGCGGTCAGGGCAAGGGCAAATAGTTTTATCGTTGTTCTTTTCATTGTCGTTCGGTTAATGTGTTTTTAGAATGAGATGTTGATACCCACGGTGAACTTGCGCAGCGAGGGATAGCTGTCGAAGCTGCTCATCGGGTCCATGAAGTTGTCAGGATAGGGGTTGTAGAGGCTCAACAGATTCTGTCCCGTCACGTTGAAGCGGCAGCTCTGGATGCCGAGCATCTTGGTGACGCTCGACGGCAGTGCGTAGGCGAGTGTCAGGCGGTTGAGGCTGATGCGTGTGCTGCTGATGCGCCAGAAGGTCGAAGCCACGCTGTTCACGCTGGAGTAGGCGAGGTTCGGATACTTGGCATCGCGGTTCTCTGCCACGACGAGGTTGCCCGAAGCGTCGTAGACATCCTGATAGGAGTACATGTTGTCCACGTTCCAGAACGACGGCATGTTGGAGTATTCCAGGTCGCCTTCAGCCTTGAGGGCGGAAGTGGGGACGATGCTGTAGCCGCCCCAGCTGGCACCGAGCTGTGCGCTGATGGAGAAGCCTTTCCAGTCGGCGCTCAGGTTGGCGGTCACGCCGTAGGGGTTGCCGCGGTGGGAGAGTTCCACTTGGTCGTTGTCCTTGTCGACGATGCCGTCAGGACCGGCGTAGGTGCCGTCCTCCTGCAAAGGTCCGCGGACGTCCTTGTAGATGAGCATACCCGGACGGACTTCGTCCTTGGACATACCCATGTAGGAGGTGATGTTGTACTTGGCGAAGTATTCGTCAATCTCCTGGAAGCTGCGGAACATGCCCAGACACTGCATACCCCACGTACCCTGGTCGGTGCGGTCGCCTTCCTGAATGCTGCGGAAGAGGTAGTCGGTCGCCCAGTCCATGAGGAGCACCTTGTTGTCGGTGTAGCCCGTGTTCAAGCCGATTTTGTATTTGAAATCCTTGCCGATGTTGTCGCGCCAGGTGATGCCCACCTCGACACCGTAGCTGTCCAGCTTACCGTAGTTCACCTTCGCCGAATGCGTACCGACGGTACCGGGGACGGAAGCCGAGTACTTCGTCAGCATCTCGCGGTTCCACTCATAGTAGCCGTCGATGTTGAAGGCGAGGCGGTTGTCGAGCACGTTGAAGTCGAGGCCGACGTTCGCCTTGTAGGTCTTGTCCCAGTGGGCGTCGCGGTTCACGGCGGAGTTGTTCTTGTTCAGTGAGATGTGTGTACCGGCGTTGTTGCCTGTGCCCGTGCCGATGACCGGACCCTTGTCGAGGTCCATGCCGTAGGTCTGCATCCACTGCCACGGCGTGGTGTTGTCACGACCGGTCAGACCGAACGAGGCGCGGAGCTTCAGGTAGTCGATGAACTTCACGTGGTCCTTGAACCAGCCTTCCTCTGACATCACCCAACCGGCGGATACCGACGGGAAGGTACCCCAGTAGTTCTCGGGGGCAAACTTGGTCGAGGCGTCCGAGCGGAGCAGGAACTCCAACAGGTAGCGGTCGTTGTAGGCGTAGTTGATGCGCCCGATGTAGGACAACGTTCCTGATTCGGCGCGCGTCCAGTTGGTGGTCATATCGCTGTCCATACCCACGGAGTTCGACTGTCCCGTGGTGAATTCATACGGGTCGGTCACCTGTCCGGTCATCCACTCGCTCTCGGTCTCCGACTTTTCGATGGAGAAGAGGGCGCTCACGTGGTGGTCGCCGAAGTCGCGCGAGTAGGAGAGGGTAAGGTTCATCTGGTAGTTGTCGGTGCGGTCCATCGTACGGGAGAGCATGTCGCCGTTGTCTACCGAGTTTCCGCCGTTGGCGAGGATGAAGTTGTTCTCGTCCATCAGCGCTTCGTATTCAGCCTCCTGGCCTACGATGGGAGTGTACAGGTGCTGTCCGCTACCGGAGCGGCGTGACATCTGATAGAGGTTGTACTCCGTACCGTACTGGTTGTTCTTGTTGGTGCTGATGCTCTTGGCGTAGGAGAAGCGCACGTTCAGTCCCTTGAGGAAGTCGATGTGGCTGAAGTCGTACTCGAGGCTGCTGTTGATGGTCAGGTTCTGGCTCATGGAGCTGCTGTAGTCGCCGTTGTTCTGGAGCACGTCGAAGTGGTAGACCTGGTCGTCGCCCTTCTTCTCGTTGCTGATGCCGTAGGCGGCGATGGGCAGTCCGTTGACATATTCAGGGATGTAACGCGGACGGTAGAGCAGGCGGCGGTAGTCATTCTCCGAGTCTGTTCCGCCGACTTTCACGAGCGGGTTGGTCTTCTTGCCATAGTCGCCGGACACCTGCAAGCTTGCCTTGAAGCCCTTGGCTATCTGCAGGTCGACACCGGCGCGGAAGTTCCAGCGGTCGTAGTCGAGCTTCCCGAGGTTACCTTCCTGGTCGAAGTAGGAGATGCCTGCGTAGTAGTTGGCCTTCTCCGACGCACCACTCAGGTTCACACTGTGCTTCTGCGTGATGCCGGTCTCCCAGTACTTGTCGAGCAGGTTGTAGTTGAGTCCGCGCATGGCGGCAAGCTCGTCGGCCTGGAAGAGGTCGAGTTGGGGGTTGAGGTCGGTCTTGAGGGGGTCGGCAGCCTTCACGGCGTTCCACAGACGGCCGTACTCATAGGAGTTCAGCATCTTGGCATGGCCGACGGCGTCGGTGATACCGAACGAGCCGCTGTAGGAAATCTGCGGGGCGCCCATCTTGCCACGCTTCGTGGTGACGAGGACGACACCGTTGGCAGCACGTGCACCATAGACGGCTGCGGCGGCGTCCTTGAGGACGGAGATACTTTCAATCATGCTCGGGTCGAGGTTGTTGAACGTCTCCGAGCCGAGGTTCTGCATGGTGTTACCCACCTTCACGTCGTTCGGGTAGATGAAGCCGTCGATGACGAACAACGGTTCCTGTGCGGTCGAACCGAGGGCACTCACGTCGCCCGAGCCACGGATGGACAGACGGGCGGGAGCTCCCGGACGTGCGTCGCCGCCGCTCACGCTCAAACCGTTGACAAGTCCGCTCAGCGAGCTGGCGAGGTCGCCGCCCACGAGGTCCTGGATTTCATCCATCGGGACGGTGGAGATGGCACCCGTCAGGTGGGCCTTCTTCTGCACGCCGTAACCCACGACAACCACTTCGTCGAGTTGCTGGGTGTCCTCCTTCATCACGATTTTCACCTGTGAGAAGTCGGTGACGCGCAGGGTGGAGTAACCGATGTAGGAGATTTCCACGGCTCCGCCCTGGGGAACTTTGATGGTGAACTTACCGTCGAGGTCGGTGATGGTGCCGCCCTGGGTCTGTCCGGCGATGCGTACGGCAGCACCGATGATGGGGATGTCGGTCTCGTCGACGACCGTACCCGTGAATGTGATTTGTGCTTGGGCAAATGCCGACGTAAATGTGCCGACGGTCATCAATGCACCAAGACCTACCTTTAATATCTTGTTGTATTCCATTGATTCAATGCTTAGTTTGTTTTGACTGGGTGGGTTGGCAAGCCTGTGGAGGCGGGGAGTCCGTTGGCGTCCGCTTCCCCCCGTCCGCCTGTCAACCTGTTTGATTACTTATACCAGCGCGGGTCGCCTGCCTGGTTCTGAGTGGCGACAGGAGCCGTCGGTGTGAAGTTCACGCCGCCCTTTTCCTGGTCGTCGAGGTTGATGGCCTGGAGGAACGTTCCGGCAAAGGCAGGGTCTTCGAGGGTTGCATACGGGTTGCCGTCGCTGTCCTTACGGCCGCCGGTGTCGTTGCCGTTCGGTGTTCCGCCGTCCACGCCCCAGATGGTGTTGCCCGGTGTGTGGCGTTCACAGTTGTTCTGCAGGTACTGGTAGATGCGGAAGACGTCGTAGAAGATGTTGTACTGCGTGTTCAGCACGACGGTGTTCGTGTTCGGCATGTTGTTTCCGAAGTCCTTGTTGGAGAATGTCTTGCAGAAGGTGTTGTAGCGGATGTTGTGCGTCGACGAGTTGTCGTTGTTGCCGAAAATCTTCTTCGGTTGGGCGTTGCTGGAGTTGGAGTAGCGGATGAAGTAGGCAGAACTGTTCTTCACAAGGTTCCAGATTGTGTTGTTCTCGATGGTCATGTCCTTCACCAGTCCGTTGCCGCCGCCGTAGAGGTTGATGAACGAGTTGGACCCCTCGTTGTTCAGCTGAATCAGGCAGTCGGTGATGCGGAAGTCGCGGAGGCTCCACGGCTGCTTGTTGCCATAGATGAGGCTGTTCGGCAGGTTCTTGATGTTGCACTCCTGGAAGATGACCGGCTTGTTGATGACATAGCCGTTCTGGTTGGCTCCGTTCGCCTTGTAACCCAGGCTCTCGGTTGAGATGGAAGCGTCAGGCGTGTCGCTCAGCATGAGGAGACCCGTCTGGGTGGCACTCGTACAGTCGAAGTCGATGAACTTCACCTTCAGTCCTGCCTGTGTCACGAGCGCTCCTTCCGGTCCGACGATGACGCGCGGGTGTGTGCCGCCCTTCTCGGTGCTGCGCAGGGTGATCTGGTTCAGGCGGAAGTCAACTTTGCCGTTGAGCGTGTAGGTCTCGCCTGCTTCAAGCGCGAAGCCCTGTTCCTTCTCGCTGTCCTTCAGGTTGGCGTTGATGTATTCGGCAATGTCCGTGCCCACGGGGATGGTCGTTGCCGGCACGAGGGCGGAGTACTTGTAGACCGTAGCCGATGCAGCTCCGGCGTTGTTGAGCTTGTCGTTGCCCAATGTCTGCAGGCTGATGTTGTAGACGGCGTCTTCTATCTTGGCGAAGGCCACGGAGCAGCCGTCCACGATGCTGTCCTGAATAACGGTGAGGGGATTTTCCGAAGTCACAGACTCGTCCTCCGGGTTCTCAATACATTCGATGTTGCAGAGATAGCCGCCGGCTCCGTAGATAACCGGCCAGGAAACCTTGACACTTTCCGTTCCGTCGGGGTTGGTGAGGATGCTGAATGATGCCTCGTCGATGGTCGGCGATTCCAGCTGCGTGTTCGTCACGCCGCCACTGAAGCTCTCGTCATCGACTCCTCGTGCACACGAGGCGGCGAGAAGAACCACTGACAGGAACGCAATGCCTCCAATACGTTTGGTTTTCATCTTACTAGGGATTTTAAAGTTAAACAAAAGTATATTCTATCTAAAGTTCAAGTTCCGTGTAGACGGTGGAGTGAAAGTACATCAGGGAGGCACAATGTCTGTCGACTTGTACGGGGCATGTCTTTATCTTTCAGTTCTTGTGCTTTGTTAATGTGCTTTTCTTCCCAGGTTCTTTGTGTTTGTATGACGCTGCGAAGGTATGTTAAAAAACTAGTGGGTAGGGAGTAAAATCATCTCAAAAAGGCGGACGTATGTTGCACCTTCGCCTTTTAACGTGCCGCTCACCCGTCGCAGGCCGTTCTGTCCGTGGAGGTTGGGGGTTGTCGGACGGAAGGCTCCTCCGGCGGAAGGGGACGTGGGTGTCTTCTGAATTCATGACAACGTGTAAATATTTATCGCCTCTCTCTTTTCAGGCCTCCGTCTCTACGTTCGTACGGACGCGTCGCCACGCTCGTACGGACGCGTCCGCACGACGCTACGGACGGGCCCGTACGAAGCTGCGGACACGTCCGTACGAAGGCCTGAAATAGTTTTACTCTAACGTGCTGACAAACAGGGTGTGGTGTCTGTTCTTGCGTCTGCGTTTTACACCCCTTGCCGACCCGTCGGAGGGTGTCCGTGTGTCCTGTTTTTTCGCATCACCGGACGGACATTTCCCGGAAATCAGGTCTTCCGCCTTCAAATACAGTCCCGTTCATGCCGGAAGCTGCGTGAAATCGTCGTATCTTTGCGCCCGTATAACAAAGAACATAGATGAAGACATTTCAAGAGTTAGGTGTTTCCGAGGAGATACTGAGAGCCATCACGGAGCTGGGGTATGAGAATCCCATGCCCGTCCAAGAAGAAGTAATCCCTTATCTGCTGGGAAACGGGAATGACGTTGTAGCTCTAGCCCAAACTGGAACGGGAAAGACGGCTGCCTTCGGACTGCCGCTGATCCAGAAAATCGAAGTTAAGAACCGCGTGCCCCAGGCACTGGTCCTGTGTCCCACCCGTGAGCTGTGCCTCCAGATAGCAGGCGACCTCACTGACTATTCAAAATACGTGGACGGCCTGCGTGTGCTGCCCGTCTACGGCGGCTCGTCGATAGAGAGCCAGATACGCAACCTCAAGAAGGGGGTACACATCATCGTGGCGACCCCGGGCCGTCTGCTGGACCTCATGGAGCGTGGCACCGTGAAGCTCGGCACCATCCGCGACGTGGTGATGGACGAGGCGGACGAGATGCTCAACATGGGGTTCACCGACAGCATCAACGCCATCCTGGCGGATGTGCCCGAGGACCGCAACACGCTCCTCTTCTCCGCCACGATGAGTCCCGAGATAGCGCGTATCGCCAAGAATTACCTCCGAGACCCGAAGGAAATCACCATCGGCACACGGAACGAAGGCAACAAGAACGTGAACCACCTGTATTATATGGTGCATGCGAAGGACAAGTATCTCGCCCTGAAACGTATCGTCGACTACTACCCGCAAATCTACGGCATCATCTTCTGCCGCACCCGCAAGGAGACACAGGAGATAGCCGACAAGCTCATCCAGGACGGCTACAATGCCGACTCCCTGCACGGCGAGTTGTCGCAACAGCAGCGTGACCTGGTGATGCAGAAGTTCCGTCAGCGTCACCTGCAGCTGCTCGTCGCCACCGACGTGGCTGCCCGCGGACTCGACGTGGACGACCTGACGCATGTCATCCACTACGGACTGCCCGACGACACCGAGAGCTATACCCACCGCAGCGGACGTACGGGACGCGCCGGAAAGACGGGTACGTCCATCGCCATCATGAACCTGCGCGAGAAGGGACGCATGCGCGAAATCGAGAAGATAATCAACAAGAAGTTTGTGGCGGGAGAGATGCCCACCGGCAAGCAAATCTGCGAGAAACAGCTCATCAAGGTCATCGACGATATCGAAAAGGTGAAAGTCAACGAGGAGGAAATCGCCGACTTCCTGCCGGACATCTACCGCAAGCTGGACTGGCTGGAGAAGGAGGACATCATCAAGAGGATGGTCTCGCTGGAGTTCAACCGCTTCCTGGAGTACTACCGCAACGCACCTGAAATCGAGTCCGTGGCGGAACGTCGCGGCCGTGACGGCAAGGAGGCGCGGGGCGAACGCAAGGGCGGGACGGCACGCCGTGCCGAGGAAGGCTACGTCCGCCTCTTCCTGAACCTGGGCAAGACGGACAACTTCTACGCCGCCCAGATCATCGACTTGGTGAACCGCAACGTGCGCGGCAAGAAGGTGAACATCGGTCGCATCGACCTGATGAAGAACTTCTCCTTCTTCGAGGTCGACGAGCGTCAGGCGGAGACCATCGTCCGCGCACTCAACAAGGTGAAGGTCGATGGTCGCAAGGTGGTAGTCGAGGTTGCCGACGAGGCTGCCGGCAGTGAGGACGCACACCGCCCGTCGGCATCACGTGGCAACTGCCGCACGGAGCGGCGCGACGACCGTCCGGGAAAGACGTCGGCAAAGCCCGAGGCCTCCAGGAAGGCGAAGAAGGACAAGCCGAGCCGTGCCGAGCGGGGCTATACCGAGGCACGCGGCCCCAAGAAGAAGGATGACTGGAAGCAGTTCTTCGACAAGGACCGCCCCTGGCAGGACGAGGAGCCCGACTTCAGCGAGGAAGGCTGGGCTTGGCGGAAGAAGCGGTAAAAGCTTCTGTACGTTCTCCTTCAGAAACGGAAGGGGTGGGCGTCAGAAGTTTGACGAGTGATTCGTTGTAGAACACAAGGACACGAAGACACAGAGGAATAGACCGGGACTCAGTCCCTTGACAGCGACTCTGTGTCTTCGTGTCTTTATGTTTCCTCCCCCTTCTCCGGCAGTCCGAGGAAGCGGCGGAGGCGGTCTCTCAGGTAGTGGTTGGCGTTGTTGATGTGCTTTTTGACGGTGTTGATGGTGATGTCGTACTGGGCGGCGATTTCTTTCTGAGACTTTCCTTCCAGGCTGGCAGAGTAGACGCGGCGGCAGGGGGTGGACAGTTCCTCAAAGGCGTCATTGACCATCTGGTAGACTTCCGCCTCGATCATCCGGGAGCTGATGTCGTCCTCCAGCGGTTCGCCCGAGAGCATCTCGCGGTTGACAAATTCCTGTTCGACAGACTGACGTTTGATGCGGTTGAGGAGGGTATTGTGGAAGGCGCGGAACAGGTAGGTCTTGAAGACGGTCTCGTTGCGGAATGTCTCCCGGCGTTCCCACAGGCGGAGCCACACGTCCTGCAAGGCGTCGGATACGACCTCCTCGTCCGGCACATAGTGCATGCCGAAGTATTTCAGCTGGCTGTAATACTTCTCGTAGAGATGCCGGAATTGCTTGCTGTTCGTCAGGATGATAGCTTCCCCTTGAGCCGATAAATCCTTTTCCACCTGTTCTCTTTCGTTTTTGAAGGTCCAAAGATAGGGGCAATAAGTTGCAGGAAAGTTGCAGTACCTATTAATAAATACTAATTTTGCCGCTCTTTTAATGAAATGCACAAACACCGAACATCAATCAAGAAGATGAAAACATTTGAATTCAAGCCGAAGCTCTTCTCTACGCTCAAAGGCTACTCGAAGACTTCGCTGACGGCCGACATCATGGCGGGAGTCATTGTCGGCATTGTGGCTCTGCCGCTTGCTATCGCATTCGGTATCGCGTCGGGCGTGTCGCCTGAGAAAGGAATCATCACCGCTATTGTCGCCGGTTTCCTCGTGTCGTGTTTCGGGGGCAGCCGGGTGCAGATTGGCGGACCGACGGGAGCGTTCATCGTCATTGTCTACGGCATCATTGCACAGTACGGCGAAAGCGGACTGATGGTCGCCACGTTCATGGCGGGCGTGTTCCTCATCCTGCTGGGGCTGTTCCGTCTGGGGACCATCATCCGGTACATCCCTTATCCCATCGTGGTGGGTTTTACGAGCGGTATCGCGCTGACCATCTTCACCACGCAGGTGAAGGACCTCTTCGGGCTGAGCATCGACGAGGTGCCGGGCGACTTCGTCTCCAAGTGGGTGGTCTATGCCCACCATTTCCATACCATTGACCTGTGGTCGACACTTGTGAGTGTGCTCAGCGTGGTCATCATCGCCCTGACGCCCCGCTTCTCGAAGAAGATACCCGGTTCGCTCGTTGCCATCGTGGTCATGACGGTGGCGGTGTGGCTCCTGAAGACTTATGCCGGGGTCGACAGTGTGGCAACCATCGGCGACCGCTTCAGCATCAACTCCCAGCTGCCCGACGCCAATGTGCCGGTACTCACATGGGAGACCGTCAAGGACCTCATCTCGCCAGCCATCACCATTGCCATCCTCGGAGCCATCGAGTCGCTGCTCTCCGCCACGGTGGCGGACGGCGTCATCGGTGACAAGCATAACTCCAACCAGGAACTGGTCGGTCAGGGCATCGCCAACCTGTTCTCGCCCATCTTCGGCGGTATCCCTGCCACGGGAGCCATCGCCCGCACGATGACGAACATCAACAACGGCGGACGTACGCCTGTGGCCGGCATCGTGCACGCAGTGGTGCTCCTGCTCATCTTCCTCTTCCTCATGCCGCTGGCGCAGTACATTCCCATGGCGTGCCTGGCTGGCGTACTGGTCGTCGTCTCCTACAACATGAGCGGCTGGCGCACGTTCAAGGAACTGCTCAACAACCCGAAGTCCGACGTCGGCGTCCTGCTGGTCACCTTCTTCCTCACCGTGGTGTTCGACCTCACAGTCGCCATCGAGGTCGGGCTGCTCATGGCGTGCCTCCTCTTCATGCGGCGTATGGCTGAGAGCACACAAATCTCCGTACTGACCGACGACATCGACCCGAACAGTGAGTCGGACATCGAGCTGCACGAGGAACACCTCGTCATCCCTGCCCGCGTGGAAGTGTATGAAATAAACGGACCCTACTTCTTCGGCATCGCCAACAAGTTCGAGGAAGAGATGATACGCATCGGCGACCGTCCGAAAGTGCGCATCATCCGCATGCGCAAGGTGCCCTTCATCGATTCCACGGGTATCCATAACCTGACGAACCTCTGCCGCATCAGCCAGCGCGAAGGCATCACCATCGTGCTCTCCGGAGTCAACCCCCGCGTGCATGCCACGCTGGAGAAAGCCGGGTTCTACGACCTGCTGGGGAAGGAAAACATCTGCGGCAACATCAACGAGGCCCTGGCGAAGGCGCGTGAGCTGCTCCAGGAAGCCTAACCATCATCCAACATACAGACATGAGACTGACTGCTATCAAGACGACACATCCCCACTATCCCTTTGTGGAGGAGCTGTTTCTGGCGGCGTTCCCCGAGAGCGAACGTCGCCCGGTGGAGGCGCAACGCCTCAATGTGGACGGGAACGCCCGTTTCCGTTGTTACCTGCTCACGGAGGACGACGACGAGCGTCCCTTGGGCTTCATCACCGTGTGGGAGCTGGACGGCTTCTACTACGCGGAGCACTTTGCCATCGACCCCACGTTGCGCAACGGAGGCTATGGTTCGCGGGTGATGCAGCACCTGCTGGCAGAGCTCGACCGTCCGCTGGTGCTGGAAGTCGAGGTGCCGGAGGACGAACTGACGCGTCGGCGCGTGGCGTTCTACGAACGGCAGGGCTTCCGCATCTGCGACAAGGACTACGTGCAGCCCCCCTACCGCACCGGTGGCGCATCACTGCCGCTCTATCTCATGGTGGCAGGCGATGCGTCGGCAGAACTGCCTGCCCTGGAGGACGTACGGAAGGGCATCTACCGGGAGGTCTACCGCGTGGACTGCTGAGCGCCTGCGGAGGATGACTCCCCGGACGTCGGTACTTGAAAAGAGACAGCCCGCGTCTTCTCCCCCGAGCTGCCGGCAGCATCAGGCTGTCGGGGCGGAGGGAGAAGGCGCGGGCTGTCCCGTATCTGTCTGTCAGGCTGCCTACTTCTTGCGCAGCAGGGCGTTGAAGTCAGGTGCTGCCATCAGTTCCAGTGCCTTCTGCACGGTGGGTTCGGAGTGGTTGACGACCTGGTAGTACTCGCTCATGCCCCAGATGTCGCGGGCGATGAGTGCCTTGAGCTGGAGGTCGATGAGTGCTTTCGCCTTCTGGTAGCCAGCCTCGTCATACTTGGCGCCCACCTCGTTGCCGTCGGCTATGAGCGCCTGGCGCAGCGACTCGGGAACGGTGAACGAGCGGTCGAAGTCAGCGAACTTCTTGTAGGTCTTCTGTAGCTCATTGCGGTGTCCGTCGACATACTGGAGCGTAGCCTTGATGATGGCGCCCTTTGCCAGCAGCTGACGGTGGTAGTCCGACGAGCGGGTCGTGTCGATGGGGACGAAGTAGTCCGGCATGATGCCTCCGCCACCATAGACGGTGCGGCCGAGCTTCAGCGTGGTGCACTTCAGCGAGTCGGGGAAGTGGATGCTGTCGGCATTGGTCATCTCGCCGCGGTTGTAGCGGTTGATGAGGTCTGCGTTGTAGTTTTCCGGATTGTCGTACGGCTTCTGGATGCAGCGTCCCGAGGGCGTGTAGTAGCGTGCGATGGTGAGCCGTATCATGGAGCCGTCAGGCAGGTCGACGGGGCGTTGCACGAGTCCCTTGCCGAAGGAGCGTCTGCCGACCACGAGGGCACGGTCCCAGTCCTGCACGGAACCCGTGACAATCTCGGCAGCCGAAGCCGTGAACTCATCGACGAGGACAATCAGCTTGCCCGTGCGCATCTGTCCGTTGCCCAGGGCGCGGAACTCGTTGCGCGGGGAGCGGCGTCCCTCGGTGTAGACGATCATCTCGTCGCGCTCCAGGAACTGGTTGGCGAGGCCTACGGCAGCATTCAGGTAGCCGCCTCCGTTGCCTTGCAGGTCGAGCACGAGGTCGCGCATGCCCTGCTTCTTCAGACGCTTGAGGGCGTCCATGAACTCGTCGACGGTCGTTGCGCCGAAGTTGTTGATGCGCACGTAGCCGACGTGGTTGGGGTACATGTATACGGCGTCGATGCTATGGACGGGAATCTTGTCGCGTGTCACGGTGAAGTGCAGCGTCTCGGCGATGCCGCGGCGTACCACACCGAGGTTGACCTGGCTGCCCTTCGGTCCGCGGAGGCGGCGTACGATGGCCTCGTTCTTCATCTTCACGCCGGCGATGGCGGTGTCGTTGACGGAGATGATGCGGTCGCCCGGCAGCAGGCCTGCCTTCTCCGAAGGTCCGTCAGGGATGACCTGGATGACCATCAGCGTGTCCTCGTTCATGTTGAACTGGATGCCTATGCCCTCGAAGTTGCCCTCCAAGGGTTCGTTGAGGCGTTTCACCTCTTCCGCGTTGGCGTAGGTGGAGTGCGGGTCGAGCTGACGGAGCATCTCGATGATGGCGCTCTCCACGAGCTTGTCTTCGTTCACCGGGTCGACATAGAGCTGCTGGATGGCGAACTCGGCTATCTGCAGCTTGCGGGCTGCTGAAAAGTCTTCCGGTTGTTGCTGCTGGGCCTGTGCGCCGATGGCGAGCCACAGCAGGCAGAGTGATAAAAGCTTTCTCATAGTTTGTTTGGTTTTTAACAACCGCCCGGAGGCAGTTGGCGAGCTTGCGCTCTGTTCATGGTAATCTTCTTGTCTGTTTCTTTCTTTATCATAGGGTCCGGCGGACGGGTCGTCGGGTTACCGGCAGGGCAGGCAACCGACCGTACCGCCTTCGGTCATAGTTTCATGCCTTCGGGGAGGAAGCGGCTGACGTCCTTGCCGAAGCTGAGCAGTTCGCGCACGACGCTGGAGCTGATGCTGGTCAGCTCGGGCTCGGTGAACAGCAGGATGGTCTCGATGCCGGAGAGCTGCCGGTTGATGTCGGCGATGGTCTCCTCGTATTCGAAATCCTTCACCGTGCGGATGCCGCGGACGATGAAGCATGCCCCCATTCGGCGGGCGAAGTCGATGGTCAGGTCGCTGTAGGCCTCCACCTGCACGCGCGGCTCGTCGCGGTAAAGGTCGCGTATCATGTCGATGCGCTTCTCCATGGTGAACCACGTGCGTTTGTTCTCGTTGATGCCGATGCCGATGACCACCTCGTCCATGAAGGTGAGTGCACGGCGTACGACGGAGTAGTGTCCGATGGTAAACGGGTCGAACGTGCCCGGGAAGATGGCTCTTTTCATACGGTTGGGTCTGTTAGCTGATGGGGATGCGGGATGCGGACCGGTGGTCCGCCCCTGCACGGTTCGTTGTTTCCGGTTCAATCATTCGCGACGTCTTCCTCCACCACGAGGTTGTTGATGATGAAGTTCTGTCGTTCCATGGTGTTCTTGCCCATGTAGAACTCCAGCAGTTCCTTCACGGTGTCGGTCTTGCGCAGGGTGACTTGTTCCAGACGCATGTCCTTGCCGATGAAGTGCTTGAACTCGTCGGGCGAAATCTCGCCGAGACCCTTGAATCGCGTAATCTCCGGGTTCGGGCTGAGCTTGCGGATGGCAGCCACGCGCTCCTCTTCCGAGTAGCAGTAGATGGTCTCGAACTCCGGCTTTCCCTTCCCCGGGCGCTTGACCTTGTTGCGTACGCGGAAGAGGGGAGTCTGCAGGATGTAGACGTGTCCCTTCTTGATGAGGTCGGGGAAGAACTGGAGGAAGAACGTAATCATCAGCAGGCGGATGTGCATCCCGTCCACATCGGCATCCGTCGCCACGATGACCTTGTTGTAGCGCAGTCCGTCGATGCCGTCCTCGATGTTGAGGGCTGCCTGGAGGAGGTTGAACTCCTCGTTCTCATAGACCACCTTCTTCGTCAGTCCGTAGGAGTTGAGCGGCTTGCCCCGCAGGCTGAACACCGCCTGGGTGTTCACGTCGCGGCTCTTGGTGATGGAGCCGCTCGCCGAGTCGCCCTCGGTGATGAAGATGCAGCTCTCCTCCGTCTTGTCGCCCTTGGTGTCGTTGAAGTGTATGCGGCAGTCGCGCAGCTTGCGGTTGTGCAGGTTCGCCTTCTTGGCGCGCTCGCGTGCCAGCTTGGTGACGCCGGCAATCGCCTTGCGTTCCTTCTCCGACTCCTGGATTTTCTGGAGCATCACTTCCGCCACGTCCGAGTTGATGTGCAGGTAGTTGTCCACCTCCGTCTTGATGAAGTCGCCCACGAACTTGTTGAGGTTCGGTCCGTCGGGCGCCATCTTCAGTGAGCCGAGCTTCACCTTCGTCTGACTCTCGAACACGGGCTCCTGCACGTTGATGGCGATGGCGCCCACCAGTCCGTTGCGGATGTCGGCAAAGTCCATGTTCTTGTTGAAGAACTCCTTGATGGTGCGTGCCAGGTGTTCCTTGAACGCGCTCTGGTGCGTGCCGCCCTGGGTCGTATGCTGTCCGTTGACGAAGGAGTGGTACTCCTCGCCATACTGGTTCGTGTGGGTGAAGGCAATCTCGATGTCCTCCCCCTTCAGGTGTACGATGGGGTAGAGCGGGGTGGCGGTCATGGTGTCGTTGAGCAGGTCCACCAGTCCGTTGCGGGAGACGATGCGCCGGCTGTTGTAGATGATGGCGAGTCCCGTGTTGAGGTACGTGTAGTTGCGCAGCATCGTCTCGATGAACTCGGGGCGGAAGCTGTAGTGCTCGAAGAGCGTGTCGTCCGGTTCGAAAAAGATGTAGGTGCCCGTAGCCTCCTCGGTGTCGGTGGTCGTGTCGCTCTGCAGGACACCCTTGGCAAAGACCGCCTCGCGCACCTTGCCGTCGCGGAAACTGCGCACCACGAAGCGGCTGCTCAGTGCGTTGACCGCCTTCACGCCCACGCCGTTGAGGCCGACGCTCTTCTTGAACGCCTTGCTGTCATACTTGCCTCCGGTGTTGAGCACGCTCACAGCCTCGATGAGCTTGCCTTGGGGGATGCCGCGCCCGTAGTCGCGCACGCTGACCCGCAGGTTGTCCTTCACGCGGACTTCGATTTTCTTCCCCGCGTGCATCTTGAACTCGTCGATGCTGTTGTCGATGACCTCCTTCAGCAGCACGTAGATGCCGTCCTCCGGATAACTGCCGTCGCCCAGCTTGCCGATGTACATGCCGGGTCGGGTCCGCACATGCTCCATGTCGCTCAGGTGCCGGATGTTGTCGTCGGTGTATTCAACCGTTGGTGTTTCTTCCATAAGCACTGTATGTTGGGAGGAACGGGAGTCCGTTCCCCGGATTCAGATTTTCTTTTTGTATGCGCGCCGGCGCTTGTGCTGCCGGTTCTCGAAGTAGTCCCACTGCCGCTGGACCGCCTCGTTGAGCTCCAGCTCGGGGTTGCTCTCCGCCCACTTGTAGCCCTTCCGGTTGTAGACCTTGATGAGGTCGGAGAAGAGCAGTCCGTTGACGCCCTTGTTCTGGTACTCGGGCTTCACGGCGATGAGCAGCAGGTCGAGCGTGTCGGGGTGTTTGAGGAACAGCGTCTTCAGCAGGTGGACCCAGCCGAAGGGGAACATCTTGCCCTTCGCTTTCTGCAGGGCACGCGAGAGCGAGGGCATCGTCACGCCCACCGCAATCAGTTCCCCCGCCTTGTCGGTGACCAGGGTCACCAGGTCGAGGTCGAGGATGGGCAGGTACATCTTCACGTACTGGTCAATCTGTCCCTGGCTGAGGGGGGAGTAGCCGTAGAGCGGGGCATACGCCTCGTTCACCAGCTCGAATATCTTTTGTCCATATTCCCGGGCGATTTTCTTGGCTGACCGGTACTTCTTGATTTCCAGTCCGTACTTCTGCTGCACCAGGGCGGCGATGCGGCGGTGCTTCTCCGGTTCCTCCTCGGGCACGCGGATGCGGTATTCCACCCAGTCGGCGTCCTTCTCCAGTCCGTATGCCTCCATGTGCGCGGGGTAGTAGGGGTAGTTGTAGATGGCCGCCATCGTACTCAGCTGGTCAAAGCCCTCGATGAGCATGCCCTCGGCGTCCATATCGGTGAATCCCAGGGGACCGTGCATGGTGTCCATGCCCCGTTGGCGTCCCCACTCCTCGACCGTGCGGAGCAGGGCCTCCGACACTTCCCGGTCGTCGATGAAGTCTATCCAGCCGAAGCGCACGTTCTTCACGCCCCACTTCTCGTTGGCGCGTCGGTTGATGATGGCTGCCACGCGTCCCACCAGACGCCCGTCCTTGTAGGCGAGGAAGTAGTCTGCCTCGCAGAACTCAAAGGCGGCATTCTTCTGCGGATTGAACGTGTGGAGCATGTCGTCCAGCAGGTCGGGCACGGAGTATGGGTTGTGTTTGTACAGCTCGTAGTTGAACCGGATGAACGTCTTGAGTTCCTTCGGCGTCGTCACTTTCTTGATTGTTATAGCCATTCTTATTTAGTCTTTCACAAGCGTTTGAACGTGCAAAGATAGTGAATCGGACTTATTGTCTGTCTGTTTCGTCCGAAGAATTAGGAGCTTTTTTGCATTTGACGATGACTTTCCGTCCGTCGGCAAGGGTCGTGGCGAAGAGATAGATGTCTCCGCCCTCGCGCAGCTTGAGCCGGCGGCGCAGCTCCGCCACCGTCGACGGGAAGTTGCGCACCGTCAGGTTCGCCTGCCCGATGCCGTCGGTGAGGGCCTTCAGCTCCCGTTTGCCGAAGCCGGAGACTGCCTCGACGGTGAAGGCGCGTCCCGGGAACCCCTCGGCAGGGCGGTCCGACGTGTAGAGATGGCTGTTGGGGTGCAGCTTCGAGAGGCGGAAGCGGACGGCGGGCGAGCGGAAAGCCCCTGCCTTGAGGAGCGAGGCGTTCGGTTCGTAGAGGTAGCTGCCCACTGCCGGGGCGAGCGGACAGGCGGCGGCCTGCTCCTCGGCGGAGGTGAAGACGTAGCGTTGCACCCCGGCGGCGAAGTTCACGCAGTGGAACACCGGACCCCCGTCCGCCGGTCCGTCCGTCAGCAGGAACAGCAGCTCCCGGCACTCGTTGTGCACCGACACCACGTGCACCTGCCTTACGCCCGGCAGGAGCTGTACAGCCCGTGCGATGTCGAGCATGGGCGAGAGCTTCACCAGCACCCGTCGCCCCTTGCGCAGCAGGCGGTCGTGCAGGGCGGCGACGTCGGGCGTGCAGTCGGTGATGTCCACCGTGCGGCCCCCGTGGGCATCGCGCCGTGCCGGGTCGAGGAAGAGGGCGTCGACAGGCTCCATCGCGTCGAGGAACGCTTCCGCCTCCCCCTCGTGCACCCTCACGTGCGGGCAGCCCAGCAGGGGCAGGTTGTGCCGTGCCAGCGCGCACAGCTCCGGTTGCCGTTCCACGTACGTGGCGTGGGTGAAGCCCTGTGCCAGGTAGGAGCAGTCGACGCCGAAGCCGCCCGTCAGGTCCGTCAGGCTCTCGCCCCCGCCCAGCACCTCCGCCTTGTAGGCGGCAGTCAGCTCCGAGGAGCATTGTTCCAGCGGAAGATGAGGCGGGTAGAGCACCCCTTCGGTCGTGCTCCAGCGGGGCAGCTTGCGCCGTGCCACCTGCCAGCCGGCTATCTGCTGCAAGGCTGCCGTCAGGTCCACGCCCTCCGAGGGCCGTGCCTGCAGGGCGAGTGTGCGCACATCGTCCGTGCGGTGCAGGCGGATGAACGCGAGTGTCTGTGGGGAAAGAGGAAGTTCCATGATGTGTGTCGTCGGATGGTTCTGTCGGGAGGCAAAGGTACGAAAAAGTCCCGTTCTCACGCTTTCGCTTTGGCGGATAGGGGCGAATGTGTATCTTTGCCCGTACCAAAACCAGTAACAACAGATAGCTATGTCTTTATTCCGAGTGCTTCTCTCCATCATTTTCCCGCCCCTTGCGGTGCTCGACAAGGGCTGCGGCTCCGTGCTCATCGTTTTCCTCCTGACGCTCTGCGGATGGATTCCCGGCGTGATTGCCGCGTTGGTCATCCTGAACAAACAGGAAGGATGATTTTAATTGACAATGGACAATTGACAATTGACAATTGCCCTGTGGCGTGGAAACGATTCCACCAGGCGATAATTGTCCATTGTCAATTATCAATTGTCAATTGATAAAGGTCGCCCCTACATTTTCCCCATGATTGTTTTGTCAAAACGACACAATTTTCCTGGTTTTGCCGTCCTATTTTCCCGATTTACCGTTTTCTGCTAACGCACATTTTTGCAAAATCGTCCCAATTAGGAAATCACGCGTTAAATATTTTAAGATACGTCCGTCAGAACACATCAGAATAAACGGTTATTCACACAATTATACTCTTTCTAACGCGGAAAAACCATCCGTCGCACCCATTTTTACGCTCAAAAGCACCTGTGACTGCTTTCGTACGGACGCGTCCGCACCACCGTACCGACGTGTCCGCACCGTCGTAGTCGTTCGTCCGTACGAAAACAGGGACCTGTTTTCATTTTTCAGCGACCCAGGGGGCACGATTCCGAAGGTGTGAAATTGCGTCTGTCTGAAGAAAAAGACCGGCGGAAGGGAACGGATGAGGCGGAGGATGCTGTAAAAAGAAAGGCAAAAGGCGAAAAGTACGACAAGGTGTATTTCGCGAATCGCCCGAGAAGGCCCTTCCCGGTCACCAATCCGTATTTTGGCGCAAGGAAGGCCCCTCTCGGGCGATTCGTTTGACAATTTGACAAATTGATACCTTCGTTGGAATGCATCCACAGCCTGTCCCGGAAGGAGGAGGGGAGGCGGCGTTCAGCGTCCATTGGCTGGCGATATTCCAGCAAGAGAAAAAAAGGAGAGCAGGCTTTGAACGGTGGGGACAAAACAGTTAAATTTACGGACGCTAACAGTAACAGACTATTGACTATGGAATATAATTTGAGACGTGCGGCTGCCCGGATGATGATGTTTCTGGGCATGCTTCTCCTGACGCAGAAGGCGTTTTCCCAGGATGAATCTTTATTTACTTCCGACTGGCGGGACCCGGCGACGGGGGACTGGCTGATGGGCTTCCGCCCCGAGGCCGTGGTGTACGATTGCCGCGTGTGGAACTACCGGACGAAGGTGCCGGAGGGCGACGGATGGGCGCTGCTGCTGGAGAGCGGCGGCGAGACGTTGCAGGTGAAGGTGGGCAGGGAGGAAGACGGACGGCGGAGCATCGCCGTGGACGGACGTCCTGCCACGGTCTGCGAGAAGCTGCCGGGGAGAGTGATGCCTGATTATCCGACGGCGGACGGACGGGGATTTACGGACAACGGTTACCGTGTGGACTCGGTGACGGTCTGCGGATGGTATGTGAACCGCCCCGCGAAGCTGCAGGGGAAAGGGCAGACGTTCGAGGTGACATACACGGACGTGCTGACGGCAAAGGAGAGGCGGGTGACGGCACCGCTGGACTCGCTGGGGAGGTTCCGTGTGACGTTCCCGGTGCTGAACACGCAGGAGGTGTTCCTCGACTGGCGGCGCATCGCGGTGCACACGGTCGTGGAGCCGGGAGAGACCTACTTCCTGCTCTGTGACTTCGGCAGTGGGCGACGCCTGTTCATGGGCAGGGACAGCCGCCTGCCGAACGAGCTGCTGGCGCATGAGACATCGTTCCGGAGTCCGCTGTATCAGGACCCCCGGAAGCAGAAGATGGGGCTGGAGGAGCAGACGGCGCTGGGCGACAAGGTCCTGGAGCAGAGGGAGGCGCTGCTCGACAGCCTGACGGGGTGCCACCCGACGCTGTCGGAGCGTTACCGGGCGTACTTCCGGGGGAATGTGCTGATGGACAATGCGCGCAACATCGGCCAGGCACGGTTCTTCTCGCCGGACTTCCGTCTGCCGCGGACGGTCTCGGACCACTTGGCGGAGCGTTACTGGTCACGGATGCCACAGCCTTACACGGTCCACGCACAGGCGTTTGCCTCTTTCGTCCGTGATTTTCTGGACGACCGGATGGAGTACTGCGGGCTGCGCGCCTCGGTCCGTCCGGACGAGCTGGTGTGTGAGGGCTTCATCCGTGCGTCGGAGGAGGAGCGTCAGCTGATGGAGGCGTACAGCGTGGCGTTCCGGGGGCTGGAGGCAGCGTTGGCGAAGGAGGCGGACGAGGCGTTGCGCGATTCGCTGGTGCACCGGTTCCGGCGGGAACAGGCGGAGGCGCTGGCCTATCTGGACGTGCTGATGGACGACGAGGAGACGGGGGCGGTTATTCGCCGGGAGCTGATGAGGAGTGCGCTCGCCAGCCAGTGTACGTTGCTCGACACGCTGGGCTGCACCGGGGCGTTGCGGGACATCTGCCTGACGAACTTCTTCCATGCGTACCTGGACAACAACCGGCATTCGCTTCCGCAGGAGCTGCTCACGTCGGTAGAGGAGCTCATCGGAATGGAAAGCGCGAGGGACCTGCTGCTCGCCGAGCAGGCGCACTATGTGGCACTGGAGGAGTCGCCCGTCCCCGATGCGGAGAGCCTGAAGTCGGCTGACGTGGTGGCGGGACTGACGGACGGCGGGGAGATATTGGACCGGTTGCTGGCGCCGTACCGGGGCAGGCCGGTGCTCATAGACGTATGGGGGACGTGGTGCGGTCCGTGCAAGGAGGCCCTGTCCCACTCGCAGGAGCTGTATGAGGCGTTGGCACCCTACGGGGTGGTCTGTCTCTACCTGGCGAACAACAGTCCGATGGAGTCATGGAGGAACGTCATCCGTGAATACCGGCTGACGGGCAGTCACTGTGCCCACTACAACCTCCCGCCGGAGCAGCAGGCAGCCGTCGAGTCGGTACTGGGAGTGCGGTCTTACCCCACATACAGACTTGCCGACCGGACGGGCCGTGTGCTCGATGTGCCGGCTGACCCGCGCCGTCTGGCAGCGTTGCTGGAGTCGGTGAAGGGGGTTGCCGGTCAGGAGTGAGTCGGACGTCGCATGTCCAGGATGAGGTCGATGAACTCCTGCGGCAGGCTGACGTTGGGCAGGTCGACGGCGTCGGCAAAGAGTGGGGCAATGTCCCGTGCGCGGAACCCGGCGATGCCGCAGCCGATGCGTGTCACGAGGAAGTGCAGCCCGGGGTGTGTCCGTGCGAAGGCGATGAACTCGTCGGTGTAAGGTCGTATGGCGTCGATACCTCCGTGCATGGTCGGTATGCCGTAGGACTGTCCCTGCAGTCCGTTCCCCTGTCCGAGGACGGCTCCGAAGCGTCGCCAGGCGAGGAGTGCGGCTCCTCCCCCGTGCATGCCTTCGAGGTTGCTGCCGAAGACGAAGATTTCATTTTCCTTCAGTCGGGTGATGAGTTTGGGAGTAATCCCGCATGCGTGGTTGCCGGTGTTCATGATGATGAAGAATTAGGAAGGGTGAAACAAAAGATGGTTGTTGTCAGAGTCCGCGTCGGACGAACTGGTGACGGCCTGCGGGGAGGGGACGACGGCTTTTCTGCTGTGGTATCCCCGTGCCGGAACCGTGGTCCCCGGCTGCCCCTGTCTGCGGACGGAAGGAGCCGCCGCGGTGCCCGAATCGGTGACAAGTAACGTAAAAATCCCCTGCAAACGTTTGGCTTACAGGGGATTAGCAGTGGACCAGCCTGGGCTTGAACCAGGGACCTCCAGATTATGAGTCTGTTGCTCTAACCAACTGAGCTACAAGTCCAGGAAAACACGCATTGTTTTCGCTGCAAAAGTAGATATTTGCGACGAATTATGCAAGAGCGGGCTTTAAAAAAGTGGAAGACAGCGAGGAGGCACGGCTTTTTTTCCATACCTTTGCGCCCGATTATGACAAGAACTACAACAGATTTCATGGATAACGGTATACGGAACCTTGTGTTCGATTTCGGCGGAGTGCTCATTGACATCGACCCCCGCCGCTGCGTGGAGGAATTTGAGAAGCTGGGCTTCGGTCCGGCGGAAGAGTTGATAGGAAAGTATTGGCAGCGAGGGGTCTTCCGCGACTTCGAACTGGGGAACGTCTCCTCCGAGGTCTTCTGCCAGTCGGTCCGCAACGAGGCAGGACGGCGGGTGACGGACGAGGAAATCATCGCGGCGTGGAACGCCATGCTGTGCGACATCGCACCCGCGAAACTCGAACGGCTCCTCGAACTGAGAACGGACTATAAGGTTTACCTGCTTAGCAACACGAACGTACTCCACTGGGAGGCGGCACGCCGCCTCTTCGCCCGAGGAGGACACTCCCTGCAGGACTATTTCGACGACGTCTTCCTCTCCTTCGAGATGCACCAGGCGAAACCCGATGCCGGTATCTTCCAGTCGCTTGCCATGCGGACGGGGCTTTTCCCCCACGAGACGCTGCTCATCGACGACGCGTCCGCCAACTGCGACGTGGCACGCTCGCTGGGGTGGCACACGCACTGTGTGAACCCCGGGGAAGACTGGACTTCCACGATTTAAAACCACTACCGCTATGAACACCAAACCCTGTGTCGCTACAATCGGATTCTTTGACGGCGTGCACCGAGGACACCAGTTCCTCATCAGCCGTGTGAAACACTTGGCGCAGGAGCTGGGGCTGGAGTCGGTCATCATCACCTTCCCGGAGCATCCGCGGACGGTGATACAGCCGGGCTTCCGCATGCAGCTCCTCTCGACCCCGGAGGACAAGTACCGTCTGCTGAGGGAGCAGGGTGTGGACCGCATCGTCGAGCTGCCTTTCACACGCGAGCTGTCGTGCTACACGGCACGCGAGTTCATGCTGGAGGTACTGCAGCGCCGGTTGAAGGTCGACACGCTGGTCATCGGCTACGACCACCGCTTCGGGCACAACCGCAGCGAGGGCTTCGAGGACTACCGGCGTTATGGTGAGGAGATGGGCATGAAGGTGGTGCATGCCGAGGTCTGTGTGGTCGACGGGGTGACAGTGAGCTCGTCGGCTGTCCGCCGCTTCCTGGGAGGAGGCGAGGTGACGATTGCCGCCCATTGTCTGGGCTACGAGTATTACCTGGAGGGGACGGTGGTCGACGGTTTCAAGGTCGGACGGACCCTGGGCTTCCCCACGGCGAACCTGCGTGTGGACTGTCCTGACAAGCTGGTGCCTGCCGACGGGGTCTATGCCGTCCGTGTCCGGGTGGACGGGGCGGAGCATGCCGGGATGCTCAACATCGGGGTGCGTCCCACGGTGGACAACGGACGCGAACGTTCGGTGGAGGTACACATCCTGCATTTCTCGGGCGACCTGTACGGTCACCGCATGCGTGTCACCTTCGTGCAGCGTATCCGCAACGAACAGAAGTTCGCCGGGCTGGACGGACTCATGGCGCAGCTCCGTCGCGATGCCGAGGAGGTCGAGCGCATCTTCAGTAATCCTTCTCAATCCTGATAGCCGTATGAAAAAAGCCGTATTCCTTGTTCTTCTTTACTTCGTCTGCCAGTTTGCGGCGACGTTGCCCTTCGTGTTCCTGCATTTGCTCCGGGATGTGCCCGAACCGTTGTCGCTGACGGACCCGGCTGAGCTGGGGCTGTCGGTCCTGCTGTCGAACGTGCTGATGATAGCCCATCTGCTCTATTGGAAGTACGTGCGCCTGGGCGTGCGTTCGCTGACGGAAGTCCCTCCGCGGATGCTGCTGGTGTGCGTTCCGCTGGTGCTGTCGGCGATGTTCGTGCTCAATGCGTTCAACGAGTGGCTGGATCTGCCCAACTGGGGCGAGGCATCCTTTGAGGGGATGAGCCGCACGGTGTGGGGACTGCTGGCGATAGTGGCGGGTGCTCCGCTGGTGGAGGAGATGTTGTTCCGCGGCGGTGTGATGAACCTGCTCCATCGTTCAGGCTACGGTCCGAAGGCGATGGTCGTGTGGTCGGCGTTGCTGTTCGGTCTGTTCCACATCAATCCGGCGCAGATTCCGTTTGCCTTCCTGCTGGGCCTGCTGCTGGGTTGGCTTTACTGGCGGACGGGCAGCCTGTTGCCGGGCATCCTGTGCCACTTCATCAACAACGCGCTGGGTGCACTTGTGCTCCGTTCGGAGCATGCCGACGCCCGCCTTGTCGACCTGATGGGCGGCACGGGTCCGCTCCTCGCAGGTGTCGCCGTGGCAGCGGTGGTGTTTGCCGTCTCCCTCTTCTACGCCCGTCGTTGGCTGAAGGTGGTGAATGGAACGTTTGACTGAGTGCCGTCCTTCCCCCCTTTCCTTTCCCTTTCACGGATTAAACGTGGTATATCCCTTCAGTTCAGTGCGCAGGGCGTCGGACTTGCCATGGACCAGCTTGTCGAGCAGTGCCCAGAAGCGGGGGCTGTGGTTCATCTCCACGGTGTGGCACAGCTCGTGGAGGATGACATAGTCGACCAGGTGCTCGGGCAGGAGCACGAGCGAGCAGGACAGGTTGATGTCCCGACGTGCGGAACAGCTGCCCCAACGGCCTTTGCTCGTATTGATTTTCACGCTTTGGAAGGGCAGTCCCGCCTGCTCCGACAGGCGGCGGATGCGTGGCGGAAGCACCTCTTTGGCACGTCGGCGCAATGTCTCCTGGATGATGCCGCGCAGCCACGGCTGCATGCCTTCGTCATGGAAGTCGGTGCCGGGCGGACAGAGCAGGGTGAAGTCGCCCTCGCGGCTGCGCATCTGGAACCCCTTGCTTCCGCCATACTCCACGTGGAAGCGGAAGAGCGGGGCGTCGATGCGGAAGTCCGGGTCGACGAAGGTGGAGGGGCGCAGCTGTTGCAGCCGCTGCCTGACTTCCGTGCGACAGGAGTCGAGGAACAGGCGGATGCGTGCTTCGAGCGTGCCGGGAGGTACGGTGACGATGATGTGTCCGTTGGATTCGATACGGAGGATGAGCCGGCGCGCCCGTCGGTTGATGCGGATGTAGACGGTGCCGAACTCGGAGTCGGTGATTTTGAACAGTTCTGCCATAGCGGTGCAAAGGTACGCATAAAAACTCTGACGGACCACTGCTCACGCGGTAGTCCGTCAGGGTATTGTATTCTACAAATGTTGAGAGAATTGAAACTTCACAGCCTCGTTATTCTTTGTTCTTGTAAGCATGAATTGTTTACAGTCTTAAGCAAATGAATTGTTTCTATAATAAAGCAAATAAAATTCCTTGTTCTCACTCCTTCCGGCTTCTGGCGGCGGCGGGCACCATCGTGTGCGTAAGCTGCCGGATGAACGCGTGGTTCATGTCGCCGGTGAAGTTGATGACCGTGAACTGTTTCCCTACCTGGCGGAGCAGCACCAGCTCGACAATCTCGGTCTTGTGCTCGCGGACGAAGATGCGGCAGTGGTCCTTCCCTTCGTCATACGAAGCCAGTTCCTTGAAACGGGCGGAGTTCTTCCGTGCCATCTCTTCGGCATGCTTGAAGTAAGTCTTGCCCTGCCTGCCGGCATTGACAATCTGCATGCTCTTCAGGCGCGAGATGATGTCCGCCATTCCGGTCGTGTCGTTTTCACCGATGCCGTGGTCGAGAATCTCCTCCATCATTTTCGGGCTGACGCTGATGCAGTGCAGGAGGCTGTCGCCCTCATGCTCCGCCATGTAACGTGAGGCGAAGTCCTGTGCCTGCGTGCCTGTGGCGATGAGTGCCAGCAGACACACGGTGAGCCATGTGCGTCTCATTGGACTGCCTGTTTAGGGGCGGTGTCGGCGACGCTGTCACTGTCATGCACCTGCGATTTCTGGAAACTCTCCGACACGATCTGCAATGCCTCCGAGACGGTCCCATAGGCCGACTGCGGGTCGGTGTAGGTGTCCTGGTAAGCGTCGTAGTTGTAGTCGGTCTGTCGGCTGCGGTCAAAGGAGTGCTGGGCGACCGTGCCCAGCGACAGCATGACGGCAACGACGGCGGCTGCCTTGAAGAGGGGCATCATGCGGCGGCGCATCGGGAGGCGGCGTGCCTTGACGCTCGGACGTTCGACCTGCGCAAGGATGCGCTCGTCGAAGTCTTCGCCCAGGTGCAGGTCCGCAGCTGCATCTTCGTAGGCAAACAGACTCTTGTAGGGAAGCAAATGAGCAGGTACTTCTTTCTGCCGGAAGAAGGCACGCAAGATTTGCTCTTCCTCCACGGAGGTTTCGCAAGCCCAATAGCGTTCGAGTAACTGTTCAATATACTTATAGTCCATAGTCGTTTATTTCGGTGTATTGTTGTTTTATCTTCTGGCGGGCGCGGAACAGGTTGACTTTCACTTGCTCTTCGCTCACGCCGACGATGTCGGCTATCTCCTTGTAGCTTTTCCCTTCGACGTCCCGCAGCTGGAGGATGGTGCGCTGCTTCTCGGGCAGCCCGCTGATGAGGCGGTGGATGAGCGCCATCTGCTCATTGCGTACGCAGAGCGAGTAGGGGTCGGCACTGTCGGGGGTGTTGGCATTGCTCTCGGTCAGTTCCTCGTTTTGGGATTCCTTGAGCTGGCTCCGGTCGATGGCGAGATTCCGGCAGACCGTGAGGCAGTAAGCCTCCACCGATTCCATGCCTTCCCACTCATCGCGGCGTCCCCACACCCGCAGCATCGTTTCCTGTACGACATCTTCTGCTTCCGCACGGTTCATGGTGATGCGGAGTGCCAGCCTGAAGAGCTTGTCCTTAAGCGGCAGGATATCGTTTCGGAAGTTGATAGCTTGCATCGTGTTTCTATATAGATGACGGTCGACTGGCTGAAAAGTTACAGGGGATGGGTGAATTTTTTTTGCTTAAGCCTGGATGAGGGTGCCGGAGTGCCCGTCGATGGCGTCGGCGCGTGTGATGATGACGCGCTTCACGCCGGCTTCGATGGCGGCAAGGGCATTCTCAATCTTGGGTATCATGCCGCCGGCGATGGTGCCGTCGGCGGTGAGTGCCTCGAAGCTCCGGCGGTTGAGGCTGGGGATGACGCTGTCCTCGTCGTCGGGGTCGCGCAGCACGCCTTTCTTCTCGAAGCAGTAGACGAGCGTCACGTCAAACCGGGCAGCGAGTGCCCGGGCTGTCTCTGAGGCGATGGTGTCGGCGTTGGTGTTGAGCAGGTTCCCGGCGCCATCGTGCGTCAGGGGTGCCATGACGGGGACTACGCCGCGGGCAATGAGGTCGCCCAGCAGACGGGCGTCCACCCGCTCGACGTCGCCCACGTAGCCATAGTCGATGTCTTTCACGGGGCGTTTCACCGAGCGGATGACGTCCATGTCGGCTCCGGTCAGTCCCAGGGCGTTCACGCCGCGTGCCTGGAGTCCGGCGACAATGTTCTTGTTGACGAGTCCGCCGTAGACCATCGTGACCACGCGGAGGGTTTCAGCGTCGGTGATGCGGCGTCCGTCGACCATGCGGCTTTCGATGCCGAGCTGTTCGGCAATCCGGGTAGCCGAGCGTCCGCCACCATGTACGAGCAGTTTGTGCCCGCTGATGGCGGCGAAGTCGGTGAGCAGGCGTTGGAGGCTGGACGCCTCCTCTACAATCTTTCCGCCTACTTTGATGAGGGTAAGTGAGGGCATAGAATCCTGTTTAGTTAATGAGTGTAAGGGTCAGTGAATGCTTGCCGCCTACTCCAGGTACGTGTACCCGTAAAGCCCGGAGCGGTAGTTGGAGAGGAACTCCTTGCCCTCCTCCAACGAAATCTTTCCTGACTTCACGGACTTGGTGACCCAGGTCTCCAGGGTGCGGACGAGCTTCTTGGGGCTGTACTGCACGTAGTCCAGCACCTCTGCCACGGTCTCGCCATCGATGAGCTGGTCGATGCTGTAGCCCTTGTCGTTCACGCTGATGTGTACGGCGTTCGTGTCACCGAAGAGGTTGTGGAGGTCGCCCAATATCTCCTGGTAGGCACCCACGAGGAATACACCTATATAATATGGGTCCTTCCCCTTGAGCGAATGCACGGGGAGGAAGTTCGAGATGTTGCGGGTCGAGATGAAGTTCGCAATCTTCCCGTCCGAGTCGCACGTGATGTCCTGCAACGTCGCGGAGCGGTCGGGGCGTTCGTCGAGGCGCTGGATGGGCATGATGGGGAACAGCTGGTCGATAGCCCACGAGTCGGGCAGTGACTGGAAGAGGGAGAAGTTGCAGAAGTACTTGTCCGCCAACAGTTTTCCCAGCGAGTGAAGTTCCTCGGGGGCATGCTTCAGCCGTTGCGCCATCTGGTGTATCTCACGGGTGACCGACCAGTAGAGACGCTCGATTTGCGCGCGCGTCTTCAGGTCGACGATGCCGTGGCTGAAGAGGTCGAGTGCCTCCTCGCGTATCTGCTGCGCGTCGTGCCAGGCTTCGAGCATGCGGCTCTGGTTGAGGTTGTCCCAGATGTCGTACAGCTCCTGCACCAGCTCGTGGTCGTCGGGGCTGACCTCCCACTCCTCGTCCATCTCGGGCAGGCTCGCCGTTTCGAGCACCTCGAAGATGAGCACCGAGTGGTGGGCGGTCAGGGCGCGTCCGCTCTCGGTGATGATGTTCGGATGGGGGATGTTGTTCTTGTCGGCGACGTCGACAAAGGTCGATATGGAGTCGTTGACGTACTCCTGGATGGAGTAGTTCACGCTGCTCTCGCTGCTCGACGAGCGTGTCCCGTCATAGTCCACGCCCAGGCCTCCGCCGATGTCGACGAACTCCACGTTGAAGCCCATGGCGTGCAGCTGCACATAGAACTGCGAAGCCTCGCGCAGGGCGGTCTTGATGCGGCGTATCTTGGTGATCTGGCTACCGATGTGGAAGTGGATGAGGCGCAGGCAGTCCTTCATGTCCTTCTCCTCCAGGATTTGCAGCGCTTCGAGCAGTTCGCTCGACGTGAGTCCGAACTTGCTGGCGTCGCCGCCGCTCTCCTCCCACTTGCCGCTGCCCGACGAGGCGAGCTTGATGCGTATGCCCAGGTTCGGCCGTACGTTCAGCTGCTTGGCAAGGCGGGCGATGAGCTGGAGCTCGTTCATCTTCTCCACGACGAGGAAGATGCGCTTGCCCATCTTCTGGGCGAGCAGGGCGAGCTCGATGTAGCTCTCGTCCTTGTAGCCGTTGCAGATGATGAGCGAGTCGCTGTCGGTGTTCATGGCTATCACCGCATGCAGCTCAGGCTTCGAGCCTGCCTCCAGTCCGAGGTTGAACTTCTTGCCGTGGCTGATGATTTCTTCCACCACGGGGCGCATCTGGTTGACCTTGATGGGGTAGATGATGAAGTTCTGCGCCTTGTATCCGTATTCCTCGGAGGCAATCTGGAAGCAGCGGGCAGTCTTCTCGATGCGGTTGTCCAGGATGTCCGGGAAGCGGACTAGTACCGGGGCTGACATGTCACGCAGCTGAAGCTCGTTCATGAGTTCCTTCAGGTCGACGCTGACGCCGTCCTTGCGGGGGGTGACTACGACATGTCCCTTCTCGTTGATACCGAAGTAGGAAGTGCCCCAACCTGTGATGTTGTAGAGCTCTTCGGAGTCCTCAATACGCCATTTTCTCATTTCTAGTCTGTGTAAGTGTTTGTTTTATAGGTTTAACATAGTTCGCAATTGTTCGAGTGACGCTTGTATCTGCTGGCGGGTCTCCAGCAGGTTCACGTCGAAGATGTAGTTGGCACGCTCGTAGAACGGTGCCCGCCGGGCGAGCGACTCGATGATGTAGGCACGCATCTCCTCGTCGGTCTTGCCGGCGAGCAGGGGGCGCTTCTGCCTGCCCGGCAGCAGGTGGCGGAAGAGCACCTCGGGCGTCGCCTTCAGGTAGACGGTCTGTGCCTGGCGGTTCATGTAGTCGATGTTGTCGAAGAAGCAGGGAGTGCCGCCGCCGGCAGCAATCACCACGTCCTCAAACTCCGCCACCTCGTGGAGCATCTCGTGCTCGATGCGGCGGAAGCCCTCTTCACCCCGTTCCTCGAAGAGCCGGGTCACGGTGCGGCAGAAACGGTTCTCGATGTACCAGTCGAGGTCGAAGAAGGGCAGGCCCAACTCCCGGGCGAGGGCGTTGCCCAGCGTTGTCTTGCCGGAGCCCATGTACCCGATCAGGATGATTCTTGTCATTACGTATGTTGTAGGGACGCACGGTGGGTGCGTCAGGGTTGTTTGATGTCTGTTGGTTGTTCTCTCCGCCGGTGTGCAGGCGGACGGTCTCCCCTCCGTCGGGGAAGGCTCACTTGCGCTTGGCGAACCGGCGGCCCTTCGTCGAGACGGGTTTCTCGTCCTGCTCCTTGATGATGGCAAGGCAGTCGGCAAGCTCCAGGTCCTTGGGTTCCACCTTCAGTGTCTTGGGCAGACGGTAGTTGTTGCCCTTGTAGGTGATGTAGGGACCGTAGCGTCCGTTGAGAATCTCCAGCTCCGGCTCCTCGTCAAAGCGCTTGATGTGCTTCTGCGCCTCGGCGGCACGCTTGGCAACGATTAGCTCCACGGCCTCGTCGTAGCTGAAGGTCATGGGGTCGGCGCCCTTCGGCAGGGAGATGAACTTCCCGTCGTGACGCACGTACGGACCGAACTTGCCCGTCCCGATGATGACCGGCTTGCCCTCGTAGTCGTCGAGCGTGCGGGGCAGCTTGAACAGCTCCAGCGCCTCGTCGAGCGTGATGGTCTCGATGGACTGGCCCTTGTTGATTTGCGCGAAGCGGGGCTTCTCCTCGTCGTCCGCCGAACCAATCTGTACCACGGGACCGAAGCGTCCGATTTTCACGAACACCGGACGGCCGCTGACGGGGTCGGTGCCCAGTTCGCGTTCGCCCACCTTGTGCTCGGTCTTCACGGCAAGGGTCTGCTCGACCATCGGTTCGAACTCGCCGTAGAACTGGCGGATGAGCGTGGTCCACTGCTTGTCGCCCTCGGCTACCTCGTCAAACTCCTTTTCCACGCTGGCGGTGAAGTTGTAGTCCATGATTCCGGGGAAGTATTGCAGCAGGAAGTCGTTGACCACCGTGCCCACGTCGGTGGGCAGCAGCTTGCCCTTCTCGCTGCCGGCGGTCTCGCTCCGCGTGGCGGTGGTGAGTCGCCCTCCGCTCAGGGTGAGGACCTTGTAGGTACGTTCCTTGCCGGGCTTGTCGCCCTTCTCGACGTAGCCGCGCTGCTGGATGGTGGAGATGGTCGGAGCGTAGGTCGACGGGCGTCCGATGCCCAGCTCCTCGAGCTTGCGCACGAGACTCGCCTCGGTGTAGCGCGGCGGGTGCTGCGTGAAGCGTTCCTGAGCCACGATGCGTCCGCAGTCGAGCTTCTGCCCCTTCTTGAGCGGGGGCAGCAGGCGGCTCTCGTCTTCCGTCTCCTCGTCGTCGAGCGACTCGCGGTAGACACGCAGGAAACCGTCGAAGGTCACCACTTCGCCCGTAGCGACGAAGGTCTCGCTCATGCCCGTGAGGGCGATGGTCGCCGTGGTCTTCTCCAGTTCGGCGTCCGCCATCTGGGAGGCGATGGTGCGCTTCCAGATGAGGTCATAGAGCCTTCGTTCCGCCGAGTCCGCCTCGATGGTCTGGTGCTCCATGTAGGTCGGGCGGATGGCCTCGTGCGCCTCCTGCGCTCCCTTGCTCTTGGTGGTGAACTGACGTGTCTGCACGTAGCGTTCGCCCATGAGCTGTGTGATGGCCTCGCGGCTGGTGCCGATGGCGAGCGAAGAGAGGTTCACCGAGTCGGTACGCATGTAGGTGATGAATCCGGATTCATAGAGCCGTTGGGCGACCATCATGGTCTGCGCCACGGTGAAGCCTAGCTTGCGTGCCGCCTCCTGTTGGAGGGTGGAGGTGGTGAAGGGCGGTGCCGGCGACTTTTTCATCGGACGGGTGGTGATGTCCTGCACGGTGAACTCCGTGTGTCGGCACTTCTCCAGGAATGCCTTCGCCTCGTCCTCGGTCTTGAAGCGGGTGTTCAGCTCGGCACGTATCTCGGCGGGCCGTCCGTCGGCGTCGGTGGTCGAGAAGACGGCGGTCACACGGAAGGACGCTTCGCTGTGGAATGCCTGGATTTCCCGTTCGCGCTCGACGATGAGGCGGACGGCGACGGACTGCACCCGTCCCGCAGAGAGGGCAGGCTTGACCTTCCGCCAGAGCACGGGCGAGAGCTTGAAGCCGACGATGCGGTCGAGCACCCGTCGTGCCTGCTGCGCGTTGACGAGGTTGATATCGATGTCCCGCGGATGCTCGATGGCGCGCAGGATGGCATTCTTGGTGATTTCGTGGAACACGATGCGCTTGGTGTTCTCAGGCTTCAGTCCCAGCACTTCATAGAGGTGCCAGGAGATGGCCTCTCCCTCGCGGTCCTCATCGGACGCAAGCCACACCATGTCTGCTTTCTTGGCTTCCTGTTTGAGTTCGCTGACCAGTTTCTTCTTCTCGGCAGGGATTTCATAGTCGGGTTCGAAGGTGTCGGTATTGATGCTGAACTCTTTCTTCTTCAGGTCGCGGATATGACCGTAACTGGAGAGCACTTTATAGTCCTTTCCCAGAAACTTCTCGATGGTTTTAGCCTTGGCAGGTGACTCAACAATGACCAGATTCTTTTGCATGTGTGTCTTTGTTAATAATTTAACGTGCGGCAAAAGTAGGAAAAAAGAGAGATTACACCATATTATAAGGTCTAAATCTGTGTTTTTTTGCGAAAACAACGATTCAATTGACAATGGACAACGATTCAATTGACAATTGACAATGGACAATTGACAATTGCCCTTCGGCGTATGCCTGAATCCATCAGGCGGTGAATGTAGGGGCGACCGGTCTGGTCGCCCGGTCCAACGAACATCAATTGACAATTGTCAATTAAAACGTCGGTTTTAACATCACATTTTCCCGATTCAGCGTTTTCAGGTAACGCGCAAATCCGCAATTTTGTCCCAATTGGAAAATTGCGCGTTAATTATTTTAAGATACCTCCGTCAGAACGCGTCGAAATAAACCCTTATTTACATAATTATACCGTTTATAACGCAAAAAAGATATCCGCCGAACTCATTTCTACGGTCGAAAGCACCTGTGACTGGCTTCGTACGGACGAACGACTACCGTCGTACGGACGTGTCCGCACCGTCGTGGTCGTTCGTCCGTACGAAAACAGCCACCTGTTTTCATTTTTTAGAGCGCAAGGGGGTACGATTCCGAAGGTGTGAAATTGCGTCCGTCCGTGTGAAAAGACCGACGAAAGGGTACAAACGGGCAGGAAGATGAGGCAGAAAGAAAGGAAACGGACGAAAGTGCCGTCAATGTGTATTTCGCGAATCGCCCGAGAAGGCCCTTCCTGCCCACCAATCCGTATTTGGATGCAACGAAGCCCCTTCTCGCGCGCTTCGTTTGACAATCTGTCAGAAGCGCACGTCGCTTCTTCCATTGACAGCTGTCAATCGAAACGATTGTCCATTGCCCCTCCGATTGCCTTTTCACAAAAAAAGCGTAAGTTTGTAGCCTACTAATCATGAAGGCAGAAAATGGAGAAATACATCTTCGAACTCACGATGAAGGTGCGCGACTATGAGTGCGACCTCCAGGGCATCGTCAACAATGCCAATTACCAACACTATCTGGAACATACCCGACACGAGTTCCTGCACACCACCGGTGCCAGCTTCGCACGCCTGCACGACGAAGGCATCGACCCCGTCGTGGCACGCATCAACATGGCATTCAAGACGCCGTTGAAGAGCGGCGACGAGTTTGTCTCGAAGCTCTACCTGCGCAAGGAGGGCATCAAGTACGTCTTCCACCAGGACATCTTCCGTCTGCCCGACGGGAAGGTGAGCCTCCGCGCCACCGTCGAGACCGTCTGTCTGGTCGACGGACGGCTGAGCGACAGCCCCCTGTTCGACCAACTCTTTGCCCCCTATCTCCATGGATGAGCGCGAGACCTTTGCCGCCCTGGTGCTCCACTTCGCACAGGGTGTGGGCATCGCCGGCGCGCGGAGGCTCCATGAGCACTTCGGCTCCCTGGCGGCTGCGCTCGAATACCCGGACGAGCTGCTGCGGGTGCAGGGACTGACCGACGAGGCACGGGCGTCGCTCGCCGACCCCTCCCTGCGCGAACGGGCGCACCGGGAGTGGGACTACGACGCGTCGCACCGTGTCCGTTGCCTGAGCTTCCTCGACGAGGCGTACCCGGCACGGATGCGTATGCTGCCCGACGCCCCGCTGGTGCTCTTCTACTGCGGGTCCGCACCCCTCAACCGGGCGCGCGTGGTGTCCGTCGTGGGCACCCGCCGCGTGACGGACTACGGGCAGAAACTCTGCTCCCGGTTCCTCTCCGAGCTGAGCCAGCTCTGTCCCGACGTGCTGGTGGTCAGCGGACTGGCGTACGGCGTGGACATCAGTGCCCACCGGGCGGCACTGGACAACCGGCTGGACACCGTCGGGGTGCTGGCACACGGACTCGACCGCATCTATCCCTATGCCCACCGCAGCGATGCCGGGCGGATGGTGCGCCGGGGCGGTCTGCTGACGGAGTACCACATCGGGACGGAGCCGGAGCGCCAGAACTTCGTGCGCCGCAACCGCATCGTCGCCGGTATGAGCGACGCCACCGTCGTCGTGGAGTCTGCCGCCCGTGGCGGTTCACTCATCACCGCGCGCCTTGCCGGGGACTACCACCGCCCCTGCTTCGCCTTCCCCGGACCCGTGGGCGCCCCCTGTTCGGAGGGGTGCAACAACCTGATTCGTCAAGGGCGGGCAGTGCTTCTGCAGAGCGCCTTTGAGCTGGCGTCGGCGTTGGGCTGGGTGGGTAGTCAGCCGACGGCACAGCCCGTGCAGCCCTCCCTCTTCACCGAGCTGAGTGACGACGAACGTCAGGTGGTCGACCGTCTGCGCCAGTCCCCCGAGGGTATCTCCACCGACGCCCTGTCCGCCGGGACGGGCCTCTCCGTCCAGCAGCTCAGCACGACCCTCTTCGGGCTGGAGATGAAAGGGCTGGTACGTCCGCTGGCAGGAAACGGATATCGATTGACAAGGAACAATTGACAACTGACACTGCCGTGCGGTGTGATTCCTTGCTACTTTACCATCATCACTGACCAATCGCTAATGAATAAGATATGAAACACTTGCACATCACTCTCTTCCTGCTCCTGGCGCTCTGCGTCCGGGGTCTGTCCGCCCAAGGGCTGGCAGGCGACTGGCAGGGCAGGCTGGACGTCGGCTCGATGAAGCTGCGTCTCGTGACTCATTTCGAGCAGACGGACGGAGGCTGGTCCGGTACGCTGGACTCGCCCGACCAGGGCGCACGGGGCATCCCCATGGATGCCGTCACACGGACGGACTCGCTCGTGACCTTCACCGTCGCGGCACTGGGCGTCCGCTACACCGGGGTCCTGCGGGGCGACTCGCTCATCGACGGGACCTTCCAGCAGGGGGCGGCATCGCTTCCGCTGCGCCTGACCCGGGGCGTGGAACAGGTGCGCCGTCCGCAGACACCCCGTCCGCCCTTCCCCTACCGCAGCGAGGAGGTGACGCTGCCCGGTGCGGACAAGGGCGTGACCCTCGCCGGGACGCTGACCCTCCCCGAGGGCGGCAAACCCCGTCCGGCGGTCATCCTGCTCACGGGCAGCGGCACACAGGACCGCGACGAGACCATCATGGAGCACAGGCCCTTTGCCGTCATTGCCGACTGCCTGACGCGCCGGGGCTTTGCCGTCCTGCGCTGCGACGACCGGGGAGCGGGCCGGTCGACGGGCAGTGCCGCGTCAGCCACGACGCTCACCGGTGCCGCCGACGCCTCGTGCATGATGGACTACCTCAAGGCGCGTCCGGAGATAGACCCGTCGCGCATCGGGCTGCTGGGACACAGCGAGGGTGCGGCGATGGCATTCCACACCGCCGCACAACGGGACGACGTGGCGTTCGTCGTCTCCCTGGCAGGTCCGGGCGTGAAGGGGGACAGCATCCTGCTGAGGCAGAACGCCGACCTGGCACGGCTGGAGGGCATGCCCGAGGGGCGCGTGGAGTCGCTCTGCCGCCTGCTGCGGCAGGTGTATGCGCTGGCTGAGAGCGAGCTGCCAGCCGACGTGCTGCTCGACCGTCTGGTGACCCTCTACGGCGGACAGACGGGCCGTCAGCTGACCGATGCCGAGCGCGAACAGCTCCGCCGTCAGCTGAGCACCTTCTGCACCCCGTGGATGCGCGGCTTCCTGCGCCATGACCCGCAGACGGACCTGAAGGCGGTCCGCTGTCCCGTGCTGGTGCTCAACGGGGAACGCGACACGCAGGTGGACGCCACGGTGAACCCCGACGCCATCCGCCGCGCCCTGCCTGACGTGCCGGGACGACTCGTGACGGTGAAGCGCTACCCCGGTCTGAACCATCTCTTCCAGCACTGCACCACCGGGCTTCCCGCCGAGTACGGCTCCATCGAGGAGACCATCAGCCCGGAGGTACTCGCCGACCTCGCTGCCTGGATGGAGGCATTGCCGTAAAAAATCGCCCTTCCTGCTCCGCCTGTCGGAAAACCGCCGTATCTTTGCACGGGCGTTACGCCCTTGTGCAATCAAACTGACGACTTATGAAACATGTGCTTACACACTGCTTCCAGCTGGCCTTGCTGCTGCTCACGGGCGCTTCGTGCCGTCCGGGCGGGGCGGAGGCGGAAGGCGGGAAACCGACGCTCACCGTGACCCTCGAACCGGTGCGCTACTTCGCCGAGGCGATTGCCGGCGACCGTTTCGAGGTGAACTGCATGGTGCCTGCCGGCAGCAGCCCGGAGACCTATGACCCGACACCGCGCCAGCTGATGGAGCTTGCCGCGAGCCGCGCGTACCTGCGCATCGGCTACATCGGATTCGAGCAGGCGTGGATGGACCGTCTGGAGGCGAACGCACCGCAGATGCAGGTCTTCGACCTCTCCGAGGGCGTTCCGCTCATCCGCGAGGCGGACCATGAACACGAGGGGCACCGCCATGCCGGCGGCGTGGAGCCGCACCTCTGGAACTCGCCTTCGAACGCACGCATCATCGCGCGCAACGTCTGTGCCGCCCTCTGCCGGCTGGACAGCCTGCACCGCGGGGAGTATGCCGCACGCCTGGACAGCCTGGAGGGAGTCATCACACGGACGGACAGCCTCGTGCGCGGTCTCCTGTCCGAGGGGGCGCCTCGCGCGTTCCTTATCTATCATCCGGCACTGTCCTATTTCGCCCGTGACTACGGACTGACGCAGCTCTGCCTGGAGGAAGGCGGCAAGGAGCCTTCGCCCGCCCACCTGCAGACGCTCATCCGCACGTGCCGCGAGCAGGGCGTCCGCACGGTCTTCGTCCAACGGGAGTTCGACAGCCGCAACGCCGAGCTGGTGGCGCGGGAGCTGGGCGCCCGTCTGGTGACCATCAACCCGCTCAACTACCATTGGGACGAGGAGCTGGTGGAGACCGCCCGGCAATTGACAATTGACAATTGACAATTGACAATTGGGCAGTGCCTTCGGTTACGATTCATTTTATCGCACAACTATGACAACGAATCCCATCCTCACTCTCGAACATATCACGGCAGGCTACGAGCAGAAGGTCGTCCTGCGCGACGTGAACCTGACGGTCTATGACCGCGACTTCCTGGGCGTCATCGGACCCAACGGAGGCGGCAAGACGACCCTCATCAAGGTCATCCTCGGCCTGCTGGCGCCACTGTCCGGCAAGCGCAGCTTCTTCCGCGACGGGCGTCCCACGGACGGTCTGAAAATGGGCTACCTGCCGCAGTACAACCAGATAGACAAGAAGTTCCCCATATCGGTGGAAGAGGTCATCCTGTCCGGACTGAGCGGCGAGAAGGGACTCCTGCGCCGTTACACGGAGGAACAGCGTGCCCGCGTCTGTGAGGTCGTGTCGCGCATGGGCTTGGAAGGCCTCGAACGGCGCCCCATCGGACAACTCAGCGGCGGACAGATGCAACGTGCACTGCTGGGCCGCGCGGTCATCTCGCAACCGGACCTCGTCATCCTCGACGAGCCGAACACGTACATCGACAAGCGTTTCGAGGCGAAGCTCTACGAGCTGTTGGAGGACATCAACCGGCGCTGCGCCATCATCCTGGTGAGCCACGACATCGGTACCATCCTGCAGACGGTGAAGACCATCGCCTGCGTCAACGAGACACTCGACTATCACCCCGACACGGAGGTCCCCGTGGAATGGATTGACAAGCACTTCGGCTGCCCCATCGACCTGCTGGGACACGGCAACCTGCCCCATCGGGTACTGAAGAGTCACTGCTGCCACGCCGACGACTCTTCCCGGGAGTAGACGGAGGTCCGCCCCTCCCTATCGGTTAAATAAACTTATTAAACAAAGAAAGCCGCGGACAGACACGCAGGCTGTGTTATTTCTTTCCTATCTTTGCGGCTTAGTGTGAAAAGATTAACAAACAACGATTCTGAATGAGACAATACCGTCGTATCAACAACCTGATGGGTTGGTTCACCTTCCTCATTGCGGCAGTAGTCTACTGCATGACCGTCGAGCCGACCGCCAGTTTTTGGGACTGCCCGGAGTTCATCACCACCGGTTATAAACTCGAAGTGGGTCACCCGCCCGGTGCACCTTTCTTCATGCTTACCGCCAACCTCTTCTCCCAGTTTGCCAGTGACCCGTCGGAAGTGGCGTACATGGTCAACATCATGTCGGCACTGCTCAGTGCGGGCTGCATCATGTTCCTGTTCTGGAGCATCACCCACCTGACGTGCAAGCTCGTCTGCCCGGGTGTGGAGAAGATGACCACCGGACAACTGGTGACCATCATGGGTGCCGGACTCGTCGGTGCGCTCGCATACACCTTCAGCGACACGTTCTGGTTCAGTGCGGTCGAGGGAGAGGTCTACGCCTACTCGTCCCTGTTCACAGCTGTCGTGTTTTGGTTGATACTCAAGTGGGAGGACTGTGCAGACCAACCGCACAGCGACCGCTGGCTGGTGCTCATAGCCTACCTTACGGGACTCTCCATCGGCGTGCACCTGCTCAACCTCCTTTGTCTCTCCGCCATCGTACTCGTTTACTACTACAAGAAGAACCCGAACGCGAACGTGAAGGGCTCGTTGCTCGCCCTCGCCGGTTCCATGGTGCTCATCGCAGTCGTGCTCTACGGCGTCGTGCCGGGCATCGTGAAGGTGGGCGGATGGTTCGAGCTGCTCTTCGTCAACACCTTCGGCATGCCGTTCAACAGCGGACTCATCGTCTACATCGTGTTCCTGCTCGCCGTGCTCGTGTGGGCGATCTACGAGAGCTACAACTATGCCAGTGCGCGGCGTGCCAACATCGCCTTCCTGCTGACGATAGCCCTGCTGGGCATTCCCTTCTTTGGACACGGCGTGAAGAGCATCGTCTTCGGCATCGTGTTCCTGGCGCTGGTCGGCGCCTGCCTTTGGGGCGTGTTCGGCAAGCGGCTCATGGTCAGTCCGCGCACACTCAATACGTCCATCCTTTGCCTCACGATGATGGTCATCGGCTACTCCTCCTATGCCGTCATCGTGATACGTTCGTCCGCCAATCCCCCCATGGACCAGAACTCACCCGAGGACATCTTTACCTTGGGCGACTACCTCGGCCGCGAACAGTACGGTGATACCCCACTGTTCTACGGACCTGCCTACAACTCCAAGGTAGCCCTGAAGATCGAGGGGCAGTACTGCGTCCCCGTCTCCGAGGAGGGAGCTCCCGTCTACCAGCGGAAAGAGAAGGAATCACCCGACGAGAAGGACAGCTATGAGATAGTACGCCATAAGACAGAATACAAGTACGCACAGAACATGCTCTTCCCCCGCATGTACAGCAGCGCCAACGAGCATATCGCCGCCTACGAGCAGTGGTTCGGAGGCTACCGCAACGAGAAGGGAGAATGGGTCAATGGCGTGAAGGGACACCTCATCCCCTACGACGAGTGCGGCAACCCGGTGATGGTGAAGATGCCTACGACTTGGGAGAACCTGAAGTTCTTCTTCTCCTACCAGGTGAACTTCATGTATTGGCGTTACTTTCTCTGGAACTTCGCAGGACGCCAGAACGACATCCAGGGCAACGGGGAGCCGGAGCACGGCAACTGGATCAGCGGAATCCCACTCATCGACAACCTCCTCTATGGCGACCAGAGCAAGCTGCCCGACGAGCTGAAAGCCAACAAGGGCCACAACGTGTTCTACTGTCTGCCGCTCCTGCTGGGCATCCTCGGACTCCTCTGGCAAGCCTTCCGCGGACAACGCGGCATCCAGCAGTTCTGGGTGGTGTTCTTCCTCTTCTTCATGACCGGACTCGCCATCGTGCTCTACCTCAACCAGACGCCGCTCCAGCCGCGTGAACGCGACTATGCCTATGCAGGCTCGTTCTACGCCTTTGCCATCTGGATCGGACTGGGTGTGGCTGCTGTCAGCGAATTTCTCCGGCGGCGCAAGCTCAACGCCACCACCGCGGCTGCCCTCGCTTCCGTCGTGTGCCTGCTCGTCCCCGTGCAGATGGCCAGCCAGACCTGGGACGACCACGACCGCAGCGGACGCTACACCTGTCGCGACTTCGGACAGAACTACCTCAACAGCCTGCCCGAAGGCAACAACCCCATCATCTTCACCAACGGCGACAACGACACCTTCCCCCTGTGGTATAACCAAGAGACCGAAGGAGTGCGTACCGACGCCCGCGTCTGCAACCTGAGCTACCTGCAGACCGACTGGTACATAGACCAGATGAAGCGTCCCGCCTACGACTCCCCGTCGGTGCCGGTGTCCTGGGACCGTATCGAGTTTGTCAGCGGAAAGAACGAATACATCACCGTCCGACCGGAAGCGAAGCAACAGATTCTTGACATCTATAAGGCACACCCCGAGGCTGCACGCCAACAGTATGGCGACGACCCGTTCGAACTCAAGAACATCCTCAAGTACTGGGTGCGCTCCAAGGACGAAGACCTCCACTTCATCCCGACCGACACCGTCCACATCACCCTCGACAAGGACGCCATCCGCCGTTCGGGCATGATGATTCCCGAAGAGTACAAGGACAGCTTGCCCGACAAGATGTACATACCCCTCCGCAAACGAACCCTCTACAAGAGCGAACTCATGATGCTGGAGATGCTCGCCCAGACCAACTGGGTACGGCCGCTCTATGTCGCCATCACCGTCGGCTCGGACAACCACATGGGCCTGGACCCCTTCTTCGTACAGGAGGGACTCGCCTACCGCATCACCCCCTTCGACTGGCGGAAGTACGGATACCCGCAGGAGCCCGGCAAGGGATACGTCGTCGACTCCCGGAAGATGTACGACAACCTCATGACGAAGTTCAAGTTCGGAGGCATCGAGGACCCGTCGGTCTACCTGGATGAGAACATCCTGCGCATGTGCGGCACGCACCGCCGCCTCTTCGCCATCCTCGCCGGACAGCTCCTCAAGGAGGGTAAGAACGAACAGGCACTCAAGGCACTCGAATACTGCGACCGCGTCGTCCCCGCTGCCAGCGTCCCCTATGACTACCAGAACAGCTCGCTCGACCTGGCGAAGGACTACCTCACGCTCGGCAAGGCAGAACAGGGCAACACCATCCTCAAGGCGCTCGCCGACAAGTCGTTCTCCTATGTCAACTGGTACCTCAGCATGCGTTCACCCACGCTTGTCGCCTATGCGCAGGACTGCATCTACCACTTCTACCTGCTCGACGAAATCGTCAAGTGCATGCAGACGGAGAAGAGCAAGCCTGACTACGCCGATGCCTACAAGCAGAAGTTCGAGATGCTCTACCATCAGTTCAGCCAACGCATCGGAGGGTAAAGCACGCCTATGTTCATCGAGCAGCCTCCCCGCATCGTACGTTGGCTCTATCCGCAAGCCATCTGGCGCATGGACCCGTCCGTCAAGGCAGTCTACCTGACGTTCGACGACGGGCCCATCCCCGAGATGACACCGTGGGTGCTCGACGTGCTCGACCACTACGGCATCAAGGCTACCTTCTTTCTCGTTGGGGACAATGTGCGCAAACATCCGCGCGAGTTCGCCATGATCAAGGAACGCGGACACCGCCTGGGCAACCACACCTTCAACCACCTGAGGGGCTTCGAGTGGCTGACGAAGAACTACCTGGCGAACGCCGACAAGGCAAACGAGCTCATACAGACAGACCTCTTCCGTCCGCCACACGGGCACATGCGCTGGCTCCAGTACGAGATGTTGCGCCGACGCTACCGCATCGTGATGTGGGACCTCGTGACACGCGACTACAGCAAGCACCTCAACGGACGGCAGGTCTTCGAGAAGGTCAAACGCTATGCCCGCAACGGCTCCATCATCACCTTCCACGACTCCATCAAGTCGAAGGAGAATACCATGTACGCCCTGCCGCGCTCCATCGAGTGGCTCATGGAGCAGGGCTACGAGTTCAAGGTGTTCGACTGACGGGCAACCTCCATTCCCCGAAACGACATGACGACCCCTGAAACACATACCCGACTGCTGAAAGCCGAAGCCCTGCGCCTCGGCTTTTCTGCATGCGGCGTGTCCCCGGCGGAGCCCGTCGGAGCGGCAGACCGCGACGCCTTCGTCCGCTGGATCGACGAGGGCTGCCACGCCGACATGGGCTACCTGGCGGCAAACCTCGACAAGCGGCTCGACCCGACGCTCCTCGTCGAGGGCGCACGCAGCGTGGTGTCCGTCGCCCTGAACTACTTCCCTCCGCGTGACATCCCTCCCGGCGAGTACCGGCTGGCGTGGTACGCCCTGGGCGAGGACTACCACACGGTGATGAAGGACAAGCTTGCCCGGCTCCTGGACTACCTCCGCACCCTGCTGCCCGGGGTCAGCGGACGCGCCTTCTGCGACACCGCCCCCCTGCTGGAACGCTACTGGGCGTGGCGCGGCGGACTGGGCTGGGTAGGCAAGCACACGCAGCTCATCCTGCCACACGCCGGCTCAGCCTTCTTCTTGGGCGAGCTGGTGGTCGACTGCACGCTGGCGTATGACATGCCGATGCCCTCGCGCTGCGGCACGTGCGACCGCTGCCTGCGTGCCTGTCCGACGGGCGCACTGACCCGTCCGCGTCACCTCGACGCCCGTCGCTGCCTGTCATACCTGACCATCGAGAACCGCGGCGAAATCCCTCCCGAGGCAGCCTCCAGCCTGGGCGACAGCATCTATGGTTGCGACCGTTGCCAGCAGGCGTGCCCGTGGATGCGTTTTGCCCGTCCGACGGACGAGGCGCGCCTGCATCCGCGCGACGGACTCCTTGCCATGCGCCGCGCCGACTGGAAACGTCTGGACGTGGAGACCTACCGACGTCTCTTCAAGGGCTCTGCCGTCAAGCGAGCGAAATTCGAGGGTCTGACGCGGAACATCCGTGCCACGGGCAACGCTCCCATGGACGAAACGGCCCCTTGACAATCCCCGTCCGGCATGGGCATGAACCCATCCGGTCGCCCCTACATTTTCCCCATGAACGGTTTATCAAAACGACACAATTTTCCCCATTTTAACATCACAATTTCCCGATTTGTCGTTTTCAGCTAACGCACATTTTCGCAATTTCGTCCCAATTAGAGAATCGCGCGTTAAATATTTTAAGATACGTCCGTCAGAACGCATCAGAATAAACCTATATTCACACAATTATACCCTTTCTAACGCAGAAAAACCATCCTTCGAACCCATTTTCACCATCGAAAGCACCTATGATTGGCTTCGTACGGACGTGTCCGTACCACCGTACCGACGTGTCCGCACCGTCGTGGTCGTTCGTCCGTACGAAAGCAGCCACCTGTCCCCATTTTTTAGAGACCAAAGGGGCACGATTCCCGATGTGTGATATTGCGTCCGTCCGTGTGAAAAGGCCGACGAAAGGGAATGAAGGAAGGGAAGAGTTAAGCAGAAGGAAAGGAAACCGACGAAAACACCGTCAGTGTGGAAAATGCAAATCGCCCGAGAAGGCGCTCCGCGGTCACCAACTTGTATTTTGGTGCAAGGAAGCCCCTTCTCGGGCGATTCGTTTGACAAATTGACAAATTGTCAGCAGGGACATGCTGAACAGCCATTGTCCATTGTCAATTATCAATTGTCAATTGCTTAGAACCGGAACGACGTGCCGACGAGGAAATGGATGCCCTGTGCCGGGTAGCCGAGGTCGTATTGGTACTGTGCGTTCGTCAGGTTCGCCCCTTTCACCCACAGCGAGAGGAAGTCGAAGCAGCGGTAGTCGGCGCGTGCATAGAGGTCGGACACGGCGTCGCGGTCGCCCTTGCTGAACGTCCGGTGCTCATAGCCGACGTGGATGCCCAGGCGCGGAACCGGCTTGATGCCCACATCGGCGCGCAGGCTCAGCGCAGGCTTGTCATAGAGCAGCATGTCCATCCCGTCGTCGGTCGACCACTTGCGGTAGTTCACGTCGAGCGACACGTCGAGCAGGTCCTTGTAGGCATACGAGCCCTCGATGCCCACTTTCACGTTGTTTCCCTTGCCCTGGACGAAGGAGTGGGACAGCGGGGTCGCGTCGCCGTCGACGTAGGGGAAGAAGCCCAGTTCGTTCTTCCGCATCTCGAAACCGCCGTAGAAGTTCAGCCATGCGCCGCTGCCCAAGTCTGCCTTGAAGCCTGCCACGGCGTCGAGCTGCACGTGGGTGTTGTCCAGCCGTTCGTCGGGGCGGTAGCCGCCCCAGTAGGGCGTCAGGCTGTTGAAGCGGAAGTAGTCGGTCAGGAGCGTGCCGCCGGTGGCGCTGGCGTAGAAGACGTAGCGGTCGGCAAAGGGGAACTCGGCGGTCACGTCCGGGGCGATGGCGACGCCGCTGTCATGACCCGTCGAGAGGTCGACGCGGATGCCCAGGCGCAGGCGCATGGCGTCGGTGGTCAGCCGGTAGAAGGGGGTCAGGCTGACCAGTCCGTTGCTCTCCATCCCGTCGAGCGAGTAGGTGGCTTGGCTGACGCCGAAGTCCAGCCCCATGCGGTTCCGTTCGTCGGGGGCATAGGACAGTCCGCCGCGGGCGTAGAGGTTCGTCTCCGAGTTGCTCTCGTCGGCGCCGTAGAGGTAGCCGCGGCCGAAGTGGTGCACGCCTGCGGTGAGGGCATATTGCCAGGCGTCGCCCGGACGGGTCGAGCGGACGTGCAGCTGGAAGCGGCCGAGCGCGTTGCGTTGCTTGTTCGTGTCGTAGTAGTCGAGGTAGTCGAACGTCTGTGTGCCCCAGACCGCCTGTGCACCCAGCTCGGTGCTGCGGAAGCGGTGGGCGTAGTCGGCGGCGATGCGCGACTGGTAGAAGCGCGACTTCCAGCCCCGGTAGTCGGTGTCGTCGTTGTCCGGACGGAAGTTGAACCCGTCGAAGGCGGCGTTCACGTTCAGGTGGTCAGCTGCCGAGAGGCGGAAGAGGTAGTTCAACTCCCCGGTCACATTGCCGTTGTTGCCGTAGCCCAGGTTGAGGTAGCTGCGCGGGCTGTCGGGTTGGAGGGGCTTGGCGGCATAGGAGGGCATGGGGCGGTACTGGAAGCGGGCGAAGGGCTGTGTCGTCCGCGCATACTCGATGTCCTTCTTCGTCGCCTTCGGCTCTTCCACGGCAGGCAGGAGGTTGATTTTGTCCGCATCCATGAGCTGCGGGTTGTACTCGTTCTCCACGACCACGGTGCGGTTGAGCGTGGAGTCCTTGGGTTGTGTCTGTGCCCTCGTCTGGGTGGTGAAGGCGAGCATCGCCGCCGAGAAGAGGGCTATGTGGGTCAGTTCTTGTTTCATAGTGTTCGGGGAGTTGTCAGTTGAGTTTCTCTAATCTCGATTCAATCATCGGCGCGATGTCGTCGTCCGCCTGGTAGTTCTGCCGGAGCGAGAGCAGGTACTGGCGTGCCTCCAGCGTACGGCCCAGCTTGGCGTAGACGTCGGAGAGGAGGACGAAGCTGCGGGCGAGCCAGTAGGCGTGGGGTGTGCTGGCGTCGATGTATTCGAGCAGCTCCTTCTCGGCGGCGTCGGTCTGCCCGGCGTCGAAGTAGAGCTGTGCCAGGCGGTACTTCGCTTCGGCTCCGTAGGCGTTGCGGGTGTCGCGGCTCAGGATGCGCAGGTCGTCGGCAGCCTTGGCAGGCTCGGTGGCGAGCAGCGTCTTGGCGCGGTAGTAGCGTGCCTCATTGGCGAGCTCGGGCGAGAGCTTGCTGTCGGCGAGCAGGTCGGCAGCGGCAAGGGTCACTTCCTCCCGGTCGCCCGTCAGGTAGGCACAGCGCAGGATACCCGTCTGTGCGAGGCGGCGGCGTTCGGCGGCAGCGGTCTTGTCCTTGAGGAGCTTGTAGAGTGTGAGGGCGCGGGCGTAGTCCTTGGCGTTGAATGCCATTTCGGCGTTCATGATCATCGCCTCTTCGGAGTATTCGTTGTTCGGGTACTCGATGACGCGGTCGAGGTGGGTGCGCGCGGTGGTGTAGTCCTTGGCGTTGTATGCCATCAGTCCCAGGTAGTAGTGGGCGTTCAGTGCGAAGGCGCCTTGGGGGAACTGCTGGAGGTAGCGGGTAAAGCTGGTCTTCGCCTGTGCCTGGTCTCCGCGGACGTAGACCTTCTCGGCGGCGACGTACGTCAGCGAGTCACGCTCGCCTGCTGCCACAGGGATGCCGCCCCGGATGGTGGAGGCGTACTGCGTGTAGGCATCGACCTGGTTGAGGTCGGTGTAGATGGAGCGCAGGTCGCGCTGTGCCTGGCGTGCCTCTTCGCTGCCGGGATAGTCGGCGATGACCTTCTTGTAGGCGGCGATGGCTTCCGGGTACTTGTCGTCCTGGTAGTAGAGGAGTCCGATTTCGCCGGCACCCTTGCGGGCGATGGAGCTTTCGGGATACTTGCTCACCAGCTCGGTGAACGAGGCGATGGCGGCGCGGTTGTTCTGCAGTTGCACATAGGCGCGTCCGCGCTCATAGAGGGCGTCGTCGGCGTAAGGAGAGTCGGGGTGCGAGGCGAGGAGCTTGTCGAGGTCGGCGACCTTGCCTGCATAGTCCTTCTGGAGTCCGCGGACGAACGCCTGCTGGTAGAGGGCGTAGTCGGCGGACGAGGCGTCGGTGGCTGCAGCCCGGGCGTAGCAGGACTGTGCCTCGGCAAAGCGACGGTCATGGAAGCGGCAGTCGCCCAGCCGGTTGTAGCCGTCGGCGAGTACCGGACGCTCCGTGCGGCTGTTGTCCGCCGAGGTGAAGCGTCCGAACCAGGTGGCGGCGCGGCGGTAGTCGTGCTGCTTGAAGTAGGCGTAGCCCAGGTTGTAGAGGGCGAGGCTGTAGGTGCCGGGGTTGGTGCGTGCGTCGGTTTGGGCAAGGTAGGCGGTGAAGTCTGATGCTGCCTGTGCGTAGTTGCCCAGGCGGTAGGCGGACTCGCCGCGCCAGTAGTGTGCGTCGGCGCGGGTGCCCAGGTTGTATCCGCCCAGTTGGAGCGAGCGGTCGAAGTAGGCGGTAGCTCCGCTGAAGTCGGCGTTGACGAACGACTGTACGCCAAGGCGGAAGAGGATTTTCTGCTTGGCTTCGAGGATGCGTGCGCCCGGCTGGCTGAGCTTCTCGATAGAGCGCAGGGCGGCGTCGTAGCTGCGGGTGTTCATGTAGACCTCGACGAGGTAGTCGTTCACCTGCTCGCTGTAGGTCGAGTGGGGGAACTCGTTGAGGAACCGTTCGAAGACGGTGACGGACTCTGCGAAGGGCGAGTAGGAGGTCTCGTGGATGCAGAGTGCGTAGTTGTAGAGCGCCTCTTCCTTCACCTTCGGGTCGTAGTTCATGAGCGAAGCCTGCTCGAATGCGAGCTGTGCCTGCCGTTTGTCCTGGAGCTGGAGGAAGGCGAGTCCCATGTGGAGGTAGGCGTTCTGCGCGAGCGCGTCCTTGATGACGGTGGCGCGTCCGAGGTTGTCGCACGCCCGTTGCCAGGCTCCGTTGCGGTAGTGGCACAGACCGAGCTGGTAGAGCGCGTTGCGTTCGGGGTTATCGGTGTTGCGGACGTAGGTCTCCAGGGCACGGAGGGCGTCGTCATAGCGTCCCTGTCCGTAGTACGCCCCGCCGAGGATGCGCTGCATCTCGTTCCCGTGGTTGCCGTCCGGACGGACGCTGACGTAGCGTCCCGCCACTTGTTCCGCCTGGCTGTACTGTCCCTGCCGGAGGTAGATGTCGGCGACGTAGTAGGGTGCCTCGCCGGCATACTTGCGGTCGTCCTCCAGGCGTTGGAACACGGGGAGGGCGTCGGCGTAGCGTCCGTTGGCATAGTCGATGTAGGCGCGGTAGAAGTCGACGTCGCTCTGGTACTTGGGCGTGCAGGCCTGTACGACGCTGAGCAGGGCATAAGCCTCGTCGAGGTCTCCCGTCTCGATGTGTGCGATGGCGAGGTGGAGGGTCATCTCGTCGCGTTCCTCGTCGCCGAGCCGGTCGAGCTCGCAACCTTCGAAGCGGCGTATGGCGTGCTCGTAGTCCTTCTCATAGAAGAGCGCGTTGGCGATAAGGGAATTGACGCGGTTCTTATAGGGCGAGTCGGGATGGGTGGCGAGGTAGGTCTCCAGGGTCCGTATGCAGTCCTTCTGTTTCAGTTCGTAGGCGGTGCAGGCAATCATGTAGTCCGCCTCGCTCCGTTGCAGGAACGTCTGTCCGTCGGTCTTGACGAAGTCTTTCAGTGCACGCAGGGCGGCAGCGTAGTCCTTTTGGATAAACAGCTGTCTGCCTTCCTCGAAGAGTCGTCCGGGCGCAGTGACGGGCACATGTCGTTGTGCCATCCCCGCGGCGGGGAGTGCTCCGAGCAAGGTGAGTAGCAAGGTTTGTCTCAGTTTCATACTATTTGGGGTTTGTTTTGGTGAATCAGTGGGTGGGTGTGCGGGGGCTTCACTCCCGCTGCATGTCCAGCAGACGTTTGACGCCTTTGCGGATGGACATCAGTCCGAAGTCGGTGATGCGAAGCTCGTCGAGGGGCATCCAGAAGCAGTCCGCCACGTCGTCCTCGGGGTGCAGTTGCGAGCTGTCCGCAACGGTGCAGCGGAAGAAGAGGTCGAGGGTGTGGACCATGAATCCGGAGTATTCATAGAGGTTGGGGATGGAGAAGCAGTACTCGGCACGTTCGACGGTGAGCCCCGTCTCTTCGCGTACCTCCCGTGCGACACCTTCCTCTCCGGTCTCGTACATGTCGATGAATCCCCCGGGGAGGTCGAGTGTTCCTTTGGCGGGGTCCTTCGCCCGTCGGCAGACGAGCAGTTTCCCTTCAGGGTTGAGGATGAAGGCGACCGTGGCTGCGCTGGGATTGAAGTAGTAGGTAAATCCGCAGTCGGCACATTGCTTGGCTTTGGTATTGCGCACCTCGAAGTGGGGTGACCCGCACTCGGGGCAATACCTGAATTTCTCTAGTGGATGCATCTTCTTCGTTCTTAAGTCGATGGGCAAAGATAATATATTTTGGGTGACAGGGTGCCCGGTGGAAGGTTTGTTTAGACACTTTATGACGAATGTCCGTGAAAGGGGAGTTTCCGGTGACAGACTGACGGGCATAAAAAAGGGGAGGACCAGTCTCCCGACAAGTCCTCCCCATCAAATATGAGTGTCTTAAATAAAAGTTGTATGTGCTTAGTCTTTCAGCTTCGCCTTGATGAACTCGCGGTTCAGACGGGCGATGTTGCTGATGGAAACGCACTTCGGGCATTCAGCCTCGCAGGCGCGTGTGTTCGTACAGTTACCGAAGCCCAGCTCGTCCATCTTGGCAAGCATTGCCTTGGCACGGCGTGCAGCCTCGGGACGTCCCTGCGGAAGCAAGGCGAGCTGGCTGACCTTTGCCGAGACGAACAGCATGGCAGAGCCGTTCTTGCAGGCAGCCACACAGGCTCCGCAGCCGATGCAGGATGCGGCGTCCATGGCTTCGTCAGCGTTCTGCTTGGGGATGAGGATGGCATTGGCATCCTGCGGTGCTCCGGTTCTGACACTGACGTATCCTCCTGCCTGCATGATCTTGTCGTAGGCGGAGCGGTCGACCATCAGGTCCTTGATGACGGGGAATCCGGCCGAACGCCAAGGCTCCACGGTGATGGTGTCTCCGTCGTTGAAGCGACGCATGTAAATCTGGCAGGTGGTAGCTCCGGTAGCGGGTCCGTGCGGATGTCCGTTGATGTAGAGCGAGCACATGCCGCAGATGCCTTCGCGGCAGTCGTGGTCGAATACGATCGGCTCCTTGCCGTCGCTAATGAGCTGTTCGTTCAGGATGTCCAGCATTTCCAGGAAGGAGGTATCGCCGGGGATGTCCTTCATCTGGAATGTATCGAAATGACCTTTGTCCTTAGGTCCGTTCTGACGCCAAATCTTCAGCGTGAATGATATGTTTTTGTCCATTTGTTTCTGTCTTTTAATGTTTAACCCTATTAGCTCTTGTAGTTACGTGTCTGCACCTTGATGGCTTCGTAAACCAGCGGCTCTTTGTAGAGTACGGGAGCCTTGTCGTCAGAGCCTTGGTATTCCCAGCAGGCAACGTAGAAGAAGTTCTCGTCGTCACGTTTGGCTTCGCCTTCCTCCGTCTGGTATTCTTCGCGGAAGTGTCCGCCGCAGCTCTCGTTGCGGTTCAGTGCATCGTAGGCTATCAGCTCGCCCATGGTGATGAAGTCGTTCAGGCGGATGGCCTTGTCGAGTTCCACGTTCATGCCTTCCTTCGAGCCGGGGATGAACAGTTCAGTCTCGAACTCCTTGCGGATGTCCTTGAGCTTCTCCAGTCCGGTCTTCAAGCCTTCGGCGGTACGTCCCATACCTACGTACTCCCACATGACACGACCCAACTCCTTGTGGATGGAGTCAACGGACTTCTTGCCCTTGATGTTCATGAGGTGGTCGATCTTAGCCTGTACGGCTTTCTCGGCTGCATCGAACTCAGGCAGGTCGGTCGAGAAGCGAGGAACGGTAATCTGGTCTGCCAAGTAGTTCTGGATGGTGTACGGCAGTACGAAATATCCGTCGGCAAGACCCTGCATCAGTGCGGAAGCACCCAGACGGTTGGCACCGTGGTCGGAGAAGTTGCACTCGCCGATGGCGAACAGGCCCTTGATAGAGGTCTGGAGTTCGTAGTCCACCCAGATACCACCCATGGTGTAGTGGATGGCGGGGTAAATCATCATGGGGTTGTAATACTTCACGCCGTTGATTTCATTGGCAAGTTTGCCGGGGTTCACGTCGGTGATCTCCTCGTACATGTCGAAGAGGTTGCCGTAGCGCTGACGGACAACGTCGATGCCCAAGCGTTCGATACTCTCGGAGAAGTCGAGGAACACGGCGAGACCGGTGTTGTTCACACCGAAGCCGGCGTCACAACGCTCCTTGGCTGCGCGGGAAGCCACGTCGCGCGGAACGAGGTTACCGAATGCCGGATAACGGCGTTCCAGGTAGTAGTCACGGTCTTCTTCGGGGATGTCGCTGCCCTTCTTCGTGCCTGCCTGCAGAGCCTTGGCATCTTCGAGCTTCTTCGGTACCCAGATACGTCCGTCGTTACGGAGCGACTCGGACATCAGCGTCAGCTTCGACTGCTTGTCGCCGTGTACGGGGATACAAGTCGGGTGAATCTGCACGTAGGCAGGGTTGGCAAAGTAGGCACCTTTGCGGTAGCACGCCATGGCGGCGGAGCAGTTACATGCCATGGCATTGGTTGAGAGGAAATAGGTGTTGCCATAACCGCCGGTAGCGATGACTACGGCATGTGCGGCAAAGCGCTCCAGCTTGCCGGTCACGAGGTTCTTGGCAATGATGCCACGGGCACGGCCGTCGATGATGACGATGTCCTGCATCTCGTAGCGGGTATAGAGTTTCACCGTGCCTGCATTCACCTGACGGCTCAATGCCGAGTAGGCACCGAGGAGAAGCTGCTGGCCGGTTTGTCCTTTGGCATAGAAGGTACGTGACACCTGTGCGCCACCAAAGGAGCGGTTGGCGAGTGTGCCTCCGTATTCGCGGGCGAAGGGGACACCTTGTGCCACGCATTGGTCGATAATGTTGTTGGAAACCTCTGCCAGGCGGTACACGTTCGCTTCGCGGGCACGGTAGTCACCACCTTTCACCGTGTCGTAGAACAGACGGTAGATGGAGTCGCCGTCGTTCTGGTAGTTCTTGGCAGCGTTGATACCGCCCTGAGCGGCGATGGAGTGTGCGCGGCGCGGAGAGTCCTGGATGCAGAAGTTGAACACCTTGAAGCCCATCTCACCGAGTGAGGCTGCGGCGGATGCACCGGCAAGACCGGTACCGACAACGATGATGTCGAGGCGGCGCTTGTTGGCGGGATTGACCAGTTTCTGGTGAGCTTTATAGTTGGTCCACTTTTCGGCGATCGGGCCTTCGGGTATTTTTGAATCTATAGTAGCCATAATATTCGTTCTATTTAAAAGGTTTGTAATAATGTATTAGCAGCAGAGTGATTTGAAGAAGTAAACCACAACCACTACGGCAAAACCGAGAACCACGAGGGTGGAGTACACGTTACCGATAGTCTTCCAACGCTCGAACCAGATCTTGTTGCTCCAGCCGAGTGTCTGGAGTGCGCTCCAGAAACCGTGCGTCAGGTGGAACCACAAAGCCAGCAACCATACCAGGTAGATGATGACGTACACCGGTGAAGCGAACGTGTAGGCAATGTATGCCGCACCGTCCGTCGGACCGAATTCGCCCAGGAAATGGTCGCCGATAATCTCGGCAAACTGCATTTTGTACCAGAAGTTCGCCAAGTGGAGGAGCAGACCGAGCACCACCACGAGACCCAGCACGAGCATGTTCTGCGATGCCCATTCTACAGTTTTGGGTTTTTGGGTCACGGCGTAACGTTCGTTACCACGCGCTTTTCTGTTCAACATCGTCAGCCAGAACGCATAGATGATGTGAATCACGAAGAGGGCAGCCAGTGCGACCGACGCAGCCAGTGCGTACCAGTTAGCACCCAGGAATTCACATACCATGTTGTAAGCCTCCTCGGAGAAGAGTGCCACAAGGTTCATCGACATGTGAAATGTTAGAAACAGGACAAGGGCGAGACCGGTAACGCTCATCACCACTTTCCTTCCAATAGATGAATTACTTAACCACATAAATAAATGAATTAAATTATTTAATTGTTAGAATTGAGATTTGCTGGTTTCAATCATTCCGCAAAGTTAAGAGAAATAGATGGATAGCACAAAGGATTAAGGAAATATTTCTATAATGTAGCGACGGAATGTCAACAGGGATGTCCGGGCAGGGCGGAAGGGGGTAGTAGCAGTGTCGGAGAAACGCAAAGGCACGCCCCCACAGTGCGGGCACACGGAAGAGAACCGTGTGGGAATGCTGTGGCGGCGTGCCTTGACAGGGGGTGACGGAAGTCCGTCTGCCTTAGAGCGGCATGTTGCCGTGTTTCTTGGGAGGATTGTGCAGGCTCTTGTTCTGCGCCATCTCCAGTGCCTGGATGAGTTTCGAGCGGGTCTGTCGCGGAAGGATAATCTCGTCGATGAGACCTTGTTCGGCAGCGCGGTAGGGGTTGGAGAAGTAGTCCTTGTACTCCTCGATAGCGGCGGCCTTCTCCTCGTCGCTTGCCTTGCGCTTGAGGATGTTCACGGCTCCCTCGGCTCCCATCACGGCAATCTCGGCGGTAGGATAAGCCAGGTTGATGTCTCCGCCGATGGTCTTGCTCGACATGACAATGTAGGCACCGCCGTAGGACTTGCGGGTGATGAGCGTTACCTTCGGTACGGTGGCCTCGGCATAAGCGTAGACAATCTTTGCACCATGGCGGATGATGCCGTTGTGCTCCTGCTCACAGCCCGGGAGGAAGCCCGGGACGTCCTCGAACGTCACGAGGGGGATGTTGAAGCAGTCGCAGAAGCGGATGAAGCGGGCTGCCTTGTCGGAGGCGTCGATGTCAAGTACGCCGGCAAGGAATGCGGGCTGGTTGGCAACGATGCCCACGGTGCGGCCACCCAGGCGGGCAAAGCCCACGACGATGTTCTTGGCAAAGTGGGGCATCACCTCGAAGAAGTACTGGTCGTCGACCACCGGCTCGATGATGTCCTTGATGTCGTAGGGCATGTTCGGGTCTTCGGGTACGACCGTCTGCAGGCTTTCGTCCTCGCGGTGAGGGTCATCGGTGCACGGACGCAGGGGGGCCTCCTCCATGTTGTTCGACGGAAGGAAGCTGAGCAGCTCACGGATGCTCATGAGTGTCTCCTCCTCGGTGTTGCACAGGAAGTGGGTCACGCCGCTGCGGCTGCTGTGGGTGTCGGCACCGCCAAGCTCTTCCTTGTCCACCTCTTCGTGGGTCACCGCCTTCACCACGTCAGGACCGGTGATGAACATGTGGCTCTTCTCCTTCACCATGAAGATGAAGTCGGTCAGTGCGGGCGAGTAGCATGCGCCGCCGGCACAGGGACCAAGGATGGCTGACAGCTGGGGGATGACACCCGAGGCGATGGTGTTCTGGTAGAAGATGGAGCCGAAGCCGGCGAGTGAGCTGATGCCCTCCTGGATACGGGCACCGCCCGAGTCGTTGAGCGCGATGATGGGAGCGCCGTTCTGCAGGGCGAGCTTCTGCACCTTGACGATTTTGGCGGCATTGGTGTGGCTCAGCGTGCCGCCGTAGACGGTGAAGTCGAAGGCGTAGACGAACACCAGGCGGCCGTCTATCTTGCCGTAGCCGCACACCACGCCGTCGCCTGCCAGATGGCTCTTGTCCATGCCCAGGTTGGTACACTGATGGATGACGAACTTGTCCAGCTCGTTGAACGTGCCCTTGTCGAGCAGCATGTCGATGCGCTCGCGTGCCGTCATGCGCCCGGAGGCGTGCTGTTTCTCGATGCGGTCGATGCCGCCGCCCATGGAAGCCTGCTTGTCAAGCTCCTCAAATGTATGGTAGATTTCTTCTCTTGTCATGTTTTGGTCTGTTTGTTCGTTTGTGAGTGGTGGAACGTGCGTCGGTGGGGAGTCAGAGGCTCAGTGTCAGCAGCACCTGGTTGCTGTTCACCGAGTCGCCCTCGTTGACGAGCACTTCGCGTACGGTGCAGTCGGAGTTCACCTTGTAGTTGCTCTGCATCTTCATGGCTTCGAGGACGATGACGATGTCGCCCGCGCTGAGCTTGTCGCCCGGCTTCACGGGAATCTTCACGACCTTGCCCGGCATGGGGGCAATGATTTTGTCGTCCTGCTTCTCTTCGCCGCCTTTGCGCATGCGCAGGTACTTCGCCTGTGTGTCCACGATGTCGACGTTGTAGGAGCGGTAGAACATGTTGACGGTGTAGTTCTTGCCGTTTTCGCTGCGGATGAGTTCAGCGTTGTAGGAGTTGCCGTTGTGCAGGATGGAGCAACTCCCGTTCTCTGCCATCACGATGTCCACATCGTAGGGTTCCCCGTCGATGAGGAACTGCACCTTGTTGCCGTCTTTGCTGACCAGCGTCACGTCAGCGACGCGGTCGCCTATATGTATTTCCATATCAGTCTGTGTCTTGGTTATGAATGAGGGGGAGGAGCCTCCCGTTTCCGTTGTCAGATGCGCAGTACGCCCTTTTGCAGTCCGAACTGCTTCCAGCGGCTGATGGGGCGATTGTCGCCCTCGGTGCCGGCGGGGGAATTCTCCTCAAGGTTCATCAGGTAGTCGATGTACGACGCCATCATGGCGACGTTCTCGATTTCCTCGTTGTGCCCGTTGGAGCGCTGGAGCATCTTGGCGTTCTTCTCGATGAAGAGGGTGTTGTATTCGCCCTTGACGAAGTCGGGGGTGAACATGATGCGCCGCAGGTAGCTGAGGTTGTTCTTCAGTCCGGTGATCTTGTACTCATAGAGCACGCGGCGCATCCGCTCGATGGCAAACTGCCGGGTCGTCGCCCATACGATCAGCTTGCCAATCATCGGGTCATAATATATAGGTATCTCGTAGCCCTGGTAGACATAGCTGTCAATACGGACCCCGATGCCGTTCGGCTCCGTGAGCTGCTGGATGATGCCCGGTGAAGGCATGAAGTTGTTCTCGGTGTCCTCGGCGCAGATGCGGCACTCGATGGCGTGCCCGCGCTGGAAGAGATCTTCCTGGCGAAGGTGGAGCACCTCGTCGTTTGCCACACGCAGCTGTTCCTTCACCAGGTCCACGCCGACGACTTCCTCGGTGATGGGGTGTTCCACCTGGAGGCGGGTGTTCATCTCCAGGAAGTAGAAGTGGCGGTGCTTATCGACGAGAAACTCGATGGTACCTGCTCCCGAGTAGTTGACGGCGCGTGCGGCGGCAACTGCCTTCTCGCCCATCTCGCGGCGCAGTTCGGGGGTGAGGAAGGGAGAGGGGCTCTCCTCGACAATCTTCTGGTTGCGGCGCTGCACGGAGCATTCGCGGTCGAAGAGGTGAATGACGTTGCCGTGGTTGTCGCCCAGTATTTGGAACTCGATGTGGTGAGGTTCCTCGACGAACTTCTCGATATAGACCGTGTCGTCGCCGAACGAGGACATCGACTCCGAGCGTGCCGTGTTGTACGCCTCCACGACCTCGTCTTCGCTGTGGATGAGCCGCATGCCCTTTCCACCGCCGCCCATTGATGCCTTCAGCATCACCGGGAACCCGATTTCCTTGCTCACACGCAAGGCTTCCTCGGCACTCTGCAGGGGCTTTTCCGTCCCCGGGACTACCGGCACTCCGGCAGCAATCATACGTTTACGGGCAGAGATTTTGTCGCCCATGGCTTCCATCGTCTCCGGAGCGGGTCCTACGAAGATGATGCCTTCCTGCCGGCAGCGGCGGGCGAACTCGGCATTCTCGGACAGGAAGCCGTACCCGGGATGGATGGCGTCCGCCTTGTGTTCCTTGGCGGCGCGGATGATGTTGTCGATGTTCAAATAGCTTTCCTGGGATGCCGCCGGACCGATGCAACATGCTTCGTCAGCATACATCACGTGGCGTGCTGCCCGGTCGGCTTCGGAGAATACGGCAACCGTCCGGATGCCCATTTCCCTGCACGAACGCATAATACGCACGGCAATCTCGCCTCGATTGGCGACTAAGACCTTTTGTATCATATCTTGTATTTTGTTGGATAATCAGAGCATTGCGCTTTCGGCGCGCAAAGATACGACAAAGCCGGTGAATCGATAGCGTTTGTTAGTTATATTTAAACATCGTAAAGAGTCTCAGACCATCATGTTCCGGCGGATGGAGAACTTCACGATGGCCATGGCATTGATGGTGCGCAGGGGAATGTCCTGGGGGGCATGGTGGGGGTTGTAGCTCACCAGACGGATGGACTCCGGCTGCTCCGATTGGTTGACATATTTTACGGTCAGGTACTCGTCGCCGTCGAGGTCAAAAGCCACGAGATACATCTCGCCGAAGATGATGTTGCTGAAGCTGTGTATCTCCTTGTAGCCCACTATGTCGCCAGACTTCAGCAAGGGGTACATGCTGTCGCCGCTGACGTAGACCGCCCCGTCGCACGACGGGATGTTGGGGATGACAATCTCCCCCAGCGCGAACTGGTGCTTGTTGGTGAAGAGCGTCTTCAGGTTGGCGGCAGCCGTCACGTCGTAGAGCGTCACGCTGCGGTCGTTCAGCGCCTCGGGCACACGCGGCGTGCGGAGCATCTGGACCTCGCCCTCGGCAAGGGGGTCGTGGCACGGGTTGTCGCGGTGTTCGGGGGTGCCGCGGCCCGTGAGCAGCCACGTCAGGTCCACGCCGTCGAGCTTGTTGATGAGCAGGGGGAAATCGATGCTGTTGCGCGCCATCCAGTTCGACACCGTTGCCTTCGACACGCCGAGGAAGTCTGCCACCTGGCGGTCAGTCTTGAATGTTTTCAGTTCTTTAATCCGACGGATGATTTCATTCACGTTGATTACATTGTCCATAGCCTGCGTTTTAAATTAGTTATTGGATGTGCCAAAGGTAGGTATTAAAATTGAAACCTTGTTCATCCGACGCGAAGAATCTTGCAAAAAATTTCAATTTTCCCTTACACCGGACGGTACCCACATTGTCTTTACTATGTAACGACCTTCGAAACGATGCCAAACGAGAGACAAGAACGAATCAAGTTCCTGGCGCTGAAAAAGCTTGCCGGGGTGTTGTCCGACGCTGAAGCCGGGGAACTCCGTGCGCTCTGTGCGGAGGACGACCGTCTGCGCCGTCTCGCAGACGCCTTGCTGTCCGAACAGCTCCGGGCGTCCGCTGCCCGCGACCGCAACCGGGAAGCCTGTCACCGCTCGTGGCAGGAGCTGCAACGGACCGTCCGTCGGCAGACAAACACCGGCTGGAAACAGTACCGCCGGTGGGGCTACTATGCTGCCGCCGCCGCGTTCGTCGGTGTCGTGGCTGGATGGCTGGGCTTGCAGAAGCCGCTTATCGTCCCGGGCATGGAGCCGGGGATGCTGACCGAAGCCGTGCTCTACGTGGACGGGCTCGACGGTCCGCAAACGGTGCACGATGTCTATGACTTCCGCACCATCCGTCAGGAACTCCTGCGCCGCATGGGCGACCGCCTGGAGGCGATGACCACGGGACAGTACACCCGCGTGTGCGTCCCCGAAGGAAAATGTTACAAGGTCCGCCTCAACGACGGGACGTGGGTTTACCTCGAAGGGGGTGCCTACCTGTCCGTGCCGGGCAACTACTCCGAGTCGAACCGCTGCATCAACCTGGTGGGAACCGCCCACGTGGCGGTGAGTGAGGGCGCCAAGCCCCTCTGCATCTACACCGGGAGCGGGGACGTCTACGCCTACGAAGGCTGTGTGGACATCCGCGGAGGAGGAGGTTCGGGAGCTGTCGAAGTGAGCGTGGACGGCGGCCGTGCCGAGGTCGTGTCGAGCCGGGAGCACCGGTTCCTCACCGAGCAAGGCAGGGCACTCGTCACCGGGGAAGGCGACGTCAGCCTGCACCCCGGGTCAGACCGGATGCACGTCGGCTTCTGGCAGAACAGGCAGCTCGACGAGATGAGTCTGGCGTACACCGACTGGAAGTTTTTCTAATAGGTAATGATAAATGATTGTTGAACCCCAATAACTCTACTGAAAGAATCCCCTAATCTTTCTATAAAGATGGCAGGCGTGCCATTGAAGAGTTAGCGCGAGATGCCGGTTTTAGGTTCTTCCGGGCATCTCGCGTTTTTATTATGTTCCCGCTTCTCCCGTTCGGAGGAGGAATCACATTGACACCTTTTTCACGGTTTTAGCATCACATTTTCCCGTTTTGGCGTTTTCAGCTGACGCGTACTTTTACAATTTTCTCCCTTCCAGAAAATAGCACGTTAAATAGTTTAAGATACGTCCGTCTAAATGGACAGAAAATAATGTAATTTTACATAATTACACTCTTTCTAACGCATAAAAAGCGTCCGCCGCACCCATTTTTACCATCCGAAGCACCTGTGATTGGCTTCGTACGGACGCGTCCGCACCACCGTACCGACGTGTCCGCACCGTCGTAGTCGTTCGTCCGTACGAAAACAGTCCTCTGTTCTCATTTTTTAGAGCCCGAAGGGGCACGATTCCCGATGTGTGAAATTGCGTCCGTCCGTGTGAAAAGACCGACGGAAGGGAACGGACGAAACGAAAAAGGATACAGAAGGAAAGAGAACAGGCAAAAAGGCTGTCACGACGCAAAACGCAAATCGCCCGAAAAGGCGCTCCGTGCTCACCAACTCGTATTTTGGTGCAACGAAGCCCCTTCTCGGGCGATTCATTTGACGTTTTGACAAATTGACACAACCGCTTTTCAATTGACAATTGACAATGGACAATTGACAATTGAATCGGTGCCAACGAATAACGCCGGGCAATTGGACCGGGCGACCAGACCGGTCGCCCCTACATTCACCGCCTTGGGGTCTCGTCGCCACGCCGCACGGCAATTGTCAATTGTCCATTGTCAATTGTCAATTAATCAGGCTATCGTGAAGTCCAACTGTTTCTTCTCCAGGTTCGCGCGTGCCACTTTGATGCGCACCGGGTCGCCCAGGGAGAAACGTTTGTGGCGTTTCCGTCCGATGAGACAGTAGTTCTTCTCGTCGAAGTCGTAGTAGTCCTCCCCGAGGTCGCGCATGGGCACCATGCCCTCGCACTTGTTCTCGTTGATTTCCACATAGATGCCCCACTCCGTGATGCCGCTGATGGTCCCGTCGTACACTTCGCCGATGTGCTCGCTCATGAACTCCACCTGCTTGTACTTGATGCTCGCGCGTTCGGCAGAGGCAGCCACCTGCTCCATGTCCGAGCAGTGTTCGCACTTGTCCTCATACTTCTGCTGCTGCACGGAGCGTCCGCCGGCGAGGTAGCGCGTCAGCAGTCGGTGCACCATCAGGTCGGGATAGCGGCGGATGGGCGAGGTGAAGTGCGTGTAGTAGTCGAATGCCAGTCCGTAGTGGCCGATGTTGAACGTGCTGTAGCGCGCCTTCTGCATCGCCCGCAGCGAGACGGTCTCGATGAGGTTCTCCTCCTTCTTCCCCTGAATCTCGTCCAGCAGGTGGTTGAGCGAGCGCGACACGTCGGTCTTGGAGCCGGCAGTCTTCAGCTTGTAGCCGAACTTGACGATGAAGTTCTTCAGGTCCTCCAGCTTCTCCGGGTCCGGCAGGTCGTGGATGCGGTAGGGGAACACCTTCGGCTTGGCACCCCCGCGCACCTTGCCGATGCGCTCGGCAACCGTCCGGTTGGCAAGGAGCATGAACTCCTCGATGAGCTTGTGCGCGTCCTTCTGCACCTTGAAGTAGACGCTCAGCGGACGACCCGTCGCCTCGTCTATCTCGAAGCGCACCTCCATGCGGTCGAAGTTGATGGCGCCCGCTGCCATGCGCCGTTCACGCAGTATCTTGGCGAAGGTGTTGAGCTGCATCAGCTCGGCGGCATACTCGCCCTGACGTGCTTCCAGGATGTCCTGCACCTCCTCGTAGGTGAAGCGTCGGTTGCTCCGGATTACGGTGTGCGCGATGTGCGAGTCGCGGACGTTGCCCTTGTCGTCGATGCGGAAGATAACGGAGTACGCCAGCTTCTCCTCGTCGGGGCGCAGCGAGCAGATGAAGTTGCACAGCCGCTCGGGCAGCATCGGCACGGTGCGGTCCACGAGGTAGACTGACGTGGCGCGCTTGAACGCCTCCTTGTCGATGATGCTGCCTTCCTTCACATAGTGGCTCACGTCGGCGATGTGCACGCCCACCTCCCACAGCCCGTCGCCGACACGGCGGATGGAGAGCGCGTCGTCAAAGTCCTTCGCGTCCTTGGGGTCGATGGTGAACGTCAGCACGTCCCTGAAGTCCTCGCGCTCCGCCAGGTCTTCCGCTGAAATCTCGGCAGGGATTTGCTCGGCGGCGCGTTCCACGTTCTCGGGGTAGGAGTAGGGCAGTCCGTACTCGGCGAGGATGGCGTGCATCTCGGTCGTATTGTCGCCCGCGCGCCCCAGCACGTCGATGACCTGCCCGATGGGGTTCTTCGCGTCGTCAGGCCACTCGGCGACCCGGACGACCACCTTGTCGCCGTCCTTCGCCCCCTTGAGCCGTTCCTTGGGGATGAAGATGTCGTTGGCGAGCGTCCGGCTCTCCGTCAGCAGGAAGGCGTAGTGGCGGTCGACCTTCAGCCGTCCGACGAAGGTGTCGTTGGCACGTTCGAGGATTTCGATGACCTCGCCCTCGCGCTCGCGGTTCTTGCGGCGGGCAAAGAGGGCGACGCGCACCTTGTCGTTGTTCATGGCGTGCGCCGAGTTGCGTTCCGCCACGAAGATGGGGGTGCTGCCGTCCTCGGGCAGGAGGGAGTTCTTCCCGTTGCTCTTGCGTTGGAACGTGCCCGTCACGATCTGGTCGGGGTTCTTGAGTTTGTAGCGCCCTTTCTCGGGTTCGCAGATGAAGTCGTCGGTGAGCATGTCCTGCAGGATGTCCAGGCACAGCATCTTGAGTGGGTGGGTGTTGAGCTTCAGTTCGGCATAGATGCGCTTGAGGCTGACGCTCTCGGGGGCGTTCAGCTGGATGAGGTCGGTGAGCTTTTCCACAAGCTGCTTCTTGGTCATCCGTTTGCCGCCCTTCTTTTCTTTCTTTACTTTCTTGTCTTTCTTTCCCATAGCGGTAGAGGTTTATGGCATACGTTCCGCACGCCCGGTCCGTCGGTGTGTCTCCCGGTTGCCCGGTCCGTTGCGTTCCGGGCTTGCGGACGTCATGTTTGCAGTCTTCGGGTCCGTCGTCCGCATCCCCCGTTCCGGCGCGTCCGTCGGGAGGGACCACAGGCAGGTGCCGGGCGGACCCGATGTACAAAGTAAGTGATTTTCTGTGATAGTTCATGAGCAAAACGGGCTTATTTCAATAAGATGTCTTATCTTTGCAGCGAATTTGTAACAAGAAGGCGAAAATGAAGATACTCATCACCGGAGCCAGCGGCTTCATCGGAAGCTTCCTGGTCGAAGAGGCGCTCCGTCGCGGGATGGAGACCTGGGCAGGCGTGCGTGCGTCCAGCAGCCGCGCGTGGCTGCAGGATGCCCGTATCCGTTTCGCCGAGCTGGACTTGGGCGATGACCGCCGGCTGGAGGAGCAGCTGCGCCGCCACCGCGACACCGAGGGGGCATGGGACTATGTCATCCACTGTGCCGGGGCGACGAAGTGCCGCCGCAAGGAGGACTTCGACCGCATCAACTACGACGCCACGTGCCGGCTCGTCCGTCTGCTCACGGAGCTGGGCATGGTGCCCCGGCAGTTCCTGTACATCAGTTCGCTGAGCGTCTACGGTCCCATCCATGAGACCGACTACGCACCCATCTGCGAGCAGGACACCCCCCGCCCCGACACGGCTTATGGCAGGAGCAAGCTCCGTTCCGAGGAGTTCCTGCGCTCCACCCCCGACAGTTTCCCCTACGTCATCTTCCGCCCCACGGGCGTGTACGGACCGCGCGAACGCGACTACTACCTCATGGCGCAGAGCATCAGCCGCCATCTGGACGTCGCAGTGGGCTTCCGCCGCCAGGACCTCACGTTCATCTACGTCAAGGACCTCGTGCAGGCTGTCTACCTGGCGATAGAGCGTGGCGTCACCCGCCGCGCCTACTTCGTGAGCGACGGTCGGGTCTATTCGAGCCGTGCCTACTCCGACTACATCCGTGCCGAGCTGGGCAATCCCGCCGTCATCCGGCTCACCTTCCCCCTGGCGGTGCTCCGCGCCGTCTCGGTCGTGGCGGAGACGCTGGCAGGGCTGGCAGGGCGCAGCAGCACCCTCAACCGCGACAAGTATCACATTATGAAACAACGAAACTGGCGTTGCGACATCACGCCCCTCGTCGAGGAACTGGGCTTCCGCCCTGCCTACGACTTGCAGCGGGGAGTGAGGGAGAGCATCGCCTGGTATAAACAACAAGGATGGCTTTAAACTTACTCCAACGTACGGAAACACGCCGTGGGCTGTTTCCCATCGAGGTGGTCAGCCTCGCCTACGGGGCACTGACCACCGTGCTCATATTGTTCCTTCACGAACGCATGGACCACCCGTTGACGATGGTCCTCGAACGCATCGGCATTGCCGTGATCACGGTGTTGCTCCTGCTCATCTACCAGCGCTACTCGTGCAAGCTCACGAGCTTCCTGCGCACGCTCTTCCAGCTCGGGCTGCTCGCCTACTGGTATCCGGACACCTACGAGTTCAACCGTCTCTTCCCCAACCTCGACCACCTCTTCGCCCACAGCGAGCAGGTGCTCTTCGGGTGCCAGCCCGCCATCGAGTTCAGCCGGCTGTTGCCGTCGGTGGGATGGAGCGAGGCGTTCAACCTGGGCTACTTCTCCTACTACCCGATGATAGCAGCCGTGGTGCTGTTCTACTTCATCGCGCGTTACCGTGAGTTCGACCGCACGGCGTTCGTCGTGCTGACGTCGTTCTTCATCTATTACCTTATATATATATTCGTCCCCGTCGCCGGACCACAGTACTACTTCCCCGCCATCGGGCTGGACGAAGTGGCGTTGGGACACTTTCGCGCCGTGGGCGACTACTTCAACCACCACTCCGAGCTGCTGTCTGCCCCGGGCGATGCCCAAGGCTTCTTCTACGGACTGGTGGAGATGTCCCAACAGGCGGGCGAACGCCCGACGGCGGCTTTCCCGAGCTCGCACGTGGGTATGTCCACCATCCTGATGCTCCTCGCGCTGCGTACCCGCAACCGTGTGCTTCCGCTGGTACTCCTGCCGTTCTACGTCCTGCTGTGCTGTGCGACGGTCTACATCCAGGCGCACTACCTCATCGATGCCCTCTGCGGCTTCGTCTCCGCCTTCGTGGTCTACGCCCTCGCTGTGAGTGCCTACCGTTTTTTCCTGCTCCGCGGAGCGTCGCTCCGTGAGGTGAAGGTGGAGAGCTGACGAGCCACGCACACATCCACTTAACTACATACTACTATGAGAAAGTACCTTTGCTTACTGCTGCTCCCCCTGCTGCTCGGTGCCTGCGCTTCGAGCCGGGAGGAAGCCCCCATGCCCTACTCCCAGCGCATGGTCGAGTCGCACGGACTGGGCGACTTCTACTGCAACCGCCATCACCAGGCGAAGCTGGACACCACCGGATGGGACTACGTGTCCGGACTCGTTGCCAACGCCGTCCTGAAGGCATGGCAGCTCTATCCCGAGAAGACTGCCTACTATGACGCCGTCAAGGCATTCGCCGACCACAACACCAATGCCGACGGGTCGATGATACTCAGCAAGAAGGGCACCTCCGCCCTGCGCCCGAGCAACATCGACGACCTCCCCGCGGGCAACATCTACTTCACCCTCTACCGCGAGGAGATGCGCAAGGGCAACACCCAGGATGCCGAACGTTACCGACGCGCCGCCACCCTCATCCGCAACACCCTCAAGTACAACCATTCGCGTATTGCCGAAGGACTGCCCGGCGCCGGCGGATTCTTCCACAAGGCGACTTACCCGAACCAGATGTGGCTCGACGGACTGTTCATGGGCTCGCCCATCTACGCCCAGTGGCAGTACACCTTCGGTGCCGACAGTGTGGACAACAATAACGAGAGCTGGAGCGACATCGCCCTTCAGTTCAAGACCATCCACCGCTACACCTATAACCCCGAGAAGCAACTGAACTACCACGCCTGGTCCGCCACGCCCGACGCGCCGGACTCCTTCTGGGCGAACAAGGAGGAACCCTTCAAGGGATGCAGCCCCGAGTTCTGGGCACGCGGCATGGGCTGGTACTTTGCCGCGCTGGTCGACGTGCTGGAGTTCATGCCTCGCGAGCACCCCGACCGTGCCGCCGTCGACTCCATCCTGCAACAGGTGGCTGCCGGCGTCGCCCGCTGGCAGGACCCGCAGAGCGGCGTGTGGTATCAGCTCATGCAGTATGACGCCACGAAGACTGCCGACGGCAAGGGCGACACCGTGGATGGCGAGACCTACAACGTGGGCACCGCCCCCAACTACCTCGAAGCGTCCGCCTCGGGCATCTTCACCTACGCCTTCCTCAAAGGAATCCGACTGGGCCTGCTCGACGCTGCTACCTACCGTCCCGTGGCAGAGAAAGCCTATGCCGGTCTGCTCAAGACCTTCATCCGGGAGAGCGACGGGCGGACGGACATCGTGCGTACCTGCGCTTCCGCCGGACTCGGTCCGCAGAAGAACCCCTCCCGCACCGGTACGGTGAACTACTACCTCTGCGGTAAGGACGTGACCATCGTGGAGAACGAAGGCAAGGCTATCGGCACGTTCATCCTGGCGTCCGTCGAATACGAACAGAGCAAGCAACAGGACACGACAGACAAGTGACCACTTCCCCCTTCGGGGATACATGCACGGACACGCCTCCAGGGACTATCTTCCTTGGGGGCGTGTCTGCTTATGTATGCCGACTGTCCGCCGGACGGACATGTCCGTGGAAAGGCTGTTGACCGTCCGTCCGGTCACACGAATGCAACAGGACTGTTACGGTAGCTTAAAAGTCGTGAAAGACGGATGTAACACGAACGGTGTTTCTTTGTAGCGTCAAAACATAAACGCAAGCAAATGAGAACTTTCGCAAAGGCAACGAGCCTGTTGCTCCTTTCAACCGTACTGTGCAACCCGGCGTCGGCGGACAACAAGAGTGCAGACCCCGCCGTCGGTGTCATCCGTGGACGAGTGGTTGACGCGGACAAGCGTACCCTCCCCGGAGCCTCCATCTACATCGAAAACCTCAAGGCCGGAGTGGTGAGCGACGCCAACGGCTTCTATACACTGACGAACCTGCAACCCGGTACCTACAAAGTCAAGGTGAGCTACGTGGGCTATGAACCCATCTACCTCACACTCGCCGTGCCCGAAGGGAAAACGGTCGAACGCGACATCACACTCAACGAAGGCCTCGAACTGCAGGAGGTCGTCATCGGTGGTGTCTTCCGCGGACAGAGCCGTGCCCTCAACCAGCAGAAGAACAAGATGGGCGTGGTCAACGTCGTCTCCTCGGACCAGGTGGGCAAGTTCCCCGATTCCAACATCGGAGACGCCCTCAAGCGCATCAGTGGCATCAATGTCCAATATGACCAGGGAGAGGCCCGCTTCGGACAGGTCAGGGGCACGTCGCCCGACCTCACCTCGGTGACCATCAACGGCAACCGCCTCCCTTCGGCGGAAGGCGACGTGCGCAACGTGCAGCTTGACCTGATCCCCTCGGACATGATACAGACCATCGAGGTCAACAAGGTGGTCACCGCAGACATGGACGCCGATGCCATCGGCGGCTCCATCAACCTCATCACGAAGAACTCCCCCTACGAACGTACCTTCAATGCCACACTCGGCAGCGGCTACAACTGGGTCAGCCAGGACCCGCAGCTGAACTTCGGACTGACCTACGGCGACCGCTTCTTCAACGACCGCCTGGGCGTCATGGCTGCCGTCTCCTACCAGAACGCACCCATCGGTTCGGACGATGTGGAGTTCGAGTATGACCTCGATGACAACGGGGAGAAGTTCCTGACCAGTGCCGAAACGAGACAGTACTACGTCACCCGTCAGCGCCAGAGTTACTCCCTCTCGCTCGACTATGATATCAACCCCAACCACAAACTCTTCTTCAAGGGTATCTACAACCGGCGTCACGACTGGGAAAACCGCTACGCCGTCGCCTACAAGGACCTGGAGAAGGCTGCCGACAACGAGGCGGAAGTGGAGATTGAGACCAAGGCAGGCGGACATGACAGGCACCACGCCCGTGTGGAGCTCCAGCAGACCATGGACTTCTCGCTCGGCGGAGAGCACCTTTTCGGCAACCTGATGGTGGACTGGGGAGCTTCCTATGCACGGGCGAGCGAGGACCGTCCCGAGGAACGCTACTTCAAGCTCAAGCAGGAGGGACTCGGTCTGCACGTCGCCGACCCGTTCACCCGCTTCCCCTACGTCACCGACAACATCAGCCTGCACGAGGGCACATGGGAGGTCGACGAGCTGACGAACTCCAACCAGGACATTCACGAAACGGACGCCAAGTTCCACCTGGACTTCGAGCTGCCCTTCCGGAAGGGAGAGTTCGGCAACAAGCTCAAGTTCGGAGCCAAGTACGCCCACAAGTCCAAGACGAAGGACATCGTGCAGTATGAGTATCAGGACGACTACACCAACAAGTACGGCAACGACTACATGAACCACCTCTCCAGCCAGATACGCGATGACTACATGCCCGGCAACGGACAATACAAGCCCACCGACTTCGTCCGCAAGGACTACATCGCCGACCTCGACTTTGCCTCCCTCGAAGGGGAACGCGTCTGGGAAGAGTCGTCGGGCAACTTCGACGCCGCCGAGAACGTGACCTCCGCCTACCTCCGCTTCGACCAGCAGCTCGGACGGCACCACCAGCTCATGCTTGGCGTCCGTATGGAAGCAACCCGGCTGGAGTACGAAGGCTGGAACTGGACCAAGCCCGGCGACGCAGAGGAAGAAGCCGGCATGGAGGAAGGCATCGTCAGCACCGGCAAGCAGAAGAACAACTACGTCAATGTCCTCCCGAGCATCCTCTACAAGTGGGACGTGAACGACGACTTCAAGGTGCGCGCCTCCTTCACCAACACCCTGGCACGTCCGAACTACGTGGACCTCGTCCCCAACGTGGCGCTGGACCTCGACGACGAGAAGGTCACCATCGGCAATCCCGACCTGACGCCCGCCCTCTCCTATAACTTCGACCTCAGCGCGGACTACTACTTCAAGAGCATCGGACTGGTCTCGGCTGGCGTGTTCTATAAGCGCATAAACGACTTCATCGTCGAACAGCGCACCAGCGGCGACTACGCAGGCTACCCCGGCGTGGACTTCAAGGAAATCAAGACCTCCATCAACGGCGGCGACGCCGACCTGCTGGGTGTGGAGGTAGGCTTCCAACGGGACTTCGGCTTCATCGCCCCCGCCCTGAAGTGCCTGGGTTTCTATGGCAACTACACCTACACCTGGTCGCGAGTGAACCACTTCAACTTCGCCGGACGCGAGAACGAGAAGGACCTGCGCATGCCCGGTTCGCCCGAACACATCGCCAACGCCTCGCTCTACTTCGAGAAGGACGGATGGAACGTCCGCCTGTCCTACAACCACGCCTCCGAGTTCATCGACGAGATGGGCGAGCACGCCATGCTCGACCGATACTATGACGCCGTCGACTACATGGACCTGAACGCCTCCTACACCTTCGGCAAGAAAATCAAGTGTACCGTCTACGGCGAGGCGAACAACCTGCTCAACCAACCCCTGCGCTACTACCAGGGCACGAAGGAGCACACCATGCAGGCTGAGTACTATGGCGTGAAAGTGAACGCAGGCATCAAGGTCGCCTTCTGAGGCCATCAACTGACAAAGCTTTATTAACAATCAAACAAAACCCTTATGAACACACTGAAAAGACTTACCTTCCTCTGCCTCCTGCTCTGCACGGCTGCCCTTGCTGCCGTGGCACAGGACGCCGCGAGCTGGGCGAAACTGGAGAAAAGCGTCAACTTCTACATCGCCAATGACCTCGGACGCAACGGCTACTACGACCAGAAGCCCATCGCCGAACTGATGGGCCGTATGGCCGAGACCGTCGGCATCGAGTGCGTGGTGGCTGCCGGCGACGTGCACCACTTCGAGGGCGTCCGCAGCACATCCGACCCGCTGTGGATGACCAACTATGAGCTCATCTACAGCCATCCCGAGCTGATGCTCCCCTGGCACCCCATCCTCGGCAACCACGAGTACCGCGGCAACACGCAGGCGGTGCTCGACTATGCCGGCGTCAGCGCACGCTGGGAGATGCCCGCCCGCTACTACACCTTCACCGTGGAGGACAACGATGTCACCGTGCGCGTGGTCATGCTCGACACGACTCCGCTCATCGACAAGTACCGCGAGGACACCGCCGGTTACCCTGACGCCTGCCGCCAGGAGGTGGAGCCGCAACTGAGCTGGCTCGACCGCGTACTCACCGACGCCCGCGAGGACTGGGTCATCGTCGTGGGGCACCACCCCATCTTTGCACAGACGGAGAAGAGCGAGAAGGAACGTCTCGACATGCAACGCCGTGTGGACACCGTCCTGCGCCGGCATGACAACGTCGCCATGTACGTCTGCGGACACCTCCACACCTTCCAGCACATCCGCCGTCAGGGGACGGACATCGACTACGTGGTCAACTCGTCCGCTTCGCTGAGCCGCGAGGTCAGCCCCACCGAGGGGACACAGTTCTGCAGCGGTGCGACCGGGTTCTCCCTCGTCGCCGCCGACAAGGACCGCCTCTGCCTCTACATGCTCGACAAGGACGGCAAGGTGCTCCACACCGTCAGCAAGACACGCTGACCGGCAATGGCTGATTGACACTTGACAACTTCCCCCTTCGGGGATACACACATGGACACGCCTTCAGGGACCATCACCCCTGGAGGCGTGTCTGCCTGTGCATGCCGTTTTCGCGCCGGAAGGGCATTGTCGATAGTCAATTGTCACTTGTCAATTGAAAAGTGCACTTTTTTGGTCTTCGTGCCGACACTTTTTCAAGAAAATCCGAAAAATAGAGAGCAAAAAGTTTGTCGATGTGAAATAATCGCTATATTTGCCTATCAAAGTGTTATTGAACAACCAAACCCCCAACGTGATGGAAAGAATAGATAATTTAGACCGACGCATCCTGGAGATCATTTCCCAGAATGCGCGTATTCCCTTCAAGGATGTGGCTGCTGAGTGCGGCGTCTCACGCGCTGCCATTCATCAGCGTGTGCAACGACTGATCGACCTGGGCGTCATCATCGGGTCGGGCTATCATGTCAATCCGAAGAGCTTGGGCTACAGTACCTGCACTTATGTCGGAGTAAAGCTCGAGAAAGGCTCCATGTACCGGGCTGCAGTGGCGCAGCTGGAGAACATCAAGGAGATTGTCGAGTGCCACTTCACCACCGGTCCCTACACCATGCTTATCAAGCTCTATGCCCGCGACAACGAACACCTCATGGAGCTGCTCAACAGCCGCATCCAGGAGATTCCCGGCGTGACTGCCACCGAGACGCTCATCTCGCTGGAGCAAAGCATCAAGAAGGAAATACCCATAACTGACAAGTGACCGGATGGGAGCCTTCGACAACCTCCACCTTACCGGGCTGGTCATAGGCATCTGCACCTTCCTCATCATCGGCCTGTTCCACCCCGTCGTCGTCAAGTGCGAGTACTACTTCGGGACACGCTGCTGGTGGGTCTTCCTCCTGCTGGGACTCGGCGGTACGGCCGCCTCTCTGTGGGTGGCGAACGTGCTGCTGTCGACCCTCCTCGGAGTCTTCGCCTTCTCCTCGTTCTGGACCATCAAGGAAATCTTTGAGCAGGAGGAACGTGTGAAGAAAGGATGGTTCCCCAAGAACCCCAAACGGACCTACAAGTTCTGACGTCCGTCCCGCAAGCCCCACACGGCAACCGGCGGACAGCAACGCAGACAGACATGCAGACATACGACATACAGCGGGCGTACGACAGCATCCACGCGTCGTACCCCGGATACCGGAAATTGCCCGTCATTGGAGTCACAGCGAACTTCAGTGACGGGAATTGTTCTTTAGCCGACGGCTATTGCACCTCCATCCTCCGTGCCGGAGGACTTCCCCTCATCATCCCTCCGTACGACGACACGGACGCACTGCTCTCCACCCTCGAACACCTCGACGGACTCCTGCTCACCGGCGGGGGCGACATCAACCCGCTCTACCTGGGCGAGGAACCCGTCAACGAACTCCACTCCATCAATCACCGCCGCGACCGTCAGGAACTCCTGCTCACCCGCCTCGCCGCCGACCGTCAGATACCCATCCTCGGCATCTGCCGCGGCCTCCAGGTCCTGACCGCCGCCCTCGGGGGCACCCTCTACCAGGACATCCACACCCAGGCAGGGACCGTCTGCCTCAAGCACGACCAGCAGCTCGACCGCAGCTACGCCTCACACACCCTGCACATCGAGCCGGACACGCTGCTCGCCCGCCTCTTCGGCACCGACCGCCTGCCCGTCAACTCGTTCCACCACCAGGCGGTCCGTGAGCCCGCACCCGGCTTCCGGGTCAGCGGAAGGGCAGCCGACGGCATCATCGAGGCGGTCGAGTCGGCGGAACACAAGTCGATGCTCGGCGTGCAGTGGCACCCGGAGTGCATGATTCTCGCCGGAGACGAGAGCATGCTGCCCCTCTTCCGCTGGCTCACGGCAGAAGCCGCTTCGTTCGCCGACGCCAAGGCAGTGCACCGGCGCATCGTCTCGCTCGACAGCCACTGCGACACGCCGATGTTCTTCCACAAGGACATCCGCTTCGACACGCGCGACCCGCACGTGCTCGTCGACCTGCACAAGATGACCGAGGGACATCTCGACGCCACCATCATGGTCGCCTACCTCAAGCAGCTCGAACGCGACGACGAGTCCCTGCTCGCCGCCACTGCCAAGGCGGACCGCATCCTGACCCAAATCGAGGCGATGGTCCATGCCAACGCATCGTGGGTCGACATTGCCCGCACGCCCGCCGACGTCCGTCGGTTGAAGCAGATGGGGCGGAAAGCCATCATGCTGGGCATCGAGAACGGCTATGCCCTGGGTCGCGACCTGGCGAACGTGGAGCACTTCCGTCGCCGCGGGGTGGTCTACCTGACGCTCTGCCACAACGGCGACAACGACGTCTGCGACTCCGCCCGCGGCAATGGGGAGCACGGCGGACTGAGTGCCTTCGGCAGGGAGGTCGTCCGCGAGATGAACCGCACGGGCATGCTGGTGGACCTCTCGCACGCGTCGGAGAAGAGCTTCTACGACGCCCTGTCGCTCAGCCGCACCCCCATCGTCTGCTCCCACTCGTCGTGTCGTGCCCTGTGCGACCATCCGCGCAACCTGACGGACGACCAGCTGCGTGCCCTCGCCCACAGCGGCGGCGTGGCACAGGTCTGCCTCTACGGGGGCTTTCTGCGGACGGACGGGACGGCGTCGCTGCCTGATGTCATCGAACACATCAACCACATGGTGAGCCTCATGGGCATCGACCACGTGGGCATCGGCACGGACTTCGACGGGGACGGCGGCATCCCCGGCTGTGCGTCGGCGTCGGAGGTCATCAACCTGACGCGCCGCCTGCGTGCGGAACGTTACTCGGAGGAGGACATCCAGAAACTCTGGGGCGGCAACTTCCTCCGCGTCATGGATGAGGCACAACGGGGCAATTGATAATGGATAACGTTTCAATTGACAATTGATAATTGACAATTGACAATTGCCCTGCGGCGTGGATAGCGAGGCTACAAGGCGGTGAATGTCCATTGTCCATTGTCCATTGACAATTGAAAAGCGGTCGTGTCAATTTGTCAAAATGTCAAATGAATCGCCCGAGAAGGAGCTTCCTTGCACCAAAATACGAGTTGGTGACCACGGAGCGCCTTCTCGGGCGATTTGCGTTTTGCACTGTGACAGCCTTTTTGCCTGTATCCTTTCCTTCTGTATCATTTTTCGTTCCGTCCGTTTCCTTCCGTCGGTCTTTTCACACGGAAGGACGCAATTTCACACATCGGGAATCGTGCCCCTTCGGTCTCTAAAAAATGGGGACAGATGGCTGTTTTCGTACGGACGAACGACCACGACGGTGCGGACACGTCGGTACGGTGGTGCGGACGCGTCCGTACGAAGCCAATCACAGGTGCTTTTGACCGTGTTGATGGGTGCGACGGATGGTTTTTCTGTGTTAGAAAGGGTGTAATTGTGTGAATAACGATTTATTTTGATGTGTTCTGACGGACGTATCTTAAAATATTTAACGCGCAATTTTCTAATTGGGACAAATTTGCGGATTTGTGCGTTACCTGAAAACGGCAAATTGGGAAATTGTGATGTTAAAATGGGGAAAACGATGTCATTGTGACAAACGGATGTTGTTGGACCGGGCGACCCGACCGGTCGCCCCTACATTCGCCGCCTTGTGGTCATATCCATACGCCGCAAGGTAATTGTCAATTGTCCATTGTCAATTGTCAATTAGAATATTGATGCCCTGTGCCGCCAGCACGAGCGCAACGTAGCGCAACAATTTTCCCAGTGTCATGGAGAACACCGTGATGGGCAGGTTCGCCCGCATCAGTCCGAGGACAATGGCGATGCCGTCCCCCACCACGGGGAGGAACGAGAAGAACGCCATCCATGCTCCCCGTCCGCGGATGAAACGCTCGGCGCGTGCCAGCTTCTCAGGCTTCACACCCAGCCAACGCTCCAGACGTGCCATGTTGCCCAAGTGACCCAGCCAGTAACACGTCATCGAACCGGCGGTATTGCCCAGCGTGGCGGCAGCGACCGTGCCCACGGGGTCCAGCCCCATCTCGACGAACGCGACGAGGAGGGCTTCGGAACTGAACGGGAGGATGCTCCCGGCAAGGAAGGCGGCGAGGAACATCCCCACGTACCCGTAGTCTAGAAGGAACTGTAAAGCTGTGTCCATATGTCAAGGAGGTAAAGTGCGGCGATGAGCGCCAGCGTGACAAGTAGCCCGATGCCGCTGCGGCGGTCGCGGGTCACGGCGAAGTAGTGCCCGGCGAGCAGCGAGGCGCAAGCCGTCAGCGGAGCTGCGAGCGAGGGATAAAGGACGGGCTGGAAGGCGAGGAGCACCCACAGGAGGGCTTCCGTCGAGAGGATGTAGTAGATGCACGTCCGGGTGCGTATCTTGTCGTGGAAGCTGTTGCGGGCGTAGTGGATGATGCTCCACAGCGTCAGGAGGAGGGTCAGCGCGAGCGTGGCTATCGCCGGGGGCGTCAGCGTGCTGTAGTCCGTGGGGCTGAAACGGACGACGGCTGCCAGCTGGCGGAGCAGGAGGTCCCACTCGCCGATGGTGTAGGCATAGCCGCCCAGGAACCAGTAGGGGAGGAGTGCACCGATGAGTGCCGCGCAGAGCGTCCGCGGAGAGAGGTGGTGGAACCCCGTCTGCATGAGCAGCAGCACGGGCATGAGCAGCAACAGCGGGGGGACGGCGAGGGTCGCCAGTCCGTAGAAGAAGAAGCCGCGGAAGACATCGCCCACGGGCTCCACGCCCTGATAGGTGCGGAAGAGGAAGTAGAACGTCGCTGCCAGGCAGCATGCCGACACGCTCCCGCCCTGCAACGTGTGGGGCTGGGCGACGGTGGCAAGGAGCAGGAAGAGCGTCAGGTAAAAGGTCGAGTGGACGCGGATGACGGCGTGGTGGACGGTCACTGCCCCGAGCAGCAGCAGGGCGAGCAGCAGCAGGATGTAGCCCGCGAGCCGTCCGCCGAAGGGTGTCAGCAGACCCGGCACACTGTCCCACAGCCCGCCCGTTGTCGCGGCGGCAGTGTCGGCTGACGGAAGCCACCAGAGCGCCGAGGCAATGAGAAAGGCAACGAGGAGCGGAAGACTCCCCGTTGCCAGCCGTTCTTGCAGATAGGTCAGTCGCATGAGAGGCTTAGAGGTCGAACCCGATGTCCGAGCGGAAGTAGCGTTTCTCGAATGCGATTTGTTGTGCGCCGCGGAAGGAGCGGGCGAGCGCCTCTGCCTTGTCCGCGCCGTAGGAGCTGACGGCGATGACGCGTCCACCGGCGGTGACGACCTGTCCGTCCTTGAGTGCCGTCCCGGCGTGGAAGACGATACTGTCTGTCACACTGTCGATGCCCGTGATGGGATAGCCCTTGGTGTAGGCTTCGGGGTATCCGCCGGAGACGAGCATGACGCAGACGGCGGTGCGGGGGTCGATGGTGAGTGTCCGATGGTCGAGGTCGCCCTGTGCCACGCCTTCGAAGAGGTCGACCAGGTCGCTCTGGATGCGCAGCATGACGCTCTCGGTCTCCGGGTCGCCCATGCGGACGTTGTACTCGATGACCATGGGTTCACCCTGTACGTTGATAAGGCCGAAGAAGATGAAGCCCTTGTAGTCGATGCCTTCGGCGGCAAGTCCCTCGACGGTGGGGCGTATGATGCGGTCCTCGACCTTCTGCATCCATGCCTTGTCGGCAAAGGGGACGGGCGAGACGGAGCCCATGCCTCCGGTGTTGAGGCCGCGGTCTCCCTCGCCGATGCGCTTGTAGTCCTTCGCTTCGGGGAGTATCTTGTAGTGGCGTCCGTCGGTCAGGACGAAGACGGAGCACTCGATGCCGCTGAGGAATTCCTCTATGACGACCTTCGACGAGGCATCGCCGAACATGCCGCCGAGCATCTCGCGCAACTCGCGACGGGCTTCGTCGAGGGTGGGCAGGATGAGCACGCCCTTGCCGGCGCAGAGACCGTCGGCCTTCAGTACGTACGGTGCGGGAAGGGTCTCAAGGAAGGCGAGCCCTTCGTCGAGGCGGTCTGCGGTGAAGCTGCGGTATCGGGCGGTGGGGATGTGGTGACGCTCCATGAACTCCTTGGCGAACTCCTTGCTGCCTTCGAGCACGGCACCGGCACGGGAGGGTCCGATGACGGGTACGCCGGCGAGGCGGGGGTCAGCCTTGAAATAGTCATAGATGCCCTTGACGAGCGGGTCTTCCGGTCCGACGACGACCATGTGTACGCCGTTGTCGATGACAAAGCGGCCGATGGCGTCGAAGTCATTCGCCTGGATGGCGACGTTCTCGCCCACGTTGCGTGTCCCTGCATTGCCGGGAGCGATGTAGAGTTTTTCCACTTTCGGGCTCTGGGATATCTTCCACGCCAGCGCATGTTCGCGCCCGCCCGAACCAAGTAACAGTAGTTTCATAATCGTGATGGGGTATTGTGTTTCCGGTCCTCCGCCTCGTCGCTGCGGGGCTGTCAGCCGGACGTCCGCCGACGGGGCGTTGCGTTGTGCATCCCTGCCGGCGGACGGCTCGCGGACGGTGCGGAGTCCCGGAGAGGGGTTATTTCAAGTGCTCTTCGAAGTATCGGGTGATGTGTTCGTGCAGGTGGACACGGTCGCGGCCGACCATGTTGTGTCCCTGACCGGGGTAGATGAAGAGGTCGGGGTGCGTGCCCTGGTCGATGCAGGCACGGATGAACGAGAGGGTGTGCTGTGGCACGCACGTGGGGTCGTTTCCGCCGATGATGAGTTCCAGCCGCCCTTTCAGGTTGCCGGCGCGGAGCTTGAGGTTGGCGTTCTTATAGCCGTCAGGATTCGCCTCGGGGGTGTCCATGTAGCGTTCGCCGTACATGACCTCGTAGTACTGCCAGTCGATGACGGGTCCTCCTGCCACTGCCACCTTGAACACGTCGGGGTGGGTGAGCATGAGGTTTGTGGTCATGAATCCGCCGAAGCTCCATCCGTGCACGCCGAGGCGGGATGCGTCGACGTAGGGGAGGCTCTTGAGCAGTTCGACGCCCTTCATCTGGTCTTTCATCTCCTCGGTGCCGAGCTGACGGAAGGTACAGTTCTCAAACGCCAGTCCGCGGTTGGAGCTGCCCCGGTTGTCCAAAGTAAGCATGACGTAGCCTTGTTGCGCCATGTAGATGTCCCAGCCTCGTGCGGCGTATCGGAAATTGTTCTGAAGCATCTGTGCGTGCGGTCCTCCGTAGACGTAGATGATGGCGGGATACTTCTTCGACGGGTCGAAGCCGGTGGGTTTGATGAGCCGGTAGTAGAGGTCCGTCACGCCGTCAGCCGCCTTGATGGTGCCTGTCTCGATGGTGGGGACGTCGTATCCCTTCCAGGGGTCTTCGGCGCGGAAGAGGTTCTTCGTGGTCCGTCCGTCGGCGGTGGCGACGAGGTCGATGTTGCGCGGCACGGTCGGGGTGGAGTAGTTGTCGATGAGGTAGTTGCCGTCGGCAGAGAGCTGCACGTGATGGACTCCTTCGCTATTGCCCACGGGACGGCGTTTGCCGTTCTTCAGGCTGACGGCATAGATGTTGGTCTGCATGGGCGACACTTCGGTAGTGGCGATGTAGACCTCCTTCTTCTTCTCGTTGAAGCCGACGATGCTCTGCACGAGCCAGTCGCCCTGGGTGAGCGGGGTGACGCGCAGGCTCTCGCGGCAGGTGCCTCCGTTGTCGGTGTTCTTGATGGTCGGCTCACAGGGGGCGGAGGTGTCGAACAGGTAGAGGTGGTTGTACCCGTCGCGCTGGCTCTGGTAGATGAACTTCGTGTCGTCCCATGGGAGGAAGGTCAGCGGGAACTGCGGCTCCACGTACTTGGGGTGTATCTCCTCGTAGAGGACGGCTTCGCGCTTGCCCGTCGTGGCGTCATAGCGGACGAGCTGGGCGTAGTTCTGGTCCCGGTTGAGCTCGATGAGAAAGAGCTTCTGTTCGTCCGGCGACCAGCTGACGTTGGTGAAGTAGCGGTCGGTGGGGTCTCCGGCATCGAGGTAGACATTCTTCCCCGTCGCCAGGTCGTAGACGCCGACGGTGACTTTGTGGCTGGTCATCCCTGCCATGGGGTACTTGTCAGGCTCGAGCGTGGCGATGCGGGTGTCGATGTTGACCTGTGGGTAATCGGTCACCATGCTCTGGTCCATCCTGTAGTAGGCGAGACGGCTTCCCCGGGGGCTCCAGAAGGTCCCTTTCGTAATGCCGAACTCGTTGCGGTGCACCGCCTGACCGTAAACGATGTCGTGCGGCTTGGGCGCATGCGCCGGGTCGGCGAACTCGGGGCTGAGGTCGATGGGCTTGTTCTCGCCCGTGCGGCGTATCAGAAGGCGGTCGCCCAACGTATAGGCGACGGCGCGTCCGTCGGGGGCGATGTCGGCGTTGGCGGCTGCGCGGTCAATGCCGATGAGATGGTCGACCTGGCGGATGGAGAAGTTGTAGTAGACGATGTGTTCCGGGAAGCGGAGCATCACGATGGGCTGCCGGGCGTCCGGGAAGCGCACGCCGTAGAGGCTGTGTACCCGAGGCAGCTTCGCCCCGGTATAGGACAGGATGCCCTCGTTGACATCGACGAGATTGAAGAGCAGACTTTCCCGTCCGCTCTGGGGGTTGACCGCCTTGACTTCTTCGGCATCGGGGACAATGCAGCGGTCGCCCCACCACTGGACGTCGTAGAGGTTCTTGGTGGAGCAGTTGTAAAAGTTGCTACCGCCGGGGATGAGGTCCTCCAGCGTGAAGCGCTTGAGTTCTTGTGCCATGGTGGTAACTGCCGACAGCAGGAGCAGCGCCGGCAGCAGGTTAATCTTGATTCTCATAACGGTTGGTTTTATTCTCTTGATCGAAAGGCTTTCGTGAGTCGCGTGTGTCGTAGGGGCGGCGTCCGCGGTTGTCGCCGTAGCGTCCGCGTGGTCCGCCGTCGGGGTGTTCGCGGCGGTTTTCGCCGTAGCGGGGCGGACGGTCGTTGCCCGGGCGGGGGCGTCGTCCTCCGTCGGGACGTTCGCGGCGGCTTTCGTCGGGACGTCGGGGGCTGCGCAGGTCGCGACGCGGACGGAACTCGCCCGGATGGTCGCCACGGGAAGCGCGGAAGTCGTCGGCGTTGGTCTCCATGTAGTCCTTAAAGCGTCCGCTGAAGAGCTGGTACTTGCGGAACTGGCAGGCGAGGGCGCCGTTGAAGAGTGGTATCTTTTCCGAAGCCTTCAGCCCTATCTGGTCGAAGCACTCGTCCCTGTAGCTGAGTATCCATGCCTCATTGCCCGAGAAGGCGTGCTTGAGGCGTTCGCCGATGGTGCGGTAGAGTCCCAGCAGGTCGTCGGTCGTGATGCGCTCGCCGTAGGGCGGGTTGGTCACCATGATGGCCTTCTCCGTCGGCTGTTCGAACTCCTCGAAGGGTCTGACCTGGAGAACGATGTCGCGGCTCAGTCCGGCAGCCTTGACGTTGCGTGTGGCTATTTCGTTCGCGTGGCGGTTGATGTCGTAGCCGTAAATCTTGTGGGAGAACTCGCGTTCCTGCGAATCGTCGTTATAGACCTTGTCGAAGAGCTCCCGGTCGAAGTCGCCCCACTTCTCGAACGCGTACTCCTTGCGGAAGACGCCCGGGGCGATGTTCCGCGCGATGAGCGCCGCCTCGATGGGGATGGTTCCCGACCCGCACATCGGGTCGATGAGGTCGCACTCTCCGTGCCAGCCGGTGAGGAGAATCATGCCTGCCGCCAGGACCTCGTTGAGCGGTGCCTCGACCGCCTCCTGACGGTAGCCGCGCCGGTGGAGCGACTCGCCCGAGCTGTCGAGCGAGAGGGTACAGTGGTCCTGTGCGATGTGGATGTTGAGGGAGAGGTCGGGGTTATTGATGCGCACCGACGGACGCTTGCCCGTCTTCTCGCGGAAGTAATCGACGATGGCATCCTTGACGCGGTACGCCACGAACTTCGAGTGCCGGAACTCGTCGGAGAAGACCACAGCGTCGACGGCAAAGCTCCCTTCCGGCGTGAGGTAGTCCTCCCAGGCAATCTCCTTGACCGCATTGTACACCTCGTCGGCGTTGCCCGCCGTGAAGTGCTTGATGGGCTTGAGGATGCGGATGGCGGTACGCAGGGCAAAGTTCGCCCGGTACATCATCTCCTTGTCGCCGGTGAACGACACCATTCGTCTTCCTACTTCGATATTGTTGGCTCCCAGTTGAGTCAACTCTTTGGCCAAGACCTCCTCCAGTCCTTGGAAGGTCTTTGCAATCAGCTCTGTTTCTTGCATAGGTATTCTAGAAGTTATTAGTCAGTCCCGTAATGCCGAAGGGCGGGCAACCCGCTGCCGCACACGCGGAAGGATGCAGGCACATCCGTCGCCCCGGCTGCATGTCAAGGCCTCGGTTCCAGGGTGCAAAGTAACGGAATTTCCGCCGCTTAGTCAAGAGTTTTCCCGCTTTTTGTGGCGTCGGTGGAAGCGGGCAGGTCCCACTTTTCTCCTTGTTTCCTTGTCGGTTTGTCACCTGAATCGGCTTTTTCTCCTTACCTTTGTGGCACAAACACTCCCTGACATGATAAAACCGCACTTATTCAGCCGAACGCTTTACGCCCTGCTGCTCCTCGTTGCCGGAGCCGCGCTGCCTGCACTCTATGCCTGCCTCTCCACCGGAGAGCGCGACGTGCCGCAGTCCCAACTCCCCTTTGCCACCGTGTCGCCCGACGTCCCGGACGCCGTCGTCTTCGCCGGGGACACGCTGAGGCTCGACCGCGCCGACCTGCGCGAACGCATGGACCGCGAACAGTGTGCCTTCACCTACATGCACGCCTCCACCCTGCTGGCCCTCAAACGTGCCAACCGCTACTTCCCCGTCATCGAACCCATCCTCCGTCAGGAGGGAGTGCCCGACGACCTCAAGTACCTGGCTGTCATCGAGAGCTCCCTCGACGAGCGGGCGTACTCGCCGGCACATGCCGCCGGGCTGTGGCAGTTTATCGAAGCCACCGGACGGCAGTACGGGCTGGAGGTCAACGACCACATCGACGAACGCTACCACGTGGAGAAGGCGACCCGTGCCGCCTGCCGCTACCTCAAGGATGCCTATGCACGCTATGGCGACTGGCTCACCGTAGCCGCCAGCTACAACGCCGGGCAGGGGCGCATCTCCCGCGAGCTGGAGCGTCAGGAGGCGGACCGCGCGACCGACCTGTGGCTCAACAAGGAGACCACGCGCTACATGTTCCGCCTGCTCGCCGCGAAGGAGCTCTTCGCCAACCCCCGCCGCTTCGGGTTCTGCCTGCGGCGCAGCCAGCTCTATCCCCCGGTGAAGTACACTTACGTGGAGGTGGACACCCCCATCGCCTCGCTCACCGACTTCGCCCGCGAACACGGACTGCTCGTCCGTCAGCTCAAGGAGGCGAACCCCTGGATACAGGGCTACACGCTCCAGAACCGTTCCCGGAGGCGCTACCGCATCGCCATCCCCGACAGCGCGTCGCTCCATTACCGTCCGCAGGACACCCGTCCGCATGACCCGGCGTGGGTCATCGACTGACGTCCGCCCGACGACCGACAGACCATCCACAAACCACATACACATTTATGAGAACCATCACCTTATGTATCCTTGCCCTTGCCCTCGCTGCCTGCGGGGGCGGCACCAGCGGACGGAAGGCTGCGGAGACTGCTCCCGCCAAGCCGACAACGTTCGTCTTCCCTGAGATTCCCGACCTGATGACCGAACCGGACCAACGTCTGGCATACCTCGTGCGCCACTTTTGGGACGAGTTCGACTTTGCCGACTCCACCTCCCTCACCAATCCTGACGTGGGCGAGCAGGGCTTTGCGAACTTCATCGCTCTCCTGCCGCAGGCACTCCCCGGTGACGTCGGGGCTGCGCTCGACTCGCTCGTGAAGCGTGCCGCGCCCCATCCTGCCGCCCTCACCTTCCTGCTCACCAACGCCGAGAAGTACCTCTACGACCCCAACTCCCCCTACGTGAACGAGGAGCTGTACGCCACCCTCGTCCGTCCGCTGCTCGCCCTCCCGTCCGTGGGCTATGCCGACAAGAGCCGCCTGACCTTCCGTCTGGACCTCATCGCCAAGAACCGTCCGGGCACCCCGGCGACGGACTTCCCCTTCCTGCTCTATCCGCGCGAAGAGCCTTCGTCGCTGCATGCCACCCCTGCCCGGGAGCTGCTGCTGGTGTTCTATGACCCCGAGTGCGAGCACTGTCAGGCGACGCTCCAGGCGCTCGTCGCGTCCGAGGAACTGGCTGCCCGCATCAAGGGCGGACTGCGCGTGCTGGCGGTCTACACCGAGGGCAACCAGGAGGTGTGGCGCGAGACTGCTCCCCTGCTGCCCCACACTTGGACCGTGGCGACGGACACGGCGTGCGCCGTGAAGGACATGCCGCTCTATGACCTCAAGGCGATGCCGTCGCTCTACCTCCTCGACGCCGACAAGAAGGTCGTGCTCAAGGATACGAGCCTGCCTGCCCTGCTGCAACGGTGGAAGGAGGAACAGGACAATTGACAATTGACAACGTTTCAATTGACAATTGACAATGGACAATTGACAATTTCCGTGCGGCGTGAGGACGAGACCATAAGGCGGTGAATGTAGGGGCGACCGGTCTGGTCGCCCGGTCCAATTGCCCGGCGTTATTCGTTGGCACCGATTCAATTGTCAATTGTCCATTGTCCATTGTCAATTGCCCTGCGGCATGTGTGCGCATCCGTTCATTGGACCGGGCGACCAGACCGGTCGCCCCTACATTTTGAGAAATGTTTTGTTGATGCGGTCCGACGTTTTTATCAATTTGTCAAAACGTCAAATGAATCGCCCGAGAAGGGGCTTCCTTGCACCAAAATACGAGTTGGTGACCGCGGAGCGCCTTCTCGGGCGATTTGCGTTTTGCATCGTGACAGCCTTTTTTCCTGTTCTCTTTCCTTCTGTTTAGCTCTTCTCTTCCTTTGTTCCCTTCCGTCGGTCTTTTCACACGGACGGACGCAATATCACACATCCGGAATTGCGCTCCTTCGGGCTCTAAAAAATGGGGACAGGGGACTGTTTTCGTACGGACGAACGACCACGACGGTGCGGACACGTCGGTACGACGGTAGTCGTTCGTCCGTACGAAGCCAATCACAGGTGCTTCGGGTGGTGAAAATGGGTGCGGCGGACGCTTTTTCTACGTTAGAAAGCGTGTAATTGTGTAAAGTTACGTTATTTTCAGTCTGTTTAGATGGACGTATCTTAAAATATTTAACGCGCTATTTTCTGGGAGGGATAAAATTGCGAAAGTACGCGTCAGCTGAAAACGCCGAATCGGGAAAATGTGATGTTAAAATCCGGTAAATGGTGCCGTTTTGACAAAATGAACGGACGGCAATGTCCCATGCCTCATTTGACCCGTGAGGTGATGGGGTGGCGGTTGCCGTGTACGCCCGTGAGGAAAGCCTTGGCGCTGCCGAAGTTCAGGTACATGTCCAGGCGCACGGGGAGGTGGTTCGCGTCGTCGGTGATGAAGAACGTGATGACCTCCTTCTCCTTACCATCCTTGTACTCCACCAGGGAGAATTTCAGACAGTGGTAGTCGTGCTTGTCGTTCGCATCCACCACCTCCCGTCCGCGGAAGATGAGTGTCTGCTCCTCGATGGCAGAACCTGTCGCCATGGGGAAGCGTATCTTCTGCCCCACGCGGTAGTTCGTCGGGTCGAACGAACGGGCACGTGCCAGGATGCTCAGCATGTCGTAGACGCAGTAGTCCGTCACGTCGTTGGCGAACTTGGGGTCACGGCCCCGGCGGTGGCGCGACTGGCGGATGTGGCTCTTGCCGTCCTTATAGGTGAACGTGACCGAGTCGACGGTGTAGTGCTTCCCTTCCTCCGCACCCTTGCGGAAGAAGTAGGGGACGAGCTTCTGGGACATGACATTCTCCAGCGTGTCGCGCATGACGAAGAAGAAGTCCGCACGCTTGTTGCCCTTCGTCTGGAGGTACGTGCGGTAGGCAGGCTCGCCGTGCCAGGTCGTGTTGTGGATTGCCATTTCGGCAGTCCCCGCCTTCACCCAGACGAACTTCCAGTTGAAGTAGAGGTCGTAGGTCACGCGCTCTCCAGCCTTGAAGGCTTTGTTCTCCGCCTCGTACTGTGCCCGGACGGACCAGGCAGCCAGCATGCAGAGGCACAGCAAAATGATTCGTTTCATAGCCTATTTCCTTTTATTGCGTTCACGTTCAGCATTGCGTCCCCGCACGCTCTTCTTCTCGTCGGGCTTCTGCTTGGTGATTTCCAGCGGTTTCTGTCGGTCGACGGGGACGGCGTTGAGGTTCCAGTCCTGCTCCACGTCCCACTGTGCCTTCAGCTCCAGCGGCTGCGGGTAGTAGAAGACCTCCTCCGCCTGGCGGTGTTCCTCGTAGAGTCCGGTATCCCAGACACCGTTGCCGTTGCGGTCGTAGAAGAGGCGGACGTAGTACTTCCCGGGGTTGACGAAGTAGAACTCCGCGCGCCCGTCGGCGATGTGTGCCTGGCGGACGGGCTTGTCCTGGGCGTCGAGCAGCTGCACGATGGCGGTGGTGTCGGCGCCGGGCAGGTTCAGGAAGAGGGAGGCGTACTCCTCCAGCGGACGGACCTTGATGTTCTGTTCGATTTTGTCGGACGAGAGCCCGTACAGTCCGGTGAATGCCAGCGAGTCTACCTTCAGCTTGAACTCCGCTCCGGGGTGCCACTCGGCGAGCAGCTCATACTCGCGCAGCTTGCCTTTCTTCTGACGGAAGACGAAGGGCACCTCCACGTCTACCGAATCGACCACCTCGTGCAGGTGGAAGGCGGACGTGTCGATGGCGGCGAGGGGCTCGTCGAATGCGAAACTGATGTTCTGGTACAGCTCCAGGGGCGAGGGCGCGCCGGCGGTGACCTTGAGGTACTCGACGGGTGGGACGGTATCGATGGGGATGCTGTCGTTCTTCTTGCGTCGCTTGAGCTTCTTCTCCAGCTCCTTCTTCCACTCGGCGAGCTTGTCAGCCTTCTCCTTGGCTATCTTCTCCCGGGTGGTCTTCGGTGCCAGCTCCAGGGTGTCGGTCTGGGTGACGAGCCGGTTGAGGGTGTCCGACGCGAGGTAGGTGACGCGCATGCGGAGGGTGTCGATGTTGTAGACGAGGGAGTCCTTGAGCCAGTAGTCGATGGTGTCGTTCTTCGCACTCTTCTCGATGATGAAGGCGTCGTGTGCGTCGAAGTTCATGCCTTCGAGGGTCGGCAGGGTGTCTGCCGGCGCAGCGAAGAAGAGGGAGAACTTCCAGGGGACGAGGCGTTCGTTCTTGGTCATGTACTGGGTAACCGCCTGTTCGGTGAAGGCGCGGAGCACGATGTTGTCGGGCATGAAGTGGGTGTACTGCACCTCCTTGATGGTGTCGATGGCGATGCTGTCGGCGCTGAGCCAGAGGGTGTCCTTGCGTGTGCGGAAGTCAAAGGACGGGCAGATGGAGTCGTCCGAGAACGCAATCATCTCGCTTTTCTGAGAGAAGGTGAAGTTCTGGTCCACGTCCTGGAGGGCGTAGGCATGGTAGGTTCCCGGCGCGATGCCCCGGATGGTGAAGCGGCCGCGGCTGTCCGTGCGGGCGACGCGGTCGAAGGGGCGGGTTACGAAGGCAGAGTCCGCCAGGTCGGCATGCAGCCCGACGAGGATGCCCTTGATGGGTTCGAGGTTCGAGGCGTCAAGGACAGTCCCCGAGACCTCCAGCGTGTCGATGCGCTCCCCGGTGGAGAAGGTGAATGCGAAGTTGCCCAGCGGGTTGCCCTCGTTGTTGTCGACGATGGCGTCGGAGAAGTCAATGGTGTAGGTGGTGTTCGGGTGGAGGGAGTCCAGCAGGGCTACCTCGACCTTCTTTCCGCTGGTCTTGATTTCCGGAGCCTCAATCTGGGGCGGGGAGACGACGACTTTCTCGTTGGCGTTCTCCAGCTTGATGAACTCGTCGAAGGTCAGGGTGATCTTCTTCTGCTTGTTGTTCGTCGCCATCAGTTCGGGCGAGCACTTCAGCAGCACGGGCGGGTCTTCGTCATAGGGTCCCCCGTCGGGGGTACCGGGGCTGGCACAGGCGTACGCCAGGAGGGCAAGCAGGATGCCCAGGGGCCCCGCGAGCGTCTTCAACAGGTGGGTATGTTTCTTGCGGTTCATTGTCATTTATCGGTTCAGGCGCAGCAGTTCGTCGATGTACTCACGCGTATTGCTCAGCCGGGGCACCTTGTGCTGTCCGCCGAGCTTTCCCTTCTCCTTGAGCCAGTCGTGGAAGAGGTTCTTCCGCGCTACGACCACTTCGAGGGGCTGGAGCGTGATGTCCTTGTATCGCTTTGCCTCATAGTCTGAGTTGATTTGTTGCAGCGCACGGTCGAGGATGCGTGCGAAGCGTTCGGTCGAGTCGGGCAGGACGGCAAACTCGATGAGCCACTGGTGGCGGCACTTGGCGTCGGAGTCCATGAACACGGGGGCGGCGGTGTAGTCGGCAATCTGTGCGCCCGTCCCGGCGCATGCCACCTCCAGCCCCTTCTCGGCATTGTCGACGATGAGCTCCTCGCCGAAGGCGTTGATGAAGTGCTTCGTCCGTCCGGTAATCACGAAGCGGTAGGGGTCCTTGCGGGTGAAGCGGACGGTGTCGCCGATGAGGTACCGCCACAGGCCGCAGCTGGTACTGATGAGCATGGCGTAGTTCTTGCCCGTCTCCACCCCTTCGAGGGGGACGACGGTGGGGTCCGCCTTGCCGAACTCGTCCATCGGGATGAATTCGTAGAAGACGTCGTAGTCCACCATGAGCGTCATCGAGGCATCCGTCGGGTCGGTCTGCACGCCGAAGAAGCCCTCGCTGGCGTTGTACGTCTCCACATAGTGCATGCGGTCGCTGCGGATGAGCTGGCGGTACTGCTCGCGGTAGGGCGCGAACGCCACTCCGCCGTGGAAGAACACTTCGAGGTTCGGCCACACCTGTTCGAGGGAGTCCTTGCCCGTCAGCTCCAGCACGCGACGGAGCACGGAGAGCATCCACGAGGGGACGCCGGAGAGGTTGGTGACGTTTTTCCCAATGGTGCTGCGGGCGATGCGGTCGCGCTTCACCTCGAAGTCGCTGAGCAGGGCGATTTCCTTCTTCGGGACGCGGATGAGGTTCACCAGCGGGTTCACGTTCTGGATGAGGATGGCGGAGAGGTCGCCCACCAGGCTGTCCTTGAGGTTGTAGTTCGGGGCGTGGCTGCCGCCGAGTATCAGCCCCTTGCCTGAGAAAAAGCGGCTGTCGGGGTTGTTGCGCAGGTAGGACGCCACGCAGTCGGTTCCGCCGGCGTAGTGTATCCTTTTCAGACCGTCGGGACTGACGGGGATGAACTTGCTCTTGTCGTTGGTCGTGCCCGACGACTTGGCGTACCAGCGCACCTGCCCCTTCCAGAGGACGTCGCTCTCGCCGTGTCGCATGCGCTCGATATAGGGTTTCACATCATCGTAGGTCTGCACGGGCACCAGCCGGCGGTAGTCCTCGTAGGAGCGTATGCCTGCATACTGGTGTGCCTTGCCCCACTCGGTACCTGCCGCTTCGGACAGGAGGCGGCGCAGCACGGCATCCTGCAACGCGACGGCGCGGGTGGCGTAGGCGTCGAGTGCCTTCTGGCGGGGGGCAAACAGTTTTCCAATGAGTCTGGTCGTATTCATTCGTCTTGAAATATTGCTTACTTGGGTTCCGTGAACTCAACTTACAGTCCCGTGCCGCGCGGCGGGTCCCTGCGGGCTGTCCGGCGGACGGATGCTGCCCGGTCTGTCAGTGCCCGGGCAGGCGGCTGTTCATACTCTTTCTCGTTCTTTTTGACGGACAAAAGTAGTATAAAGATTTGAAAAGCTCTATCTTTACCGTGAAGTTTTAACGAATAGACACACGCTAGTTATGAGAATCGGAATTCTGACATCCGGGGGCGATTGTCCGGGCATCAACGCCACGCTCCGCGGCGTAAGCAAAATAGCTATCAATCATTATGGTATGGAGGTCGTAGGCATCCACAGCGGCTTCCAGGGGCTGCTCGACAACGATGTGGAGCCGTTCGGGACGGACAACCTGTCGGGACTGCTCGGCATGGGCGGCACCGTGCTGGGGACGTCGCGTGTCAAGCTTTTTCCCCGCCGGGGGAGCGACAGCCAGACGGAGAACGCCCGCCGCATGATGCAGACCATCGAGCAGCAGGGCATCGAGTGCCTGGTGTGCATCGGGGGAAACGGCACGCAGAACACGGCGGCGCGCATCGCTGCCATGGGTGTGAACGTGGTGACCATCCCGCAGACCATCGACAACGACATCTGGGGGACGGACTCGTCGCTGGGCTTTGACTCGGCGGTCGAGGTAGCGACCGAAGCGATCGACCGCCTTCACTCCACCGCCAGCTCGCACAAGCGGGTGATGGTCATCGAGGTCATGGGCCACGAGGCGGGTTGGCTGGCACTGCACAGCGGCATGGCTGGCGGGGGCGACATCATCCTCCTTCCGGAGCTTCCCTACAAGATGCGCAATCTGGGCAATGTCATCATCGACCGCCTCAAGCGGGGGAAGCCCTACAGCATTGTGGTCGTGGCGGAAGGCATCCACACCGACGCCGACAGCCGCAAGCGGGCAGGTGAATACATCGCGCAGGAGATAGAGTATGAGACGGGCTTCGAGACGCGCGAGACGGTGCTGGGCTATCTGCAGCGCGGTGGCACCCCGACGTCGTTCGACCGCAACCTTGCCACCCTCATGGGCGGTCATGCCGTGGAGCTGATTGCCGACCGCCGCTTCGGCCGCATGGTGACGTTGCAGGGCGACACCATCTCTTCGATTCCGCTGACCGACGTGGCGGGCAAGGTGAAGCTGGTCACCCCCGATGCCGACCTCATCGTCCAAGGCAAACGGATGGGAGTCTGCTTCGGGTGATGGTTAATTGACAATTGACAATGGACAATTGACAATTGCCCTGCGGCGTGGAAACGGTTTCACAAGGCGGTGAATGTAGGGGCGACCGGTCTGGTCGCCCGGTCCAACAGGTCCGTTTGTCAAAGTGATACCGTTTTCCCAGTTTTAACATCATAATTTCCCGATTTGCCGTTTTCAGGTAACGCACAAATCCGCAAATTTGTCCCAATTAGAAAATTGCGCGTTAAATATTTTAAGATACGTCCGTCAGAATGCATTAAAATAAACTGTTATTCACACAATTACACTCTTTATAACATAGAAGAACCATCCGCCGAACCCATTTTCACCATCCGAAGCACCTGTGATTGGCTTCGTACGGACGCGTCCGCACCACCGTACCGACGTGTCCGCACCGTCGTAGTCGTTCGTCCGTACGAAAACAGCCATCTGTCCCCATTTTTTAGAGCCCAAAGGGGCATGATTTTCGATGTGTGAAATTGCGTCCGTCCGTGTGAAAAGACCGACGGAAGGGAACGGATGGGAGGGGAAAGGAGACAGAAGGAAAGGAAACCGACGGAAAGGCTGTCACGGTGCAAAACGCAAATCGCCCGAGAAGGCGCTCCCTGCTCACCAACTCGTATTTTGGTGCAAGGAAGCCCCTTCTCGGGCGATTCATTTGACGTTTTGACAAATTGATACGACCGCCAAATCCCATCAACAAAACATTTCAAGGAATGTAGGGGCGACCGGTCGGGTCGACCGGTCCAACATATTCAATTGTCAATTATCAATTGTCAATTGAATCGTTGTCGCATTTATTCCGGCGTGCAGTAGACGTACGTGCCGTCCTGTTCCTCCATGGTGCCGGTCGGGTTGGCGTTCGCCTTCATCCAGCCTTCGGTCTGTGTCAACCCACGAGGGGACAGTAGAACCGGCGAGAAGCAATGCAAGAAGAATCTTGTGCCTTATGCGTTGGCATTTGATGTTAAACAAAAGTTTATAATAGTGTCAGCTTCCGCAGACCCGCGCTGCCGTGGGCAAGGGGCTTCATCTCGCCAGCGGGAGACCGGGCGTATGCGGAACTTCAATTATTGTCATGCCCCGTGAGGAATGAAGGACGGGGGTCACAAAAAGTCGGTATATGTGGGTGGCGTCCGTGCTGCTGCCTACTGGAAGATGCTCTTCAGGTAGGTGGCGTTGGTGCCGTAGTTCTTTTTCACGTTGTGTACGTCCGCGGTGTCGCGCGAGCGTTCGATGACGAGCCATCCGCTCCAGCCCATGCGGTCGAGGGTCTGCTTGACCTTCCGCAGGTCGAGCCGCGTGTTCCGGTCGAGCGTCACGCCGTCGGTGTCAGTGCAGTGGATGAGTTCGCAGAGGTTGTCCTTGCCGAGGATTTCCAGCTCCGTGCATACGTCACGTCCCGCCTCAAGCGCGTTCTGGAACTTGAAGTAGATTTTGATGCCGGGCGAGTTGATGTCCTTGAGCAGCGCCAGGTCCCCGGTGGCGTCGAGCGAGGTCTCTATGCCGATGATGCGTCCCTCACGTGCCGCCAGGTCGCCGATGACCTTCAGCCGTTTCACCAGCTCGGGGCGCAGCTCGGGGTTCTTCGTCAGGTTGCAGACGCCCAGCGGAAGGAAGGCGGTGCGTACGTCCATTGCCTTCATGGTGTGGAGGCAGTCCGTCACGAGGTCCACATAGTTGTCCCGCTCCACGATGGACTGTCCGTAGAAGCCCGACATGGCGATGGAGGAGATTTCCACCCCGTTTTCCCGGGCGGTCTCCCTGAAAAGTTTCTGGAAGTGCGGATAGCGCAGCTTGTTGTCGAAGGTGTCCCGTTTGCCCAGTCCGCCCATGTCCACCTCGACACCGTCGCATCCCAGTTCGCGTGCCAGGGCGAACTCGCCAATCTTCTGACGTTTGAGAATCATCCAGTCGCAGACGGACACTTTGTAACGCTTCTTCGCTTCGGGCTGTGCTGCGGACAGTCCGGAGGGCATGACGAGCAGAGTCATTAAGGCAATGACTGCCAGTCCAATCAGTTTTCTCATAGTATGTGTGTTAAGCTTATATCGGGAGCAAAGTTAAATGATTTTTTGAATGTTACAACGCTTTGTCCGTCGAAATATGCGCGTCCCGATGTGCTTGTCGTCCGTTGCCAGCCGACGGCCCTGCCTGTCCCCTCCGGTGGGATGTCCTTCGCGTCGGTGTGCCGGACGCGCTGCCTTCTTGGACGGTGGATTCGTTCCGTATGTCCGCAAGATGTGTTACTTTTGCACATCCTCCCGTGCGGGAGCATTGATACGACAGCTTATGGTACTGAACTACATTTGGATAGCCTTTTTCCTGATCGCCTTCGTCATGGCGGTCGCCAAGCTCCTTTTCTGGGGAGACACCACGGTGTTTCCCGCGATGGTCAGCTCCACCTTTGACTCGGCGAAGACCGCCTTTGAGATTTCGTTGGGGCTGACGGGTGTGCTCTCCCTTTGGCTGGGCATCATGCGCATCGGCGAGCGGGGCGGTGTCGTCAGTCTGCTGGCACGCTGGCTGAGTCCGCTCTTCTGCCGGCTCTTCCCCGACATCCCCAAGGGGCATCCTGTCACGGGGACCATCTTCATGAACATTGCTGCGAACATGCTGGGACTGGACAATGCTGCCACCCCGATGGGTCTGAAGGCGATGGAGCAGCTTCAGGAGCTGAATCCGCGGAAGGACACGGCGACGAACCCTATGATCATGTTCCTCGTGCTCAACACGTCGGGGCTGACCGTCATCCCCATCAGCATCATGGTCTACCGGGCACAGATGGGGGCTGCACAGCCGACGGATATCTTCGTCCCCCTGCTCATTGCCACCTTCTTCTCCACGCTGGCGGGCATCCTCTGCGTCAGCTTCTGCCAGCGCATCAACCTGCTCAACCGGACGTTGCTCATCGCCCTGGGCGGTGCGTCGGTCGTTGTGTCGCTCCTCATCTGGGGCTTCGGCAGTCTGTCGCAGGTGCAGATTGACGCCGTGTCGACGTCGGCGGCAAACATCCTGCTGTTCCTTATCATTATAGGCTTTATCCTCTCAGGCGTACGTCGGCGCATCAACGTCTACGACACGTTCATCGAAGGGGCGAAGGAGGGCTTCAGTACGGCAGTCCGCATCATCCCCTACCTGGTCGCCATCCTGGTGGGCATCGGGGTGTTCCGTGCATCGGGAGCGATGGACATGCTGGTGGACGGCATCGCGTGGGTCGTGTCTGCATGCGGTGGTGACACCGACTTCGTGGGTGCGTTGCCCACGGCGTTGATGAAGCCGTTGAGCGGCAGCGGGGCACGCGGACTGATGGTCGATGCCATGGCAACCTACGGAGCCGACTCGTTCGTGGGCCGTCTGGCGTGCATCTTCCAGGGGTCGACGGACACGACGTTCTACATCCTGGCAGTCTACTTCGGCAGTGTGGGCATCCGTCATACGCGCCACGCCGTCGGCTGCGGACTGCTGGCTGACCTCGCCGGTGTGATTGCTGCCATCTGCATGGCGTACCTGTTCTTCTGATAGTCCATTGCCTAACGTATAAACTCAAACGATATGATCAGTTACAACACCGACGGCGTGAAGATGCCGTCCATCAAGCGGCGCGAGAACAGCGCCTGGGTGAAAGCCGTGGCTGCGACCTACGGCAAGCAGGTGGGCGAGATAGCCTACATCTTCTGCAACGACGAGAAGATACTGGAGGTGAACCGCGAGTACCTGCAACACGACTACTACACCGACATCATCACCTTCGACTACACCGAGGGGGACGTCATCAGCGGCGACCTCTTTATCAGCCTTGACACCGTGCGTTCCAATGCGGAGCAGGTCGGCACGACCTACGAGGACGAACTGAACCGGGTCATCATCCACGGCATCCTGCACCTCTGCGGCATCAACGACAAGGGCCCGGGCGAACGTGCCATCATGGAGGCTGCCGAGAACAAGGCGTTGGCGATGAGGTGACCTTCACACACAGTCACGGTCTTCTTCCCGAGGGCATTCCGTCAGGCGGACGAGGAGACAGCGGGTGTATCGCGATGAGCGATACACCCTTTTCATTTTTGAAAAGAGGGGGTGTGCTTGTTGGCATAATCCTCCGTCCTTTGCGTCTGACTGCTCAAGCGCATGCCTTCAGTCGCCCAGGCACGGGGCTTTGGCTGCACACCCACGAGGGGTTGACAGACCAAAGTATCATACTTAGCCTACCAAAGTATTATACTTAGACCACCTAAGTATTATACTTAGGCTGCCAAAGTATAATACTTTGGTCTGTCAAGTCCCTATGCGTATCAGATTAAGCACGGGTGTTCAGTGAGTCAAGCACTTGGGTTGAGCGAGGGGAGCCTTTGTCTCCCGTCCGTCGGACGACGGTGCTTGCCGGGAGAAAGTCCGGGCGATGGAAGGAATCGGGCATAAAAAAAAGAAGGTGCGCTCGTTGACACACCTTCTTCTTCAGTTATCTTTCGAGAGAGACTTATTCGCCCCGGTCCCGTCGTATCAGTTCCAGCAGCTTGTCCACTGCCTCCTCGGCAGGGATGTTCTTCTCGACGCACTCCTTGCGTCGGTAGAGGCTCACCCGTCCGCGTCCGGCACCGACGTAGCCGTAGTCGGCGTCCGCCATTTCGCCCGGACCGTTGACGATGCAGCCCATAACGCCAATCTTCAGTCCTTTCAGGTGGGCGGTGGCAGCCTTGATGCGTGCCAGCGTGTCCTGCAGGTCGAAGAGGGTGCGTCCGCAGCTCGGACAGGCGATGTATTCGGTCTTGCTCGTCCGCACGCGGGCGGCCTGGAGGATGCCGAAGGCGGTAGCGTCGACCACGGTCGAAGGCAGCGTCCCCTGGTTGTAGAGGAAGATGCCGTCGCACAGTCCGTCAAAGAGCAGGGCACCCAGGTCGGCTGCCGCCTTAATCTGAAGGTCCTCCGCGTCGCGCTCATCGTAGTGCTCGAACATCACCACCGGGTTCTCCAGTCCGGCGCACGTGAGCTGGTGGACCAGTCCGCGCAGCTCGCCCAGCCGGTTGGGGTGGTTGCTCTGTGCGATGACCACGACCTCGGGGTGGTGGCGCAGGAGCGCGAGCATCTCGTCGTCGCAAGCCATGTAGGTCAGGAAGAGGAACTTCATCGGCGCGGGGCACTGCATGAGCTTCAGGAAGAGCGGCTCGTCGCCTTCGCCCGACGGCATGAAGGCAGGGTAGGTGCCCACCTCGCCGCTCCAGCAGTCGGCATCGAGGATGTAGCCGCACGCCTCGCGCTTCTCCGGCAGGGCACGGGCGGCGTAGATGTAGTCGGGTTGGAACTGCGGGTTGACCTCGGTGCGCTCGACGATGCCCTCGGCAATGACCACGGGGACGTTCTCGCCCCCGATGTTGCCCACTGCCCGTGTGCGGCGGCGTACCGGCGAGAGGTAGTCGAACGAGGCAGGTGCCTGTCCGGGGATGTAGGGGTGTCCCTGACGGGCGAGCACATGGTCGACGAGTTTGCGTGCTACGGGTATTTCCGCCTCCGGCTCTTCGCTGAGGGACACGCGGATGGTGTCGCCCAGTCCGTCGGCAAGCAGGGCGCCGATGCCCAGTGCCGACTTGATGCGTCCGTCCTCTCCGTCACCCGCCTCGGTCACGCCGAGATGGAGGGGAAAGTCCATCCCTTCCCGTTCCATGACAGCAGCCATGAGCCGGACGGTCTTCACCATGACGACGGTATTGCTCGCCTTGATGGAGACCACCACGTCACGGAAGTTCTCCTCCACGCAGATGCGCAGGAACTCCATGCACGACTCCACCATCCCCTCGGGCGTGTCGCCGTAGCGCGACATGATGCGGTCGGAGAGCGAGCCGTGGTTCACACCGATGCGCAGGGCGGTATGGTTTGCCTTGCAGATGTCGAGCAGGGGGACGAAGCGGGCGCGTATCTTCTCCAGTTCGCGTGCATACTCCTCGTCGGTATATTCCAGGTGCTTGAAGGTGCGTGCGGCATCGACGTAGTTGCCCGGGTTGATGCGCACCTTCTCGGCATAGAGTGCAGCCACTTCCGCCACCTTGGGGTTGAAGTGGACGTCTGCCACGAGGGGCGTCAGGTAGCCTTGCGAGCGCAGGGCGGCGTTGATGTTGCGTAGGTTCTCAGCCTCTGCCACTCCCTGGGTGGTGAGCCGTACGTACTCTCCTCCGGCGTCGATGATTCGCTTTGCCTGTGCGACGGACGCTTCGGTGTCGCGCGTCGGCGTGTTGGTCATCGACTGGATGCGTATGGGGTTGGCAGCCCCCATCGGTGTGGCGCCGACCTGCACCTCGTGCGTCGCCCGGCGTTCGTAGTTGAATAGGTCTGTCATGACGGGGCTCAGTTGGTCTTGTAAGCGTACTTCACCGCCTTGAGGTCCTCGTTCGCCTTGACAATCTTCTGCTTCAGTCCCTCCTTGTAGGCGGCGAAGCGGGCGGCGAGCTCCTCATCGCTCAGGGCTAGCATCTGTACGGCAAGGATGGCGGCATTCATGGCGCCGTTGATGGCGACCGTAGCCACAGGGATTCCGGCAGGCATCTGGATGATGGAGTAGAGGGCGTCCACGCCGTCGAGCATGGAGCCTTTCACGGGTACGCCGATGACGGGCAGGGTGGTGTTGGCAGCAATCACGCCCGGAAGGGCAGCAGCCATACCGGCGGCGGCAATGATGACCTTCAGTCCGCGGTCGCGTGCGCCCTTGGCGAATGCCTCGACAGCCTCGGGGGTGCGATGTGCGGAGAGCGCATTGATTTCAAAGGGGATTTGCATTTCGTCAAGCAGCTGAGCTGCCTTCTCCATGACTGGGAGGTCGGACGTACTTCCCATGATAATGCTTACAACAGGTTTCATAGTCTTTGGTTTTATAGTGAATTGATGTTTTTGCATGCGGTTGGCGGAACGGACGGACCCGGTCAGGGACGGCACATCGCCCGTCCGCGTCAGATGAACAGGATGCCGGCAATCCCGCAGACCAGGCCCACGAGGAAGCCGACGATGACCTCGCTGAGGCTGTGCTGCCGCAGGATGATGCGCGACGTGCCCAGCAGGCCTGCCACGATGATGGCAAGACAGAACCATCCCACCCCGTCGTAGTAGAACAGCAGGCTGAACGACACCATCCCGCCGATGAACTGCCCGATGGCTGCCATGTGGACGCTGATTTTCCACCAGATGTTCACCAGCGCGCAGATGACTATGGCGAGCAGCGATGACACCAGGATGCCCGACATGAAGCGCGGGATGCCCATGCGGTACATCAGCAGCAGGCAGGTGACGTAGGAGGCGATGGTCATGGCATAGGGGACGATGCGCTTCTCACGATGTCCCAGGTGGCGCAGGCTCCACCCGTTCACCTTCTGGTAGAAATAGATGGCGAGCATCGGGAGTACCACCGTGAACAGATAGACCACGCCCACGATGATGACCTGGTAGCGCATGGGCAATAGCCCCAGGTAGGTAAACAGGAACAGCGCGATGAAGCCGACCGTGGGGACGTAGAACGGTCTGAATATGATGGACAGCAGATGGGCTGCCGTGCGTAAATACTTCTCTTCCATACAGCAAAGCGGTCTATTTTCGTAGTCGCGCCACCGGGATGCCCAGTTGCTCGCGGTACTTGGCTACCGTCCGCCGGGCGATGGCGAATCCTTTGTCTTTCAGTATGCGCGCCAGCTCGTCGTCGGTGAGCGGGTGCGACTTGTCTTCCTTCTCGACACACTCCTTCAGCACGCGGCGTATCTCACGGACGGATAGCTCCTCGCCTTCGTCAGTCGTATAGCCGTCGCTGAAGAAGAACTTCAGGGGATAGATGCCATAGTTCGTCTGCACGTACTTGCTGTTGCTCACGCGCGAGATGGTGGAGATGTCGAGTCCGGTGAGTGCGGCCACGTCCTTGAGTATCATCGGGCGGAGCAGCGACTCGTCGCCCTCGCGGAAGAAGGGCATCTGGAGGTCGATGATGGCGCGCATCGTGCTGAGCATCGTCTGCTGGCGCTGCTTGACGGCGTTGATAAAGCCTTGGGCAGCGTCCATCTTCTGCTTGAGGAACATCATCGTCTCTCGTGACTCCTTGCTCTGGTTGGCGCGGTTGCGGGTGTGCTCGTCCAGCATGTCGGCGAACTCTCGGCTGACGTGCAGCTCGGGCACGGAGTGGTCATTGAGCGCGAGGGTCACCGTCCCGTCGTCCAGGGTCTCGACCAGGAAGTCGGGCACAATCTGCTGGTTGGGGCGGCCTACGGTCTCGCCCAGCGAACTGCCCGGGCGCGGGTTGAGCCGCACGAGGTCGTTCTTGGCGTCCTCAAACTGCGCGTCGGTGAGTCCGAGGCGCTGCTTGATTTTGTCCCAATGCTTGTGGGTGAACTCGTCGTAGCACTTGCCGATGATGTCCTGCTCCAGCGTCTTCAGCGGGGAGTCGTCCTTGCGCCGTATCTGGATGAGCAGGCATTCCTGGAGGCTTCGTGCGCCCACGCCGGGCGGGTCGAAGTCCTGGATGACGTGCAGGGCATCCTCCAGTTCGGCAGGGGTGGTCTCCAGGCCGTAGTTGAACAGCAGCTCGTCACTGATGGAGTTGAAGTCCTTGCGCAACAGGCCGTCGTCGTCGAGCGAGCCGATGAGGTATTCTGCCAGTTGCCGCTGACGGTCGGTCAGTTCACGTTCGCCCAGCTGTTGCTTCAGGAGCTCGTAGAACGAGACCGCTTCGGAGAAGGGGATCTCCTCGGCCTGTGCAGCCGGTGTCTTCGGTTCGTGCAGCTTGTAGTCGGGGATGTCGTCTTCCGTCCGGTAGTCACCCAGTTCCATGTCTTCGGGGGTGATGGCAGCAGCCTCGTCGTCGGCGGGTCCGGCGGTGTAGTCGTCGCCGTCCTCCTGTGCGGTTGCGGGGGCCTCGCCTTCCTCCAGGGCAGGATTGTCGAGCAGTTCCGCCTTGACCCTCTCTTCCAGCTCGACGGTAGGCAGTTCGAGCAACTTCACTGCCAGCACCTGCTGGGGGGAGAGCGTCTGTATCTGTTGTTGTTTCTGTATCTGATAATTCCCTTGTCGCATGAATAGTGGTTTAGCGAGGCAAAGTTAGCGAATTTTTGTGTGCACGTATGTACTTTCAGGCAATAATCCCTCCGCCCAGCACGCGGTCGCCCCGGTAGAATGCGGCGGCCTGTCCGGGGGCAATGGCGGTGAGGGGTTCGTGGAGGCGGACGTGCAGGCGTCCGTCGGGGAGGAGGGTGACGGTGGCGCGGTTGAGCTGCTTGCGGTAGCGTATCCGGACGTCGACGTCGGAGCGGCCGAGCACGTCGTCGGGGCGGACCACGCGCCAGTCGGTGAGCACCATCTCCCGGCGTTCGAGCGAGGAGAGGGGTGAGAGCGTGACGCGGTTGGTCGTCGGGTCGATGTCCTTCACGAAGACGGGACGGTTGAGCCAGAGTCCCAGTCCGCGCCGCTGCCCGATGGTGTAGAACGGGTAGCCCTCGTGCCTGCCCAAGGGCGTGCCGTCCTCATCGTAGAACCAGCCCGGGCGGATGCGTCCGTCGGCAACCCGTGCACGGAGGTACGGACGGTAGTCTCCGGGGCAGAAACACACGCCCAGGCTGTCGCGCTTGACGGCTGCCTTGCGCAACCCGCGTTCTGCCGCGAGACGGCGTACCTCCGCCTTCGTCCGTCCGCCCATGGGGAGCACCATCCGGCGGATGACCTCCTGAGGCAGACCCCAGAGGAAGAAGGACTGGTCCTTGTCGGGGTCGGCTCCGCGGACGATGTAGTGCCGTCCGCCGTCGTTCACGGTGCGGACGTAGTGTCCCGTTGCCACGTGGGGGATGCCCTCGCGGTCGGCGACCCGGCAGAGGAGGGGCCACTTCAGCAGGTTGTTGCACAGGGTGCAGGGCACGGGTGTGCGTCCCGCCAGGTACTCGCGGACGAAGTAGTCCTCGACCGTCTGCCTGAACACCTCGCGGGCGTCGTAGGTCAGGTGACGGATGCCCAGCTGTGCCGCCACCTCGCGGGCATCGTCCAGGTAGGCGGTGTCGCCTTCGTCCTCGTGGAAGCGGAAGGTGATGCCCGTCACCTCGTAGCCCTGCTCCTGCAAAAGAAGGGCGGCAACCGAACTGTCAGTGCCGCCGCTCATTCCCAGCAATACGCCCTTGCCCATCCGTCAGCTGTTCATTGCCTTGAAGGCGAGGGCGTACATGCGCATCTGCTTGACCATTGCCAGCAGTCCGTTGCTGCGCGTGGGCGAGAGGTGCTCCTTCAACCCGATGCGGTCGATGAAGTACAGGTCGGCGTTGAGGATTTCGTCCGGTGTATGGTCGGACACCACACGGATGAGCAGGGCGACGATGCCCTTGACGATGAGCGCGTCGCTCTCCGCCTGGAAGTGCACCTTCCCGTCGATGAGGTCGGCTTGCAGCCACACACGGCTCTGGCAGCCCTCGATCAGGTTGGAATCCGTCTTGTAGGCTTCGTCCAGGGGAGCCTGTTCATTGCCCAGGTCGATGAGCAGTTGGTATCTGTCCATCCAGTCGTCGAAGTCACTGAACTCGGCGATGACTTCGTCTTGTAGTTCGTTTATTGTCATAGTCATAAGAAAGTGGTTTCAGTTGGAAAGGAACAGCAGGCAAGGAGCCACGGCCGTCCCGTGGCGGTCAGCGGACACCTGTATATATAAGGTAAGGGCGTCCGTTCGTCCCGGGTGTGCCGGCACGCCGCCGGAGCAACGTCCGGTTGTCCATGCTCCCTTGTCCCTTGCAAGGTTATTTCTCGTTGTACACCACGTGGAGGACGGTCTGTCCCACTGCCTGCAAGGTGGCGCGGTCGATGACGTCCATGTTGTCGTCGAGCGTATGCCAGAAGTTGCCGAAGCTCGACAGCTCGTCGGTCAGTGAGCAGTTGATGATGTCGATGCACGGGATGCGTGCGATCTCATTCACCGGACCGTGGTCGTCGTTCACGTAGCCGCCGTCCTCGTCGATGAAGTAGTTCCCGAAGCCCAGCTTGGCGGCAGCCTTCCACACCTTCTTCACCACGGACGGAGCATGCTGCATGGAGTAGCCCTCACGCAGGAAGGTCGCCCCCTTGCCGCCCACCATGTCGAGGAGGATGCCGAAGCGTGCATTGTAGCCCTGCACGTGGGGAGCCCGTGCCCAGTATTGCGAGCCCAGGCACCAGGTGTGGCTGTCGTCGCCCATGGATGAGGCGAACTGCGGGGTGCCGGAGTCCTCCATGTCGAAGAAGATGATGTCGACACCGATGGCGGGAGCCTGCTGTTGCAGCTGGCGCGCCACTTCGAGCAGCACGCCCACTCCGCTGGCGCCGTCGTTCGCGCCCAGGATGGGCTTGTGGTGGTTTGCCTCGTCGGGGTCGTTGTCTGCCCACGGACGGGTGTCCCAGTGTGCGCAGAGCAGTACGCGCCGCTTGGCATCGGGGTTGAACGCGCCGATGATGTTGCGTGCCTTGAGCGTCTTGCCGTCATAGCCCGTCAGGTCGGCACGCTGGTTGTAGACCTTCGCGCCGAAGGACTCCAGCCGTGCGGCCAGGTAGTCACCGCAGAGGTCGTGCGCCCGGCTGTTCGGTGTGCGCGGACCGAAGTCCACCTGTTGCTTGACGTAGAGGTAGGCACTGTCGGCATTGAAGGCAGGCACCTGCACCGCCTTCTCCGTCGTCTCTCCTTCGGCAGCCGATGTTTTCTTGCTGTTGGCACACGAGAGGCATCCCAATGCCACCGTGGCGCAGACGAGCATCATGTAGTTGCGTATCTTCATAACGATGTGTTTGATTAGCCGTTTGGATTTCCTGCAAAGATAAGGCGTTTCTCCGTGCCTGCCTGTCGAACCGTCCGTTTTTTATAAGGATGAAAGATTATTTTACGGAGCTTACGCTCCTTAATTGATAATTGACAATTGACAATTGACAATTGCCTTTCGGCGTGTGCCTCCACCCGTGAGGCGGCGAACGTGCATCGCCATCAAGAAGAAAGGAGGTCCTTGCCCGTTGCGGGGCAGGAGACCTCCTTTCAAAATGCATGTTGGAATTACCGAAGGCAACGCCTGCGGATTTTATTTCTTATCGTCCTTTACGATTTCGAGCAGTTCAACCTCGAAGACGAGCGTAGAGAACGGCTTGATTTTGCCTGTTTCACGTGAGCCGTAAGCCAGTTCCTGCGGAACGAAAATCTGCCACTTCGAGCCGACGGGCATCATCATCAGAGCCTCAGTCCAGCCCTTGATGACCTGGCTGACGCCGAAGGTAGCCGGTGTATTGCGTTTGTAGGAGCTGTCGAACTCGGTGCCGTCGATGAGCGTACCCTTGTAGTTCACCTTCACGCGGGCATCGGCAGCAGGCACTTCGCCCTTGCCTTCCACGAGCACCTTGTACTGCAGGCCGCTCGGAGTGGTCTTGACACCTTCCTTCGTCTTGTTCTCGGCGAGGAACTTCTCGTTGGCAGCCTTGTATTCGGCGTATGTCTTGGCGAGGTAGTCCGACTTGATGCGCTCCATGTTGTTCTGCAGGTAGTTCATCGCGCTGTCCATGTCCATCATCATGCCCTTGTTGTCCTCCATGGCGGCAGCGATGAAGGCAGCGAGGAAGTTGTCATCGTTCACCACGCGGACAGAGTCGTTGCCGCTCAACTCGTAGTTGAAACGGTCAATCATCCCCTTCACCTGCTGTCCGATCTGGATGCCGGCGTAGTAAGCCTTCTGCTTCTCATCCTCGGAAGCCTTCACACCCGTCTTCAGACCGCGGATGAAGTCCTTCATCTGAGTGGAGTCGATGCCCATCTGCTGCTCCAGGTAGGGGCGCAGACCGCGGGTGTTTGCCACACCGGCTGCATACGACAGGGTGTCGACGCCGGACTTGAACGTGGCTGTGGGAGCGTTGCCGGCGCATGAAGCGAAGAGGCCTGCGGCGGCAATCAATGCAATACCTAACTTTTTCATTTGTTTATCTGTTTGTTTTGATTTGTAGTTCTTTGTCTGTGCGCGCATCAGAGCACCTCGATGAGCTCGACCTCGAAGATGAGCACGCTGTGGGGCGGAATCATCGCGCCTGCCCCTGCTGCGCCGTAACCCAGTTCGGAGGGGATGTAGAGCTTCCACTTCGCCCCTTCGCTCATCAGCTGGAGGGCTTCCACCCATCCCTTGATGACCTGGTTCACGCCGAAGACGGCAGGTTCGCCGCGCTGGATGGAGCTGTCGAAGAGGGTGCCGTCTATGAGCGTTCCCTCGTAGTGGCAGCGCACCTGGTCGGTGGCTTTCGGACGTTTGCCGTTGCCCTCGCGGATGACCTCGTATTGCAGTCCGCTGGGGAGCACCTTCACGTTCGGGTTGTTCTTGTTGGCTTCGAGGAACGCCTTGCCCTTCTCGATGTTTTCGGCGTTCATCCGTTCTTCGAGCTTCTCGAAATATTCGTTGACTATCTGGCGGGCTTCGGTGTGCGAGATGGCAGGCTCGGCACCCGTGAGAACGTCCTTGACTGCCTGTGCGAAGTCCTCGACGTTCAGGTCCGCCGTTCCCATGCCTTTCAGGTTCTGGCCAATGCCCAACCCGATGGAGTAACTGAATTTATCCATGTCTGTTTCCTTACTTAGTTGTTTTGAGACTGTGATTCTTGTTGAAACGGTGCAAAGGTAGCTGAATATTTGCAGTTAACGAGTGGGTCACAATGATTTTTTCATAATTTTGCCTTTAATCACCAAACAAGGAGGAATCATTCATGAAAAAGCAAAAGATTGTGCTGCTGACGGGCGCGGGCATGAGTGCCGAAAGCGGCATCAAGACGTTCCGCGACTCCGACGGGTTGTGGGAGAACTACCCGGTGCAGCAGGTCGCCAGCATCGAAGGCTACGAGGCGGACCCCGGTCTGGTGCTGGACTTCTACAACGCGCGTCGCGCGGAGCTGCTGCGCACCGAGCCGAACCACGGTCACCGGATGGTGGCGGCGTTGGAGCAACACTTTGACGTCACGGTCGTGACACAGAACGTGGACAACCTGCATGAGCGTGCCGGCAGTTCGCACGTCATCCACCTGCACGGCGAGCTGATGAAGGCGACCTCCAGCCGCAACCCGAACGACCCGTCGTGCATCTGCGACATCGACCCCGCCAGGCCCGTCATCCGCCTGGGAGACAAGGCTGCCGACGGCTCGCAGCTGCGTCCGTTCATCGTGTGGTTCGGCGAGGCAGTGCCCCGTTTTGAGGATGCCATCGCGGAAGCCGAGACTGCCGACATCTTCGTCATCATCGGTACGTCGATGCAGGTCTATCCCGCCGCCGGACTCGTCCGTTACATCCGTCCCGGCGTGCCCGTCTACGTCATCGACCCGAAGGCGGTTGCGGTCCACAGCGCATCGCCCGTGCACACCATTACCAAGGGCGCATCCGACGGAATGGACGAACTTTTCAAAATGTTGTTAAAAGAATGACGACCATTCGGAAGTATTTACTTCCTTTGTCGTGTCCAAAATTAAAACGATTACAAACCATTTAGCTAACGAACTTATGAAGAAGTACATTTGCACTGTATGTGACTGGGTTTACGACCCCGAGGTAGGTGATCCCGAAAGCGGCATTGCTCCGGGCACTGCGTTTGAAGATATTCCCGAAGACTGGGTATGCCCCGTCTGCGGCGTTGGAAAGGAAGACTTCCAGGTTGTAGAGGATTAAAGTTAAGATTTCTACCCATCCAAGGGCGTGCGGGCTCGTGCGACATCTCCCGACCGGAGAGTTGCACGGGCCCGTTTTCATTTGGCAGGTTGCCTTGCCGTGTGACATGAAGGCCGAAAACACAAGGCGGTGAATGTAGGGGCGACCGGTCTGGTCGCCCGGTCCAACAAACGAACACGCCACATCCAACAAGACCCATTTGTCAAAACGACATCGTTTCCCCGTTTTTAACATCACAATCTCCCGATTTGTCGTTTTCAGCTAACGCACATTTTTGCAATTTCGTCCCAATTAGAAAAACGCGCGTTAAATATTTTAAGATACGTCCGCCAAAACGCATTAGAATAAACCTATATTCACACAATTATACCGTTTCTAACGCAAAAAAGGCATCCGCCGAACCTGTTTTCACGGTTAAAAGCACCTGTGACTGGCTTCGTACGGACGAACGACTACCGTCGTACCGACGTGTCCGCACCGTCGTGGTCGTTCGTCCGTACGAAAACACCCACCTGTCCCCATTTTTTAGAGACCGAAGGGACACGATTCCGGATGTGTGAAATTGCGTCCGTCCGTGTGAAAAGACCGACGGATGGAAACGCGAAAAGAGAAAAAGACCGCAGAAAGAAAAGAAACCGACGGAAACCCCGACAACATGAAAAACACAAACCGCCCGAAAAGGCGTTCCCTGCTCACCAATCCGTATTTTGGCGCAACGAAGCCCCTTATCGGACGGTTCATTTGACATTTTGACAAATTGATAAAAACGTCGGACCGAATCAACAAAACATTTCTCAAAATGTAGGGGCGACCGGTCTGGTCGCCCGGTCCAATAAACCGACATATCCCATCCAAACACCCGCCGCGCCCGGTCCAAACACCCCCAATTGTCAATTACTTCATTTTTTTCGTCCGATTCAGATTCTTTTCAGATTTACACCCGAATTTTGCAGTGTAAGAACGAAACAACAAGTGAAACCCGACAAAAACGTAGGACTATGAAAAAGATTCTGATGAGCCTCCTGTGCCTGATTGCCGTCTGTACGGCACGAGCGACGAACGACGACGACCGCCCCATCCGCATTGACCAGTTGCCGGAGAAGGCACAAAGCTTCATCCGCGAGCACTTCAAGGGGGTGAAGGTGGCACTGGCAAAGATGGAAAGCGACTTCTTCGACCGCAGCTACGACGTGATATTTACCAACGGGAACAAGGTCGAGTTCGACCGCCACGGACAATGGGAAGAAATCGAGTGTAAGTACACGGAGGTACCCTCGTCCGCCGTCCCCGAGTTCATCCGACGCTACGTGGCGGAGAACCATGCCGACCAGAAGATATGGAAGCTGGAGTATAAGGACAACCGACGCTTCTACGAGGTCAAGCTCTCCAACCGCTGGGAACTGACGTTCGACCTGAAAGGCAACCTCGTCGATCTCGACAGGGACTAGTGCAATTGACAATTGATAATGGACAATTGACAATTTCCCTTCGGCGTGTGGATATGCCCATCAGGCGGTGAATGTAGGGGCGACCGGTCTGGTCGCCCGGTCCAATCGGACGGTGTTTCCGCCCCAATCGAACGGTGTTTCCGGTTCAATCGGATGATATTCCGCCTCAATCCGGCGATGTCTCCGGTCCGCTCCAGGCGCTGTCATTCCTTGTCGATTGACAACCGTCTCATCCGTAACTAAAAACATAAATGTCTAACTCTAAATATTCTATCGTATGAAAAAAGTATTATTTGCCCTCGTTTGCATGTTTACCCTGGTATCTGCCCAAGTGAAAGCCGACAACGAACGTTCGATGCCGGTGACCCAGTTCCCGCAAAGTGCGCAACAGTTCATCAAGCAACATTTCGCTGACAAGAAGGTGGTAATCTCGAAGGTGGAGACCGACTTCCTTGAGAAAGTATACGTGGTTGTCTTCGCCAACGGCGACAACGTGGAGTTCTACCGCAACGGTGAGTGGAAGGAGATAGAGTGCAAGTACAGCCAGGTGCCCGCCGCTGCCGTGCCCTCGTTCATCACCAAATACGTGTCCGAGAATCACCCCGACACCAAAATCATCAGCGTCGAAAAGGACAAGGATGACAAGGAGTATGAGGTCAAGCTCTCCAACCGCTGGGAAATGAAGTTCGACTTCAAGGGCAACCTCGTCGACCTCGACAGGGACTAGGATAATTGACAATGGACAATGGACAATTGACAATTTACCTTCGGCGTGTGGATATGCCCCGCCGACGGAGACAAGAGGGACGACCGGAGCGGTCGCCCCTCTTGTGCTTTCGTGCGTCATGCACAGGCGAGTGCTCGTCTCTGATTCGCAGACGGTTGTCCATCCTCGGTTGAGATAATTCTTCCTGGTCCATTGCCAATTGTCAATTGAAAAGCTATCTTTGCCGTAGAATCCTCAGATAAGACTTGTTTATGATGCGAACGTTGACCATTCTTTGCTTGTCCGCCTGTTGTGTCCGGCTGGAAGCTGCCACGGGGAGTACGTATGACCTGCGGAACGGCCTCCTGGCTGCGGTCTGTGCGGCGGTCGTGCTCCTGCTGCTCGTCGGCTATCTGCTCCATGTGCTGCGCCGTAACCAACGGATGTGCTCCGAGGTCCGGAGAGAGCATGCGGAGCTGAAGATGCACTATGCGGAGAAGAGCCAGGCGTACGACGAGCTGGACGCCACGCACCGGAAGCTGGAGGAGGCGTGCAACGAACTGACGCTGAAGCTGGAGAAGGAACAGATGCTGCTCGATGAGGCGGGGCGTCGGTATGACACCCTCCGTGAGGGATACGCGGACCTGCAGGAGCGCTGTGCCCGTCTGCTGACACTCGAGAGGGAACATGCCGACCTGAAGGAGGCGCATGCGCACCAGTTGGAAGAAGGGCGGGAGAAGGACGGGGAGATAGCCCGTCTGGAGGCGGAGCTGGCGGAGTGCCGCCGCACCGTCGAACGGCTGAAACAGCAGGAGGAGAACATGCGCACGGAGCTGCTGCACGCCCACCAGTTGCTGCACCGCCACGAGGAGGAGCAGCAGCGACGCGACAACCCGGAGGGAGCAGCGGCGGCGGAGCCGTCCGCTGAACGACTGGCGGGAGGGGCGCGCCGACCGACGGGGACGGATGTGCTGCCGTGGAACAGCAACGACGAGTTCCTGGCACAAATCGTCCGCTTCATGCGCGAGAACATGGACAATGCCGGGCTGAGCATCGAGCTGTTTGCCAAGCGGATGAACATCAGCCGCTCCATGCTCTACCGCAAGATAAAGTCCGTCACCGGACTGACGCCCGTGGAGTTCATGCACCGTGTGCGCATTGCCTACGCCATCGAGTTGTTGCGCGGCGACTACAACTTCTCCCAGATAGCTTACATGACGGGCTTTAACGACCCGAAGTACTTCACCAAGTGTTTCAAGCGCTACACGGGCATGACGCCCAGTGACTGGAAGGAGAAACGGACGCCCAAGGGCGACAAGACGAACAAGGAAATCCTGTCACACAACAACAGCTACCAGTTTGCCAACTACTTCCGCGAGGACCTCTCCTCCTGACTTACCCTTTCGCCGGCTCGACGTGGATGTTGATGAACGTCCCTTCGCCCAGGAGCTCGCGCAGGCGCTGCTCCATGGCGCGTGTGGTCTCGTGTGACTGGTGGAGGGTGAGGTTGCCGTCCATGCGGACGTGCACATCGATGGCGCAGTTGTTGCCCACGCGGCGGGTGCGCAGGTTGTGCGGTTCCGTCACGCCGGGGAAGCTGAGGAGAATCTCCTCGATTTCCCGTTCGGTCTGCTCGGGCAGCGACTGCTCCATGAGCTCGTTGGCACACGGGACGACCATTTCCCACGCTACCTTCACGATGAAGATGCTCACCACCACGGCTGCCACGGGGTCGAGCACACGCCAGTTGTCGCCCAGCAGGATGGCTCCGCCGATGCCCACTGCCGTGCCGACCGACGAGAGGGCGTCGCTGCGGTGGTGCCAGGCGTTGGCGATGACCGCCTGTGACTGTTCGCGCCGTCCCACGATGACGGTGTAGCGGTAGAGTATTTCCTTGGTGACGATGGAGAGGAGGGCTGCCACGAGGGCAAGGGTGCCGGGCGCTTCGAGCGTTTCCCCACGGACGAACGCCCAGATGGAGCGTGCGCCGTTCCAGAAGATGCCCAGTCCGACGAAGAAGAGGATGATGCCGATGAGTGCCGTGGCAAGGGTCTCGTATTTCCCGTGCCCGTAGTCGTGGTCCTTGTCCTGCGGCTTGTTGGAGATGCGTACGAAGAGGAGTACGATGACGTCCGTGACGAAGTCCGACAGCGAATGGACGGCATCGGCGAGCATGGCGGCACTGCGCCCGAGGATGCCCGCGGCAAACTTGAAGAGGAGGAGGACGAGGTTGACCACGCTGCCGACGATGGTCACGCGGTAGATGCGCCGTTCGCGTTCCGCCCGTCCCGATGTGTTCCGGTTTTCCATAACACGTAGAGCTTGGTTCGTTAATACGGTGCAAAGATACAAGGCAATTGACAATTGACAATGGACAATTGATAATTGCCCTTCGGCATGGGAGCTGTCCAACAAGGCAATAATTGTCCATTGTCAATTGTCAATTGTCAATTGAGGCGTATCTTTGCAGAAAATTAGTTGCCTTATGAATGAAGATATGTTTCGCACCTTCGACCAGTGGTTGCGCTCTGAAGGCTACCTCATGGGCGAAGACTCCACTTCCACCCTCCACCGCGTGCTCTGGCTCGTGGCAGTACTCCTGTTCGGTTACCTCGTCGGCCTGATTTGCCGTCGGGTGGTCATCCCTCTCGTCGCGAAGGTCGTGTCGAAGACCAAGGCTACGTGGGACGACTACCTCTTCAATCCCCGCGTGTTGCGCAGCATCTCCCACCTCGTGCCTGCGATGGTGGTCTATGTCGTGATTCCCTACGTGTTCATCGGCACGGGGCTGTGGCTCGACATCCTGCTGCGCATCTCCCAGATATGGCTCATCATCGTGGGCATCCGGTTCTTCACCGCTCTCATCTCGTCGGTCTATGAGCTCTCGACACAGCACGAGGACCTGCGCGACCGCCCGCTGAAGGGTGTCTACCAGATGCTGAAGATTATCGTCATCTGTGTCGGCGTCATCGGTGTGGTGAGTGTCCTGGTGAACCGTTCGCCCCTGGCGCTGTTCACTGCCCTGGGTGCCGCCGCCACCGTGCTGATGTTGATATTCAAGGACACCATCATCGGACTGGTTGCCGGGGTGCAGCTCTCTGCCAACGACATGCTTCGTCCGGGCGACTGGATCAAAATCCCCAAGCAGGGCATCGACGGCATGGTGACGGAGGTCAACCTGACGACGGTGAAGGTGCTCAACTGGGACAACTCCGTGACGACGGTCCCGCCCTACACGCTCGTGAGCGACTCCTTCGAGAACTGGCGTGTGATGCAGGAGAGCGGCGGGCGCCGGGTAAAGCGCTCGGTGAACATCGACATGCAGAGCATCCGTTTCTGCACGCCCGAGGAGCTGTCCGCCTATGCCGATGAGGAGTGGTTCGCCCCGCTGAAGGATGAGAAGGAGGTGGTCAACCTGCGCGTGTTCCGTGCCTATTTCACCGACTGCCTGCGTCGTAACCCGCGCATCAATGCGGAGCTGACGCTGATGATACGCCAGCTCCAGCCCGGCCCGCAGGGTCTCCCGTTGGAACTTTACTTCTTCTCGGCCGACCGTTCATGGATTCCCTACGAGATGCTGCAGGCTGAGGTGCTCGAGGTGTGCCTTGCCGTGCTCCCGCGTTTCGGTCTCCACGTCTTCCAGTCGCCGACGGGACTGGACCTGGAGCGGACACGCATCAATCAGTAGCGGACACGCCTGGTTCAGTAGGTGAAGCTGCTTCCACCCAGGAACTCCCTGAGGAGCGAGGTCGGCGGAAGGTCGCGGTCCGGCACGGGGATGAAGTACTCGAGGAAGCGGCGCAGGCGGTAAGCCTCCGAGTAGGCCGGCGACGACTCGGGGACGCGGTACAGCACAGGCTCCACGTGGCTCTTGAGCACCGACAGCTCGAAGAGCAATGCGGAGTTGAACATGGCGTCGGCGTTCTCCTGGTACGGGAAAATCCATTTCGCCTCACCTGCCCGCACGCTCGGCCAGCGCAGGATGGTCTCCTCGGCGGAGTAGCCCCGGTAGTTGTAGTCGCGGATGATGCGTCGCAGCAGACGGTTGTCCGTCGTGGGGATGTAGTTGTGGTTGTCGAGCGAGATGGTCGTCAGGGCGGACACGTACACGCGGTACTTGTTCGCTTCCGGAATGTGGGGCGTCAGCTCGGGGTTCAGCGCGTGGATGCCTTCGAGGATGAGGATGGCGTTCTCCTCCAGGTGCAGGAAGTCGCCCCGGTACTCGCGCGCCCCGGTGGTGAAGTTGAAGCGCGGCAGCTCCACCTGTTCGCCGGCGATGAGCGAGCGGATGTGCTGGTTGAACAGGTCGAGGTCCAGCGCGTAGAGCGACTCGTAGTCATAGTTCCCGTCGGCGTCCAGCGGCGTGTGCTGGCGGTCGACGAAGTAGTCGTCGAGCGAGATGGGGTGGGGGCGCTTGCCGTTCGCCATGAGCTGGACGGAGAGCCGCTTGCTGAAGGTCGTCTTGCCCGACGACGAGGGACCGGAGATGAGCACCACCTTCACGTCGGGGCGTGCGCAGATGTCGTCCGCGATGCGGGCGATGCACTTCTCCTGCAGTGCCTCGGCAACGTTGATGAGGTCCGTGGCGTGTCCTTCGGCAATCGCCTCGTTGAAGTCGCCCACCGTGCTCACGCCCATGATTTCCTGCCAGCGGCGGTTCTCGTTGAAGACGTCGAACATCTTCTCCTGCTTGACCATCTCGCCCAGTACGGAGGGGTTCATGCGGTCGGGGAAGCGGAGGAGCAGCCCGTCGTAGTACTTCACCAGGTCGAACAGGTGCAGGTGTCCCGTCGAGGGGAGGAGGCTGCCGTAGTAGTAGTCCACGAATCCGTCGAGCGTATAATAATAGGTATAGAGCCGCCCCGTCGTGCGCAGGAGCTTCACCTTGTCCGTCATGCCCTTCTGCTCGAAGAGGCGGATTGCCTCCTCGGAATGTTGCTCGATGCGGTGGAAGGGCAGGTCGGCGGCAATGATTTCCGCCATGCGCTGCTTGATGCGGGTGACGTCGGCGAGCTCCGGTTCACGCCCGATGCGCAGGCTGCAGTAGTAGCCCCGCGAGACGGGGTGCTCCAGCAGGATTTGTCCGTCGGGGAATACGTCCGCGACCGCCTTGCAGAGCACGAAGCAGAGCGAGCGGACGTAGGTGCGCAGTCCCGACTCGCTGGAGATGTCGAGGAACTCCACGTCCTTGTTGTGGTAGACACGGAAGTTCAGACCCTCCACGTGGTTGTTCACCTTGGCACTCACCACGCCGTAGGGCATGTCGAGTCCGAAGCCTTTGTAGATTTGCAAAAGTGAGCTCCCGATAGGAAAGCTCTGAGTTTTTTCATTATTTTTGCAGCAGATTTGTATTACTTGTTTCATTCCTGTTACAATTATGCGGTTCGTTTGGCGGCTGTCTCCCGTCGGTGGAGAAGCCTGTGGCTAAAGATAGGCATAATCGGGATGAGGCGTGGTAGGAGACTCTATTAATAAAGATAAACCGCATGTCTATTTTCGTATTTTTAAAGCTTCTCGGCTCTTTGGCACTGCTCATGTATGGCATGAAGACCATGAGCGAGGGACTTCAGAAGCTCACGGGCGGACACCTCCGCCACATCCTTGGCGCCATGACGACGAACCGGTTCACGGGGTTGCTCACGGGCGCGTTCGTTACCGGCGCCGTCCAGTCGTCCACCGCGACGACGGTCATGACGGTCAGCTTCGTCAACGCCGGCCTGCTGACACTGGCACAAGCCATCTCCGTCATCATGGGTGCGAATATCGGCACGACGCTCACTGCGTGGATTATGTCGATATTCGGTTTCCAGATGAACATGAGCAACTTCGTTTTCCCCCTGTTTGCTGTAGCTCTCCCCTTGATTTTCTCCCGCAAGAGCGGGCGCAAGTCATTCGGAGAGTTTATTTTTGGCTTCTCGTTCATGTTCCTCGGTCTGACGACCCTTCGGGAGAACGCGCTGACCATGGACCTGGAGCACAACGAGGCGGTCATCAGCTTCATCGCCTCGTGCCGGGGCTGGGGCTTCCTCTCGACGCTGCTCTTCCTGGTGGTCGGCAGCGTGCTGACGATGTGCGTCCAGTCGTCGGCAGCGGTCATGGCAATCACGCTGATTCTCTGTTCCGGCGGCGTGCTCGACCTGTACATGGGCATCGCGCTGGTCATGGGCGAGAACATCGGCACGACGGTCACCTCCAACATCGCGGCGCTGACGGGCAATGCGCAGGCACGGCGTGCGGCGTTCGCCCACTTCATCTTCAACACCTTCGGAGTCATCTGGGTGCTGTGTGTGTTCCATCCCTTCGTCGACATGGTGCGGGGGCTGGTCCGCTGGATGGCGCCCGACGCGTCGCCCCACATCGCAATCACCTATGCGCTCTCGGCGTTCCACACCTGCTTCAACATCTGCAACGTGCTCATCCTGATTTGGTTCATCAAGCCGATGGAACGGATTATCTGCCGTGTCATCAAGGCGAAGGACGACGATGAGGAGTTCCGCCTGCGCTACATCGAGGGCGGGCTGCTGTCGACGGCAGAGCTCTCCATCCTCCAGGCACGCAAGGAAATCAACCTCTACGCCAAGCGCACCCACCGCATGTTCGGCTTTGTGCGCGACCTGCTCCACACGACCGACGACGACGCCTTCACCCGTCTGTTCGCCCGCATCGAGAAGTACGAGAATATCAGCGACCGCATGGAGGTGGAGATAGCCAACTACCTGAACCTCGTCTCCGAGGGACGCCTCAGCTCCGAGAGCAAGGAGCAGATACGCGAGATGCTGCGCGAGGTGTCCGAAATCGAGAGTATCGGCGACAGCTGCTACAACCTGGCGCGTACGCTGAACCACAAGCACAGCGGCAAGACCGACTTCACGGAGAAGCAGTACGAACACATCGAACTGATGTTCCAGTTCGTCAACGAGGCAATGATGCAGATGATGGCGCTGCTCAACGACACCACCCACGAGGTAGACCCGAACGTGTCGTTCAACATTGAACAGGAAATCAACAACTACCGCGACCAGCTCAAGACACAGAACGTGATGGACATCAACAACCGGGAGTACGGTTACCAGATGGGTGTTCACTACATGGACCTCATTGCCGAGTGCGAGAAGCTGGGCGACTATGTCATCAACGTCGTGGAGGCATACACCGAGAAGAAAGCCACCGCCGCCCTGTCGGCTGTGGGCTGACGCGCTGCCTCCGGACCCGTTGCCGTGCGCTTACAGATGTTCGTGTTTTTGGCACTTATTCTGTAGGCGCACGGTCGTTTTTACGTGCCGTGGTTTGAATTTGAAACCTCCGTTTCACCCCGATGAAGAATCTGTTACGGCAAGATGTTCTAACCATTATTGCGTTAAATAAACTAAACGCCTGTTTGTGAGTTCGTGACACGGTGTCGGAAGGATGCTGCATTTCCGTATCTTCTGTCCGTGAGAATGGACGAAACTGTCAGTATTTGTCTGCCAGAAGGACCGTATTGTCGGCAAATGTGTTCTGTCTGCATGGATATGCAAGTGTGAATAAATCCAAACGACCGTTACACCATCCTCGTATATCAGAATATTTCTTCCTATATTCGCACACCTCCCTACAGGGAGTCAGAAAATATTGAAAGATTAGGGGATTCAATATTCATTCGCTTACAGATTAAAAGCAGCTCTGCCGTTCTTAGGGGGAACGGTGGGGTCGGCTCCATACTAACCTAAAGACATTATTCTGCTTTATGGAAGAACCTATCGTACGGGTAGACCACCTGTCGCATCGCTACAGCGTGCAATGGGCTATCCGGGACATTAACCTTCAGATCAGCAAGAAAGGGGTGTTTGGTCTGTTGGGCTCCAACGGAGCGGGGAAGTCCACCACGATGAACATCATCTGCGGTGTGCTCAACCAGACCGAGGGAGATGTCCACATCAACGGCATCAGCCTCCGCGAAGACCCGGTGCAGGCGAAACGCTACATCGGCTTCCTGCCACAACGCCCTCCTTTGTACACCGACGCCACGGTGGACGAGTATCTCATGTATTGTGCCCGCTTGCGCCTCATGGACCCGAAGGAGGTCCGCTCCGCAGTGGACCGCGCGAAGGAGAAGTGCGGCATCATGCACTTCAGTCGCCGCCTGATAGGCAACCTCTCCGGCGGCTACCAGCAGCGGGTGGGCATCGCGCAGGCCATCGTCCATAACCCGCCCTTCGTCGTGCTCGACGAACCCACCAACGGACTGGACCCGAACCAGATTGTCGAAATCCGCCACCTTATTAAAGAGATTGCTGCCGAGCGTGCCGTGATGCTCTCGACCCACATCCTGCCCGAGGTGCAGGCCACGTGCGACGAAATCATGATGATCGAGCACGGACGGGTGGTCTTTACCGGCTCGCTGCGCGACTTCAACAACTACATGGCGCCGAGCACCTTCGTGCTCGTGCTGGAACAGGCGCCACCGGTGGAGGAGCTTGCCGCCATCCCCGGCATCCTCAAGGTGGAACACCTCACTCCCACACGCTTCCGCCTCCACTTCGACGGTGAAGACCACGGCATGACCCGCCGTGTCGCCGCCCTCGCCGTGGAGAAAGGCTGGCGTCCCAGCGAAATCATGCTCGAACGCGACTCGCTCGACACCGTGTTCGCACAGCTCTCGGGCAAGGGCGTCGCCTCCCTGCACACCGGTGCACACACGGACGCCGCCGCCTCCCGTTCCTGAACGGCGGGACTCCCGACGCACCTCAACCAACGAACCTAGCAAAGAACCGTTATGAAAACAACCATCCGCATAGCATTGGCAGAACTGCGCTCGCTCTTCTGCTCACCGATCGCATGGCTCATCCTGGTCATCTTCGCCTTCCAGTCGGGGCTGGCCTTCAGCGATGCCATCGGACGCCAAATCCAGTCGCAAGCCATGGGCTACGGCCTGTGGGGAGCCACCTCCGGCATGTTCACCGGCTGGATGGGCATCTTCCCGGGGTTGCTCGGCAACCTCTACCTCTACATCCCCCTGCTCACGATGGGGCTCATGAGCCGCGAGTACAGCAGCGGCTCCATCAAGCTGCTCTATTCCTCGCCCGTGACGAACCCGCAAATCATTCTGGGCAAGTACCTCTCGGTGCTCGTCTACAACCTGGCGCTCATCTTCCCGCTGCTGGTCATGGCCGTGTTCACGGGACTGACGGTGAAGGACGCCGACCTGCCGCTGGTCTTCTCGGGCATCCTGGGCATCTATCTGCTCATCTGTGCCTACGGAGCCATCGGACTGTTCATGTCGAGCATCACCTCCTATCAGGTGGTCGCCGCCATGGGTACGCTCGCCGTGCTCGCCGCCCTCAACTACGTCGGCGAGGTAGGGCAGGACTATGCCTTCGTCCGCGACATCACCTACTGGCTCTCCATCTCCGGACGCGCCTACCAGTTCATCGACGGACTCATCTGTACGGAGGACTTGCTCTACTTCCTCATTGTCATCGTGCTGTTCATCAGCCTCTCCATCCTGAAGCTCCGTGCCGGACGCAGCAAGGTGTCCCGCGTCCGTTCGTGGGGAACCTATACGGCTGTGGTGGCTGCCGCCTTCCTCGTCGGCTATCTCTCGACGCTGCCCTCGCTGAAGTTCTACTATGACTGCACCGCCACCAAGTCGAACACACTCACCCGCACCAGCCAGGACATCGTGAAGAAGCTCGACGGCGGACTGACCATCACGACCTACGTCAACCTCCTGGAGCCGAACTACGGCAGCGGGCTTCCCAGCCAGCTCAAGTTCGACGTGGAGCGATTTGAGCAGTACATGCGCTTCAAGCCCGAGATCAAGATGCGCTACGTCTATTTCTGGGACAAGGCAGACAACGAGTCGCTCGACGACCGCTTCGTGGGGCTGGACGACCGTCAGAAGGCGGAAAAGATGAGCAAGATCCTCGACCTCGACTTCGACATGTTCCTCACTCCTGAAGAGATACGCAAGGTCATCGACCTGCGACCCGAGGGCAACCGCTTCGTCCGCGTCATCGAACGTGAGAACGGACAGCGCAGCTTCCTCCGTCTCTACGACGACAACCAGAAGCACCCCTCCGAGACCGAAATCTCCGCTGCACTCAAACGCTTTGTTGTCAAGTCGCCCAAGGTCGCTTTCCTCACGGGCCACGGGATGCGCGACATCCACAAGACCGGCGACCGCGACTACAACCGCTTTGCCGAGAGCATCTATTTCCGATACTCGCTCATCAACCAGGGCTTCGACGTGCTGACCGTTGACCTCTCCCGGGAAGATATCCCTGCGGACGTCGACATCGTGGTCATTGCCGACATGCGCACCCCCTTTGATGAGGCAGAGGGCGGCAAGCTGTCCGCCTACGTCAACCGCGGGGGCAACCTCTTCATCCTCGGCGACTACCGCCGTCAGGAGGTCATGAATCCCGTTGTCGCCCCCTTCGGCGTCAGCTTCCTGCCCGGCGTGCTCGTCGAGCCGAACGACGTGGACCTGCCGACACTGACCGTCGGCCACATCACGGCACAGGCAGCCGAGGCCTTCCCGACCTACCGTCGTCCCTATGCCTACGGCTACACCATCAGCATGCCCGAGGCGACCGCCCTCTCGTTTGACCCCTCGTGCGGGTTCACTGCCCTGCCCGTCATCGTCTCCGGCGAGAAGAGCTGGACCGAGCTTCAGACCACTGACTTCCTCGACCAGGTACCTACAGCCGACAGCCTGAGCGGCGAGCGTCCGGGAAGCTATCCCACGGTACTGGCACTCACCCGCCAGGTGGGCGACAAGGAGCAGCGCATCGTCATCTCCGGTGACGCCGACTGCGTGAGCAACTACGAGCTGGGCAAGACCCGCAACGGCGTCAACTCGTCGAACTTCACCCTGCTCACCGGAAGCTTCAAGTGGCTCTCCTACGGCGAATACCCGTTGGACACCACCCGCCCCGAACCTACGGACAACGAAATCTATCTCGGGCGTGACTCCCGCCGCTGGATCAAGTACGGCTTTGCCGGACTCCTGCCCCTGGCGCTTGCCGCCTGCGGCATCACCATCCGTGTGCGTCGGCGCAGAAGATAGTAACCAGTCCACTCGTCAACTTAAATAGACCCATTATGGAAGAAACAATTGTAAAAGTAGAGCACCTGTCCCACCGTTACAGCGTGGACTGGGCGATACGCGACATAAACCTGGAAGTGAGAAGCCGCGGTGTCTTCGGTCTGCTCGGCTCCAACGGAGCGGGGAAGTCCACCACGATGAACATCATCTGCGGAGTACTCAACCAGACCGAAGGCAATGTCTACATCAACGGCATCAGCCTGCGTGAGAACCCGGTGGAAGCCAAGAAGTACATCGGCTTCCTCCCCCAACGTCCTCCCTTGTACCCCAACATGACCGTGGAGGAATACCTGACCTACTGCGCCGCCCTGCGTCTGATGGACGAGGCAGCCATCCCTGCCGCCGTCGAGCGGGCGATGGACCGTTGCGGCATCCTCCACTTCCGCAGCCGTCTGCTGAAGAACCTCTCCGGAGGCTACCAGCAGCGCGCCGGCATCGCGCAGGCCATCGTCCACAGCCCGAAGTTCGTTGTCCTCGACGAGCCGACGAACGGACTGGACCCCAACCAGATTGTCGAGATACGTAACCTCATCAAGGAGCTCGCGTCCGACCATGCCGTGATGCTCTCCACCCACATCCTCTCGGAGGTGCAGGCAACGTGTGACGAGATACGCATGATCGAGCGCGGACACGTCATCTTCACTGGTACGATGGACGACTTTGACAACTACGTCGCGCCCACCTCGTTCCTTGTCGTGTGGGACAATCCGCCGACGACGGATGAGCTGGCTGCACTGGATGGTGTCACCGGCAGCGAGGACCTGGGCGACGGATGCTTCCGCGTCCACTTCGACCGCCGCCCCGACATCACCGAACGGGTCATCGACCGGAGCGTCCGCAGCGGATGGGGCTTGAAGGAAATCAGGCTCGAACGTCGCTCGCTCGACGAGATATTCGCCCGCCTCTCGAAGGGGGAAGGATGAGGCACCGTCTCCCGGTCCGTCCGTTCCCCCGTCGGCCGGGTGCAGTCCTCCCGTTCCCACGTTTACTTGTTAACTCGTCAACTAACCCATTTCAAGTGAATATGAAAACAACATGGAAAATAGCCAAGGCGGAGCTGTACAACCTGTTCTGCTCGCCCATCGCCTGGCTCATACTGATCATCTTCGCATTTCAGGCGGGGCTTACCTTCTCCGACCTGATCGACGACCAGCTGCGTTACCTCGCACTGGGCTACCGTCCCTATAACCTCACCTCACGCCTCCTGTTGGGCTTCGGCGGTGTGTTTGCCGCCATGCAGGACAACCTTTATCTCTACATCCCCCTGCTCACGATGGGGCTGATGAGCAAGGAGTACAGCAGCGGCTCCATCAAGTTGCTTTACTCCTCTCCGGTAACGAACACCCAGATTATCCTCGGCAAGTACCTGTCGATGCTGGTCTATGCCCTCCTGCTCATCGCCGTGCTGCTGCTGTTCCTCGTCTTCTGTGCCCTGACAGTGGAGCACTTTGACTACCCCTTCGCCTTCACGGGTCTGCTGGGCATCCTGTTGCTCACCTGTGCCTATGCCGCCATCGGACTCTTCATGTCCACCCTGACCGCCTATCAGGTGGTCGCCGCCGTCGGCACACTGACGCTGCTGGCACTGCTCAACTACATTGGTAATGTGGGGCAGGACATCGCCTTCGTCCGTGACATCACCTACTGGCTCTCCCTCTCCGGCCGTTCGGACAGCCTCATCGAGGGCATGATTTGCAGTCAGGACGTGCTCTACTTCTTCATCGTCATCGTCCTCTTCCTCGTGCTCTCCATCCTGAAGCTCAAGTTCGCACGCACGTCGGTGAAGCCGGCTGTCAAGTGGATGCAGTACACGCTGACGGTCTGCGTCGCCCTCCTCGTCGGCTACACCACCACACGTCCCAAGCTCATGGGCTACTACGACGCCACTGCCACCAAGGCGAACACGCTCACGCCCGAGAGCCAGGAAGTCATGAAGCAGCTGACCGGCGGACTGACCATCACCACCTACGTCAACCTGCTCGACGAGAACTACGGCAAGGGCATGCCCTCCCGGCTGAACTACGACCGCGAGCAGTTCGAGAAGTACATCCGCTTCAAGCCCGAGCTGGAGATGAACTACGTCTACTACTACGACCGGGTGAACAATCCCTCCATCTATGCCCAGTTCCCCGGATTGGACGAGGAAGGCATCGCCCGCCGCATGTGCGACATCATGGACCTGGACTTCGACATGTTCCTCAGTCCCGAAGAGATACACCGCATCATCGACCTCACGCCCGAAGGCAACCGCTTCGTCCGCGTCCTCGAACGGGAGAACGGTGCACGCAGCTTCCTGCGTGTGTATGACGACAATCAGCGCGACCCGCGTGAGAGCGAAATCACCGCTGCCCTGAAGCGGCTCGTCGTCAAGGCTCCCAAGGTGGGCTTTGTCGCTGGTCACGGCGAACGCAGCATTGACAAGGCAGGCGAGCGCGACTATGCCGCCTTTGCCCGCAACCTCACCTTCCGCTACTCCCTCATCAACCAGGGCTTTGATGCCGTCGGGCTGAACCTGGCGGATTCCACGGGCATCCCTGCCGACATCGACATCGTGGTCATTGCCGAGGCACGCACCCCGTTCACTGATGGCGAACTGGCACGTCTGCACGACTACGTGGAGCGCGGGGGCAACCTCATCATTGCCGGTGAGCCGCGCCGTCAGGAGGTCATGAATCCCCTCGTGGAGCCGTTCGGCGTCCGCTTCCTGCCGGGCATTGCCGTCCATCCGACGGCAGAGTATGCAGCCGACCTCCTGGCGCAGGAACTCACACCCGAAGCTGCCGCCCTGAACGATGTCTATGCCGGACTGCGCCGCAACGATTACCGCATCATCATGCCCGGTGCCGTCGGACTGGCGTGGGCAGACACGACCGCCTTCCACGTGACCCCCATGCTCACCACCCCGGCACAAGGCTCGTGGATGGAGTTGCAGACGACCGACTTCGTTGACGACAAGGCGGTGCTCGACACCCTGACGGGCGAACGCGAGGCTGCCGTCCCGACGATGCTCCGCCTCACCCGTCAGGTGGGCGACAAGGAGCAGCGCATCCTCATCCTAGGCGACGCGGACTGCATGAGCAACGGCGAGCTGACGACCGAGCGTTACGCCCTGAACGGCTCGAACTTCTCACTCATCACCGAGTCGTTCCGCGACCTGTCCTACAACGTCTTTCCCATCAACACCGACCGTCCGCGTCCGGCCGACGACGCCATGTCCATCGGTCAGGGAGCGCTCATCTGGGTGCGCATCCTCTTCATGGGGCTTGTCCCCGCCGCCCTCATCGCCTGCTACACGCTGACGTGGTGGCGCAGACGGAAGAAGTGAAACGAATCATCCTAATGTTGAGTATTTAATACATATAGAACATGAGAAAAAAGCGAGAGTTACTAGTGAGACAAGGTGCGCTCCTGGCGTGTGCCCTCTGTTGCGCGGCTCCTGTGGCAGCACAGGTGTCGGTGCGGGTGAGCACGGGTCAGCAGACAAGCACCGAGAGAACGCTCATTACCGTCAAGGGTAGGGTGGCAGACAAGGAAGGCCACTCGCTCCCCGGTGTGACCGTGTTGCGCAAAGGCAACATGAACGGTGTGATCACCGACATCGACGGACGGTTCCAAATCAACGTGCCGAAAGGAGCGGATGCCGTGTTGCAGTTCTCCTTCGTCGGTATGGAAACGAAGGAGGTGCGGGTGAAAGCGTCCGCACTGGGAGAGAAAGAACTGGAAATACGTCTGGATGAAGACGCCCAGCAGCTCGACGAGGTGGTGGTGACAGGCTTTGTGAACTTCAAGAAGGAAAGCTTCACGGGAAACTCCACCACCATCCGCAAGGAGGAGCTGCAACGTGTTTCCAAGACGAACGTCATCAAGGCGCTTCAGGCGTTTGACCCGTCGTTCCGCATTGCCGAGAACACCACTTGGGGTTCGGACCCGAACGCCCTGCCCGAAGTGTCCATCCGTGGTAACTCCGGTATCGGCGTGAAGGAGCTGGATGCGCAGAGCCTGACCTCGAAGTCGAACCTGCAGAACAACCCGAACCTGCCTACCTTCATCATGGACGGCTTCGAAATTGACGTGACGAAACTCTATGACATGGACCCCTCTCGCATCGAGAGCATCACCATCCTCAAGGATGCCGCCGCCACGGCGATGTACGGTTCGCGTGCAGCCAACGGTGTGGTTGTCATCACGACCGTCACTCCGAAGCCCGGCAAGCTCAACGTGCAGTACAGCTTCACCGGTGAGGTCGAGGCGCCTGACCTGAGCGACTACCACCTGCTCAACGCGGCTGAGAAGCTGGAGGCAGAACGCCTCGCAGGATGCTACGTCTCCGACACTCCTGCCGACCAGGAACGGCTGAACGAGGAGTATCAGGGCAAGCTGTACAACGTCCGGCGCGGTGTCGACACCTACTGGCTGTCGAAGCCCCTGCGCACGGTGTTCAACCATAACCACAGCCTCTACATCGACGGCGGTACGGAGAACCTGCGCTTCGGCGTCGACCTCAACTACAAGCAGGACGACGGTGTCATGAAGGGTTCGGGCCGACGGACGATGGGCGGAGGCATGTACCTCGACTACCGCATCAACAAGCTTCAGGTGCGCAACTACGTCAGCTTCAACACGACCCACAGTCAGGAGTCACCCTACGGCTCCTTCTCCGACTACACCACCAAGCAGCCCTACGACGTGTACACCGACGAGAACGGCAACTACCTCGAGGAGCTGGAAGACTGGCACATGTCGGGCACCATCACCAACCCGCTCTATGAGGCAGGGTTGCACAACTTTGACAAGTCGTCGTACAACGAGCTTATCGACAACCTGAGCCTGCAGTGGAACATCACGCACCACTTGCTGTGGAAAGCCTCGCTGGGTGTCACCTACCAGACGAACAAGAGCGACCGCTTCCTCGACCCGCTCTCGAAGAAGAATACCAACCCCATCAGCTCCACCAACTACTCGTCGGGTGAACTGACCACCGGCTCGGGCTCCAACCTGAACTGGGACTTCCAGAGCACCCTGTCCTACAACCAGTTCTTCGGCAAGCACAACCTGAACTTCTCGCTCGGCTTTAACGCGCAGGAGACGCAGACCGAGTCGGTCAGCACGACCTACCGCGGCTTCCCCTCGGGCATCCTCCATTCGCCCAACTATGCGCAGGAAGTCTATGAGAAGCCGTCGACGAGCGAGAACACGACCCGTCAGATGGGTGGCGTGGGCGTGTTCAACTACAGCTACGACAACATCTACCTCTTCGACGCCAGCATCCGCGTGGAAGGTTCCTCGGAGTTCGGTGCCGATGAGAAGTGCGGAACGTTCTGGAGCACGGGCGTCGGACTGAACCTGCACAACTACGAGGCAATCAGCGACCTGGGCTTCTTCGACCTGCTCAAGCTCCGCGGAAGCTACGGACAGACGGGTGCCGTCAACTTCGCCCCCTATCAGGCAGAGACCACCTATCAGATATTCACCGACGAATGGTACAAGACGGGCTATGGCGCCACGCTCTACGCCCTGGGCAACGAGGCATTGCGCTGGGAGACGACCAACACGCTCGACGTCGGCTTTGAGGTGAGCTTCCTGCGTCGGCTGTTCTACCTGAAGGCAAGCTACTATGTGAAGCGTACGACGGACATGGTGAACGACGTGACCATCCCCAGCCACACGGGCTTCACGACCTACAAGGATAATGTGGGCGAGGTGGAGAACCGCGGTTTCGAGCTGGACTTCCGTTCCGACATCTTCCGCAACCGCGACTGGTACGTCTCCATCTTCGCCAACCTGGCACACAACCGCAACAAGATTCTGAAGATTTCCGACAGCCTGCGCGACTACAACAAGCAGGTGCAGGACTACTATAGCGACCCCTTCAACCAGAGCTCACGCTCGCAGCCGCTGTTGCAGTACGTCGAGGGCGGTTCGATGAATTCCATCTGGGGCGTACGTTCGCTGGGCATCGACCCTGCGTCGGGCAAGGAGCTGTTCCTGCGTCCTGACGGGACGGTGACGGACACCTGGCGTTCGGGCGACCAGGTCGTTATCGGCAACAAGGAGCCGGACGGCCAGGGAACCTTCGGCTTCAGCGCGTCGTGGAGGAACTTCTCGCTCTACACCACGTTCATGTACGAGTTCGGCGGACAGCGCTACAACCAGACGCTGGTCGACAAGGTCGAGGACGCCGACATCTATGACAGCAACGTCGACTACCGCGTGCTGACCGACCGCTGGCAGAAGCCCGGCGACGTGTCGAAGTTCCAGGCGTTGCAGGCAGGCGTGAACAACATCGCGCAGACACAGCCTACGTCGCGCTTCGTGCAGGACTACAACTACCTGACGCTGAACTCACTCTCGCTGGAGTACACCTTCGACAACGAGCTGATAGCCCCTTGGGGACTGAGCATGCTCCGGCTGGAGTTGTCTGCCAACGACCTGTTCTATGCCTCCACCGTGAAGCAGGAGCGTGGCTTGAGCTATCCGTACTCGCGCTCCGTAAGTTTCGCCGTCAAGGCTTCCTTCTAACCCTTTAAACGTACGACAAATGAAGAAACTCTACATACTCTTGTCCGCCGTCCTGCTCCTGGCGGGCAGTTCCTGTTCCGACTGGCTGGACGTGCGTCCGTCTGACACGCTGACGCAGGACGAGCTGTTTGCCGAGGGCGACGGCTACCGCGTGACCCTCAACGGTGTCTACCGTCAGATGTCGGAGACCTCGCTCTACGGTTCCGCCCTGACGTGGGGCTACCTGGATGCCGCCGCACAGATGTACTCGTCCTGGTACCTGGGCACGAACACCCTCTACGACAAGTTCGCCAGCTTCGAATACACCGACTCCAAGGTGGAAGATGTCATCGACGGCATCTGGTCGAAGATGTACAACAGCATCGCCAACTGCAACAACCTGATTGCGCAGATAGAGGAGGCGCCCGCCTCCAAGTTCCGCGGAGGGGAGGAGGAGCGTCAGCTCATCAAGGGCGAGGCGCTGGCTCTGCGTGCCTTCCTCCACCTGGACGTCCTGCGTCTGTTCGCTCCCGCTCCTGTCAAGGATGACGGGAAGGACTACATCCCCTATGTGGACACGTACCCCTGTACCTTCAAGGAGTACAGCTCCAACCGGGAGGTGCTCGACCGCATCATCGCCGACCTCCAGGCTGCCAAGGAGCTGGTGAAGCCCTTTGACACGGCGGAGGAACACGCCTACTGGATGACGACGAACGCCCGTATCGAGAACTTCGAAGGCTCGGGTGTGGGCAATCCCCCGTCGGACATCTTCTTCACCTACCGCGGCTACCGCATGAACTACTACGCCATCTGCGCCGCCCTGGCACGCGCCTACAACTACGCCGGACCCTACGACGCGGAGAACTACAAGCGGGCGTTCGACGAGACGCAGCCCATCATTGACGGAGCCTACGAGGGCAACCCCTACTTCACGTTCACCTATCCCTCGACGGGCAACACGCGCCTCTATCACGATGTCATCTTCTGCCTCTCCAACCAGAAGACCGTGACGAACTACAGCGACGCCACTGCCGACAACACGAAGTTCTACATCAACGACGCCTCCTACCTGTTCGACGACCAGTCGGACGTGCGCTATGCGGTCCTGCTGAACACGACGTCCTACAACGTGCTGTCGCTGAAGTACAGCGACGAGTCCAACAGCTACTGTGCCGACCTGCTCCCGGTGCTGCGCCTGAGCGAGATGTACTATATCCGTGCGGAGTACTACTACACCATCGGCGACAATGTGAAGGCTGCCGACGAGATTGATGTCGTCCGTGAAGGGCGCAACTGCTCGAAGGGCAAGTACAGCCAGGTCATTGCCAGCGACCCCGAAGGATGGTTCGGTCCGGAAATCGTCAAGGAGGCGAACCGCGAGTTCGTCGGCGAGGGCCAGCTCTTCTACTATTACAAGCGCCTGGGCATTGACCCGGACTACGTCTACGACGCCAACTTCGTATTCCCGTTGCCCGACAGCGAGAGTGCCATTTAACCAAACGATTCGAGAATGATTATGAAAAGACACCTGTTACTCAGTGCGCCTCTGTGTGCCGTGCTTGCGTTTGCTGCCTGCTCGGAGGCGGAGATACCCGTTTACGACGTCAGCTCCCACCGCCTCTACTTCACGGGCGAGAAGGAGCAGACCGTCACCTTCCAGTTCTATCCCGGGACGGACACCTACGAGGCGTGCTTCCCGATACAGCTCATCGGCCAGCAGCTGGATGCCGACCGCGAGGTGAGCGTCGAGGTGGTGGACACTGCCACCACGGCACTGCCCGATGAATACACGTTGCCCAGTCCCGTGGTGTTCCGCAAGGGACTGTTCACCGACACGCTCAAGGTCCTGCTCAAGCGCAGCGCACGCATGGACGACGAGGAGGTTTCGCTCGCCCTGCGCATCGTGGCGAACGACCACTTTGACGTCGGTTACCCCGACAGCCTGATGGTGAAGACCCACTTCAGCAACCTCCTGCGCAAGCCCGAGTGGTGGACCGAGGACATCACCAACGCCATCTTCGGCCCCTACAGCGATGCCAAGTACCACTACCTCATCGAGTCCACCGGCATTGCCGACTATTCGGGCTACTCGCTGACCGAGATGCGTAAGGTCCGCGATGCCTACCAGCAGGCACTGGATGCCCACCCCGAGTGGACGGAAGCGGACGGTTCGCCCATCGAACTGGCCGGATATTAATCCTTAAGTAAAGAGAAGAAAAAGCTATGAAACATAAACTAATCCTGTTATACCTCTGCGTGGCGGCAGTCCTTGCAGGCTGCTATGAGGACAAGGGGAACTATTCGTACACGGATATCCCCAAGTATGTCATCGACGAGTCGTCCTTCGGGAGCGGCAGTACCCTCAGTCTGGCACAGGGCGACACCCTGACCCTGTCGCCGGTCATCCTCAGCGAGCAGGGCGACACCCTGCGGGACATCGCCAATGTGGAATATTCATGGAGCATCGACTACGCACAGGTCGTGAGCCGTGAGCGCGACCTGACCTATGTCTGCGACTCGCTGATGAGCAACGCCCTGCTGGTCTTCGACATCCATGACCTGGTGAACGACCTGCACTATGCCCAGACCGTCTATGTCAGCGTACGTGAGAAGTACAGCGGTGCGGGCTTCTACGTCCTGGGCGAGAAGGACGGGCACACCTGCCTGAGCGCCATCCTCAGCTCTTCGTTCCTGGGGGACAAGGTCGACATTGCCAACAGCACCATCCGTACGGTCGTCGGTGTGTATCATGCCGAGAACGACGAGTACCTGCCGGACGACCCCATCCGCCTGCACGAGCACAACTGGTACGGCGGCGGTCCGCAGGTGATGGTCATCACGCCCACCGAGCTGGTCGACGTCGAGTCGTCGACCTTTGTGAAGGACATGACCGGTTCGGAGATGATTGACGGAGGCTGGCCTGCCGGCATGCGTGCCGCCAATGTGATGTACATGGGCTGGACCGACGTGCTGGAGGACGAGGAAGGACAGATTTACACCCGCATCAAGTCGACGAAGGAGCTGCCCAACTCGGAGTATTTCTATCCCGTGCCCTGCAAGTGTGAGGGCGAGGACGAACCGCTCACCGACACTCACATCATCGTCAGCAAGCTGGGAGGCAACTTCTGCCTGCTGCATGACGACAAGCACAAGCGCCTGCTCCACGTGTCGGACATCAAGTCGGACAGCAAGGGTGAGTACACACTGGGACGCATCTCGGCGCTCCGCCATTTCGAGGGACCTGCCGGCTTCGTGCCCCTCGACAACTACGAAGGCTACAACCTGGTGCACTGTGGCTACCACGACCAGTACCAGTACGGAGGCACGGGCTACAGCTATGTGTTCATCTTCGAGAAGGACGGACAGTACACCGTGCAGACCTGCCGCATCTGGCAGGACAACTACAACAGTTCGACCCTGATGGTGGACAACATGGCGGTGCTCTCGGCTTCGGAAGACGGTTCGCACGTCAACCTCATCGACGACATCATGCGTGCCGACAGCTACGTCTACACCTTGCCCTACACGACCCAGGCTTCCAACCCCGGTGCCTACACGTTCATCGCGAGCGGCAACGACCTGTACATGCTCGACCGCACGGCGAAGTCGGTGAAGAAGTACCTCTCATTCGACGCTCCGGTGACGGCGATGTGCGGCGAGTGGTTCAACAGCAACTACATGGGACTCGGACTGGAGAACGGCAAGTTCTACTTGCTGCCGATGCAGAACGCCAAGAACCTGGACGACAGTGCCAAGATTCTCTGGGAGTCTCCGGATGACTTCGGCCGCATCGTGAGCGTGCGGACGAAGGAAGCCAACGGATGGGGAGTGGACCAGTTCTGATTCCTGTTTTCTATTTGATAATGTCGCTGCCTCCGTACAGGAGGAGCATGCAGGGAGGTGCGTCAGACGAACGTGCCTCCCTTTTTTATGCGTCGCCCCTTCCGTTGTCCGGACGTTCTCCCACAGACACGGTTGCCCGGCGGACGGGGCATGGATGCCTGATTCGCTGCACACCCGCTCTTAATCTGATACGCATAGGGACTTGACAGACTAAAGTATAATACTTAGATAGGCAAAGTATAATACTTAGGTGGTCTAAGTATAATACTTTGGTAGGCTAAGTATTATACTTTGGTATATCAAACCAATTAGTTTGCCACGTCAAACACTTGTGTTTGCCCGATGAAAGACTTGTGTCTGTCCGGTCAAACACAAATGTCCGGAGGGTGTGTGTCCATGAAGTGCACCTTCTGTACAGGCGGAAGAAAAGTATGGAGTGTAAATTTAACCCTTATCTTTCTTACAGTCGGAATGTAGCAAAGCGGGAATGGTTGAGAAGTGTAAGAAAATACATCTCACAACGATTTTATGGTACAGACAACAAAAAAGGAGGAAAAGATTTTGCATTACAGATAAAATAACATACTTTTGTCCATCATTAACTAAAGAAAGACAGTTCCCTTCCTCTCTGGGAAGACTGGATGGGAGAGAAAGATGCAGAGAGGGAAATATATAGAGGTGGAGAAAAGCGAAGATATATGGAGACTAGAGAAGAATGCAGTGTGGAGAGAGAAGAAGACGGATGCAAATCATATACACATTATTGTCGTTTTTGCTATAGGCATAAACTCCATTATGATTGCCAGCATGTTCCTGAGAGAGGAAGGGAACTTTTTAATTGACAATGACAACTCTGATAATTGACAATGATGACGAGATACGAAGGCACAAAGGCGCGTCCCTGGTGGTCTTCGTTTTTTTGTGCCTTCGCATCCCGCGGTGTGTCCTTACTCCTTGCCGTAACGCTCCTTGATGTCGTCGAAGATGCTGAACAGCTCGTCGACGGTCTCGGCGCGCAGCATGGCGATGCGTGTGTCGCGGAAGTTCGGCAAGCCCTTGAACAGGGGAGTGGCGGCAAGGTGACGCCGTATGTGCAGGATACCCCTTCGCTCGTCCAGTCGCGCCACGCTCTGGCGGACCTCTTCGCGCAGGACATCCATCTTCCAGTCGAACGACAGCGGGGGAAGCTCTTCACCGGTCTCCAGGAAGTGCTTCACCTCCTTGAATATCCACGGACGCCCGAAGCTGCCGCGTCCGATCATCACCGCGTCCACACCGTAACGTTCAAAACACTCCGCGGCACGTTGCGGGGTGGTGACGTCGCCGTTGCCGATGATGGGGATGTGCATCCGCGGGTTCTCCTTCACGGCTCCGATGAGGGTCCAGTCCGCCTCGCCGGTGTACATCTGTGCGCGTGTCCGTCCGTGGATGGTCAGCGCCTCGATGCCGCAGTCCTGAAGACGCTCCGCCAGGTCGACGATGATTTTGTGGTCGGCATCCCAGCCCAGGCGGGTCTTCACGGTGACGGGAATCTTCACGGCATCGACCACTGCACGGGTAATCTCCAGCATCTTCGGGATGTTCTGCAGCATTCCTGCACCCGCGCCCTTGCCTGCCACCCGCTTCACGGGACAGCCGAAGTTGATGTCGAGGATGTCGGGGCGTGCCTCCTCCACGATGCGTGCCGCCTCGACCATGGCGTCGGTCTCCTTGCCATAAATCTGGATGGCGACGGGGCGTTCGTCGTCGCTGATGGTCAGCTTCTGCATGGTCTTGCTCACAGAGCGCACCAGTGCGTCGCTTGAGACAAATTCAGTGTATACCAGGTCCGCTCCGAAGTGCTTGCACATCAGGCGGAAGGCTATGTCGGTCACGTCCTCCATCGGGGCGAGGACAATGGGATGTTCTCCTAGGTCGATGTTTCTAATCTTCATGTTGTCATACGGTTGAGGCTGCAAAGGTAGGAAAAATCGTTGGTTTCATGGACCATCGGTCGGGGACAATCTCTCCCTCGTGCCGTCTTGCCGGAGAGGCTGTCACTTGACTGCCAGCATCAGTCCGACACCTCTTGCGGTCTTAATTTCCACATCCGGATCATCGGTAAAGAGCTTGCGGAGCTTGCTGATAAACACATCCAGGCTGCGGGATGCGAAAAAATCGTCTTCCGTCTTCCAGCAGCGGCTCAGGATGGCTTCACGGCGGATGATTTCGTTTTGGTTCTCGGCGAGGAGCTGCATGATTTTGGTCTCCATGCCGGTCAGTGGGAAGACACTTCCGGTGTTGTCGTTGCGCAGGGTGGCATGCCCGGTGTCGAGCGTGTAGTGGCTGAACTGGTAACATCCTTCTTCTGACCGGCTCTTGCCCCCTGCCTTCATCTTCAGGATGGCATGGATGTGCGCATCAATCTCTTCCGGGACAAACGGCTTCTTCACGTAGTTGTTCACCCCCAGTTTGTAGCCATGCCTCACATCCTTGGGCGAGGTCAGGGCGGAAGTGAACAGGATGGGCGTGTCCCCGTCCGTCTCCCGGATACGTCTCACCATCTCGAAGCCGTCCATTTCGGGCATGTCGATGTCGGACAGGATGATGTCGGGACACTGTGAGAACAGTCAGGCGTTCAAACGTTACCGAAGCATCGGTGATGACATCAAGGCTGATGCCATCCGTCATTTGGAGTAGCCGGACACCGGCTATTATTAGCCAACAAGCAATTCAATAAAAATCAAACATATAAATACAGAACCAACATGGAAAATTATAAATTTATTTCCCTTATGGGCGACCAAAGCGCATCATTCTCGGTGCAGGCAAGTAAAGAAAACCTCATAGCCTTTGCTGACTATCTCATTGACCGCAGCCGTGAGCGTCAGCAGCACAGGAAGGAGCAGGAAGAAAAGCTGGAGCTGGATAATCGCACGCTACTCACCCGAAAGGAAACGTGTGAATATCTGGGCGTATGCGAAGCCACGCTTTGGAAATGGGCAAAGATCAGGTATCTTGTTCCCATCAAGACGGGTTCCAAGGTACGCTACCGAAAGTCGGACATAGACCGTATTAAATTCGGCTGCAATTTAGATCCCTATGCAGGCAAGTCCGATAAATGACCATTTTTTTTTGCAGTGTTGTGTCTGCATGTGCTCATAGGTGCGTTCGTTCGGGAGTTCATGCGTGCATATCACAACACTGCAAGCTGGCATGCAAGAATGCCGTAATGCTGTAATGCCGTAATAATGTTATTCCGTAATAATGTTATTCCGTTATAATGTTATTCCGTTATAATGTTATTCTGTTATAATGTTATTTCGTAATGCTGGCATGCAAGACATGAAGATATATGGATCCTGAATCTTCACATGAAGAAAAAAGAATCAAGATGAGTAGATGCAGATAAAACAAGTTAAACAGAAAATGGATATGTAAATTATTGGGGGATGTTCTTGCACTCAACGTTACTAAATGACAGCAAAGCAACTTTCTGTTATCGCAATACAGATTGTTATACTTGAATATAAAAGTTGGCTGCATCGCACAACTCAATAATAGAAAAACTCAAATAGCAAGTTGTACTTTTGTACGTACATCCCCGATGGGGCTGCACTTACAAAAGTAACTTGCCAAGTCCTGCGGACATTGGGAAATCACCTCGCAACTCAGTAATTTAAGGCAGTGAAGTATGGAGAAAAAGACAAGAAGAATAGAAATTAGGCTCACCGAAAAAGAGTATGAACTCTTCCAAAAGAAAGGGGAAAATTACCCCACTAAAACATGTATGATAGTGGAAGCTGTCAGACAAATGGGCGACCTAAACGCACGCCAAAAGTTGGCGGCCTTGGCTGAAATGACCAACCTCTATAAGCAGTACCAACAACAACTGTCGTGGATGGGGAGCAATCTCAACCAAGCTGTGAAGCGTGCCAATGAGTTAGCCATAGGACAAGAACTCACAGTTCCGTTCTTCGAGTGTGTGCTGTACCCACAGATAGAGAAGATACTAGAACTGTTAGAGCGAATCAGGGAAGAGCAACACATCATCACCCTAAAAATTAAACATATTGGTAAGTGATATTCAACTAGTATATTCAGATATTTCCCACAAAATAGGAATATGAGAGAATATCATTAAATTTTCAGCATCATCTGATGTTTATAAGCTTGAGAGAAATAGACACACTATTTAAACGCTACCTTTCTTTATTTTTGTATTCAGTAAATTGCCTCCCCCAAAAAGATTAGATAATAACTTTTTTGGGGGAGGCTGTAAATTATTGTTTTTCAAATCTTTTCAATGATTAAATCCAATGAGTCTTCCTCAAGAGAGTTATACTCATCTAGATGGATGTGGGTTCCAATAGGAACCGATGTCTGAGCTAAGTTTAGCAAGTGGTTAGCAAGTGAAGTTAATCCATCAGCATTTGCCTTAATATATACGTCTCCGTCTTCACTTACTACCTTAATTTGGAAATCACCTTCCCATTTGAATACTATACCAGAATTTTCCGAATAGCTTGGGATATCTAATATAACTTTCATATATCTAATCTGTTATGAATACATGATAATTTTGGTCAACCATCATTTTCCCTGGTTTGTTAGGATTCGGTTTCAAATTTACTTAGTGGTCTTATTCTGATTACACTCCAATACTTGAGTTTTGGGACGAGCCTTGCTCCGCTTTACGCTTGGATCTATCCAAAGCAAAAATGAAGACAAAAACAATAAAAAAGCCAAAGGAATTCCTTTGTCAGCACGCTGGTTACGACAAAATACTTTATCAAATAATGGATCATAATGAAATGTTGTATCATTATATCCTATATTCAAATTTTCCCCACTACGAATATTTGTGAAGTATTCTTTTCCATGATATATAACTCGGGCTGTAGGATGAGTTCTTGAACCAGATTTAGGATATAACTGAATTATTTGGCAAGCAATGAAATTATGGTGGGAGGCAATAAAAGCCTCCCGCCTAATAGAAAAAGAGTAATAGATCGCAAAAAGACCTAAGACTACATTAATCAAAGCAATCATCAATTTCCTTTTCATTCTCTTGTTTCTTTTTGAGTCTTGTTTCCAGCAACTTTTGAAACTACTTGCTTTGTACCCTCACTTCCTTTCTCAAGAGATTCATTTAACCTGATTTCACTTTGAGCCTCCTTAAGTAACGTGAGTTCGATATAAGAGCTTAAATTAGTTGTTTGGAAATTAGGAACATAGCGATAAAAGCATTAAATTTATAGTGTCCAAGTATAACATTTAAGCGATTACCACTATGTTCTCAGAGGCTAAAGTTACGGAGATTTATTGTATGGCGGATGATTTTTGTAAGGAATTTGCTAAAGTGTAGAAAAAATAGATGGTTTAAGACAAGATCCATGTGCATAGGAATATGCCGAATTGGATGAGTGATGCGGAAAAATTATATTAAGGAAACGCGCTTTGGTAGAAACAGTCAATGACGAGTGAAGAACATCGTCCAAATTGAACACTTTAGACACCGTTTCTTCAATAACTTTATTGTCAACTCCTTCTCTGTTATAGCGGCATACTGTTTCTTTGAAAAGAAACTCGCCATTGATGTTTGTTTTGTCAAAGATGGGCAATTTGTCATGTTTTAATTTATATCGAACTCACGTTATCTTAAGGATGTACTTCCTCAGGCTAAGACTTCTGTACAAAAGGAACGGATGGTCGGAAATATTCTTGTAGATATGAAAGAAGCAGGGATAATCATTCTGAAGGGTAGAATATGGTATGTAAAATAGGCGTAAGAATTATATTTACGACTAAAAAGAACCAATTACGACTATGTACGACTAAATAGGACCAATTACGACTAAAAGCAGTCAGCCTCTTTGTCTGTTTTAACCTAAAGATAACATAAGTTCCTAAGTTTTCGGAATATCTTTGTCTTCGGATTAACTAAAGATATGAATCAGTCATGAGCAAGTTATGGAAAATGATTGTAGCAATCGTAGTTTTAGCGAGCGTTGCAGTCCTGTTGAACAGTTATGTCAATATCCCCGGTGTGAATTACGTCGTCTTTGTCCCTATCATTTTATCCCTCAGAATGTATACTGAACGGAAAGCCGTCTACAGGGAATGGCTCCTGGCAACCCTGTCGGCTGTCCTGTTTCTCCTCCTGTGCTATTGCATGGATGCAGAAAAGGCATTGGGTGCCTTCATCTGGGCGTTGGTCGGTGCTCTTGTCGCACTGGCGGGCATATTCGGTTATCGGTGTTTCTTCCGTAGACAGGAAGAGAAGTGACGGTACTCTCTCAAAATAAGATGAATAGAATAATGAACATCAGACTCTTGCCACTTGTCCTCTGCCTCCTCCTTCTCCCCGGTCATCTCGTCGGGCAGAGCCGTCTGTTTTCTTTGAAAAGAAACCCGCCATTGACGTATGTTTTGGTCAATGACGGGCAACTTACTATGTCTTAATTTGTATCGGACTCACGTTATAATATGAACTACCAACGTTCTCGGCTTTTTGGAAAGGACAAGGTCTTTATGGACTTCTCCTTCTTTGCCATTGCCTTCAATATAAGGAAGTGAACTGTTGAACATAATGACATGGCTTGTCCAATTGGTTCTTGCGACGGGTGATGATATGAACAGTTTTTCCATGTCCTCAATCGGCATCTGGTAAACGGCGGCTACTGTCTGGGATACATTCTGAATTTGTGCAAGAGGTTCTTGCATAAATGGCATATTCCACGTCCTTGCTCCTATTTCAATCTTCCACCATCTCCCGCACCGACAGCTTTCCGCACTTTTGCCCATTGGTTTCCCCATTTGAGGACATAGCGCAGGCTGATGCCTATCTTGTGAGGGGAGTAATCGGAGTCATAGTTGTTCACAACGCCGGCTGTATGGATGCGTCCGGTCAGTTCCGGGCTGTAACCATAGTCGATGGTAGCTGTCAGACGGTCCTTCAAGAACGATTTGCTTAGCGAAGCCGAGATGTTCAGTGCACGTCCCGTGTCCAGATGGATGCCTTCTGTCGGAGAAACATAAAACAGATTGGTGTTCAGGTTGAGTCCCCAGGGCAGGTTGTTCGTCGATGACAAGGTGATGTTCCAGTTTTTTGCCCGATGATTTTGTGACTGATAGGATGTCGTCACATACATGCGGTTCACCGTGGCGTTGACCATCCACTTGGGCGAGATGAACTGTACGGCACTCAACCCGATGACCCAGAACTTGTCCTTTCCTCCATTCTCGTAGGTCGAATAGTAGATATCACGTCCTTCCTCCTTCGAATAGAGCAGCTGGAACAGGGGCGACTCGGCATACGTCACCGACAGGGAATAGTTGCCAAAGAGTGACAGGATGCCCGTCACTTCGTTGCCGCACATGGGCTTCAGGTAGGGGTTGCCCTTGGAGTAGCTGTATTCGTTGCTCCACGTCGTTCCCGGATTGAGCATGTTCATGAAGGGGAACTGGATCTTGCGGGCGTACGACAGGTTGATGTTGTGCCCTTTCATGGGATTGATGGTATAATTCAGACGCACGTTTGGGAAAAAATTGCGATAGTAACTCGTGTAGTTTGCTTCCGGTGCCAACGTTGAGTTCGGCGAAATCCTGGTAAACTCATAGCGCAGTCCCAACGATGCGCTGAAGTTCTTGATCATGAAGTCATAGCTCCCGTACATGCCCAACGTCTGCTCCTTGTAGGTGTACACGTCGTCGTAGGTGCCATAAGGGGATTCCCTGCCATCTTCCATCAGGAGGTTGTCGGTGTGGCTGTCATTGTCCCAGTTGGAAAATGCCACTCCTGCCTTCAACTTGCCTTGCAACGCCTGGAAACGTTGTTCGAAGTCCAACTTGGTATAGAGGGATGCATAGTCGCTGGAAGCGGCTTCCGTGCTGCTCCACAGGTCGGTATTTCCCTCCCGCCAGCGTCTGCTGTCGTCCGAAGAATGTGAATCGGAGTAAGACCCTGCGAAGGCCAGTTCACCCGTTTTCCACGTATGCACATAGTCTATGGAGACGGAAGCCCGCCGGCTGTCGCTGTCCGACAATCCGAGGTTGTGTTCTTCTCCCGTTACCACATCGTTCTGCAAGTTTTGAATCCGGGAAGACGATTCATATTCGGATTTGTATCCGTGATAGCCGACTTCCAACGTCAGGATGTCATCGGGTGTAAGGTCGTAGCCCGCTCCCACGGTGTATGCCGGAGCCGGCTTTTGCCTCATGACGGAGCTTGACCATTCCTGCTTCCCCGCTCCGGAATCGGTAAACAAGGTCTTGCTTTCACTGTTGCCCTTATTCTTGTTTGCCACCATGGATGCTTCTCCGTAGACAGACCATTTGCCGCTGCGTTGCTGTACGATCAGCGATGGATTGCCGTAAGTCTGACTTTGCTTGTTATAGCTTCCCGAATCCCTCATGGACAGCATGCCTCCGTCTTCAATCTTCGTCGTGATGATTTTCAGTACGACGGTGCCGCCTATCGCCGCGCTCTCGTTTGCCCCGGCAGAAGTAATGACTTGAATTTCCTTCACATTCTTGCCGTGGTAGTTCTGGAGATAGTTCAGGAGGTCTTTTCCCGTGAGTTTGATTTCCCTGCGGTTGATGTACACCTTTCCCACCATCTTTCCGTAAATCTTCAGATTGTCTTTCTCCCTCATGGCACCGGGCAGGAAGAGGAGTATCCGGTCCAAATCCTGCTGCTTGAAAAGCGCGTTGTTTTCCACATTCAGCTTATACCCTTCCACATTGTACGTCAGGCTACGTCCCACGACGGTAAATTCTTTCAATGCCGTGGCACTCTCCACCAGCCGGATATCATTCACCGACATGGATTGGCGGGCTTCCACGTGTGACGTGAACGGTTGGTAGCCCAGGTAGGAGACACGCAGTTCGTAGGTGTCAGGAGACAACTGCACCGTGAACGTGCCTTTTGCATCCGTTACTGCTTTTATTACCGCGGTTGTATCCATCAGGTTCCGGAACACGACATTTGCACCCGGTAACACCTTGGCACCTTGGTCTGTCACTCTCCCCGATACTTCCACTTGTCCGGGACTCTCTCTCAGCACCTGCGCCACCAGTGACAGCGGAAGCAGGATAAAAATCAGTAACGCCTTTCTCATAACGCTTTTTTTATACAGATTGAATCAGGTCCTTTTCTCTCATCCACACATTGCTCTCTTTATTTATAGTACGTTTGAGAAAAATTTTCGGGCACCAGTATGGTGCTTTTTCTTTACTCGTGAAACATTATTTAACGGATTATCGAGAGAGGGTGATTGGCTTTTGCCTTCGCCAACTCATTCCCTGTCAGCTGAAGCCGGACGCATGCCGGACCTGCCCACAGACGCCACACCCAGGTATTCGTCGAGCGAGCCTTCCAGCTCCATCTTCTGACGCAGACGCTGCTTGCGTTGCGACACACTGCCCTTGCCGATGCCGAAGATGAGAGCCGTCAGGTCGAGCGGCATCTCCATCTTCACGAGGCAGCAGAGGCGGATGTCGTCCTCCTTCAGGAAGGGGAATGTCGTGCGCAGCCGTCCGGTGAAGCCCGGGAAGCAGGCGTCGGTGTTCGCATAGATGGTCTGCCACTCCTTCTCCCCCATGCGCACCTTTCCTTCGCGCAGGCTGTCGTATGCCATGGGCAGCGTCAGCTGGTTCAGCTGACGGTAGTAATCCATCCGGAGTTGTTCGCGGTCCATCCGTTCCTGCTCGCGCCGGGTCTGCTCGGCGAGCAGGCGGTTTTCCGCCACCAGACGGCGACGGCGGTCGTAGAAGTAAATCGTCAGGAGCACCGCCATCACAGCCAGCATCACTGCCAGGGTGCGGTAGAGCGCACGTCCGCGCAACACCACCTTGTACTCGGCACGGTCGGCGTCCTTGCGCCAGCGTCGGTAGTCGGAGAGGAGCTGCAGCTGTCCTGCCAGTTGCTCCTGCCGGTTGGCGCAGGCAGAGTCTTTCGCTTCCGTCAGCTGACGGACGGACGGCTGCACGGTGCGGACATTGCCTTCGAGACATGCCAGACGCCGGAGTCCGTCGGCAACATAGTCCCCCTTGCCCAACCGCCGGGCGTAGATGAGTGCCTCGCGGAGGCAGTCCCGTTCCCGGTCGGGCAGTCCGTTCTCGCGGTAGAGGAATGCGAGGCGTTCGTGTACCCGGTAGGCGAACTCGTTATCGTCGGGCATGGATGTCCCGTATGCCTTGGCATCCAGGAGAGCGTCCACCGCTCCGAGCCAGTTGCCGCGGGCACGCTCGATGCGTCCGCTGAGCAGATAGAGATGAGCGATGCGCACGGAGTCGCGTGTGAAGAAGTCAAAGTAGCGGAGGGATTGCCGGCAGAGGGAGTCGGCGAGGTCATTCTCTCCCCGTTCGAGGAGGTTCCCGGCAGCAATCTTGTTGCGCAGTGCCTTCCCTTTGCCCGAAAGGAACGACCGTTCGAAGGCTTGCAGCTGCAACCGGCACGAGTCTGTCGTCAGGTCGGACTGCCGTCTTTCCAGCTCCGCCAACCGTCCGTAGTTCCGTTGCTGCACGAGGGCACACACCGCCCACACTGCCGCCACGAGGAGCAGTACACTCCCCACGTATGTGTATACACACCTGCGTAACTTCATAAGATATACGTCCTTTCGGGCAAAGGAAGGCAGAAAAGGGGAGATATGCAAGAAACGGAAGGGGGAATCTTGGGGCAACGGACAATTGTTCGGCAGTGTGGGAGACGGAGGTGCGCCGCGGTCAGAACATGTAGCCCACGGAGACGGTGAAGTTGTTGTTGCCGCTTCCCATGCCCCCTCGCATGTTGTTCATCAAGCCGAAGTCGTAGGCGGCACCGATGCGGAGGTGGTCGGCAATCTCTGCTCCCAGCCGCACGCCCAATCCCCAGTCGAAGCGGCGCATCACGTGGAAGACATTCTCAGACAGCTTCGTTCCGGTGACGGGGTCCGTGTATTTCAGCTTGCCGGAGAGTCCGAATGAAACGTATGGTCCGGCATCGGCATAAATGGCAAGTCCCCTGGCGACTGCCCAACGGTAGCCGATGTGGATGGGCAGGTGGAGGGAATAGACATCCCAGTAGGGATGGGAATAGGCGGAAGGGTCCATTGTGCCGTGTCCGGGGAAGCGCAAGGCGTCGATGGCATAGCCTGCCTGACCGTCCTTCCACCCGAGTTTCAGCAGTCCCGGTTCGGCATCGAGGTACATCCGGCTCGGGGCGTCGGTGAAGGAGAGTTCGGCGCGTGCGGCGAAGTTGAAGCCGTAGCGTCCGCGGTCATCGGAGAGGTTCAGCGTATGGGCGTTGTAGCCGTTCAGTCCGGCCATGATGCCCCAACGGAGGTACATGTTCCTGTTGTCTTGTGCCTTGAGCGGCAGGGAGCAGATTGCCAGCAGGCAACACAGCCCGAAGAGTAGTCTGATTCGTTTCATAAGTCTGGTAGGTTTGGTAGGTTCGACAATGCGTCCTCCTCTTCTGCCGGCGATGGAAGCGGAGGACGGCGGCAAAGATAGGCGCCCTTTCCGCAGCCTCCTTCCTTTCGCGATATACATTTCAGACCGCTTGTTGTATATCCGGTACGACGTTGTCGGTCAATGTATTGCCTTCGCCTTGTATATCCCTCCCGTCCGTCTGTCTGATATACATTTGTCAGATTTCCCGCTTTTCCTGCCGTCCGTCCGGAAACAATCCCTACCTTTATCAGCGGTTTAAGTCTTCAAGTCTATGAAACGAACAGTCAGTCTCTTCGGAGTGTGCTGCCTCTTGGTAGCCTGGTCCCTGTCCGCCGTGGCACAGGGCAATCATCGAGCGGCCTTACGCTGGGGCATTACGGCAGGTATCAACGGATTTGATGCCGGCATCCTCGAGCTCTCCCGCGGACGCGGTCTCCACTCTTTCAACTTTGCGGGACGTGTCGAACTCTCCTTTACCGACGCACCAAGCCGGATGTACCTCGATGCCGAGCTGGGGCTGTCGGACCTCGCATGGAAGTTCGATGAACCGAGCGGGGAACCCCGCCGCATCACTTCCCGCAACTATTACCTCCATCTGCCCCTGCACATCGGCTACCATGGGGACATCGAGCGGGTGTGTGCCATCTTCGCCGACTTCGGTCCCTACTTCGCATACGGGCTGTTCGGTGAGAGCGTCTATCGTGCCCCGGCGGAGCATACCCGGATACAATGGAGCTCTTTCGACGAGACGGACCGCTTCGACTGGGGACTGGGTGTGCGCCTGGGGGTCGAGGTGCTCGACCACTTCCGCCTCGGTGCCGCCTATGACTATGGGGTGAGGGTGATTACATGTTACTATAGCAAGATGCATAACGGCAACCTGACGCTCTTCGTGGGCTATACCTTCTGACTGTGCGTCGGCGGACAACTCCCGTCCGGATATAAAAACAAGTTGCAACGGAATGCCCGTGGGACCAGCCTGTGGCATTGCGTTGCAACCTGGTGATTATCTCAGTGAGAGTCGGGCGGTCATTCCACTGCCTCGCCCTTCAGCGTTGCCGATGTGCTCTCGGTGATGCGCACCTGCACGAAGTCGCCGATGCGGTGGTTGCCGCGGTCGAAGACCACGACCTTGTTCTGCTCGGTACGGCCGAAGAGCTGCTCTTTCGAACGCTTCGACACGCCCTCGACCAGCACTTCACAGGTCTGTCCGATGCAGCGTCGGTTGCTCTCGGCGGACAGACGGGTCTGCAGGGCGATGATTTCGTTGAGGCGGCGTATCTTCACATCCTCGGGCACGTCGTCGGGCAAGTGTTTGGCGGCATAGGTCCCCGGACGCTCGGAATACTTGAACATGAAGGCGGAGTCATAGGCACACTCCTCCATGAGCGAGAGCGATTCGCGGTGGTCCTCCTCGGTCTCCGAGTGGTAGCCGCAGAAGATGTCGGTACTCAGTCCGCAGTCGGGGATGATGCGGCGGATGGCAGCCACGCGGTCGAGGTACCACTCACGGGTATACTTGCGGTTCATCAGCTTGAGGATGCGGTTGCTGCCGCTCTGTACGGGCAGGTGGATGTGCTTGCAGACGTTGGGCACCTCGGCGATGACGTGCAGTGTCTCGTCGCTCATGTCCTTGGGGTGCGACGTGGTGAAGCGGATGCGCACGCCCGGCGCCGACTCTGCCACCCGGCGGAGCAGCATGGGGAAGGTCACCGTCTCCCCTTCGCGCTCGAAGCGGTAGGAGTTGACGTTCTGTCCCAGCAGCGTGATTTCCTTGTAGCCTTTCGCCGTGAGGTCTGCCACCTCGGCGAGGATGCTCTCCACGTCGCGGCTGCGTTCCCGTCCGCGGGTATAGGGCACGATGCAGTAGTGGCAGAAGTTGTTGCAGCCGCGCATGATGCTGACGAAGCCGGAGATGTGCGTGCCGCAGATGCGCGAGGGAATCACCTCGCGGTAGGTCTCCGTGGTCGAAAGCTCCACGTTGATGGCCTTCTCGCCAGCTTCGGCAGACGCCACGAGGTCAGGCAGCGTCAGGTAGGCATCCGGACCTGCCACGAGGTCCACGTGGTGGTTCTCGATGAGGTTGTCCTTCACCCTTTCCGCCATGCAGCCCAGGACGCCGATGATGAGTCCGTGCTTCTTCTTGCTGCGCAGCGCGTGCAGCGCCTCCAGCCGGTTGATGATTTTCTGCTCCGCATTGTCGCGCACGGAGCATGTGTTGAGGAATACGGCGTCGGCATCTTCCAGCCGGTCGCACACCTGGTAGCCTGCCATTTGCATGACGGATGCCACCACTTCGCTGTCTGCCACGTTCATTTGGCAGCCGTAGGTCTCGATGAACAGGTTCTTGTTCGCAGCAGCGGATTTTAAGTCCGCCCCTTGTTCTTGTGTCATAAGATGGTTGGATTAAAATGTTACGGACGGTCCGTCCCGGCTGTTGTGCCGGGCAGCCATTCCGCCGCAAAGATAGTGACTCTGTGCCAATCTGCCTTCCGATGTGCCGGGTTTCCGGTGGAAATATCCTCGTTTGCTTACGGTTCGGCTGCCGGACGGAGGCGGAAAAGAAGGAATTGACAGCTGCAGAAGCTTCAAAGAAGTTATTTGACACTACCCAATTATTAATTAACATTAAAAAGCAGCGGAAATCGTGTAGAATATTTGATGGATTGATGACTATTTCGCACCTTTGGGGAGTGAAAAAACATTAGATTTTTTCATAGTTAAGGTTTAGGTTAAAGATTAAAGGAGCAGGAAACTGTGAAGTTTCCTGCTCTTTGCTTTTCTGACGGTTGCCTCGGTGCATCCGTCGTTTTCCCGATGCCTGCGGGCGTCCTCGTCTCTTAAGAAATATCTTGTCATATCCATTCCAACGAACAAACGATGCTCCTTGCTTCACGTGCCTTCCGGCTGTCGGTCGACAGACGGTTTATCAGCCTATCCGCCACGTGCCGGTAGGTCTTCATGTAGACACCCATCTGTTCGCCGAGGTCGAGCATCTGGAAGAGCAGTCCCTCGATTTCCGACTCATGGCCGCGTGCGAGGTCCTTCTGCATGGATGCCGTGGTGTTCGGGTCGAGCTTGTCGATGATGCGCAGGTTGGCAGCCGGCAGGTTGTCGGGCAGGTCGATGCCCAGGCGGCGTCCCGTCTCGGCACTCTCTCCCGTCAGTTGGGCGAAGACCAGGCGCGGTTCTCCCGGACGCTGCAACGCACCCATGGGTACGCCGAAGCAGGCGCCCGTGCAAGCCATGGCCGAGATGAAGGTCCACTTGATGAACGTGTCGCGGTCGATGTTGTCGGACACGTCGACCTTGATGCCGCAGCTGCGCAGCTCGTCGGCAATGTCGTCCAGCAGGGCGGTGTCGGCCGTCTGTCCCGGACGTACGCCGTAGACGATGCGGAACGTCCTGCCCGTCTGTACCACTACACCCGGACGTTCGACATAGCCCACGATGTAGATGCAGCCGTCGAGCACACAGCTCCCCTTGGGGGCAAGCGAGGCGATGCGTGCGCCTGTCCCGTAGACGTTGAGGATGGGGATGACCACCGTGCGGGGGGTGGCGACGCGCTTCAGCAGGTCTCTGATGGAGTCCATGGAGTAGCCTTTCACACAGACGAAGACCACGTCGGGCACCTCCCGATACTCGTCGGCGGTGCATGCCTTCACGGGGATGACACGGTCGCCCTTCAGTCCCGAGCGCAGGTGGAGCCCCTCGCGACGGATGGTTTCCAGGTGTTCGCCCCGGGCGATGCAGGTCACGTCCTTGCCGCCCAAGGCGAGGAATCCGGCGATGCTTCCTCCCACGCCGCCGGTACCGATAATCAGGTATTTTCTCATATGTTTCACAGGTTTTTATGGAGCCTCGTGCTGCCTTTTCCCGAGGGGGAAGGAGTCACGGAGCCGGTTGCCGTTCTGCACGGTCCGGCGGGTCCGTCTCCTCGGAATGGGCAGGCTGAGGCCCGGTGGTTGATTGGTTTTCAATAAGGATTGCGATGCGTCCGGCATACGCCTCCTTGATGCGGCGGACGAAGGCCTCCCATGCCGCCCGTTCGGAGGCAGGATAGACCCCCTTGCGCAGCAGCAGGCGTTGGCGGATGCGGAGGCGTCCGTCCGAGAGGCTTGCCACCGACGAGAGCGAGCCGAACGCGTGCGACCCGGAGACCTCGGGGGGCAGTGCATCGCAGTGGCTTCCGGCAGGCAGCACCACGTCCAGCGTGTCGCTGTATGATGCGCTCTCCGTCAGCTCCCAACTCCCGTCGGGCAAGGTCCGTGTCCGGGACAGGCGGTCGGCACGGCGGAAGGGGTTCAGCGTCAGGAACAGCCGGGGCGGTACCGGGCGTGCATAGCGTGCCGAGAGGCGGTAGCCGATGGTGAGCGAGGGCAGCGCGCCGTCGTCTTCCGTCCGGCTGACGCTGTCGATGCGCACCAGCGTGCAGGCGAGTCCCTCCGTCAGGCGGTGTGCCAGCTCGGTGGGCTTCAGGTCTTTCAGCGGAAGGGCTTCCTCGTAGAAGCGCAGGCGGTTGTGCAGGCTGACCCGTCCCGATGCCATCCCGTCGCTGCCGACATGGAGGTGGGCACGGACCGACTGTTCCTGTTGCTCCGCGTCGTAGTCGGGCAGACGCACCATCCGTCCGCCTTCCGGTGTGACCAGCAGGGCGTCGTGCCCTGCGATGAGGCGGTGGCGGTAGCCGAAGGGCAGGCGTGCGGCGGTGCACTCCAGCCACAGGGTGTCGGTGGGGCAGGGCACGCCCAGGACCACGTGGTCCATCTGCCCGATGCCGGGATAGTCGTCGATGCGTGCCTTCCGGGTGCTGATGACGGTGTAGACCGACGGGACGCCTGCCTCGGCAAGCAGTGCCTTCAGGTAGTTGGTCAGCGCCTTGCAGTCGCCGAACTTGGTGCGGCAGACCTGCTCTGCGGTCATGGGTTGCCATCCGCCGATGCCGAGCTGGATGCTCACATAGCGGGTGTGCTCCGCCAGGTAGTCATAGAGGGCATGCGCCTTCGCTTCCGGGGTGGAGAGTCCGTCGGTGAGACGGTGCACCGTGGCAGCCTCGTCGGCGGTCAGGCGGTCGCGTCCCTCGGTGAGACGGTAGAGCCACTGGCCGAAGTGCTCCCAGGTGTCCTGCTGTCCCTCGTAGCCTTCGCAGACGAAGTCGGCGGGTTGCGCCTGCACCGTCGGGGGTTCCCACACGGTGTCTTCCCGGGGGACGGCAGCAGACAGGTCGTCCGCCTGCCAGCGGTAGGTGCGTGTGCCGGCACCTGCGTCCGCGCTCTCTTCGGGATGGGCGGCAAGGCCCCGGCTGCGGTACAGGAGGCGGACGGAGGCGGGCAGCGTCAGGGTGTATGAGGCGTGCTCCACTGCCTGGCGTATGTCGTCCTGCGGACGGAAATCGGGATAGCGCAGCAGTCCGTTGTCGTAGGTGCACGTCCACTCATAGCGGACGGTGAAGGGGAAGGAGCCGCGCGGACCTTCGTAGTAGTGGAGGCGGTCGTCGGAGGCAAGTCCGTCGTTGAGCGTCGCCTCGCGCAGGTCGGAACGTCGCAGGCGTGCGAGCTGTTTCCCGCCGGCGCCGTGGACGGTGCCCTTGAAGTCCTTCAGGTGGATGAAACGGCTGCTGACGACGGCAAACCGTGCGGCGTCTGCCCCGTAGGGGGAGTGCACGGTGACGCTCCGCACGAAGTGGGCTTCTCCCCGGTGGGCGTCCAGCTGACGGAACTCCACGCGGTAGTCGTGTACGACGGAGGCGGGACTCGTACCATTATATATAGGTGTATCCGTGCGGGGAACCTTCCCGTCCGGGCAGAAGCCGGGGAGGGGTCCGCCGGGGGCGTCGGCTGAGAGCGGAAGGACGCACGGCAGCAGGAGCAGCAGGAGGGCGAGGCGGAGCACCGGGCAGGCAAGGGGACGGGCGGACGGGGCTTGCGGGGCGTGTAGCCGGTGCTTCCGGCAGGAGGGGCGTGCCATGCTAGCTGTCCCCCCTGGCGGCAGTGCCGCTGACGGAAACCGGGGCGCCGTCCTTTCCGCCCGTCCGTTTCAGCGTCAGCAGTGTCTGTGCCGACTCGATGAAGACATCCCACAGCTCGCGCAGCTCTCCGTAGTAGCGGGCGGGGATGATGGATTGGTTCACTTTCAGTTCGAGCATCACCTGCAGTCCGTCGGGGCGGCGGTCGAGGAGACAGCTCACCGACGCCATGCGGTCATGGGTGTGCATCCGCATCGGCTTGGGGAGGCTCTCGGGTTCGTAGCCTTCCGGCAACCGGTAGAAGCCGAAGAAGCGGCGGGTGAACTTCGCGGGGAACTCCACGGGGAAGGTGCGCTTCTCAGCCAGGAAGGGGTTCGCAGGCAGCTGGTCGAGCAGGAAGGGGTACAGGTAGATGATGCCGCCGCCTGCCCGGAGGTCCTTGCTGACGTCCATCTGCTCGCGGTAGGCGTCCGTGACGGACTCCTTGTAGGTGTGGAACGTCAGTCCGTAGCGTTCCGCCTCCTTCTTCACGTGCTCCACGGAGTCCGGTTCGGCGGTGCGGCGGCGCAGGGCGTCGAGCGCCTCCAGTCCGGTGTAGGAGGTCGAGAGCTTGCCCGTCAGCGAACCGTCGTCGGTGATGCTGCCCTCGAACATGAGGGAGGCGGTGTGTGTGCCGATGTCCGCCAGGCTGATGAGCCGCTGACCGTCGAGGGGTGTGTAGCAGATGCCCAGGTTCACCATCAGGTGTCCCGGGAGGAGGTTCAGCATGGGCCACTCCAGGGAGCAGTCGGTGCAGTAAACCGCTCCCTGCTCGTCGAGCAGCCCCACGACGAAGGTCGTCAGCCGGGAGAGGGAAGGTTCGCTTCCGGTGAGGTCGCCCGCACGCTTGTCCCTCACGAGGATGGGGGTGCAGCGGATGCCGGCGTCGCGGAGCATGGCGAGGTAGATGAAGTTGAGGGCGGCGTTGTTGCCCTGCTGCCTGTCGAGGCACTTGCGCGGGCTGTCGTCGGTGGCGATGCTGTAGTGCCCGTCCCAGTGGATGTGCTCATGGAGCAGCCGGTGCAGGCGGAGCGCCTTCTCCGTGGCAGGCATGTCGGCAGGCAGGGCAAGTGCCGCCTGCTCGTCGCGCAGGGGGTTGCGCATGTTCACGTAGTTCCCGAAGCCGGAGAAGTCCTTCAGCTCGGCGCAGACACCCTCCCAGTTGGAACCCTGGAAGGCCGATAGGCCCAGCCGCGGGTCCAGTCCCCGGATTTCGAAGGAGACGGTGCCGCGGTAGTTCTCGGCACACCAGACCAGGGGCTCGTCCTTCAGGGGCGGGACGTCGGTGCTGGTGAACGTGTAGCGGTTGTTCTGCATCTGGCTCAGGTGCCCGTCATACGCCTGCATGATGAATTCGCTGTTGATTTTCTTGTGGTCGCGCTGCATGGGGATGCTGCCCTTGCCGGTGATGTTGAACTGGAAGACCTCGGGGATGTCGACCTGGTAACGGGCGAAGCAGACGGGGATGTCCTCCTGCACCCGCCAGTCTTCCAGGTGGACGGGGTTGTTCGACGTGCGCCGGTACTTGTACTCGATGATGGTGCCGGGCTTGACGTCCGGGATGGAGAAGCGGTAGCGGCGGTAGTTCCCGGTGACCTGTTCCTCGAAGATGTACTTCCGGTCAAGGGGTGTCTCGACGACCTTCCCGTCGACGAGGTTGTATGCCGACGCGCCGATGGCGGATATCTGTTCCTGGGTGGCGCCCATGCGTTCGCCGCGGTAGTAGAGTATGTCTACGTCGGCATACCTGGTCCCTTCGGGGCGCAGTACCTGAAGGCGGAACTTGAACTCGGACTCCACACGGATTCTTCCGTCGTTTTCCTGACGGTAGTAGGTGTACCCCTCCTTGTTCAGGAACACGGCGTCGGTGGTGCTGTCGGTCGGATGATAGAGGGAGAACTCCTTCTTGCCCACCTTCCCGTACTTCATCTCCTTGTGCTGTGCAAACAGGCTCCCTCCGCAGAGGAAGAGGAGGAGGCTTGCCAGTATGCAGACTCGTGGTGCTTTCATGATTTTCTCTCCGGTTTAGGATTTCGTACTGTTTCGTGCTGACAAAGCTAACTTATTCATTCAAGTTTTCCTAATTCCGGGTGAGAAAAAAGGAGAATCGGGATGCAATTGCCCCCTGTTGTTCCCTGCGCATCGCCTTGCTGACGTCTTGCGCATCTCCCTACCGGCGTCTTGCGCTTCTCGTTCTGCCGGGAAGCTCATCTCGCCGGTACCGTCTTGCGCATGACGGAACAGGGAGATGCGCAAGGTGAAAAAGGGGCTTGCGCGAAGAGGAACAGCACGTTACGCAAAAGGCAGGCGAGGAGATGCGCAGGAGGGTGGTGCCGTCAAGCGCATGCGCACAAAAAAAAACGCCCGATGCTGTCAGTCAGCATCGGGCGTTTCCCGTCAGGCGAGAGGCTTAAATACCTTCATCCGTATCACCTTCTTTGCCGGACTCTTCCGGCGTCTCTTTCTCTCCCTCCTCGGCAACGTTGTTGCCTTGCAACACCTTGTCGAGCCAGACGAAATCGGCTTTCTGGAGGGCGATTTTCAGCTCGTTCCCGGGTTGGAACTTGATGTTCACGCGCTTGATGTTGCGCGCGGTCAGCTCTTTCTTTTCACCGGAACCGGCGGTCGACAACGTGATGTTGAAGGTGCCCCAATCGCCCAGGCGGACGCTCTTCCCGTCGAGGAGCAGGCGCAGCATCACCTTGCGCAGCTGACGGAGTGCCATGGCGGCTTCCATCGGGTTGAGGGTGACCTCGTCGGCAATCAGCTGTGCCACCTCATCCTCGGTCACCATCTTGGTGGTGGACTGTATGGGATACCACTTCCGTGTTCCCTTGACGTCCTTGGGATTCACTCGTTGAATAGCTCTTACTAGAATACTCATAATGCGTTACGTTTTGATAGTTAGACATGCGTCCGGCTTCCGTTGTGCCCGGCTTGTCGGCGGGCAGGTCCGGGGTCCTGTCTGCGGTGGATGTTGTGACGGGGCGGCGCGTTGCAGGGACCCGGGGTTGCCTGTCGGCTTGCCACCGGTCTGCGGTGACCGGAGCTTGCGGAAGCTCGAACAGGGACTTGTCTCTTCCGTTTCCCGGAAGGGATGCACGAAGATAGGTGTTTTCCGGATTGAAAAATCGGGTGTAAAATGTTTAACTAAAGTTAGAAAATCAGGACCTTGAAAGACAGGCAACTACTTGCGTTAAAGTGTGAACGCAAAATGGTGTTTTTGATTTTAGGTTTTCAGCAACAGGGAGATACGTGGTCGCCATGAGGGGCGGAGTGTTCCTCCTGCAGGCTCCGGCAGAACGCGCGGAAGGCCTCCCGGAGTGCTGTGGCGTCGGTGGGTGGATAGAGGAAATGGGTGGTCTGGGGGAGGACGAGCGTCCGCAGGAACTCAGGGGCGACACGGCGGCGGAAACAGCGGAGGCTGCGGCGGGCATCGACCAGCTCGTCGCGTGCTCCCTGAACGGCAAGGAGGGGGACACGGACGGAAGGCAGCTCCCGGCGTACGTCTGCCATCAGGGTGAAGAGGTCGCGCAGGCGGGGCAGCCAGCGGACGTAGCCGGGGGTGGGACCCGGGGCGACATTGAGGGCATGAAGGATGGCAAGCCGCTCGTCGCTGGCGTCCGCCCGTCCGTAACGCACACCGAGGAGGTCGCGGACAGCGCGTGCCGACACCCACACGTGGAGCGGACAGCCGACGCAGACAATGCCTGCGATGCCGTCGGGACGGCGCGTCCACGTCCGCAGGGCAAGCAGCCCGCCCATGGAGTGCCCCACGAGGATGAGGCGGGGGGAGCGGGGGCGGGAGTCGTCCGTCAGTGAATGGACGAAGGCTTCCCACTCTTCCCGCCCCGAGCGGGCGAACGTCCCGGCACTGCCGCCATGCCCCGGAAGGACGGCTGCCGCGGCATCGAAGCCCAGGTCGTTTGCCCAGGCTGCCGGACGGCGGAACTGGTCGGGACCCTCCGTGATGCCGTGGAGGAAGAGCACGGCGGTGTCACTCCGTCGGTCTGTACACGGAAGGACGAAGGGCGGCTGGGGGATGAACTTCATGGTTTCCTGTTTTCCGAGATGAACAACAGCTTGTCGCCGACGTGCAGCTCCATCTGTCCGTTGGGGATGAGGAACTCGTCGCCGCGCTTGACGAGCATGACGAGGGTGCCGCGGGGGATGTTCATGTCCGCCAGGCGGTTTCCCCGGGCGAGCATGTCGGGGGTGAGCGTGAGGTCGCGCAGCTGGGTGTCAATCTCCTCGGGCAGCTCGACGCCGAACTCGTTGCCCTCCTTCTCTTCGGGGAGGTCGAGGTGGAGCAGGCGGGCGGCGCGTGCAATGGTCATGCCCTGCACGACGAGGGAGACGAGGGTGATGAAGAAGACGATGTTGAAGAGCTGTTGCGAGCCTTCGACACGGGCGATGACGGGGTAGGTGGCGAAGATGATGGGGACGGCCCCGCGCAGTCCTACCCAGGAGACGAACCACTTGGCGCGCGCGGGCAGCCGGCGGAAGGGCAGGAGGCAGAGGAAGACACTGACGGGACGTGCCACGACAATCATGAACACGCCGATGAGCAGTGCCACGGCAGCCACGTCGACCATCTCCAGCGGGTTGACGAGCAGTCCGAGGGCGAGGAACATGATAATCTGGAAGAGCCACGTCAGTCCGTTCATGAAGGTGTTGATCTCCTTACGGTTTGCCAGGCGTGCGTTGCCGACGGTCACGCCGGTGATGTAGACGGCGAGGTAGCCGTTGCCGTGGAGCAGGTCGGTGATGGTGAAGGTGAAGAAGACGAGGCTGAGCAGGAGGATGGGGTAGAGGGACCCATTGGAGAGGCTGATGCGGTTGATGATCCACACGGCGAAGCGTCCGAGTGCAAAGCCGATGATGGCGCCGAAGAAGAACTGGATGGCAAGGTCCTTGAGGATGACCGCCCAGCTCATGCCGTCGGAGGTGATGACCTGGATGAGGACGATGGTGAGCATGTATGCCATGGGGTCGTTGCTTCCGCTTTCCAGCTCGAGCATGGGGCGCAGGTTGTGCTTGAGGTTCATGCGCTGCGAGCGCAGGAGGTTGAACACCGACGCGGAGTCGGTCGACGACATGGTGGCGGCAAGCAGGAGGGAGGTGGTCAGCGGAAGGGAGATGTTGGTGCTGTCCCACCCGGAGATGTAGCAGATGAAAAGCCCGGTGAGGAGGGTGGTGGCGAGCACGCCGACGGTGGAGAGCAGAATGCCCTGGGCGAGCACGGGGCGTATCTCGGTGAACTTGGTATCCATACCTCCGGTGAAGAGGATGATGCTGAGCGCCATCATGCCGATGAACTGTGCGTCTGTGGCGCTGTGGAACTGGAGCCCGAGCCCGTCGCTCCCGAAGAGCATGCCGACGAGCAGGAAGAGGAGCAGCGTGGGTATGCCGAAGCGATAGCCCGTCTTGCTGATGAGTATGCTGCAGAAGATAAGCACGGAGCCGAGCAGCAGGATGTTTTCTGCGGTGAATATCATAGGCGGGAGTGGTTTGTGGGCGTAAAGATAGGAAAAAACGGGGGAATGTGAGGAAGGGGGGAGTGCCAAAAACCGGCAAGCCCCTGCGTCTCGTGGGGAGAGGCAGGGGCTTGAAGTTCGTTTGCGCCGTAAGCAATGCGGGATTACTTACGCAAGTTCAGAGCTTTCAGGATGGCGCGGTAACGCTCGATGTCGCGATCCTTGAGGTAGTTCAACAATGCGCGGCGTTTGCCGACGAGAGTAGTCAAAGCTCTTTCTGTGCTATGATCTTTACGGTTGCGCTTCATGTGCTCCGTCAAGTGGGAAATACGGTATGAGAACAATGCTATCTGCGCTTCAGGTGAGCCAGTATCAGTGTTAGACTTTCCGTATTGTCCAAAGATCTCTTGTTTCTTTGCAGCGTCTAAGTACATAATGAGTTAGTTTAAAATTGATTTGCGGGCGCAAAGATAGACAATATTCCTCAATGCGCAATGCCTATTCAAAGATTTTCTTGTAACTTTGCGCCCGAAAATTTAAGGTAATAGTATGCAGAATATAAGAAACATCGCAATCATTGCGCACGTCGACCACGGGAAGACGACGCTCGTCGACAAGATGATGTTGGCGGGACACCTCTTCCGCAATGATCAGACAAACGGCGTGCTTGTATTGGATAACAACGACTTGGAACGCGAACGAGGGATAACGATTCTTTCGAAGAATGTATCAATCAACTACAAAGATACCAAAATCAACATCATCGACACTCCGGGACACGCCGACTTCGGCGGAGAGGTGGAGCGTGTGCTCAACATGGCGGACGGCTGCATCCTGCTCGTCGACGCCTTCGAGGGACCCATGCCGCAGACCCGGTTCGTCCTCCAGAAGGCACTGCAAATCGGGCTGAAGCCCATCGTTGTGGTGAACAAGGTCGACAAGCCCAACTGCCGCCCCGAGGAGGTCTACGAGATGGTGTTCGACCTCATGTTCTCACTCAATGCCACCGAGGACCAGCTCGACTTCCCCGTCCTCTACGGTTCGGCAAAGAACAACTGGATGGGCGAGGACTGGCGCAAGCCTACCGACAGCATCACCCCGCTGCTCGACGCCATCATCAAGTACATCCCTGCCCCCAAACAGCTGGAGGGCACTCCCCAGATGCTCATCACTTCACTCGACTTCTCATCCTATACCGGACGTATCGCCGTGGGCCGCGTGCACCGCGGGACGCTCACCGAGGGCATGAACATCACCCTGGCACGCCGTGACGGGACGCTCGTGAAGTCGAAAATCAAGGAACTGCATACCTTCGAGGGACTCGGACGCAAGAAAGTCCAGTCCGTCTCTTCGGGCGACATCTGCGCCGTTGTCGGTCTGGAAGGATTCGAAATCGGCGACACCATCTGCGACTTCGACAACCCGGAACCGCTGCCGCCCATTGCCATCGACGAGCCGACCATGAGCATGCTCTTCACCATCAACGACTCGCCTTTCTTCGGACGGGAAGGCAAGTTCGTCACTTCACGCCACATCCAGGACCGCCTCACCCGCGAGCTCGACAAGAACCTTGCCCTCCGCGTCCGCAAGACCGAGAACGAGGACGGCAAGTGGATTGTCTCCGGCCGAGGCGTGCTGCACCTCTCCGTCCTCATCGAGACCATGCGCCGCGAAGGCTATGAGCTTCAGGTGGGACAGCCGCAGGTCATCTACAAGGAGATTGACGGCAAGAAGTGTGAGCCCATCGAGGAGCTGACCATCAACGTCCCCGAGGAATACTCCAGCAAGATGATTGATATGGTCACCCGACGCAAGGGCGAGCTGACGTCGATGCAGACCATCGGCGACCGGGTCGACATCGAGTTCGACATCCCCTCGCGCGGCATCATCGGACTGCGTACGAACGTCCTCACGGCATCTGCCGGCGAAGCCATCATGGCGCACCGCTTCAAGGAGTACCAACCCTACAAGGGCGACATCGAACGCCGCACCAACGGTTCCATGATTGCCATGGAGACGGGTACCGCCTTCGCCTACGCCATCGACAAGCTCCAGGACCGCGGACGCTTCTTCATCTATCCGCAGGAGGAGGTCTATGCCGGACAGGTCGTGGGCGAGCACGTGCATGAGAACGACCTCGTCATCAACGTCACCAAGTCGAAGAAGCTCACCAACATGCGTGCGTCGGGCTCTGACGACAAGGCGCGCATCATCCCGCCCGTCATCTTCTCGCTCGAGGAGGCTCTCGAATACATCAAGGAGGACGAGTACGTGGAGGTGACGCCCAAGAGCATGCGCATGCGCAAGGTCATCCTCGACGAGACCGAGCGCAAGCGTGCCAACAAAGTGTAAGGCTGTACAAGCAAACATTCTTTAATAGTTCTCGGAAGCGCGGACAGCGCCGGGGTGCTCAGGGCATCCGGTGCATCCGCGCTTCTTCTTTTATCCCTGCCACACTGACTGCCCAATTGTTAATAAATGAGTAGCCGTGTCGTCATAACGGCTGATTTTCCGTATATTTGTCAACCGTGCTTCTGCGGAAGCCTTCAAGTCTCCGGCTCATGGGAGCCGAAACCATAAACCTAAACACTCGTACACTTATGAAGTTTTTTCCTAACCTGCAACCAACCTTCACGCGACGTGTCGCCTATCCGGGACTGGCAGTCCTCGTTGGGCTGTCCGTCATCTGCGCACTGTTCCCCAGGCAGACCAACGCCTGCCTTGCATCCATCCAGACGCTCATCTACGACAAGCTGAGCTGGGCTTACACCCTGATGATATCGTTCTTCTTCATCTTCCTCTGCGTGCTGGCGTTCAGCAAGATCGGTGCCATCCGTCTGGGAGCGGACAGCTCCCGTCCGCAGTACAGCTTCTTCTCGTGGATAGCCATGCTCTTTGCCGCCGGGATGGGTATCGGACTGATGTACTTCGGTGTGGCGGAGCCCATGTCCCACTACGTCAACCCTGCCTTGCCCGACACGCTCAATCCTGCCAAGGAGGCGCAGCTCGCCACGTTCTTCCACTGGGGCATCCATGCCTGGTCCATCTTCGGACTCATGGGGCTGATTCTCGCCTACTTCTCCTTCCGCTACAAACTTCCGCTTGCCATCCGCAGCGGACTCTACCCCCTCCTGCGCAATCGCATCAATGGACGGGTGGGCGATGTGGTCGACATCTTCGCCCTGGTCAGCACCTTCTTCGGCATCGCGACCTCGCTCGGCTTCGGTGTCGTACAGCTCAACGCCGGACTGGTGCACCTGGGCATCCTCCGCGAGTCCAGCTTCCTCTTCCAGGCGCTCATCATTGTGGTGGTCAGCTCCATGGCGATTGCGTCGGCTGTCGCCGGGGTCAACAAGGGCGTCAAGCGGCTGAGCGAAATCAACCTGACGATGGCAATCGTACTGATGCTCTTCGTCCTCCTGCTCGGACCGACCGCCTTCCTGATGAATGCCTTCAGCGAGGGCATCGGCTATTACATCAACCAGTTCGCCAACCTCACCTTCAAGACCTTCGCCTTCGAGAAGGACGGCGTCGGGTGGTTCACCGGATGGACCGTCATGTACTGGGCGTGGTGGATCAGCTGGGCACCGTTCGTCGGGCTGTTCATTGCCCGCATCTCCAAGGGACGCACCATCCGCGAGTACATCCTGGCGGTGCTGCTCGTCCCCTCGTTCTTCATCTTCCTGTGGATGACGGTCTTCGGCAACAGTGCCATCTACATTGACCGCAACGTGGTGCACGGCGCCCTCTCGGCGCTCGCCGGCAACCCCGACGTGCTGCTCTTCAAGTTCCTCGAACAGTTCCCCCTCGCCACACCCCTGTGCGTGCTCACGCTGATGATGATTGCCGTCTTCTTCGTCACCTCCGCCGACTCGGGCATCCTGGTGATGAACAGCATCTCGTCGAACAACCGCCCCAATGCGCCCAAGTGGCAGAACGCCTTCTGGGGCATCCTGCTCGCCACCATCACGATGGCGCTCCTCTATGCCGGCGGCCTGCAGTCGCTCCAGACGATGACGCTCATCTCCGCCCTCCCGTTCGGCGTCATCATGGTGCTCCTCTGCCTGTGCCTGCTGCGTGCCCTGCGCACCGACAGGCTCTACCACAGCTCCAAGCGGCCCTATGGCAGCGCGACCTGGGACGGCAGCCACTGGCACGAAAGGCTCGACCAGATTCTGACCTTCTCGCAGAAGCGGGACATCAAGCGCTTCTTCGCCGAGAAGGTGCAGCCCGCCTTCGAGGAGCTGCGCGACGAGCTGAGCCGCAAGGGCATCGACGCACACATCCTCACGGGGCAGAACGGCAAGCTCTCCATCGAGCTGCAAATCCCCTTCGAGAAGGTGTGGAACTTCCGTTACGGCGTGACCACCGAGGTGCAGAGCATCTCCGACTACATCATCGGCGAGGACAACACCCCCGACGTGGACTCCAACAAGCAGTATCTCCCGGTGACCTACTACACGGACGGCAGGATGGGATACGACATCCAGTATTTGAATAAGGAGGAAATCATCGCCGACGTCCTCCGCGAGTACGAACGATACATCCGTGTCGTGGCGGACGAACAGAAGGCGATGATGTTTGTCGACAAGAAGCGATACAACGGATAAATTGACAATGGACAATTGACAATGGACAATGGCCGTTCGGCGTGCTTGTCTTCCTGCTGAGGAAGGATGACACGCCGAACGGTCTATTTGGGAGGTATCACCAATTGTCAATTGTCAATTGTCAATTGAAACGATTGTCAATTGTTAGAACGGGAACAGCAGCGGGAGCACGAATATCATCACGATGCCCATGATGACTTGTAGCGGAAGGCCCACCTTGATGTAGTCCATGAAGGTATACTGTCCGGCAGGCATCACCAACGCGTTGGGCGGCGTGGAGAACGGAGAGGCAAAGCACATGCTGGCGCCCAGGGTCACTGCGAAGAGGTAGGGCACGGGGCTCACGCCGAGAGCCTCCGCACTGTGGAGCGCGATGGGTGCCAGCAGGACGGCCGTGGCGGTGTTGCTGATGAACATCGTCATCAGCGAGGTCGTGAAGTAGATGCCTGCCATGAGCGCCATGGGACCGTAGCTGCCCAGTCCGCTCACCAGCGTGCTGGAGATGTAGTCGCTCGCACCGGTCTTCTCCAGCGCCAGCGACATGGGCAGCATGGCGGCAATGAGCACGATGCTCTCCCAGTTGATGGTCTTGTAGGCAGCCTCCACGTTGCGGAAACACCCCGTGAGCACCATCAGGAGGGCGGCAATCATCACCGCCGTCACCGGCTCCACGGGGATGAAGTCGAACACCATCATGGCGACCATGAGTACCATGATGGCAGCCGCCACGGGCGCCTTGTAGTCGAGCGTCACACGTGCCGCCTCGGCAAGCGGCTGACCCAGCACCACCCAGTCGGCATCCTCGCGTTCCAGGCGGGCGATGTTCTCCCACGTACCCTGCACGAGCAGCACGTCGCCCCCGTGGATGGCCTCGCGTCCCAGGTCGTTGAGCAGGTACTCCTTCTTGCGGCGGATGCCCAGTACGTTCACGTTGAACTTGTCGCGGAAGCCCGCCTCCTTGACCTGACGGTTCACGATGTGCGCCGTCGGCATGACCAGAATCTCGGCGATGCCGATGTCGTAGAAGTCGAGCACGTTCGACGTGCTTGCCGCCTCCTCCGTCGTGTGCCCGTCGATGAGGGCGAGGCGGTAGTCGTCAGCCAGCAGCTTCACCTGGTCGAAGTCCCCCTTCACATAGAGGATGTCGCCTCCCTGCAACGCCGTCTCCGGGTCGGCAAGCTTCTGCGTGATGGTCTTCAGGAAGCGGTGCTGCGAGATGTCGCCGCGCCGCACCTCGAGGATGTCCAGCCCGTAGCGCCGGCGGATGTCCAGGTCGACGATGGTGCGCCCTTCCGCCTCAGAGCCTCCCGGCACCTGCAGACGGAAGAGGTTGCTCGACAGCCCGTATTCGCGCACGAGCTGGGAGAGCGACTTGCCCGAGCGGTGACGGTCGTCGCGCTTCTGTCCGCGCTTGGCGAGCACCCACTTGCTCAGCGGGAGGAGCACCAGCAGACCCACGGCGAGGCAGACCAGGCCGACGGGGAGGAAGGAGAAGAACGACAGCGGCTCATAGCCTGCTGCCGTCAGGGTGTTCTGGATGACGAGGTTGGGCGGCGTACCGATGAGCGTCATCATGCCGCCCATGCTGCTGGCGAAAGCCAGGGGCATCAGCAGACGGCTGGAGTTGACGCCCGCGCCCGCCGCCATGCTCACCACGATGGGCAGCATCAGGGCGACCGTACCCGTGTTGCTGACGAAGGCGCCGATGGCTGCCGTCACGAGCATGATGAGCACGAAGAGGCGCAGTTCGCTCTCGCCGGCAAGCTTCAGGATGCGCGCGCTTATCATCTTCGCCAGTCCGGTCTGGAGGATGGCGCCGCCCACGACGAACAGCCCCACCATCATGATGACCACGTTGTTGGAAAAGCCCGAGAGCGCCTCGTCGGGCGTGAGGATGTGAAACAGCAGCAGTGCCACCAGCGCACAGAGCGCGACGATGTCCGAGCGGACCTTGCCGTTGACGAAGAACACGGCGGAGAGGAGTAGGATGAGGAGTGTTATCAGCATAAGTCAGTCTAGTTTGAAGCGACGGGAGGGAGCGGGGTGCGGGACGTCCGCCGGCGCCTCCCCGTCAGGATGATATAAAAAGAGAAAGGAGCCGGGCAAGATAGTTTGTCCGGCTCCTTTCAGCCTGTTCATGAAATGAGGGTGTGCACGTCTGCGACGGCACGGTGGGGCTTACTGGCGTGCGCCATATTGCCCGTCGAGGTAGCAGAGGGCCGTGTCGCCCATCTTGCGGATGCGGTCGACGATGTTCTGCACGGTAGCCTCCTCTTCCACTTGTTCGCGGACGAAGCTCCAGAGGAAGTCCTCCGTCGGTTTGTCATTTTCCGCCTTGGCGATGTCGAGCAGCGAGTTGATTTGCTCCGACACGTGGCACTCATGTTCGTACACATGCTCGAACACTTCCAGCGGGCTTCCCCATCCGGTGGGGACCACGTCGACCTTGTCTACCGTCACCTTGCCACCACGCTTGATGACATAGTCAGCCATGCTGTAGGCGTGTGCCAATTCCTCATCAGACTGTTTCTTCATCCAGTGTGCAAAGCCGTCGAAGCCCTCCATCTTGAGGTAGAAGGACATTGACATGTAGAGATTGGCAGACCACATCTCTGCCGTTACTTGCTCATTGATGGCTTTTTGCATTTTCTCACTAATCATAGCTGTAATATATTTAGTTGGTGAATAATACGTTTGTACACGTCCGGGGCGGCAAAAAGCGTACCGGACAGGGGCGCGCTGACAAATCGTCACTTCAGCAGGCGCCAGGCGAAGCCGTCCTTCGTGTCCTTGACTTCGAAGCCCAGGGCGGTCAGCTCGTTGCGGATGCGGTCGCTCGTCGCCCAGTCCTTGTTCGCCTTGGCGGTCATGCGCTGCTGGAGCAGCATGTCGACCGCCTTGCCGAAAGCTTCCTCGCGGGCAGCTCCCGTGCCCTGTTCGCGCTGCATGCCGAGCAGGTCGAACAGGAAGAGGTCGAAGACCGCCTTCAGCTCTTCCAGGTCGGTGGCAGAGAGGGTTGCCTTTTTGTCATAAGCGGTATTGATGGCCTTGCAGGCGTCGAAGAGGTGTGCGATAACGATGGGAGAGTTGAAGTCGTCGTTCATGGCGTCGTAGCACTTCTGCCGGAGGCCGGACACGTCCACGCTCGACGTGGCGGACGGCTGGATGTGGCAGAGGTTGTCATACGCCTCCATGAGCCGCTGCATCCCCTTCTCGGCAGCCTGGAGAGCCTCGTTGCTGAAGTCCACCGTGCTGCGGTAGTGTGCCTGGAGGATGAAGAAGCGGATGGTCATCGGGCTGTACGACTGCGAGAGCAGCGGGTGCGTCCCGTTGAAGAACTGGTCGAGGGTGATGAAGTTGCCGAGGCTCTTGCCCATCTTCGTCCCGTTGATGGTAATCATGTTGTTGTGCATCCAGTAGTGCACCATGTCGTCGCCCTGCGATGCCACGCTCTGTGCAATCTCGCACTCATGGTGGGGGAAGACGAGGTCCATGCCGCCGCCGTGGATGTCGAAGTGGGCGCCGAGGTACTTCCGTCCCATGGCGGTGCACTCGCAGTGCCATCCCGGGAAGCCGTCGCTCCAGGGGCTGGGCCAGCGCATGATGTGCTCCGGCTGTGCGCTCTTCCACAGGGCGAAGTCGGCGGGATTGTGCTTCTCCTGCTGGCCGTCCAGCTCGCGGGTGGTGTTGAGCACGTCGTCGAGGTTGCGTCCCGAGAGCTTGCCGTAGTGGTGGTCCTTGTTATACTTTGCCACGTCGAAGTAGACCGAGCCCTGGCTCTCGTAGGCATAGCCGTTGGCAAGGATTTCCTTGACGAGCTGTATCTGCTCGATGATGTGTCCCGATGCGAGGGGCTCGATGCTCGGCGGCAGGACGTTCAGCTCCTCCATGGCCTTGTGGTAGCGGTTGGCATAGAACTGTGCCACTTCCATCGGCTCGAGCTGCTCCAGCCGTGCCTTCTTTGCAATCTTGTCCTCTCCCTCGTCGGCGTCGTGCTCCAGGTGTCCCACGTCGGTGATGTTGCGGACGTAGCGCACCTTGTACCCCAGGTGTTGCAGGTAGCGGAAGACGAGGTCGAACGTGATGGCAGGGCGTGCATGCCCCAGGTGGGCGTCACCGTAGACGGTGGGACCACAGACGTACATGCCCACATGAGGAGCATGCAGGGGAATGAACTCCTCCTTCTTGCGGGACAATGTATTGTAGATGTACAGTTTTTGTTCCATAGATGGTTGTGTTTAGTTGAGTAGCTACAAAGATAGGCTTAAATTGACAATTGACAAAGTTTCCGGGACAATTGACAATGGATAATTGACAATTGACAATGTCCCTCCGGTGTGTGCCCCCGTCCGTCAGGCGGCGGATACAGGGGCGACCGGTCGGGCGTCCGTCCCCACATTGTCAGTTGTTCCTTGTCAATTGTCAATTGTAGAGACCAGCTTGTAGAGCTTGTCGCTGGGGCGTATCTTCTCGGGCACCTTGAAGGAGACGTGTACCCCCTTGTCCACATGGTCCACCGAGCGGAGGTCTACGCGCGGGTCCTCCAGCTTCAGGAAGAGCGCTCCCGTGGTGGGGCCCGTGATGAGCAGGTCGTCCCCGACGTGAAGGTCCGACGCCTCCGTCAGGAACTCCGCCACGCCGAGCTGCGAGAAGTACTTCATGCCGCGGCCCACGTAGACCTTCTTCTGCGTCGCCTCCGAACCGTAGCGCCGGCTCCACTCGCCCAGGCGTTGCCCCAGGTAGTAGCCGTCCCAGAAGCCGCGGTTGAAGACCGTCTTGAGGCGTTCCTCCCACGCAGCCACCTTCTCGGGCGTGAACGTCCCGTCGAGGCAGGCGGCGATGGCCTGCTTGTAGCACTCTGCGACGATGCGGACGTATTCGGGTCCGCGTGCCCGTCCCTCGATTTTGAACACACGGACGCCCGCCTCGATCATGCGGTCCATGAAGTGGATGGTCTTCAGGTCCTTGGGCGACATGATGTACTTGTTCTCCACATCCAGCTCGATGTTGCTGTCCCGGTCGCGCACGGTGTAGGCGCGTCGGCATATCTGCGTGCACGCACCGCGGTTGGCGGACGAGTTCAGCTCGTGCAGGCTGAGGTAGCACTTGCCGGAGACTGCCATGCAGAGCGCGCCGTGACAGAACATCTCGATGCGCACCTGCTGTCCGCCGGGTCCGCAGATGTTCTCCTCGACGATGTGTCGGTGAATCTCCCGCACCTGCTCCAGGTTCAGCTCCCGGGCGAGGACGACGACGTCGGCAAAACGCGCGTAGAAGCGCAGCGCCTCGATGTTGGAGATGTTGAGCTGCGTCGACAGGTGCACCTCCTGACCGATGCGGTTGCAGTAGTCCATCACCGCCACGTCGGCAGCGATGACGGCGGAGATGCCTGCCTCGTGAGCCGCATCGCAGATGCGTCGCATGAGCTCCAGGTCCTCGTCGTAGATGATGGTATTGACGGTAAGGTAGCTCTTCATGCCGTGCGCGTCGCAGGTGGCGGCAATCTCCTTCAGGTCGTCCACGGTGAAGGTGTTGGCGGAGTGTGCCCGCATGTTGAGGTTCTCGATGCCGAAGTAGATGGAATCGGCCTTTGCCTGTATGGCGGCGGCAAGCGACTCGCGCGAGCCCACCGGAGCCATAATCTCGAAGTCGTTTATGGAATAGGTTGTCATGATGTTGGGTCTCAATTTGGTTACCGGGTGCAAAGGTAACGATTTTCGGTTGAACCGTTGTGTTGCGGACGGGAGGTGGCGGTTGTGTCGTTTTGTCAAAACGTCAAATGAATCGCCCGGGAAGGGGCTTCGTTGCGCCAAAATACGGATTGGTGACCGGGAATGAATTTTCAGGCGGTTTGCGAAATGCACCTTGACGGTTTTTCCGTCGGTTTCCTTTCCTTCTGCACGGTTTTTCTCTTCCTGCGTTCCCTTCCGTCGGTCTTTTCACACGGACGGACGCAATTTCACACATCGGGAATCGTGCCCCTTCGGGCTCTAAAAAATGGGGACAGGGGGCTGTTTTCGTACGGACGCGTCGGTACGACGGTGCGGACACGTCGGTACGGTGGTGCGGACGCGTCCGTACGAAGCCAGTCACAGGTGCTTCGGACCGTGAAAATGGGTTCGGCGGATGCTTTTTTCGCGTTAGAAAAGGTTTATTTGTGTGAATGGACGTTACTTTTGGCGCATTCTGGCGTCCATGTCTTAAAATATTTAACGCGCGATTTTCTGGAAGGGAGAAATTTGCGAAAGTACGCGTCAGCTGAAAACGCCGAATCGGGAAAATGTGGTGTTAAAACCGGCGAAACGGTGTCATTGTGACAAACGGACTTTGCGGAAAGGGTCCTCACACCGGACGGACGTTGTCACTTGTCAACTATCAATTGTTAATTGGAGGGGCGGAACGAGGCTCCAAAACATGTTTTACAGCAGAGAATACCAGTTTTTCCATCATTTGTGTCAGTTTTTACACCGTCGGAACGGAGGTTCGGGCTTTCTTTGCGAGCAATCTAAACATGAAAAATATGAACTACCGAGGAAACACACACACGAGCGTCTCCCGTCACACGGGTAGATGTCTTTCGAAAAACACACTGTTTGCCTGTAGCCTCTCGTTGGGCATGATGATGGCGCCGCAGCTGCTCCTGGCGGCGGACGTGAATGCCGCAACCGATGTCCAGGCTGCCGTCACTCAACAGAACAGGTCGGTCACCGGACGGGTGGTCGACGAGAAGGGGGAACCGCTCATCGGCGTATCCATCCAGGTGAAGGGTACGAAGCTGGGAACGGTGACCGACTTCGACGGTAATTTCAAACTCAACGCACCTGCGGACGCCACACTTGTCATCTCCTACGTGGGCTTCCGTACGCAGGAAATCGAACTGAAAGGGCGCTCCGACTGCCAGGTCAGCATGGTCCCCGATGACCAGCTGCTCGACGAGGTGGTCGTGGTGGGCTATGGCGTGGTGAAGAAGTCCGACCTGACAGGCTCCGTCGGGAGCGTGAAGTCGGACGTGATTTCGGCACGCGGCTCGACGTCGGTCATGGAGAGTCTCCAGGGACAGGTCGCCGGTGTGAACATCACCCAGTCTTCGAGCCGCGCGGGCGACGGGTTCAGCATCCAGATTCGTGGTAAGAGCTCGCTCAACGACGGGGAGCCCCTCTACGTCATCGACGGGGTGGTATGCGACAACATGGACTTCCTCAACCCGATGGACATCGAGAAGGTAGACGTCCTCAAGGATGCCTCCTCGACGGCTATCTACGGTTCACGCGCCACGAACGGCGTGCTGATGATTACGACCAAGAAGGGCGCACCCGAGGAGTCGCGCGCGACCGTCAGCTATGACGGATACTACGGCGTGAAGCACACGACGAACATGCCCGACTTCATGGACGGTGACCAGTTCCTCAACTGGCGCTTCTACCGCTACTTCGAGTCGTCGATGGACAGCAGTACGGGTCTGACGACATGGAACATGACGGACGCCAACTACCAGAACTTCTGGGGCGGGGGCAGCGAGGTCGTCAAGGACATGTACCGCAACAAGCGTTACACCGACTGGGTGGACCTGGTGACACGCACCGGCTCGCAACAGAACCACTTCGTCAACATCACCGGCAACGCGCGCGACATCAGCTATCGCGTCGGCCTCGGCTACCAGAACGAGGAGGGCGTGCTCTATGACGGCTACAGCCGCTGGAACCTGAAGGGAGCCGTCGACCATAAAATCTCCGACAAGGTGTCGGCAGGATTCTCCACCAACATGGCAACGTCGCTCAAGGAGAGCGGCAGCAACTACGCCGTCCTCTCGGGCTTCCGCATGACGCCGACGATGCCGGCGTACTACTGGGAGGGGGAGAATGCCGGCGAGCTCATCGTCCAGCCGGGCAAGGATGCCGCCATCTATCCCAACGGCGGCGGACCGACCTCGAACATCAACCCGCTGGTCGACCGCGAGAACTCCAAGGACAACACACGCTCCTATGACATCATGGCGAACCTCTACCTGCAGTACAGCCCCATCAAGGAGGTCATCCTGAAGACGACCTTCTCGCCCATGTACACGAAGAGCGAGCGGGGCACGTTCTACAACGGCAACACGCAGTACCGCTCGGGTAAGACGAACATGGCGGAGAAGTACAACGACCAGGTGTTCTCCTACACATGGGACACGCAGGCGAACTTCATCAAGTCGTTCGGCGACCACAACGTGAACGTGCTGGGCCTGTTCAGTGTCTACGACCAGCGGATGGAAGGCGACTACATGGGCGTGGTCGATATGCCGTTCGACGTCGACTGGCACAACCTCGGCTCGGGAACGGTGCAGAGCCAGTCGAGCTACTATGAGCGCATCACGATGTTGTCTTACGTGGCGCGCGTCAACTACGACTACAAGGGCAAGTACATGGTGACCGTATCCTCGCGCTGGGATGGCAGCTCGAAGTTCAGCGAAGGGAACCGCTGGGGTATGTTCCCCTCGGCAGCCGTCGCCTGGCGCATGACCGAAGAGAAGTTCATGGAGCCGGTACGCGGCTGGCTGAGCAACCTGAAGCTCCGTGCCAGCTTCGGTGTGACGGGTAACAACGCGGGCGTAGGTCCCTACGACACGCAGGCGCTCGCCAACGTGAAGTACTACTACAACTTCGGCAGCACGGTAGCCAACGGCTTCGGCTACACGATGATCAACCCCGACCTCACGTGGGAACGGACGACGGAGTTCAACGTCGGCGTGGACTTCGGCTTCCTGGACAACCGCATCAACGGTTCGGTGGACCTGTACAACAAGAACTCCAGCGACCTGCTGATGGAGATGCAGACGCCGCTCGAACTGGGCTCCTACTCGGGCGCCGTGGTGAGCAACGTCGGCAAGGTGAACAACAAGGGTATCGAGGTTCAGCTGAACACGAACAACGTCCGCACGAAGGACTGGAACTGGACGACGTCGTTCTCCTTTGCCCGCAACATCAACAGCATCCGGGAGCTGAATGGAGGCAAAGAGGACCTCGTGGGCAACAAGTGGTTCATCGGCAGCCCCATCGACGTGGTCTACGGCTACAAGTACACGGGCGTCTGTACGCGTGAAGAGGCACAGGCCATGGCGCAGGACCCGAACATAAAGACCAAGTTCTATGAGGGCGAGATGAAGATTTACGACAAGACCGGCGACGGCGTCATCGACGCGAACGACAAGATGATTCTCGGCCATTGCGCACCGACGTGGACGGGAAGCTTCGTCTCGAACCTGACCTACAGGAACTGGGACCTCAGCCTGAACATCTACACGAGCCAGGGAGGCACGGTCTACTCTCCGTTCATGGGCGAGTTCACCGACTACTCGCAGCGCGGCATGCAGCGCCTGAACATCGACTACTATATCCCCGAAGGCGTACCGACGCTTGCCGAGGACGGCTCGATGACGACCACGACCTCGACGCACTACGGCAGCTGGCCCTTCCCGACGAACGGCGGCAACGGCAAGGGCGGCGGCTCCTACTGGCTGTCCGGTGCCAGCGAAGACCGCTCGCAGTACTTCGTGGACAACTCGTACGTGAAGATAAAGAACATCACCCTGGGCTACACCTTCCCGACGTCGTGGCTCAAGAAGCTGCACATCTCCCACCTGCGTCTGTATGCCAACGTGGTCAATCCCGTAGTGTGGACGGACTACAAGGGCTTCGACCCTGAGTGGGCGGACGCACAGGTCGGCGACGGTACCGGCGGTGTGAGCGCCACGAGCTGGCAGTTTGGTATTAACTTAAAATTCTAATGCAATCATGAAACACCTATACATTTTCGCACTTGCGGCCTCCCTGGCGTTTACCGCCTGCTCGGACTTTTTGGAGCAAGACAACAAATCGAACGTCCCCACCGAGGAGTTCTACAACACGGCGAACGGCTTCGCCAGCCTCACGAACAGCGCCTACTCCTCGCTCCGCACCATCTACAGCGCACAGCCCCAGCTCTTCGTGGCGGGCACGGACCTCTATGCCGACGGCAAGAGCCAGGGCGTGGTCATGGGACAGTACACCTTCACGACCGATGAAGGCATCATCAAGGACTTCTACGACCGTTGCTACAAGGGCATCCAGCTCGCCAACAGTGTCATCGCGTACGGCGAGACGACCGAGGACAACGCCCAGCGCCTGCAGTACATCGACGAGGCGCGTTATCTACGGGCATGGTGGTACTTCCAGCTCGTGCAGCAGTTCGGTCCGGTGGCGCTGAACACCGAGATGTTCGAGTCCGCCGTGATGAGCCACGAGCGCACCGACCTCGCCACGGTCTACCAGTTCATCATTGATGAGTTTACCTACCTGGCGTCCGCAGACTCGCATCTGCTGGAGCGCGCCTCTTCCGGCGTCGGTCGTGCCAATAAGCGGGCAGCCGCCTTCTATGCCGCCAAGGCATACCTGACACGTGGCTGGCTCGACGGCACCGACTACGAGGCACAGGAGGCATCCATCGCCCAGGCGTCGGACTTCGACAACGCCGTGACCTATGCCCGGCAGGCCATCAACGGGGAGCTTCCCGCGCTCTCCATCGAGGAGGCGTTCGACGTCAATAACGAAGAGAACGACGAACTGTTCTGGAGCGTGCAGTACAGCAGCTCCGCCGTGGAGAACCCCGTTGACGACGGGTCCTACCAGCAGGCACAGTTCGGCGCCTACCAGGGTGGCTCCGAGAAGCCACGCAACAAGGCGATTGACGGCAACTTCGCACCGTCCCTCCGTCTCCAGCAGATGTACACGCGCGGAGACGGCCGACTGGAGCAGACCTTCATGCTGGAGTTCCATGAGGCATACTTCGACTGGTACACCAACCCGACGTCGAAGATACTCTACTACTATGCTCCCGCCTGGGCGACCGACGAGGACATCGCTGCCTGGCGTGCCGACGACCCGAACGGCATCAAGACCGAGACCATAGTCAGCAAGACCGTCGCCGAGGGCGGCATCGCACCGTCCAACGGTCAGCCGGCTTCCTACAAGGACCGGCGGACGCAGGACTTCGGCAACGCCGCCATCAAGAAGTTTGACGACTACACCGAGACCTCCATTGCCAACCGGAGCACCACGTGCAGCATGCACGACGTTGTCCTGGCACGCCTGGGCGAAGCCTACCTGATCGCCGCTGAGGCTTACTACAAGAAGGGCGACATGCAGCAGGCTGCGGAGATGATCAACAACCTGCGTCAGCGTCCCGGAACCATCAAGAGTGGCTACGAGACAGCCATGCACGTCGACGCTGCCGACATTACCATCGACTTCATCCTCGACGAGCGCGCCCGCGAGCTGGCAGGCGAGTACGTCCGCTGGACCGACCTGAAGCGCACGCACAAGCTCATCGAGTACGTCACCGAGTACAACGAGGACGGTGTCGAGCTCAGTGCGCTGACGGGACCCGACGGCAAGTACAAGATCCTGCGCCCCATCCCGCAGGCCGCCATCGACCTCAACCAGGCTCACGTGGAGCAGAACCCCGGCTATTAAGCCTCCCGCCTGGCAGACTGAACATGCAGTAGACAAGCTCTCTCCTGCCTCCTCCATTCTCCTCGGGGAGAGTGGGGGAGGCTTCTGCCGTCTCTGCGATCCCATTACTCCTTATTCCCGACTTTTATGCTGAAACAACTCCTCTCTCTCTTTCTGGGCATGACGGCGCTGTCCGTCCCCCTTGCCGCCCAACAGACGTCGCCCGACACCTGGGGCGACCAGGGCAATGGCACATACATCAACCCCATCCTCAACGCCGACTACTCCGACCCCGACGTCATCCGTGTGGGCGAGAAGTACTACATGGTCGCCTCCGACTTCCACTTCCTGGGCATGCAGGTGCTCGTCTCGGATGACATGGTCAACTGGCGCCTCCTCTCCCAGGTCTACAGCCGCTTCGACTTCCCGGGCTGGGACACGAACGAACGCTATGCCGGCGGCTCGTGGGCACCTGCCATCCGCTACCACGACGGGAAGTTCTGGATTTTCTTCTGCACACCCGACGAGGGACTCTTCATGACCAACGCCACCGACCCCGCCGGGCCGTGGAGCCCCCTGACGAACGTCTGCCACGTGCCCAAGTGGGAAGACCCGTGCCCCTTCTGGGACGATGACGGACAGGCGTACCTCGGACGCAGCATCCACGGCGCAGGCCCCATCATCATCTACCGCATGAGCCCCGACGGCACCCGCCTGCTCGACGAGGGACGGACCGTCTACCGCGGACCGGTGGCGGAGGGCACGAAGATTCACAAGCGCAACGGGTACTACTACCTCAGCATCCCCGAAGGGGGCGTCTCCAAGGGGTGGCAGACCGTCCTGCGCTCGAAGAGCATCTACGGCCCCTATGAGAAGCGCGTGGTGCTCGAACGCGGCACGACCGACATCAACGGACCGCACCAGGGAGCGATGGTCGACACGCCGGAGGGCGAATGGTTCTTCTTCCACTTCCAGCAGTACAACCCGCTGGGACGCGTCGTCCACCTGCAACCCATGCACTGGGAGGATGACTGGCCCGTGGTCGGCGTGGACATCGACCGCAACGGTGTCGGCGAACCGGTCGCATCGTGGACCAAGCCGCGGGGAACCCGTGACGTGCCCGTCGAAGTGCCCCGCACCGATGACGACTTTAGCGGACCGTCGCTCGGATTGCAGTGGCAGTTCAACCACAACCCCGTGGACGATGCCTGGTCGCTGACCGAACGTCCCGGCACGCTCACCCTCCACGCCCTGCAGGCAGACGACTTCCGCCGGGCACGCAATACGCTCACCCAGAAGACTATGGGCTACCGCGGCACGGCGACCGTACGCATGGACTTTGACGACCTGGCGGACGGACAGCGCTGCGGCATCGCCTGCATCGGCAAGGCAAACAGCCTGCTGGGCATCCGCCGCGACGGAGCGGACACCCGCCTCTACCTCGAACACGGGGGCACGGAGGCTGCCTCCTTCCCCGTCAGCGGGACGACCGTCTACCTCCGTCTGCAGGCGGACGCACGGGCGAACCGCTACACCCTGCTGTACAGTACCGACAACCGCAACTTCACCGCCGCGGGCGACGCCTTCCCGATGGAGTTCGGCAACTGGAAGGGGGTGCGCGTGGGGTTGTACTGCTACAACGTGCGGCAGGCAGCGGGCAGTGCCTCCTTTGACGACTTTACCTACCGCCACGACGGACCGGCACGCCGTCAGCCGATGACACCGCAGGAGGCCATTGTCAGCCGCATCGCCACCACCTCCTTCCCCGACCGCACCTTCACCGTCCGCCTGCCTGAAAAGGCTGACGAGAGCCTCCGGGTCATCCAGCAGGCCATCGACTCCTGCTCGTGGCTCGGCGGAGGGACCGTCCGTGTCACGGCCGGACACTACCCCCTCAACGGACCGCTGCGCCTGAAGAGCGACGTCAACCTCCACCTCGACGAGGGCGCCTATCTGCAGTTCAGCGGACGGGCGGACGACTTCCTCCCCGTGGTGCTGACCCGCTGGGAAGGCACGGAGATGTACGGACACTCCCCCATGATTTATGCCTACCATGCCAACAACATTGCCATCACGGGCAGCGGCACCATCGACGCCCAGGGCGGCAAGGAGTTCGCCGCATGGAGCCGGATTGAGGCACCGGACCGCGACCGCCTGCGGGAGATGGGCGACAAGCTCGTGCCCGTCCAGGAACGCGTCTTCGGCAAGGGCACCGTCCTGCGTCCGTCGTGCATCCAGCCCCTGGGCTGCTCGCGCGTGCTCATCGAGGGCGTGACCATCAAGGATTCCCCCTTCTGGACCATCCACCCGGTGCTCTGTGACAATGTCATCGTCCGCGGGGTGACCATCGACAGCCACTTCCCCAACAACGACGGCTGCGACCCGGAGGGAACGTCGAACGTGCTCATCGAGCGTTGCACCTTTCGCACCGGCGACGACGCCATCGCCATCAAGTCAGGACGCGACACCGACGGCCGCTCCATCGGACGTCCCTCGCGGAACATCGTCATCCGCGACTGCATCTTCCACTCCGAGTGCAACGGACTGTGCATCGGCAGCGAGATGTCCGGCGGTGCCTCCGATGTCTATATGAGCAACATCGAGATAGGCACGGTCAAGAACGCCCTCTACTTCAAGTCCAACCGCGACCGGGGCGGCTACATCCGCCGCGTCTTTGTCGACAGCATCACGGTGGAGCGCGCCAAGGGCGCCATACTCCGCTTTGAGACCAACTACTTCGGCTTCCGCGGGGGGAACTACCAGGCACTCTATGAGGACTTCCACATCAGCCACGTCCAGGCTGAGAAGGCGGACCACTACGCCGTGTTCATGGACGGTAACGAGGTGTACCCGATACGCAACGTCCGCATCCACGACTTCCACGTCGGCGAGGCACCGCACGCCCACTACCTGAAGAACACCGAGGGCGTCCGCTTCACCTCGTCGTCGGTCAACGGCACCCCGCTGCCCGAACAACCGGAGGAAAGCCCCGAACGGGTCACGCTGGAGGTCTACTGAACGTGCGTTAATTGACAATTGACAATGGACAATTGACAATGTCCCTTCGTTGTGACCATGAATCCATCAGGCGGCCCCTACATTCACCGCCTGACAGGGTGGGGGACACACCGAAGGGTCATTGTCCATTGCGCATTGTCAATTGTCAATTATCTTTGCACCGCATTTCCACGAGATAACACCTATGAAGACAGCTTACACCAACAAAGAGATTCTGAAGATAGCCTATCCCTGCCTGATCAGCCTGGTCATGGAGCAGCTCATCGGAATGACCGACACCGCGTTCCTGGGGCGGGTCGGCGAAGTCGAACTGGGCGCATCGGCGATTGCCAGCGTCTACTACCTCGTCATCTTCATGATGGGCTTCGGCTTCAGTGCGGGCGCACAAATCATCATGGCACGCCGTAACGGCGAACAGAACTACCGGGAGGTCGGTGCCATCTTTTACCACGGACTCTACTTCCTCCTCGCCTTTGCCGTGCTCGCCTTCGGGCTGACCAAGGCGCTTTCGCCCCTGCTGCTGGAGCGCATCATCGACGACCCCGACATCTGTGCGGCAGCCGAGAGCTACATCGACTGGCGTATCTTCGGCTTCTTCTTCTCCTTCGCCGCGGCGATGTTCCGCGCATTCTACATCGGCACCACCCAGACGAAGACCCTGACGCTGAACTCCGTCGTCATGGTCCTGTCGAACGTGGTGTTCAACTACATCCTCGTCTTCGGCAAGCTGGGCTTCCCCGCCCTGGGCATCGCCGGAGCCGCCATCGGCTCGTCGCTCTGCGAGCTGGTGTCGCTGGTCTTCTTCATCGTCTACACCACACGGCGCATCGACTGTGCCAAGTACGGGCTTGCCCACCGCGTGCGTTTCCGGATGCGTACGCTGCGGAGCATCTTCACCGTCTCGTTCTGGACCATGATACAGAGCTTCCTGACGCTGTCCACGTGGTTCCTCTTCTTCCTCTTCGTCGAGCACCTGGGCAAGGAGCCGCTTGCCGTGTCGAACGTCGTGCGCAGCGTGTCAGGATTCTTCTACATGATTGTCGCCGCCTTCGCCGCCACGTGCGGGTCGCTGGTGAGCAACCTCATCGGTGCCGGCAAGACCGACGCCGTCCTGCCCACCATCCGTCAGCACATCCGCCTGTGCTACCTCTTCGTGCTCGGGCTGGGTGTCCTCGTGGCAGTCTTTCCCACCGCGGTCATCAGCATCTACACCAACATCCCCGAGCTTCAGGCGGCGACTGTCCCCTCGCTGCTCGTCCTGTGCACGGCGTACGTCTTCCACGTCCCCGGCATCATCTATTTCCAGTCCATCTCCGGTACGGGCAACACGCGGATGGCGTTCCTGCTGGAGGTCATCGTCCAGGTGGTCTATGTCGCCTACTGTGTGGTCCTCATCAACTGGCTGCGCGCGGACGTCGCCGTCTGCTGGACGACCGAGCACATCTACGGACTGGCACTGCTCGTCTTCTGCTCCATCTACATCCACCGCGGCGGATGGCGCGGCAAGGCGGTCTGACCCCGTCTGTGTCGGGCGGACGGCGCCTGCCTTCCGACGCGGCTGTCAATTTGTCAAAATGTCAAACGAATCGCCCGAGAAGGGGCTTCCCTGCACCAAAATACGGATTGGTGACCGGGAAGGCCCTTCTCGGGCGATTTGCCAAATGCACCCTGACGCCTTTTCTGTCGTTTTCCTGTCCTTCTGCTCGCTGTTCCTTGTCCTGCATTCCCTTCTGTCGGTCTATTCACACGGACGGACGCAATTTCACACTCACGGAATCGTGCCCCTCCGGTCGCTAAAAAGTGGAGACAGGTGGCTGTTTTCGTACGGACGCGTCGGTACGACGGTGCGGACACGTCGGTACGGTGGTGCGGACGCGTCCGTACGAAGCCAGTCACCGGTGCTTTCGTCGGCGAAAATGGGTTCGTCGGATGCCTTTTTTGCGTTAGAAACGGTATAATTATGTGAATAACGGTTTATTTCGATGCGTTCTGAAGGACGTATCTTAAAATATTTAACGCACGATTTTCTAATTGGGACAAAATTGCGAAAATGTGCGTTACCTGAAAACGCCGAATCGGGAAAATGTGATGTTAAAACCGACGTTTTAATTGACAATTGTCAATTGATGTTCGTTGGACCGGGCGACCAGACCGGTCGCCCCTGCATTCACCGCCTGATGGATTCAGGCATACGCCGAAGGGCAATTGTCAATTGTTCCTTGTCAATTGTCAATTGATAAAGGTCGCCCCTACATTCACCGCCTTGCGGTTTCGTTCTTCACGCCGAAGGGCAATTGTCAATTGTTCCTTGTCAATTGTCAATTATTTTGTTATCTTTACGAGCTGTTACGATACACGCTTATGAGAATCCGCATATACCTGGGTCTGTACATTCTTTTCACCCTTTTCACCCTGTCCGGGCACAGCCGGGCGGGAGCGTTGCCGCAATATGCCGTCCGAGCCTACGGTCCGAAGGACGGGCTGGGGCACGGCTTCATGCACGACATCCTCCAGGACCGCGAGGGCGTGATGTGGTTTGCCACATGGAACGGGCTGAGCTGCTTCGACGGCTACACCTTCCGCAACTTCAAGGCAGGCGCCGATGGCACACATCCCTTCACCAGCGGACGGGTGCTCTCCATCACCGAGGACTCCGTCGGCTGCCTCTGGCTCGTGTGCTACGACAACTCCGTCTACCGCTTCGACCCGCGCGACGAGCGTGTCCTCCCCATTCCGCTGACAGGCGGACGCCGCACCGCGCAGACTGCCGTCGTCCGTCCCCTTGTCGGCGGTGTGGTCTGGGTCCTGGGCAACGGCACCGCTGTCCGTGCCTCTTACGATGCCGACAGCCAGCAGCTTGCCCTGCGTCCGCCCGTCAACCTCGCGTCGTGTGGCGAGCTGACGGACGTCCACCGCGACGACCGCGGGCAGGAGTGGATACTCTCCTCCCGGGGGCTCTTCCGCTTTGACCCGCTGACGGAGATGCTGCGTCCCGTCCGGTTGCCCGGTGCCCCGGAGACTGCCCTGCGGACGCTGATGGAAGACGGACGCCGCCTGCTCGTTGCCGGCGACAGCGGCCGCGTGTTCGTCTGCGACAAGGCGACCCGCCGGCTCACCCTCCACCGTCTGCCCACCCCTGCCGCCGTGACCGACATCGCCCGGTGCGCGGACGGCAGCCTGCTCTTTTCCACCGACGGCGACGGGCTGTTCCTCGCCACCCCTTCCGACACCCTCCACTTCTCGACACGCACCCCCGGCGGACCTGCGGACGACCATATATATAAGGTGTACATCGACCGTCACGGACTCGCCTGGCTGGAGTATGCCTCCCTCGGCATCGGGCTGTTCGACCCATCGCACCGCCGCTTCACCCACTTCCTCATGCGCGACGAGCACGGGCGTCCGCTTGCCACCGAGACGGGCGTACTCCTGGCGGAAGACGCCAACGGCATCCTCTGGGTCCACCCCAAGGGTGGCGGGCTGGCATGGTATGACCGTCCGTCGAACACCCTCGTGCCCTTCAACCCTGCCCAGCGGACGCATGAGTGGCGCTCGAACGACCGCTGTTTCTCCATCTGCACCGACCGTCAGGGGAACCTCTGGATGAGTACCCTCCTGGGCGGACTGACGAAGATTACCTTCCAGCACGCCTTCTTCCACCTCCTGCCCCTCGATGCCGACGACCCCGAGTCGCCCGGGAACGAGGTGCGCGCCCTCCTGGTCGACCGTCAGGGACGCACCTGGGCAGGCACGCGCAACAACGAGCTGCTCGTGCTCGACCCCTACAAGCATCTGCTGGGCAGGCTGGACCCGTCCGCCGGACGCATCGTCTCCCGTGAGAGCGCAGCCACGCGCTTTGCCAGGGTTTACGCCGTGATGCAGGACCGCGACGGCGACATCTGGGTGTCGACCAAGGGGCAGGGCATCTACCGCCTCCGTCCGTCGGGCGAAGGACGCTTCCGGACGGAGCACTACACCCACTCGTCGGTCGACCCCTACAGCCTGAGTTGCGACGAGGTCTACCACCTGTTCGAGGACAGCCGCGGGCGCGTCTGGGTGGCTACCTACGGCGGCGGGCTCAACCTCGTACGCTTCCAGTCCGACGGCAGCTTGCGCTTCCTCCATGCCCGCAACGAGCTGAAGAGCTTCCCCCTGCGCCACTACTACAAGCTGCGCCACGTCAGCGAGGACAGTCGCGGACGCATCTGGGTGTCGTCCACCGTCGGTGCGCTCGCCTGCGACGGCAGTTTCAGCCGTCCGTCGGACATCCGCTGGACCCGCTGCCTCGACCACTGCGACGTGCACATGGTGGACTGCCTGCCCGGGGGCGGGGTCTTCGCCGCTACCTTCGGACAGGGACTGCAGGAGCTGACCTCCTTCGGCGGGGGCAAGGCGTCGTTCCGTGCCTACACCCACGCCGACGGGCTGATAGCCGACATCATCTACGCCATCCGTCCGGACGACCGGGGCAACCTCTGGCTCGCCACCGAGAAGGGACTCATCAAGTACCGTCCTGCCGACGCGACCTTCGAGCACTATGAGAACGACTTCACCGCCTTCAACATCCAGTTCAGCGAGGGTGCGGGCACCTTTGCCGGGACACAGATACAGCTGGGCACGACGAAGGGCATCTTCTACTTCAACCCCGCGGAAGTGTTCAAGAACACCTTCACCCCCACCATCCGCCTGTCCGCCCTCGTGACGGACCACCGCACCGTCTCCCCCGGCGACAGCACGGGCATCCTGCGGCACACGCTCAACCACACGTCGCTCGTGTGCATCCCCCACGGCATCCACACCGTCGGCATCCGCTACGCCGCCCTTGACATGTCGAACACCGAGGACATCCAGTACGCCTACCGGCTCGACGGCTTCGACCGCGAGTACCGCTACGTCGGGGAGAGCCGCGAGGCGACCTACACCAACCTGCCGCCGGGGCACTACACCTTCCGCGTGAAGTCCACGAACAGCGAGGGCGTGTGGCGCGACAACGAGAAGACGCTGGCAGTCGAGGTGCTGCCTTCCTTCTGGCAGACACCCTGGGCATGGCTGCTCTACACGGCGGGAGTCGTCGGGCTGTTCGTGCTGGTGCTCCGTCTCTACCGCGCTTTCTACCGGCTGAAGGACAAGGCGGAGCGTGAGGAGCTGATGGCACAGTTCAAGCTGAAGTTCTTCACCGACGTGTCCCACGAGCTGCGCACCCCGCTGACGCTCATCTCCGGTCCGCTGGAGTACATGCTCGCCCGTTCGCCGCTGACCGACGATGTACGCGGCCGCCTCCTGACGGTGAAGCACAACAGCGACCGTCTGCTGAGGCTCGTCAACCAGATACTCGACTTCAACAAGCTCCAGGACAACCGCCTGAAGCTCTACGTGCGCCGGCTCGACCTCTCCTCGCTGCTGGAGCGGACGGTCGCCGACTTCCGCCTGCTCGCCGAGAAGCGCGACATCCGTCTGAGCTACGGACATCCCTCCGGCGACGTGTGGGTGTGGTGCGACGCCGAGAAGATGGAACAGGTCGTGGGCAACCTGCTGTCCAATGCCTTCAAGTATACCCCTGAGCATCGTGCCATCCGCGTGGAGCTGACAACCGACGGAGGCGCCGCCGTCATCCGTGTCACCGACGAGGGGGTGGGCATCAGCCCGCAGAAGCTGCGGACCATCTTCGGACGCTTCGAGACCTCGCCCGGTCCCGACTTCACGGGCATCCCGGGCACCGGCATCGGGCTGGCGCTCACCAAGGAGCTGGTGGAGCTTCACGGCGGCACCATCGGCGTGCGGAGCCGTCCCGGCGAAGGGAGCTGCTTCACCGTGACGCTTCCTCCGGGCAGGGACCACTTCCCGGAGGACACGGAGTTTCTGCTGACGGACGCGACGGCGCCCTCCGTCCCGACGTCCGTGCCGGCGTGTCCGCAGCCTGCCGCCCCTGAATCCGGCGAGGAGACCGCCTCCAGCAGCATGCTCATCGTGGAGGACAACGACGAGCTGCGCCGCTTCATCGCCGAGGTGTTCAGCCCCGACTTCCGCGTCGTGGAAGCCCGTGACGGCGAAGAAGGCCTGGCGTCGGCACGTACCCTCATGCCCGACATCATCCTGACGGACATCATGATGCCGCGCCGTGACGGCCTGTCGCTCCTGCGCGAGCTGCGCGCCGACATCGGCACAAGCCACATCCCCGTCGTCCTGCTCACCGCAAAGGCAGACTCCGACAACCGCCTCCGGGGGCTGGAGACAGGAGCCGACGCCTACATTGTCAAGCCTTTCGGCATCTCCTACCTGCGTGCCCAGGTGGACAACCTGCTGGAGCGGCGCAAACGTCTGCAAGCCTACTACGGCAACCCCCACCGCACCCCCGTGCCCGACGAGCCGGAGGCGGACCGTCCGTCGGACACCCTCACCGCGGGCGACCGGGAGTTCCTGGAGAAGCTCGACGCCCTCATCGACCGCGAGCTGGACAATCCCGACCTCTCCGTGGAGCAGCTCGTGGAGCACTTCAGCTTCGGCAGGACCGTCTTCTTCCGCAAGCTCAAGGCACTCACCGGCAAGTCGCCCATCCTCTACATCAAGGAGGCGCGCATGACCCGTGCCGCCCGCCTGCTGAAGGAGCGCCGCAACAGCATCGCCGAGATAGCCTACGCCGTCGGGTTCAGCGACCCGCACTACTTCAGCAAGAGCTTCAAGCAGTACTACGGCGTCTCCCCGACCGACTACGCCGGCGACCCGGACTGACCCTCCGCCGGGGCAGGGGGCGGCATCCTGTCGCCGTGGTAATGAAAATGTAGCCACAATGAAAAAAAAGTGTGATTTCCTGTACAACTTATGATTTATTTAGTAGCTTTGTGCTATCACTATAATAGGTAACTACCATGACCAGCAATTCAATATTCAGTATGCACATACCGACGAGGATACTCTTCGGCTGTGGCGAGATCAAGAAGTTGGCAACTGAAAAGATGCCGGGTAAGAAAGCACTCATCGTCATCTCCGCGGGTACGTCAATGCGGAAGTATGGCTACCTGGGCAATGTGGAACGCTACCTGAAGGAGAACGGCGTGGAAAGCGTGGTCTTCGACAAGGTACTGCCCAATCCCATCAAACAGCACGTCATGGAAGCAGCCCAGCTTTGCCGCGACGAGAAGTGCGACATGGTGGTCGGCCTCGGAGGCGGAAGCTCCATCGACTCCGCCAAGGCAATCGCCGTGATGGCATGCAACGAAGGCGACTACTGGGACTATATCACCTCGGGCAGCGGTAAAGGCAAGCCCGTGACACGCGCACTCCCCATCATTGCCATTCCCACCACCGCAGGCACAGGCACCGAAGCCGACCCCTGGACAGTGGTGACGAACGAGGAGCTTCAGGAGAAGATAGGCTACGGATGCGACCTGACCTACCCGACGCTCTCAATCATAGACCCCGAACTGATGGTCTCCATTCCGCCCCACCTTACCGCCTACCAGGGCTTCGACGCATTCTTCCATGCCTCCGAAGGCTTCATCGCCAACTGTGCGACACCCATCAGCGACCTCTTCGCCCTTGAAGCCATCCGCCTGCTCTACAAATACCTCCCCGTTGCCGTCAAGGACGGACGTAACCTCAAGGCTCGTGCCAAGGTGGCGTGGGCAAGCACCCTCGCCGGTATGGTCGAATCCACATCAAGCTGTATCTCGGAGCACTCGCTCGAGCACGCCATGAGCGCATACTATCCCCAGCTCCCTCACGGCGCCGGACTCATAGCCTTGAGCGAAGCTTACTTCGAAACCTTCCGCAACGATTGCATGAAGCGCTACATGAAGATGGCCGATGTCATGCTCGGCATCAAGAGCAACCGTCCGAGCGACTTCATTGACGCACTGGTGCGCATGCAGAAGGAGTGCGGGGTCTACGGCATCAAGCTCAGCGACTGGGGACTCAAGGAGGAGGACCTGCCGAAGATGGTACAGAACGCGCGTCACACCATGGGCGGACTCTTCACCCTCGACCCGCGTCCGCTGACCGACGAAGAAGTACTGGGCATCTATCAGAAGTCCTACAAATAAGACATTGACAATCGGTACGCCGTGACCCTGTAGTCGTCGGCGGAAAAACCTGCAAGGAGAGCGCACGGGCTGCGCCCCTTTGCAGGTTCTTTTTTTGCCCGCACGCAGCCTTCACCCGTCCGCTGAAAAACAAGGCGGCGTCCCCCGCATCCGGGAGACACCGCCTGCCTAAGAAATGGATAAAGAAAAAAGTCAGTGTTGCACTGTTACTTGATGCGTTTGTAACCGTAGACCGCCAGGTCGCCCAGTTCCTCCTCGATGCGGAGCAGCTGGTTGTACTTCGCCATGCGGTCGGAGCGACTCAGCGAGCCGGTCTTGATTTGTCCGCTGTTCGTGGCGACGGCAATGTCTGCGATGGTGGCGTCCTCGGTCTCGCCGGAGCGGTGCGAGGTCACCGTGGTGTAGCCGTGGCGATGTGCCATCTCGATGGCATCGAGCGTCTCGCTCAGCGAGCCAATCTGGTTCACCTTGATGAGGATGGAGTTGCCACAACCCTCGGCGATGCCCTTGGAGAGGAAGTCCACGTTCGTCACGAAGAGGTCGTCGCCCACCAGCTGGCAACGGTCGCCGATGCGTTCCGTCAGCTTCTTCCAGCCGGCCCAGTCGTTCTCGCTCATGCCGTCCTCGATGGAGTCGATGGGATACTTGCTGATGAGCTCCTCCAGGTAGGCAATCTGCTCGTCAGCCGTACGCTTCTTGCCCTTCGCACCCTCGAAGATGGTGTAGTCATACAGCCCGTCCTTGTAGAACTCCGAGGACGCACAGTCCATGCCGATCATCACGTCCTTGCCCGGCTCGTAGCCTGCCGCGCGGATGGCAGCCATGATACTGTCGAGCGCGTCCTCGGTGCCTGCCAGCGAAGGAGCGAAGCCGCCCTCGTCGCCCACAGCCGTGCTCAGGCCGCGGTCATGCAGCACCTTCTTCAGGGCATGGAACACCTCTGCTCCCATGCGGAGACCTTCGCGGAACGAGGGCGCACCCACGGGACGAATCATGAACTCCTGGAAGGCGATGGGCGCATCGCTGTGCGAGCCACCGTTGATGATGTTCATCATGGGGACGGGCATCACGTACGTGTTCACCCCGCCGATGTAGCGGTAGAGCGGGAGGTTCAGGCTGTTGGCAGCCGCCTTTGCCACGGCGAGCGAAACACCCAGGATGGCGTTCGCACCCAGGTTCGACTTCGTCTTCGTGCCGTCGAGGGCGAGCATCTTCCGGTCGATGGCACGCTGCTCATACACGCAGCAGCCCACCAGTGCCGGGGCGATGACCTTGTTCACGTTCTCCACTGCCTTGAGCACACCCTTGCCGCCGTAGCGCTTGGGGTCCTTGTCACGCAGTTCCAAAGCCTCGTGTTCGCCCGTCGAAGCGCCGGAGGGCACCGATGCGCGTCCGATGACGCCCGATTCCAACACTACTTCCACCTCGACAGTCGGGTTTCCACGTGAATCGAGGATCTCACGTCCCGTAATCTTAGCAATCTTCATAAGCTTATCGTTTTTAAGTATGTATTGTATGTTGAGAGGAGTCCGGCCGACGGACGTGCCCGTCGGTCCAACGTGCAAAGATGGGGGAAACAAAGGGAATGTACAATACCTAGAAATAGGTATATTCAGCAGGGCGGATACCTACATGTGGTCAGTCGTCCTCGTCGATGACCTCCCCGTCTTCTCCGTCCTCGTCGTCCGGGTGATAGAGGGAGAGGCAGGAGAGCGCACCCACCAGAGGGATGCACACGATGACCACGGTCCAGAGGAGGGCGGCACGGCGCGTCAGCAGCTCGTCCGTCCATACCCGGACGAGGGCACGCAGCATCACGCCCGCTACGGCAACAGCGAGGATGACACCCACGGTGATGACGCGCGAGTCTCCTAAATCAAGACCTAAACCGGATTCATGCATAGCCATACGTTTATCAGGCAGGCAACGTGTCTGTCCGATCTCAAAGGTACGACCCTTTCACCCGACTGCCAAATTTCTGCGTATGTTAGTTAACATATTTTTCAATCTTTGACCACCAGTTCCCGCGCGACCTTGTCCTGGAAGGCACGTGCACGGGCACCCCGCAGCACGTTCTGGTTGATGATGACGAAGGCGAGCATCCGTCCGTCCTCCGTCCGGGCATAGCCGGCGAGCGAGCTGACCCCCGTCAGCGTCCCCGTCTTGGCACGCACGCGGCGGTGTGCAGGCGAAGCCTTCATGCGGTGGGCGAGGGTTCCGTCGACCCCGGCTACGGGCAGGGCGTCCCACAGGGCGGCGAACACCTGCGGGTCCCGGTATGCGCTCCGGAGGAAGGCGAGCAGCAGGTCGGGCGACAGGTAGTTGTAGAGCGACACGCCGCTGCCGTCCGCCACGTTGTAGTCCTCTGGGTTGCGTCCCAGCGCACGGATGGCGGTGCCGATGACCTCCGCGCCGTCCGCTGCCGTCGCAGGACGCTCGGGGTGGAGACTGTGCGCCAGTCGGTAGAACACGGCTTCGGCAGCCAGGTTGTCGCTCTTCTTCAGGGCGCGGCGCACCAGGTCGGTCAGCGGACGGGCGGTGCCGCCCAGCCTCCGTGCCCCCTCGGGCACCCTGCCCAGGTCCGTCACCCCGGTCTCGATGCCCCGTGCCCGCAGGCGGTCGGCAAGGACCGAGAGGAAATACTGTTCGGGCGCGAAGAGCGGCACCTCGCGCTCCACCCTCCGTGCGGCATTGCCCCGGATGAGCAGGGCGTTGCTCTGGTACATCCAGTCGCGCGTCACGACGAGCCGTCCCGCCCCGGGCACATGGCTCACCGCGCGGTTGTCCACCGTGTAGCAGTCGGACGCCGGCTCGACCGTCACCACGGGTTCCTCGCCCCGTGCCGTCGGGCGGACGGTCACACGGACGCACCCGCGCCGGTAGACGAGCGGTGTCAGGCAGGGCTGGAAGTCAAACCGGGCGTCGTCCCACGACCATCCCTCGCCGTAGTAGAGCGAGTCCTTCATCGACACGTCGCCCACGAGCCGTCCGCTGATGCAGCGGATGCCGGCACGTGCCACGCAGTCCGCCAGGCGTTCCATGTCCGCGTCGCCGAACTCGGAGTCGAAGCCGCCGCGCACGTAGAGGTCGCCCTGCAATGTCCCGTCGGCATCGACCGCGCCGTCGGCGAACACGTCGGTGCGCACCTCGCAGTCCGTCCCCAGCCGGGTGAGGGCAGTGAGGGTCGTCACGAGCTTCTGCACCGACGCCGGGCGGTAGAGCTTCTCCGCCTGGTGGGCGAACACGAGGGTGTCCGCGTCGAGGTCATAGACCGCCATGCCCACTTCCGACTGCCGCAGGACAGGCTCTCCCAGCAGGCGTTGCAGCCGTTGGGCGAGGGGTTGCGCACTGGCGGAGCCCGTCAGGCAGACGAGCAGCAGGAGCAGGGTGAGGCGAGGGTTCAGCAGGTGGTTCATGTCGGTGTTTCGTTGGTTTCAGGAGGGCAAAGTTACGAAAGGAAAACGCTCGGCGGAAGCGTTCGGAGCATTTCTGCGGTCCGTCCTGCACGTGCCGCCGGGTTTCCCCGTCCCTTTCCCGGCAGACCGACGGACGGCGCCTGCCGGCATTCCGCGCCCGTTGCTTCCCGTCCGTCTGTCCCCTTTTTTCTCACCCACGGACGCACCGCCTTTCCCCCGGCTTCGGACCAGCGGAAGCCACCTGTCCCATCCCCGGTTTTGTGCGGACGCATCCCCCGTTTCGTACCGACGTGTTCCTACGTTCGTACGGACGTGTCCGCACGAGCGTGGCGACGCGTCCGCACGACGGTACGGACACGTCCGTACGACGGTATTCATTTGAGTATTGATAATCAGTGAGNGTCTGTCCCCTTTTTTCTCACCCACGGACGCACCGCCTTTCCCCCGGCTTCGGACCAGCGGAAGCCACCTGTCCCATCCCCGGTTTTGTGCGGACGCATCCCCCGTTTCGTACCGACGTGTTCCTACGTTCGTACGGACGTGTCCGCACGAGCGTGGCGACGCGTCCGCACGACGGTACGGACACGTCCGTACGACGGTATTCATTTGAGTATTGATAATCAGTGAGATACGCGAACGGCTTTCTGCGCTCGTTTAGCTTCTGCCGGGCGTGCCGGAGTTTTGTCTTCCGGGGGTGTGATGACGGGCGGAACGACGTGGGGAAGCGATGGTTTTTGTCAAGGAAAAGTCATGCGGGGAGTGCGCGGGGAGGGACGACGGAGGAGAGGGGAGAGGCGGCGTCCGTCCGTGAAAAGGAAAAGATAAACCCGGCGGCAGCCCCTTTCTTCATGAATCTTCCGTATCTTTGCATCCGACCACCCTAGAAGAGAGACCCTTAAACACATGAGCACCGACCTTCCCGCCGACCTTTCCTTATGGGACGAACGCTGCATGAGGCAGTTCATCGAAGCGAACTCAGCCGTGTTCCGTGTCTTTGCAAGCCGTTACGTCGACGACCCCGACGCCATCGACGACTTCCTGCAAGAGGCATACATCCGTCTGTGGACCTACCGCCGTACGGCAGGGCGGGTGAAGTCGCTGCGCAACTACTTCTTTACCATCCTCCACAACGTCATTGTCAGCCACTACGACGCGTTCGGCTCCCACCGTGCCCTGCCCCTGGAGGCAGCGGGCGACGGCGACATCCCTGACGACAGCTCCCTCTTCCGCCGCATCGTGGAGGCAGAGAGCGCACAGCTCATTGCCGATGCCCTCCGCCGTCTCTCGCCTCAGAGCCGCGAGGTGCTCCGCCTGTCGCTGGAGGGGAAGAGCATGCCCGAGATTGCCGACGCCCTGGGGCTGTCGCTCAACACCGTGCGGACGGTGAAGTACCGTGCCCTCAAGCGTCTGTCGGACCTCCTCTCGAAGGACGATTTCCTCCTCCTGCTGTTCCTGCTCGGGGGAGCCTCCCTGTAACCCCTTCCGCCTCATCCGTCGGTGCCGTTCCTTTCACACGGACGGACGCTCCCCAGCGTGGACTGTGTCCGGCGGACGGGTCCTTCCGCATGTCGGAATGTTAAAAATGCACCCTCTTGTCATACGATTCTGTCACGACGGAAGTCTACTTAGTGACAAATCTTCACAACCAAACTGTCCTGACACATGGAAACACCTCAAGAATATGCCCGTCTGCTCACCGCCCGTCTGCTGGGCGAACCCCTGACGGACGCAGAGAACCGCAAGCTTGACGACTGGCTCGCCGCATCGGAAGCCAATGCCGCGACCTTCCGTCGCCTCGATGAAGACTGCCCGGCGGACCGCCTGCTGGAGCTGGAACGTTCCGGCTACGGACGCCGCATGGCGGACCGCTTCAGTCGGGAGCTACGCCGACGGCGCCTGCGCCGCCTGTGGGGGCGTGTCTCCCTCGCCGTTGCTGCCGCTGCCTGCCTCGTGCTCGCCGTGCTCTTCGTCGGGCAGGGCACGGACGGACGGGAGGATGCCGACGGACGTACGGCTGCCCTCGCGCCCATCGAGATACAGCCTGGGCGTGCGGTGGCGACCCTGACGCTGGCTGACGGACGGCAGTTCGAGCTGGAGGAGATGACCGGCGCGGACGTACGTGCCCTCACGGACTCCCTGCACCGGACGGCTGCCGCCGGCGACGCCCCGTCGGCGTACAACACGCTCGACATCCCTGCCGGAGGGGAATATGCCTACGTCCTGCCCGACGGCACGAAGGTGCGGCTCAACTCGATGACCCGCCTGCGCTATCCTGTCCACTTCACCGGGAGCGAACGGCGCGTCGAGCTGCAGGGCGAGGCGTACTTCGAGGTGGCGCACGACGCCCGCAAGCCTTTCATCGTCCGCACGGGACGGGGCGACATCACCGTCTACGGGACACGGTTCAACGTGACCGACTACGCCGACAGCCCCTTTGCCGCCGTGCTCGTGAGCGGCAGCATCGGTTTCCGTTCCGCACAAGGCGGACAGACGGTGCGTCTCCGTCCGTCGGAGCTGCTGACCTGTGACGCCGACGGGCACACGACCGTCACCACCGTCGACCCGTCGGTCTACACCGCGTGGGTGGACCACCGCTTTGTCTTCCGCGGACAGACGCTGGAGAGCATCATGACCACGCTCGCCCGCTGGTACGACTTCACCCCCGTGTTCCGTTCCGACGAGGCACGTCGCATCCGTCTCTCGGGACGGCTCAACCGCCACGAGGACATCCGCGTCCTGCTGCGCAGCTACGAGGCGACGACGGGTCTGACCTTCCGCATCGAGGGCCGCAACATCGTGATTACCCCTTAATACGTTCTATATATATGAGAAAGAAATCTACGACTACTCCTGCTTGTTCCGGGAAAAGCCTCGCCCGTGCGACCCTGTTGCTCGGCGTCGGCCTGGCCTCGCTGCTGCCCTGCCGGGCGCAACAAGTCAGCCTGAAGCTCGGGGAAGGGAACCTCGACCAGGCGTTCCAGCAAATCATCAGACAGAGCAACGTCCAACTGGTCTATGATACCGACCGTGCCGCCGGCATCCGCTGCCGCGCCTGTTCGTTCACCAATCGCGAGGTGGGCGATGTCATCGCCGCGTTGCTCGAAGGCACCGGACTGACCTGTACCTACCGCGACGGGGTCTACCTCATCCGCGTGAAGCCGTCCACCGGCGATGTGCGCGAGAGCTTTGTCGCCGGACGGGTGGTCGATGAGCAGGGAGAGCCCCTCATCGGGGCAAACGTCATGCTGACGGACAGCCGCCGCGGCATGGCAACCGATGTGAACGGATACTTCCGCATCGGGCGCATCCGTAGCGGAGAGGACCATGTGGTCCTGCGTGTGTCCTACATCGGCAGGAAGGAGCGCGAGGTGCGCGTGCGCCTGGGTGCCGACGACCTGCTCATCACGCTCGAGGAGGACCACCGGCTGGTGTCCGAGGTCGTCGTGACCGGTTACCAGCGCATCAGCAAGGAACGCTCCACCGCCTCCTACGGCTTCGTTGATGCCGAGGCGCTCAACGAGCAGATGCACACCGACCTGGCGTCCGCCCTCGAAGGCAAGGTGGCTGGCCTCCAGCTGAACCTGAACGCGAACACGGGCGAGATGTCGCCCATCCTGCGCGGCGTCGGCACCTTCTCCAGCGAGGTGGGCACGCAGCCCCTTATCGTCATTGACGACATGCCCACCACCATGACGCTCAACGACATCAACCCCTATGACGTGGAGAGCATCACCGTGCTCAAGGACGCTGCCGCCGCCAGCATCTACGGCGCACTGGCAGCCAACGGCGTCATCGTGGTCACGACCAAACAGGCGCGCGGCGAGAAGACCGCGGTGCACATCAACGCCGACTGGTTCGTCACCACCAAGCCCTCATTCTCCAACCTGGGGCTTGCCTCCACGGCGGAAATCATGGACTACCAGACGGCGGTCTTTGACGACCAGGTGGCACAGACGGGCAGTGCCGAGGCTTTCCTCTCGTCCTACCGTTCGGGTTACTACAACCCGCTCTTCCAGCTCTACCTCGACCGGGAGAACGGCACCCTGACGGCAGCCGAGGTGGACGCCACGCTTGCCGAGTGGCGCGGCAACGACTACTACCGTGAGTACCGTGACCACGCCTGGCGCACCGCCTTGACCCAACGCTACAACGTCAGCCTCTCCCACCGCAACGGCGGGAACAACCACTACGCCTCCTTCGGCTACGAGCAGGAGCGCGGCCGTGTCATCAGCGACGGGGGACGGCGCTTCTCGCTCTACTACAAGTCCCACTATGCCGTCACGCCCTGGCTGGGAGTGAACCTGGGCATTGACGCTTCGCTCGACCGGAACGAGACTGCCAACACCCTCTACACGTCCTACAACCTCCAGCAACGCTACGAGCGCATCCTCTCTCCGGACGGCAGCCGCTATACCAGTCCCTACGTCAATGTGGGCGGATACGCCGGCAGTGCCTACAACGGCAGCGTGGTGGCAGCCCACGAGGGGACGGAACCCTACAAGTCGTTCGGCTTCAACGTGCTCGACGCCCTGCAGGAGGGCACGACCCGTGCGCACGACGTCAGCCTGCGCCCCTTCGTCAGCCTCGAGGCGAAGTTCCTGAAGATGTTCCGCTACAACTTCATGTACCAGTACGAATGGAACTACGGCGAGAGCGAGACCCTCGATACCGCCGACTCCTACCTGATGCGCATGACCCACAACAGCATGGTCGACGAGTCGGGTACGGCGCTGCTGCCTGCCGGCGGCAGGCTCTACCAGACCGAGGTGGGCAGCCGTCGCTACACGCTCCGCAACCAGCTCGACTTCGACTACTCGTGGCGCGACCATTCGGTGACCGCCCTCACCGGTCTGGAGTTCCGTGAGAACAAGATTCCCAAAACGCTCACACAACTCTTCTACGGCTACGACCCGCAGACGCTCGCCTCTGCCGTCATGGACTGGCAGGAGCTGGAGGACGGCATCGGGACGAGCGCCCTCTCGGGCAACCGCATTACCCTGGGCGGACTGCCCAGCACGCTCCGTGAGGTGCGCCACCGTTATGCCTCGTTCTATGCCAATGCCAACTACTCGTACCGCTCCCGTTACAACCTGTCGGGCAGCATCCGCTGGGACCAGGCGGACCTGTTCGGACTCGACATCCGCAACCAGCGTCACCCGCTGTGGTCGGTGGGAGGCTCGTGGGCGCTCTCGGAAGAAGCCTTTCTGGAGGACGCCGGCTGGCTCGACCACCTGAAGCTGCGCGCCACCTACGGCATTAACGGCAATGTGGACCAAAGCTCGACCACCTACTTCATCGTCAAGCAGAAGACACAGAGCAACCCGATACGGACCAACTACCTGACCTTCGACGACGACGACCTGCCCAACCCGAAGCTCCGTTGGGAGAAGACCGCCACGCTCAACCTGGGCGTCGACTTCCGTCTGTGGACAGGCCGCCTGCGGGGAAGCATCGAGTACTACAACCGGCAGGCGTCCGACCTGCTCGTGCGCCGCTACATGGACCCGACCATCGGCACCAAGTCGCGCGTGATCAACAACGGCGAGATGCGCAACCGCGGTGTGGAGCTGTCGCTCTCTGCCGACCTGCTCGACCGGAACGACTGGCAGATGGGATTGGACCTGAACTTCGCGTACAACAGGAACAAGATGTTGCGTGTCGACCACGATGAGACCGCGTCCGCCACCAGCTTCATCCAGGCACCGACCAACTACTTCATCGAGGGGACGAGCTATAACACCCTGTGGGCATACCGCATCGGCAGTATCGAGAACGGCTATCCCGTGGCACTCGACAAGGATGGCAACCCGCTCGTAACGTTCAACGACGACGGCACCGTGGACGAGATCACCACGTCGCTCAAGGGTACCGACGACCTGGTCAACATGGGCACGCTCACGCCCAAGTATCATGGCTCCGCAACCTGGCGCGTGAAGTGGCGCGGCTTCGACTTCAACGCCTTCTTCGTCTTCGGTGGCGGGCACAAGCTGCGCGATGCCGTGGCGAGCATGAGCGACCAGATGGGCACGCAGACCGTCAAGGAGATCACCGAACGCTGGACCACCGGGACACCCGCCGACAGGGTGCGCCTCTACCTGGACATGCCCGTCGAGAACCGCACCTACGCCTCGACCTTCGACAGCTGGTGGCGTTACGGCGACCTGAACGTGAAGGACGCCGACTACGTGAAGCTGCGCAGCGTGAGCCTGGGCTGGTCGCTCCCCGACGCGGCATGCCGCCGCCTGGGACTGACCTCGCTGCGGGTGAGGGTACAGGCGGACAACCTGCTCACCTGGTGCAAGGCGGGCAGCCACATCGACCCCGAGAGCTACGGGCTGAACACCGGCTCGCGTTCCATGGCACTGCCGACGACCTACTCCTTCGGCATCTCCACGAGTTTCTAACCCCCAGACATCCTGAATCCTATGCGTACACTGACTCATATCTTCCTCGTTTGCATGCTGCTGGCCTTCACCGCATGCGAGCACTACATTGACATCACCCCGAAGGGGCAGCAGACCGTCGACTCCACCGAGACGTACTACGACCTGGTCGTCCTGCCCAACCGCGCCTATTACCCCACGTCCTTCGCCCTGCTGAGCGACAACGTGTGGGCGAAGGAATCGAACATCATCGGCAACGAGTTCATCACCTACGACGGCATCAACATGACCTTCAACACTGCCGGCGACCGGCTGGAGCTGAGCGACAACAACCTTTACGCCAACTGCTACAGCTACATCCTGCGCTCGAACATAGTCATCTCGCTCGTCGGCGAAAGCCGGGGCGACGCTTCGCTGAAGGAGCTGGCACGTGCCGAGGCACGCATCCTGCGTGCGTGGGACCACTTCATCCTGGTCAACACCTACGCCCGGGCGTATGACCCCGAGACCGCCGGGAGCGACCCGGGCATCGCCATCATGGACCGCTATGACCTGGAGGTGACCCCCGCCAAGTCGACCGTGGCTGCCGTCTACGACTTCATCATCCGCGACATCGAGGAGGCACTCCCCTTGCTGCAGGAGGAGCCGGAGAACGTCTACCACCCGTCGAAAGCCTTCGGCCATGCGCTGGCGGCGCGCGTCTACCTCTTCCACCGCGACTGGGAGAAGGCGCGTCAGGCTGCCGAGGCATCGCTGGCGCTGAAGGACGACCTCATCGACTACAACGAGCTGGCGGCTGCCGGCGGTCCGCTCAAGGACACACGCTATGCCAAGGGCGGCAATCCCGAGGTGCTCAACTATGCCTACATGGGCAGCTACTCGGACAACCCGACGTACTGCTACGGCATGATTAGCCCCGAGCTGGTGCAGCTCTTCGGGACGGACGACCAGCGTTTCAACCTCTTCTTCAAGACTACGGGCAACAGCGTCTACTACTTCGACGAGGGGTCGGGTGCCGCCCTGTGGAACGCATCCATCACCTACTCCAAGTTCCAGTACATGGCGGTGGGCATGCGTACGGCGGAAGTCTACCTCATCCTGGCGGAGGCGAAGGCACGGCTGGGCGACACGGCAGGTGCCGTCGAGACCCTCAACGAGTTGCGCAGGCACCGCATTGCAGGCGAGGGCGCCGTGCTCTCCGACCCCGGAACGGTGGAGGACGCCGTGCGGCTGGTCATCGACGAGCGGCGGAAGGAGCTGCTCTTCGGCTTCAGCCGGTTCTGGGACTTGAAGCGGCTGAACACCGAGGCGGCGTATGCCAGGACCATCACCCGCCTCTTCCCCGTCGTGACGACCGACGTGCCCCAGCAGACGTATACGCTCGACCCGCAGTCGTCGCTCTATGTCATCCCCTTCCCGAAGGATGCGCGTACGAAGAACCCCAACCTGACACCCAACGAGTGACCCGGCAGGCAAGGGGACAATGACAGGGGGAGCGGGGAGGTCCGCCGCTGCGGACCGTGACCCCCGCGAATCCCGATGAACAGACATGAACCGACCGGCGGGGCAGGGGCTGAGGCCTCACCCGTCGGCAGAACGATAAAGACAGAAAAGACATGATTGGAAAGATTCTCCGGGCAGCGTTTGTCTGCCTGCTCCTGACCCCGGCGGCACACGGGGCGGGAAAGGACTCCACGTCCGTAGACAATGCTTACACCAAGCTGGTTGCCAAAGGGGGCAGCGAACAGCACGGACTGTTCACCGTCCGCCACATCGACAAGGACTGGTACCTCGAGGTGCCCGACTCGCTCCTGGGACGGCACCTGCTCAGCGTGACGCGCTTCCTTGCCGTCCCTGAGGGGTTCAAGCTGCTGAGCGGCGAGGAGGTCAACCACAGCGTCGTCTACTGGGAGGAGCATGACGGGCAGACGCTCTTCCTGCGCGAATACGTGCAGACACAGTTCGCACCCGAGGGCGACCGCATTGCCCGCTCGCTGCGTGCCTCCACCGTGGACCCCATCATCGGGCGGTTCGATGTCGTCGGGCGCAATCCCGAAGGCGGGGCACGGCTCGTGAAGGTCACCTCCTTCTTCCTCGAGGACTCCAAGCTGACGGGGCTCAACACTGCCGACCGCAAGACCGTCAGTGTGGGCACGCTGCAGCGCGACTGCTCCTTCATCGACACCATCAAGACCTATCCCATCAACACCGAGGTACAGACGCTGCGCACCTATGCCGTGTCTGCAGGCAAGTTCCCGGCGTCACAGAGCGGTGCCGTCACGCTGGAGCTCAACACGAGCATCGTCCTCCTGCCGCGGGAACCGATGCGTCCGCGCTTTGCCGACGAGCGGGTGGGCTACTTCCAGAACGGCTTCACCCTCTTCTCCGACACGCAGCAGAAGACGCGCCGGGAGGACATCATCCACCGCTACCGCCTTGAACCCAAGGACCCTGCTGCCTACCGACGCGGGGAGCTGACCGAGCCGAAGCGTCCCATCGTCTACTACATCGACCCGGCGACGCCCAGGAAGTGGGTGCCTTATCTCAAGGCTGGCGTCGAGGACTGGAACGCCGCCTTCGAGGCAGCCGGCTTCAAGAACGCCATCCAGGCACGCGAGTGGGGCGACGACCCGACGATGAGCCTGGACGACGCACGCCTGAGCGTCATCCGCTACCTGCCGTCCGAGCAGGAGAACGCCTATGGTCCCCGCATCGTAGACCCGCGCAGCGGGGAGATTATCGACAGCCACGTCTGCTGGTACCACAATGTGATGAACCTGCTCAAGAAGTGGTACATGGTGCAGTGCGGACCGCTCGACAAGCGGGCACGCACCATGACCTTCGACGACGAACTGATGGGGAGCCTCATCCGCTTCGTCTCCTCCCATGAGGTGGGACACTCGCTGGGCTTGCGCCACAACATGGCTGCCAGCTCCGCCACACCCGTGGAGAAGCTCCGCGACAAGCGGTGGGTCGAGGCGAACGGGCACACGGTGTCCATCATGGACTATGCGCGCTTTAACTACGTGGCGCAGCCGGAGGACCGCATCTCGCCCCGGGGGCTCTTCCCGCGCATTGGCGTCTATGACCGATGGGCGGTCGAGTGGGGCTACCGCTGGAGCGACGACGGCGACCCGTGGACCGAGCAGGAAGCCCTGCGTGCCGAGGTCACCCGCCGTCTGAAGGACGACCCGCGCCTGTTCTATGTGGGCGACGAGGGCAAGGGAGCCGACCCGCGCAGCCAGAGCGAGGACCTGGGCGACAACAACATGAAGGCGAACGAGTACGGCATCCGCAACCTGCGCCGCGTGATGGAGCACATCCTGGACTGGACCCGTCAGCCCGACGGACGCCATGACGACCTGCAGGACATCTACAATGCCGTCCGTGCCCAGTACATCAAGTATGTGTGGCACGTGCAGAAGAACATCCTGGGACGCTATGAGGGCAACCTGCCCGGGGGACGCCTTCGCGACTTCGTCGGTGCCTCCCGCCAGCGGGAAGCCGTGGAGTGGTTCGGGCGCAACCTCTTCGACGCGCCCCTGTGGCTCTATCCCGTCGAGGTGGTGCAGTGTGTCGACAAGGTCGACCCCGTGACGGAAATCTACGACCGGCAGAGCACGGTGCTGTCCTACCTGCTCGCCCCGGGGCTGCTCGCCAACCTGGACAACGCTTCCTACGTCGCCTCCGAGCCCTACCCCGTGAGCGACTACCTCGCCGACGTCCATCGTGCCGTGTGGCGGTCCACCGACGGGGTGCCGGAGCGTACCGCCTACTATACCCGTCAGCTGGAGCGTCAGTACGTCCGTCTGCTGGAGAACATGCTGCGCCCGGCGACTCCGGAGGCACGGAACGCCAACCTGGCTTTCGAACGCTCCGACGCCCGTCTGGCGGTGCAGGCACACGTCGAGGCGCTGGCTGCTGACGTCCGCGAACGCCTTGCCGGCTGCCGGGAGGGCACGACGGACTACCGCCACTTCCGTGACCTGGCTGAAAAGCTGGAGAAGCTCATCCGCCCCGATGAGGCTGCCCCGAAGGACTAGTCACCGGACGGCGCATCCCTGCCGGGAGGGTGGGGAAGGTTTCTTTGTCTGTCCCCTTTTTTCTCACCCACGGACGCACCGCCTTTCCCCCGGCTTCGGACCAGCGGAAGCCACCTGTCCCATCCCCGGTTTTGTGCGGACGCATCCCCCGTTTCGTACCGACGTGTTCCTACGTTCGTACGGACGTGTCCGCACGAGCGTGGCGACGCGTCCGCACGACGGTACGGACACGTCCGTACGACGGTATTCATTTGAGTATTGATAATCAGTGAGATACGCGAACGGCTTTCTGCGCTCGTTTAGCCCCTGTCGGGCGTGCCGGAGTTTTGTCTTCCGGGGGTGTGCCGACGGGAGGAACGGTGCGGGGAAGTAGTGGTTTTTGTCAAGGAAAAGTCATGCGGGGAGTGTGCGGGGAGGAAGTGAGGGGAGTGTTCGTCCCTCTTAATTCTTCTGAAAATATATTATTTCGGACCTGTTTGACTTGCTTTGTTATTTGGAATGTTTTTAAATTTGCACCCGATGAAACGCTTGTATCACATAATCGCCCTCGTGCTGTCCCTGACCTTCTTCTGTCTGGGGACCGGGATGACACAGCTCCACATCTGCTCGGACAACTGCCGGATGGAGGAGTCCTGCCCCATGCACGGACACCACGCCGTGAAGCGTCCGACGTGTTGTGCGGAGAAGACCGCCGCGGCATCCCCCGACGGGGTACATGTGAGCGAGGCGTGCACCTGCCTGAGCCTTTCCTATCAGGCAGACTTCTTCATAAACCACATACAGACCCTGCTGCCGATGGTGGCGTGCTGTCAGGTGATGCAACCCGTATGCCTGCTGCCCGAGCGTACGCCCGAGACGGCGACGGAGACCTTCGTCACCACGCATGCGCCCCCACTGACAGGCAGGCATATCCTGAACTTTCATTCCGTACTGATTATTTAGTCAATTGACAGTTGGCAATTGACCATTGACCATGCGCGTGTCTCCATTGAGCAGGAGGCATGTCGGTCTGTCGTGACTGCTTCCCGTATCGCATGAGACCGGTCAATGGGGACGTTGTCAACCGCACCGTCCGTTTTCCACGCCGCAAGGCGATTCCGAATCAAATTATTCATTTCCAGACTGCAAGGCGATTGCCCGTTGCCAATTGTCCGTGAGCGGCGTTTTCACGCCGCAAGGCAATTGTCCACTGTCAATTGTCCCTTGTCAATTGAACCAAGTACGTATGAAACACTTTATACTTCCCCTCTTTACATTGGCCTGGGCGGTGAGCGTCCGGGCAGGGTCCGACCGCGTGCTCTCCGGGAGCGTGGCGGACGCCAACGGCGAGACCATTCCCGGCGCCAACATCGTGTGGCTCGGCTCGAAGACGGGCACGAGCACCGACCTCCAGGGCGCCTTTTCCCTGAAACGTACGGGCACTGCCGACCGGCTCGTGGTGAGCTGCATCGGCTTCGCCACCGACACGCTGACCATCGCTCCCGAGCAGGAGTACATCGACATCGTCCTGCGCGAAGGCATGGAGCTGGCCGAGGTCAACGTCACTGCCCGCAAGATAACCCTCGGCAAGCTGCGCGGCAGTGTGATGAACACTGACATGGTGTCGCGCGAGGAGCTGTTCCGCGCCGCCTGCTGCAACCTCGGCGAGAGCTTCGTCACCAACCCGTCGGTCGACGTCAACTACTCCGACGCCGCCACGGGAGCCAAGCAAATCCGTCTGCTGGGCCTCTCGGGCACCTACGTCCAGCTGCTCACCGAGAACATCCCCAACTTCCGCGGAGCCTCCGCGCCCTACGCCCTGGGCTACGTCCCCGGACCGTGGATGCAGAGCATCCAGGTGAGCAAGGGCACCTCGTCCGTCAAGAACGGCTACGAGGCGCTGACCGGGCAAATCAACATCGAGTTCAAGAAGCCGCAGGCTGCCGACGCCGACTGGGTGTCCGCCAACCTCTTCGGCAGCACCACCGGACGCTATGAGGCGAACGCCGACGCGTCGGTCAAGCTGACGGACAAGTGGAGCACCATGCTCCTGGCGCACTATGAGAACGAGACGCGCAGCCACGATGCCAACGACGACGGCTTTGCCGACATCCCCATGGTGGAGCAGTACAACCTCTTCAACCGCTGGGCGTACATGGGCGACCACTACATCTTCCAGGCAGGCATCAAGGCGCTGCGTGAGGACCGCACCAGCGGACAGGTGTCGCACGGCGGACACAGCTGGGCGGACCCCTACCGCGTGGGCATCCGCACCGACCGCTACGAGGCGTTCGTCAAGCAGGCGCTCGTCTTCGACAAGGAGCACAACACCAACCTGGCGCTCATCCTCTCGGGCACGCTCCACGACATGGACGCCTCCTACGGACGCAAGCTCTACGACGTCGACCAGCAGAATGCCTATGCCTCGCTCATCTTTGAGACCGACTTCACCCCGCAGCACTCCCTCTCCACGGGCGTGAGCTTCAACTACGACCACTATGCGCAGCACTTCCGCCTGACGAACGATGCCGCCCTGGAGCCTTCCCGTCGGCTGGACAAGGAGGCGGTGACGGGGCTCTACGCACAGTACACCTACAAGCCGTCGGACAAGCTGACGCTGATGGCGGGCGTGCGTGGGGACTACAGCAACCTTTATGGCTCGTTCTTCACCCCGCGTGCCAACGTCCGCTATGCACCCAACGACATCGTGACCTTCCGCGCGTCCGTCGGCAAGGGCTACCGCACGAACCACGTGCTGGCAGAGAACAACTACCTGCTGGCGAGCAGCCGCGCGGTGCGTCTGGCGGACGACCTGAAGCAGGAGGAGGCATGGAACTACGGCGTGAGCGTGGCGACCTCCATCCCCGTGGCGGACAAGACGCTGACGCTGAATGCCGAGTACTACTACACCGACTTCCTCAACCAGGTGGTGGTGGACATGGAGAGCAACGCGCATGAGGTCGCGTTCACGAACCTCGACGGACGCTCCTACTCCCACGTGTTCCAGGTGGAGGCGAGCTATCCGTTCTTTGCCGGTTTCAACCTGACGGCAGCCTGGCGGTGGACGAACGTGCGGCACGAAATCGGCGGCGTGCTCTACGAGAAGGCGCTCACGGGGCGTTACAAGGGACTGCTGACGGCGTCCTACAAGACTCCGCTGGGCAAGTGGCAGTTCGACGCGACGTGGCAGCAGAACGGTGGCGGACGGATGCCGAAACCGTACACGCTGGCTGACGGTTCGCTGTCGTGGGGCGAGCGTTACGGTTCCTTCGGGCAGCTCAGCATGCAGGTGACGCGCTTCTTCCGCCGTTGGTCCGTGTATGTCGGTGGCGAGAACCTGACGAACTTCAAGCAGCGCAACCCCATCATCGGCGCCGACAACCCGTGGGGCGACACGTTCGATGCCACGATGGTGTGGGGACCGATGCACGGGGCGACCGGCTACGTCGGTGTCCGCTTCAACCTGCCACGGGGCAATTGACAATTGACAATTGATAATTGACAATTGACAATTGGAGACTTCTTTCATGAATCATGGACGATTGACAAGGGATGGTTCCGCGAGTGAACACCTTATTATATACACTTAAAAACTTAAAGACGTATGAAAAGAATTGGATTGCTTTTTCTGTTGGCTGTCGCTCTGGGCAGCCTGAACGTGTCCGCCAAGGACATGCGTAAGGTCATCTTCAAGGTGCAGCAGATGCACTGCGAGATGTGTGAGAAGAAGGTGAAGGACAACATCAGCTTCGAGAAGGGGCTGAAGAAGCTCGACACCGACGTGAAGACACGCACCGTGACCATCGTCTACGATGCTGACAAGACGTCGGTAGACAAGCTGAAGGAGGGCTTCGCCAAGTTCGACTACGAGGCGAAGGTCATCAGCGACTCACCGATGAAGAAGAAAAAGTGAGATTGTGCCCCCGGCGGGGCGCACCTCTTAATTGACAATTGACAATTGACAATTGACAATGAATAGCCTTGTGTGCTGTAGTCTACTACGCCGCAAGGCTATTGTCATTTGTTTATTCTCCGTTTCCATTGAAACAATTGACAATGAATAGCCTTGTGTGCTGTAGTCTACTACGCCGCAAGGCTATTGTCATTTGTTTATTCTCCGTTTCCATTGAAACAATTGTCCATTGTCAATTGTCAATTGTCAATTGAAACGATTGTCCATTGTCAATTGTCCATTGTCAATTGCTTGGTGGACTATCTGCTCAAAAGGGTGGACTATTTGTCCCGGGGCGTGGATTATTGACAAGTTTCCTGTGCGCGTGTGCGCTCAATCCCTTATTTTTGCGCCGTTTGCCTGATGAATCGTAATCTATCTAACATAACCTGGAACGGACGGTAGCAAAGAGCCGTTTCCATAACCTAAAACTTTTTATTCTTATGACTGACATGAAGATGATGGTCGGCCGCATGTCGGCTGTCCTGCTGGCTGGTACATGCAGCTTCACCGCCTTTGCTCAGGGACAAAGCCTCTCGGGCACGGTCAAGGACGCTTCGGGCGAACCGCTGATCGGCGTGAGCGTGAAGGTGAAGGATGGCAAGGCAGGCGCTGTGACCGACTTTGACGGCAACTTCAAGCTCACGGGCGTGAAACCGGGAGCAACCCTTGTCTTTTCCTACATCGGGTACCGCACGCGCGAGGTACGTGTGGAGAATGCCAAACAGCCGCTGAGCGTGACGCTGGAGGAAGATACCAAGACGCTCGACGAGGTCGTGGTCATCGGCTACGGCACGGTGCAGAAACGTGACCTCACCGGGTCCGTCTCGTCCGTGAAGGCGGAAGACCTCGCCAACGTCCCGGTGGCCAACGTCACCGAGGCACTGTCCGGCAAGCTCGCCGGCGTGAACATCACCACCACGGAAGGCTCGCCCGACGCCGACGTGAAGATACGCGTACGTGGCGGCGGCTCCCTCTCGCAGGACAACTCCCCCCTCTACATCGTCGACGGCTTCCCGGTGTCGAGCATCAGCGACATCGCTCCCTCGGAGATTGAGAGCATCGACGTGCTCAAGGATGCCTCGTCGACCGCCATCTACGGCGCACGTGGTGCCAACGGTGTCATCATTGTCACCACGAAGAGCGGACGCGAGGGAAAGACCCAGGTGGACTTTGGCGCATCTTACGGCTGGAAGAAGGTGACGAAGATGACCAAGGTGCTCAACCCCTATGACTACGCGTACTACCAGTGGGAGCAGGGCAACCAGACGTACGGCAACTTCGAGGACCTCGAAATCTGGCGTTCGGTCCCCGGAACGGACTACCAGGACGAAATCTTCGGACGCACGGGCAACCAGCTCCAGTATAACCTGAACGTCAGCGGCGGCAACAAGGACCTGACCTACAACGTCAGCTACTCGCACAGCGACGAGAACAGCATCATGCTCGCCTCCGGATACCGCAAGGACAACGTCAACGCCAAGCTGAAGTCCGAGCTGAACAAGTGGCTCTCGCTCGACTTCAACGCCCGCCTGAGCTACAGCGTGCTCGACGGACTGAGCGGCGGTGCCGACACCAACGAGAGCAACGCCGCCACCTCCATCGTCTTCAACGCCGCACGCTTCGCACCCGTCCGGCAGCTCAGCGAGGACACGGACAACACCGAGGATGCCGTCAGCACACGGCGCAGTCCGCTCGAACGCCTCCTGGCGACCTGGAAGAAGCGCCGCCGCCTGCAACAGAACTATAACGTAGGGCTGAACTGGAAGCCGTTCAAGGGCTTCACCTTCCGCTCCGAGTTCGGCTACCGCTGGGACTACGACGACACCGAGCAGGCATGGGGCTCCGACGCCACCGCCAACTCACGCTGGCCCGGCATGGGACAGCCGCAGCACTCCTACAACCACGACACCGGCCGCACCTGGCGCAACGCCAACACCCTGACGTACGACAACAGGAAGCTCTTCGGCGGCAGGGACCGCATCAACGTCCTCCTCGGTCATGAGGTCAACAGCAGCGCGGGCAAGGACAAGGAGATCGTCTCCGTGAACTACCCCGTGTCGATGACCATCGACGAGGTCCTCGCCAACACCGGACTGGGCACGCCCTACCTGAACAACACCACCATCGACGCCGACGACAACCTCCTCTCGTTCTTCGGACGTGTCAACTATACGCTGGCGGACAACTACCTCTTCACCGTGGCAGTGCGTGCCGACGGGTCGAGCAAGTTCGCCGACGGCAACCGCTGGGGCGTCTTCCCCTCTGCCGCCTTTGCCTGGCGACTCTCCGACGAGAAGTTCATGGCAGGCACGAAGGGCTGGCTCTCGAACCTGAAGCTGCGCCTGAGCTACGGAACCGCCGGCAACAACCGCATCAAGTCCGGCCTCATCTACACCACTTATTCGGCAGCCGGCAGCGCGAACAAGTTCCCCTACTTCGGCGAGACGCAGGGCAACATGATCGAGCTCGGGCGGAACCTCTACAACCCCTCCCTGAAGTGGGAGACCACCATCACCCGCAACGTCGGTGTCGACTGGGGCTTCTGGAACAACCGGCTCAGCGGCTCGCTCGACTTCTACTGGAACACCACCCGTGACCTGCTGATGCAGGCGGAGATTCCCTCCAACACCGGCTACAACTACCAGTACCAGAACATGGGCCAGACCTCGAACAAGGGCGTCGAGCTGACGTTGAACGCCGTCATTCTCGACACGAAGCAGGCGACGCTGAACTTCACCGCCAACGTGGCGTACAACCGCAACCGCATCGACAAGCTCGCGTCCGATAACCCCTGGTCGCAGAACTACTCGTGGTCCGGCTCGAACATCGAGAAGTATGAGAACTTCCCCGTCGAGGAAGGCGGACGCGTGGGCGAGGTCTGGGGCTACCGCACGAACGGCTTCTTCACCGCCTATGACCCCGTGACGAACCCCACCGGCGAGCTCATCATGAACGGCACGGGCTGGGTGCTCAAGGATGGCGTACGGGACAACAGCGCCTCCATCACCGGCGGCGCCCTCTATCCGGGCGGACTCAAGCTCGTGACCGACACCGACGGCAACCCCGTGAAGCAGCGGCTGGGCAACACCGTCGCACCGTGGACCGGCGGCTTCGGACTCAACGGCACACTGGGCAACTTCGACTTCAACGCCTTCTTCAACTACTCGCTCGGCGGGGACATCATCAACGGCACGAAGCTCATCACCTCCTTCTTCGCAGGCACCTCGCCCAACTACAACCTGAACGACGACTTCGCCCTGGGCAAGCGTTACACCTGGATCGACCCGGCGAACGGCATGAACCTGGCGCGTCCCAACTCGCAGGTGCTGGACACCTACGGCGGCGAGCGCGGCATCATCAACCGCCTCAACGAGCTGAACGCCGGAGCCTCGACGTGGAGCCCCGTCGCCGTGACCCGGATGCAGCTCATCGACTACGCCGTCGAGGATGCCTCCTTCCTGCGCCTGAACAACCTCACCGTGGGATACACCCTGCCCAAGGCATGGGTCAAGAAGGCCTTCCTGCAGAACGTGCGCCTCTACTTCACCGGCTACAACCTCTTCTGCTGGACCGGCTACAGCGGCGCGGACCCCGAGGTGGACACCAGCAGCCGCAAGAACCCGCTGAACCCCGGCATCGACTACGCCGCCTACCCGAAGAGCCGCTCCTACGTGGGAGGCATCAACATCTCATTCTAACCGCAAACGTATACGACTTATGAAACATATCACCAAGATTCTTTGTCTGGCTGCCGGGTTGCTGGGCGCCACGTCGTGCTCCGACTTCCTGGACCAGACTTCGCCGTCGGAGATGACCGGACAGAACGTCTTCGGCTCGGCGTACTACACCGGGCTTGCCATCAACAAGCTCTACGGCGCCATGGCGCAGGATGACACCTACTCGCAGGCAATCCCCATCGTCTGGAGCACCAACACCGACTGCGAGCTCATCGACGGACTGGGCGACAATGCCACGGCAAGCAACGAGCGTGGCGTGATGAACTACAACTCCTTCGCCGGCTGGAACCGCATCGCGCGGCTCTGGGACGCCATGTACGGCATCATCGAGAACGCCAACCTCGCCATCGAGGGCATCGACAAGAGCCCCTTGCTCCATGCTGGGGGCGCCGACGCCACTGCCATGCGCCGTTACAAGGGCGAGGCACTGACGATACGCGCCATGGTCTACTTCGACCTCGTGCGCTTCTTCGGCGACATCCCCCTCAAGCTCGAATCCTCCAAGCCCGACCTCTCCAACGCCTACCTGGGCAAGACCGACCGCGACGTCATCCTCGACACGCTGATGAACGACCTCGACGAGGCCATCGAGCTGCTGCCCTGGGCAGGCACGAACAGTACCTACACGACCGAGCGCGTCACCCGGGGCTATGCCCACGCCCTGCTGGCACAGATTGCCCTGACACGCGCCGGATGGGTCATCCGCGAACAGGCGAAGGAGGGCTATGAGACGGCAGCCTACACCGACCCCGTCTACCCGACGCAACGCCCCGGGGCAGCCGCACGCAAGGCGCTCTACGAACGGGCGCTGGCACACCTCTCCGCGGTCATCCAGGACCCCACGCACAACCTCAACCCCTCCTTCGAGAACGAGTGGTACCTGCTCAACCAGCTGAAGCTCGACGAGACCTGGCGCGAGAACCTCTTTGAGGTGCCCTTCGGCGAGGCTACCGGTGAGCTGGGCTACACCATCGGCGTCCGCACCAACAAGACGACCGACTTCGGAGGCAACTCTTCGGGCAAGCAGAAGATGACCTCCACGCTCTTCTGGTCCTACCAGCCGGGAGACACGCGCCGCGACATCACCTGTTGCCCGTGGGACCTCCGGCAGGAGAGCAACGGCGCAGTGGAGACCATGATGGGCAACAAGCCTTTTGAACTCTACTGCGGCAAGTGGGACGTCCGCAAGATGAACTCCGCCATCACCGACCGTGCCCTCCGTTCGGCAGCCGCCGGCTACTCCAAGTGGATGACCGGCATCAACTGCGTGCGCATGCGCTATCCCCAGGTGCTGCTGATGTACGCCGAGACGCTCAACGAGTTGTCGGGCAGTCCCGTGGGTTCCTATCCCGGGGATGCAGGCATGACCGCCAAGGAGGCGTTGCGCGAGGTGCACCTGCGTGCGTTCACTGACGCCGAGGCAAAGGCGGAGGCGGACCGCTACATCGACCGCGTGTCGGCAGACAAGCAGACGTTCTTCAACGCGATTGTCGACGAGAACGCCTGGGAGCTGGCTGGCGAAGGCTTCCGCAAGTACGACCTCATCCGCTGGAACCTCCTGGCGGAGAAGATACTCCAGTTCAAGCAGGACTACCTGCGCGAGATGAACGACGAGACCGCCGGCTATCCCGCGAAGCTCTACTTCAACTACACTGACGGCACGAAGAAACGCATCGACTTCAGCACCGTCACGTGGCACGGCCTCCCCGAGGGAAAGACCAAGGAGGACTACGACAAGGAGGTGAGCTTCTGGGGCAGCGAGCGTACCGCCACGAAAAAGCAGCAGCTGGAGACCAACCTCCCGTCCATCTCCTCCGGTCTGGTGGGCGACGGCGTCAAGGTGAAGAACCGCTACCTGATGCCCATTGCCTCGACGACCCTCTCCGCATCGGGCGGCAAACTACAGAACTCATACGGTTTCTAACCCATCAAGCAGAACGTCATGAAACAGAAACAACTCATCCACATACTGGGCACGGGGACCTTCGGGTTCCTGCTTGCCACCGGCATCGCCTCCTGCAGCGATGTCAACGACTGGTCGACAGACCCGTCCTTCGACCGCCTCTTCGGCACACGGCAGGCGTCGCTCTCCGTTGAGCCCGAAGCCCTCTCCGCCACCGTGGAGTGGGAGGCTACGCCGAAGACACAGTCCTACCTCATCGAAGTCAGTACCGACTCGCTCTACGACGACCGCGCCATGGGCGAAGGCGGAAGCCTGCTCTACGGCACCGACGGCTCCATCACCCGTTCGCCCTACGTCCTCACCGGACTGAAGGGCGAGACGACCTACTATCTCCGCATCAAGTCAGTGAGCGACGGCAAGGAGTCCCGCTGGGTCTACCCGGAGAAGTTCAAGTTCACCACCGATGCCGAACAGATATTCCACAAGGTCGCCGACGAAGACGTGACGGACGAGTCCGTCCGCCTCACCTGGGATGCCGCGATGGAGGCGACACGCATCGAGTACGTCCGTGACGAAGAGGAACCTGCCGTCCGCGAGCTGACCGCCGAGGAACGCGCCGCCGGCGAGGTGCTCATCGACGGGCTCGACCCGAAGGTGACCTACACCTTCATGATTTACAACGGCGACACCCGGCGCGGCACCCTTGAGGTGCAGACGAAGGCTGCCGTCATGGCGGACTCGGAGGTGACCGTCGACGCCGCTGCCCGGAGGGTGACCTTCACCTGGGGCGAGAACATCGGCAGACTGACGGGCTACGTCCTCCTCGAGGGTGACGTCTATCCCGCCGACCAGCCGCAGACCGCCCTGACCGACGCACAGGTACAGGCACGCCAACTGACCCTCACGGGGCTGAAGGGCAGCACCACCTACACCGTGGCGGTGATGCGCGGACGCACCGTCCGTGCCCTCCAGACCTTCAAGACGTGGGCGGACATCCCTGCCGACTACACGAAGGTGAACGTCGGCAACGCCGACGAGTGGGACGCTGCCCTGGCGAGCCACAGCGGCAAGGTAGCCGTGGTCCTGACGGGCGATGTCGACCTGACCGCCAGCGGCACGGCGAAGATTCCAGCCTCCATCACCTCCCTGCTCGTGTGGGGCGGCGACGTGGTGACGGCTCAGAAGGCACACACCTTCCGCACCAAGGGACTGAGCTTCCTGGGCAACATGGACGCGGTGGAGTTCTACAACCTCAACCTCTTCGCCAACGGCAGCACGAACAACTACCTCTTTGACTTCAACGGCTCGAAGGCGGACGTCAACACCGTCAGCCTGACGTCCTGCGTCCTCGACGAGGCACGCGGCGTGTTCCGACTGCGCAGCAACAGCACCGGTACCCTCCGCAACATCGTGGCGGAAGACTGTCTGATAAGGAACATCGGCAGCTACGGCTTCGTGTCGCAGGAAGGCTCGGGCCTCACGCTCGGCACGGTGACCCTGAAGAAGTGTACCTACGTGCCCCACAGCTCGGGCAAGTGCCTCCTGCAGAACAAGGGCGGCAACGTTGTCGGCGTGGTCATCGACCAGTGCACCTTCTACGGCTTCACCTACGCCTTCCTCGACAACAACAAGGCAGGCTTCACGCTCGACATCAGCCGCACGCTCATGGGTGGCTTCACCGGAAGCAAGTTCTTCCAGAACATCGCCACGGCGACGGTGAACTCCTGCAAGGACTTCTACGTGTCGGCCGACTGCCCCTTCGAGACGTCCATCGGCGAGATGAAGCTGGAGCTGAAGGATGCCGACCTCTTCGCCAACCCCGGCGCAGGCGACTTCCGTGTGAAACCGACGGAATATGCCGCCTTCGGCGACCCGCGGTGGGAGAAGTAATGAAACTCATTAACCGAACAATTCATTCATCCATGAACCAAATCATAACCATCGGAAAGAACCTTGCCGTGGTGCTGCTCTGCGTGCTGGCGCTGGCGTGCAAGGACGACAAGGCGGTGGACGGCACGGCACTCACCCTGCTGTCATACACACCGCACGAAGATGACAACATCCCCACGGAGGGCGTCATCGAACTGACCTTCTCGAAGCCCGTCCGTCAGGCTCCGAACACGGACATCACCCTCAACGGCACGCCGGTGCGCGTCATCATCACCGACAACGTGGTGCGCGCACACTACAGCCTGCCGCTGGCTGACCACATCCGCCTGCTCATCCCCGAGGGCGCACTGACCGACATGGACGGAGCGCAGGCATTCAGCGGACTGGACCTGAACCTCCCCGTACGCGTGGAGGCGCACCCCTTTGACGCCATCGTCGACGCCAACGGGCACGGCGACTATACCAGCGTGCAGGCAGCCATCGACCAGGCTCCCGCGAACGCCACGCAGCCCTACCTCATCTTCGTGGCGGACGGGGCGTACAACGAGTGCATCACCATCCCGGCGAACAAGCCCTACATACACCTCATCGGGCAGTCGCGCGAGGGCACACGCATCCAGTTCCTCCTGAACCGCGTGCAGTGGAAGGACCCTGCCACGCCGAAGCCCGAGGGATGGGAGTACTCGGCATACAACCCCGACTACCAGGCAACGACCGGACTGACCTCTGCCAACGAAGCCGTCTGCCTCGTGCTGGCGAGCGACTTCCATGCCGAGAACCTCTCGTTCGTCAACCTCTACGGCGCACGTGCCGACGTCTACGGCGGACGCGCAGCCAACGGACAGGCGGACGCACTCATGACACGCGCCGACCGCATCTCGCTCTACAACTGCCGCATGGTCTCCTATCAGGACACCTGGTGGGTGCGCAACAACCAGAGCGACAAGTGGAGGGGACTGAACAACCGTAACTACGCCGACAGCTGCTGGATTGAGGGAAAGACCGACTACCTCTACGGCAACGGCAACCTGCTGGTGGAACGGAGCACCTTCTTCAACGTCGGCACGAGCGGCAACGTGATGACCGCCGGAGCCCACTTCCCCGGCACGGCGTGGGGACACATCATGCGCGGATGCACCGTCGACGGACTGCCCTCGGCGAACGGGACGACCTTCTTCGGACGCCCCTGGCAGCAGGAGCCCGTCGCCGTGTGGATTGACACCCGCTGCAAGGTCTCCCTGGACCCTACCGGCTGGATGGACATGGGCGCCCTGCCCAAGGTCTACGGCGAGTACGGTACGACCGATGCCGAAGGAAACCCGGTTGACACCAGCCGGCGCAAGACGACCTTTGCCGTCGGTGGCAAGCAAGTGCCCTACCCGGGCAACATCGTCCTCGATGCAGCCGACGTCGCCAAGTACACCTACGACGCCATCATCACCGCCGACGACGGATGGGACCCCCGTTCGTACTATACCGACAAGCATCTGCCTGCCCCCGCACACGTCGCCCTCGACGGGACGACCCTCACCTGGGACGGGCTGAACCGGGCGGTGTGTTACCTCGTCTTCCGCGACGGCGTCCTGCTGGGACAGACCACGGAGACGACCTACACCGTGCCCTCGGCCGACGGCACCTACACCGTCCGTGCAGCCAACAAGTATGGAAACCTGAGCGACTGAAGCCATGAGCATGAACCGACTGATACTGACACTCCTGTGCGGCGCCCTCCTTGCGGGGGGCACCGCCTGCTCGGGCGACGACCCCCAGCCGTCCGATAAGCCCCAACCGGAGACCCCCGGCGGCACCGACACGCCGGACACCCCCGGACTGCCCACCTACCCGAAGCCCGACCGCTCGCAGATAGCCGCCTTCCCCGGCGCACACGGGGCGGGCCGCTACGTCAAGGGCGGGGCGGAAGGGAAGGTCTACGTCGTCACCTCGCTCAAGGACGACAACTCCGTGGGGACGCTCCGCCACGCCATCGCGCAGAGCGGACCGCGCACCATCGTCTTCGCCGTCAGCGGCACCATCGACCTCACGAGCGAACTGGTGATACGCAACGGCGACCTGACCATTGCCGGACAGACCGCCCCGGGCGACGGCATCTGCCTGCGCTACCACCCCGTGATGCTTGCCGCCGACAACGTCATCATCCGCTTCCTGCGCTTCCGCATGGGGGCGGACAGGCTGCAAGGGACCGAGGCGGACGGCGCCGACGCCATCTGGGGCAAGGGACACCGGGACATCCTCATCGACCACTGCTCCATGAGCTGGAGCACCGACGAGTGTGCCTCCTTCTACGACAACCGCAACTTCACCATGCAGTGGTGCATCCTCGCCGAGAGCCTCGCCCGTTCGCTCCATGACAAGGGGGCGCACGGCTACGGCGGCATCTGGGGAGGTGCGCCTGCCACCTTCCACCACAACCTGCTGGCACACCACAGCAGCCGCACCCCGCGCCTGAACGGCAGCCGCACGCTGGGCAACCCCGGCGAGGAGAAGGCGGACCTGCGCAACAACGTGTTCTACAACTGGGGACCGACCAACGGCGGCTATGCCGGAGAAGGCGGAAGTTTTAATTTCGTGAACAACTACTACAAGCCGGGACCCTCCACCGCCACGAAGAAGGGCATCGTGAACCGCATCTTCTCGCCCAACGGCGACGACGGCAAGCAGAAGAACCCGCGCGGCGTGTGGGGCACGTTCCACCTGTCAGGGAATTTCTTCGACGACTCCTGTCCGTCCCTCCCTTCCGCCTGGAAGCCACTGCTCGAGGCTGTCAATAAAAATAACCGCGAAGGCTTGCAGCCGAACACGGGGAATGGTGTACCTTTGCCGTCGGGAGGCGTGGACGCCCTGCTGGCAGCCAAGGAGTTTGCCGTTTCAACCGACGCTGCCGCCTTCACCCAGTCCGCCGCGGACGCCTACGAGTCGGTGCTCCGCCTGGCAGGTGCCTCGCTGAAGCGTGACGCCGTGGATGCCCGCATCGTGGAGAACGTCCGTCGGGGCGACTTCACCGCTCCGGGCAGCAACGGCAGCAACTACGGCATCATCGACAACGAGCAGGATGTGGGCGGTTGGCCCGCCTATGCCGGAACGACGCTGAAGGACACCGACGGCGACGGCATGCCGGATGCCTGGGAACGGGCGCACGGGCTCGACCCCGACCGGGACGACAGCGCCGCCTACAATCTGAGCAAGGAGTACACCAACCTGGAGGTTTACTACAACGGACTGGTGGAGAACCTCTACGGCAATTGACAATTGATGATTGACAATTGACAATTGACAATGGGCAATTGAAAAACAGAAAGACTATGCGACTACGAACCATGAGTATGACTGTCCTGATGCTGGCAGGAGCCTTTGCGCTGCTGCCCGTGCAGGCACAGCAACAAGCGAATTATCCGACGCCGGACCGTTCCACGGTGCCCGCCTTCCCGGGAGCCGACGGGGCCGGCAAGTATGTCACCGGTGGGGCAGGAGGAGCCGTCTACACCGTCACCTCGCTCAAGGACGACGGGTCGGAGGGCACCCTGCGCTGGGCAGTCCGCAAGAAGGGACCGCGCACCATCGTCTTTGCCGTCAGCGGAATCATCGAACTGACGGAACCGCTGAAGATTAACAACGGCGACCTCACCATCGCCGGACAGACCGCCCCCGGCGACGGCATCTGCCTGAAGAACTACACGCTGGGCATCTCCGCGGACAACGTCATCATCCGCTTCATCCGCTCGCGCATGGGGGCGGACATCCGCCAGAAGGGCGACGATGCCATGAACGGTTTCCACGGGCACCGCGGCATCCTCATCGACCACTGCTCCATGAGCTGGAGCACCGACGAGTGTGCCACGTTCTACAACAACAGCAACCTCACCCTCCAGTGGTGCCTCATCAGCGAGAGCCTCGTGCACTCCATCCACGAGAAGGGGGCGCACGGCTACGGTGGCATCTGGGGAGGCTCGCCTGCCACGTTCCACCACAACCTGCTGGCGCACCACACCAACCGCACCCCGCGCCTCTGTGGCAGCCGCTTCAACGGGAAGCCCGAGGAGGAGCGCGTGGAGCTGTTCAACAACGTGATTTACAACTTCGGCAGCGACGGCGCGTATGCCGGCGAGGGAGGCTCCTACAACTTCCTGAACAACTACTACAAGCCGGGACCCTACACCGCCACCAAGTCGTCCTACAAGCGTTTCTTCACCGCCTACGCGGACGACGGCAAGAACGAGAACGTCAAGGGCACGCACGGCGTGTTCTACCTGGCAGGCAACTACATGGACCCGACCTGCCCCGCACTCGACGAGAAGAAGCGTAAGGCCATCATGCGGCTCAACAAGGACAACGCCGCCGGCTTCGTCATCAAGAACGACTTCGCCCCTGCCTCCGAGGTGCTGGCGTCGCAGCCCTTCACCATTGCCGAACACACCACCCTGCAGCCGGCATGGGATGCCTACGAGTCCGTGCTCCGTCATGCCGGCGCTTCGCTCCACCGTGACAAGCAGGACACGCGCATCGTCGGGGAGGTCCGCGCCGGGACGTACACCTACGAGGGTTCTCACGGCAGTACGCTGGGCATGATCGACCAGCCCTCCGACGTGGGTGGCTGGGAGACCTACCGTCAGACGGACGCACCCCTGGACACCGACGGCGACGGCATGCCCGACGACTGGGAAAGGGCACATGGGCTGAACCCGTCCGATGCCACGGACGGCGCGACGTACCGTCTCTCTCCTTCGTACACGAACCTGGAGGTCTACCTCAACGGGTTGGTGGAGGGAACGTTCCCGTCCAATTGACAACGTTTCAATTGACAATTGACAATGGACAATTGACAATTGCCATGCGGCGTGAGGCGTGGGGCGTGTCAGGCGAGACCACAAGGCGATAATTGTCAATTGTCCATTGTCCATTGTCAATTGAATATGTTGGACCGGGCGACCAGACCGGTCGCCCCTACATTCCTTGAAATGTTTTGTTGATGGGGATTGACGGTTGTGTCAATTTGTCAAATTGTCAAACGAATCGCCCGAGAAGGGGCTTCCTTGCACCAAAATACGGATTGGTGGCCGGGAAGGCCCTTTTCGGGCGGTTTGCGTTTTTCATGTTGTCGGTATTTTTGCTTTTTCTCTTTCTTTCTGTGTTCTTTTATTCCGCCTGTGTTCCCTTCCGTCGGTCTTTTCACACGGACGGGTGCAAAATCACACGTCGGGATTTGTGCCCTTTCGGTCTCTAAAAAATGGGGAAAGGGGACTGTTTTCGTACGGACGCGTCGGTACGACGGTGCGGACACGTCGGTACGACGGTAGTCGTTCGTCCGTACGAAGCCAGTCACAGGTGCTTTCGACCGTGGAAAGGAGGGCGGCGGATGCTTTTTCTGCGTTAGAAAGGGTATAGTTGTGTGAATAATCGTTTCTTTTGGTGCGTTCCGACGGACGTTTCTTAAAATATTTAACGCGCGTTTTTCTAATTGGGACGATTTTGCGAAAATGCGCGTTAGCCGAAACTGCCGAATCAGGAAATTGTGATGTTAAAATCGGGAGAATAATGTCATTGTGACAAACGGGGAAAAATCAATTGTCAATTGTCCATTGTCCATTGTCAATTGATGTTTGTTGGACCGGGCGACCAGACCGGTCGCCCCTACATCGCCGCCTTGTGGGTTCATGAACATGCTGCAGGGGTCCTTGTTCCTTGCAATTGGGTTAAATCCTCTTAACGCAGCGTGACCGTGTGGCAATTAATTTGTTACTTTGCACCAATTTAGCTAAAGAGTCGCTTTTATGTCCACGAAACACCGGGTACGCCTTTTCGACATGCAGTTCATCACCGCCTGCATCAGTACGGCCATGGTACTGATACTGTTGGGGTTGATGCTGTTTCTCGTGTTGTCGGCACACCGGCTGTCCGTGTACGTACGCGAGAACCTGAACTTCACCGTCCTGCTGAACAACGACGCACCCGAGTCCGCCATCCTTGCCCTGCAGAAGCGGCTGGACAGTGAGGCGTTCGTCAAGGCGTCCGCCTACATCTCCAAGGAGGAGGCGCTGAAGGAGGAGGTGGAGACCATGGGCAGCGACCCCGTGGAGTTCCTCGGTTACAACCCCTTCAGTCCGTCCATCGAGCTGAAGCTGCATGCCGCCTATGCCAATGCCGACAGCGTGGCGTGGATCAAGGAGCGCATCCTTGCCGACAAGCTGGTGACGGACATCGACTACAGGCAGGGGCTCATGGACTCCGTGAACCGGAACATCAGCAAGCTCAGCATCGGGCTGCTCGCCGTGGCCGCCCTGCTGACGCTCATCTCGTTCGCACTCATCAACAACACCGTCCGCCTGACCATTTACTCCAAGCGCTTCCTCATCCACACCATGAAGCTCGTGGGGGCGGGGTGGGGCTTCATCCGACGGCCCTTCCTGCGGCGCAACTTCTGGGTCGGGCTGTCGTCGGGCGTTCTGGCGGACGCCGTGCTGGTGGCTGCCGCCTACACCCTGGTGAGCTATGAGCCGGGGCTGCTCGCCGTCATCACCACCGACATCCTGCTGTGGGTGATGCTGTCGACGCTCCTCTTTGGCGTGCTCATCACCTGCATGTGCGCCTATATTTCGATAAACAAGTACCTCCGCCTGAGCGCAGGTGACCTATATTATATGTAAACATGGATAGACAAACATTCGCTTTCGACAAGACAAACTTCATCCTCCTCCTCATCGGGATGGCGGTAGTAATCATCGGCTTTCTCCTCATGGCGGGACCGGGCTCCTCGGAGACCCAGTTCAACCCCGACATCTTCAGCGTACGCCGCATCCGGGTGGCTCCCATCGTGAGCTTCGTGGGGTTCGTGTTCATGATTTACGCCGTGGTGCGCCGTCCCAAACACACTGAAGACAACCGACCGGAAGCATGAACGACCTGACCCTCTTTGAAACCATCGTGATAGCCATCGTGGAGGGACTCACCGAGTTCCTTCCCGTCTCGTCCACGGGACACATGATTATTACCCAGGGCGTGCTGGGCGTGGAGAGTACGCCTTTTGTCAAGGCGTTCACCGTCATCATCCAGTTCGGCGCCATCCTCTCGGTGGTCTGCCTCTACTGGAAGCGGTTCTTCCGCCTGAACCCCAAGCCCGTGCCTGCGGGCAGTACGTCCCTGAGGCGGTTCCTCCACAAGTTCGACTTCTACTGGAAACTGCTGGTCGCCTTCATCCCCGCGGCCATCTTCGGCTTCCTCTTCAGCGACAAGATAGACGAGTTGCTGGAGAGCGTGACCGTGGTGGCGGTGATGCTCATCCTGGGCGGCATCTTCATGCTGTTCACCGACCGCATCTTCCGCGACGAGGCAGGACGGAAGACCGAGCTGACGGAGGCGAAGGCGTTCCGCATCGGACTTTTCCAGTGCATCGCGATGATACCCGGAGTGTCGCGCTCCATGGCGACCATCGTCGGGGGCATGGCGCAGAAGCTCTCGCGCAAGGATGCCGCCGAGTTCTCCTTCTTCCTCGCCGTGCCGACCATGTTTGCCGCGACCGCCTACAAGATGCTGAAGCTCTTCCTCGACGAAGGGGGCGCTGACGTGCTGCGTGAGAACCTGACCGCCCTGCTGGTCGGCAACGCCGTCGCGTTCGTCGTCGCCCTCGTCGCCATCAAGTTCTTCATCGCCTTCGTGACCAAGTACGGCTTCAAGGCCTTCGGCTGGTACCGCATCATCGTGGGCGCACTGATTCTCATCCTGCTGCTCACGGGCCATTCGCTCACCCTTTAAACCCTGCCTATGAACTTCAAAGACGGAGCCATCATCTGTGTCAACAAGCCCTACGGGTGGACCTCGTTCGGCGTAGTGAACAAGGTACGCTACTTCGTGTGCCGCAAACAGGGCGTGAAGAAGCTCAAGGTGGGCCATGCCGGCACGCTCGACCCGCTCGCCACCGGTGTGATGATACTCTGCACCGGACGGGCGACGAAGCGCATCGAGGAGTTCCAGGCGCACACCAAGGAGTACGTGGCTATCCTCCGCCTGGGGGCGACCACCCCGTCGTTCGACCTGGAAAAGGAAATCGACGCCACCTATCCCACCGACCACATCACCCGCGAGCTGGTGGAGGAGACCCTCCGGCAGTTCGTGGGCAGCATCGAGCAGGTGCCCCCTGCCTTCTCCGCCTGCAAGGTCGACGGCAAGCGCGCCTACGACCTCGCCCGCAAGGGCCGTGAGGTGGAGCTGAAGCCCAAGACGCTGGTCATCGACGAGATAGAGCTGCTCGCCTGCGAGCTGCCCGACATCCGCATCCGGGTGGTGTGCAGCAAGGGGACCTACATCCGTGCACTGGCACGCGACATCGGCATTGCCCTGCACAGCGGTGCACACCTCACGGCGCTGGAGCGCACCCGGGTCGGCGACGTCCGCCTGGAGGACTGCCTCGCGCTCGACCAGGTCGAGGCGTGGGTGGACGCGCAGGAGCTCACCCCGTCGGTGAACGACTGACGTCCCCCTGAACAAAGAAATAACAATAACATCGAAGATATTATGAAACTGTCGCAATTTAAATTCAAGCTGCCGGAAGAGAAAATCGCTCTGCACCCGGCGAAACATCGTGATGAATCGCGCCTGATGGTCGTCCACAAGAAGTCGGGAGAGATCGAGCATCGCATGTTTAAGGACATCCTGGACTATTTCGATGATAAGGACGTATTTATCTTCAACGACACGAAAGTCTTCCCCGCCCGCCTCTACGGCAACAAGGAGAAGACCGGCGCACGCATCGAGGTCTTCCTGCTGCGCGAGCTCAACGAGGAGCTGCGTCTGTGGGATGTGCTGGTCGACCCCGCCCGCAAGATACGCATCGGCAACAAGCTCTACTTTGGCGAAGACGACTCCATGGTGGCGGAGGTCATCGACAACACCACGTCGCGCGGACGCACCCTGCGCTTCCTTTACGACGGGCCGCACGACGAGTTCAAGAAGGCGCTCTATGCCCTGGGAGAACCCCCCTTGCCCTCGTTCATCAACCGGCCCGTGGAGCCGGAGGACGAAGAGAACTTCCAGACCATCTTCGCACGCAACGAGGGTGCCGTGACCGCACCTACCGCCGGACTGCATTTCAGCCGGGAGCTGATGAAGCGCATGGAAATCAAGGGCATCGACTTCGCCTTCATCACCCTCCACGCCGGACTGGGCAACTTCCGCGACATCGACGTCGAGGACCTCACCAAGCACAAGATGGACTCCGAGCAGATGTTCGTCGAGGCGGACGCCGTGCAGCGGGTCAACGCCGCCAAGGACGGAGGCCATAACGTCTGCGCCGTGGGCACGACCGTCATGCGCGCCATCGAGACCGCCGTGGGCACGGACGGCCACCTGAAGGAGTACGAGGGATGGACGAACAAGTTCATCTTCCCGCCCTACGAGTTCTCTGTTGCCAACAGCATGGTGTCGAACTTCCACATGCCTTACTCCACGCTGCTGATGCTCGTGTCGGCGTATGGCGGATACGACCTCATCATGCACGCCTACGACGTTGCCCTGCAGGAGGACTACCGCTTCGGTACCTACGGCGACGCCATGTTGATTCTCGACTGACGACACGAGCCTATGACGACGGTTTACTTGGGCCTGGGCACGAACCTGGGCGACCGGGAGCTGAACCTGCGCCGGGCGACGGACGAGATAGAACGACGGATAGGGAAGGTGACTTCCCTTTCGTCATTTTATGAGACCGCCCCGTGGGGCTTCCGCTCCGAACATGCTTTCCTCAACGCCGCCCTGGCTGTGCAGACCGACCTGACACCCGGGGAAGTGCTCGTCCGCACGCAGGCCATCGAGCGCGAGCTGGGCAGACGCAGCAAGAGTGTCGGCGGGGTCTATTCCGACCGCCCCATCGACATCGACATCCTGCTCTACGGCGACCGGCTCCTGACGACTGACACCCTGACGCTGCCGCACCCCGGCATCGCCGAACGCCTGTTCGTCCTCCGTCCGCTGGCAGAGATTGCCGGCGAGGTGACACACCCCGTGCTGGGAGTCACCATCGGCGAACTGCTGCGCCGGGCAGAGGCGGCGACCGATCCCCTGCGGTAGGGGACGTCCCTAAAAAGAATTTAAAAAGAGAGGAACACCTGCACGCCGTTCGGCGGGAAATGCCTACCTTTGCGCCCGACAAAACAATGTGGAAAGATTTGGGCAGCTTGCAACCACAGAAAAAAATGCTAAAGAAACCGCCTCCCGGCAGGCGGCGTGCGTAGTTCCCTTCCCAACTCCTCTTTCCCCATTCTTTTGTGACCGTGTATGTGGTACTGCCGTACGGCAGGGGCCGCACCGTGAATGAATGAACCAACTAACCTTTAAACGAAAGAAATGGGATATCTGTTTACATCCGAATCGGTGTCTGAAGGACACCCCGACAAAGTGGCGGACCAAATCTCCGACGCTGTGCTTGACAAACTATTGGCTTATGACCCTGGTTCGAAAGTAGCTTGCGAAACTCTGGTAACCACCGGACAGGTGGTGCTGGCGGGTGAAATCAAGACAAAGGCGTACGTTGACATGCAACGCATCGCCCGTGAAGTAATCAACCGTATCGGCTATACGAAAGGCGAATACATGTTCGACGGCAATTCCTGCGGAGTGCTCTCCGCCATCCACGAGCAAAGCCCCGACATTAACCGGGGCGTGGAGCGTCAGGACCCCATGGAGCAGGGAGCCGGTGACCAGGGCATGATGTTCGGCTATGCCACCAACGAGACCGAGAACTACATGCCCCTCTCGCTCGACCTGGCGCACAAGATACTGATGGTCCTCGCCGACATCCGGCGCGAGGGGAAGGAGATGACCTACCTGCGCCCCGACGCCAAGAGTCAGGTGACCATCGAATACGACGACGACAACCGCCCCGTCCGCATCGACACCATCGTGGTGTCGACCCAGCACGACGACTTCATCCGTCCCGCGGACGACTCCCCCGAGGCGCAGCTCCGGGCTGACGAGGAGATGCTCGCACAGATACGCCGCGACGTCATCGGCATCCTCATGCCCCGCGTCATCGCCGGCATCCACAACGAGAGCGTGCTCGCCCTCTTCAACGACCACATCACTTACCACGTGAACCCCACCGGCAAGTTCGTCATCGGCGGACCTCATGGCGACACGGGACTGACCGGCCGCAAAATCATCGTCGACACCTACGGCGGCAAGGGCGCACACGGCGGAGGCGCCTTCTCCGGCAAGGACCCCAGCAAGGTGGACCGCAGCGCAGCCTATGCCGCACGGCACATCGCCAAGAACCTCGTGGCTGCCGGCGTCGCCGACGAAATCCTCGTCCAGGTGTCCTACGCCATCGGTGTGGCACGCCCCATCAACATCTACGTGAACACCTACGGACGCAGCCACGTGAACCTGACTGACGGGGAGATTGCCCGCAAGATTGACGCCCTCTTCGACCTCCGTCCGAAGGCCATCGAGGAACGCCTCAAGCTCCGCAACCCCATCTACTCGGAGACGGCTGCCTACGGACACATGGGACGCGAACCCCAGGTGGTGACGAAGCACTTCGACTCCCGCTACGAAGGGAACAAGGACATCACCGTGGAGCTCTTCACCTGGGAGAAGCTCGACTACGTGGACCGCGTGAAGGAGGCCTTCGGACTCTGACACACCCGTACTCATACCGGCGCGGACGGCACGGAGGCACACAGCCGCCGGAGCCGTCCGCGTCCGGACATTCATGCTAACGACAAACCCCACAGACTCATGAACACCCTACGCCGCGTATGCGTCTACTGCGCATCCAGCACACAGATTGACCCCGCCTATGCCGAGTGCGCCGCCGAACTGGGCAGGCTGCTCGCCCGCCGGCACATCCGGCTCGTGAACGGTGCCGGCTCGATGGGGCTGATGGCCGCCTGTGCCGATGCCGCCCTGGAGGCGGGAGGCGAGGTGACCGGAGTCATCCCCCGCTTCATGGTCGAGCAGGGCTGGTGCCACAAGGGACTGACGGAACTCATCGAGACGGCGGACATGCACGAGCGCAAGGAGGTCATGGCACGACTCTCCGACGGCACCGTTGCCCTGCCCGGAGGCGTCGGCACCCTCGAGGAGCTGCTCGAAATCATCACCTGGAAGCAGCTGGGACTCTATGACAAGCCCGTCGTCATCCTCAACACCCACGGCTACTTCGACCCCCTGCTGGCGATGTTCCGCCGTGCCGTCGACGAACGCTTCATGCGCCCCCAGCACGCCGGACTCTGGACCGTGGCGTCCACCCCCGCCGAAGCCGTCGAACAGCTGCTCGTCACCCCTCTCTGGGACAAGAACCTCCGTAAATTCGCTGCCCTATGACCCCCCGATGCCCCGTTGACAGCCTTCAGGTACACTACTGCCAGCCGCAGGACTCGCTCCTGGCGACGATGGTCCAGCGGACGGAGATTCCGGGCCGACCCGGTGTGCCCTTGCCCTACCAGCTGCGCACCGACGACGGCATCACCTCGGTCATCCTGCTGTGCATGTGCATGCTCGCCTACGTCCTGTCGCGCGGCAGGCACTTCCTGTGGCAGCAGGTCAAGGACTTCTTCTCCACCCGCGAGCGTTCCAGCCTCTTTGCCGAGGAGACGAACACCGACGTCCGTTACCGCGTCCTGCTCCTGCTCCACACCGGGATGGTCTTCGGACTGCTCGTGTTCGAGTACCTCAGCGGACGCCTGCCCACGGCGCTGCATGCCCACCCCATCCGGTGGCTCGGGCTCTACATCGTCGCCTGCCTGGCATACTACCTGCTGAAGTGCGCGCTCTACAGCTTCGCCAATTGGACTTTTTTTGACAAACAGAAGTCCCGCCGGTGGCTGGACTCCTATTCCCTGGTCTTTGTCGGCGAAGGGCTGCTGCTTTTCCCGCTGTTGCTGTTCGTGGTCTACTTTGACCTGGGTGCGGAGAAGAAGGTGCTTTTTATCGCTTTTGTACTTGTTTTGGGCAAAATCTTGCTGTTTTGTAAGTGCGCAGGCATCTTTTTTGGAAAATACTACCGTGCTTTCTATTTAATTGTGTACTTTTGCGCCTTAGAAATTCTGCCTAGTTTCCTGCTTGGCCGAACATTAATCACCATTAGTAGTTTGCTATAATAAAAGATTCATACTTTGGAAATAAAAAAGATACTAGTATCGCAGCCGAAACCCAGCTCCGATAAGTCGCCATATTACGATATTGCGAGCAAGTATGGGGTAGAGATAGTCTTCCGCCCGTTCATCAAAGTTGAGAGCGTTTCTGCTAAAGAGTTCAGACAGCAGAAGGTGTCCATCCTGGACCACACTGCCGTAGTGTTCACCTCCCGCCACGCCATTGACCACTTCTTCCACCTGTGCGGCGAGTTGCGTGTCACCATCCCGGAGACCATGAAGTATTTCTGCGTCACCGAATCGGTCGCCCTCTACATCCAGAAATACGTGCAGTACCGCAAGCGCAAGGTGTTCTTCGGCGCCACGGGCAAAATCGAGGACCTGCTGCCCTCGATGATCAAGCACAAAGGTGAGAAATACCTCGTCCCCATGTCCGACGTCCACACCGACGAGACGAAGACCCTCCTCGACAAGGCGAAGCTCCAGCACACCGAGACCGTCATGTACCGCACCGTGAGCAACGATTTCACCCCGGAGGAAAAGTTCGACTACGACATGCTCATCTTCTTCACTCCCGCCGGAGTGGCTGCGCTGAAAAAGAACTTCCCCGACTTCCAGCAGGGCGACATCGCCATCGGCTGCTTCGGACCGGCGACGGCGAAGGCGGCACGCGATGCCGGACTGCGGCTCGACGTCGAGGCTCCCACAGCCGAAGCGCCGTCCATGACCGGAGCACTGGAACTCTTCCTGAAAGGACTTAAATAAGAATATCCGCGGTCCGCGGCAAATAACGGACCACTGACAGTGGCTTTATACCGGAGAAAGTGTAACTTTGCGGTCTGAAGCCACTGTCTTTTTTACGCTGTCACGCTATGGAACCTACACAACCGACCCCACATCCCCGTACGTTCGGCAAGGCTGAACGCCTCTGCCGCCAGCTGCTCATCGACCGTCTGTTCGCCGGTGGGAGCAAGTCGCTGGTGTCGTTCCCCCTGCGGCTGGTGTACCTGCCGGTGGAGGAGGCGGACGTCCGTGTGCCGGTCTCGATACTGGTCAGCGTACCGAAGAAGCGTTTCCGTCGCGCAGTGAAGCGCAACCGGGTGAAGCGTCAGGTGCGCGAGGCATACCGCCGGAACAAGCACATCCTGCTGGACACCGTCACGCGCCGGCAGCTCCATCTCGTGATGGGCTTCATCTGGCTGGGCAATGAGCTTTGTCCCACGGAGGAGGTCGAACGCCGCGTGGTCAACCTGCTCCAGCGCCTGTCCGAACGTCTGGACGCCTGAAACCGTCTGCCTATGTGGAAAGTACTGCATCTGATAAACCGCCTGCTGACCCAGTTGCTCCTGCTCCCCATCTACTTCTACCGCAACTGCATCTCTCCCCTGACACCCCCGACGTGCCGTTTCACCCCGACGTGCTCGCAGTATGCCATCGAGGCCATCCGCAAGCACGGCCCGTTCAAGGGACTCTACCTTGCCGTCCGCCGTCTGCTCCGCTGCCATCCCTGGGGCGGCTCGGGCTATGACCCCGTGCCCTGAACATTCGTCCGCTGAACCCCTTACACCCGACTGATGAATCCGCACCTCCCTTCCGACTCTCCCTTGCCGTCCGCCCTTTCTCACACGGACGACCTGCCGACGGGCACGGAACGCCCTTCCGCTGAAGCAGCCGTGCCGACGGACATCCACACCCACCGCCTGCCGGAACAGCCGGGGAGCGCGGTCGTCACCGTGGACCCCACGACGGAAGGCGGATTGCCGGAGCACCAACGCTGCTCGGTGGGCATACACCCCTGGCACACCGACGGGGACTGGGAGCGGACGGGCATGCCCCGGGTCGAACGGCTTGCCGGGGAGGACCGCGTGGTCGCCATCGGGGAGTGCGGACTCGACAAGGTGTGGCTCAAGCGACTGCCTGCCGGGGAACGCGACGGGGCCTTCCGCCGGCAGACGGAAGCCTTCGAGGCGCACATCCGCCTGAGCGAGGCGACGGGGAAGCCACTCATCATCCACTGCGTGAGGGCGTACAACGAGCTGGTCCTTCTCCACCGGAAGCACCGTCCCCGGCAGACGTGGGTCGTGCACGGCTTCCGTGGAAACCGCAGCGTGGCACGGCAGTTGCTCGACGAGGGGCTGTCACTCTCCTTCGGCGAACATTTCCAGGCGGAAGCCCTGCTTGCCACCCCCGACGGACGCCTGTTCGTGGAGACCGACGAGAGCCCGAAGCCGCTGGCGGACATCCTCGCCGCCGTCGCTACGGTACGTGGGATGGACCCCGAAGCCCTCGTCCGTGTGCTCGAAAACAACTACCGGAGGCTGCACGCCCCACGCTGAACGTGGAAATCTGCACGCCCCGGAGCAAAGAGTGCGTCTTTTTGTTGGTCCTTTAGATAAAGAGTCGTACATTTGCCCTCAACGTTACAAACTTTAACAGATAAACGAACACACTAAAGTATCATTCGATGAATTTTGTAGAAGAACTAAGATGGCGCGGGATGTTGCACACCATGATGCCCGGCACGGAAGAACTGCTCGAAAAGGAACAAGTGACTGCCTACCTCGGTATTGACCCGACGGCAGACTCGCTCCACATCGGTCACCTGTGCGGCGTGATGATGCTCCGCCACCTGCAGCGTTGCGGACACAAGCCGCTGGCGCTCGTGGGCGGTGCCACAGGCATGATCGGCGACCCTTCGGGCAAGTCGGCAGAACGTAACCTGCTCGATGAGGACACCTTGCGTCACAACCAGGAATGCATCAAGAAGCAGCTCGCCAAGTTCCTCGACTTCGAGTCGGACGCGCCGAACCGCGCCGAGCTGGTCAACAACTACGACTGGATGAAAGACTTCACCTTCCTCGACTTCGCACGCGAGGTGGGCAAACGCATCACCGTGAACTACATGATGGCGAAGGACTCCGTGCAGAAACGTCTCAACGGCGAGGCGCGCGACGGGCTCTCGTTCACCGAGTTCACCTATCAGCTGATTCAAGGCTACGACTTCCTATACCTGAACACCCACAAGAACTGCAAGCTCCAGATGGGCGGTTCCGACCAGTGGGGCAACATGACCACGGGTACGGAGCTGATACGCCGCACCACGGGCGGTGAGGCATACGCACTGACCTGTCCCCTCATCACGAAGGCGGACGGAGGCAAGTTCGGCAAGACGGAGTCGGGCAACATCTGGCTCGACCCGCGCTACACGTCGCCCTACAAGTTCTACCAGTTCTGGCTGAACGTGAGCGACGAGGACGCTGCCCGCTACATCAAGATATTCACCTCGCTGAGCCGCGAGGAAATCGACGCACTGACGGCAGAGCATGCCGCCGCTCCCCACCTGCGGGTGCTGCAGAAGCGCCTGGCGAAGGAAGTGACGGTGATGGTCCACTCGGAGGCCGACTACGAGGCTGCGGTGGAGGCATCGGGCATCCTCTTCGGCAACGCGACGTCGGAGGCGCTGCACCGGCTGGACGAGTCGACACTGCTCGCCGTGTTCGAGGGTGTGCCGCAGTTCAAGGTGTCGCGCGACCTGCTCGCCGGCGGCGTGAAGGCAGTCGATCTCTTTGCCGAGCACTCGGGCGTCTTCGCCTCCAAGGGCGAGATGCGCAAGCTCGTACAGGGCGGAGGCGTGTCCTTGAACAAGGAGAAGTTGACGGAGTTTGACCGCGAAGTGACCACCCAAGACCTGGTGGCAGACAAGTACCTCATCGTACAGCGCGGGAAGAAGAACTACTTCCTCCTGATTGTGGAATAATCTGATTCAATATTTGGCTTATGGCAGGGGATCTCGTTGCGCGACGCAGCGGGGTCCCCGCCTTTTATGCCCACTCTCCGGGCGACGGCTCAGGTCTTCAGGCTGAGCAGGTAACGCCCCGGCAGACGTATCTTCCCGCCGCTCTCCCGGAGGACGCAGAAGCCGCGCCACACGCTGTGCCCGATGGCGCCGTAGTTGCTCCGGCAGATGATGGCATACTGCTCGTCGGGCGGGATGCGGAACTGCCTGAGGTTCTCCAGCAGACCGCGGAAGTTGCGCTTCACCCCGTCGGCAGGCGGCACCAGGCGCTCCAGTGCCTCCGGCGTCCACAGCTTCCGTCCGCCCGTCCGTCCAGGCGCAGCAGAAGGTCCCTCCTCCGGACTCCTTTCCGTTTCCCCGTCGAGGGGGGAACAGGAGGGGGTTTGCTTTGCTCTGCTCTGCTGTTCTTTTCTTTGCTATGCTATGGGGGTCTGTGGCGGGTGAAATGTCCCCTTCCGCGGGTGAAACTGCCGCCATTCGTTCGGTTTTCACGGACGCCTCCTTCGGGGCTTCCGTCTCTTCGCCCCCGTCGGTCAGCAGCGACAGGTCGGGGTCGATGAGCGACTCGCGCGCCTTCTTCTTCACGAAGGCGAACTGCTGCTGGATGTGTGCCGAGGTCAGGATGTGGCGTCGCTCGTACAGTCCCGCGTCGAAGATGCCGCAGTCCACCGCCGCCTCCACCACGCGCCGTACATCCTCGTCCGTGAAGCCGTAGAAGTCCGCGGCAATGTCCTCCAGCAGGACATCGTCCACCTCCAGGTAGTAGCCCTTGTCCGCGTAGATGCACGAGAAGAGCCACACGAGGATGCCCACCGCCCCGTCGCCCTCGCGTTTCATCAGGCGGCGCACCGTGCGGTGTGTGATAAAGTCTGTGTCCAGGGGGAAATAGTCCAGTCCCCGTTTCTTGATTCTAGCCATAGTTCAAGGTTTGTTGTTTGTTCATGGTAAACCCGAATCGGTCATTAGACCGCTCAAAGTTCTCTCCGATTCAAAAGGGCAAGCTCTTTGAGCATCTTGTCCACTCTGTCGACATCTTCTTCCTCGTTCTGTCTCGACGTAGCCCGCTACGTCTTCACCAAAACGAGAAACAAGCTGCCTGACAGATGCGAACAATCTACTCAAAGTCTAATGGCTGATTCGGGTTAAAAAGAGAAAGGCGCAAGCGCCATGCACGTCACGTGGTTTTCAAACATTGAATCCCCGTCCGGCATGCCTTGTGCCTTTCCGTGTGCGGCCCACCGGCGTGCGCCCTCACTCGCTGTCCTCCATTGCCGCTTCGCGCTCCTTGCGTCGGCGGACGCTCTCCGCCACCACGCGCAAGGCATGGCGGATGAGGGTCATCCTCAGTTCGCGGTCTTCCACTTCGGTCAGTACCAGGTAGCTCCGGTACGTTTCCGTGCGCGGTCCGAGCGCAGACTTGCCCCGTTGTATCCGGCTCGCCTGACGGCGGCAGGCCTTGCAACGTGAGTCCGGTTTGCCCGTGCGGGCATTGACGTAGAATTCGGTCAGCGGCAGCTGACGGTGGCAGCAGGGGCATTGGCGCATCTCTGTCTGCAACGGTGTGTCTTCCATCGTGTTCATATCGCAATTTGTTTTTGTTATTAAATCACTAGCAAAGATAGTATACATATATAATACCATCCAAGTAAATCACGAAATTAATTTTCACGGGCGGTTGTCGCGCTGTGAACCAGTTCGTGTTTCGTTGCCGGACGAGCCGATGTGGCGACGACTGAGGACTTTCGTTGGGGCTCTCCGGGGGCTTCCCTTTTCCCCACAGGTGCCGATGTGACAAGATTCCCGAAAAAATCCCGGTAAACATTTGGAGCATATCGCCCAAACGCCTATCTTTGCATCGCTTTTCAAAAGAAAGCACAGAATGATTGGACTATGGTGTAATGGTAGCACAACAGGTTTTGGTTCTGTTTGTCTAGGTTCGAATCCTGGTAGTCCAACGGTTTACTGTTAAGAAGGTTGACCCGGAAGCACCGCTTCCGGGTTTTTTCATGCCCTTGCCGCACCTGCGGATACACGCAGCGGGCATGTCCGGAGGGTTGTCCGGGCATGCCCGCTGTATGCTTCTGGTCCGGCGGACGGCGACGGTGCGTCCGTCCGTCAGCCGGTCACACGACTCACTTGGGCTGCTTGCCGATGTAGGCGAGGATACCGCCGTCCACGTAGAGCACCTGGCCGTTCACGAAGTTCGACGCGTCCGAAGCGAGGAACACCACCGAGCCCATCAGGTCCTCCGGCGTGCCCCAGCGTGCTGCCGGAGTCTTGGCGACGATGAACGAGTCGAACGGGTGGCGGGAGCCGTCAGCCTGACGCTCGCGCAACGGGGCGGTCTGCGGTGTGGCGATGTAGCCCGGGCCGATGCCGTTGCACTGGATGTTGTACTCTCCGTACTCCGATGCGATGTTGCGGGTCAGCATCTTCAGGCCGCCCTTCGCAGCGGCGTAGGCGGACACCGTCTCGCGTCCCAGCTCGCTCATCATCGAGCAGATGTTGATGATTTTTCCGTGACCCTTCTTAATCATGCCCGGGATGACTGCCTTCGACATGATGAACGGGGCGGTCAGGTCGATGTCGATCACCTGGCGGAACTCCTCCACCTTCATGTCCGTCATCGGGATGCGCTTGATGATGCCGGCGTTGTTCACCAGGATGTCGATGGTTCCCAGCGTCTGCTCGATGTCGGCAATCATGGCGCTGACCTCGTCCTCCCTGGTGACGTCGCAGAGGTAACCCTTCGCGTCGATGCCCAGCTTCTTATAGTCCGCCAGAGCCTGTTCCATGTGCTCCTTGCCGCGGCAGTTGAATGCAATCTTCGCACCTGCCTCTGCCAACGCCTGTGCCATGGCGAAGCCGATGCCGTAAGCGGCGCCCGTCACGAGGGCGACCTTTCCTTCCAATGAGAAATTTACCATAGTCGTATAGATTTGATTAAGTCTCCGCCTGTGCCTGCGGGCAGAGGCTGACGGCTGTCTGTCGCCGTCCGTCTGCCGGGAGGACCTGCGGAAGTTGAATGATTCGGGTGTTGTCGTCCGTCCGTCCGGACCCTTCGGTGTGCCTCATCTCAAGTCGGTGATGGCAGCGAAGTCCTGGTCGCCATAGTCGAGGTTCTCCCCGCCCATGCCCCAGATGAAGGTGTAGTTGTGCGTTGCCGCCGCGCTGTGGATGGACCATTCGGGCGACAGCACTGCCTGCTCGCCGCGCATCCACAGGTGGCGCGTCTCGTCCGTCTCGCCCATGAAGTGGCAGACGGCGTGCTCCTCGGGCAGCTCGAAGTAGAAGTATGCCTCCATGCGACGGCTGTGCACGTGTGCCGGCATGGTGTTCCACACCGAGCCGGGCTGGAGTTCCGTCATGCCCATCTGCAGCTGGCACGTGGGCAGCACCTGGTTGACAATCATCTTGTTGATGACACGGTGGTTCGACCCTTCGAGCGAGCCCATCTCCACGCTGATGGCGTCCGCCCGGGCAATCTTGCGGTCGGGGCAGGTGCAGTGTGCCGTGGTGGAGTTGAAGTAGAACTTCGCCGGACGGCCGGCGTCGCGGCTCTCGAAGGTCACCTCGCGGTCGCCCCGTCCCAGGTAGAGCGCCTCCTTGTAGTCCAGTTCGAACACGGTGTCGCCCGCGCGCACGATGCCCGGTCCGCCGACGTTGAAGATGCCCACCTCGCGCCGTGTGGTGAAGAAGGGAGCCTTCAGCGGGTCGATAGCCTCCAGGCGGAGCACCTCGCCCACAGGCTGTGCGCCGCCGACGACCATGCGGTCGTACATGGAATAGACCATATTGACTTCGTCGGGTGTGAATACTCGTTCGATGAGGAAGTCGCGCCGTATGCGCGTCGTGTCGTAATGCTTCGCGTCCTCGGGATGCGCCGCATAGCGTATTTCATAGTTCGTTTTCATAAGCAGGAGATTGCCTTTCGTTGTTAGGGTTATCCACAAAGATACAGCTTTTGGGTGGCATGTACCACCTTCTTTACTTTTTTTTACAAGAAAGGGAGACAACGATTCAATTGACAATTGACAATGGACAATTGACAATTGCCGTTCGGGGTGTGGACGGTTCGATGGCGGAATAATTGACAATTGACAATGGACAATTGACAATTGCCGTTCGGCTCGTGGATGGTTTGGCGACGGGGAGATGGACCGGGATGGGCATTTTGACAATGTGACAGTTTGTCAAACGAAGGGCGCGAGAATGCCCTTCGTTGCGCCAAAATACGGATTGGTGACCGGGAAGGGCCTTCTCGGGCGATTCGCGAAATACACATGGACGGGGTTCCCGTCGGTTTCCTTTCCTTTTGTTCTGTTTCCCCGTCCGTTTGTTCCCTTCCGTCGGTCTTTTCTGACGGACGGACGCACTATCACACATCGGAAATCGTGTCTCTTTGGACTCTAAAAAATGAAAACAGGTGGGTGTTTTCGTACGGACGAACGACCACGACGGTGCGGACACGTCGGTACGGTGGTACGGACGCGTCCGTACGAAGCCAGTCACAGGTGCTTTTGTTCGTGGAAAGGGGTGCGAAGGAGGCTTTTTCTGCGTTAGAAAGAGTTTGTTTATGTGAATTTATGTCTATCTGAATGCGCTGTGGAGGATGTATGTTAAGATATTTAACGCGCGATTTTCCAGAAGGGACGAAATCGCGAAAGTACGCGTCAGCTGAAAACGGCAAAACGGGACATTGTGACAGGGGAAACGGCCGGATGACTATCATTGTGTCACACGCGCAGGAACACAAAGGCACGGAGGGACAGGGTCTGTCTGCCTGTCTCCTCCGTGCCTGCGTATCTCGGTTGTCCGGCGGACGGGTCACATCCGGCGGACGGGGACCTGTGCACCCGGGGTTATTCCACCACCCAGGTGTCGTTGGTCATGAGCAGTTCGTTGAAGTTGTGGTACGGCTTCTTCGCGCCCACGGTCTGTATCTGCTCGTTGACGGCAGCCTCGTAGGTGGGTGCTGCCACGTCGCGGATGACGCCCAGTGCGATGGGGAAGTCGGGGCCGTCCATGAGGGCGAGCTTCAGTTGGAGGGTGTCGTCCTCACAGTGTGCGTCGTGCACGAGGATGTCCTTCTCGGTGATGCCGTTCTCGCCGAGCTTGACGACCTTCAGGCCGAAGCCCTGCTGCATGAGTCCGTACTCATTGTTCTCGCCGAAGAGGAGCGGCTTGCCGTGCTCGACGTAGATGGCGTGTTTGGCTCTGCCCTCCTTGGTGTAGATGGACTCGTGTGTGCCGTTGTTGAAGATGACGCAGTTCTGCATCACCTCGACGACGGCTGCGCCCTTGTGTGCGACGCTTGCCTTGAGCACGTCGACGGTGCCGGGTGCGTCAGTGGCGACACAGCGTGCGAAGAAGCGTCCGCGTGCACCGAAGCAGAGCTCGGCGGGGTGGAAGGGGTCTTCGACGGTGCCGTAGGGGGATGACTTGCTGACGAAGCCGCGGGGCGACGTGGGCGAGTACTGTCCCTTGGTGAGGCCGTAGATGCGGTTGTTGAGCAGGATCATGTTGATGTCCACGTTGCGTCGGATGGCATGGATGAAGTGGTTGCCGCCGATGGCGAGTCCGTCGCCGTCGCCTGAAATCTGCCAGATGGTCAGGTCGGGGTTTGCCACTTTGCAGCCGGTGGCGATGGCAGCGGCGCGTCCGTGGATGGTCTGCATGGCGTAGGTGTTCATGTAGTAGGGCAGGCGGCTGGAGCAGCCGATGCCTGAGATGACCGCTGTTTCATAGGGGGCAATGCCGATTTCAGCCATTGCCTTGTGGAGGGAGGCGAGGAAGAAGTGGTCGCCGCAACCCGGACACCAGCGGGGTTGTCCTTTCTTGAAATCTTTAGAAGTATATTCTGTCATGGCTTTGTTTCCTTTTAGTTGGTGTTTTTGTTTCTGCCGACGGGCGTTGTGCCTGCGCCGGCGTGTTCACGCTGACGGGGGGAGGCTCACTTCTTGAGTATTTCCTCGAATGCCTCGACCAGTTCGGTCACGACGAAGGGCTGTCCCTTGACCTGGTTGAACTGATAGGGGACGAAGTTGTCGACCTTCATGCGCAGGTATCCGGCGAGCTGTCCGAGGTTCTGCTCGGCAACGACCACCTTCTTGTAGCGGTGGAGCACCTCGGCGGTGTTCTTCGGCAGCGGGTTGATGTAGGAGAAGTGGGCGAGGGCGACCTTGTGTCCTGCCTTGAGCATCTCTTCCATGGCGGTGTAGAGGTGTCCGTAGGTTCCGCCGAAGCCGACGATGAGCAGGTCGGCGTCATCGGCACGGCCGAGCACCTTGAGGTCGGGCACGGGGATGCGGGCTACCTTCTCGGCACGGAGGCGGCACATCTTGTCGTGGTTCTCCGGGTCGTTGGAGATGGCTCCGGTGTCGCTGTCCTTCTCCAGTCCGCCGAGGATGTGGGTGAAGCCTTCCTGTCCGGGGAGTGCCCAGTAGCGTGCTCCGGTCTCGGGGTTGCGGTGGTAGGGGGCATAGCCTTCCTTCATCTCGGGGGTGACGTAGGGCGGACGGATGGCGGGGTATTCGTCGATGTTGGGCAGACGCCATGCGGCGGAACCGTTGGCGACGAAGGCGTCGGTCAGGAGCACGACGGGGGTCATGTGCTCGAGGGCTATCTTGGCGGCGTTATAGGCTGCGTCGAAGCAGTTGGTGGGCGATGTGGCGGCAATGACGGGCATGGGGGACTCGCCGTTGCGTCCGTAGAGGACTTGCAGGAGGTCGGTCTGTTCCGACTTGGTGGGGAGTCCGGTGGAGGGTCCGCCGCGTTGCACGTCGAGGACGACGAGCGGAAGCTCGGTCATGACGGCGAGGTTCATCGCTTCGGACTTGAGGCAGATGCCCGGTCCGGAGGTAGAGGTGGCAGCGAGTGCGCCGGCGAAGGCGGCACCAACAGCGGATGCGCAGCCTGAAATCTCGTCTTCACACTGCATGGTGGTAACGCCCAGGGACTTGTGCTTGGAGAGTTCGTGCAGCACGTCGGTGGCGGGGGTGATGGGGTAAGACCCCAGGAAGAGGCGCAGACCGGCTTTCTCGGCGGCTGCGATGAGTCCGTATGCGGTCGCCTTGTTGCCGGAGATGTCCATGTAGCGTCCGGGCTTCTTGGCGTGCGACTCGATGCGGTAGGTCGAATTGACGGACGAGTGGGTGTTGTGTCCGTAGTCGTATCCGGCGTGGAGGACCTTGATGTTGGCTTCTGCCACGTCGGGTTTCTTAGCGAATTTCTCGCGCAGGAACTTTTCGGCTGCGTTAAGGTTTCGGTTGAAGAGCCAGCAGACGAGTCCTACGGCGAACATGTTGCGGCACTTGAGCATGGCCTTGTTGTCCATTCCGGTGTCGGCAAGGCAGTCCTTGACCATCTGGGTGATGGGGGCTGCGACGACGTCCTGCTGGATGCCGAGCTCCTCGATGGGGTTGTCGGTGGTGAATTTTGCCTTGTCAAGGTCGGTCTTCTTGAAGCTGTCGGTGTCGATGATGATGCATGCGGTCTTCTTGGCGAACTTGTACTGCGTCTTGAGCGCTGCGGGGTTCATGGCAACGAGCACATCGCAGAGGTCGCCGGGGGTGAAGACCTGGTCGGCTCCCACGTGTACCTGGAAACCGGAGACGCCCGTAAGGCTGCCTTGCGGGGCGCGGATGTCTGCCGGATAATCGGGGAACGTACAAATGTCATTGCCGACTGTTGCTGATACGCTGGAGAAGATGTTTCCTGCCAGCTGCATTCCATCGCCGGAGTCGCCCGAGAAGCGTACTACGACTTCATCGAGCTCTTTTACTTCCATTCTTTCTGCCATATTATTATTGTGATAAAGGTGTTTGTTTACTCATTGACGGACAAAGGTCTGTAATGTTCACGAATAAAGCAAGCAATTGGTGTGCTATTTTTCCCGGACGGGTACTCTTTTGCCGCCACGGGGGTGTTTTTGCGGCGGAATTGTAATATGTAAGGGGAATTGGGTGAATGAAGCGTCTATTGTCAAGTGTGTATGCGCGGAATTGAACGATTACGGGATGGTTTGCTTACAATATGTCAGGCGTATGTTATATATCATGTTTTCGGGGCAGTTGCATCGTGTGGGCTGTTTGTTTGGAGGATACGCATTTTTCGTTACCTTTGCAGGCAGATTAGGTATTAGGGCCCTTGTAGTTCAATGGATAGAATAGAAGTTTCCTAAACTTTAGATTCGAGTTCGATTCTCGACGAGGGTACACATGTTATCATGATTGAGATGTTTGGACGCAGCCACAGTGACTCCGTGCGGGTTGGTGTGTGCTGCGCTTCTTTTTGTGTGCGGGTGCCGTAAAAGGACAGCCGCCATGCTGGTCCCCTGACGGGGCAGGCATGGCGGCTGTGCCGTTATGTGCTGTTGCTGTAAGGCGTTGCTTATGCTTCGGCAGGGGTTTCTTCCTTGTCGGCCTTCTTCATCTTGTTGCCCATGACGAGGTATGCCACCGGGGCAGCCACGAAGAGCGAGGAGAAGGTTCCGAAGACGACACCCAGAATCATGGCGAACGAGAAGCTGCGGATGCTGTCACCTCCGAGGATGAAGATGCAGATGAGCACGATGAGCGTACTCTGTCCGGTGTTGAGCGTACGTGCCAGGGTGGTGTTTAGTGAGTCGTTGTAGAGGCGGAAGTGGTCGCGCTTGGGGTAGAGCCCGAAGTACTCGCGGACACGGTCGAAGATGACCACCTTGTCGTTGATGGAGTAACCGATGGCTGTCAGCACGGCGCCGATGAAGGTCTGGTCGACCTCGAGCGAGAAGGGCATCCAGCCGTAGCAGAGCGAGTAGGCTCCGATGATGAGGATGGTGTCGACTGCCAGTGCCACAACCGAACCGACGCTGTACGCCACGTTGCGGAAGCGCAGGAGGATGTAGAGGAAGATGGCGATCAGGGCGAGTACGACTGACCAGACGGCTGCTACCTTCATGTCCTCGGCGATGCTCGGACCCACCTTCTGGGAGCTGATGATGGAGCCGCCGGTGTGGTTGTCGCGGTCGATGAAGACTTCGAGGGTGGTGCCCTTGGTCAGGAGGTTGTTGTCATAGAGTGCCTGGTAGAGCACGGCCTCGATTTCGCTGTCGACGTTCGGGTCGTTCTCCTCGATGCGGTAGTTGGTCGAGATACGCACCTTGCGGTTGTCCGTTCCCAGGGCAATGACCTGAACGTTGCTGTCGCCGAATTTCTCGGAGAGAGCCTCGCGTACGGTCTCCGGTTGGGTATCTTGCTCGAAGGTCACGACGAAGTTGCGTCCGCCGGTGAAGTCGATGCTCTGGCTCAGTCCGCGGATGGCGAACGAAGCGACGCAGACGGCGATGAGGATGCCGAAGATGGTGAGGTAGCGTTTCACGTGTCCCATGAAGTTATACTTCGGGTTGACCATCAGGTTCTTGGAGAGCCCTGTGGTGAACGTCAGGTTCAGCCACTTGTCCTTGCCCATGTAGTGCTCGTACACCAGACGGGTGAGGAACACGGCGGTGAAGAAGGAGCAGGCAATACCGATGATGAGGGTCGTGGCGAAGCCGCGGATGGGGCCTGTACCGAAGAAGAACAGGATGATACCGGTGATGATGGAGGTCAGGTTGGAGTCGAAGATCGCGGAGAAGGCGTTCTTGTAACCGTCCTGCAGGGCGCTCTTGACGTTCTTGCCCAGGCGCAGTTCCTCCTTCGTGCGTTCGTAAATCAACACGTTGGCGTCGACTGCCATACCGAGGGAGAGCACCATACCCGCGATACCGCTCATGGTCAGTGCTGCCTGGAAGGACGAGAGGATGCCCAGGGTGAAGAAGAAGTTAAAGACGAGTGCCATGTTGGCTACCATGCCCGGGATGAAGCCGTACATGGCGCACATGTATACCATCAGAAGGATGAGGGCGACGATGAAGGAGATGACGCCCTGATTGATGGACTCCTGTCCGAGTGACGGTCCGACGATGTCCTCCTGCACGATGTGGGCGGGGGCGGGCATCTTACCGGAGTTGAGCACGTTGGCAAGGTCCTTGGTGTCCTCGAGGGAGAAGTTGCCGGTGATCTGGGACTGTCCGCCGGTGATTTCGTTCATCACGTTCGGTGCGCTGTAGACATATCCGTCGAGCACGATGGCAATGGAGCGGTTGATGTTCTGCTTGGTGAGCTGTGCCCAGCGGCGTGCGCCCTCGGTGTTCATGTTCATGTGGACGCAGGGCTTGCCGAACTGGTCGTAGCCGTCGCTGGCATCGGTGACCACGTCGCCTTCCAGGGGAGCACGTCCGTCACGCTCGGTGACACGGATGGCGTAGAGCTCGAAGGTGGAAGTCTTGGCATCGATGGCCTTCACGCCCCAGAGGAGCCGGAGTTCCTTGGGGAGGCTGTTCTTCACTTCCGGCATGGCAAGGATGCGGTTGATGGCGGCGGTGTCGCGTGCCAGTGCATAACCGGCGATGCCGCCTCCGCCCTGGCTGACCTGCAGGAGCGAGAGCAACGGGTGCTGCTTCTTCATCTCGTCGGCAGCTGCGTTGCTGGCAGCCTTTGCCTGGTCGCCCTTGAGTGCGTTGGCGAGGCTGTCGGCGATATTGGTGGCTGAGGAGTCTGCCTTGGCCGTGGTCTCGGCCTGTGCGGCAGGTTCGGTGGCGGCAGCAGTGGCGGTGGTGTCTGCCTTGGCTTCACCGGCGAGTGCCAGTGCGGCTTTGGCGTCGGCATCCATCAGGTAGGGAGCCACTTCCTGTCCGTTGAATGTTTCCCAGAATTCGAGATTGGCAGAGCCTTGGAGGAGCTTTCTCACACGTTCGGGCTCCTTGATGCCCGGGAGCTCGACCATGATACGTCCCATGCCGCCCTCCAGCTCCTGGATGTTGGGCTGTACGACACCGAAGCGGTCGATACGTGTACGGAGGACGTTGTAGGAGTTTGCCACTGCCGACTTGATTTCACTGCGGAGCACGCGTTCCACTTCGGCGTCGCTGCTCTGTGCGCTGACCTTGTCTCTCAGTTGCTGGGTGGCGAATATCTCGGCGAGGCGTTTGCCCGGGGCGAGCTTGTGGTATTCGTCGACAAAGAGGGTGACGAAGTCGCTCTGGCTGCTGACTTGTGCCTTGGCAGCGTTTGCCACTGCCTGGTTGAAGGCTTCATCCGTCTTGTGGTCCGCCAATGTTTTCACTACTTCGGGGACGGACACCTCGAGGATGACGTTCATACCACCCTTCAGGTCCAGACCCAATCCGATTTCCATCTCACGACACTGTTTTAGCGTATAGTTCCACAAGTAAACCCGCTCGTTCTGCATGGAGTCGAGGTAGTGTGTCTCCCCCTGTGGGTCTTGTGCCGCCAGCTTCATGTAGTGGCGCGTCACAAACGAAAAGGAGAGGTAGAACACACAGACGAGTGTGAGCAATACCGCAAAAACCTTAACAAATCCTTTGTTTTGCATGTTACGTTACTTAATTATTTTATCTACTTTATTAATATGCATACGTTACAAGGCTGCAAATATAGCCTTTTTTTCAAATTCGGGCAGTAAAAGAATAGTAATTATTTGATTCGTAGAGCGGATTTAGCCGATGGGGACGCCTTCTCATGGCTTTTTGTCCACATAGCACCAGATGGGGTAGTGGTCGGAGTTCTTGATGCGGCTGTCGACGGTGCAACGGTAGGACTGCAGGTCGGGGCTGATGAGGATGTTGTCGATGCGGAAGAGGAAGCCGTTCCGGTGGTAGGAGATGCCCAGCCCGAAGCCGGACTCCACGAAGGCGTCCGTCAGCCCTTCGGCGATGGTGCGGTGGGCGTAGGAGATGGGGGAGGTGTTGAAGTCGCCGCACACGATGAGCCGCTTCCGGCCCTGCGAGGCTATCAGGCGGGCGATGGTGTCTGCCTGGTGGGAGCGGATGGAGGTGGCTTCCGCCAGCTTGCCCAGCAGGAGGCGCGACCCCTCCTTGACGTCGGTGCTCTCGGGTGAGCGCAGCATGCGGACGTACGTCTCGCGGTCGCTGGTGGTGAGCTTGTTGGACTCCAGGTGGTTGTTGACCACGGTCAGCGTGTCGCCTCCGCACAGCAGGGTGTAGACGACGCTGCCGTTGAAGTCGCTCCCGTAATCAATCGTACGGGCGTGCAGGATGGGGTAGCGCGAGTAGCAGGCGAGGTGGTTGCCGCCCTTGCCCACGCGGCGGACGTCCTTGTAGGGGTAGGCGGAGAGCACCCGGTCGATGTGCGACTGCTTGAGCCGTCCGCCACGGATGTACTCCTGCAGGCAGAGGATGTCGGCGCCCGAGTCGCGGAGGTAAGCCAGGACCAGATTGGGGTTGTCGGGCGTGTCCGGATGGTCGGCGTCGAAGCCCATGACGTTGTAGGACAGGAACTTGATGGCGCCCTCGGGAGCGTCCGCCCGTCCGAAGTTCAGCGGACAGTACGTCCGGATGGCGGGCAGGCAGCAGAGCAGACCCGCCAGCGCCACGAGCGCATAACGGTAGTACACCACCAGCCAGAACAGCAGGAACAGCACCGTCCCCAGGAGGAACACCGGGAAGGCGAGCCCCGCACACGACTGCACCGGGTGACGCACCGGGTCGATGTACGGGCTGTAGGCACAGAACAGCAGTCCGCAGACCCACAGCAGGTTCGCGGCGAGCAGTATCCATCCCAGCAGGCGTCCGATGTATTTCATTGGTTCAGGAGGTTGTGGCGGTGCACGGTGCGTGCGGCCGTCGGGTGAATAGTCGGGTTCAGGGGGTTCTCTTACGGGCGGCGGCTCTCGTCGAAGAGCTTCTTCTTCTCCTCGGCGCTCAGGCTGTTGTAGCCGGACTTCTTCAGCTTGTCGAGGATTTGCCCGATTTCCTCCTCGCGTTCGCGCTTGCGTGCGTTGTAGTCATAGTCCTCGGCATGCTTGCCATAGTGGACCTTCATCTTCGGACGCTGCCTGCGTCGCGGGGCGGACCACCGGACGGGCAGGTCGAGCAGGCGGTTGATCCAGTGCGTCGGGTCGGAGCCGTGCTGGAACGCGCGTGCGAACCAGAAGCCGGCAAGGGCACCACCCAGGTGGGCGATGTGTCCGCCCGCATTGTTGGACGTGATGAACAGCAGGTCCGTCACCACCAGGATGAGCGCGAGGTACTTGAGGCGGACGCTCCCGAAGAACAGCAGGTTCACCCGGTATTCGGGCTCGCGCACCGCCGTGGCCACGGCTATCGCCAGCACCGACGCCGACGCCCCGATGAGCAGCGCACCCTCAACCGACGCGCTGAAGTAGGGGAACACGTTGTAGGCAAGGATGTAGAGCGCCGCCCCGCAAAGCCCGCCCAGCAGGTAGACCCCCCGGAAGTGCTTCTCCGAGAAGAGGTACAGGAACAGCTGCCCGAACCAGTAGAGCCACAGCATGTTGAACAGCAGGTGGAGCACGTCGGCGTGCATGAACATGTACGTCACCACCGACCACGGCTGCCGCACGAGGCGCCCCACGTCGGCAGGGCACTCCAGCCACGACAGCAGGGGGGCGTACGTCTGTGTGAGCAGCATCACGACGTGGACGACAGCCGTGACGAGGAACACCCCCACGTTGATGTAGATGAAACGGAGCGCGATGTTCCCTTGGCGGAACTTCATGCGCAGGTCAGTAAGTATAGTTCCCATTGCGGTATTTTTTACGCCAGTAGACAATCAGCAGGAAGCCGAAGAGCATGCCTCCCAGGTGGGCGAAGTGCGCCACCCCGTCGTTCGCCTGCAAGCCCATCAGCAGCTCGATGACCACATAGACCGCCACGAACCACTTTGCCTTGATGGGGAAGGGCAGCGGGAAGATGAACAGCGGCTGGTTGGGGAAGAGCACCCCGAAGCCCAGCAGGATGCCGTAGACCGCACCCGACGCGCCCACCGTCGTCATCAGGTTCAGGTAGACGCTCATGGGGATGATGGAGGTGCCCGTGTTCACACTGTCATAGTTGGACAGCACCGTCACGTACTCGATGTACTGCACCAGCTCCTGCATCAGTCCCGCCCCGAGGCCACATACCATATAATATATAAGGAACCGACGGGGACCGAAGACCCGCTCCAGTGTCGTTCCGAACATCCAAAGCGCAAACATGTTGAAGAACAGGTGTGCGAACCCGCCGTGCATGAACATGTACGTCACGAGCTGATAGAGATGGAAGTCCGACGCCATGAAGTAGTGCAGGCCCAGCACTTCCGTCAGGTCCACCCCGTACTTCGGAGCGACGAGTGAAGCAAGGAAAAAAATTACGTTTATGATGAGCAGGTTCTTCGTGATTGGAGGCATCTGGTTCATAGGTCTGGTGCGTGTCTAAGTGTCTGTTTACGGGTTAATATGGGTGCAAAAGTACGAAAATATTCCTTTTGGCGGCACGAATGACCCCCTTCTTAGGTTTTTTTGCAGGATTGGCGCGATTTTTAGCCGAGAATGTTTGTTTCTTAGGGACGAAGACCTATCTTTGTTGGGCAATGGATGAGCAACATCGTTGCAGCACGTATACATTTAATCAAAAATAGTTATGAATAAGTCAGAACTTATCAATGCAATGGCAGCCGAATCGGGATTGAGCAAAGCCGATTCAAAGAGAGCACTCGACGCTTTCATCGCCACTCTGTCAACAGCGCTCAAGGACGGCGACAAGGTCGCACTCGTCGGTTTCGGCACATTCTCCGCAGTAGAGCGTGGAGAAAGGTCAGGCATCAATCCGGCTACCAAGCAGGCCATCACCATCCCCGCCAAGAAGGTGGTGAAGTTCAAGGCTGGCAACGAGCTCGAGAGCGCCATCCAATGAGGCTCGACGGACAGGACGCTTACTGACGACGATACTGTTAGGCACGGACCTGCGCTCCGCGTGGACCCGTGCCTAAGTTGTTCCTCTTCCCTCACCGGACATTCACTGTTATTAAAATCTATACGTATGAAATTCTTTATTGACACAGCCAATCTGGAACAAATCCGTGAAGCAAACGCCATGGGCGTGCTTGACGGCGTAACCACCAATCCGTCCCTCATGGCAAAGGAAGGCATTAAGGGTACTGCAAACCAACGCCAACACTACATTGACATTTGCAACATTGTCAATGGCGACGTCAGCGCAGAAGTCATCGCCACTGACTATGAAGGCATGATCAAGGAAGGCGAGGAGCTTGCAGCCCTCAATCCTCATATCGTGGTGAAGATCCCCTGCATCGCAGACGGAATCAAGGCCATCAAATATTTCACCTCCAAGGGCATCCGCACGAACTGCACCCTGGTGTTCTCTGCCGGGCAGGCATTGCTCGCCGCAAAGGCAGGCGCCACCTACGTTTCGCCCTTCGTCGGACGTCTCGATGACATCAGCAGCGACGGCGTAGAGCTCATCGCTCAGATTGTCAGCATCTACCGCACCTACGGCTTCAAGACCCAGGTGCTGGCAGCCTCCATCCGTCACACGCAGCACATCATCGCATGCGCCGAGGTCGGCGCCGACGTGGTGACCTGCCCGTTGTCCGCCATCAAGGGGCTCCTGAAGCACCCGTTGACAGACTCCGGTCTGGCAACATTCCTGGCAGACTACAAACGTGTGAACGGTTAATCTAGACTTTTATAAGTAGTAAAGATTATGGTATGAAGGACTATTTTGTCCTTGAACGCTACTTTCTCCGTGAGGCGAAGGTAGCGTTTTCCTTTTTTAGTGGTTGCCTTGCAGACCGTTCGCCCTACATTTTTCGGAATGTTTTGTTTATGTAACGTGGCGGTTGTGTCATTTTGTCAAAATGTCAAACGAAGCGTCTGAGAATGCCTTCGTTCGCACCAAAATACGGATTGGTGACCGGGAAGGCCCTTCTCGCGCGATTAGCGAAATACACATTGACGGGGTTCCCGTCAGTTTCCTTTCCTTCTGTCTGATTTTTCCCTCCCTTCATTCCCTTCCGTCGGTCTTTTCACGCGGACGGACGCAATTTCACACATTCGGAATTGTGCCCCTCCGGGCTCTAAAAAATGGGGACAGGGGACTGTTTTCGTACGGACGAACGACCACGACGGTGCGGACACGTCGGTACGGTGGTGCGGACACGTCGGTACGGTGGTGCGGACACGTCCGTACGAAGCCAACAACCGGTGCTTTCCACCGTAAAAACGGGTTCGGCGAATGCCTTTTTCGCGTTAGAAACGGTATAATTGTGTGAATATATGTTCATTCTGATGTGTTCCGAAGGACGTATCTTAAAATATTTAACGAGTGTTTTTCTAATTGGGACGATTTTGCGAAAATGCGCGTTACCTGAAAACGGCAAATCAGGAAATTGTGATGTTAAAAACCGGAAAATGATGTCGTTTTGACAAGCAGGCCATGGGGAAAATGTAGGGGCGACCGGTCTGGTCGCCCGGTCCAATAGGGCAATGCGTCCAATCCAACCGACCGGGACGCCCCGTCCGACAAACCGTCCCGCAGGCGATTCCTTATTTCGGGAATGGCACCGTTGCGTTGGACCGGGCGACCAGACCGGTCGCCCCTACATTCACCGCCTTGTGGAATCGTTTCCACGCCGCACGGCAATTGTCAATTGTCCATTGTCAATTGTCAATTGAATCGTTGTCAATTGTCCATTGAATCGTTGTCAATTGTCAATTGAGCAAACATTTTCCTGTCCGGCTTGGCTGTTCGGCGCATTTCGCCTACCTTTGCAGCAGTAATCAGAAACACGGCGTCCTGGTGTCCCGCGGAGCGTCCTGCCCCGAGGGATGAAAAGGGAACCGGGTGAGAATCCCGGACAGACCCACTGCTGTGAGTCCCCGTAGCGTTTCCACGAAACACCGCATCATGTCCACTGTCCCTGCACAAGGGGTGGGAAGGACTTCGTGGAAGGGACGAGTCAGAAGACCTGCCAGACACACGCCTTTTGTTCAACGTTTCGGGGGAGGAAACGGAGAATATACGTCGGCATTTCCATCCGGGCGCCCACTGCCGTCGCGCGTTCTTTCGACTCTTCTTCGCGAAGTAAAAACCATTCTATCATGTTATTAGCTAAAAAATTCGCGTATGCTCTCGCATGCGCTGCCGTCCTGTTCGCTGCTTGTAGCGACGACGACAAACCGGTGTTGACGGAAGAAGAGGTATCTGAAAAGACCGTAGAGGCAATCGTGGTCAATGAGGGTCAGTGGACGAAGAACCTGGGCTCGATTTCTGCCATTTACAGTGACGGAACGGTCGACGCCGACATCTTCCGTCAGGTGAACAACCGCCCGCTGGGCGATGTGGCACAAGACATAGCCCTCATCAACGGTGCCTACTTCGTGCCCATAAACAATTCGCACATCATTCAGGTCGTTGATGCCAAGACCTTTGAGTCGAAGGCTACCATCCTGGCACCGGACATCACCCCGACACGCATCGTGGCGATTTCGGACACGGAAGCTCTGGTGAGTGCAGGATACGGGAAAGGATTCGTACGCATCAGTACGGTAGAGCCTTACGGCGAGGCTACACCCGAAGGCGGACGTGAAGTGCTGGAATATATTCAGACTTCGGGTGCAGGTCATTACATGGCAGCGGTCGGAAACAAGCTGGCAGTGTCGACCGGTAGCTCGACCAAGGGGGTTGTCATCTATGACCTCAATAAACTGAATGCAGGGGGCGATACAATAAAAGTTTCTCACTTCGGCGAGAAGGCAAAGCTGCTGAAGGACAAGAACAACATTGTCTGGGCCATCGGCGAGTACAAACCGGATGACAACACGAAGGTAATCCGTTGCAGCGGGATAGACCTTGCGAAAGAAGCGGTCGTGTCGACCATCGACATACCCGAGGCACTGAATGCAGCGTCTGCCAAGGCTGGCGACCTCATTGGTGTCCCCAGCTATAACCGTACGGACATTGCGAACAACAAGCTCTACTTCCCCGTGAAGATAGCCACCGAGGACGGAGACCTCTTCTCCGCCGAGCAGGGTGTCTACGAGGTGGATGTCGAGACGGGAACCTATCGTCTGTACTGCATGACGCCCGACCTGGGCATGATGTTCGGCTTCGGGGTCAGTCCGGCAGGTGATGTCTATGTCGGCGACTGCATCAACTGGAGCGCTCAGCAGGGTTATGTGCGCATCTACGACCGCGACGGTGCACACAAAGATGTAAAGGTGGGACTTTACCCGACAGAGTTTTGTTTTCCTGACAAGCAATGATGAGACACTGGGGACTCTGCATACTGATGGTATCCGGCTGGAGCGGCGCACAGGCTGCCCCCGCCGACACCATCGTCTGCGACAACCGACTGGACACCATCCAGGTCGTGGCACGACGCATCCGGCACGTCAATGAGGCGAATGCCGGAGCACGTGTCACGACCATCGACCCGGAGCTGCTGCTCGCCAACCGCACGCGCTCGCTCTCCGAACTGCTCGCCGACAACTCGGCGGTCTACATCAAGAGCTTGGGCACGGGCGCACTCGCCACAGCCTCCTTCCGCGGAGGCAGCGCGGCACAGACACGCGTCAACTGGAACGGCATCAACATCACACCGCCCATGTCGGGCACGTTCGACTTCTCGCAAATCCCCGTCTTCTTCACCGACAACGTCGACCTCTACTACGGCAGCAGCCATGTCAAGAACGGCACGGGCGCCGTGGGAGGCAGCGTCAACCTCTTCACCGACCCGGACTGGGGGCAGGGCTTCAGCGGACGTGCCTTCACCGAGTACGGCTCCTACGACACCTGGACCGCGGGCGGACAGCTCAACTACAGCCGCGGACGCTCCTCGTTCAAGACCCGCGCCTACTACCAGCACTCGCAGAACGACTACGAGTACATCAACCGCATCCTCACCAACACCCCCTTTCGCGAGCGTCGCACCGATGCCGACTACTCCCAGTGGAGCGTCATGCAGGAGGCGTACTTCCGTCTCAGCCCCTATGCCCGGCTGACGGCTGTCGGCTGGTTGCAGGGCGGCACACGGATGCTGCCCCAGCCGCTGGGCGTGGTGCAGACGAGCCACGAGCGTCAGCAGGACCTCAACGGACGCGCCTACGCCGGGCTGGACTGGAGCCGCGGCATACACCAGCTGCACCTCAAGGCGGCGTGGCTCTACTTCCGACAGGACTATGACAAGTGGTACGACCGGGGCTCGTTCGACCCCTCGGGCACCGTCAACCAGTCGCAGACGTGGCAGGCGGTGGCGGACTACTCCTGCGCACCTGCCGACGGACTGGTGCTCAACACCACCCTCACCTATACCCACGACCGGGTGAAGTCGGAGAGCTACATCGACGTGGACTCGTCGAAATACGTCATCGACGGCGTGCACTTCGACATCCCCGTGCCCGAACCGCCGCTGACCGCCCGCCGCAACGTGCTCTCCTGGCAGGCGTCCGTTCGTTGGGAAGCCCTCCCGTGGCTGCTCCTCGACGGGCAGTACATGCTGGAGCGCAACGGGCACCGCACGGTGTCTACCGGCTCGGCGGGCTTCCTCGTGAGTCTCTGGGACAAGATGCTCAGGCTGAAGGGAAGCGCCTCCTACAACTACCGCTTCCCGAGCATGAACGACCTCTACTGGCGTCCCGGGGGGAACCCGGACGTGCTGCCCGAGGACGGTTTCTCCTACGACGCCGCCCTGAGCTTCCACCGTCCGCTGACCGACTGGCTGACGCTCGATGCCGAGGTGGCGGGCTACCTGATGTACATCGACAACTGGATACTCTGGCTGCCGCAGGACGGCAACCAGTGGATATGGACTCCGCAGAACAAGCGCGACGTGCGCTCCACGGGCGTGGAGGTATCCACCCGGCTGGAGTTCCGTGCGGGCGACCTGCGCGCCGTCCTCTCGGGCAACTACAGCTGGTCGGAAGCCTGCACGCGCACCAGGCAGCACGTGGACGACGGCTCGCTCATGAAGCAGATTCCCTACGTGCCGCGCCGCAAGTGGAACGCCCGTCTCGCGCTCGACTGGCGGGGCGCGTTCCTCTCCTGGCAGACGACCCACGTAGGCCGACGCTATGTGACCACGGACGAGTCCTACTCGACCGACGCCTACACCGTGCACAACCTCCTGGCAGGCTACCGCTGGACGTTCGCCGGCGGCAAGGCGCTCACGCCGCAGCTGCGTGTGGACAACGTGACGGACGCCTACTACGAGTCGACGCAATACTACCCCATGCCGTTGCGCAACTACCTGGTTTCACTGCTCTTTGAATTTTGACGCTTATGAGAACGCATTTCCTCCCCCTGCTGCTCCTCGGCCTCTGGCTGACGGCAGCCTGCACCCACCGTCCGCCCTCCTACAAGCAGGTGTACACGGACGTGGCCTATGACAACGCCTGTGCCAAGGGCTTCCACATATGGGGCGCCCGGGACCGGCAGAGCACCGTCATCGAGGTGACGAACCCGTGGCAGAACGCCCGCGACGTGACGATGGCGTACTTCGTGGCACGCGGCGGCGAACAGCCCCCCGAGGACTTCGGCGGGGTCGTGATTCCCGCCGGACCGCGACGCATCGTCTGTATGTCGTCGAGCTACGTGGGCATGCTGGACGCCCTCGGGGCGACGGACCGAGTGGTGGGTGTCTCGGGCCTGGACTACATCAACAGTCCCGCGCTGCTCGCCCGGCGCGACAGTGTGCGCGACGTGGGGGCAGAGCTGGACTTCGAGGTGCTGCTCGGACTGAAGCCCGACCTGGTGCTGCTCTACGGCGTGGACGACGCGCAGACGGCAGTGACCGACAAGCTGACGGAGCTGGGCATCCCCTACATGTACATCGGGGAGTATGTCGAGGAGGACCCCATCGGACGTGCCGAGTGGATGATGGTGCTGGCGGAGGTCCTCGGGCTCCAGAAGCGCTGTCAGGTCATGATTGACATCCTCTACACCCAGTACAAGACCCTCAGCCAGCTGGTGGCGGACGTGAAGGAACGCCCGAAGGTGATGCTCAACACGCCGTGGAACGACGTCTGGACCCTGCCTTCGCCGGAGAGCTACATGGCGCGCCTCATCCACGACGCGGGGGGCGAGTACATCTTCCGCGAGGGGGCAGCCGGGAGCTACACCCGCATCGGCATGGAGACGGCGTACAGCCTGCTCCATGAGGCGGACTACTGGCTGAACATCAGCTCCGTGAAGACGCTCGACGAGCTGAAGGTGATGGACCCGCAGTTTGCGTCCGCCAAGGCGGTGCGCGAGGGGCACGTCTTCAACAACAACCTTCGCACGAACGCTGCCGGCGGCAATGACTTCTGGGAGTCGTCCGTCGTCAAGCCTTCGCGCGTGCTGCTCGACCTCATCTGCATCCTGCACCCCGAGAAGCGGCGCGCTACCGACACCTTGTATTATTACCGGCCCATCGTGCCGGCGACCGGGGCGGACACCCCTCCGTCCCGTTAGCAACGGACCCCGTCGGCAGGAGCGGTCCATGCACCGTCCCCGTCCGCCGGTCCTCCAACGAATGAACCTGTCGGATGCACGCACCGTGCCTCCTGCCCAACGAACCAATGCCTATGACACGAACCGCACTCTGTTTCCTGCTGCTTGTCCTGTCCACCGCCGGGCTGTTCCTGCTCGACCTCATGACGGGCGACGTCACCCTCCCCGCTGCCGACGTATGGGCGGCACTGACGGGCAGTGGCGACGACGCGCTGACGGCACACATCGTCCGTTCGGTCCGCCTCGTGCGGGGGGTGGTGGCAGTACTCGTCGGGCTGTCGCTCTCCGTGAGCGGACTGCAGATGCAGACCGTCTTCCGCAATCCGCTGGCGGACCCCTACCTGCTGGGCGTCAGTTCGGGAGCCAGCCTGGGCGTGGCGCTATTCATCCTGGGCATCCCCCTGCTGGGGCTGTCGGGTGCGCCGTGGTTGCAGTCGGTGGGCGTGGCAGGCGCCGGCTGGGTGGGTTCCGCCGCCATCCTGCTGGGCGTGGCGTTCATCAGCCGACGGGTGAAGAACATCATGGGGGTGCTCATCCTCGGCGTAATGACAGGATACGTTGCCGGGGCACTCATCCAGGTGTTGCAGTATCTCAGCGCGGCGGAACAGCTGAAGCTCTTCACGCTGTGGTCCATGGGCTCGCTGGGTCAGGTCACCGAGACCAAGCTCTGGGTCATGCTTGCCGTGGTGACGGTGGGCCTCGTGCTCGCGGTGGCAAGCATCAAGGCGCTCAACCTGCTGTTGCTGGGCGAGCAGTACGCCTCGACGATGGGGCTTGACGTCCGCCGTTCCCGCTCGCTCATCTTCCTGTCGACGATGTTGCTCACGGGCACGGTGACCGCGTTCTGCGGACCCATCGGGTTCGTCGGTCTCGCCATCCCCCACCTGGCGCGGGTCGTCTTCGGTAACGCCGACCACCGCGTGCTGCTCCCTGCCTGCGTGGGTATGGGCATGGCGGCGATGCTCGTGTGCGACATCCTCTCGAAGGCGTTCGTTCTCCCGGTGAACTGCATCGCCGCCCTGCTGGGCGTCCCCGTCATCGTGTGGGTCATCGTGAAGGTCGGCTGGTAATGAACTTGTAATCTGAAACACTCATGCACATCGAACATCTCTCCATCGGTTATGGCACGCGCACGCTGCTCTCCGACGTCACGCTGACGCTGGAGGGAGGGCAGCTCGTGGCGCTCCTGGGCCGTAACGGGACGGGCAAGAGCACCCTGCTCCGTGCGCTGGCAGGGCTTGAACCGTGCCGTACGGGCGAAGTATGGCTCGACGGACGCCCCCTCTCCACGCTCGATGCGGGCGAACGCTCGCGCCGGGTCAGCCTGGTGACGACCGAGAAGGTGGCAGTGCCCCACCTGCGTGTCCACGAACTCGTGGCGATGGGCCGCGCCCCCTACACCAACTGGGTGGGCCGTCTCTCCGACGCCGACGAAGCCGCCATCGCCCGTGCACTGGAGCTGACGGGTATGTCCGCCTACGCCTCCCGTCCGACCGACAGCCTGTCTGACGGCGAGAGCCAGCGGGTGATGATTGCCCGGGCGCTGGCACAGGACACGCCGCTCGTCCTGCTCGACGAGCCGACGTCGTTCCTCGACCTGCCGAACCGCTACGACCTCTGCCTGCTGCTCAAGCGGCTCGCCACGGAGTCGGGGAAGCTCATCGTGTTCTCTACGCACGAACTGGACATCGCGCTGTCCGTCTGCCACACGGTGATGCTCATCGACAATCCGCACGTGCACTGCCTGCCCACACCGGAGATGGTGTCGGCGGGCCACATCGAACGCCTGTTCCACAGTCCGTCGGTGAGCTTTGACATCTCGGAGTGGGAACCCGGCAGCTATGCCGTCCGGGTGAAGGGGAGGGGATGAATTTTCCCGCCGGGCGAAAGATTTCCGTCCGATTGTTTCGCCGCTCCGACATCTCTTTGTATCTTTGCGGTACTTTAAGAAGCAAGTCACAATAAGGAAGTTTCCGTTGTGAAGACATCTAGGTAGCCCTCGGCCTTTAAGCGGGGGCTTTTTTATTGTCCTATTCCAAACAAAGGCGGGCAATGACGACAGGTTCCTGTGCCGTCATTGCCCGCCTTTGCCTTATCCTTGCCCGCCGTCGTGCCGGCAGGTTCCGGTCCGGGTCGTCCTGTGGGTTCAGTTCTTCGCCGTTCCGTACTTGTCTATCAGTCCGCGGATGACCTCCGCCGTCAGCTCATGTCCCTCCAGGAGGGGGAACCCTTCCCAGCGGACGATGCCCTGCGGGTCGATGAGGATGACGTGCGGGATGCCCTTCACCTGGAGCGCGTTCTTCATCGTCGCCCGGGTGTCGATGGCGCTGCTGTACTCCAGTACGGGCGAAGGCATTGCCTTCACGTCCTCCGCCTTCTCGTCAGAGAGGCCGATGACCACCAGCTCGTCCTTGAACTGCTTCTGGAACTCGTTCAGTTCGGGGATAGCCTTCCGGCAGGGACCGCACCACGTCGCCCAGAAGTCGATGAGGACGAACTTGCCCTTTGTCTCCGGCTGTGCGGTGAGCCACTGCTCCACGGTCAGCTCGGGTGCCTTCCTGTTGAGGAACGAGGCAGCCCACAGCTGCTTGCCGTTGTTGCTCTCCTGTGCCATTCCCGCTATGCTGCACAGCAGGAAGGCGATGCACGTAAGTAGCTTGTTCATGGCGCCTTACTCGATGAATTTCACTTTGCTCATGTCGCGCGACTTGGCTTCGGGCGCCTCGTCGGGGTAACCCAGGGCGATGGCGTAGAGCAGCCGGTGCGTGTCGGGGAGGTCCAGCCGTTTGAGGTACTCTGCAGCTGCGGGCGTCTCCATGAAGCGGGTGGCGCCGCCCAGGCAGCACGAACCGATGCCCAGCGACTGTGCCGCGAGGATGATGTTCTCGCCCAGCAGGCCGCAGTCGACCTGCGAGAGGTCATAGGTCGTGTCGTAGGCGATGAAGACCACCGTCGGCGCGTTGTTGAACATGTTGCGGAAGCCCGGACGCTCGGCTGCCTTGGGGTTCTCCTTCTTGTACAGTTCGGTCAGTCCGTTGATGAAGTCCGCGTTGTCGGTCACGCGCACCTGCCACGACTCCCGGTGCATCCCGTTGGGGGCATGGATGCCGCACTCCAGGATGCGTTGCAGCGTGTCGCGGTTCACCGGCTGGGGTTTGTACTGACGGATGCTGCGCCGCGCCATGATGTTCTCGATGACGATGTCCGAGCGGCTCGGCAACGGTTCCTGAGCAGGAGCTTCCTGCTGTGCCGGACTGCATCCGGCAAGGGCGGCACACATGCAGAGTCCGCCCACAAGCGATTTCAATGTTGCGTTCATGTTATGAGGTATTGGGTGATTGGCTGTCAGGGATTCGGGGTTACTTGTCCTTCGGCTTGTCGTCGGACTTCAGTCCGTCCACGAAGCCGTCGATGGCGGCGCCTGTCTTGTCGATGACGTCCCCTGCCTTCTCGATGACCTTGCCGGCGTGCTCCTTGAAGGCGGCGGAAGCATACTCACCCTGCAGGCGGGCGATCTCCCTCAGCTCATCCTCGGACAGATCCTTGGCGTCCTTCGCCTTGTCCAGGAGGGCGCTGAACTTCTTGTTCGCCTCCTCCCACTGCGCCTCGGTGTAGCTGCTGCCCTTGTCCTTCACCTCCTCGATGAAGTCCTTCAGTTCGTCCACTTGGCTCTTCTCCCGGCAGGAGTCGAGCGAGAATGCCGCTGCGAAAAGCAGGGCGTAGATAAAGAATCTTTTCATACTCTTGACTGGTTAAGTCCCGCCTGCGTCCGGTACGCCCGTTGGCAGGGAGTCCGTCGCCCGTCCGTTGCAGCCCGTCGCCTGCGGAAGTGATTGAACAGTATCGGGTCACGGACGCTCTGCCCTGCGTACCTGCCGCCGGGACGCCGTCCGTGATACCTTCGCAAATATACGGCTTTTGCGTACAAAAAGGAGTGAAAAAAGTCCACATTATGTTGCACGTGCCTCCCCGTCGGGTATAAAAAAAGGGGCGCTGCAGAGCAACGTCCCCTTTCCTTTTAATATGGCGTATGATGGAATGCCCGTCTTAGAGCTTCGGACCAGCAGCAACCAAAGCCTTGCCGGCTTCGTTACCGGTGAACTTGGCGAAGTTCTTGATGAAGCGGCCGGCGAGGTCCTTGGCCTTCTCGTCCCACTGAGCAGCGTCAGCGTAGGTATCGCGCGGGTCAAGGATCTTCGGGTCTACTCCCGGAAGCTCCGTCGGAACGACGAAGTCGAAGTACGGGATGGTCTTCGTGGGAGCCTTGTCGATTGAGCCGTCGAGGATGGCGTCGATGATGCCGCGGGTGTCGCGGATGGAGATACGCTTACCGGTACCGTTCCAGCCTGTGTTGACCAGGTATGCCTTGGCGCCAACCTTGTTCATCTTCTTCACCAGTTCCTCAGCATACTTCGTCGGGTGCAAGCTCAAGAAAGCGGCACCGAAGCAAGCGGAGAAGGTCGGAGTCGGCTCGGTGATGCCGCGCTCTGTACCTGCCAGCTTGGCAGTGAAGCCGGAGAGGAAGTAATACTGGGTCTGCTCTGCGTTGAGGATAGATACCGGGGGCAATACGCCGAAGGCATCAGCAGAGAGGAAGATTACCTGGTGTGCGTGAGGACCCTTGGAGATGGGCTTCACGATGTTCTCGATGTGGTAGATGGGGTAAGACACGCGGGTGTTCTCGGTCACGCTCTTGTCTGCGAAGTCGATCTTGCCGTTGGCGTCAACGGTTACGTTCTCCAGGAGGGCGTCACGCTTGATGGCGTTGTAGATGTCCGGCTCAGACTCCTTGTCGAGGTTGATGACCTTGGCATAGCAGCCGCCTTCGTAGTTGAACACGCCTTCATCGTCCCATCCGTGCTCGTCGTCACCGATGAGCAGACGTTTCGGGTCGGTCGAAAGAGTGGTCTTTCCGGTACCTGACAGACCGAAGAAGATAGCGGTGTCAGTACCTTCCTTGTTCGTGTTGGCGGAGCAGTGCATGGAAGCGATGCCACGGAGCGGGTTGAGGTAGTTCATGATGGAGAAGATACCCTTCTTCATTTCACCACCGTACCAGGTGTTCAGGATTACCTGTTCCTTGGTCTTGAGGTTGAACACGGTAGCTGTCTCCGAGTTGAGGCCAAGCTCCTTGTAGTTGTCCACCTTTGCCTTGGCAGCGTTGAAGGACACGAAGTCGGGCTCGCCGTAGTTGGCAAGTTCCTCAGCTGTCGGACGGATGAACATGTTGGTCACAAAGTGTGCCTGCCAAGCCACTTCCATGATGAAGCGCACTTTCAGACGGGTAGCCTCGTTAGCACCGCAGAATGTGTCGACAACGAAAAGACGCTTGCCGGAGAGTTCCTTCACGGCCTTTGCCTTCAGGTCAGCCCATGCCTCTTCGGAGCAAGGCTTGTTGTCGTTCTTATATTCGTCGGAAGTCCACCATACGGTGTCCTTGCTGGCCTCGTTGTATACGAAGAATTTGTCTTTGGGCGAGCGGCCGGTGTAGATACCGGTCATCACGTTGACTGCGCCCAGTTCAGTTACCTGGCCCTTCTCGTAGCCTTCCAATGTTGATTTGGTCTCTTCTGCGAACAGAACATCATAAGACGGATTGTGCACGATTTCTTTGACATCGGTGATTCCGTACTTGCTCAAATCCAAGTTTGCCATTGTTGTTGAGTTTTTAGTTGTAATATAATGAATAGATTCTCTTGCTTGTTGTCTTTCTTTTTGAAAAGGCAGGGCTTTCGCTCTGAAAGTGGCAGGGAGCCTGCCTTGTTTATCGGGTGCAAAAGTAGCATATTCTTTGGAGTGGGGGAAATATATTAGAGAAAAATTTCCATAATGCGGTAAGATTTATATTTGTATAACATCTGTCCGCGTCAGAATTGCGTGTTTGGGCTTTATTTCGTTTATTTGCAGCCGATAAAGCGAAAGCAGCCGGACCGTCGGGCAGGCAGGCTCCCTTCTCCCGCCTTGCCCTGCCCCCTCGTGTGCCCGTGTCCGGAGAGCCCTTTCCGGTCGCCGGCTGCCAAAGAGTCAATCATTTAACAACAAGATAAACCTGACTTATGAAAGTAATCGACTTCAACCAGTCCAACTCGGTGCTCAACCGGTTTGTGGCTGAGCTCCGCGACGTGAACATACAGGGCGACCGCCTCCGTTTCCGCCGCAATGTGGAACGCATCGGCGAGGTGATGGCCTATGAGATGAGCAAAGAGTTCCACTACACCCGTCGTCCCGTGCAGACCCCGCTGGGAGTCGCCCAGGTGAACCTGCCGGACAATCCCCTCGTCCTCGCGACCATCCTGCGTGCGGGGCTTCCGTTCCACCAGGGCTTCCTGAGCTACTTCGACCATGCGGAGAACGCTTTCGTCTCCGCCTACCGCAAGTACATCGATGAGGAGCACTTCGACGTGAACATCGAGTACATCGCCTCGCCGGACATCACGGGCAAGACGCTCGTCCTGGTCGACCCGATGCTTGCCACCGGGTCTTCGATGGAGTTGAGCTACCACGCCATGCTGACCCGTGGCGAACCGGCGGAAATCCACGTGGCATCCATCATCGCCACCCGTCAGGCGGTGGACTACATCTCCGAGAAGCTGCCGGCAGACAAGACCACGGTGTGGTGTGCTGCCATCGACCCCACGCTCGACGACCATTATTATATTGTCCCCGGTCTGGGTGACGCGGGTGACCTCTGCTTCGGGGAAAAATAAACACCTTTCAATTGACAATTGACAATTGACAATGGACAATTGCCGTTCGGTGCGACGGGCGAGACCACAAGGAGATAATTGTCAATTGTCAATTGTCCATTGTCAATTGAAGAAGCGCTTTGCGCTTCTGACAAAACGTCAAACGAATCGCCCGAGAAGGGGCTTCCTTGCACCAGAATACGAGTTGGTGAGCAGGAAGGGCCTTCTCGGGCGATTTGTGTTTTTCACACTGACGGAGTTTTCCTCGGTTTCCTTTCCTTCTGTCTTGTTTTTCTTTCTGTTCATTCCCTTCCGTCGGTCTTTTCACACGGACGGACGCAATTTCACACATCGGAAATCGTGCCCCTTCGGTCCCTGAAAAATGGGGACAGGTGGGTGTTTTCGTACGGACGCGTCGGTACGACGGTGCGGACACGTCGGTACGACGGTAGTCGTTCGTCCGTACGAAGCCAATCACAGGTGCTTTCGAGCGTGGAAATAGGTTCGGCGGATGCTTTTTCTGCGTTAGAAACGGTATAATTGTGTGAATATACGTTTATTCTGATGCGTTCTGACGGATGTATCTTAAAATATTTAACGCGCGTTTTTCTAATTGGGACGATTTTGCGAAAATACGCGTTAGCTGAAAACGCCGAATCGGGAAAATATGATGTTAAAACCCGGAAAACGATGTCGTTTTGATAAAATGAACATTCCCCACCTGCACCACGGTCACGAAACAACAAAGGAAGGCAAAGAAAAGCCCCTCCCGACCTTCCGGTGAAGGAAAGGGCAGGAGGGGCAGTACAGGGGCCCGGTGAAGGGGCGGTGCGTCGGTCTATTTCATCCAGCGCGGGTCGCCCACGTTCCGGTAAGTCAGGTCTTCGTTGCCCAACGTGAAGTCACCGGAGGCGGCGTCCGCGAATTTCGGGTCAGCCTCCGTGGCGACAGTGGCGTGGTCGTCGGCGTGTGCGTTGCCCCACAGGTTCGGGCAGTTGAAGTAGTAGTTGTTGCCATAGGTCTCGGCAGCCTTCAGCTTGTCGGCACGCGCCCATACGCCGGAGTTGGCGTTATTGGGGTTGGCAAGTCCGATGCCGTAGAAGAGGCAGTTCTCCACGGTGAGGGTGCTGCCGTCCTTCTCCACGCGGAAGAGTCCGGTGTTGTTGCCGTCGTCGATGGTGCAGAGGTTGTAGAAGGTGCAGTTGCGGAAGGTGACGGCGGCAGGTACCTGGCAGCGGACGAGCGAGCGGACGCCGTTGCTCAGGGTGGAGTTCGTCACCGTCAGTGCCGTCAGCGCTCCGCCGCGCAGGTCGAATCCGTCGCCGGCATTGTTGGCGATGCCGTCGATGAGCGTGTTGTTGATGGCGATGGTGCCGAAGGTCCCCTTCTTGTTGTTATAGAGGATGTGCTTCGTCGTGTTGCGCACCTCGCAGCCCTCGAGGGTCAGCGTGCCCAGGTTGGCGGCGGCGTCGGTCAGTTCGAGCAGATTGTCCGTCTCGCCCGCGCCGTCGAACACGAGGTCCGTCAGTGTGAGGGAGCCGACGGCTGTCGCCACGGTGAAGCGTCCCTTGATGACCGCCTTGTTGGCGCGGTCGTAGGAGGCGATGGAGAGCGACTTCGTCAGGGCGTATTCACCCAGCTCGTAGGAGGTCCCGAGCAGGACCAGCTGGTCGCCGTCCTGTGCTGCGTCCAGTGCCTGGACAAGGTCTGCGCCTGCCTCGACGGGTGTCTTGCCGCCCAGGTCGATGGCTGTCTTGAAGCTCACCGTACCCCGGGTGGAGGTGCCGTTCTTCATCACGGCGGTGTAGTCGGTCTCCGGCGTCAGTCCGTCGATGGTGGCGGCACCGGCAGCGATGTCCTCGGGGGTGATGTGGTAGGTGATGTCGCCCGGTGTGAGCGTGATGGTCGTGGCTGTCTCGCCGGCGGGCCAGCGCAGGGTCACGCGGGTTGCCTCGATGTCGTCATTTGCCACTGCCTGGAAGATTTGTTCCGTGCCGGTGGTGAAGGTCGCCCCGACCCACTTGGACTCGGGGATTGCCTCGCCCAGTGCTTTCACACGGACGTAGTAGTCGGTCTCGCCCAGGAGTCCCTCATAGGTGATGGTGGCGTCCGTCACCTCGTCGGTCTTCATCGGCGTCTCTGTGGCGGCGGTTCCCTGATAGAGCTCCACGGTGTAGGAGGTTGCCTTGTTGACGGTGTTCCAGGAGACGGTCACGTCCACCTGGTTTCTGACGCGCGTCTCCAGCTCCGTGGGCGAGAAGAGGCGGTCGTAATCCACGCTCGTCAGCTCGTCGGGAGCGTCCGAGCACGATGCCACTGCACCCAGCAGGAGGCATCCGGCTATATGTTTCAGATAGTTCTTCATAGGTTGTCCTGTTTATTGATAGTTGCTGCTGTTGACGAGCATTCCGTTGCTATTGTCGATGAACGTCTGCCAGATGGGCCAGAACTGGTACTGGTCGGGGTCGTTGACGTAGAGTCCCTTGATTTTGTCTGCCCACTCGTTCTTCCCTGCCCAGGAGGTGTTCTCGGCATAGCCCAGTGCGGCACCTTCCTCGTCGGTCTGTCCCAGTTCCACGCCGTAGATTTCGACGGTCTCGCCCGCCTTGACGACGTCCCACACGGTGCTCTGCGCCTTGGGCGTGCCGGTCACGGTCTGGTAGTAAATCTTGTCGGGCAGTGCGGCATACTTGCCCTCCTTGTTGAGCAGTTGGGTCATCTCCGCCTTGGCAGCCTCCAGTGTGCTTCCCAGGCGGTTCCAGCGGATGAGGTCCGCCTTGCGCAGCATCTCCCCGCACAACTCCAGTCCGCGTTGTTCGACGATGGCTTCACGGAAGGCGTCCTGGCTGGCGGTGGCAGCTGCGAGACGGGCTTCCGCCTTGTCGGCGGGCAGTGCGCGGTCCAGGATGGGCTTGAGGTAAAGAGCTGCCGCCTGCGGTCCGTCCAGCTCGTTGATTGCCTCGGCAGCCATGAGGTAGACGTCGGCCAGGCGCATGTAGAGCCAGTTGACCCCGTCGTCATTGCTTGAGGTGACGATGCGGTTCATCCACTCGTAGCGGTACTTGCCGAAGTACCATTGGTTGACGGCATTGGGCACCTGCACGCCCTTCTCCCAGAAGTAGGGGACACAGGTGACGTTGCGCCGCTTGTCCTGCGGGTCGTACTTGTAGAAGGCAATCGGTGTGGGTCCGACGGTACCGCCTTTCGCCTGCTTGGTGTACTGGTCGACGTCCTTGTGGCGTACGCCCAGGTCAAAGAGGACACGTCCGCGTCCGGCCGAGAAGGGGATTTCCCAGATGGACTCGTTGCCCGCGGTGACATCGTCCTGACAGAGCCGGCGGAAGGTGTCCTCGAACTCTCCCAGCTGGTTGCAGCCCTGATTGATGATGCTGAGGCACTCCTCCTTCACCACCCGGTACATCTCGGCGGGCGCCAGGCGCGGGTCGTTGCTCAGGCGGATGGTGCCGTCGTTGCGCTGCGAGTAGCCTCCGGCATAGAGTGCCAGACGGGAGCGGAGCGCCTTGACGAACGCCTTGCTCACGCGCTCGGTCGTCCGTGTGGTAGCGGTCTCGTTGGGCCATGCCACGAGCTCCTCGGCGCGTTTGAGGTCGTTGAAGATGAGGCGGGCGTAGATGGAGTCGCGGTCCGCCTTGGGCTGGTAGATGGTCTCGGTCGTGATGGGAGCGAAGCGTGCCGGGACGTCGCCCCACGCCTTCAGCAGGTCACAGTAGTAGACGGCGCGCAGGGTTAGCGCCTCGCCCAGCAGCTGCCGGAAGGCAGGGTCCTTGAGGTCGGCATAGTTCTCCAGTCCGCGGATGCACATGTTGGCACGCTCGATGCCTTCGTAGAACTTGGCCCAGGCGTTGTTGTCGGTGTTCATCTGCGTGTTGGTCGTGTTGGGGTTGTAGTTGGAGAGCCGTGCCTTGTCGTCGCCGGTGTTCTCCGACGAGTTGTACCACTCCATGTCGGTGTTCATTCCGTAATAGACGAGAAAACGTCCGCGGTAGGAGTTGGTCTCGGCAAACGACTGCAGGATGCCCATTACGGCATCTTCCGCCAGGTCTACGCTGGAGAAGACCACCGTCTCGTCGGTCGAGGAGATGGAGGGTGCGTCCAGGATGTCGTCGCAGGAGGCAAGTGCCCCCGAGCACAGGAGCATCGACGCACAGAGGTATGTTGTCAGTTTCATAGGTCAGTGATTGGTTAACGGTTAGAAATTCAGGTTGAAGCCCACGACGAACGAGCGGCTCTTGGGATAGGCGGAGTAGTCCACGCCCGGGGTCAGGTTGGTCTGTCGGCGGGTGGACACCTCCGGGTCGAAGCCGGAGTAGCCGGTCCAGCAGAAGAGGTTGTAGCCCGTGACATAGAAGCGCAGGCTCTCAATCTTCACGCGGCGGGTCACCTCCTGGGGGGAGCAGTAGAAAATCAGTGGGGATAACCATACAGCTTTGCGATTCTGAAGAGGAAGAATTTTTTGTCTACGACTCCATGCAGATTCGCCCTGAAAAGTTTGATTTTGGCGTTGAATGATTCGGCTGCCGCATTTGATGAGCGTTTGTTGTAGAAGTTCAGGATTTCGTCATAATGCTCATAGAATGTCGAGGCAATGACATTGAACTGCTTCATTCTTGAATCATCGACTTTGTTGTACCATTTGGCCATGCTCAACCGCGCTGCATCTTTGATGGTGTTCTTTGAGAATATCATTCTTAATGAGTGGGACAGACCATAAGCCATTTTGATGTCAGGATACTCCTCGAAGAGGATTTTAGCCCTTTCCTTTTGTCTTTCCGTCCATTTGTCTGCTGATTTGAACAGAAGGTAACGGCTTCTGATGAGCAATTCCGGACGCGTGTCTCCATTGGAAAAGCGGAACGGCACATAGGGCTTGCCGGTTTGTTTGCACTCTTCCATTTCTTCATTGCTTTGCTGCAAGGCGTCCTAACAGTGCGCAACACGGATTACCTGCACGTCATCACAAGCCAGTTTCTGGATGTGGAAACGGTCAATCACTCTTTGAGCCTTCGGAAATGCGACAGAAACAATCTTGCGCATTGAATCGGAAAGGTCAAGGGTCACTTCCTCCACTTTCATGCGTTCTTCCTCGTCTATCAACTTCAGCACCTGTATCACGTCTTCCGATTTCGTGCCGGAAACGACCGCCACCAGACTTCCTTCACCTGTATGCCGGTCACGGTTGGTGACAAACGTATACAGCTCCCCATTGGACAGGGAAGACTCGTCTATGGCAAGATGCCGGCCTATGTTTTCGGGAAACAACAGCCATGAATCGGCATGGTCTAGCTGGTCCCAGTCGTGGAAGCCGCTTAGCGTTTCCTTGTACTGTTTCTCAAAGGTATGTGCATTTATGTGGTAGAATGTTTCAAGCGTACGGCAGGTCACAGGGGATGTCTCCATACGTTTCTTTTAAAAAAGCCCCGAACTCCTTGGAGTAACGGGTTCCTTTGCAGGCTATGTCAAGGCTGATTGGAAGGCTGAAACTCTTGCCTGTACGCAGGTCGGTCCACCTGCGACGGCGTATGACCAGTATGACCTTATGGTCGCGTATCGGGAAATCGGTTACATTCACAGCCTCCATGAAGCCTTTGGATGCAAAATTGGCATCTGATGACAATCCCGCATTCATTAACTCGTCGAGATAAATATGAATCTCTGTCCGACTCTGTTGCACACCTGCTATCTCAAAATGATCCAGTATTTCTGAAGGCAGCACGATACGCGCAAGCACTTCCAATTGATTCTTTTCCATAAGGCAAAGGTCGGAATTCCTCTGGATATTGGAAAACTAATCCCCACTGATTTTCTACTGCTCCTCCTGGGGCAGGGTGTAGCCCAGGGTCAGCGTGCTCAGGCGGAGGAAGGAGCCGTCCTCGACTGCCCAGTCGGAGAACACGCTGCTCTTCATGTAGGGCGACCACATGGTGGTGCCTTCGTTCATTGCCGCCAGTTTCTCGGGGTCGTTGCAGAGCGTGCCGTCCTCGTTGAGGTTGGTCCAGCGCTTGCCGCTCTCCATGATGGTGAGCATGTTGCGGTACTTGCTGCCTCCGGTGGTGGTGTATTCGATTTTGTTGGCGTTATAGACGTCGTTGCCGTAGCTCCAGTTGAAGTTGGCGGTCAGGTCGAAGTCGTAGACGCGTGCATTGATGCCGAAGCCGCCGGAGTGTACCGGGTTGGCATTGCCGATGATTTCGCGGTCGTCGTTGTCGACCACGCCCTCGCCCGTGAGGTCCTTCAGCTTCATGGAGCCGGGACGCAGGTCGCCGATGACGTTGGACGCGTCGACAACCCCTTCCTTCAGAATCCATTTGTGGGTGGTCTCGTCGTAGCCGCTGAAGTCGGACACCTCGTAGCGTCCGTCATGACGGAAGCCGTACATCTCGCCGACTTGTCCGCCGACGGCAATCCAGTAGTCGTCGCCCACGGCGGTCGATGCCCATCCGGAGTCCTGGCCGAAGTCGTTCATGATGCCGAGCGACTTGATCTTGTTCTTGTTGAAGCCGATGTTCGCGTTGAAGCTCAGTCCGAAGTTCGGCTTGTTAATGGCGACATAGTTCACGGTCGCCTCGAAGCCGCGGTTCTCGGTCTCTCCCATGTTGCGGTACTGTGTGTCGTAGCCCGTTCCCGCCGTCGGGAATTCGATGAGAAGGTCCTTTGTCGTGTTCCAATAGTACTCGAGCGAACCGTTGAGGCGTCCGCCCAGGAGGGTGTAGTCGACGCCGAGGTTGCGCGTGATGGTCGTTTCCCACTTCAGGTCCGGGTTCGCCATGGTCTTCGACGGTGCCCAGTAGGACGAGGTGGTGTTCAGCCATCCGGTGGTGTTGGCGCCCCAGGTCTGCACGAGCAGTCCCGTCGGGATGTTGTTGTTGCCTGCGGTACCATAGCTGAAGCGGAGCTTCAGGTCGTCGAGCCAGCCCTGCGTGCCCTCCATGAAGGGTTCGGCGGAAATACGCCAGGCAAGGGCGGCTGAGGGGAAGTAGCCCCACTGGTTGCCGTCGCCGAACTTGGAGGAGCCGTCGGCACGGAAGGTAGCGGAGAAGAGGTATTTGCTGTCATAGTCGTAGTTCACACGCCCGAAGAAGGAGAGAAGGATGTCGTTGGGGTTGTAGAAGTCCTTGATTTCATAGGCGTCGCCCTGGGTCGTCAGCTTGAAGCAGTCGTCGGCGTCGAAGCTGGTGGGGAAGCCGTGGACGGTGTTGGTCATCACCTTCTCCTTCTCGATGATGTACTCCTGACCTGCCATGAGGTTGAGGTGATGCCGGCTGTCCTTGCCCAGCACGCCGGCAAAGTCGTAGCTCACGGTGTTCGTGTTACGGAAGGTCGAGCGGTCGGTGCCCGTGAGGATGATGGCAGGCTTCTCCTTGTTCTCCTCCGTGGGTGTGTTCTTTACATAATAGGTAGAGAGGCCGTAGAAGCGGTTGTCCTGGTTGTCGTAGGTGTCGTATCCGAACTCCGTCTTGAAGCGGAAGTCCTTGAAGATTTCCCAGGCGAAGCTGCCTGCCATGTTGAGTGTGGAGCGACGTTGGCGACGGTCGGTGTCGCGGATGGACTCCAGGGGGTTGTAGAGGTTGAAGCTCGGGTCGGTCTCACCGCCTGCCACCGATGCGTCGGAGAGTCCCTCCACGGGGAACGGCGTGTAAATCATGGCGTGCTTCAGGCGGGCGTCGCTCGACGAGGTGGAGCTCTGCTCGTTCATGCCGCCGCCGTTCACCTTGCGCTTGGCGTAGCGGACGGAGAAGTCGAGGTCGACGTTCTTGACCGGATTCACGTTGAGCTTGAGGCTGAGGTTGTCGCGGACGAAGTCGGACATCTGCATGATGGCTTTGTCGTCGATGTGTGCGTAGTTGAACGAGAACTTCATCTTCTCCGAGCCGCCCGTGATGCTCAGGCTGTGGTTGAACGTGTGGCCCGTGCGACCGAAGACGATGTCCTGCCAGTCGTTCGTCTCGACATCGTCATAGAGGTCGATGTCCTGCCAGTTGCCGAAGTACTTGCTGTACTGCTCGGGATTGATTTCATCGGGCTTCGTCTGGTTGTCCAGCATCGCCAGCTCGTACTGCCAGCGTGCGTAGTCGCCGGCGCCCATGACGTCAAGGCGGTCCGCCAGCTTCTTAAAGGAAATGTAAGCGTTGTAGTTCACGCTGATTTTCCCCTCCTTGCCGCTCTTTGTCGTGACGATGATGACGCCGTTGGCTCCGCGCGAACCATAGATGGCAGTAGAGGACGCATCCTTCAGCACGGTGATGTCCTCGATGTCGGTAGCCGGGATGTCGCTGATGGACTCGACGGGGAATCCGTCGACAATGAACAGAGGGTCGTTGCTCTGGGTGATGGAGCCGCCACCGCGGACTCGGATCTTCATTTCCGCATCGGGCGAACCTTCCGTCGTGGTAATCTGCACGCCGGCGAGCTTGCCCTGCATCGCCTCGACGGCGGAAGCCACCGGAACGCCCACCAACGCCTCTGCGTCGACCGTGGCAACGGACCCGGTGATGTCCTTCTTTTTCACAGAGCCGTATCCGATTACGACCACCTCTTCAAGGTTCTGTGCGTCCTCGCGCAGGACTACGTTCAGTGGAGCATTTTTACCCTTCTCCACGGGGATTTCCTGGGACAAGTACCCGATGTACGAAAAGACGAGCACACTCCCCGCGGGCACGTTCGCGAGCTTGAAGTTGCCGTCGAAATCCGTTATGGCGCCGGTCTTGGCACCCTTCACTTGTACGCTGACGCCAATCAGCGGCTCGCCCGCCGGGTCCGTCACCGTACCCGTCACGTTCTGCCCCTGTGCGAAAGCGAACAGGCAGACGAGCCCCATCAACAGGGTCACTGCCCATCGTCTTGCATGAACATACTGGTTCATCATAAGCAAAATTTGTTTTTAGATATTAGACTTTATGTTCTGTAAAGTGCTCTTCCGTTCTCCTGCCGACGTTTCCGCCCGGCAACAAAGTTTAAAAGAGCGAAGGCAAAATTACTGAAAAAGGCTTAATACGTGGTGGACTATTCGCTCGTTTTGGTGGACTATTTGTATCATACGAAACAAAATACCATGTTATATAACACTTTTTACGTGGCAAAAGGGTGAGACGGGCGTTTCCGTTTGTTGGACGGGGCGACCAGACCGGTCGCCCCTACATGGACCGCCTGATTGGACCATCCTCCACGCCGCAGGGCAATTGTCCATTGTCAATTGTCCATTGTCAATTGAATATGTTGGACCGGGCGACCAGACCGGTCGCCCCTACATTTTGAGAAATGTTTTGCGGACGGGGACGGGCGGTCGTGTCAATTTGTCAAAATGTCAAATGAATCGCCTGAGAATGCCCGCGGTTGCACCAAAATACGAGTTGGTGAGCAGGAAGGGCCTTCTCAGGCGGTTTGTGTTTTTCATGTTGTCGGTATTTTCGTTGGTTCCCTTTCCTTCTGTCTTGTTTTCCTTTCTGTTCGTTCTCTTCCGTCGGTCTTTTCACACGGACGGACGCAATTTCACACATTGGGAATCGTGCCCCTTCGGGCTCTAAAAAATGGGGACAGGTGGGTGTTTTCGTACGGACGAACGACTACGACGGTGCGGACACGTCGGTACGACGGTAGTCGTTCGTCCGTACGAAGCCAATCATAGGTACTTTCGAGCGTGAAAACAGGTTCGGCGAATGCTTTTTTTGCGTTAGAAACGGTATAATTGTGTGAATATAGGTTTATTCTGATGCGTTCTGACGGGCGTCTCCTAAAATATTTAACGCACGTTTTTCTATTTGGGACGATTTTGCGAAAATACGCGTTACCTGAAAACGCCGAATCGGGAAAATGTGATGTTAATATCCGGGAAACGGTGTCGTTTTGACAAATGGACCTTGTTGGATTGGGGGTGTTCGTTTGTTGGACCGGGCGACCAGACCGGTCGCCCCTACATTCGCCGCCTTGTGGGTTCATACCTATGCCGAAGGGCAATTGTCAATTGTTCCTTGTCAATTGTCAATTGAGGCATGGTTGGACCGTTTCCTGCATCTTTTCGAAGAAAATGTGCAGCATTCCTTTCTTTTCCCAAAAACAATACCTATCTTTGGACATCCAACAGTAATCTAAGGAGAGTTGAACCATGGAATTCATCCAAATTATCGTCATCTTCGCCATCATAGGCTTTGCGGTCGTACGTAACGTCCGCAAGGAGCTTGCCAAGGAACGGCGGCGCAATCCTGCCAAGCCGGTGGCGCAACCGGAGGTCCCTGTCCCCCGGCACGAAGAGGAGCGATGGGAGGCGGACGAGGCACCACCCGTCAGCCGTCCGCGGGTGAAGACCGGGAAGAAAAGCCCGCCGCCACCCCTGATACAACCTGCCGAAGCGGAAGCTGCGGCATCAGGTCCGCCACACGGACGCAGGCAGGTCCCACACCAGCAGAAGCGGACGCCGGGCAACGACATACGGCTCGGCTCACCCGAAGAAGCCAGGCGGGCGTTCATCTACTCGGAGATTTTTAATCGGAAATATTAATCTTATATATAAAGGTATAAGAGGGGACTAAGGGGATGAATCGACAAGCAGACTGTGAAACCCAAGCAAGCATCTATCATCAACCCTGTTTTCTTGCCGGCTCGTCCCCCACGCCTTTCCGCCCGCCCCGGACGACGGACATGTGTCCCCACCACTTTCCCCGCGGTACGCTTCCAACGGAGCACCGACCCCTTCCCGAGAGAGAGACTTCCCCCAGACATTTCGACTGATAAACTGTAAATCATAACCAACCAAAAAACACCTTTGACGCGTATGGGATACCACATCATCTCGGCAGCTGAGGCTGCCGCCCTTGTCAAAGACGGCGACACCATCGGACTGAGCGGGTTCACACCTGCCGGTACGCCGAAAGCCGTCACCCCCGAGATTGCAAAAATCGCCGAAGCGGAACACGCTGCCGGACGTCCGTTTAAAATCAATATCCTCACCGGCGCCTCCACGGGCGACTCGTGCGACGGCGTGCTCTCGCGTGCCAAGGCGATACGCTTCCGCGCCCCCTACACGACGAACCCCGACTTCCGCAAGGCAGTGAACAACGGCGAGATAGCCTACAACGACCTCCATCTCTCGCAGATGGCGCAACGCGTACGCTACAACTTCCTGGGACATGTCGACACCGCCATCATCGAGGCGTGCGACGTGACACCTGACGGGAAAATCTACCTCACCGCTGCCGTCGGCATCGCACCCACCGTGGCGCGCCTCGCCGACCGCATCATCGTCGAACTGAATGCCGCACACAGCAAGAACATGATCGGCATGCACGACGTCTATGAGCCGCAAGACCCGCCACGCCGCCGCGCCATCGAGATTTACAAGCCGAGCGACCGCATCGGTGTGCCCTACGTGCAGGTGGACCCGGCGAAAATCGTGGGCATCGTCGAGGTGAACAAGCCGGACGAGGCACGTGCCTTCACCGCTCCTGACCCGGTGACCGACCGCATCGGACAGAACGTAGCCGACTTCCTGGCTGCCGACATGCGTGCCGGACGCATCCCCGACACCTTCCTGCCGTTGCAGAGCGGTGTGGGCAACATCGCCAACGCCGTCCTCGGCGCGCTGGGACGCAACCCCGACATCCCCGCTTTCCAAATGTACACCGAGGTGTTGCAGGACTCCGTCGTCGGACTCATCAAGCAGGGACGCGTGAAGTTCGGCAGTACGTGCTCGCTCAGCGTCACCAACGAGTGCCTGAACGACATCTACGGGAACATCGACTTCTTCCGTGACAAGCTGGTGCTCCGCCCCTCGGAAATCTCCAACAACCCGGAGGTCGTGCGCCGTCTGGGCCTGATCACCATCAACACCGCGCTGGAGGTGGACCTCTACGGCAACGTCAACTCGACGCATGTCTGCGGAACGAAGATGATGAACGGCATCGGCGGTTCGGGCGACTTCACCCGCAGCGCCTACCTGAGCATCTTTACCTGCCCGTCGGTGGCGAAAGAAGGCAAAATCAGCGCCATCGTCCCGATGGTTTCTCACCACGACCACAGCGAGCACTCCGTGAGCATCATCGTGACGGAGCAGGGTGTGGCGGACCTGCGTGGCAAGAGCCCGATGGAGCGTGCAGAGCTCATCATCGAGCACTGTGCCCACCCGTCGTACCGCGAGTTGCTGTGGGACTATGTGAAGGGCAGTGCGAAGGGTCACACGCGCCACAGCCTGAGCGCAGCCTTCGCCATGCACGACACCTTCCTCCGCACGGGAGACATGCGCCTGACGAAGTGGGAAGAGTACATCAAGTAAGGACCTAAACCTTCCAGCCCCCGCACGCATCCCCCGGCGGACTTTCCTCCGGACGGACGGCGGAAGGGACTGATCTATCATACACAAAAACTTTTTAATGAAGAGGAGACAGCTTCATGGTTCGTCCATGCTGTCTCCTCTGTTTGTATATACCCCCTTCGTCCGGTTGTACGGACGGAACCGGTTCCGGCCGGCATGTTATGCACCCACGAGGCGACAATTGATAATTGACAATTGACAATGGACAATTGCCTTTCGGCGTGTGTATGCACCCACGAGGCGACAATTGTCAATTGTCCATTGTCCATTGTCAATTGAAGCGTTGTCAATTGTCCCTTGTCAATTGCCCAGCAGGCCTTGCAGAGCCTCTTCCGCTTCAGGTTGCGAAGGACGCGGGGCGTAGGCGTCGGCGATGTTGAAGTCGCGGTCGATGAGTACGAAGCGCGGGATGTAGTGGATGCTCCAGCCCGTGCGGAGCGCCTCGTCGGTGCTGTTGTACTGCGGCAGCTGTTTGTCATGCGCCTTCAGGTAGGACAGCCACACCTCCCTTCCGGTGTCGGTCGAGATGGGGATGAACACCACGTCGGCATCCTTGAACCGGGTGGCGAGTTTCTCGAAGTGGGGCGACTCCTGGATGCACGGTCCGCACCACGTCGCCCAGAAGTCCAGGTAGAGCACCTTCCCGCGGAAGTCGGACAGGCGGTGTGCCTTGCCCTCGGTGTCGGTGAAGGAGAAGTCGATGGCGGGCTGCCCCTTCAGCAGACGCGCTGCCTGGTCGAGCTTGGCGCGCAGCTCGTCGGCGAAGTCCGTGTGGGTGAGGCTGTCGGCAAAGGCTCGTGCAGCCTGCAACTGCGCTTCGTCGACCCGGTGCCGCAGCCGGTTCACCTGTCCGGCGGCGGCATAGAGCTCCCGGGCACGGGGGCTGAGCGTCACCTCGCCGGCGATGGCTTCAAGGGCGGGAGTGTAGGGCGTAGCGAGGCTGCCGAGGACATCGCGGACGACTGCCACGTCGAGCAGTTCGTCGTCAGTCAGTGTGCGGAGCAGCGGGACGAGGTCGGGCTTGAGCGTGGCATAGACGGAGTCCAGGCTCTCCGGCGTCATCTGCAGGTAGCCGCGCATGGCGGCATAGGACGGATAGGACAGGAAGCTGTTGGCGACATCGGCTGTGATGCGTGCCCCTTCGAGCCGCTTGAAGGCGTCGGTGGCTCCCGTCAGCGTGTCGAGCTGGGCACGGCGGACGGCAGCCAGGCTGTCGACGAGGGCTTTCGTCCCGGCGAAGTCGGGGCGCAGGTTCGAGCCTCCCTCCAGGAAGGAGCCGCCCTTGGGGAAGAGCCGTCCCTTCATGTAGGTGTTCACGGACGCTCCCTGCCCCGTGAACTCCGCCTGCCGGTTGTCCTGCGTGATGCGCAGGGTCAGGTCGTCGCCGGGTGTGAGGTAGAGCGTGTTGCGGCTGATGCTGTAGTACGTCGGCTCAGTCAGGGTGAGGACCGTGTCGAACCGTCCTTCCGCGTCGGTGTGCAGGATGATGTCCCGGCTGTCACCGACGAGGGATGCCGCCCCGTCATAGCGCATCGGCACGTCGGTCGTGCCCATGTCGACGAGTTGTCCCTGCAGGTGTACGGTGGTCGGTGCAGGTGCCGGCTGGCAGGCGGACGCCAGGAGGGCGGCTGCCGCGAGTGTGTGGATGAGGTGTTTCATACGTATGTCTTTGGATGGTTGAGCCTTGTGATGGATGCGTCCGGAGGGCATGCGGGGCAGGCGTGTCGCGTGTGCCCCGGCATGTCCCCGCGGACAGTGGTCAGATGAACGCGATGTCGGTGATGGGACCGAAGCCCGTGTGTACCTGCGTCGAGGGGTAGGTGTGGTCGCTGTCCACATTGCCCGCCGTGTTGAGCTGCAGGACGATGAGCTGGCCCTGTCCGTCGCCGGTGTTGACAGCCACGCCGAGGGTACGGCTGAAGGGGTGCCCGTAGGTGTCCGCCCCGTTGGTGTCGGCGTCGTTCTGGAACACGGAGTTGTGCGCCATCAGCAGGGCGGAGATTTCAGCCGACGCGTCCTCGTGCTGGTAGATGACCGTGCTGTTGCCCGAGGTGAAGTCGAGCCGGTAGACCTTGTTGCCCACGGCGTAGAAGAGCAGGTTGCTGTACGTCGGTCCCGATGCCATGGGTGTCTGGTGGTCCACGCCTTCGGGGGTGGGGAAGTCATAGCGTCCGGAGACGGTCGCCACGTCAGAGTGCGTCAGCGAGTAGTAGCGCATGACGTAGATGTGCGACTGCCCGTCGGGCGACACGGTCCATGCGTAGGTGGAGTACTTCTGCCAGGGGGCGATGCCGCTGACCTCGTAGTGGTACCCGCCGACGAACTTGAGAATCTCCTCCTGCGGGTCGATGGCGTTCGGGTCTGCCACGTCCAGTCCGCTGCGGTAGGTTATGGGCACGATTTCCCCGCCGTACATGTCCGCGCTGGGCGCATAGCCCGACCACGAGTCTCCCGTCTGGAGGTTGCAGTGGACGAAGCGGTGCCCGAGCTTGTCGAAGGCGATGGCGGTGTGCGGTCCGCCTGCCACCTGCTCGATGTAGTAGTCCCCCGAGAGGCTGACGGAGGGCAGCATCTCGAACATGACGGGCGAGTTGTTGTTGGCACGGAACACGTGTCCGTTGCTGCACATGGTCATGCCGTTCTGCGAGGCGGAGCACTGCATGTGGTCGAAGTCGACCAGTCCCAGCAGGTGTTCAGGCAGGAGGCTGCTCCAGTCCGCCATGAGGCTGAGTCCGTCGACCTGGTTGAGCAGCCCCGACTCCGCCAGGTCGGTCGTCTGGACGTAGAGCTGCGAGGGCGCTTCATAGAGCCAGGTGTACTTCTGTGTGTTGTACTGGCGCGAGTAGAGGCGGACGGGCCGTCCGGTGAAGGAGGCTCCGCTCTCCTGTGTGTAGGCGTCCGGGGTGATGAAGATTTCCCCGTTGGCATACTCGACCGAGCCCAGTTCGGCGTGTCCGTCGGTCTCGTGGAGCACGATCCAGGAGTCGGTGAAGGGCTTGAAGATGACCAGTTCCGTCGGTCGCATGACGGTGATGCCCCGCCGGTTGTCCTTCACGTAGAGGCGGAAGTAGTAGTTGTAGCTGAAGTCCTCCGACTCGGGGTCGATGGTCACGGTGAGCGCCTCCTCGCGGGAGATGGTGTCCTGCGGGAGCGACATGGGTGCGGAGCCTTGCGTCCAGGCGTATTCGAGGTACGACTTGTCGCCGTCGGGCGTGGTGATGTCGGGCGTGATGGTGTAGGTGAACGCCTCCTTGTCCATGCGGACGTTGAAAGCCTCGTCGAGGCTGACGCTGATGTCTTCGAGCGTGTCGTCGTAGGTGTAGTTGCCTTCGTCTTCATAGCATCCCGCGCAGAGGGTCGCGGCGGCGATGCAGAGTGCATATCTGATGGTCTTCATAGGCGTTAGTTGTTAGGGAATGATACCGGTGTGCCGTCGGCTTCGGCGAGCGGTGTGTCGTGTGTGCTGTTCCACTCGTCGAGGGCGGAGGTGAGGATGCTCATGTAACGTCCGAAGCCGTAGGAGGGCATCATCTGTGTGAGGTTGTAGATGGTCGTGACGTTGTCGGCGCTGTAGCCTGCCTCGCCCATGGCGACGAGGATGAAGCGCGCCTTGACGGGTCCGAACGTGCCCAGTGTGGCGGCGTAGTAGCTGTTCCACTCGTCTGCGTTATCGACGTACATGGACTCCCAGTCCGTCTCGTCGGTGAGGATGAGGGTGTACTGCTGACGTTCCTTCGTGCCGGGCACGACGTCGGAGTTCTCATAGTCGAAGGTGAGGATGGCGCGATACTCGGTGTCCGCCACTTCGGGCTTGCGGATGCCCAAGGTGATGGTGCGCCGGTATTCGCCCGCGGCGATGGCGGAGTCTCCGGGCAGGGTGACGTCGGCGAGGGGGTATCCCTCATCCTCGACGACCCGCAGGCGTACGTTGACCGGATGGTCGGGGATGATGCCTTCGAGCTGCACGCAGACCTTCGTCGTGGTGTCGGTGAATGCCATCCCTTTGGCGGCATAGTAGTTGTAGAAGTTGACCCTCGTGGTCAGGTTCTGGTAGTTGTCTACCGGTTGTCCGTAGCTGTCCCAGGCGAGGAAGTTGATGCCCAGGGCGTCGCTGTAGGGCGCGATTTCCTCCTCGTTGCAGGCGGGCAGGAACGCCGTCAGGCAGAGGAGCAGGATGTATGTGAGCTTCTTCATAATCGTTAGCGTATGGTGGTTAGTAGATGTTGCCCAGGGCTATCTCGTCGTCGGGCAGCGGGAAACGGTAGTGTCCCTCGGTCATGTTGGCAATGGGGCAGCCGAGGAAGGTGGTGTAGCCCAGCCGCTTGTAGAAGAACCAGAGCTGTCCCTCGGCATAGAACTCCTTGCGGTACTCCTTCTCGATGGCCTGCATGCGCTCGGTGTCGTTGCGGAAGGTCTCCAGGGCGTCAACGCCGCGCAGGGTGCGCACGGTGGAGATGAGGCTGGTCGCCTCGCCGAGGTCGTCCGTGCACTCGGCAAGGATGTAGTACATCTCCGGCAGGCGGATGAGGGGGATGTTGTTCTCCAGGGCAAAGGAGAAGAGCTGGTTCTGATTGTACTTCAGCGTGTAGGCGCCGTTGGCGTTGATGCTGAAGCCCATGCCTTCCTTCATGCGCATGTCGTTCTGTCCGTCGGTCTCGACGTCGAAGATGTCGTACAGGAAATTGACGTCAGTGATGATGTAGTAGTTCCACATGGTGATGGCGAACTCGCTCTCGATGCGGTCGGCAAAGGTGTTGGAGTCCATATTGATGGCGAACATCAGCTCGGTGGAGCATATCTTGTCCTGTGTGTTATCGGAAATCAGGGTGAACATGTCCCCTCCCCCGGGCTTCTGCGCGTCGATGACCTCCCGTGCATAGCGGGCGGCATTGGTCTTGTCGCCTTTCCACAGGTAGGCTCGGGCGAGCTCTCCCTTGACGGCATACTTGTTCATGCGGTTGAAGCGGTAGTTGAGGAAGGGGTCGATGCTGGTGTCCTCGCCGTGTGTGGGGAAGGAGATGTTCATCGGGTCGTTCTCCAGCAGGGCCTCCGCCTCATGCAGGCAGTCGATGATGCTGTCGATGACCTCCGTTGCCGGCAACAGCTTGGCGACGTTGCGGTCGAACTGCGTGCGGTAGGGGAGCGAGGGCGACGAGGCGTTGTCGCGGTAGATGGGCCCGTACATGCGCAGCAGGTCGAAGTAGATGAATGAGCGCAGTCCGAGCGCTTCGCCCTTGATGAGGTCGTGATAGCCGTCGGTGACGATGACGTCGCCCCTGCTCTCAATGTTCGCCAGCAGGTTGTTGATGTTGGCGATGGTGTTGTAGCCCTCCGTCCAGAAGTCGTTGATGTAGGTCTCCGTACGCGTCGACGGGTAGGTGTACCACGTGTCCTGGTAGTAGTCCGCCAGTTCGTTACCGTCCGAGAGATAGTTCTGTGCGAGTTGCGAGAGGAATCCGTAGGTCAGTTCCCGTCCGTAGAGTTGTGTCTCGCTCATCTTGATGTAGATTCCCGTGAGGGCTTCCTTGAAACCCTGTTCGTTCTTGAAGAGGTCCTCTTCCTCCACGTTCGTCTTTGGCTTGACGTCCAGCCAGTCGCTGCATGAGGTGCAGAGCGCCAGCAGGCAGGCTGCGAGGTAGTATAGTTTTCTCATTGTTTGCACGTTGTGTTAGAAGGTTAAGTTGAGTGACATGGATATTTGGCGCGACATCGGGTACTCGATGCCCCGCTCCTGCCGGATGGTCGACCAGTGGAAGAGGTCCTCCATGTAGAGTCCCACGCTGGCGCTGCTCAAGCCGAGTCGCTTAATCCACGGAGTGTAGCGCTGCTCGAAGCGGTACTGTATGTTGATGGTGTTGAGCACCAGCTCGTTCTGGTCCATGAGGAAGCGGGTGCTTGCCTTCGTCTGCGAGCCGTTGACGTCCTGCGTCACTGCCTTGAAGACGGCAAGGTCGCCCACGTTCTGCCAGCGGTCGGTGTAGGCGCGGCGGTCGACATTGTAGCGCAGGTCGGCGTTCTCCACCTTGTCCACGAGGGTCTTGTTGTAGTACTGTCCGCCGTAGCGGTACTGTGCGGCGACGTTCACGCTGAGCCCCTTCCAGTTGAAGTTGAGGCTCATGGTGCCCTGCAGGTCCGGTTCGGTGTCACCCACGGGGACCTGGTCGGCGGCGTTCCACTCGCTGGTGCGTTCCCCATCGCGTGTCAGGAAGATTTCGCGTCCGGTAATCGGGTCTATGCCCAGAGAGCGGACCGCCCAGATCATGGACTGCGAGTAGCCCTCCTCGTAGCGCGGCAGGGGGCGCGACAGCTTGTTGGGGTTGTCGGGGTCCTCCTGCATCTGCTCCTCGTTGCGGGCACGAAGGGCGTTGGAAATCTTCTTGATGGTGTTCTTGTTGTGGCTTCCGTTGACCACGAAGCTCAGGTTCATCTGCTGTGCCACGTTGTAGTAGGGCATCCAGCGCAGGGTAAACTCGTAACCTTCGTTCGAGATGTTGCCCACGTTGTCCTTGATGGTGTTGAAGCCGATGGAGGGTGCGAGCGAATAGTCGAGCACGGTGTTCTCCGTCAGCTTGTAGTAGTACTCGAAGCGTCCGCTCAGCCGGTTGTTGAAGAGGGTGAAGTCCAGGCCCACGTTCCACGAGTCGGTCGTCTGCCACTTCAGGTCCGGGTTGCCCATGCCGTAGAGCAGCGTGCCCACCACGTCGGAGCTCTGGTAGATGCGCATGGAGTTGGAGTAGTTGTACATCTGCAGTGCCTGGTAAGCCTGGAAGCCCTGTTCGCCCGTCACACCGTAGGTGGCGCGCAGCACCAGTTCGTCGACGAAGCCCAGGCGGTGTATCCAGCTCTCCTTGTCGGCGTTCCAGCGGAGACCTGCCGACCAGAACGGGGCGTAGCGGTTGTTCCGTCCAAATTCCGAAGAGGCGTCCATACGCCCGTTCACGTCGACGGCGTACTTCTGGTCATAGGTGTAGCTCAACGTCGCCACGCCGCCGAAGGAGCGGGTGGTGTTCTCACTGCCTTCGTTCTGCTGCACCTTCGCACCGAGGAACACCTCGTCCATGTTGTCGTTGGGGAAGCCGGTGGCATAGGCGCCGGCGCTGTGGTCCTTGGTCTCCTTGATGTTGTAGCGGAAGAAGGTGGCGAGTACGTGTCTGTTCTGCCATACCTTATTATAGCTGGCTGTGAAGGCGAGGTCCCAGTCGAGCGACGTGGCGTTCGTCCAGCGATAGGAGCCGCGCTCCTCCAGGTCGGTCACCTCGATGAAGTCGGTGTGGTTGGCGGACTTGAAGATGTCGGTGTCCGACGTGGTCTTCGTCACCGTGAGGTCCATGGCGAGGCGCAGGTTCTGCAGGGGCGAGTACTCGGCGCGGAAGGCGTCGCGCACCTCGAATGCCACGTTGCGGTCGATGGAGTTGTAGAGCGTGTTGTACATGGGGTTCCCCACGGTCATGCCGGCGGAGTTGATGCCACTCTCGTCATAGACTGCCTGCTCCAGGTATTGCTGGATTTGCCCGTGCTCGTCGCGAATGCGGTAGTAGGGGTTCAGGCGCGCGTACTGGTCGAAGGTGCCGTAGGGCGACGTCCGGTCCGAGGTGGTATAGTCCACGTAGGCGATGTTGCTGATGAGCAGCCCCTTGTAGCGGTAGCGGATGTCGACACTGACGCTCTTGCCGTTCACGCCCGTACCGCGCATGATGCCCGGGGCGTCGTTCAGTCCGGCGTATATCTTGTAGCGCAGCTCCTGCGTTCCGCCTTCCAGGTTGATGCCGTGGCGGTGTGCGAAGACGGTCTCCAGCGGCTGGGAGAGCCAGTAGGTGTCCACGCCGCGTTGCACCTCCAGGTACTTGCGCCGGTACACGTCGTAGCGGTTCTCCACGTTGGTGATGGTCCCGCTCTCGTCATAGTAGCCCGCGCGCCGTTCCAGCTCCAGCTTCTCGGCGGCATTGAGCAGGTGGTAGTCTGTCAGGTCGGGATACTCCACCTTGTAGTTGCCGTTGTAGGTCACGCGCAAGCGTCCCGCCTCGGGTGCCTTCGTTTCGACAACCACGACACCGTTGGACGCCTGTGAGCCGTAGATGGCCATGGCGGCGGCGTCCTTCAGGAGCGTCACGCTCTCAATCTGTGCCGGGTCGAGGTCCATGATTTTCGTCACACCGACGTCGATAATGCCGTCGAGCACGAACAGCGGCTGGTTCGGGCGCGTGTCGATGTCGCCACGCATGATGACCGTCTCGTCGGTCGAATAGTCGCCCATGCTCGACTGTCCGCGCATGGTGAAGTCGGGCACGGAGCTGGGATTGGAGCCCGAGAGCATGTTGTCCCCCATGCGGAAGCCCGGGTCAAGCATCGTGATGGCGTTGAGTATGTTGCCCGACGAGAGGTTGCGTATCTCGTCGCCCGTCATGCGGTTGGCAGAGCCGGTGAAGCCCTCCTTCTTACGTTCGAAGATACCCGTGACGACCACCTCGTCCACCGTCTGCGCGTCCTCCTCCAGGGTGACGCTCAGCGGACGTCCCTTGAAGGCGACCGTCTTGCTCTTCATGCCGATGAACGAGAAGGCGAACGACCGCACGTCCTTCCCCGCGGGGAGGTTGATGGCGAACGTTCCGTCGGCGCTGGTGATGCCCTTCAGGCTTCCGTCGTCCGAGACCACCGACACACCCGGGATGGGGTTCCCCCCGACGTCGCTCACCTTTCCCGTGGCAGACCGTGCGGCGCCGGTGCTCCCCGTCTGCCGGGCAGGCACCACGGTGATGTAGCTCCCCTCCAGGCGGTAGGTCAGCGGATGCCCTGCGATGAGTGCGTCCATGATGTCGCTCACGGGACTGTCTTTCACCGACACCGTGGCACGGTAGGACTGCACGTCCTCGTAGGTGAACAGGATTTTGTAGCCGGACGCCTGTTCCAGTTTCCGGAAAGCCGATGCCAGGCTTTCATTCGTACACTCGAAGGAGAGCCGCTCCTTCAAGGTGCCCTGTGCCGAGGTGGGAAGGCTGACGCAAAGCGCGAGCACCACCATCAGGCACCATTTTACTCTCTGATGCAGTTGTTGCTTAAGTAGCTGTTCCATGCATGATTCGTGTTAAGTTAATAAATATTCGCGCTGTTTAACCTCTATACGTACACACCTGGGAAATGGGTACTGCAAAAGTGAAGAAATTTGAAAGAAAATTGAAGTTTGTGCTCCCGCCGGCCCGAAAGAATGTCCGTCAGCCCTTCCGCCGAAACAAAAAAACACCTACATTTGCGCCGGAATGACAATCCGGAACCTGTACTGCCTTTCCGGCGTCAGACTATTAGAGAGATGAACCTGTATACGAACAAAAAGAAAGACACACTATGCTGAGCTTTACACTTTGCCTGCTGGCGCTCATTGCCGGCTACTTCCTCTACGGCCGCTTCATGGAGCGCCTCTTCGGTCCCGACGACCGCCCGACACCCGCCCTGACCAAAGCCGACGGCGTGGACTTCATCGCGTTGCCGACGTGGAAGATCTTCATGATTCAGTTCTTGAACATTGCGGGCCTCGGACCCATCTTCGGCGCCATCATGGGCGCCAAGTTCGGCACCGCATCCTTCCTCTGGATTGTCCTCGGAAGCATCTTCGCCGGCGCCGTGCACGACTACCTCTCGGGCATGCTCTCGCTCCGTCACGGCGGGGAAAGCCTGCCCGACATCATCGGGCGCTACCTGGGTCGGACGACCGAACAGGTCATGCGCGTCTTCTCCATCATCCTGATGATTCTCGTGGGAGCCGTCTTCGTCGCCGGTCCCGCGGGCCTGCTCGCCAAGCTGACGCCCGACGCGCTCGACACGACCTTCTGGATTGTCGTTGTCTTCCTGTACTATATCCTTGCCACGATGCTCCCCATCGACAAGATTATCGGCAAGATTTATCCGCTCTTTGCCGTCGCACTGCTCTTCATGGCTGTCAGCATCCTCGTGATGCTCTACGTCCACCACCCTGCGTTGCCCGAGCTCTGGCACGGGCTGGAGAACACCCACCCCGACGCCGACACGCTGCCCATCTTCCCCATCATGTTCGTCAGCATCGCCTGCGGAGCCATCAGCGGGTTCCACGCCACGCAGAGTCCCCTCATGGCACGCTGCATGACCAGCGAACGCCACGGGCGCCCCGTCTTCTACGGTGCGATGATAGCCGAGGGCATCGTCGCCCTCATCTGGGCGGCGGCAGCCACCTGCTTCTTCCAGGACCATGGGATGGGAGAGACCAACGCCGCCGTCATCGTCGATGCCCTGACGAAGGACTGGCTTGGCACCGTGGGCGCCGTGCTGGCGGTCATCGGCGTCATTGCCGCACCCATCACCAGCGGCGACACTGCCTTCCGCTCGGCGCGGCTCATCGTGGCGGACTTCCTCGGCATGGAGCAACGCACCATCCGACGCCGTCTCTACATCTGCATCCCCATGTTCACCCTGGCGGTGGGGCTGCTCATCTACAGCCTGCGCGACGCCGAGGGCTTCAACATCATCTGGCGCTACTTTGCCTGGGCGAACCAGACCCTGTCCATCTTCACGCTCTGGGCGGTGACCGTCTACTTGGTGCGCGAGCGGCGGAAGCCTGCCTTCCTTGTCACGTTCTTCCCCGCCCTCTTTATGACGGCGGTCTGCACGACCTACATCTGCATCGCGCCCGAGGGCTTCGGCGTCCCCGTCAGTGCCACGGGCGTCATCGCCATCCTCTCCGTCATCGGCGCCACGCTGTGGTTCTGCCTCTGGTACCGGAAGGCAGGGCGCCGTCCGCTGCAGCCCTGAGCCGTCAGCGGAGCACGATGCGGTTCCCCTCCAGGACCGCTGTCAGGCGTTGCAGTCCGTTGAGGCGCTTCAACGCCTCCTCCAGCGTGCCCCTGCGGTCGGCGACATAGTGCAGGTGGAAGTCGAGCAGCTCCGGGTCGGCGTTCACCTCGATGTCCACGTTGTACCACCGTCCCAGTCCGCGGAGTATCTCCTCCAGCGACGCGTGGTCGAAGTAGAAGTATCCCTCCTTCCACTGCGTGCGTGCATAGGGGTCGACGTTATGCAGCTCCGACGAGCCGTCCGGCTTCAGCGTGAACTCCTGCCCCGGCTGCAGGTTCACTTCCTCCCGTCCGTCCGGGTCCTGCACCACCACGCTGCCCCGGACGAGGGTCACGTGTGAGGGCGCGTCGGTGTAAGCCTGGAGGTTGAACTCCGTGCCCAGCACGCGCGTGCTGAACTGTGTCGTCTCGACCACGAAGGGGTGACGCTCGTCGCGTGCCACGCGGAAGTAGGCTTCCCCCTCCACACGGACGCGCCGTTCGCCGCCCGTGAACCGCGAGGGGTAGTGCAGGCAGCTCTCGGCATTCACCCACACCTCCGTGCCGTCCGCCAGCACGAGATGGAAGTCCTTGCCGCGGGGGACGGTCAGGGTCTGCATCTCCACACGTTCCACCTCCCGGTAGTCCGCCACGCGCCCGTCCGTCCGTATGCCCTGTTCCTCCAGCGCCTCAGCCGCCTGCGGCTTGTCCAGCTCCCAGACCGTCCCGTTGTCTGCCGACAGGGTCACGCCCCGCTCGTCGTGCACGGCAGTGAACATCAGCACCGCCTGCCCGTCGGTCTGCGGACGGGTGAAGAACACCCAGAGCAGCACGGCGAGGCATGCCGCCATGCCCGTCCATCCGCCCCACACGAGGAATCCGTTGCGGCGCCGCCGGTGCCGTCCATCCGTCCGTCGGCGGAAGTCCTCCCACGCGCGGTCAGTGTCAGGCGCCGCGTGCAGCCTCCGTGCGAAGACCCCGTTGCAGTCGTGCACCGCCTGGCGCAGGCGTTCCAGCTCCTTCTCGTCAGCAGGTCTGCCGATGTCGCCGGCTGTGTCCGCGTCCTCCAGCCAGTCGAGCCACTCGTCGCTATGTTTGTCGTTTGTTTCCATTGTCAGGTTCTTTACAATCCTATACGTGTGAGCCTCCGGTTCAGGTACTCACTTTAACATAAATTCGTCTCTCAGGTTTCTCAGCGCCGTGGTGATGTGCCGTTTGACGCCGTCCGTGGTGATGCCCAGGATGGCAGCCACCTCCCGGTAGGACTTCTTGTGGAAGAAGCACTGTTCCAGGACGAAGCGCCGTTGTGGCGGCATCCCGCTGATGACCCTGTCGACCCGTTGCAGCCGTTCCTCCAGCTCGCGGTCCGTCCCGAGCAGTCCCTCCCGGACGTCGGCGGCATAGAACAGGACGTAGCGTTGCTTCACCGACCTACGGCGCAGGTGGTCCACGCACCGGTTCTTGACGCAGGCATAGAGGTACGCCATCCGTCCGTCGGGGCGCACGGAGTCATAGTCGTGCCACAGCGTCTCGAACACGTCGCTCACGATGTCCTTGCAGACCTCGGCGTCGTCGACAAACGTCAGCGCGTAGTAGTAGAGTCGGGTGTAGTTGCTCTTGAACAGATATTCAAATTCTTTGTCATTCTTCGTCATCGTTCCACACGTCTAGAGTTTCATCGTTCAAAGGGTTTGAGTGTTTATGCGGCGGCAAATTTACATGATATTATTTTATAATTGCCAACGATTTAATTGACAATTGATAATTGACAATTGACAATTGCCCTGCGGCGTGTGCCTGAATCCACAAGGCGGTGAATGTAGGGGCGACATAACAGAATTGACAATTGACAATTGACAATGGACAATTGCCGTTCGGTGCGACGGGCGAGACCACAAGGAGATAATTGTCAATTGTCAATTGTCCATTGTCAATTGAAGAAGCGCTTTGCGCTTCTGACAAAATGTCAAATGAACCGCCTGAGAATGCCCGCGGTTGCACCAAAATACGGATTGGTGACCGGGAAGGCCCTTCTCGGGCGATTCGTGAAATACATACTGACGGTATTTTCGTCGATTCCCTTTCTTCCTGTTCCATTTTCCTGTCTGTCCGTTCCCTTCCGTCGGTCTTTTCACACGGACGGACGCAAAATCACACATCGGGAATCGTGCCCCTTCGGGCTCTAAAAAATGGGGACAGGTGGCTGTTTTCGTACGGACGAACGACTACGACGGTGCGGACACGTCGGTACGACGGTAGTCGTTCGTCCCTACGAAGCCAGTCACAGGTGCTTTTGACCGTGGAAATTGGTTCGGCGGATGCTTTTTCTGCGTTAGAAACGGTATAATTATGTAAATGTATGTTTATTCTGATGCGTTCCGAGGGATGTATATTAAAATATTTAACGCGCGTTTTTCTAATTGGAGCGAATTTGCGGATTTGTGCGTTACCTGAAAACGGCAAATCGGGAAAATGTAATGTTAAAACCGATGTTTTAATTGACAATTGTCAATTGATGTTCGTTGGACCGGGCGACCAGACCGGTCGCCCCTACATTCACCGCCTGATGGATTCAGGCATACGCCGAAGGGCAATTGTCAATTGTTCCTTGTCAATTGTCAATTGATAAAGGTCGCCCCTACATTCGCCGCCTGATGGAATTGTTCATGTCCCGGACGGGAATTGTCCATTGAAACCGCGTTGCCGGGGCGCGGTGGTGTGCCGATTCGTTTTTTCTTCCTATCTTTGCCGCCGATAAGGAAGTAACTAAGCAACTAAGCATTCAATACGTTATGAAGATTGAAGACAAAATAGGGGCTTCGGTCATCGAGGCCATCCATGCACTCTACGGGCAGGAAGTGTCCCCCGCGCAGGTGCAGCTGCAAAAGACAAAGAAAGAGTTTGAGGGGCATCTCACCCTCGTAGTGTTCCCCTTCCTGAAGATTTCCCGCAAGGCGCCCGAGGCGACGGCACAGGAGATTGGTGCGTACCTGAAGGAGCACGAGCCTGCCGTGGCGGCATTCAACGTCATCAAGGGCTTCCTGAACCTGACGGTGGCGTCGGCATGCTGGGTCGAGCTGCTCGACAGCATCCACGCGGACGCACGTTACGGACTGACGGACGCGACCGACCGCTCGCCGCTGGTCATGATCGAGTACTCGTCGCCGAACACCAACAAACCCCTCCACCTGGGGCACGTCCGCAACAACCTGCTGGGCAATGCGCTGGCGAACATCCTCGCCGCCAATGGCAACCGGGTGGTAAAGACCAACATCGTCAACGACCGCGGCATACACATCTGCAAGTCGATGCTTGCCTGGCTGAAGTACGGCAACGGCGAGACGCCCGAGTCGTCCGGTAAGAAAGGCGACCACCTCGTGGGCGACTACTACGTGGCGTTCGACAAGCACTACAAGGCGGAAGTGGCTGAGCTGATGGAGAAGGGCATGACCAAGGAGGAAGCCGAGGCGGCGTCCCCTCTGATGAAGGAGGCACGCGAAATGCTCGTGAAGTGGGAAGCCGGAGACCCGGAGGTGCGCGCCCTGTGGAAGCGCATGAACAGCTGGGTGTACGCCGGCTTCGACGAGACGTACCGCATGATGGGCGTCGGCTTTGACAAGATATACTACGAGTCGGAGACCTACCTGGAGGGCAAGGAGAAGGTGCTCGAAGGGCTGGAGAAGGGGCTCTTCTACCGCAAGGAGGACGGCTCCGTGTGGGCGGACCTGACGCCCGAAGGGCTGGACCAGAAGCTGCTGCTGCGTGCCGACGGGACGTCGGTCTACATGACTCAGGACATCGGCACGGCGAAGCTGCGCTTCCGCGACTATCCCATCGACAAGATGATTTACGTCGTGGGCAACGAGCAGAACTACCACTTCCAGGTGCTGTCCATCCTGCTCGACAAGCTGGGCTTCGAGTGGGGCAAGGGCCTCGTGCACTTCTCCTACGGCATGGTCGAGTTGCCCGAGGGCAAGATGAAGAGCCGCGAGGGTACGGTGGTCGACGCCGACGACCTGATGGCAGAGATGATCGCCACCGCCCGCGAGACGTCCACCGAGCTGGGCAAGCTCGACGGGGTGTCGCGTGAAGAGGCCGACGACACCGCCCGCATCGTCGGGCTGGGTGCGCTGAAGTACTTCATCCTCAAGGTGGACGCACGAAAGAACATGACCTTCAACCCGAAGGAGTCCATCGACTTCAACGGCAACACGGGTCCCTTCATACAATATACGTACGCGCGCATCCGCTCCATCCTGCGCAAGGCCGCGGAGGCAGGACTGACCGTCCCCGCCCGTCTGCCGGAGAACGTGGAGCTGAGCGAGAAGGAGGAAGGGCTGATACAGCTCCTGGCGGACTTTGCCGGCGTGGTGCGTCAGGCAGGGACCGACTACAACCCCTCAATCATAGCCAACTACTGCTATGACCTGGTGAAGGAGTACAACCAGTTCTACCACGACTTCAGCATCCTGCGCGAGGAGAACGAGAACCTGAAGCTCTTCCGTCTCGCCCTGTCCGAGAACGTGGGCAAGATAGTCCGCCTGGGCATGGGACTGCTGGGCATCGAGGTCCCCGAACGGATGTAAGCAGGGGCGGACGTCCCTGACGGATACGAATGGACAACTGACAAGGCATTCTCACGCCGGCACGTCGTCGTGTGCCGGGGGTCGGCAGCAGCCGGTTTCCCCACACGGACGGCAGCCGGCAGGGGTGGCTTGCCGGTTGTCCATTTTTCATGGGCGGACGCCGCGTCCGTCCTCAGGAGTTCCGGTACGTCTGCGGCGTCATGCCGGTGTGTTCGCGGAAGAAGCGGTTGAAGTGGGAGGGGTTGACGAAGCCCAGCTCGAAGGCAATCTCCTTGACCGGCTTGCGGCTCGTGGAGAGCAGCTCCTTGGCGTTCATGATCAGGAAGTTGTTGATGAGCGAGAGGGCGGTGCGTCCCGAGGCACGCTTGATGGCGGAACAGAAGTGCGGGAGGGTCACTCCGCACGCCGAGGCGTAGAAGGCGACGGTGTGCTCCCGGGCGTAGTGGTGCAGCAGCAGGACGACGAACTCGCGACAAATCTCCTGGTCGCGCGTCAGCTCCCCGTCCCAGCGTGGCACATAGTGGTGGTACAGGCGCAGGCAGGTCTGCAGCGACAGCGAGAGCAGCGGGGTGAGCACCTCGCGGTCGTTCTCGATGCGGCCGATGGCGGCAGTGCGCATCAGCAGACGGTAGGCCTGCTCGTAGAGCCGTGTGATGCGCGGAGGCAGGCTGAGCGCGGGGTGCTGGAGGATGGAGTGGAAGTCGTCGACGACCAGCTTGAGGTAGTTCGACCGTGCCATGAACTCCGACGAGTAGCCGACCACGTAGAGATGGATGTCGCTGCTGATGGACTCGACCTGGATGAAGCTGCCCGGCAGCAGGGTGATAAAGGACCCCGTGCGGATGGTCAGGTGGGTCAGGTTCACGGTGGCGCGGACCTCGCCCCGGGTGCACAGGATGAAGAGGCACGCCTTTATCTTGCACGGGAAGCGGGCGTAGTTCTGGAGCAGTGCGACGGGTATTTCGTCGGTGACGACAAAGTCGATGGGGAGGTCGAATTTGGGGAGTTCGTGGTTGGTCATGGGTCGTAATCTTAAGAATGGGACACAGAATCGGAATAATGTGGCTTTGCGTACGTGCAAAATTATAAGAACTTTGCAGCGATTTTCCGGACTGTGCGAAACGGTCTGCAAGGTAAGAATATAATATTAAACAACGAAGACGATGAAGAAAGATTTTTTCAAGACCATGCTCCTGATGCTGTGTACGGTTTTCACGTTTGCGGCATGTAGCGACGACGACGATCCCATCCTGGGCAGTGAGGCTGCGATGATCAGCTTCTCCTTTGACCCCTCTGTAGCTGCCAACTCCATTGTGACCTCCCAACCGGTCATCGGCAGTGACAACTCGATTACGTACACGGTGAGCGAACAGGCTACCGAGGCACAGCTGGCTACGCTGGTGCCGACGGTGGTTGTTTCCGCCGGTGCCACTTATACGGCTTCCGGTTCTGACTTTTCGAAGGAAGTGACCTACAAGGTCGTTTCAGAGGACGGTCAGACGACCACGCAATATGTGGTGAAAGTGCCGGGCCTGACCTATCCCATCGAGGAGCAGGTTGCCGGAACCTACAAAGGCTTGCTGAACGTTGAGATGATGGGAAGCAGCCTGGTGGTCGACGAGCCGAAGAACATCACCGTGACGAAGAACAAGGGCAATGCCGTTGATTTGCTCCTGACTGACTTCTCCTTCCAGGGAATGCCCTTGGGCGACATCCAGCTCGACAGCCTGACGGTGACACTTGACGACAAGGGCGTGTACACCTTCACCGGCAACCAGGGACTGACCTTGGGCAGCGGTGTGGGCGACTGCACCGTGGAGACCGAAGGTACGGTGGACAATGGTGCCGTGACGGCGAAGCTCACCATCCTGTGGATGCAGGTTCCCATCAACGTGACCTATACCGGCGAACGCCTGACGGGCGACGAGAGTGGCGAGGCAAAGATGACGGCATTCTCCTTCACCGGCAATCCTTCGTTCGTGGCACAGCAACCGGTCATCAATGACGACAATACCATCACGTTCGGCGTCAGTGAGTCCACAACCGACGAGCAGCTGAAGTCGCTGCAAGCCACCGTGGAGGTTTCGGCCGGAGCAACTTACAAGGCCGACGGCACCGACTTCTCCAAAGACGTGACCTACACCGTGGTTGCGGAGAACGGCACCGTGGCAACCTACGTTGTGAAGGCTCCCGCCCGTATGGCATCGCTGAAGTATTCCTTCGACGAGTGGGAAAGCGTGGCAGGAAGCTTCCTCAGCAACGCATACGACAAACCGAAACCGACGAATGAGTTGGCCTCCAGTGCCGAAGGCGCAGGCATGCTGAAGCTCTTCGGGTTTACCGACATGCCTGTCTACAAGTCTACCGACGACAAGGTGGCAGGTGCTGCCGCTGCCCGTCTGGTGACGATGGACACAAGTGCGAAGGCAAGTACCCTGGTGCCCGCCATTACTTCCGGTTCGTTGTTCACGGGCCAGTTCGACATGTCGGTGGCTACAACCGACAAGTTGAGCAGTACACGCTTCGGCATCGCCTATGACAAGAAGCCGTTGCGCTTCAAGGGCTACTACAAGTACACGCCGGGTGAGAAGTTCATTGACGGCACGGACGTGGAGAACATTGTCACCGTGGACAAGACCGATGAGTGCGCCATCCAGGCAGTGCTCTACGAAGCTGAGACCGAAGACTTCACGTTGACAGGTCACGACATCAACAACTCTGACAAGCGCGTCGCAGTAGCTGCCCTGTCCGACGGTTCAGCAAAGGCAGACTGGACATCGTTCGATATCCCGTTCACCTGGCTCGAAGGCAAGACCTATGACCCTGCCAAGAAGTACAAGCTCGCCATCGTCTGCTCATCCAGCAAGGAGGGTGACCTCTTCAAGGGGGCAGGCGGCAGCACACTGCTCATCGACGAGTTCGAGGTAGTCGGCGAGGCCGTAGCGAAATAACGGACAGTTCATATCCTCTCTTTAAATTGATAAGAAAAGCCGTCCCGGCTTCCCCTGACGGGGGAGTGGGGCGGCTTTCTTGTTGGGGCAGGGGCGGACCTTCCTCCCACCCCAACACCAAACGAGCCCCTGCCGACCTTCGGCAGAGGCTCGTTTGCTCTCAGGCAGGGGTTGCGCATCACTTACGCTTCCCGCGTCGCACGTGCAGCACGATGCCTGCCACGATGCCCAGCAGCATGAGGGCGAGGGCGATGTAGGCGATGGTCTCTGTCGTGTGCAGCGAAACCGGGTCGAACGTCATCACCAGCTCGTGGCGTCCGGCGGGCACCTGGAGCGCACGCAGGATGTAGTCGGCGCGTCCGACTGCCACCTCCTCGCCGTCGATGAATGCCTGCCAACCGGGATAGTACACCTCGGCGAAGACCACCACGCCACCCTTCGGAGAGTTCACTTCGTAGGTCAGGCGATTGGCGTCATAGGACTTCATCGTCACCGTACAGGTGGAGTCGACGGGTTGTGCCTGTCCGACGGCAGACGCGAAACGCTTGTCCACCACTGCCGTATGACGGGGGTTGATGTGGTGGAGCGCCTCAATCTCCTCGTTGGCATTTGCCACCTCCTGCACCTCGCTGACGAACCATGCGTTGCCTAAGGCATAGGGGTTCTGCAGGGGGACGGTCGTCCCGTCGGCGGCAGGAAGGATGAACCAGCGCGTGTTGAGCATGTTGATGACCGGGAACAGCGAGTCGTTCACCTGCGTCATGTCGCCGCCGGCGGTCGCTACCTCTTTGTAGAGGGCCTGCATCTCGGGGGCGATGTGCTCCTCGATCATCTCCTGATAGCGGCGCAGCTTCGCGGCGTTATATCCGCCCACGCTCTTGTGGTAGTAGGACGTCTCGTTCTCGTTGAAGGTGTTCGACGCAAGGTTGAGCACACGGTAGTCCAGTGATTTGTCGCTGAGGATGACCTTGTCGGCGGCTGACGGGCTGAACAGCTTGCTGTGTGCCACCTCCCGGGGCTCGACATACATCTCGTCGCACAGGTAGCGCTTGTTCACCGACCAGAGGTCCACGAGGCAGAGCACGCCGACCAGCACCAGGGTCGTCTTCGCCTTCAGCCTGCCCAACGCGAAGAAGGCGATGAGCAGCGTGCCGGCAAGCACCACGAAGAAGCTGCGCCACGCATCGGCGGTGAACATCGCCACGCGCATGTCCGTCAGGTTCGTCAGCACCGCGGTGAGGTACTGCGACGGAAGTCCGTTCTGCAGCGCGCCCATCTCCATCGAAGAGATGAACGACGAGAAGCACACCTTCGGCGCCACGGCAAAGAGGAAGGCGACACCGCCCGTCAGCAGGAAGCTGCCCACGAACGCCTTCCGGTGCTCGCGGAGGACCTGCGGACGCGAGAGCACCTCACGCAGCGCCATCATGGCAAGCAGCGGGATGGTGAACTCCGCTATCACCAGGATGGATGCTACCGTACGGAACTTGGCATACATCGGCACGTAGTCGATGAAGAAGTCGGTGAAGCCCATGAAGTTCTTTCCCCACGACAGGAGCACCGACAGCACCGTGGCTGCCAGCAGCGCCCACTTCATCGGGCCCTTCACGATGAAGCAGCCCAGCACGAAGAGCATCAGCACGAACGCCCCCACGTAGACGGGGCCCGAGGTACCCGGTTGCTCGCCCCAGTACTGCGTCAGCTGGCTGTAGAGCGAGCTGAACTGCGGGTCCGCCTTTGCCATCGCCGTGGCATTGTCGCTCATCAGCATGGGCTTGTCGCCGCGGTTGCTCGCGCCGCCCTTCACGTTCGGCACCAGGAGGGACCAGGTCTCGCCGATGCCGTAGCTCCAGGCAGTGATGTAGTCGCGCTCCAGTCCGCTGTCCGTCTGGTTCCCGTTGTCCGCTTTCACCAGTTCGCTCTTGCCGCGCATGGACTCCTTGCTGTACTGCCAGGTGTGGTAGAGGTTCGACAGGTTCACGCAGGCACCGATGGCAGCTGCCACCAGCAGCGTGCACGTCGCCTTGACGAAGCGCGGCATCTCCCTCTTCCGCCAGGCATCCACGCCGAAGGCTATCGCCATGAAGAGCATGACGAAGCCGAAGTAGTAGCTCATCTGGATGTGGTTCGAGAGGATTTGCAGAGCGAGGAAGAACGCCGTGACGATGCCTCCCCACAAGTACTTGCCGCGGTAGGCGAGCACGACGCCCGCTATCGTCGGCGGAATGTAGGCGAGGGTGACGAACTTCCAGATGTGGCCTGCCGCAATGATGATGAAGAAGTAGGACGAGAATGCCCACAGCACGGCGCCGAGGGCGGCCATCCATACGCGGAAGTCAAAGGCGCGCAGCAGGATGTAGAACCCGAGCAGCATGATGAACACCAGCCACACGCTGCCCGGAAGATAGAGGTGATAGACGTCCCCGACGGTCTTCAGCAGGTCCGTCGAGTCGTAGCTCGGCGCCATCTGATAGGTAGGCATGCCGCCGAAGAGCGCGTTGGTCCAACGGGTGCGCTCGCCCGTACGCTGTTGATACTCTTGCATCTCGATGCCCGAGCCGATGCCTGCCACCGCGTCGTGCTGTGCCAGTACGCGTCCCTCGAGCACCGCCGGGAAGAAGTAGGCGAGCGAGAGCACCACGAAGGCAACCACCGCGATGACATCGGGCAAAATCAGTTTGAAGTGCTTGTTCATAAAGGAAGGGTTAGTATCTGTAATGTTCTGCTTTGTAGGGACCGTCCACGGAGACGCCGATGTAGGCAGCCTGCTCCGGGGTGAGCCGGCTCAGGTGGACGCCGATGCGCTCCAGGTGGAGCCGTGCCACCTCCTCGTCGAGCTTCTTCGGCAGACGGTAGACGTCGATGGGGTACGGCTGGTTGAACAGCTCAATCTGTGCCAGCGTCTGGTTGGTGAACGAGTTGCTCATCACGAACGAGGGGTGTCCCGTCGCGCAGCCCAGGTTCACCAGACGGCCGTCGGCGAGCAGGATGACGGAGTGCCCGTCCGGGAAGTAATAGCGGTCAACCTGCGGCTTCACGTTCACGCGGCGGATGCCGGGGTAGTGCTTGAGCGCGTCGACCTGAATCTCATTGTCGAAGTGGCCTATGTTGCAGACGATGGCCTGGTCGGGCATCTGCTCCAGGTGTTCGATGCGGATGATGTCGATGTTCCCCGTCGTGGTGACGAAGATGTTGCCCTGCGTGCATGCCTCCTCCATCGTCACGACCTGGAAGCCTTCCATGGCAGCCTGAAGGGCGCAGATGGGGTCGATTTCCGTCACGAGCACACGGGCGCCATAGGAGCGCATGGAGTGCGCGCAGCCCTTGCCCACATCGCCGTAGCCTGCGACGACCACCACCTTGCCGGCAATCATCACGTCGGTGGCGCGCTTGATGCCGTCGGCGAGCGACTCGCGGCAGCCGTAGAGGTTGTCAAACTTGCTCTTCGTCACCGAGTCGTTGACGTTGAATGCGGGGAAGAGCAGCTTGCCCTCCTCCTTCATCTGGTAGAGTCGGTGTACGCCCGTGGTGGTCTCTTCCGACACGCCGCGCACCTCGGCAGCCACAGCCTGCCAGTAGCCTTTGCGTTCGGCGAGTACCCGGCGCAGGAGGGCGAGCAGCTCGACCTCGTCCTCGGCGTGCACGTCGGCATCGAGCACCGACGCATCCTTCTCCGCCTCCACACCCTTGTGGATGAGCAGGGTGGCGTCGCCGCCGTCGTCGACAATCATGTTCGGACCCTTGCCGCCGGGGAAGTTCATCGCCTGGAGCGTACACCACCAGTAGTCGGCGAGCGTCTCGCCTTTCCAGGCAAACACGGGCACGCCCATCTCGGCGATGGCAGCCGCGGCGTGGTCCTGCGTGGAGTAGATGTTGCAGGACGCCCAGCGTACCTCGGCACCCAGGGCGACGAGCGTCTTGATGAGCACGGCGGTCTGGATGGTCATGTGCAGCGAGCCCATCACGCGGGCACCTTTGAGCGGCTTCGTCTCGCCGTATTTTTCGCGCAGTGCCATCAGTCCGGGCATTTCTTTCTCAGCCATATCGATTTCCTGACGTCCGAATTCCGCCAGTGAAATGTCAGCAACTTTGTAAGGGAGGGTTGAAAACAGTTCGTTTGTCATTTTATAGTGTTTTGATTTGTTGTCGGTTCTCCGCCTCGCCGGCGGGTGCGCGTCGGTGCCGTCAGCCGACGGTCCCGCGCGTGTGTCCGGAGGACCTGCAAATATAGACAATCTTTCTCTTTCAGCAAGATATGCCGGCGGCGAATGTGGGGCGGCAGGATGCCACCGGTCCGTCGCGGCGTCGGTGTCAGAATGTCAAAATGTCAAACGAAGCGCCCGTGAAGGGGCTTCCTTGCGCCAAAATGCGGGCTGGTGACCGGGAAGGCCCTTCTCGCGCGATTCGCAAAATGCAGGTTGTCGCCTTTCCCGTCGTTCCGCTTTCTTTTGTTCAGCGGAAGGGCTGTTCAGCCGACGGGACGTTGCCGGGACCGTCCGTGCGGACGTCAGGACGACAGTGGACAAACGGAAGGCTCCGTCCGTCTGAAAATGAAAATAGGTAAAGAAAACAGACAAAACCGATGCCTTTTTTCGTGCGGACACGTCCGTACGACGGTGCGGACGAACGACTACGGTGGTACGGACGCGTCCGTACGAAAGTGAAAACGGGTTGGAACGACGCTGCGAAGGGGTCCGCACCCTCGTTTTTGTGTTAACGGAATAAAAATGGGAGCCTGTCCGGACATCCGTGTCTTAAAATATGTATTCAACTGCGCGCTGGAAGGGACGAAATGACGAAAGTACGCGTCAGCTGAAAACCCCGAATCGGGAAAAAGTGACAGGAAAACAGGGAAAATAGCGACGAAATGACAAACCGCGAGCCGCCTTCCGCCCCGACACCGGAGGGCATGCGCCGGGACCACTGTCACGGGGGTGTAACAGGATGGGAACAGGATTGTCACAGGGGCGTCACGGCGCTGTAACGGGGAAGGACGTACTTTGCAGCAGTTTTCTGAAATATTCCTAAAACTATTCGATATATGTATCAAGAGACAGCTAGATTAGGGGCATTCGGAGTTGCCTTGTGGGCACTCTGCCTGAGCGCTGCAGCGCAGCATTCTGTTTTGAGTTTTTCCGGAAAAGTCCTCGACGAGAAGGGCAAGGGCATAGCCGGGGTGGTGGTCAACGACGGGGTCCGTTTCACCCGGACCGACGGCAAGGGCGCCTGGTCGCTCGACTCGGACACCACCGTGAGCAAGTTCGTGAGCATCTCCACGCCGTCGGCTTACCGACTGCCGCAGCGGGAGGGACTGGCGGACGGATTCTATGTGTCCGTGGGACAGCTGGCGGCAGGCGGCAACCGGCACGACTTCAGGCTGGAACGGCGCAAGGAGGCGTCGGACCGCTTCTACTACATCGCCGTGTCCGACCCGCAGGTGCGCGACGCACGGGAGATGAAGCGCTGGCGTCAGGAGGCGGTCGTGGACCTGAAGGAGACCATCGACTCGCTGAAGCAGAGCCGCGAGGTGGTGGGCATGACGCTCGGCGACCTGGTGTTCGACAACATGGGGCTGTACCCCGAGTACAAGGAGTCGTTGCGGAACACGGGGGCGACCTTCTTCCAGTGCATCGGCAACCATGACTTCGACCTGCGCTACCAGGACCTGCACAACATGGAGGCGGGGACGCCGGTCTATGGGGAAATGGTCTACCACAGCTACTTCGGCCCGACGGACTATTCGTTCAACGTGGGCAAGGCGCACATCGTGACCATGAAGAACATCAACTACGTGAGCAACAAGAAGTATATCGAAGCGCTCACCGGGGCGCAGCTGGCGTGGCTGAAGAAGGACCTGAGCCATGTGCCCGAAGGCAGCCTCGTCATCCTGAACATGCACGCCTCCTCCTGGAACACCGTGGAGCCGGGCGGGAACATCCGCAATGCCTCCGCGCTGAAGGAGGTGCTGGAGGGCTACAACGTGCATGTCTTCTGCGGGCACACCCACTTCCTGCAGAACAACGAGGTCAGCCCGACGCTCTATGAGCACAACATCGGGGCTGCCTGCGGTGCCTGGTGGGCAGGCTGGGTGAACCAGTGTGGCGCACCGAACGGCTACATGGTGGTCGATGTTGACGGCGACCGGCTGAAGTGGCACTACAAGGGCACACGCCGCGACTTCGGCTACCAGTTCCGTCTGTACAACCGGGGCGAGTTCACGACGCAGAGCAGCTTCGTGGTCGCCAACGTCTGGGACTGGGACAGTGCCTGCCGCGTGGTGTGGTACGAGGACGGGAAACCCATGGGCGACATGGAGCGTTTCATCGACTCGGACGAGGAGCGTGCCGCGCAGCTGAAGAACCGTGCGAAGGCTCCGAAGACGGGACACCTGTTCCGCCTCATGCCGTCGGACGGTGCGAAGGAAATCCGTGTGGAACTGACCAACCGCTTCGGCGAGGTGTACACGCAGACGCTCCGTCTGTGAACCGGACGGAGGGGAAACTCGTCAACTAATCTGAACATGCACTTATGGAAACAAGACAGACAAGGATAACAGGCAGGCCTTTGCTGCGCTGCAGACGCAGCCTCGTGAGCCTGCTGGTGGCCTGCTCGGCTGCCACGGCATGGGCTGCCGTCGTCCCGTTCGAGGGGACGGTGGTGGACGCCCAGGGTCAACCGCTCACAGGCGTTGCCGTACGCGTCAAGGGCGAGAACAAGGGGGTAGTGACGGACATCAACGGCCGCTTCATACTCAATGTGGAACAGGGGAAGACGCTTGTGCTGAGCTACATCGGCTACTCCAACCAGGAAATCGAAGTGTCGGACGGACAGCAGATGCAAATCGTCCTGAAGGAGGACGACCAGCTGCTCGACGAGGTCGTCGTCGTGGGTTACGGAACGGCGAAGAAGGCGAACCTGGTGGGCGCCGTGGAGCAAATCGACAGCAAGCAGATAGCGGAGCGTGCCAACAGCAACGTGTCCCGCTCGCTGCAGGGCCTGATGCCGGGACTGAACGTGACGTTCTCCGACGGCAAGCCGTCGCGCAACCCCTCCATCAACATCCGTGGTACGGGCAGCATCGGGGCGGGCGGAAGCGCGCTCATCCTCATCGACGGGGTGGAGGGCGACCTGAACTCGGTGAGCCCCTCTGACGTGGAGAGTGTGTCGGTGCTCAAGGACGCCTCGTCGGCAGCCATCTACGGCGCACGCGGTGCCTTCGGCGTGGTGCTCATCACGACGAAGAAAGCCCAGTCGGGCAAGGCTCGGGTCAACTACAACGGCAGCGTGTCGCTGCACCGGCGTACGGTGCGCACGGAGGACGGCATCGTCTCGAACGGTCTGCAGTGGACCGACGGCTGGTACACCGCCTACCTGGAGGGGAAGAACTCCATCCCTGCGGGCATCAACAACGTGTTCAAGTACTCCACCGACTGGTACAACGAGCTGGTGAAGCGCGATGCCGACCCGACACTCGACAAGGTGCGGGTGAACGACAACGGCGAGTACGAGTACTTCGGCAACACGAACTGGCTCGATATCATCTACCGCGACTTCAACTACTCTACCGAACACAACGTGAGCGTGAGCGGTGGCAGCGACAGGGCGAAGTATTACGTCTCGGGGCGCTACTTCAACCAGGACGGCATATACAGCGCCGGTGGGGAAAGGTACACACAGTACAACCTCAACTCGCGTGGCGAAATCCGGATTAACCGGAACCTCACGCTGGAGAACAGCACGAAGTTCACCCACTTCAAGTCACACCAGCCGATGGTGATGTACGACCGGCAGAACATCGCCCGGCAGATACAGCACCAGGGCTACCCCGTGACGATGGAGAAGAACCCTGACGGGACCTGGACCGAGGCGGCTGTCTACATCGGCTGGGCAGGCTTCGTCGAGGGGACTTCGTGGCAGAAGAACGGCAAGATAGACTTCCGCAACACCAGCACCCTGACGTGGGAGCCCATCCTGGACCAGCTGACGTTCAAGGGCGATTTCACCTACGCGAAGAGCCTTTCCGACCGCCGACGCGCCGAGAACCAGTATGAGTACTACACCGGTCCGGAAATCGTGAAGGAGCGCAACACGTACAGCTCCCTGGAGAATGTAGACTATGACAAGGAGTATATCTCCAGCAACATCACGGGTAACTATGAGCCGCAGTTCGCCAATCCCGACCATTACCTCAACGTGCTGCTCGGCTGGAACCTGGAGACCCAGTCCTACGAGACCATTACCACCTACCGCCGTGGGTTGCTGTACCCGACGAAGCCCAGCTTTGCCCTCATGGACGGCGACTACTATACGGAGAACCAGAGCGGCTATGAGTGGGCGTACGTGGGCTTCCTCTACCGCGTGAACTACAACTACAGGAACCGTTACCTCGCCGAGTTCAGCGGACGCTACGACGGCTCGTCGAAGTTCCCCTCCAACCAGCAGTGGGGCTTCTTCCCTTCAGGGTCGGTGGGCTGGCGCATCTCGGAAGAGCCGTTCATGGCTCCCGCCCGCACCTGGCTTGACAACCTGAAGCTGCGCGCTTCCATCGGCAGCTTGGGTAACGGGAGTGTGGACCCGTATCTCTACCTCTCCACCGTCCCCATCAAGCGGACGTCGGTGATTCTTGACGGTGGTCTGCAGGGTTATGCCACCACACCGGGCATCGTGCCCAGCAGTCTGACGTGGGAACGCGCGACGACTTACGACGTGGGCCTCGACTTCGCCCTGCTCAACAACCGCCTCAGCGCCACCTTCGACTACTACCAGCGTTATACCACCGACATGTACACCGTCGGCCCGACGCTGCCCGCCGTGCTGGGTGCCTCGACTCCGAAGGGCAACAACGCCGAGATGAAGACCCGTGGATGGGAGCTCTCCGTGGAGTGGCGCGACCGCTTCACCCTGGGCGACAAGCCGTTCAACTACAGCATCAAGGCGATGGTGTGGGACAACCGCACGTGGGTGACGAAGTTCTACAACCCGACCAAATCGCTCTCGACCTACTACGAGGGGCAGGAAATAGGCACCATCTGGGGGTACCACATCGAGGGACTCTTCAAGGACCAGGCTGAGATCGACGCACATGCCGACCAGTCCTACCTCGTCGTCTCCGACGACAACATCCTGAAGCCCGGTGACCTGAAGTTCGCCGACCTCGACGGCAGCGGCGCCGTGGACAACGGGAAGAACACGCTCGACGACCACGGCGACCTGAAGGTGGTCGGCAACACGACCCCGCGCTACCAGTTCGGCGTCACCCTGGCAGCCAACTGGAACGGCTTCGGCGTGAGTGCCTTCTTCCAGGGCGTGGGTCAGCGCGACTGGTACCCGCACCGCGAGTCCGCCTTCTTCTGGGGACAGTACGACCGTCCCTACAGCTACATGCTGAAGGAGCACACCGGCAACAACGTCTGGACGGAAGAGAATCAGAACACTGACGCCTACTGGCCGCGCTACCGTGGCTACCTGGCTCAAGGCTCGACCCGTGCACTGGGCCGGCAGGCGAACGACCGCTACCTGCAGAACGCAGCGTACGTCCGTCTGAAGAACCTGCAGGTGGACTACACCTTCAGTCCGAAGGTCTGCAAGGCGCTCCACCTGGAGAACCTCAAGGTCTATCTGGCGGGCGAGAACCTCTGCACGTGGAGTCCGCTCTACAAGCACACGAAGATGTACGACCCCGAAGTCATCAATCCGGGCGACGCTGACTTCCGTTCTACCGCCAACACCGACGGCGACGGATACGGCTATCCGCTCCTGAGCAGCTACACCTTCGGCATTAACGTAACCTTCTAACGACAACACAAATGAAACGACACTATACACTCTTGCTCATGGGACTGCTGGCACTGGGAGGCTCCTCGTGCGAGGACTTCCTGAACTGCCAGCCTGAGAATGCCGTCGGCTCCGAGGCTTTCATGACCACGGAGAACGACCTGAAGCTCTACACCAACGGCTTCCTGCAGACTTTCCTCCCCTCGGAAGAGGACATCGCCTGGGGAGGCGACCAGTATGCCGACTACTGTGCCACCCGTACCTCGACGACCTTCCTGAAGGGAGACACCTGGGACTCCAGCCAGCAGGGCGGATGGTCCTGGGATGACCTCCGCCAGGTGAACTACTTCCTCGACCACCTGCCGCAGATGGAGGGCAAAATCGACGAGGCTACCTACCGCCATTATGAAGGGGTGGGACGCTTCTGGAGGGCCTACTTCTACTACAACATGGTGCGCACCTTCGGCGATGTGCCCTGGTATGACCATACGCTTGATACCGGGGAGACGGAGGAGCTCTACAAAGGACGCGACAGCCGCGAGACGGTGATGGCACACGTACTGGAGGACCTGACGTTCGCCTCGACGTATTGCTCCACTGACGGGACGGAGGTGGAGAGCAGCACGCTTGTCACCCGTTGGGTGGCACTGGCCTTCAAGTCGCGGGTCTGCCTGTTTGAGGGCACTTACCGCAAGTACCATGACGAACTGGGGCTGCAGAGCACGGCCAACCAGTTCCTGGAAGAGGCAGCCGCTGCCGCCAAGGAGTTGATGGACAACGGTCCATACTCGCTGGTCGACAACCCGTCGGACGTGGAGACGCAGTACCGTGCACTGTTCACGTCCGAGAAAATCAACACGCAGGAGGTCATCTGGGCGATTGCCTATCAGACGGACGTGCGCATGCACGACATTACGTGGAAGATATTCTCCGGTTCGTACGGTGCCAACTGGTCGCTGGTCCGTCCGTTCGTGAACATGTACCTGATGCGCGACGGCAGCCGCTTCACCGACCGTCCGGATTATGCCACGCTGACGTATGACCAGGAGTTTGCCGACCGTGACTGCCGCCTTGCCCAGACCGTCATCGGCGCCGATTACCAGCGGACCATCAGCGGTACGCTCCAGCCCGACGCCCCGAACTTCGCCATTACCTCCACAGGGTACATGATGATCAAGTGGGCGCTTGACGACGATGTACACGTGGGGAAGGCGACGGCAAACAATTCCATCCCCATCTTCCGCTACGCCGAGGTGTTGCTGAACTATGCCGAAGCCATGGCGGAGCTGGGACGGTGCGACCAGTCCGTGTGGAACGCTACCATCAAGCCGCTCCGCGAACGTGCCGGTGTGGACGGCAGCATCCCTGCCGACTACGACCCCTATGTAGCAGCTTATTTTGACAATCAGACACAGGATAAATGGATTCTGGAGGTGCGTCGTGAACGCGGTGTCGAGCTGGCCTTCGAAGGCGTGCGCTACGACGACATCATGCGTTGGAAGCAGGGCAAGCTCATCGAGCGTACCTGGCAGGGGATGTATGTCCCGGCAAAGGATACGCCGTACGACTTGAACCACGACGGGACGTTCGATGTGGCTTACGTCGACCAGGAGCCTGCTGCCGAAGATAAGGTGAAGGGAGTGGACTACGTCGTGCTCGACGGACAGAACTACCGCCTGTCGGAGGGCGACCATGGCTATGTGGAGTACGGCATGTCGCAAAACCGCCGTTGGCTGGACAAGAAATACCTGCGCCCCGTACCCCTCTCTGCCATTCAAATCAACGAGGCACTGTTGCCGCAGAACCCGGGCTGGGAGTAACTTCCGGTCCGTATGAAAAAAGAGGATGTGCCGGTGTGAGTGCCGGTGCATCCTCTTTCTTTAGTACGCTCGGCATGAGTGTTGTCTAACGGGTGCAAGTCCCGAGTAAGCCCTAATAGCGGGAATTACATAGCCCCAGGCAAGGGTGTTCATCGCGAGGTGAAATCTGAAGGAAGCCGTCGGCAAACATCTGGCCTAACGAACAGAAACTTCATACAAGGCATATGACCGTGGGTAAGATTGCTAAACAAATCGAAGCCCTATAGCTATTCGGAACGGTCGGTGTAGATGAAGTAGGTATAAGATGGAAAGACAACGCCCTTATCCGAGGAGGTCTCACGGACACTTCGAATAGTTTTTTTTTTTTACGAAAGAAGTGGAGTAAAGCTTGTCGTGAGAAGTCAGCAGACGCCATAGTAGTGCAGCTGTCGATAGAGTTGCATGAAGGGCAGAACCTAACAATTAAACGATAGTAATTGAAACATACCATATGAAGGACAGAATGCAGAAAACATTATCACGTTTTAATGGCTGCCCTCAAAGGAATAGGTCGGAAACCGAAAGATATGGGGGAGTGCAGACCTTTATGTGGATGTGTGAAGACAACATCGTGGAAGTACCATTCGACAAGGAACACCTTTTCGAGCAAATTCTCAGTCCGTCAAATCTCAACAGAGCCTACAAAACAGTGGTGAGAAACAAGGGATGTGGTGGTATCGACAAGATGTCGTGCGAGCAATTGCTCCCATGGCTCCTGACCAATAGGGAAATGCTCCTTAGTTCCTTGATGGACGGCTCTTACCGTCCGAACCCGGTAAGAAGGGTAGAAATCCCCAAAGACAATGGCAAGATGCGCCTTTTAGGTATCCCCACCGTGATAGACCGATTGGTGCAACAAGCCATAAACCAAGTGTTGACTCCCATCTATGAGAACCAATTCTCCAAGACAAGCTACGGCTTCCGTCCGAGAAGAGGATGCCATGACGCACTACGTGAAGCGCAGAGGATAATCAATGAAGGCTACGTATATGTTGTAGACCTTGACCTTGAACTCTTCTTCGACACGGTGTGCCACAGCAAGCTCATAGAAATCCTCAGCCGTACCATAAAAGACGGCAGAGTGGTCAGTCTTATACATAAGTATCTCCGTAGCGGTGTAATGAATAAAGGCTTGTTTGAAGCGAGCGAGGAAGGAACTCCCCAAGGAGGTCCGCTAAGTCCCTTGTTGAGCAACATTATGCTCAATGAACTGGACAAAGAGCTGGAACTCAGAGGCCTCCCTTTTGTGCGCTATGCGGATGACTCGATGATATTCTGCAGGTCCCGAAGGGCAGCAATGCGAGTGAAGGAGAGCATAACCCGATTTATAGAGAACAATCTATATCTCAAAGTCAACCAGGAGAAGACCGTAGTGTCGTATGTGCGCGGAGTGAAATATCTCGGCTATTCCTTTAATGTAATGAAAGGTAAATGCCAACTTACGGTACACCCGACATCCAAAGCCAAGATGAAGTCAAGACTAAAAGAACTGACAAGTCGCAGCAATGGATGGGGATATTCCAAGAGAAAGCAAAAGCTCAAAGAATACATAAGAGGATGGGTCGGCTATTATCATCTTGCCAATATGAAACGTCTTCTACTTACCACTGACGAATGGTTAAGGCGTAGAATACGTATGTGTATATGGAAAGCATGGAAGAAAGTCAAGACAAAAGTGGCAAACCTCATTAGATGCGGTATCGATAAGTACAAGGCATATGAATGGGGTAATACTCGCAAGGGCTGCTGGCGCATAGCAGACAGCCACATAATGCACAGAGCAATCACAAATGAGAACTTGCGCAAAGCAGGGTATGCTACTTTAATGGGTGAATATCTCGAATGGTACCCAAAATAGGAACCGCCGTATGCGGAACCGCATGTACGGTGGTGTGAGAGGACGGAAAACGAAAGTAGGAAGAAAACTACGTCGTTTTCCTCCTACTCGATTGGGCTGTCGGTGTGACTGTTCATTCGTCCATCTCCGCCGAGCGGATGACCATCCGGGCGACGATGCCCGGTCCCTCGTAGATGAAGGCGGAGTATATCTGTACGTAGTCGGCACCCATGCGGAACATCCGTTCGGCGTCGCCGGGAGTCATGATGCCGCCTGCCCCGATGATGAAGAGGTCGGGACCGCCGTGCTTGCGCAGGTAGTCGACGGCAAAAAAGGACTTCATGCCCATGCCTTTGCCGCTGACTCCGCCGGCTCCGAGAGCTTTCAGCTCGGCTTCCGTGTAGCGGCGGAGCTGGGAACGGTCCATGGTGGGTCCGGTGGCAATGACGCCGTCGAGCCCGTAGCGGCTGATGAGGGAGAGGACGGTGTCCATGCCCTCGGCCGTGATGTCGCCGGGGAGCTTCAGGAGGATGGGACGCCGCATGCGCATCGTGGCACGCTTCCCGGTCAGTGCGGCAAGAACCTCCTCCATGAGTGCGGCATCGATGGAGCCCCAGTTGAGGGTGAAGTAGTCGGCGACGGCGTTCAGCTCGGTGAAGAGCAGGAGGAAGTCGTCCACAGCCTGACGGCCCTCCGACGCGGGGTTCTTGTTGATGTTGACACCGACGGTCACCCGTCCGGTCTTGTGGCTGAGGCGTTGCTTGACGACCGCCAGCCCAGGGTTGTTGAAGCCCGTGCGCGAGATGAACGATTCGTCCTTCGGCAGACGGAAGATGCGTGGTGCCGGATTGCCGGGGCAGGGGTCGGGCGTCACGGTTCCCACCTCGATGAAGCCGAAGCCGTAGTCTGCCAGTTCGTTGAAGACTTCCGCCCCCTTGTCCATCCCGGCGGAAAGCCCGATGCGGTTCCGGGTGAGGATGCCTTTGCAGAGGATGTCCTCTTCCTCGTACCGGTACTGGCTGCGCAGGTAAGGGCGCAGGAGAGGAATGTAGTTGGTGAGCTTGAGCAGGGAGAAGGTGAGTCGGTGGGCACGCTCCGGTTCCAGGGAGAAGAGGAGCGGACGGAGGATGGATTTATACAGCATAGTACCTTTGCGTTTTGATTGATGACGCAAAGGTACGCAATGCCGTTGGAAGTTCCGTCTTCGAAAGGTTTATCTGTGATAAAAGCAGGTTATAAGTCGGTAGGGAATTGGTTGTCTACCTCGAAGACCACGCCGTTCATCACGAAGGTCTTGCTCGCGGGACTGTAGGTGAGGATGCAGGGAGCGGTCTTTTCCATCTCGGAGAGTTGGATGCTGCTCAAATCGGGGAGGAAGCAGTTGAGCTTGTAGGTACATACAATCCGGTTCCCTTTAATCTTGCCGGCATACACCGTGTTGCCGATATGGCTTATGCGCCCGTCTTCATAGACAGAGGAGCTTTCTTCGTTGATGAACACCCACCCGTTCCGTTTCTCAAAGGAGAGGAATAGCAGCCCGTGCTTGATATCGCGGTTCCTGTAGGTCTTCATCAGGACCAGTGAGTTGATGGGAGGGGTCGGTTGGAATGTGATTGGGAAGTCTCCGCGCAGGTAGTTCATCACTTTGGTTGCGGGGTTGTATGTCAGGGTTGCTTCCACCTGATCGTTGGGGGAACCGTAGCGCCAGCTGAACATCTTGACCTTTGCGTTGTTCCCTTGCAGGGACAGGACTTGGGTGATTACCCAGATGTCCGAATAGAATTCATTCTCACTTTGCAGATAGCCGTAGGAAGCGGCGGACTTGTCCGGGGTCTTCAATGACTTCCCGTAGAGGTCAATGTACAGGGCGTGGTATTCGTCCGTTGTGTCTTTTTCCCAGAAACCTTTGAAAGGCTTTCCTTGTGCGAATGCGAACGAGAGCGACAGGGAAAGCAGCATGAACAGTGTAAGGATACGTCTCATGGTAAATGTGGGTGTTAAATGTGAATGAATGTCAGGCAAGCCGGTAAGACCAGTGTGCAGACCGACTTGCCTGGAATGGAGGAGGAAGAATGACTCAGGATGCCGCTATAAGTGCAACCAGTGAGCCGACGAGTGCGATGAGGATGATGAGTCCCAGCAAGCTGATGCACAGACCGGCAATGGCCAGTCCGCGTGGTACACGGAATACGCCGATGGCAGAGAAGATGAGGCCCAGCAGCCAGAGAATCCAGTCAAGCACAGGAATCCAGCACAGGAACAATGCCACAAGCGACAGGACAAAGCCTGCTGTACCGATGCCGTTCGACTTTCTTTGCGGTTCTTGTTGCACAATCACGGTCTGTTGTACGGGCTGTTGTGCGGATTGTTGCCCGTTTTCTAAAGTGTCCATAATGTAAAGTTTTTAAATTGTGTTCTCTCTAAAGGAATGATGGCTCTCTCTCACAGGGGCTTTCAGTGAAGCGATAGTGCGACACTGTACGCTGCATATCGTCGAAGCCTGTCCAAAGATATGCATATTATTTGAAACGTTGTATGGATTCTTTAAGAAAAAAGCAGGTTATAGTTTCCCCAGCCGTTCGTGGATGCCGTCGAGGTACATCCGCCAGAAGCGGGGGATGTCACGCCAGCTGTAGGCCTTTGTGAAGGGGGCGGTGAAGAAGGCGAGGAAGATGTATCCGAGGGTCTCCTGCAGGGGGCGGAGGTAGCGGATGAGGAAGTTCTTGCCGTAGTGGTGGTTGAAGTAGGCTCCGTTGCGCACCTGGTAGAACCGTTTCCACTTCTTCTTGCGTTGCCTTTCCGCCCAGGTGTCGTTGTTGTAGAAGCGTTCCTTGTACATGAGCGCGTTGGGGACGTAGAGCACCTGGAGTCCCGCCAGCACGGCCCGGTAGGCATAGTCGGTGTCGTCGTAGAAGATGAAGAGGTCCTTGTTGGGATAGCCGATGCGTTCGATGGTCGACCGCTTGATGAGCGGACCCTCGAACACCATGCCCTGGATGGAGACCAGGTGGCAGATGTAGGGCTCGACCTTGTCCAGATGGAGCGATGAGAACGGGTCTATCAGGTTGAGGTACCTGCATTCGGTGACGAACACCTCCTCTCCCATGATGCGTCGCGGGCAGAGGATACCGACGCCGTGCATGTCGGCATCGATGAGGAAGTTCAGGCAGTCCGGCCGGGGACAGACGTCGTCGTCCATGCACCATATCCAGTCGCTGCCGCCCTCGTAGGCAGCCTTCATGCCGGTGTAGAACCCGCCCGAGCCGCCGACGTTGTCCTGGTGGATGACCTCCAGGTCGGCCTGCGTGTCGAGCCATTCGGTAGTGCCGTCGGTGCTCCCGTTGTTGACCACGATGATGTGGGTCACGAGGGGAGTCATGCGGACGTAGTCGAGGGTTTTCTGCAACAGTACGAGGCGGTTGAATGTCACGATGACGGCGGTTACTTTCATGGCTGCAAGGGGTGTTTGGGGTTAGTGGATGGGTTTTGTCAGCTTCTGGCTTCGCGGAACGCTTGCTCTTCAGCTTCGGCAATGATGCGTTCCACCTCGTCGAGACTCGGACGGGAGATGGGGGCGAGCTTGTCGTCGGAGGTGCTGTCATGCGTCTCCTCCTCTTCTGCAGGGTCTTCGGTATAGACGGTCACAGGGTCTTCGTTGAGGATGACGGCTGCCGTGTCGGACACTTCGACGGTGACGCTGCGTGCCTTCTTGGCAGCAAAGACCGCGTCGATGAACTCGGAGTCCTTCTTCAGTCGTCCGAGTGCCTGCTTGGCAGCTGCCTGCTGGCTCTCTTTCTTCGAGTATCCGGTGCCGCTTCCGCCGACGATGCCTTCCAGCAGGACATCCGACTGGAAGACGGGGCTGCTCACATCCTGCGTCTGTTCCACCAGACGGAACTCCAGCTCGACCTTGTTCTTCTGCGACCACTCGATGAGTTTCGACTTGAAGTTGACCTCCTTGTAGGCGACCTTGTCGATGTTGATGAGCTTGTGGAGGATGCGTTCCTGCATGAAGCGCATGCAGGCGTCATAGCCCCGGTCGAGGTAGATGGCGCCGATGAGTGCCTCGAAGGCGTTGCCACACATGTAGCTGTTGTGGTTGCTGGAGTGGGTGGAGTAGGTGATGAGCTTGTCCAGCCCGATTTCCACGGCAATCTTGTTGAGCGTCTCCCGCTGTACGATTTTCGAGCGCGTGTTGGTCAGGAAGCCCTCGCGTTTGCCTTCGAAGTGCTTGTAGACGACGTCTGCGACGATGGCATCGAGGATGGCGTCGCCCAGGAACTCCAGGCGTTCGTTGTTGAGCTTGTAGCCCTTGGCGCTGCGGACGGTCGATGACTTGTGGAGCAGTGCCTCCTTGTAGTAGCTGATCGTGCGCGGATAGAAGCCCAGGATGCGGTACAAAGCAAAATAAGACTCCCTTTCCTTGGAGAAAAGGAGCCTTATTCTATGTAATATAGTAATTCTCTGAAACACTGATAGCTTCTTATTCGGCGTATTTCTTAACGATTATACATGCATTGTGTCCGCCGAAGCCGAATGTGTTCGACAGGGCGGCATTGACCGTACGTTTCTGAGCCTTGTTGAACGTGAAGTTCAGGTTGTAGTCGATCTCCTCGTCGTTGTCACCCTCGGTGTGGTTGATGGTCGGAGGAACAATGTCGTTCTTCACAGCCAATACGCTGGCAAGTGCTTCGACGGCTCCGGCAGCTCCGAGGAGGTGTCCGGTCATGGACTTGGTCGAACTGATGTTCAGCTTGTAGGCATGTTCGCCGAAGAGTGCCTTGATGGCTTTCACCTCAGAGATGTCGCCCACGGGGGTCGATGTGCCGTGTACGTTGATGTAGTCGATGTCTTCAGGTTTCATCTCTGCATCCTCGAGTGCGTTCATCATCACCAGCTTCGCGCCCAGTCCTTCGGGGTGGGATGCAGTCAGGTGGTGTGCGTCGGCACTCATGCCCACGCCGGCAACCTCGGCATAGATTTTGGCTCCGCGTGCCTTGGCATGTTCCAGTTCTTCGAGAATCAGACAGCCGGCACCTTCGCCCATCACGAATCCGTCACGGCTTGCGCTGAACGGACGGCTGGCACCCTGCGGGTCATCGTTGCGGGTCGAGAGGGCATGCATGGCATTGAAACCACCCACGCCGCACGGGAAGATGGCAGCTTCGGCACCACCGGAAACGATGACGTTCGCCTTGCCCAGACGGATCAGGTTGAAGGCGTCAGCCAGTGCGTTGGTCGAGGAGGCGCAAGCTGAAGAGGTCACGTAGTTGGGACCGTGGAATCCGTACATGATGGAGATCTGTCCGGCACAGATGTCGGCAATCATCTTCGGGATGAAGAAGGGGTTGTACTTGGGTCCCTGGTCTTTATGAAGTGCATAGTTTCCGGTCTCTTCCTCAAAGGTGTGCATGCCACCGATGCCGACACCGAAAATCACACCGATACGGTTCAAGTCTTCTTTCTCCACATCAAGCCCTGAATCCGTCACGGCCTCCTTGGCGGCCACGATGGCATACTGGGTGTAAAGGTCCATCTTGCGTGCTTCCTTCCGGTCGATGAAATCGTTCGGGTTAAAGTTTTTCACTTCACACGCAAACTGGGTCTTGAAGAGTGATGCGTCGAAATGAGTAATAGGTCCTGCCCCACTCACTCCGTTCACCAGGTTCTCCCATGTTTCGGGAGCGGTGTTACCTACGGGAGTCAGTGCGCCAAGACCTGTTACTACTACTCTTTTTAATTCCATAAAATTACTTCGCGTTAGCTTCGATGTAAGAAACGGCGTCACCTACGGTAGTAATCTTTTCTGCTTGGTCATCAGGAATTGAGATACCGAATTCCTTTTCGAATTCCATGATCAATTCTACTGTGTCCAATGAATCGGCTCCAAGGTCGTTTGTGAAGCTAGCTTCGTTAGTTACTTCCGATTCTTCAACGCCCAATTTATCAACGATAATTGCTTTTACTCTTGATGCGATTTCAGACATAATTTTACGATTTAAATTAATACTTTGTTGTTATTTCCTTATTTTTGCGGTGCAAAGAAAGAAAGATTTATCATTATGAGCAAATAATTAACTGATTAATTGCACTTGCTTTGCACAAATTTCACGCATCTGTGCACTAAATTAGGATATATATGCAGAAAAACATTGCCATTTTTGCTTCGGGTTCGGGTACGAACGCCGAAAACATCATCCGCTACTTTCAGGGAAACAAGACCATAAGGGTCTCTCTTGTGGTGTCAAACAAACCCGATGCTTTCGTGCTCCAGCGGGCGGAACGGCTGGGGGTACCGACATGTATCCTGACGCGTGAGCAGTTTGCCCGGGGCGGAGAGGTCGTGGAGTTGTTGCGCGGACGGGGCATCGACTTCATCGTGTTGGCAGGATTCCTGTTGCGTGTACCCGACGAGTTGCTTCAGGCTTATCCGCAGCGGATTGTCAACATCCATCCCGCCTTGCTGCCGAAGTATGGAGGCAAGGGGATGTACGGCGACCGGGTACATCAGGCGGTGGTTGCTGCGGGCGAGCGCGAAAGCGGCATCACTATACATTATATAGATGAGCACTACGACGAGGGGACGACCCTCTTCCAGGCAACGTGTCCCGTGGAGCCGGACGATACCCCCGAGCAGGTGGCACAGAAGGTACATGCCCTGGAGTATGAGCACTATCCGAAGGTCATCGAGCGCATCCTTCTCGGTCTGGAAGCGGACTGACGTTTTGCTGCCTTTCCTTCGTTTTTGCTTGACGGAGAGTCGTAAATAGCAGGTTTTCTCTAACCTGTTTTTTGCGACTCTCCGTCATTCTAGCATTCAATGGTTAATTGCGATTAACGCTTGGAGCTAAAACGGTTCTTCTATTTTAGGTTTATAAACATTTTCAATCCGAAAAACTTACATTTTAACGCTCAAACAATATTGTTTCACTCGTCAAACACTTGTGTTTGGTTCCTCAAACAATATTGTTTCACGCCCCAAACAATATTGTTTCATCCGGGAAAGTCCAATCTTTGGAACGTAAAGGTAAAATGTTCTGATTTTCATTCGCTGGAAGACGGAATGGGACTTCAATTTGTGCTGTGATAAAAAGCATCCACCTCCGTTACACATGTAAGCGGAAAGAAACGGACGTACGCTAAATGTTGCCTGGATGAAAGGAAAATCCCATTGATAGCATCAACATGTATTTCACGAATCTCCTGAGAATGCCTTCTTTTGCCACCGACTCGTCCCCCGGGTCGAAAGATGCGATTCTGGAAGGCTTCCGCAGAACAAAATGTCAGAGCTGGAGGGGAATTGACAATGTGTCACGAGGGGGAGTGGTTCATCATGAATGCGTCCTTTTATGTCTTTACCGAAAATTGATGCTGACGCTGAAATCGCTAATGCTATAGTCATCCATATTCAAAAAATGTCAGACACAATATTGCAGTCAGATTTTACTATTGGCTCAAGCTGCTTATTCCAAGCATGATTATACGGAAGCTGCAGAACTTGTTTCTATGATTGATGCACAAAGTAGCTGTGCTACACAAGCTAAAGCGTTACTTAATTCCATAAAAAAAGAAATGGATAAGCAGTATAATGATATAATCGCAATGGAAAAAGAGAAAATTCGTTCGGATGAACGTATCAAGTCTGCACAAATAAAAGCTATCAAAGACATTGCTACCGCATATTTCGAACGTCAAACAGAGTATATATTCTTTTGGTAACTGCAAATTCAAATAAAGTAACTCTAACGGAAATAAATGTATCGGTCGTTCTTACTTAACGTGAGCTCGATAGAAGGATTAAAATAGCGGTTTAAAGATTAGGAACATAGTGAGAACAACATGAAAATAAACCGATTATGCTGCCAGCAAGTTAATTGCCTGATATACAAAAAAGAAAAATGGAGAAAAGCCTGCGGACTTCTCCCCATTTTCCCGATTTTGTGCAGAAAACGAGCCTTTCGGCACGTTTCGGCTTAGCTATACACCTAAAGGACGTGTAATGTCAATACGCATTCCCATTGCTGTGATAAGACGGAAAAACAATCCCACTCTAGGCTCAATCACTCCGTTTTCAATCTTGGAAATGTAAGACTTCGTCGTACCCACACGTTTAGCCAACTCGCTCTGCGTGATCTTCGCTTCCTTGCGAGCTTGCAGCAACACCTGAGAAGCGTAGAAAGCCCGAGCTTCCTCCTCAAACTCCTCACGGCTCGCAGTGCCACGCTTGCCAAACTTCTCGTCCAAGATGGCACTATAATCGGTTATTTTGCTTGTCGTCATAATATGCCTCCTTTATTCTTAGTGCTTTATCAATTTCCTTACTTGGTGTCTTCTGGCTCTTTTTCTGAAAGCCGTTGAACAAGACTACTACACATCCATCGTCAAAGATGAAGAAAGCCCGGTAGATGTTGCTGTTGTACTCTATGCGCAGCTCATACAGTCCGTCCCTTATGGCCTTAACGAACTTGGTGGATATGCGCTCTTGCGTTTCAAGTATCGAGAAGGCATAATAGAACTTTCTCACAACATCCTCTGTCAATGAAGTCAGAAAGTCGTTGAAATAGCTACCGTAGGCGGTAATCTTCCTAACCTTATTCATACTGCAAAACTACAAAAAAAGTTGTTATATCTCACAACTTTTCCGCCTTGTTTTTTTTAGAGGATTACACAATGACCTCACTGCGTTAACTTTCATTAGGTAGAAAATTCATCATAAATCTTCTACTTCATCACATTGGGTTGCATTCCTCATTAGGACAAATGTGAAACACCACTTGTACCTTTCGATGTACTGGCCGACACCATCCTCCACAAACTGTTAAAGCAGCTATGATACTCCATCGATTTCTGTCCGTACACCGTAAAGAAAAAGCACTTTTAATGGATGCGGATAATGGCCTTTTCGGAGAGGTAAATGTCGGTAAATTTTACGGAGGTTGAGCCACGTCTATTGGAATATGTTTTTGCGCGATGGCGGGAAAAAAGGCGGGAAAGGCGTGGTTAACATCTATTAAAATCGGTGATTTATAGATAATTGCGAAGATTTAACACCATCAGAAGACGATAATGCTACCTACATGATAATCCATTAAGATACAAGCACAAAATGGAGAAAATCCTGCGGGCTTCTCACCAGATTCTCGATTTCGTGCAGAAAACCAGTCTTTCGGCACGTTTGACGATGTTGAGCCGTTACAACCTCTCGAAAAACCTTTCATACTCATCATCAATAATGCGCCAAAAACCAGTCTTACGACCTCCAACTCGTTCAATCCTGTGTTGGTCTTGAAGTCGTTTCATATACTTTTGTACTTGTCGTTCTGAAAGATTGAGATGTTTTGCAATCTCATTTGCGGTTACTTGTGCATTTTTACTTATGAGCTTATATATCAGCCTACTTGCTCTAAGAAACTCTTTTGTCTGTTCTAACTCCTCTTTTACGAACTCTTTCCCGAATCCGCTTTGTCCTTTTACGAACTTTATTCCGAACTCGACACTATCTTCCTCTTGATCATCAACGTTGTAGTTGATATTCCACAGCAAGACGTGAAACTCGTTGTTGTCAGACCTAAACTGGGGCATTCTCTGCTCCGGAACCATCTTGTACCAGCGATACGCATCCATTATCTTGCGCATACCACTACCTCTGCGTTCCATCAATCCTAATCTGCTGAAGAAGTCGGCAATCAGTGGGTTGCGCCTTTTGGAAGATACGGATGTAGGATCAAGGTCTTGTATCTGTTTACCATCAATCATGCCACCGGGCGAATAAATCTCCATACGGTCATCGTACATATCTATATGTACTTCGCTACCTATCTGTAAATAGTCACGATGGATAATGGCATTGGTAATGACTTCTGTAACGGCTCGTTCGGGATAGTCGGGCAGCTCCTCTCTATGGTCAGGCGTTTTCCACCACTTCTTACGAGAGTTATTCCTCACGAACGCCACAGCGTCTTGAAGTTGCCCAATCACACTTCCCTCGAGTTCCACATCGTCCAAGGCTTCGCCCAAACCGTTCGTCATGGTCAATCCGTTCCAACGTGTGCAGAAGATGCGAGAATGCCTTACAGGTGATTCGTCAGCTATCAATGCACCTGCATTTGTGAGGTTTCCTTGTTCGTCAACGATGCCCCAAGACGCAAAGTCGGCATCTTCAAATGGTCTGCCCAATCTCTTGTAATGCACGGACTTTAGTTTTGTGAAAGCCATGTTCTCAAACTTATATGGAGAGGGCAGACTGTCATATGTACGCCCCGAACCTCTCAACACCAGTGCTTTTAGTTGAGTACGGTCAGCCACCACGGTTTCGTTACCCACACGCGCGTATGCCAAACGCTGCTTGTCGCCTATATAATAGTATGGTGTTTCTTGCCCAGGCTTGACTGTCAATACAATAACCTTCGCTCCGTCCTGTTCTTCAAAGCGCAAATCAATTTCCGGGACAGGGTCAAGTTTTGTTTTAATCGCTTCGCTTATAAACTCACTGTCGGCTTTGGCGTTGGGTAAGCCCACCACCTTGTCGTCATCTGAAATGCCGAAAATGAGCATTCCACCTTCACCATTGGCAAAGGCTGATACGCTTTTCAACCAGCTCTTGGGCTTGCTGCGTTCTACGTTTTCTTTCTTGTCGTAAGCGGTTGCTTCGCCAATGAGTTTATGAAGTTCCATGTGCGTTAATTTTAAAGTTATTGCAAATTTACCAAGAATATACGACAATGAGCTTTCGCTAAGAACCTTTTATGTGTGGTTCATACCCAAGCGCTTGCTAAAAGATACATCTATAGAGCAGCGTTAGTCACATTTATGGCCAACTTCATCTTTACCGAACTGTTAACTCACACCTCACTCACCACCGAATTTTGTTCGTACAACATAAAAATAACTAACGGCTTATGGACGCAACCTGCTACGAGGGTGAGATGCGTTACCCGACGGATACGAAGTTGCTGTGGAAAGGGATAGAGAAGGCGTATGGGATCATGTGCGGGTTGAGTGAAAAGATGAATCAGCACCGGCCGAGGACGAAGCATCCGGATGGATGGAAGGCAAACCTTGCTTACAGGAAGCAGTGCAGGTATATGAATGGCCAGACCCGGAAGATAACCTGATGTCTGCTAACCCTTTTGGGGGAGATATTCTTCGGCATCCACACGGCAAATGTAGCTCAGCTTGTCCGGAGGGAAGTCTCCGCAATTGTTCAGGCTGCCTGATGTTCTATATGTGGAACGGAACCTTTACAGGAGTATTGTCTTCAGTTGTGGCGGAAAATGAAAAAATCGGCTTCCAAATGAAGCCGATGATATAAAAAATGATGGGTTCGAACGGAAAAATACAGGGAATGTCTGCCGGATGACTCAATAATGACGGAATTAAACAACAGTCCTAAATTAACGTGAGCTCGATAGAAGGATTAAAATAGTGGTTTAAAGATTAGGAACATAGTGAGAACAGCATGACATATAACATTTGCACTGTTACCACCATGTTCCCAGAGGTTAAAGATACGTAGATATATTGTAGGGCGGATGATTTTTGCAAGGAATCTGCTAAGAAATGGGAAGAATCCGGTAGGCCGACGGCTCACGTCGGTAGGCATAGTTGCCGCGAAGCGACTCGAAGCTCTCGGGGGAGGCTTTCAGCCGACGGCTGTCGTCGAGCGGATTGTAGATGCGGAGCAGGGCTTCGGTACGGGAAGTGGCACGGATGAGCGGTTCGGAAGGTGCGGGCGGCTCGATGTGAAACTCCTCCGGCAGCCCGAAGAAACGGCAGAATGCCTGGAGAGACATGCGGGTGGCGTTCGCCTTGCCGTCCGCTGAATAGCCGGCAATGTGGGGCGTGCCGATGAAGACCTGCTGCAACAGGCGGCGGTCGATGTCCGGCTCGTGCTCCCACACGTCGATGACGGCGTCGGCAACACGTCCGTCGGTCAAGGCGGACAGCAGGGCGGCATTGTCGACCACCTCTCCGCGTGACGTATTAATAAGGTAAAGCGGACGGGAGAGCGAGCGGAAGAATGCCTCGTCCGCCAGATGCCACGTCGGGTGAGCACCCTCGCGAGTGAGCGGCGTGTGGAAGGTGATGAGGTCCGAACGGCTGACGAGTTCCTCCAGCGAGGTGAAGCCTTCCGGTCCCTCGGCTTCGGCACGTGGAGGGTCGCAGCAGAGCACCGTCATGCCCAGCCGACGACCGACGTCCGCCACACGGCTGCCGACATGACCCACGCCGACGACACCGAGGCAGGCACTCCGGAGGGAAAAGCCCCGTTCACGTTCCAGCAGCAGGAGGGCTGCCTCGACATACTGCTCCACACCGCCCGCGTTGCAACCCGGGGCATTGGTCCACGTGATGCCCGACGCACGGCAGAAGTCCGTGTCGATGTGGTCAAAACCGATGGTCGCCGTGGCAATGAAGCGCACCCGGCTGCCTGCGAGCAACGCACGGTCACAGCGTGTACGGGTACGGACGAACAGGGCGTCGGCGTCCCTCACCAGCTCCGGGGTGAAGTCGCGCCCCTCGGCATAAACCACCTCATCGGCAAGTCGCTCGATGACACCCTGCAGGTAGGGTATTTTCTTATCAACGATTACTTTCATGGAAAATTGTCATTAGTCGGTGCAAAGTTAGCCGCTTTCTTGCACTTTTGAATATCGTTCGTATTGTCAGTTCGGCAAGAATGCCTATTTTTGTCGATTGTAACACCATAAGCATAGAACGGTTATGACATTCACAGAACTTTGCAACCCGATATTTGTGCAATCCATCGATGATTACCACAAAACCGACAATGTGGATACGCCTATCAACAACCCTTATGCGTTGAAGACGATCGAGTACTATCTCTATCTCAAAAACTGGATAGACACTGTCCAATGGCACTTCGAGGACATCATCCGCGACCCGAATATCGACCCGGCAGCCGCCTTGGTGCTGAAGCGCCGCATCGACAAGAGCAACCAGGACCGCACGGACCTCGTGGAGCTGATCGACAGCTATTTCCTGGACAAATACAAGGATGTGAAGCCGCTGCCGGATGCCACCATCAACACCGAAAGTCCGGCGTGGGCAATCGACCGCCTGTCGATTCTCGCGCTGAAGATATACCACATGCGTCAGGAGACGGAACGCACCGACGTGTCTGCCGAGCACCACGAGCAGTGCGCCCGCAAGCTGGCAGTCCTCCTGGAACAGCAGAAGGACCTGTCGACAGCCATCGACCAGCTGATTGCCGACATCGAGGCGGGTCGCAAGTACATGAAAGTCTACAAGCAGATGAAGATGTACAATGACCCCGAACTCAACCCGGTGCTCTACGGCAAGAAGTGAGCCTTCGCCCCATCGAACACAGACCAATCATCCCATAACACCCGACTAAACGTGAAACATCTGCTCGTCATACGCTTCTCGGCGCTGGGCGATGTGGCAATGACCATCCCGGTCATCCACGCCTGCGCCTGTCAACATCCGGAGCTGCGCATCACTGTGCTGAGCCGGGAGTTCGTGCGTCCGCTGTTTGAGCGGATGCCTGCGAATGTCAGTTTCGTCGGGGCTGACCTGAAGGGACGGCACAAGGGCATCGGCGGACTGAACCGCCTCTTTGCCGAGCTGCGTCCGCTGGGCATCGATGCCGTGGCGGACCTGCACGACGTGCTCCGCAGCAAGTACCTGCGGATGCGCTTCCGCCTGGCGGGCATACGGACCGCTCACATCGACAAGGGACGGCGCGAGAAGAAGGCGCTGACCGACGCGGTGGAGAAGAAGCTCGTCCCACTGAAGTCGTCCTTCGAACGGTATGCCGACGTGCTGCGCCGATTGGGGCTGGACGTGACACCCCGCTTCTCCTCCCTCTTCGGCGATGCCGGGGGAGACCTGCGCACGGTCGTCGGCGTGACGGGAGAGAAGGGGACGGACACCTGGGTGGGCATCGCTCCGTTTGCCGCCCACCGCGGGAAGGTCTATCCGCTGGAACTGATGGAGCAGGTGGTGGCTGCACTTGCCGCTGCCGGATGCCGTGTGTTCCTCTTCGGGGCAGGCGCATCGGAACGTGCGCTGCTCGAACAGTGGGAGCAACGGCATGAGGGCGTCCGTTCGTTGGCAGGGAAGCTGCGGATGGACAGTGAGCTGGTGGTGATGAGCCATCTCGACGTCATGGTGTCGATGGACTCGGCGAACATGCACCTGGCATCGCTCGTGGGCACTCCGGTGCTCTCGGTGTGGGGCGCGACACACCCGTACGCCGGCTTCATGGGCTGGGGGCAGACGGAAGACCGCGCCGTGCAGCTCGACCTGAACTGCCGTCCCTGCTCCATCTACGGGAACCGTCCCTGTCTGCGCGACGACTATGCGTGCCTGACGCTGCTTCGTCCCGAAACCCTTGTAGAACGAATCAAGCAACTAATCGAATCAAAGAAAGACTGACATGAAACTTATCGTCCATCCCGACTACCGCCGCTACAGCGACTTCATCCGGCAACTGCCTGCCACTTTCGACCAGAGTGGCGAACTGTTGTATCAGGGACGTAACGTCGTCAAACGCTACCGGGTGGACGGACAGTCGCTCGTCGTCAAGAAATACAAGCACCCCAACTTCTTCCAGCGCATCATCTACACCTACTTCAAGAGCACGAAGACCGAGCGTGCCTATAAGTTCGCCGCCCTGCTGCGCGACAAGGGCATCGAGTCGCCCCACGAGGTGGCGTACATCGAGACCAGGCGCCACGGGCTCTTCACCACCGGCTTCTTCGTGTCGCTCAACTGCGACTATCCGCCGACGAGCATCCTCCTCTCGGTGCCGCACTTCGACCATCCGCTGGCCGACGCACTGGCAGGATTTCTCGTGGAGCTGCACGAGAAGGGTGTCCTGCACGGCGACCTCAACCTGACCAACATCCTCTATCATGCCGATGCCGACGGACGTTACCGCTTCGCGCTCATCGACACCAACCGCTCCATCTTCAAGCGGCCCACCCCCGACGAATGTCTGGACAACCTGAAACGGCTCACCCACAAGCGCGAGGTGCTCGTCTACATCATCTCCCTCTACGCCCGTCGCCGTGGTTGGGATGCCGACGAGTGTGTCCACAAGGTCATCCGCCAGCTGGAACGCTTCGAGGAGCACCGGCGCATCAAACGCCGCTTCCAGGACTTTTTCGGCATCCGCCACGCCTGACCACTTAAACGACACGCCTATGAAACTCGTCTATTACCTGGTATTCGCTCTCTGGTACGCCCTCTCGTTGCTGCCGTTGCGGGTACTCTACCTCCTGTCGGACCTGCTCTACTTCCCCCTGTACCATGTGGTGCGCTACCGGCGCGGCGTGGTGCGGAAGAACCTCACCGCATCGTTTCCCGAGAAGAGCACCGCGGAGATTGTCCGCATCGAGAAGCAGTTCTACGCTTTCTTCTGCGACTATGTGGTGGAGACGCTCAAGCAGTTCTCCATGTCGGAGGAGCAGATGCGCCGTCGCATGACGTTCAGCGGAACCGAAGACATTATCCGCGACATGGAGCGCGAGGGGAAGTCGTTCACGTTCATCTACCTGGGACACTACTGCAACTGGGAGTGGATTGCCTCGATGCCTTACTGGTTCCCCGGTGACGTCTCCTGCGGACAAATCTACCACCCGCTCTACAACAAAGCTTTCGACCAACTGTTCCTCAAGCTCCGCAGCCAGTATGGTGCACGCTGCATCGCCATGAAGGAGACCCTGCGCCGCATCATCGAGATGCGCCGTCAAGGAGGGAAGCACGTCATCGGCTTCATCTCCGACCAGTCGCCCAAGTGGAACAGCATCCACCACTTTACCCCCTTCCTCCATCAGGACACACCCGTATTCATAGGGACGGAGAAGATAGGGCGTCAGATGGACGCGCTCATCTACTTCGCCGACGTCACCCGTCCTCGTCGGGGGCACTACCACTGCCACCTCTACCGCATGGTCGACGACATCGGTCAGGTCAAGGAATACGAGGTGACCGACCTCTACATGCAACACCTCGAACAGATGATATGCCGCGCCCCCCAATACTGGCTGTGGTCGCACAACCGGTGGAAGCGCACGCGCGCCGAGTGGGAGAAGCGGATGCAGGAAAAAGCGTAAGCCTATGCGAACCGATACACTGACTCCGGAGAAAGACCCGATGGGAGCCGCCATTGCCGACTTCCACCGCCGCGGGAAGGCACAGCCGCTGCGTGTCTTTTCGTCCCGCTTTGACGAGGACGAGATGCCCGTGAAAGAATTGTTCCGTACCTTCGACACGATGCCTCCGCTGGAGCAGACCGCCCTGCGCATGGCACAGGGACGCATCCTCGACGTCGGCGCCGGTAGCGGATGCCACTCGCTCGCCCTGCAGGCGATGGGGAAGGACGTGTGTGCCATAGACATCTCGCCCCTCTCGGTGGAGGTCATGCGCGAACGCGGCGTGAGGGACGTCCGCCTCGCCAACCTCTTCGGCAACGAACCGCTTGGGACGTTCGACACCATCCTGATGCTGATGAACGGTTCGGGCATCATCGGACGCATCGAGGAGATGCCCGCCTTCTTCGACCGCATGAAGCAGCTCCTGCGTCCCGGCGGATGCATCCTGATGGACTCCAGTGACCTGAGCTACCTCTTCGAGGATGAGGACGGAGGGATGCTCATTGACCTGGCAGGCGACTACTACGGTCAGGTGGACTTCCTCATGCAGTACCGGCAGGTCAAGGGCGAACCCTTCGACTGGCTTTACATCGACTTTGACACCCTCTCGCTCTATGCCTCCCAATGCGGCTTCCGTGCCGAATGTGTCCGGGAGGGCGAGCACTACAACTACCTGGCACGACTCTCCGCGGACGCTTGAGCGCGCCCCGCACCGGATAAACGCAGAGGCACGAAGCCACAGCAACCGTCCGTCACCCCTCCGTGGGGCGGGCATACGCTGTGTCTTCGTGCCTCTGTCCGTGTCCCGTCATGCCGTCATGACGGTGCCGGTCGTCACTTGCCGTAGAGCTCCATCAGGAAGGCGTCGAGGTAGGCACCCCGGGTGTTCGTGCGGTAGAAGCGTCCCTCACCGTCGAGCACCATGCACATGGGGATGCCCGTGATGTTGAACTTCTTCACCTCCTCGCCCATGATGCCGCCGGTGATGCGTGCCTGTGTCCACGTCATCCGCTCTTCCTTCATGGCTTTCTGCCAGTCAGCCTCCTTCTCGTCGACCGAGACGCTGACGATGTTGAAGTCCTTGTACTTCTCGTGCACCCGCACCAGGTGGGGAATCTCCGCGCGGCACGGTCCGCACCAGCTTGCCCAGAACTCCAGCATCACATACTTGCCCTCGGGGATGAGGCTCGACAGCTTCACGGTTTTGCCGTCGGGCGTCTGTACGTCGATGTCGGCATACTTCTCACCCAGTGCGACCGGCTTGATGCGGCTCACGATGGAGTCGAGTGCCGCCAGTTGGGGAGTGCCTGTCCAGGCATCTGCCACCCAGCTGCGCATCTCGTCAATCTGCTTGCCGGAATAGTTCACGGTGAAGTCGGAGAAGAGCGCCACCAGCTGGTCGAAAGCCACGACCGACGAGGGGTTCTCGCGGATGAACGCCAGGGTCTTCTCCTGAAGCTCCTTGCGCCACCGTGCCTCCTCCTTCACGAGTGCTACCCCCACCTCGGTGTAGTCGTGCTTGTGCTCCTTGTCGTTCATCATCGGGGCGGTGTACTCCTCCCAGTAGCGTCGGTCAATGACAGCCAGGCTGTCGCTGGCGGGCTTGATGTCCGCCCGGAAGCGGGCGTAGAAGTCCTCCGTGGCAGAGCCCTTGATGACGGGCGCCTCCAGCGGACGCTCGGGGTCGTAGAACACTCCGGGCAGCGTCTTCAGGTTGCCTTCGAAGGTGATGGGCGAGTTCTCCAGGTAGAAGTTCGAGGCGAACACCTTGCCCTGGACGCTCTCCGTCGGGTCCGTACGCAGGTCGATGCGGAGGGTGTACATCTGCGGACGGTCCACGTGCCCCTTCAGGCTGAACTTGCCGTCCGTGATGGTGGCACTGTCGGTCGACACCATCTGTCCGTCGGGCATTTGCCGTTGCAGGTATGCCATGCCGGTGGATGCTTCGCCGCCGGTGAGTACGCCGTCGAGCGTATAGCCCGGACCGGCGCCGGGCTGGCAGCCTGCCAGGAGGGCGACGGCTGCCAAAAGAGTCAGTTTCTTCATAAGGTTATCATTTAATGGTTGGATATTTCATAGGTCGGGTTCTGCACCAGCAGGCTGTTGCCGCTGAGTGCCTGTGTGGGAATGGGCAGGACGAGATGCTGCATCGACTGCGTGTATCCCAGTCCGGTGGCTGTGAAGTCAGTGCCGTCGAGCCGGTAGTAGCGCACCATGTCGTACCACTCCTCGTAGTTCTCCGCGCTCAGCTCCATGTACTTGTGGCGGAAGATGGTGAGCAGCAGGTCGCCGTCGGCGATGCCGTCCGTATAGTCCTCCGCGTAGCCGGCGCGGGTGGCAACAGGCTGCAGGGCCGCGCGTGCCTGCGGGTAGTTGCCCTCGCGCGCCTCGGCTTCCGCCAGGATGAGGTACAGTTCGGGCAGACGCATGAAGTAGTAGGTGTTGTTGTCGCCCGTCGTGGCGTTGTTGAGCACATACTTCCTCAGGCTCATTGGCTGGAAGGCGGCGGTGTAGCGGGCGTCATACAGTTCGTCGCCCGTCGTGCCTGCCAGCTCGTCGGCTATCCGGCTGACGGTCGTCCCGTAGCCCAGGTTCACATCGGTGGTCAGGATGGTGCCCATCGTCTCCAGCGGATAGGACACGTAGGGGGCGAAGAGGGTCTCCGGGGAGCTGAAGCCCTGGGCAAAGACCGTCAGGTAGTCGGTCTCCAGCGAGGCACCTCCGGCGGTGGCGTCGGCGATGGCAGTCCGGGCGGTGGCGGCAGCGTCGGCGAACCGTCCCATGTAGAGCAGCACACGTGCGCGGAGCATCTGCACGGTGACGCCGTTCACCCGGTAGGCGCGTCCGTCGTATGCCGGGGCGGCAGCCGCCTCGTCGAGGTCGGACAGGATTTGCGTGTAGCACTCCTCGACCGGAGCGCGCCGTTTGGCCTCGTCGTTGCCGCGTGCCGGTTCGTTGTAGAGCACCACGCCGTAGTCGGACGAGCGGTCCCAGAACTCGCCGAAGGAGCGCAGCAGCATGAACTCGGCAAACGCCTTGTGGAAGTAGGCTTCACCCAGGATTTCGCCCTTGCGTGCCTCGGTCAGTCCCTTCGGATGGGCGTCGCGCAGGTTCGCGATGAGCGAGTTGGACTGGTTGATGATGGCGTAGAGGCCCGTATAGTAGTTGAGCACGGTGTTGTTCTGCGGACGGAGGTTGTTCTCGCGGAAGTTCGTTGCGCCCTCGGCGACGGTCGTGTTGTTGAGCGTGCCCGTCAGGATGAACATGCCGTTGCGCATGGATGCGAGGGATCTTTCGCGGTAGCGGCTGTAGATGCCGTTGAGCAGGTACTCGGCAGAGTTGCTGTCAGTGATCACATCGTCGTCGGTCAGGACGAAGTCGGGTTGGATGTCATCGACCGGACCCAGCAGGTTGCACGACGAGAGTGTGAGGCTCACCAGGAGGGTGAGCAGGATGTTTCTATGCGTAGTCATATACCTTATCTTATTAGCGTGTGGTTAGAAGGATAGCTTGACACCTACCGAGAAGGTCTTCGAGAGCGGGTAGGAGTCGTAGTTGGTGCCGGCGGTCGTGCCCGTACCTGCCGACTCCGGGTCGATGCCGGGCCAGTCGGTCACGGTGAAGAGGTTCGTCGCCACGGCGTAGACCGATGCGCTGCCGAGGTGCAGGCGTTGGGCGACGCTCCGGGGCAGCTCGTAGGCGAGCGTGATGTTCTTCATGCGCAGGTAGGAGGTGCTGAACACATAGCGGTCGTTGAGCGTGGAGTTGTAGTTGTAGATGCCGTCGCCCATGCGCGCATAGCGTGCATCGGTGTTCTCGGGCGTCCAGAAGTTCCCGTACAGCTCGCGGCTGACGCTCTTGCCCGCGTAGGGCTGCGTGACCTCCATGAGCAGGTCGTTATAGACCGCAGTGCCTCCCTGGGAGAACTGCATGAGCATGGAGAGCGACCAGTTCTTGTAGGAGAACGTGTTCTGCCAGCCGCCGAAGATGGCGGGCTCGGGATTGGCGATGACCGTCTTGTCGTACGTCGCATCGAAGATACCGTTGCCGTCGAGGTCCTTCAGCAGGTAGTCCCCGACGCCGGTGTTGTCCATGTAGTTGCGCCCGTAGAGCTGCTGGGCGGTGGCGTTCAGCGCATCAATCTCCTCCCGGCTCTGGATGATATGGTCCACCACGTAGCCCCGGGTCACGCCCATCGGCTCGCCGACGACGAAGTAGTCCTGCATGTAGGTGCTGATGAGGGCGTCGTTGAGCGACTCGATGCGGTTGTGGTTGTGCGAGAGGTTGAGCATCGTGCTCCAACTGAAAGCCTTCCCGCGCACCACGTCCGCCCCGATGGAGAACTCCACGCCGCGGTTGCTCATGTCGACGATGTTGCTCCAGTAGTTCGCCATGCCCGGCTCCAGGATGTGGGGCGACGGTGCCAGTGCCCCGTCGGTATACCGGTAGTAGGCGTCCAGGCTTCCGTAGAGCCGGTCGTTGAAGAAGCTGAAGTCCACGCCCACGTTCACCTCGCTGGTCTTCTCCCACCCGATGTTACGGTTGGGCAGCGTGCCGTTGAGCACGGTGCTGTTCTGTCCGCCATAGAGCGGACCGTTGATGTAGTACTGGCGGTAGACGAAGTCGGCGACGTTGGTCGAGCCGGTCTGTCCGAGGCTCAGGCGCAGCTTCAGGTTGCTGACGGTGTCCTTGTCGCGGATGAAGTCCTCTTCGCTGATGAGCCAGCCGAGCGAGAGCGCCGGGAAGTAGCCCCACTGGTTGCCCGGGCCGAACTTTGACGAAGCGTCGGCACGCATGCTCAGTTCCGCCAGGTATTTCGCGTCGTAGGAGTAGTTCACACGTCCGTACACCGAGTTGAGTCCGCTCCGGGTCGTCGTCTGGCTCTTGCTGATGACCTCGCGGGCAGCGTCGATATTGTTCAGTGTGGGGAAGCCCTGGTAGGCGAGTGTCTCCGAGGCGTTCTTCGACCGTTCTGCCCCATAGCCCAGCATGGCGCCGAAGAGGTGCTTCTGCAGGTTGAGGCTGTAGTCCAGGCGGAAGTTGAGCGACGTCGTCCGGTACTCGCTGTCGGAGGTCGACAGCATGGCTTCGAGCGGCATGCCCAGTCCGCGCATGTCGACGGACGCCTCCACGGGGGTGTAGTAGGAGGTCTGGAAGGTGTAGTGGGTCATGCTGAAGTCCGTGCGGAACTTCAGTCCACGGAACAGTTCGATTTCAGCGAAAAGGTTGCCGAGGAACTGGTTGCTCGTGTGACGCGTCTGTCGCTCGAGCAGTCCGACGGGTGAGGGCGTAAGCTCCACGCCGTCCATGCCGTAGGCGGAGAGACCCGTGTCGATGCGGTTCAGCTCGCCCAGCTCGTCATAGACCGCTATGTCGGGGCGCACCAGCCAGGGCTTCGCCTCGGCGCTCGCCGTGCCCAGTCCGTCGCTCGTGCTGCGGCGCTTCGTCTCCGAGTAGTTCATCACGCCGCCCAGCTTCACGCGGTCGCTCAGGTCGGTGTTCAGCGCGATGCGTCCGCCGTAGGTCTCCATGCTGTCGTTCCTGTAGAGTCCCTCCTCGTTGCTGCCGTTCAGCGAGAGGGAGTAGTTCGTGCGTTGGGAGCCGCCGCGCACGGAGGCATTGTACTGGTGTGTCAGGGCATTCCGGTTCTTCACCTCGCGGACCCAGTCGGTCTGCACGTCGGGGTTGAACCGTGTCATGTCCAGCCCCTCGTAGACCACCTGTCCGTACTCGTCGAAGCTGAAGAGCGCCATCGACGGCATGTACGGGGTGAACATCACGGAGTAGCCTTCGAAGTTGTTGTAGGCGATGGCGGCATTCCGCAGGTTCTGGTCGGTGTAGTGGAGGAACTCCTCGGTGGTGAGGGGCGTGAACTCCTTCACGGGGTTCGCCACGGCGATGCTGTACCCTACCTCCACCACAGGCTTCTCGTCCTTGCGTCCGTCCTTGGTCGTGACGATGATGACGCCGTTGGCTCCGCGCGAGCCGTAGATGGCAGTGGCGGACGCGTCCTTCAGCACGTCGATGCTCTCGATGTCGTTCGGCGAGAGGTTCATGAGCGGGTTCAGACTGGTCGCTTCCACAAAGAGGGGCACGCCGTCGATGACGTAGAGCGGTGCGTTGTTGTTCGTGCCCGTCTGCATGTTGGGATAGGGCGAGGTCACACCGCGGACGTTGATGCTGATGGACGACCCCGGCTCGCCGCTGTTCTGCGTGGCAAGTACACCCTTCAGCATGCCGCCTCCGATGAGGTCCTGCACGTTGGTCGAGACGGGCGCCATGCGCTCGATGTCCTCCTTCTTCACGGAGGAGATGGAGCTGGTCAGGCTCTTGCGGTTCTTGCTGCCGTAGCCGATGACCACGACGTCATCGAGTGCCACGTTGTCGTCGCGCAGGATGATGTTGAGGGAAGGCTCGCCCTTGAAGCGTACCGTCTGAGTCTGCATGCCGACGAAGGAGAACACCAGTTCCGCCCCTTCGTGCACTTTCAGCGTGTATTTTCCGTCGATGTCGGTGATGGTTCCCAGGGTCGTCCCCTTGACGGAGACCGAGACACCCGGGAGAGGTTCACCATGACTGTCGGTGACAGTTCCGGTGAGGGTCCGTGCAGCTTGTTGCACCGAAGCTGCATACACATGGCCCGATGGGAGAGAGCCTCCTCGTGCGGTCAACGCCGTGCCGCAACATGCACCGGTCAGGAGGGCGCATGCGAAAAGTTTCCAGTTTGTCATAAGTGTGAGTTAATAAAGGTTCAGTTCTCCAGGAGTATAGACAAGGTCAAGGACGAAGCGTATCCATACGCTGTAACAGTTTTTGCAAATATATGTATTTCTTTTAAAACAATCGTACGCTTTTGTCCGTATTATCGAACTTTTCTGTCCGGATTCTTTTGCGGCGAGGCGGGGCGGAAGTAGCGGAAGTTCCGTCGCTTTGCTGCCGGTTCCCCCATTTCTTTGTACTTTTGCAGCCAAACAACACCCAGCGTATGGCAAAACAGAAATATTATGTCGTCTGGAACGGCGTCACCCCGGGCATCTACACTTCCTGGAGCGAATGCCAGGCACAGATAAAAGGCTACGAGGGAGCCGTCTACAAGTCGTTCGAGAGTCGCGAGGAGGCAGAGCGTGCCTACGCGTCCTCCCCTTATCACTACGTAGGTCGTGGGGCAGCCGCCCGGCAGGCATCCGCCGCGCAGCCGTCCTGGGGGGCGGAAGTGCAGACCGAGGCACTGGCGGTCGACGCGGCATGCAGCGGCAATCCCGGTCCGATGGAGTACCGCGGCGTGTATCTCCGCACCCGTCAGGAGATTTTCCACTTCGGCCCCATGCAGGGGACGAACAACATCGGCGAGTTCCTTGCCATTGTCCACGCCCTGGCGTTGCTCGACCAGAAGCACCTCTCCATGCCCGTGTACTCCGACAGCCGTACGGCCATCAGCTGGGTCCGTCAGAAGAAGTGCAAGACCAAGCTGGAGCGCACCCCGCAGACCGAACCGCTCTTCGCCCTCATCGAGCGTGCCGAACGCTGGCTGCACACCCATACCTACGCTACGCCCATCCTGAAATGGGAGACCGAACGCTGGGGCGAGGTCCCGGCGGACTTCGGGCGGAAATAAATCAATTGACAATGGACAATGGACAATTGACAATTACCTTGCGGCGTGGGGGATGTGACTGCAAGGCGATAATTGTCCATTGTCCATTGTCAATTGTCAATTGAATATGTTGGACCGGGCGACCAGACCGGTCGCCCCTACATTCCTTGAAATGTTTTGTTCATGGAATGTGGCGGTTGTGTCAATTTGTCAGAATGTCAAACGAATCTCCCGAGAAGGGGCTTCCTTGCATCCAACTACGAGTTCGTGAGCAAAGAAGGCATTCTCGGGCGATTTGTGTTTTGCATGTTGTCGGTATTTCCGTCGGTTTCTTTTCCTCCTGTTCCCTTTTTCTTTTTATCTGTTTCTTTCCGTCGGTCTTTTTACACGGACGGACGCGATTTCACACCTTCGGAATCGTGCCCCTTCGGGCTCTAAAAAATGGGAACAGGTGCCTGTTTTCGTACGGACGCGTCGGTACGACGGTGCGGACACGTCGGTACGGTGGTAGTCGTTCGTCCGTACGAAGCCAATCACCGGTGCTTTCGACCGCGATGATGGGTGCGACGGACGGTCTTTTTGTGTTAGAAACGGTATAATTGTGTGAATATAGGTTTATTCTGATGCGTTCTGACGGATATATCTTAAAATATTTAACGCGCCTCTTTCTATTTGGGACGATTTTGTAGAAATGCGCGTTACCTGAAAACGTCAAATCAGGAAAATGTAATGTTAATATCCGGGAAACGGTGTCGTTTTGACAAATGGGGAAAAATCAATTGTCAATTGTCCATTGTCCATTGTCAATTCTGTTATGTCGCCCCTACATTCGCTGCCTTGTGGGCACATCTCCCATGCCGCAGGGCAATTGTCAATTGTCAATTATCAATTGTCAATTGACCCGCTCTCCCGTGTGCCGGATTTCCAGCAACCGTTTGAACACCTCCACCGGCGGCATGCGCACGAAGCGGACGATGTGCCGGTAGCGCATGGCGAGCACCAGGAGCAGGAACAGGATGCCCAGCAGGACGGCGTAGCCGTAGACCTCCTTCAGCGAGACCAGCAGGGACTGGCGTTGCAGCTCGCCGAAGAGCTCCGGCAGGGGGAGCGAGGAGCTGCGGACGTCCAGACCGTCGAGCGACGTGCTGAGCGTGAAGGCGTTGGACTGCTGTACCACCTTGAACAGACGGGCGGTGAGGGCGTTGGCTATCGGCGAACCGATGCCCTCGCGGATGAAGCCCACGGCGCCGAGCGCCTGGAAGAAGAAGACGAAGGGCACCAGCTGCTGCAGGTAGGTCGTCAGGGCGATGTAGAGGATGACGTTCCCGAAGTTGCGCACGAAGACGGGGAGGTAAAGCTGACCGAGGACGGTCTCGGGCGAAATGAGGAAGTAGCACTCCACCTGGTACGCCAGCACGCAGACGAAGCCCAGGACGGTCAGCTGCTTGTACGTCAGGTAAAGCCGCGTCAGTGCGTAGAGCGTGAAGGCGGCTCCGGCGAGCGTGCCGAGCAGCGAGGGCAGGTTGAGGCGTGCCGCCGTCAGACTGTCATAGCCGAGTATCACTCCCGTAAAGACCCCCTGGAGCACCGTCGCCGTGGAGCTGAGCAGGCAGAGGGCGGCGAAGAGCAGGATGATGGGGACGACCTTCGGGTAACGGTAGACCTGCGGGTCGATGTAGGGGTGGCGGATGTGGTGCATCCGTCCGATGTTCAACGCCACGCAGCCGATGCCTGCCGCCAGCGCCGCACAGAGCAGGGGCGAGTGGAACCAGTCGTAGTAGTCGCCGTAGTTCGCCACGAAGATGAGGAGCCCCAGTCCCGTGCTCCACAGCAGGGCGCCGAGCCAGTCGATGCCGTACAGCGGCATGGGCTTGCCCATGTGGAAGGGGCGCAGGAGCAGCCTCGTACAGCCGAAGACGCCCAGCAGCAGGGCGATGATGACGAGCTGCATGTACTGCCAGTGGTAGTGGTAGGCGAGCCACGTGGTGAGGTAGCCCGACACCTGGATGCACCCGAAGACGGTGGCATAGACCACGGGGAAGAAGACGGCGAAGTTGCGCGTGGGCGTGATGCGCAGCTGGATGGTGGAGAAGCACTCGAAGGTCCCCCACATGCGGAGCATCCCGGCGATGAAGCAGGTCACCACGAGCAGCGGGACGCTGCGGCAGTACATCGTGACGAGGTTGCAGGCGACGAGCCCCGCACTCGTCACTTGCAGGATGAAGCGCGACGTCAGCCGGAACTTCAGCCGGAAGAGGAGGGGGAAGACCATGGAGATGCCCAGGAAGGAGGACAGCCCCGCCATGAGCAGGTCCTCCTGCATCAGGGCGGTCTCGCCCTCCATGTCGGGCAGGGCGGACAGGTAGATGCCGCCCGAGAGCTGGAAGACGAGGATGAACGCGTAGAACGACCATGTACGCACGTGCATGGGCACCCACTCCTTGAAGGCAGGGAGCTGGCGCAGGAGTTCGTCAAGACGGCTCATGGGCTAGTAGGCTGTTTCGCATTCGACATTCAGCCCCGAGCGCAACCGTTGCAGGTCGGCGGCACGGTTCGCGTCCGTGAACACGATTTTGACGGGGACGCGCTGCTCCACCTTGACGAAGTTGCCCGCGGAGTTGTCCTGCGGGATGAGGGAGTACTGGGCGCCGGTCGCCTGGGAGAGCGCCTGCACGCGCCCCTCGTAGGTCACGCCGGGGATGGCGTCGACGCTGATGCGGACCTTCATGCCCTCGGCAAGGTGGGCGGTCTGCGTCTCCCGGTAGTTGGCTATCACCCAGACGTCGTTGTCGTCCACCACGGAGAGGAGCACCTGACCGGGCTGCACGAGCTGTCCCTCCTGCACGGTACGGCGCGAGGTGACCCCGTCGCAGGGGGCGGTGATGACGGTGTAGGAGAGGTTGAGGCGTGCCAGGTCGAGGGCAGCCTCGGCGACCGCCACGGCAGCGTCGTTCTGGTCCAGCCGCTGGGTCTGTTGCTGACGGACGAGGGCGGTCGACCGGCGTTGCCGCAGGAGGCGTTCGTAGTTTGCCTTGAGGGCTTCGTAGTTGGTGCGCACGTTGTCGAACTGCTGCGGGGTGACGGCTTCCTGTTCGAGCAGGGTGCGGTAGCGGTGGTAGTCCTTCTCGGCGTTGAGCAGGCGGACGTGCACTTCCTCGATGCCGGCATCGGAGACGGAGAGGTCGTTGCCCGTGGTGGTGATGGTCGTGCCCATGGCGCTCCTTCCGGCGAGCGTGCTCAGGCGGTCGGCTTCCGCCTGGGCGAGACGGAGGCGGTACTCGGTGTCTTCGATGATGAGCAGGGTGTCTCCCTTGTGCACATGCTGGTACTCCTCGAAGCGTACTTCACGGATGAACCCCTGCACGCGGCTGTTGACGGGGACGATGAGGCGGCGCACCTGGGCGTTGTCGGTGTATTCCACCCGTCCGAGACGGACGAAGCGGGAGACGACCCAGGTGAAGCCCGCGAGGAGCACGAGGATGATGACGGTGTTGATGAGGATTTTCTTGTTCTTTCGTTCCATAGTGAGTGAGTGTTAATTGTCTTGGAGTGTTCCGGCGAGGTAATGCAGTTTGTAGTACTGGTAGACGATGTCGATGCGCGCGTTCGCGAGTTCCACCTCGGCAGACAGGCGCGCGTTGGCGGCATCGAGCAGGTCGGTGACGAGTGCCAGCTCGTTGGCGTAGCGATGGGCGATGACGTCGTAGTTCTGCCGCGCCAGTTCGACGCTCTTCTCCCGGGTGCGCAGCTGTTCGTACGCCTCGCGGTAACGGGTGTACCCCGCGTGTATGACAAGGGAGGTCTGTTCGCGTGCATCCTCGGCAATCTCCTGGTTTCGGCGGGTGGCAAGTTGCTGACGGCGAAGAGACTTAGGGGTTTTGAACAGGGCCGACAGATTGTACTTCACGCCCAGCCCGACATACCAGTAATTGAAGTTCTTGTCGATGGGCGGGACCTCGATGGTGATGGGACCGTCGAAGTGTTCGGCTGCCACGAGGGCGACCTGCGGACGGAGGGAGGAGCGGACGAGCTTCTCCTGTGTGCGGCTCATGGCGGTGGCAAGGTCGAGCTGCCGGAGGGTGGGGGACTGCGTCTGCGCGCGTTCCAGCCAGCAGGTACGGTCGTCCGTGGGGAGCGAACGTTGCAGCAGGGTCGTGTCGGGGGCGACGACCGTCCCGTCGGGCAGTCCGAGCGTGGTGACCAGGTCGTGGTTGAGGATGCCGAGGGTGTTGCGGAGCTGCGTGCGCGTCAGTTCCAGCTGGGCGAGCAGCAGTTCATAGCGCGTCACGTCGTTCTTGAGCATGATGCCCTGCGCGCTGCGTGCCCGCATGTCACGGAGCGTCCGCTGTGTCAGTTCGATGTGACGGTCGTAGACCTGCAGCAGGTTCTGCTGCTTGAAGAGGTCGAGGTAGTAGCCCAGGGCGAGGAAGCGGACCTTGTTGCGGTCGGCGGCGAGCGTCTGCCGTGCACTTTCCGCCTGGAGCCGGCTGAGGGCGACTGCGCCGTCGAGCGCCCCTCCGGCATAGATGACCTGAGTCACCTCGAGGGCGAAGTTGTTGCCCCAGTGGGGCATGGACGCTTTCATCCCACTGCCCAGGTCGCGGTCGATGAGGCATCCGTTGCCGAGAAAGCTCCCGGAGAGGGACGCGTTGATGTCCGGCAGGCGTGCCCGTTGCGCCGCCTCGACGGCTTGTCCGGCTTCGGCGACACCGGTGACGGCAGGGCGCAGCGACTTGCTGTTGCGGTCGGCGAGCGTAAAGAGTTGTTCGAGAGTCAGGGGGTGCCGGGCGTCTGTCTGGGCATACGCCAACGGCGGACACAGCATCAGCGCGAGCGATGCCGTGAGCAACGTACGTTTCTTCATTGTCGTAAGTGTGTTAGAATGCGGTGTGAGGAATGCCCGGGTCGGGGAGTGTCCGTGTGCCCCTGCTGACGGAGCTCAGCGGACGGGTTTTCGGTGCGGCAGGCCACTGCCTGCTGCGTTGCGAGCCTTCAGAGGGGCTCGCGGACTCGGGTGCGGGATTGCCTAAGGGATTTATTGACTGTATGATTGTAGGTTTGTTCTGTCTCTTGCAGTTCATGATACGTGGAGCATTATACTCCATTCCGGCTGCAAAAGTATGGAAAATAAACTTCGCTTGTAACCTTGTAGTTTTGTTAATAAAGCGTAAAAGGATGGCGGACAAGGGGCAGGACGCCGTCAGTCGGTCCGTTTCTTCCTGAAGACCCAGCGGACGAGGAGGAAGTTGACGGGGATGGCGATGGCAAAGACAGGAGCGGGCGCCCATGCCTCCGGTACGCCCAGCCAGAGGAAGAGGTTGAGCAGGCTGATGTGGAGCAGGAAGTTGACCAGATGGGCTCCGCCGAAACCGCCGGCACGCTTCCACGAGGGGCGCGAGCGGAAGGTGAAGTACGCCGTCAGGTAGAAGTTGGCAACGAAGCTGAGGGCATAGCCCACGGTGTAGGCTATGCTCTCATTGGCGTGTGCGAATCGCCACAACACGTAGTAGATGCCATAGTGGAGCGCCGTTGCCAGTGCGCCCACCAGACCGAAGCGTATCAGTTCCCTCATGGTTCGTCGATGCTTGGTTCTCGTTCCGGGTCCGTCGTCACTTCCGGTCCAGTTCGCGGTCGACGAGCTGCAGGGCTGCCTCGATGGTGTCGTCCATGTCGGCGTAGGTGTATTGCGCCAGCCGTCCGCCGAATAGCACGTCCACGCAGTTGTCCGCCAGTGTGCGGTAGCGTTCATACAGCGCCGAGTTGCGGGCGTCGTTCACGGGGTAGTAAGGCTCCTTGCCGGGGGCGAAGTCGTCCGGATACTCATAGGTGATGACGGTCGACGGCTGTGTGCCGAAGGCGAAATGCTTGTGCTCGATGATGCGTGTGTAGGGGACCTCGCGCTCGGTGTAGTTGACCACGGCGTTGCCCTGGAAGTTGTCGGTGTCTTCGAGCACCCGGTGGTCGAAGCGCAGGCTGCGGTACTCCAGCCGTCCGAAGCAGTACTCGAAGTACTCGTCGATGCAGCCGGTGAAGAGGGTGGTGTCCGCCAGCCGGTCCAGCTCTTCGCGGTGGGCGAAGTAGTCGGTTCCCAGGCGCACCTCGCTGCCTTCGAGCAGGGCGTCGATGAGGCGGTTGTACCCACCCTCGGGGATGCCCTGGTAGCGGTCGTTGAAGTAGTTGTTGTCAAAGGTGAAGCGGAAGGGCAGACGGCGGATGATGAAGGCCGGCAGTTCGGTGGCGGCACGTCCCCACTGCTTCTCGGTATAGCCCTTGATGAGGCGTTCGTAGATGTCGCGTCCGCCGAGCTTGAGCGCCTGCTCCTCCAGGTTGGCAGGCTCGCCGATGTGGGCATAGCGTGCCCGTTCCTCCTCGATGCGTGCCCGTGCCTCGGCGGGGGTACGGACGCCCCAGAGCTGGTAGAAGGTGTTCATGTTGAACGGCAGGTTGTAGAGCTTGCCGCCGTAGGACGCCAGGGGCGAGTTGGTGAAGCGGTTGAACTCCACGAGCCGGTTCACGTAGTCCCACACGCGGCGGTTGTCGGTGTGGAAGATGTGTGCGCCGTAGTAGTGCACCTGGATGCCATTGACCTCTTTGCAATAGATGTTCCCGCCTGTGTGCTGCCGCTTGTCGATGACCAGGCAACGCTTGCCCCGGCGGGTGGCTTCGTGGGCGAAGACGGCGCCGAAGAGTCCGGCTCCCACGATCAGGTAGTCATAAGTTGCTTTCATGCTTGGGATGGTTTTGTTGACAGGGGCAAAGATAAGTCTTAATGTCTTTGTAACATGCCTTGTTTCCCGCTTTTTTGTGCTACTTTTGCGGCGCCGGCAAGGGAGAGGCGGTGACCCGGTGGCAACAGGCGCCGTGTGTCCCGTCAGCCCCGTACGTCCGGATAACCATAAACCCCAACCATCATAAACTTAAAACAATGAAAAGATTCCTCCAGTCGTTTGCCTACCTGCTCGCGGTGCACGTGACGGGACTCGTGCTGCTCACGATGTTCCGCGTGTTGTTCTGGATAGACGTCCGTCCGCAGGTGCCCGCCGAGCTTCGTGAAGATGCGACGCTGACGCTGACCGCCTTCGTGCGCGGGCTCTGGTTTGACAATGTGATCGCTTGCTACGTGCTCATCCTCCCGCTGGCGGTGCTGTGCATCGCTGCCCTGTGCGACTATTACGGCAAGTGGCTCTTCCGCTTCATCCAGACCTTCTTCACGGTGTTCTACGGCATCCTCTTCCTGTCGGCTGCCGCCAACATCCCCTACTTCCTCTACTTCACGAAGGTGCTCAACTCGTCCATCTTCAACTGGTTCGAGTACGGGACGACCACTGCCTCGATGGTCCTGGGCGAAAGCTCCTACTATGTCTACCTGTTCTACTTCGCGGCGGCGCTCTTCCTGTTCTGGTTCCTGACGAGCCGTTACCTGAAGCTGCTACGGCGTCACCTGTCCGAGGCGCACATCCCCTGGGGGCAGCGCGGCGGCATCCTGCTGGTCTCGGCCTGTCTCATCGGACTGTGCCTCTTCGGCATCCGCGGACGCATGGGCTATAACCCCATCAAGGTGAGTGCAGCCTACTTCTGCCTGAACCCCGTGCTCAACCAGATGGGTCTGAACCCGACGTTCAACCTCATGGCGAGCGTGGTCGACGACCTGCGTGCGGAGAACCGGACGCTGCACCTCATGGACGGCGAGGAGGCCGTACACCGTGCCTGCGCCTACCTCGGGCGGACGGGCATCGAGGGCATCTCTCCCCTTGCCCGGGTCGTACAGCCCGACTCGGTGCCGTCGCGCCGCAACGTGGTGCTGGTGCTCATGGAGTCGATGTCCGCCAGCCTGATGCAACGCTTCGGCCAGGAGGCGCAGCTGACGCCCTGCCTCGACAGCCTCTACCGTCATTCGCTCTCGTTCGCCAACTTTTACTCCGCCGGCAACCACACGAACCACGGACTGTATGCCACGCTCTATTCCTTCCCGTCGGTGATGAAGCGCAACGCGATGAAAGGCTCGGTCATCCCCACCTATTCGGGTCTGCCCACCGTCCTGCGTGACAACGGCTACGACACGATGTTCTTCATGACGCACGAGTCGCAGTACGACAACATGAACGCCTTCTTCCGTACCAACGGCTACGAGGAAATCTACTCGCAGGAGAACTATCCTGCCGACAAGCTGGTCAGCAGCTGGGGCGTGCAGGACGACTACCTCTTCACCTATGCCCTGCAGGTGCTCAACCGTCACGCCGCCACGGGCAAGCCCTTCTTCGCCACCCTGCTGACCATCAGCAACCATCCGCCCTACATCCTCCCGCCCGACTTCCGTCCGAAGAGCAGTACGCCCGAACAGCAGATTGTGGAGTACGCGGACCGCTGCGTGCATGACTTCATGGAGGCGGCGTCGCGCGAGCCCTGGTTCGACAACACGCTCTTCGTCTTCCTGGGCGACCACGGCAAGATGGTGGGCACCGCCGACTGCGAGCTGCCGCAATCGTACAACCACATCCCGCTGATTATCTACGGACGGGGCATCACCCCCGAGGAGCGCACCGACTTCGCCGGACAGGTCGATGTGGCACCGACGCTCCTGGGAATGCTCGGCATCGGCTACACGCAGAACAACTTCGGCGTCGACCTGACGCGGGAACGCCGCCCGGCGATGTTCTACACCGCCGACAACACCGTGGCGGCACGCGACAGCTCCCACCTGTATGTCTTCAACCCCACCGTCGGGCAGGAGTTCTGCTATGACACGTCGGCAGGCACACCCGTCGCCGTGGAGATGTCCGACCCCTACCGCCGGCTGAAGGACTACTGCTTCTCCATGCTGCAAGCCACGGAACAGCTCGTGCAGGAGGGTCGCACGGTGGACCACCGGAAGTGACATCCCGCGGGACTCCCGATAAAAAGAGGAGGCACGGATACACAGCGTAAAGAGATTCGCTCTGTGTGTCCGTGCCTCCTCTTGTTGTCTCCCGGTGCGGTCGTCACCGGGAGAGAGGGCGTCCGTGCTTCCGTCTTACCAGACCTTGTACATCAGTCGGCTGGCAACGCCTTCGCCGCTCATGACCTTCTCGGCAGGCAGCGTCACCTCAGGCTGGTTGGTGTTCGGGATAAGGTAGAAGTAGCAGTTCCAGGCACCGTCCTTGGTCGTCATGATGATGAGGTAGTTGCCTCCGTTCCAGCCGCTGTTGCACACCATGTAGGTGATGCGCTCGTCGGCTGCCACATCGAAGAGCTTGAACTCGCGCTCGTCCAGTCCCGGCGCATCGCGGTAGTAGTAAATCTCGTTCCCGCGGGTGAAGTAGACGAAGTCTCCCACGCCCGGAGTCGCCATGAACTCGCTGTCGAGCAGCATGCTTCCCGCCGGCACCTCGTTGTAGGACTCGAAGAGGTTGCTCGTCCCGTAGGGCATCTTGCCCAGGCGGTAGCGGTCGGTGTCCAGCTCGTGCATGAGGATGTAGGTCTGCCCGTCGTAGTTGAGGCTTCCGGAGAGCTTCACGATGTCGGCGTTCATGTTGCCCGGGTCGATGGTCTCGCCATCCAGCTCATATTCGCTCAGGGCGTTGACGTTCGACGAGGTGCTGTTGGGCATGTAGCGGTAGAAGCCCTTGCCGTTGTTGTCGAAGAGGACCACGTCGCCCGACCATCCGTAGGGGATGATGGCGGGGTAGTAGGAGTGGTCGCTCGGCTTGAGAGTGTACTTGCCGATGCTCTTCGGCGTCATCGTGCCCACATACTTGTATGCCGTCCCCAGTACGCCGTAGAGCTCGTTGCCGTCGATGAGGAACTGGTGGTTGAAGGTGTCGAAGAAGAAGAACGCCTGCGGGTTGTGGCTCGTGGGCGGGGTATAGAACTGCTCGTCGTAGTCCTTGAGCGGAATCATGTCGCCTCCACCCTGGAGCACGAGCATGTCGCGGTCGGTCACGAAGTGCCATGCCTCGAGCAGTTCGATGTTGGTCGTACCGTACTCATCGACCACGGGGTGGCAGTAGTTGTACTCCTGCCAGGCGACTGCCACGGGGTTGCCGTGGAGCGTGCAGCCCGCCAGGGCAATCATGTTGCGCGTCGGTTCGGAGCCTTCTGCCGGATAGGCGTCGGGGAAGAAGTCCACGTCCGCCACATCGTCCTTAGCCTTCATGATGTACCATCCGCGGTTGAAGGACGAGGAGCTGACGGTCAGGTTGATCTGGCTCTCCTTGAACACACCCAGCTCGTTGTCGGTCACGCGGAAACAGAGAATCCAGTCGCCCGACTTGAGCGTGAGGCTCGGCAGGTCGAGGTTCTGCTCGGTGCCCAGCTCCACCCGTTCGTCGGTCGTTACGCCGCTGATGTTGGGGAAGGCGTACCAGAGGAAGCTGTAGGCGCCGCTGCCTCCTTCGAGTCCGCTCACTTGAGCTTCCACATGGAAGGCGTCGCCCTTGACTCCGCGCAGGAAGTTGTCGTTCTCCTCCGCTTCAGGGACGGAGATGTTGACGGGGAACATTTCTTCGGCAGGGATGTAGGTGTAGTTGCCTTTGTCGTCGATGCAGGATGCGGTGCCTGCCAGCGCCAGCAGCATCGTGAGGTATGCAAGAGGTTTACGTATCATAATGGTTGGTTTACGGAAGGTTAATAATCGAAGGATACGGGGGTGCCGTCCGCCTCACACAGCGGGTTGTCGGGGTGTTCGGCGTTGTACTCCTCCAGCTGTTGGGAGCAGACGGTGTACATCCAGCTGCCCAGTCCCGGGTCGAGCGGACGCTCGTTGAAGTCCTTGTAGCCGGTAGCCTCGATGGCGAAGCGCAACTTCTCCGGTCCCCATGACGTGCCGAGGTAGTAGCTCCAGTAGCTGTCCCAGATGGTGGGCTTGATGGCGGTATCGGTGATGGTCACGGTGTAGGTGCGCCAGGCGTCGATGCCCGGACGGAAGTACTCGTTGCCCTGTACGGCAAGCACGAGCTTGTAGGTCGCCGCCTTGAGCGACTCGTCGCGCAGGAGGATGACGGGGATGAGGCGCGACACCTCCCCGGCGCTGATGCAGATGGAGTCGCGCACCTCTGCATCGTCAAAGGGGACGTAGTGTACGCCCGGCTGTGCGGCATCGGCGTCGCCGCTGTTTGCCTGTACGAGGCTGAAGGGACGGCTCTGGTCGGAAGGCATGCCCATGGTGAGGGCTTCCACCCAGACGGTGTCGCGGGGGATGTGCGAGTCGAGTGTGAAGAACGAGTAGGCGATGCTGTCGGCATCTTCGTGGTTGAAGTAGATGGCGGGGTCGTTCTGATAAACCTCCATCTCATTTTCCGTACAGGCAGTGGCGGACCCCAGCAGGGCTGCCAGGCAGGCGAGTGCAGTGTATATCTGTTTCATGATGTTGTGCGTTTGTCGGGGTTATTCGAAATCGGTCAGTCCGTCGGGCTTGGGTACGACGAGTGCGTTCTGGGGCAGCGTGTAGGAGCTGGGCCAGGTGTAGGCGGTGTAGCCGTGACGCTTGTAGAAGTAGAAGAGCTGTCCCTCGCCGTAGAACTCCTTGCGGTATTCCTTTTCGAGGAAGGCGACGATCTCGCTCTCGGTCGTGAGCGTGCCCTCGATGGCGGTCCGGGTGAGGGAGCGTGCCACGATGTAGGGGTCAAGCCATGTCTGCAGCTCGGCGATGGGGGCATCCTCCATCAGGATGAAGTACATCTCCACGGAGCGTAACAGGGGGACGCGGTTCGAGCTGGCGTTGGTGTTGTTGCCGGTGTACTTGCGGAAGTGGGTGATGACGCTCTGCTGGTAGGTCACCGTCTCCCAGTAACGGCGGTTGCGGTAGCGGATGTCGCTGTTGTGCACGTCGCTCTCGTAAGCCACGTCCAGGGCGCCTTCATCCTGGTTGAGGCTGGCGGTCTGTGTGGAGAAGAGCGGTTCGACGATGTCCTGCAGGTCGGGGTTGTCGATGTCGAAGAGGTGCTCGTCATACATCACCAGGTCGGAGCCGCTCTGCGAGAGGGTCTCTTCGGTGGCGAGGGGGAACTTCTCCGACTCGATGACCTGACGGGCATAGGCGGCAGCCTGCTCCTTGTCGCCCTTCCAGTGATACATGCGGGCGAGGGTGCCGAGCACGGCGTAGTAGTTGAAGCGTCCGTGGCGGAAGTACTGCCATTCGTCCTCGGGCATGCCCTCCGTACCTATATAATAGGTGTCCTCCAGCTGGCGCATGGTGGCGGTCACGACGGGGTCATACTCCTCCAGGAGGGCCTTGGCGTCGAGCAGGTCCTTCTCCATGAGCGTGAAGACCTCGCCCCACGTCTTCGACACGAGCTTGGAGGTCTCGTTGGTAATCTCCGTCACGTAGGGGACGGCAAGGGTGCCGTCGGTAGCTGTCTGCGGCATGGGACCGAACATGCGGAGCACGTCGAGGTGCAGGAAGGCACGCAGTCCGAGCGCTTCGCCGCGGAGCAGCTTGTCGTTGTTGTAGCGGAAGGTCACGTCGGTCCGCTCGTCGAGGTTCTTCAGCAGGTCGTTAAGCTGGGCGATGGAGTTGTAGTAGGTCAGGAAGATGGAGCTGACCAGCGGCTCCACGTTCTGGTGGGTGTAGTCGAAGCGGTTGATGGCGTAGAGTACGTCGGTGTTGAGCGACGGGTCCTTCCACAGCCGCGCGAGGGCGTCGGTGAAGTACATGGTCGTCTGCCGTCCGTAGAGTCCTTCCTTGGCGATGTTGATGTAGACGCCGTTGAGCGCCTTCTTGAAGCCGTCCTCACTCTTGTAGAGCTCTTCGCCCTTGATTTGCGAACGGGGGTTCACGTCGAGCCAGTCGTTGCAGGCGGAGCAGAGGGCGAGCAGGAGGAATAGTATGGGATAATATGCTTTTTTCATACGTCTGTTGGTGTTGAGGGGTTAGAATCTGACTGTGAGTGAAAGCGAGAACTTGCGGGAGAACGGATAGTCGGTACCGCGTTCGCGCTTGATGGTCGACTTGTAGAACAGGTCTTCGAGGTAGCCGTTGAGCGCCAGGTAGGAGATGCCCAGGTTGCGCTGTGTCCACTCGGTGGGGAACTCGTAGCCCAGGTTGAGCGAAGAGCAGTAGAAGGCATTGTCCTTGAAGACGAAGCGCGAGGTGGGGCGTGTCTCGGTCATGTCCTGCACACCCTTGTAGAGCGCTACGTCGCCCGGCTGGCTCCAGCGGTCGTAGAGCACGCGGCGGTCGGCATTGCCATAGGGTGCAATGTTCTCCACCTTCGAGGCGAGGGTACTGTTGTAGGACTTTCCTCCCCAGCGGTAGCCGAAGACCATGTTGAAGGTGATGCCGCGCCAGCGGATGTTGCTGTTGAGCGTACCCTGTATCTTGGGCTCTGCCACGCCGCAAGGCACCTGGTCGGCAGCGTCCCATTCGAAGGTTTCCGTCCCGTCGCGCTTCACGAAGATTTCCCGTCCCGTGCTCGGGTCGATGCCCTTCGAGGGAACGGCGTAGATGGTGTTCATTGACTCGCCTTCGCGGTAGATGAAGCTCGGGTTGTAGGAGTCCTGGTTGAGCAGGTCTTCGTTGAGGTTCTCCAGCGAGTTGGAGATTTCCTTCACCTGGTTCTCGTTGTGTGCCATCTTCACGCCGACGGTCCAGCGCAGGTCGCGTTCCACGTCGCGGATGAGCTGTGCCGAGGCGCTGAGCTCGTAACCGCGGTTCTGCACCTTGCCGACGTTTGCCTTGTAGCTCTCGAAACCGCCGGAGATGGGCATGTTCACGTCAGCGAGCAGGTCGTTGGTAATCTTGTTGTAGACGTCGATACTGAAGGTCAGCCGTCGGTTGAGCAGCTCCAGGTCGAGACCGAAGTTGTACTGCGAGGTCTTCTGCCATTGCAGGTCGGGGTTGCCGTATGCCATCAGGTAGACGCCGTACCAGTTCTGTGTGCTGATGCCGCCGAAGTCCTGATAGGAGCGGATGGAGAGGTAGGAGGCGAAGTTCTGCGAACCGGTGATACCGTACGACATTCTCAGGCGGGCGATGTTGATCCACCGCAGGTTCTCCATGAACTTCTCGTTCTGGATGTTCCAGCCCACACCCGTGGACCAGAAGGGCGCGAAGTGATTGTTGGCACCGAACTGGGAAGAGCCGTCGTACTTGCCGTTCAGGTCGACGAAGTAGCGCCGGTCGTAGGTGTAGTTCAGGTTGAACAGGGCACCGAAGCCACGCGAGATGGATTCCGTTCCGTAGGGGCGTCCGTCCTGTTCATACTGGTTCGCCATGCCCAGGAAGTCCATGTTGTCGACCGAGATGCCTTCACCCACGATGCTGTAGTTCTCTGCGCTGGATTCGTTGACGGTGATACCCAGTCCTGCAAAGAGCTGGTGCACGTCGCGGAAGGTCTTCGAGTAGTTGAGCGTGAAGCGCCCCTCGTAGCTCTGCGAGTCCCCCGTGCCGTAGGTGTACTGTCCCTTCCGCTTGTAGTCCTCCCCGGTGTAGGTGTCGAACATCGTGTCGCTGGCAGGGTAGTAGAGGTCCGAGCGGCTCGTCTGCTTCGTGTAGGAGAACTGTCCGCGCAGGAAGAGCTCGGGCAGGATGTACCACTCGACGGAGAAGTTGTTGGTGATTTCGGTGTACTCGCTGCTGTCCTTCCGCGGGAGGTAGGCGTTGTAGAGCGGGTTGTAGACTGTGTTGCGGTCGCCGGTCATCGGGTAGTAGAAGTCCTCGAGCGTCTTCTTCAGGTTGCCTTCCTCGTCGTAGGGCGTGTAGTAGGAGTTGAGGGCACAGTATTCGCTGAAGGAGCCGTAGGGCGAGTTGTTCGAGGTGGTGTTGGTGATTTGCAGGTTGTTCTGGAAGGTGAAGTTCTTGTAACGGTATTGCAGGAACATGTTGCCCGAGAGCGTGTTGCGGTCGGACCCCTTCATGGCTCCCTCGACGTTGTTGTAGGTGATGGCGGCACCATAGCGCAGGTGTTCGTCGCCTCCCTCGATGGAGACATTGTGGCGCGAGCCGACGCCCGTACGGATGGGATACTTCATCCAGTAGGTGTTCACGCCGCGTTCCACGTCCATGCGCCGCTGGTTGTAGAGCGACTTCAGGTCCTGGTCGGTCTGGACGTCGTCTGCCTCATACAGTCCGGCGAGCCGTTCATACTCCAGCTTCTCGCGTGCGTTCATGAGGTTGTATGATGTCAGGTCGGGCGCTTCCACGCTGAGGGTTCCCTTGTAGCTGAAGCGCAGCTTGCCCGGTTCGATGGGTTTGCTGGTGATGACCACGACGCCGTTCGAACCTTTCGAACCGTAGAGTGCGGTGGCGTTGGCGTCCTTCAGGAGGGTGATGCTCTCCACCTGGCTCTCGTCGAGGTCCATGAAGCGCGTCAGTGAAATCTCGAAGCCGTCGAGGATGAAGAGCGGCTGGTTGGCGGTGCGCTGGTTGTCGGCGCTCACCTGCATGTCCTGCACGTCGGTCGGCAGCGCCGATGCACCACGGATGGTGATGCTGGGCAGGCTGTTCGGGTCGGAACCGATGGCGAGGTTGTCGGCAATGTTGAAGCTCGGGTCGAGGTTGCGCAGGGTCGAGATGAGGCTGCGGTTACCCGACTCCGACAGTTGCTTGTGGGTGAACGTGCTGGCGGCACCCGTATAGCTCTCGCGGGTGCTGTTGAAGATACCCGTCACGACCACCTCGCTGAGCTTCTCGGCGTCGTTCTTGAGGACGATGTTGCGTGTCACGTCGGTGGTACCTGCGGCGATATGCACCCGCTGGGTCTCCATGCCGATGTACGACACGATGAGGGTGGCACCCTCTGACGGGACGGCAATCAGGTATTTTCCGTCGACCGAGGTGATGTTTCCTCCCTCTTCACCTTCCACGCGGACACTGACGCCCGGCAGCGGTTCATTGGACTCGTCGAAGACGTAACCGCTGACGCGGCGTTTCTCCCGTGCCTGTTCCGGTTGCGGACGGTCCTTCCGGCTGACGGTGATGAAGTCCTTCTCCATCCGGTAGCGGATGGGCAGGTCGGCACTCAGGCGGTTCAGGATGTCGGCGACGGTCATCTTCTTGCCTCCGGTGTTGAGGGTGGCGGTCAGCCCTTGCAGGTCTTCGGTGTTGAAGTTGATTTTGTAGCCCGACGCCTGGCTGATCTGTTTCAGTACCACAGCCAGTGAGGTGTTGTTGACTTGCAGCGTGATGGCCTGTTGCAGGTTCTGCGCTTCGGCAGCGGCAGGTCCCGCGAGCAGGAAGGCTGCCAGGACGTACTTCATCGAGTGCTTGCCCAAGGGGAAGCCCCGGTGGAGTGGATGGCAGGACGAGGTGTTCTTTCTCAGCTCCATAGTGTGTCTGTGTTATAGGGGTTAATAGTTCAGTTGATTGTCAGGGTGTGTGCGTCCAGCGAGGCTTTGACCTTGCCCAGCTCGTTGAGGGTGCTGACCACGTGGGCGATGCTCTCCCGTCGGTTGACCCAGAGCGTGAAGTGGTAGTCGGCAGCCCGCGGGTCGGCGATGTCCACGGTGAGGTTGTACCATTCGCCCAGTGCGCGGGCGATGTCGGCGAGGGAGGCGTTGTCGAAGTAGAAGTAGCCGTCCATCCATGCCGTGTAGACGCGTGTGTCCACTTCCCGGATGCGGATGCTTCCGTCTTCGTCCAGTTCGGCGTTTTCACCCGGACGCAGCAGCAGGTGGTAATGGGGGCTGGCGACGGCAAGCTTCCCTTCCACGAGGGTGACATGCGGACGGCTGCCTTCGTAGGCGCAGACGTTGAAGCCCGTTCCCAGCACCTGTGCCTCCAGTCGGGGCGTCTGCACGATGAACGGATGTTCGGGGTCGGGTGCTACCCGGAAGTAAGCTTCTCCCGTCAGCCGGACCACGCGCTCCTCTCCATCGAAGTGCGAGGGATACTCCAGCGTACTCTCTGCGTTGAGCCAGACGGTGGTCCCGTCGGCGAGTACCAGCCTGAAGTCTTTTCCCCGAGGTGTTCGCAGGGTCTGTTGCCGGGGTTCGGCGGACGCCGCCTGCTCTTGTCCGTACGCCAGCTCCGTTCCGTCCGTCAGGGTAGCACCCAAGGTAGAGAGCGTGTCAGCGTCCGTCTGCTTGGAGAGGACGAGGACACTCTGTCCCCCGTCATCGCTCAGTGTGATTTCCTGCGGATGAGGGTCCATCCGGGTGAGGGTGAGGACTTCCGGTTCCGACAGTCGGGAGTGTATGCCCGTGCCAATCCACACGAGCAGGCAGACTGACGCTGCGATGCCGATGAGGCGGACGGTCAGCTTCCGGTGTCCCGGACTCTCGTGAGCCGCCCGGGGTGTGAAGGCGTGTCTCTTTTCACGGACGCCCCGTTGCAGGCGTTCCCACTCTGCCTGTGTGTCGGGCAGGGCATCTTCGTTCATGCCGATGGCGTCGTACATCGCCTTGAGCTGCGTGTACAGTTCCCGGTGCCGTCGGTCCTTTATCCACCGACGGAACTCCGGTGTCAGCTCCAGCTCCCGCTGGGCGAGCACCTTCAGGGCATAATCCAAGTCGTTGTCATGTTCCATGTTTCCTCATGCTTTGCCTATAGAACGGAGAAGGCATGCAAAAGGAGTACAACGACGGGTGAAAAAAATTCTTTTTGCTGACGGAGCTGCTTGAGGGCGCGTGCCATGAGGGTCTTGACGGTCAGCGGACTGATGCCGAGATGTTCTGCCGTCTCCTTGTAGCTGAGGTGGCGGAACACACAGTCGGTAAATACGCGCCGTGTCTGCGGGGGAAAACGTCGGATGGCTGCCATCACCCGTTCGAGAACCTGTTCATAGTCCTCGTAGTCGTCTTCCTCGCGGACGTCGTCCTCCGGACGCTGGAGGAGGTAGTTTTCCTGCACCCGGTTCTGTCGCAGATGGTCGATGCAACGGCTTCGGACGAATGTATACAGCAAGGTGAGAAAGGAAGAGTTGTCGGCATAGCGGTCGAAGTGTTCCCAGAGGTAGCAATAAGAGTCGTGTACGATGTCCTTGGCACACTCCTCATCCTGCACATAGCCGCAGGCATGCACATACAGCTGGTGGAAATGTGATTTGAATAAGTCCTCAAACAGGATATTTCTCTCCGACTCCGACATTTTTTCGTTACAAGACATGTTTGTGTTCGGTCGCAAAAATACGTATTTTTAGGATAACATGATAAGCAGACGGATGAAAAAAGCAGACGAACATCCGGCTTTCCCGTGTGCCTCCTTCACTTATCCTCCATTTGTTGTGCCGGATAACATTTTGCCATGCTTTTAGCCTCTTCACCATACAGAAACATCAAAATCCCCCTTTTCCGCTAACTCGTCCTTTTCGAAAATCCGATAATCTGGAGACGAAACGTGAATGATTGCAAACGGAATGCCCGAAAAAAGCCCTTCATTTTAGAAAACTATACATTTCATTTTCGAAAAACAGGCAAAACGTGCCCGGAACAATATTGTTTCGCGCGCCAAACAATATAGTTTGCCGCGTCAAACAATATAGTTTCACCTGCCAAACACAATTGTTTCGCGCCCGGAAGTCAAATCTTTGGAAATTGAAACACAAAAACACCGGGTTTCCTTCTCCAGAAGGTGTGCCGTGTCAACAAATCGGAAGGTAATAAAAAGGGAACCATTAGGAACCGAAAACAGAAAAAGGACACCCATCCGTTCCCAACACCCTCCGGAATGTTGTTCCAGCACCCCTGCCTGCATCAATCTGTATTTTGCAAATCGCCCGAGAAGGCCCTCCGAACCCACCAAATCGTATTTTGGTGCGAGGAAAGACATTATAGCCCCCTTCGTTTGACATTTTGTCAAAACGTAATTCCGGAACGTCCACCCCACGAATGTAGGGGCGACCGGTCTGGTCGCCCATAATAACGGGGCAATGATGATTGGACCGGGCGACCAGACCGGTCGCCCCTACATTATTATATGTATCTCCCAGACCCGTCATTTCTGTAATTCCCTTTTAAAATGTAAACAAACGCAAATAAGCACCCTATTCTCTCCATACCAATCCGCCATTTCTCACCCGTTTCCCCGTCACATCCACGAAACAATCCCTGAAAAACATGTTGTAAAACATATCTGTGAATGAAACCCTTAGGAGAAAGCCTCAAAAAATATTCAAAAAAAGTGCGAAGAATGTTTGGAGTGTATATGCAAAAGCTCTACCTTTGCATCCGCTTTCGATAAGGAAAGCCGCTGCAAAGCGTTAGATACTTGAAAAGAATGCAACAAACAGACAAGTAGTACAAGAGCTCTGCTGATGATTGGTAATCAGCGGAATGGGTATGAAAGGTCAACGTCAAAACCTGGACAATAAGTCAAAAGGAAATCGGAAATCCGGGCAAAAGAGATTAAAGAAATTCATTACAATGAAGAGTTTGATCCTGGCTCAGGATGAACGCTAGCTACAGGCTTAACACATGCAAGTCGCGGGGCAGCATAGAGTTTCAGCAATGAAATTCGGATGGCGACCGGCGCACGGGTGAGTAACACGTATCCAACCTGCCCTTTACTCGGGGATAGCCTTGCGAAAGTAAGATTAATACCCGATGGCATTGGATTCCCGCATGGGGATTCAATTAAAGGTGCGAACCGGTAAAGGATGGGGATGCGTTCCATTAGGCAGTAGGCGGGGTAACGGCCCACCTAACCGACGATGGATAGGGGTTCTGAGAGGAAGGTCCCCCACATTGGAACTGAGACACGGTCCAAACTCCTACGGGAGGCAGCAGTGAGGAATATTGGTCAATGGGCGCGAGCCTGAACCAGCCAAGTAGCGTGAAGGATGACTGCCCTATGGGTTGTAAACTTCTTTTATAAGGGAATAAAGTCGCTTACGTGTAGGTGTTTGTATGTACCTTATGAATAAGCATCGGCTAACTCCGTGCCAGCAGCCGCGGTAATACGGAGGATGCGAGCGTTATCCGGATTTATTGGGTTTAAAGGGAGCGTAGATGGGCTTTTAAGTCAGTTGTGAAATTCTGCGGCTCAACCGTAGGACTGCAGTTGAAACTGGGAGCCTTGAGTGCAGTTGAGGTGCATGGAATTCGTGGTGTAGCGGTGAAATGCTTAGATATCACGAAGAACTCCGATTGCGAAGGCAGTGCACCAAGCTGTAACTGACATTGATGCTCGAAAGTGTGGGTATCAAACAGGATTAGATACCCTGGTAGTCCACACGGTAAACGATGAATACTCGCTGTTGGCGATACAATGTCAGCGGCCAAGCGAAAGCATTAAGTATTCCACCTGGGGAGTACGCCGGCAACGGTGAAACTCAAAGGAATTGACGGGGGCCCGCACAAGCGGAGGAACATGTGGTTTAATTCGATGATACGCGAGGAACCTTACCCGGGCTTGAACTGCAACCGAATGTCGCGGAAACGCGACAGCTAGCAATAGCGGTTGTGGAGGTGCTGCATGGTTGTCGTCAGCTCGTGCCGTGAGGTGTCGGCTTAAGTGCCATAACGAGCGCAACCCTTGCCGGCAGTTGCCATCAGGTAAAGCTGGGGACTCTGCCGGGACTGCCATCGTAAGATGCGAGGAAGGTGGGGATGACGTCAAATCAGCACGGCCCTTACGTCCGGGGCTACACACGTGTTACAATGGGGGGTACAGAAGGCCGCTACCTGGCGACAGGATGCCAATCCCGAAAACCCCTCCCAGTTCGGACTGGAGCCTGCAACCCGGCTCCACGAAGCTGGATTCGCTAGTAATCGCGCATCAGCCATGGCGCGGTGAATACGTTCCCGGGCCTTGTACACACCGCCCGTCAAGCCATGGGAGCCGGGGGTACCTGAAGTACGTAACCGCGAGGGTCGTCCTAGGGTAAAACCGGTGACTGGGGCTAAGTCGTAACAAGGTAGCCGTACCGGAAGGTGCGGCTGGAACACCTCCTTTCTGGAGCTTCAGGATTCCGAATAGGATGGAGACCTTTCTATCCGGTCTTGTACTGCTGATGTTTGTTTGTAAAGATATGAAGGAGAACCAGAGAAGCCGGGCATTGTCC
>NZ_LT985808.1:953436-966753 GCF_900291465.1 Bacteroides sp. Marseille-P3684
GATTTGATAGCGGATAACTACTATGCTACCTTCGAGCATCTGTGCCGGGAGCGTGGGCTGGACTTTACGGCGCAGGCGACGGGCAATGCCTTGTGTATCGTGGCAGATCCGATTCAGGCAAAAGGACGGGTATCCAAGCCCCAGGGTGAGTTCTGGGCAATTCATCCCGACGGCAATTACGACATTAAGGAGTGTTCTTCTGCCGCCCATCTGTACGGCAAGACAATTGCATCCGGTGAGGCCTTTACCGATGCGAAATATTCCCACTCGCTGGCTTACTTGAAGTCACTGGCCGACTATGCCTATTGTTTCGGGCTGAACGAGTTTGTGGTGTGTGCGTCTGCCTATCAGCCCTGGCTTGACCGCATCCCGGGGAATACCGGCGGAGGGCGTCATTACTGTCTCAACCGCAACAATACCTGTTGGGAATACAGTCGTGGCTTTTGGGATTACCAGTCACGCCTCTCTTATGTGATGCGTCAGGGACGTCCGGTGATTGACCTGGCAGTCTATTTGGGCGAGAATGCTCCAGTGAAGATTTTGACTCACCGTTTGCCTGACATCCCTTCCGGTTTCGACTTTGATGCTTTTACTTCGGATGCGCTGTTCGCACGGATGGAGGCCCGTGATGGACAAATCGTCCTGCCCGATGGAATGAGTTACCGCATGGTCGTGTTACCACGGAACGGGGAATTGACGCTCGCTGCGTTGCAGAAGATTGCGGAGTTTGTTGACAAGGGGGTGCCTGTGTATGGTCCACGTCCTGTCGGGTCGCCTTCCTACGCTGAGGAGGAGGATGAGTCCGGATACCGGGAGTGGGTTGCCCGGTTGTGGGGAGAGAGACCTCTTCCGCGTGGCAGTCACCGGTATGGCAGAGGAACCGTTTATTGGGGGATGCCTTTGGCGGAAGCGATGAAGGAGGCGGGACTTTCTCCTGATATCTCGATGTCGCAGACTGCTGTGAAACCGGTGCTCTACTTCGTACACCGTCAGCTGAAGGATGCTGATGTCTATTTTCTGGATAACCGCTCCGACCGGGTGCTGACAGACACGTTCACCTTCCGTTCACGGAGGCGTACGGCTGAACTTTGGACGCCGGTAGACGGACGCCGCTACCAACTTCCGTCATCGGCGGACGGAGCTTATACAAGCGTGCCGTTACGTATGGCACCCCACGAGGCTTATTTTGTCGTGCTGTCCGATGCACCGGTCCCTCTGCCGCCTGTGTCCTGGCAAGGAAGTGGACGGAGGAGTCTGTTGGATGGACCTTGGGAGGTTACCTTCGACCCACGTTGGGGAGGACCCGGAACCGTTGTACTGGATAGTCTGACTGACTGGACCCGACATGTTGACTCGCGCATCCGTTATTATTCCGGTACGGCTGTCTATCGGAACAGTTTCACGGTGCATCGCCGGGTGCCGGATGAGAAAGTCTTCCTGAGGTTTTCCACGTTGGCAGGTGCAGCACGAGTGATTGTGAACGGACAGGACGCCGGAACAGTATGGTGTTCGCCTTGGGAAATCGAGGTGACAGGGCTGCTCCGTGAAGGAGAAAATGTCCTTGAGATACAGGTCGCAAACTCCTTGATGAACCGGATGATTGGGGATGCCTCTTTGCCTTTGTCCCAACGTTACACGTACGCCTTTCCGGAGATAGCTTCTCCCTCGGACAGCCTTGTCCCTTCCGGTATCATTGGTCCGTTGATGCTCGAATATCGGCGGTAGTGTCATGTTCCCTTGGAAGCCTTCAGCCGGACGTTTCTTGGGGTGGGGCAGGAGAGGCGGATGTTTTTTACATATTTCTTGAAAAAAAGCGGGCGAATGTTTTGCAAATGTCAAATAAAGCCCTACCTTTGCATCGCTTTTGAAACAAAAGACTTCGGGCGTTTAGCTCAGCTGGTTCAGAGCATCTGCCTTACAAGCAGAGGGTCGGGGGTTCGAATCCCTCAACGCCCACATCTCCGAAATTCAGTCTTTTGTTCCGATAATAAAGCAATCGGGCGTTTAGCTCAGCTGGTTCAGAGCATCTGCCTTACAAGCAGAGGGTCGGGGGTTCGAATCCCTCAACGCCCACGGAAGTCGAGTATAGCTCGACTTTTTTTGTTTTCCGCCCCTCCCTTCTTTCCTGGCGGAGGGGTGTCCTCTAAAATTTCCGTCCATGAATGCAAAACATTTCTTTTTAGCCGGTCTCTTCTTTTCCTTATTAATATGTTTTACCGGATGCACGGCGCGCAAGGTCGTCGGCAGTCCGGAAGAAAGGCTGGAAGCCGAGGTGCGTGTGAGCCGGGGCATCCCCTTCCTGGATATTTACGGTGTCGACAGGCGACGGGTGGTGTCCGTCCGTCTGGGGATGAACACATCGGAAGGCTCCTTTGAAAAACGCATCAAGATCGAGGCGCAGCCCCAGGTGGAGGCGGTGCGTTCCGTGTACCATCTGTCGGCGGGTAAACGCTCGGAAGTCGATGCCGCACGGAACAATGCCGTGTTTTCGTTGGTCAATGCCGACGGCTACCGCCTCCAGGTGGAAGTAGGCATCAGCGAGACGGGGGTGGCCTTCCGCTACCGCATGCCCGGCAAGCGGAACATCCGCGTGCTCGATGACTACACGGCTTTCACGTTCCCCAAGGAAGCCAAAGGCTATTTCCTGCCCATCTCGGAACATCGCCGTGCCGACGGGAGCATCGTCCCCCGTTACGAGGCTGCCTATGAAATCGGCGTGCCCATCACACATACTTCCGCCGGTCATGCAGGCTGGTGCTATCCCGCACTGGTGCAGTCGTCCGCAGGCGAACAGACCTACTGGACCCTGCTGACGGAGACGGCGGTGCGTGGCAACTACTGCGGCACCCACCTGGCAGAAGGCGACAGCATCGGTAACCTGCGCATCGCCTATCCCGAGTCCGTGAAGAACGGCAGGAAGACGGTGGACTATCCCGTGTTCAACAATGCGACTCCCTGGCGCGTGCTGGTCGTGTCGCCTCACCTGAGCGATGTGGTGGAGAATACGTGGGCGACCGACCTGGCGACGGAGGAGTTCAAACCGACGAGAGCCTACCGTCCCGGCCGTGCTGCCTGGAGCTGGTTGCGCTACGGCGACGAGGCTACGACGTATGAGGAACAGAAGCATTTCATCGACCTGGCAGACACCCTGGGCTTCGAATATTGCCTGGTGGATGCCTGTTGGGACGTCCGTATCGGACGCGAACGGATGGCAGACTTGGCGGCATACGCCCGTGAACGGGGCGTGGGGCTGTGGCTGTGGTACAACTGCAGCGTTGACAAGAAGGGGCAGGCGAAGACTCCCAAGGGATGTCTGCGGACGCACGAAGACCGTCTGAAGGAGATGGGCTGGCTGAAGAGCATCGGCGTAGCAGGCATCAAGGTCAATTTCTTCGGGCATGACCAACAGGAGGCTCTCCGGTTCTATGAGGACCTGGTGGAGGATGCCAACAGCTTCGGACTGGCTGTCAACCTGCACGGAGCCGCCCTGCCGCGGGGCTGGGAGCGTATGTACCCCAATGTGCTTACCGCCGAGGCTGTGATGGGGATGGAGCGTGCCATGGTCGACCGCCAGGTGGAGGACGAACGTGCCCGCCACATCGCCATGCTGGTCTTCACGCGCAATGCCGTGGCTCCTGTCGACTTCACACCGGTTGTGCTTGGCGAGCAGCTGGGCATGGACGGCGGACGTCCGGTGATGCGCTCCACGACCGCTGCCTTCGAACTGGCACTGCCGGTGGTGCTTCACTCTGGTGTACAGCACTATGGGTTGGTTCCCGCTGACCTGGAGGCATTCCCCTCCTTCGTCTTCGACTACCTGACGGACGTTCCCGCGTCCTGGGATGAAACACGCCTGATTGACGGACGTCCCGGAGAATATGCCGTGCTGGCGCGACGCTCGGGAAGCCGCTGGTTCGTGGCGGCAATCAACGGACGGAAACAGCCTCTGCGGCTGACGCTCGACCTGTCGTTTGCCGGACAAACGCACTTCCGTCAAATCTCTTCACGGGGAAAGAACGGAGTGGACTGCCGTCCGGTGGACGCCTCCCGCCCCCTGACTGTGGAAGTCGGTGTGAGCGACGGTGTTATTTTTTATTAGAAATTGGGAACATTACGAACTAGTATATAGCAAAATTCCTACCTTTGCACGAAAATCGCTAAATCTATTATTAAATGTCTGCAACGAAGAAGATAAAGACCGCTCTGGTGTCGGTCTACCACAAAGAAGGTTTGGATGAGATTTTGACCAAACTCCACGAAGAAGGTGTAGAGTTTCTTTCCACAGGAGGCACTCGCCAGTTCATCGAATCATTGGGCTTCCCCTGTAAGGCGGTGGAAGAGCTGACCAGCTACCCCTCCATCCTGGGAGGCCGCGTGAAGACCCTTCACCCGAAAGTGTTCGGAGGAATCCTGGCACGCCGCGCCGAGGAAGGCGACCGTGCGCAGATGGCTGAATATGCAATTCCTGAAATCGACCTGGTGATTGTCGACCTCTATCCGTTCGAAGACACGGTGGCTTCCGGCGCTGAAGAGCAAGCCATCATCGAGAAGATTGACATCGGCGGCATCTCGCTGATCCGTGCCGGAGCAAAGAACTTCCGTGATGTGGTCATCGTTGCCAGCCAGGCACAATATAAACCCCTGCGCGACATCCTGATGGAGCGCGGTGCCAACACGACACTCGAAGAGCGCCGCTGGTTCGCCAAAGAGGCATTCGCCGTGTCGTCACACTATGACTCCGCCATATTCAACTACTTCGATGGCGACGAGTGCTCTGCATTCCGTTGCGCCGTGGAGGACCAGAAACAGTTGCGCTACGGAGAGAACCCCCACCAGAAAGGATACTTCTATGGCAACCTCGATGCCATGTTCGACCAGATACACGGCAAGGAAATCTCGTACAACAACCTGCTTGACATCAATGCTGCCGTCGACCTGATCGACGAATTCGACGAGATCACCTTCGCCATCCTGAAACATAACAACGCCTGCGGACTGGCTTCGCGTCCGACCCTGCTCCAAGCCTGGAAAGACGCACTGGCAGGCGACCCCGTATCTGCCTTCGGAGGCGTACTCATCACCAACGAGTCCGTTGACAAGGCTACGGCAGAAGAAATCAACAAAATCTTCTTTGAGGTCATCATTGCCCCCGACTACGACATGGATGCCCTGCAGATTCTCGAGCAGAAGAAGAACCGCATCATCCTCGTGCGCAAGGACGTAGAGCTGCCCAAGAAGCAGTTCCGCTCATTGCTCAACGGAGTCCTCGTGCAAGACCGCGACCTGGACATCGAGACCCGCGACAACCTGAAGCAAGTGACCGACAAGGCTGCCACCGACGCTGAAATCGAAGACATGCTCTTCGCCAACAAGATTGTGAAGAACAGCAAGAGCAACGCCATCGTGCTGGCTAAAGGCAAGCAGCTCATCGCCAGCGGCGTGGGACAGACCTCGCGCGTCGACGCGCTCAAGCAGGCCATCGAGAAGGCACACAACTTCGGCTTCGACCTCGAAGGGGCCGTCATGGCGAGCGACGCCTTCTTCCCCTTCGGCGACTGCGTGGAGATTGCCGGGAAGGAAGGTGTGACAGCAGTCATCCAGCCGGGCGGTTCCATCCGCGACGCCGAGTCGGTGGACTATTGCAACGCGCACGGCATGGCCATGGTGATGACCGGTATCCGTCACTTCAAACACTAAACCGATGAAGGATGAAGGGTGAAGAATGAGGAGCCGGAGACGGTGCCTGATGCTTCATTCTTCATTTTTCATTCTTCATTCACAACATTAACGCTGCATTGAAATTATGGGATTATTTTCATTTACTCAAGAGATAGCCATGGACCTGGGAACGGCGAACACAATCATCATCAGCAATGACAAGATTGTGGTCGACGAACCGTCGGTCGTGGCGCTTGACCGCCGTACGGACAAGATGATCGCTGTGGGAGAGAAGGCAAAGATGATGTACGAGAAGGAAAACCCGCACATCCGCACCGTGCGCCCCCTGCGCGACGGAGTGATTGCCGACTTCAACGCCTGCGAGCAGATGATGCGGGGACTCATCAAGAAGGTGAACACCGGACACCGCCTCTTCTCGCCTTCACTGAGGATGGTCATCGGAGTGCCCTCGGGCAGTACGGAAGTGGAACTGCGTGCCGTGCGTGACTCGGCTGAACATGCCGGCGGACGGGATGTATACCTCATCTTCGAGCCGATGGCGGCCGCTATCGGTGTCGGACTGGACGTGCAGGCACCTGAAGGAAACATGATCGTCGACATAGGCGGCGGCTCGACCGAGATTGCCGTCATCTCGCTGGGAGGCATCGTGACGAACAGTTCCATCCGCATTGCCGGTGACGACTTTACGGCGGACATCCAGGAGTACATGAGCCGTCAGCACAACGTGAAGGTGAGCGAGCGCATGGCCGAACGCATCAAGATTGCCGTGGGAGCCGCGCTGACCGACCTGGGCAACGATGCCCCCGAGGACTACACCGTCTACGGACCGAACCGCATCACCGCACTCCCCATGGAAGTCCCCGTCGGCTACCAGGAGATTGCACACTGCCTGGAGAAGTCCATCGCCAAAATCGAGACTGCCGTGCTCAACGCGCTCGAGAACACACCGCCCGAGCTCTATGCCGACATCGTCCATAACGGAATCTACCTCGCCGGTGGCGGTGCCCTGCTGCGCGGACTCGACAAGCGTCTGACCGACAAGATCAACATACCGTTCCACATCGCCGAAGACCCCCTGCACAGCGTGGCAAAGGGGACAGGCATCGCCCTGAAGAACATCGAGAAGTTCCCCTTCCTGATGCGATGACAGGAACCCAACGTGTGTAAAGGAATGGAGAGAGTGTGTCCCGATACCGCAGCATGACATACCCTCTTCATTCTTTCTTATTTCAGCGTCTCCCCTTTAACCCGTTTGCCCGTGCGAAACCTGCTCGAATTCCTGATGAGATACAGCCACTGCTTCCTCTTTGTCCTGCTGGAGGTGGTGTGCTGCGTGCTGCTCTTCCGCTTCAACAACTACCAGGGCAGCGTCTACTTCTCATCGGCGAACCGCGTCTGCGGCACGCTCTACGACATCTCGGGCGACATCACCGGCTACTTCCATCTGAAGGCGGTCAACGACACCCTCACCGACCGCAACCTCGACCTGGAGCATGAGGTCGCCACACTGCGCGCGACCCTCGCCGAGCTGACCGCCGACTCCACCATGACCGACAGCATGAGCCGCGCCGCACTTGCAGACTACCGGCGCATCAAGGCACACGTCGTCAACAACACCCTCGACCGTGCAGACAACTTCATCACCATCGACCGCGGAAGTGCCGACGGCATACGTCCCGAGATGGGAGTCGTCAGTGGCAAGGGAATCGTGGGCATCGTGGGAAAGACGGCGTCCCGACACTCGCTGGTCATCTCGCTGCTCAACAGCCAGTCGAACATCAGCTGCAAAATCAAGAACAGCGGCTACTTCGGCTACCTGCGCTGGGACGGGCACGATGTTCGCTACACCTACCTGCGCGACATGCCGCGACACGCCGAGTGCCACAAGGGAGATACCATCGTCACCAGCGGATACTCCTCGATTTTCCCGGAAGGACTCTTCGTCGGGATCGTCGAGGACATTGCCGACTCCAACGACGGACTGTCCTACCTGCTCAAGGTACGTCTTGCCACCGACTTCGGGCGGCTGCGCGACGTCCGCGTCATCGTCAGTCCCGTGCAGGCGGACATCGACTCGCTGGCAGTAACCGCGAACCCCTAAACGAGAAAGGAGGCAGTCATGAATGAGTCATCCATCAAGCAAACCCTCTGGTTCCTCGCCCTGGTCCTCGTGCAGGTCCTCGTGTTCAACCACATCCACGTGGCAGGCTATGCCACCCCGTTCATCTACATCTATTTCCTGTTGATGCTCAACCTGGACACCAAGCGGAACACGCTGCTGCTCGCCGGCTTCCTCCTCGGGCTGGTCATCGACATGTTCGCCAACACACCGGGCATGAACGCTGCCGCAACCACCCTGCTCGCCTTCCTGCGTCCGTGGCTGCTCTCGCTCTTCGTCCCGCGCGACAATACCGACGACCGTCGCCCCGGTGTCCGCTCGATGGGCTTCGGCTCCTTCCTCGGATACGTCCTCACGGCGGTGTTCGTCCACCACACAGTCCTCCTGCTGCTCGACACCTTCTCCTTCTTCGACTGGAAGACGCTGGTGTTGAAGGTCCTGGCAAGCACCGCGCTCACCACCTTCTGCGTGGCGGTGCTCGACAGCACGCGGAAGGGCAAAGCCTGACATTGTTTCCCGCCGGCAACCCCCTACGGGCATCCGGCGACCCAAATAGCAGAACACCATGCGCAACTATAATCTGGAGAAACGTAAGTTCGTCATTGCAGGTGTGGCCGTGGCTATCGTCTTCGGCTACATCCTGAGGCTCTTTACGCTTCAGATCATGAGCGACGACTACAAGAAGAACGCCGACAGCAACGCCTTCCTCAACAAGGTGCAGTACCCCGCACGGGGAGCCATCTACGACCGCAAGGGGCGTCTCATGGTCTACAACCAGCCTGCCTACGACGTGACCGTAATCATGCGCGAGGTCGAGAACCTCGATACGCTCGACTTCTGCCGTACGCTCGACATCGCCCCCGAGTTCTTCCGCAAGCGGATGGAGGACATCAAGAACCGCTCCGTCAATCCCGGCTATTCCCCCTACACCGAACAGGTCTTCCTCAGCCAGCTGCCTGCCGAGGAGTTCGCCGTCTTCCAGGAGAAGCTCTTCCGCTTCCCCGGATTCTACATCCAGCGGCGCACCACCCGGCAGTACACCTACAACGTGGCGGCGCACGTGCTGGGCGACGTGGCGGAGGTCTCCCGGCGCGACATCGAGAACGACGACTACTACCGCAGCGGCGACTTCATCGGCATCCAGGGCGTCGAGCGTTCCTATGAGAAGGAACTCCGCGGCGAGAAGGGCGTCGAAATCCTCCTGCGCGATGCCCACGGACGCATCCAGGGACGCTACAAGGACGGCGCCTTCGACAAGCGGCCCGTCCCCGGCAAGAACCTCACCCTCGGCATCGACGTCGACCTCCAGGCACTCGGCGAACGCCTCCTCGAAGGCAAGATTGGCAGTATCGTCGCCATCGAACCCGCCACGGGGGACATCCTCTGCATGGTGTCCGCACCCTCCTACGACCCCCACCTCATGGTCGGGCGCGACCGCGGCAAGCACCACCTGGAGCTGTCGCGCGACAACTGGAAGCCCCTCCTCAACCGGGCGGTCTCGGGGACCTATCCTCCCGGCTCCACCTTCAAGACCTCGCAGGCGCTCACCTTCATGCAGGAGGGCATCATATCACCCACACAGACGCTCTACCCCTGCTACCACGGCTTTGTCTATCGCGGACTGAGAGTGGGCTGCCACTCGCACCCCTCGCCGCTCTCGCTCATCCCTGCCCTGGCGACCTCCTGCAACGGTTACTTCTGCTGGGGACTCTACTACATGTTCGGCAACCGCACGAAGTACAAGAACGTCCAGCAGGCGATGACCACGTGGAAAGACTACATGGTCTCGATGGGTTTCGGCTACCAGCTCGGAGTCGACATCCCCGGCGAACGCCGCGGCATGATTCCCAACGCCACCTTCTACGACCGTGCCTACCGCGGCTCGTGGAACGGGCTGACCGTCATCAGTATCGCCATCGGGCAGGGTGAAGTCACCCTCACCCCGCTCCAGATAGCCAACCTCGGGGCGACCATCGCCAACCGCGGCTACTTCATCACCCCTCACGTCGTCCACTCCATCGAGGGCGGACAGCTCGACACCCTCTACCAGAAGCGGCGCTACACCAAGGTCGAGCCGCGCTACTACGAGGAGGTCGTCAAGGGTATGCGCCAGGCGGTCCTCGGCGGAACCTGTCGCGGTGCGAACCTGCCCGACATCGAGGTCTGCGGCAAGACGGGAACTGCCGAGAACCGCGGCCACGACCACTCCGCCTTCATGGGCTTCGCCCCCATGGACAACCCGAAGATAGCCATCGCCGTCTACGTCGAGAACGGAGGCTTCGGAGCCGTCTACGGCGTGCCCATCGGCAAACTCATGATTGAACAGTACCTTAAGGGGAAGCTCTCGCCCGAAAGCGAGGCGCAGGCTTCCGAAATCCAACAACGACGCATCTTCTATGATAACCAGCAACGCTAGTCTTCACAAATCGGTCGACTGGGTCATCATCGCCCTCTATCTCGCCCTGCTCGTCTGCGGATGGTTCAGTGTCTGCGGAGCCAGCTACACCTACGGAGAGCCCGACTTCCTCGGCATGGACACGCGGGCAGGAAAGCAGCTCCTGTGGATTGGCTGTGCCCTCGGCATCGGCTTTGTGCTCCTCATGCTCGAAGAGAAGCTCTACGACCTGCTCGCCTACATCATCTACGGCGCGGTCATCCTCCTGCTCATCGCCACCCTCTTTGTCGGCAGCGACATCAAGGGCTCCCACTCCTGGATACGCCTCGGCGGCGGCATCAACATCCAGCCTGCCGAGTTCGCCAAGGCAGCCACCGCCCTCGCCCTCGCCAAGTTCATGAACACCTACGGCTTCTCCCTCCGCCGCCGGCGCGACTTCCTCTGCGTCATGGGGCTTATCTTCCTGCCCATGGCAATCATCATCCTGCAGGAAGAGACCGGGTCCGCCCTCGTGTTCTTCTCCTTCTTCCTCATGCTCTACCGCGAAGGCATGACCGGCGCGTTCCTCTTCTCGGGCGTTTGCGCCGTGGTCTACTTCATCGTCGGGCTGCGTTTCTCCGACGTCATGCTGGGCAACATGCCCGCCCCCGTCGGCAAGTTCGTCGTGCTCCTGCTCATCCAGCTCTTCACCGCGGGCATGACCGCCGTCTACACCCACCGCCGCGACGTGGCGGCATGGATGGCAGGTGGCTCCGTGCTGCTCACCCTGCTGACGCTGCTCTTTTCCGCCTACGTCATCCCCTTCGACCTGACGTGGGTGCAGCTGGGCATCTGTGTCCTGCTGACGCTGGTGCTCGTCTACTTCTGGCTGCGTGAGCATCTGCGGAACTTCCTCTACATCACCTTCTTCACCTTGGGCTCGCTGGTGTTCTTCTACTCCAGCGACTTCGTCTTCGCCCACGTCCTCCAGCCCCACCAGAAGGTGCGCATCGAGGTCGTGCTGGGCATGAAGGACGACCTCTCCGGCGCCGGCTACAACGTCAACCAGTCGAAGATTGCCATCGGCTCCGGCGGGCTCACCGGCAAAGGCTTCCTCAACGGGACGCAGACCAAGCTCAAGTACGTCCCCGAGCAGGACACCGACTTCATCTTCTGCACCGTGGGCGAGGAGCAGGGCTTTCTCGGAGCCTCCGCCGTGCTGCTCCTTTTCCTTGCCTTCATCCTGCGCCTGCTCGTGCTGGCCGAACGGCAGACCGACCGCTTCGGGCGTGTCTACGGCTATTCGCTGGTAGGCATCTTCCTGTTCCACCTGTTCATCAACATCGGCATGGTGCTCGGTCTGACGCCGGTCATCGGCATCCCCCTCCCGTTCTTCAGCTACGGCGGCTCCTCGCTGTGGGGCTTCACCATCCTGCTGTTCATCTTCATCCGTATCGACTCCGCAAGGAAACGGCTCAATTGACAATTGACAATGGACAATTGACAATGGATTTTGTTGGACCGGGCGACCCGACCGGTCGCCCCTACATTCTTTGGAATGTTTTGCGGACGGGGAGGAACGTTTTTATCATTTTGTCAAAATGTCAAATGAACCGCCTGAGAGAGGGCTTCGTTGCATCCAACTACGAGTTCGTGAGCAAAGGAGGCATTCTCGGGCGATTCGCGGAATACATCTTGACGGCTTTTCCGTCCGTTCCCTGTCTTTCCTGACTTCGTCAACGTGTCACCCAAAACTCCTCAGAGAATAATTGCGCGATACGTTGATGTCGTTTCATCAGCATAGTTCGATTGATTACCTGTTTGTTCTTGGGCAATGTCATCTGTATTGTTACAATCGTCTGCGCAAGTGCCAAAACCTTGTCGACACTCATATTGACATTGGATAGTTTCAGCAGCCTCTCTAGTTCCTTATAAACTTTCAACGCCACAAAACAGATGCATACGTGTGCCTTTATCCTGCGGTGGGTGAAGTGGAACATAGGTCGTATCTCTATCTTCGATTTTGAGATGCGGAAAGCCCTTTCGACATGCCATAGGTTATGATATGCGGCATATACTTCACCGGTCGGGATATTTGTATTGGTAAGATATCCTTTCAGCCCGTCCCATTTCGCATCAGCCTCAAGTTTGTCGTAATTGATGGTCACCTTAATGTCGCCCTCCATCTTCAGGAACTTGTTATAACCTCGCTTGTTTATGTTATCTTTCGTCAGGGTGCCACGTTGGTATGCCTTTTCCAGACGTTGTATCCCCTTTTCCCTGTTGTGGGCATCCTTGCGGGCACGGTCGTCTGTATATCCCACAAGCAGACGTCTGCTGCCTCCCTTGTCGTATTCCACCATCTGCTTGTCAACTTTGGGCTGACTGAGTATCCATTCCTGTATCCTTTTGCTTTCGTTCTTGATTTTCGCACCGATAATATATTTGTAACCGTTTGCTTCCAAGTCTGCTATATTGTCGCTGTTCATCAGTCCGGAGTCGGCTACGACAATAAAGTCTTCCAATTTATATTTCCGTACAAATTCCGTCACTACCGGCAGCATCGTGTGACCTTCATACTTGTTCCCTTCATGTATGCAATAAGCCAGCGGATAGCCTCCGACGCTGACGAGCAGTCCGAGGATGATCTGTGGATTCCTGTGCCGTCCTTCTTTGGAAAATCCTGTCTTTCGCAATTCATCTTCATAATCCGCCTCAAAATAAAGAGTGGTCACATCATAGAACAAAACACCGATGCGGCCGTTCAACACCTGCCTTGTATGCAGTACGCTTATATCCTGGACAATTTCATGCTGACTGTCGCTGAGCTTGTCCAAATAACGGTATATCTTCGACAGACTGACATCCTCATCGAAATGGTTTTTCAGGTACTCGGCAGTAGCCGCCTTGCTTGCCGGATAGGCCAACCGCGCCTTTACCAGCTGTCGGAACACCGGATCCTCGATCCGGTTGAAGCCCACACTGTCAAACACACGGTCAAGTATCAGGTCTGCCCCGTTAATCGATATGTTGGTAATACATGAAAGCATTTGCTCGGCATTCAGAAGTTCCGTTTCACACCCCTTACGATCCTCGCCGAAAAGATCCAGACGGGGATGCCGGCGTTCTTGCTCCCTGTCAATCC
>NZ_LT985808.1:967352-1679852 GCF_900291465.1 Bacteroides sp. Marseille-P3684
TTCCTGACTTTGACAGCTTGATATTTCAACAATTGTAACATTTTTAAAATCAGCCATTCCAGAAAATCTTCATGGTGACGCGGGTGACGCAAACCTAAAATGAGTACCTTTATGGCATGTTTGTACGCAAGAAAAAGAACCGTAGCGGCACTGTGAGCGTGGTTATCGCAGACAAGAGCAGTGGCAAGTTCAAGGAGCTTAAGACAATTGGAGTATCGTCTGCCCCCGACGAGATTGTTCGCCTTGAGGTCAAAGCGCGTCAATGGATAGACGAATATTCCGGTCAGATGACACTTGACTTTGACGAGAGCGCTCAGGCGCTCCAAGAAGCGAGAAATACCATTGCGCGCATCGAGAGGACGCTCCAGAACACGCCACAAGTTATCCTCGGCCACATATATGACAGAATTGGCTTTGGAGTAATCGGGGACAGCATTTTGCGCCATCTCGTCATCGCAAGGGTCTGTCATCCGCAGAGCAAGGTTGCCACAGCGTCGTATCTGAAGTCCTACTTCGACGAAGACGTTCGGTTACATAACATCTACCGCTATATGGACAAGCTGTATAATACGCAGCGCGAGAAGGTCCAGCGGATAAGCGTAGAGCACACGATGAGGATTCTCGGCGGACGGATTGGGGTCGTTTTCTACGATGTGACCACACTTTACTTCGAGTCCGCACCACAGCCGGACGATGTTCTTCGTCAGGCAGGCTTCTCAAAGGACGGCAAGATGGCAGAATCGCAGATAGTCCTCGGACTGCTGGTGAGCGAGGACGGCTACCCGATGTCCTACTCTATCTTCAACGGCAGCCAGTACGAGGGGCGCACAATGATTCCCGTAATCGATGACTTTGTCCAGCGCTTCAAGCTGACAGACTTCATCGTTGTGGCCGACTCGGGCCTTATGAACACAAAGAATGTGGAGCTGCTGGAATCCGCCGGCTACCGGTATATTATCGGGGCGAGAATCCGAAACGAGTCTCCAAAGATTAAAGACTGGATTCTTGCAATTGACAGGACGGACGGGAACATTATTGAATGTTGCAAGAATGATTGCCAGAGGCTGGTTGTGAGCTATTCAGATGCACGGGCAAAGAAAAACGCATGGAACCGCAACAAAGGCGTCGATAGACTCCGCAAGGCCTATGCGAAAGGTACTCTGACCAAGGACAACGTCAATAAGCGAGGCTACAACAAATTTCTCGATATCAGCAAGGACATAACCGTAAGTATCAATGAGGAAAAGATAGCAGAAGACAGTCTTTGGGATGGACTGAAGGGGTATATAACGAATACGGCCCTGTCCGGGAAAGAGGTCATATCACAATACCATGGCCTTTGGATGGTTGAGAGGGCTTTCCGTATTGGCAAAGGGACGCTCGAGATGCGTCCAATGTTCCATTTTACGGAGAAACGTATCGAGGCCCATATCTGCATCTGCTTTGTAGCCTACAAGGTGTATAAGGAACTTGAACGGGTCATCAGAGAAGTCGGCATGAAGATGAGCGTTGACAAGCTTCTTGAAATCGCCAAGACAATAACGACGCTCAGAATAAGGCTGCCCAACGGCTCGGTATATACTGAGACTCTATTCACAACACCACAGCAGGAGACCATCAAACCATTGTTGGAGGCATTAGATCAAGACAAAAATAAAGCAGGGTGACGCATTGTCAAAGTCAGGAATNGAATAAGGCTGCCCAACGGCTCGGTATATACTGAGACTCTATTCACAACACCACAGCAGGAGACCATCAAACCATTGTTGGAGGCATTAGATCAAGACAAAAATAAAGCAGGGTGACGCATTGTCAAAGTCAGGAAGTACAGATACGGACGGAACGTCTTCGTTTCTCATTCTCTTTTTGTCATCTAATTCTAGAATGGCTTAGGTTCATTAAATGGGTTAATACTCTCTGTTAATTGGGAAGAATGGTTTTGGTTAATTTTTAGTTTCTCCTGACTCTCCACACATTCATCATGCGACAAATATATTTAAGAAATCGGACTTTTCGTTTCTTAACATCGGGAATCTGTGCCCTATCCTGTTCTATTGTGCTTTTTTAACGTGGAATCGCTGTTCGTTGTTCGTCGGTTGGGCGTTTGGGACGGACATTCGTGGAGCAGTAGAAAATCAGTGGGGATTAGTTTTCCAATATCCAGAGGAATTCCGACCTTTGCCTTATGGAAAAGAATCAATTGGAAGTGCTTGCGCGTATCGTGCTGCCTTCAGAAATACTGGATCATTTTGAGATAGCAGGTGTGCAACAGAGTCGGACAGAGATTCATATTTATCTCGACGAGTTAATGAATGCGGGATTGTCATCAGATGCCAATTTTGCATCCAAAGGCTTCATGGAGGCTGTGAATGTAACCGATTTCCCGATACGCGACCATAAGGTCATACTGGTCATACGCCGTCGCAGGTGGACCGACCTGCGTACAGGCAAGAGTTTCAGCCTTCCAATCAGCCTTGACATAGCCTGCAAAGGAACCCGTTACTCCAAGGAGTTCGGGGCTTTTTTAAAAGAAACGTATGGAGACATCCCCTGTGACCTGCCGTACGCTTGAAACATTCTACCACATAAATGCACATACCTTTGAGAAACAGTACAAGGAAACGCTAAGCGGCTTCCACGACTGGGACCAGCTAGACCATGCCGATTCATGGCTGTTGTTTCCCGAAAACATAGGCCGGCATCTTGCCATAGACGAGTCTTCCCTGTCCAATGGGGAGCTGTATACGTTTGTCACCAACCGTGACCGGCATACAGGTGAAGGAAGTCTGGTGGCGGTCGTTTCCGGCACGAAATCGGAAGACGTGATACAGGTGCTGAAGTTGATAGACGAGGAAGAACGCATGAAAGTGGAGGAAGTGACCCTTGACCTTTCCGATTCAATGCGCAAGATTGTTTCTGTCGCATTTCCGAAGGCTCAAAGAGTGATTGACCGTTTCCACATCCAGAAACTGGCTTGTGATGCCGTGCAGGAAATCCGTGTGGCGCACCGTTGGGACGCCTTGCAGCAAAGCAATGAAGAAATGGAAGAGTGCAAACAAACCGGCAAGCCCTATGTGCCGTTCCGCTTTTCCAATGGAGACACGCGTCCGGAATTGCTCATCAGAAGCCGTTACCTTCTGTTCAAATCAGCAGACAAATGGACGGAAAGACAAAAGGAAAGGGCTAAAATCCTCTTCGAGGAGTATCCTGACATCAAAATGGCTTATGGTCTGTCCCACTCATTAAGAATGATATTCTCAAAGAACACCATCAAAGATGCAGCGCGGTTGAGCATGGCCAAATGGTACAACAAAGTCGATGATTCAAGAATGAAGCAGTTCAATGTCATTGCCTCGACATTCTATGAGCATTATGACGAAATCCTGAACTTCTACAACAAACGCTCATCAAATGCGGCAGCCGAATCATTCAACGCCAAAATCAAACTTTTCAGGGCGAATCTGCATGGAGTCGTAGACAAAAAATTCTTCCTCTTCAGAATCGCAAAGCTNGACGAAATCCTGAACTTCTACAACAAACGCTCATCAAATGCGGCAGCCGAATCATTCAACGCCAAAATCAAACTTTTCAGGGCGAATCTGCATGGAGTCGTAGACAAAAAATTCTTCCTCTTCAGAATCGCAAAGCTGTATGGTTATCCCCACTGATTTTCTACTGCTCCACATTCGTCCCGGACAGGAGTTTCCTTGTCGCTCTTTGTGGCATAGGCGACAGGTGTTTCTGGAATAGGTAGCGGCAGGTGCTGGACTGATGGGAGGAGGGAGCGGAAGGTGGGGAAGGTGTAAAGTGGCTTCCGCTGAACAAAGTGCGGTCGGGAAAAGGGGAATCAGTAAAGGCGGATACCGACGTCGGTGATGCCTGTCAGGTAACGGTCCTGCAGGTGATGGGCAATCTTGACGGTGGGGGTGAAGCCGGCAGGGAGGGTAAGGTCGGGGAGGGAAAAGCTCTTCTGATAGAGGTTGTTGATGCCATCTCCGTCAAAGTGCCCGTTCGGGTCGGTCAGGACACACTCGATGGTGTCGGTCCGGAAGGTGAGCGAGTCGACGGTGTTCCGGCTGACGACCAGCCATAGGGAGCGGTAGGGGAAGTCGCCCGTGTGGCGTATCTCGATGCGGGCATGATAGTGCTGAGGCTCCGTCTGCCGGGGGAGCGTGAAGAGCAGCGTGTCGCCGCGTTTCCATCCGTCAGTCGGCAGACTCTGGAAAGCATGGTACCCCCGGGGTGCATGACAACCTGCTGCCGACAGCAGCACCGCCGGCAGCAGGAAGAATAATTGTATGAACTGTTTGCAGGAGCGTCTCATTGGGGATTGTTGTCTGGGTTGGGACGGGCATCTTGGGGTGCCTGGGGCGCTTGTCCCTGCGGTCCCTTGTTGCCCTCTTTCGGCGGACGGTTGCCGTTGTTGTTGCGTCGCTTGGGGTTGTTGCCCGGCTTGCGTTCTCCGCTGGCAGCGACGGCAGGTTGCCGGTCTTTGCCTTGGGGTTTGTTCCGGGCTTCACCTTGGGGCTGCCTGTTCCTGGGTTCACCCTGCGGCTTGTTTCGTGCCTCGCCCTGGGGTTTCTTGGGCTCTCCTCCCTTCTTGTTTTCAGCGGAAGAGGCGTTTTGCTTTCTCCCTTCGGCGTTGGCGGACGGTTGGTTGCCGGCAGCCTGGGCACCGTTCTTCTTCTTTTTCTTGTTCTTCTTGCTCTTGTCAAAGCGGGTCAGGCTTTCCTGCTCTAGGAGGTCGATGGACCGTTTGCTTTCGGTGACGGGAGTCTCTTCAAGCAGGCTGTCCGGCTTGGCTCCGTTGCGGTTCATGTTGATGACTTCGAAGGCGCGTCTGCCGGTGATGGTCACCAGGTTGGCGGCGAAGTTCTTGTCGGTGGAGTAGGAGACCAGTCCCTTGAGGATGTCCGACTTGAAGTAGTAGTAGGTGCCGTCCTTTGTCTCCAGCGTAATCTCGCGGGAGGGCATGCGTTTGGCACTCTCGACGTAGGCATCCACCTCGTAGTTCATGCAGCACTTCAGCTTGGCACACTGTCCGGCGAGCTTCTGCGGGTTGAGCGAGATGTCCTGGATGCGTGCGGCGTTGGTAGATACCGAGACGAAGTTGGTCATCCAGGTGGCGCAGCACAACTCCCGTCCGCAGGGACCGATACCGCCGATGCGTCCTGCCTCCTGACGGGCACCGATCTGCTTCATCTCGATGCGTACGCGGAACACCTCGGCGAGCACCTTGATGAGCTGGCGGAAGTCCACACGTTCGTCGGCGATGTAGTAGAAGATGGCCTTGTTGCCGTCGCCCTGGTATTCCACGTCGCCGATTTTCATGTCGAGGTTGAGGCTTGCGGCTATCTGGCGCGAGCGGATCATCGTGTCGTGCTCCTTCGCCTTTGCCTCAGCATACTTCTCCATGTCCACCGGCTTTGCCTTGCGGTAGATGCGGCGTATCTCGGCATCCGGTTTCAGGTTTGCCTTCCGCATCTGGAGCGGCACGAGCCGTCCCGTGAGGGTCACGGTACCGATGTCATGCCCCGGACTTGCCTCGACGGCGACGATGTCGCCTTTTTCCAACTTCAGCTTGTTGCTGTTCTTGTAGTATCCTTTCCGGGTATTCTTGAATTGCACTTCGACCATGTCGCAGACCTCGTCCCCTCCGGGGATGTCGGCGAGCCAGTCGTAGGTGTTCAGCTTGTTATCTTGTCGGCCGCATCCTTTGGCACATAGCCTGCCGCAGCCGTTTCTCAGTTTGAAATCCATAAACTTGTTGTTTTTAGGTGGCGTGAAGCCCTTCCCGTGGGACGGACGTCACTGTATTAATAGTACAATCATTTTCAAGGCAAAGTCGAAGAACACCATGCGCGGATTGACGTTCTGTTCGATGTGGGTCTGTGCCTCCGCCAGTTCGTCGGTGATGCCCATCACGTTGCGCTCGTTGATGAACGGGGCAAACCGGATGGTGAAGTTCTCCTCTTCGCGGTTCATGTAGTTCATCTCCTTCCGGTGGAAGTTCGACACGAAGCTCTCCCGCACCATGCGCTGGCAGTAGGTCAGGAAGTCCTTCTGCCGTTCACGTCCCATGGCTGCCACGGTGTCGCTCCATTCGCGCATCTCCTTCACCTTGCGCTGGTATGCCAGGCGCATCAGGCTCACGAAGAGTCCGAAGAAGAGCTGGGTGTCTTCGCTCAGGTGGATGATTTCGAGCGCCTGCAGGTAGCTTCCCTCCGCCAACCGTGCCGTCTCGGCTGCATCGGTGTCCTGAAGTCCGAAGCGGACCTTCAGCGCCTCGGCAATCTCGGCATCCTCCAGTCGGGGGACATTGATGCGCTGTGTGCGGCTGAGGATGGTGGGCAGGATGCGGTCAGGCTCTTCGCTCACCAGCAGGAACACGGTCTGTGCCGGCGGTTCTTCCAGCAGCTTGAGCAACTTGTTGGCACACTCCACCTTCATCTTCTCGGGCAGCCAGATGATGACCACCTTGTAGCCCCCTTCGCTGGACTTCAGGCTGAGTTTACGCACCAGTTCGTCGCTCTCTTTCACGAAAATCTGTGCCTGCTGGTTCTCGGCTCCCATGGCGTCGAGCCAGTGGTTCATGCCGAAGTAGGGTGTGCTGATGGCCAGTTCGCGCCATTCGCGTATGTAGTCGTCGGACACCGTGTCGCCTCCTCCCTTCCGTTTGACCACGGGGAACACGAAATGGAGGTCGGGATGTGCCAGCTTGTTGAGCTTCACACACGAGGGGCAGGTCCCGCAGGCGTCCTCTTCCCCCCGCCGTGTGCAGAGCAGGAAGCGGGCATAGGCTATGGCAAGCGGCAGTGCTCCCGTCCCTTCCGGACCGGCGAAGAGCTGTGCATGGGGGACGCGTCCCTCGCGTACCTCCAGTCGCAGCCGTTGCTTGACTGTCTCTTGTCCGATGATGTCCTTGAAATACATAAAGTCTTCGGTTTAAAAGATTTGTTTTGCCACTTCGCGGATGCTGTTGACAGCCGACACCGTGTAGAAGTGGATACTCGGAACGCCGGCGGCAATCAGTTCGCGGCATTGTGCCACACACCATTCCACTCCCAGTGCGGCAGCTTCCTCGTCGGTCTTGCAGCGGACGGCTTCCGAGGCAAGTGGTTCAGGGAGGTCGACCTTGAACGTCTTCGGAATCATGTTGAGTTGCGAGAGCTTGGCAAAGGGCTTGATGCCCGGGATGATGGGGATGTCGATGCCCTCGCGGCGTACCCGTTCCACGAAGTCGAAGTATTTCCGGTTGTCATAGAAGAGTTGCGTCACGGCATATTCCGCTCCTGCCTCCACCTTCTTCTTCAGCCAGTAGATGTCCGACTCCATGTTGGGTGCCTCTTCGTGTTTTTCGGGGTAGCATGCCACTCCATAGTGGAAGGGTGTTCCGGTGACTTTGATGGGCGACCCGTCGACAAACACGCCGCGGTTGAAGTCGTTGATTTGTTGTTGCAGTTCGATGGCATGTGCATATCCGTCCACTTCGGGAGTGAACATACTCTCATGTCGTGCCTTGTCACCGCGCAGCACCAGAAGGTCGGTGATGCCGAGGAACTGCAGGTCGAGCAATACATATTCCGTTTCTTCCCGGGTAAAGCCGCTGCACAGGATGTGGGGCACCACGGTGATGTTGTATTTGTTCTGTATGGCGGCAGCCACAGCAACCGTTCCAGGACGGCGACGCAGGCGGCTGCGTTGGAAGAGCCCCCCGCCGAGGTCTTTGTAGACGTATTCGCTGCGGTGGGTAGTGATGTTGATGTATTTGGGGTCGAACTCGCGTAGCGTGTCGATGGTCTGGTAGAGTCGTTCAATGCCCGTCCCCTTGAGGGGTGGAAGAATCTCGAAAGAGAAAGCTGTCTTCTGGTGTTCCTTGATCAAATCGATAACTTTCATGCGTCGGTGTTTGTCGTTTGTTTGTCTTTAACGGGCAAAGATAATGAAACGCATGGGGTGTGACAAAACGTTTGCTGCTTTATTTTTGTGAGGAGACTGTCTTCATCTTTGGCTCTTTCCCATCCCTTTCCCCAGGATTAGAGTTGTTCGATGTCTTCTTTACCAAGTTGGGTGATTTCAGCAATTAGTTCTGTTGAAAATCCTTTAGCTTTCATTTGGCGGGCTATGGAAATCTTCTCTTTCTCCCTTCCGTTTGTTTCCGCAAAGCTCATGACGGCAAGATTGTCCCGGTAAATCTTGATGCTCTCGTCGTACTTTATGCGGTCCTCTTTGGACAATGCAGATATGTCGGTAATGTGTGAGATGCATTTGAACTTCGCATTGATCATTTTGATGAGTGGTGATTCTTCCATAGTGTGTCTTGGTTTACAAGTCTGAAGTTAGAGTTGTTCGATGTCTTCTTTACTAAGTTGGGTGATTTCAGCAATTAATTCTGTTGGAAATCCTTTAGCTTTCATTTTACGGGCGTTTTCAATATTTTGTTCAGCTCGTCCTTCTTTTCTGCCTTTTTCCAGACCTTCTTCGAGTCCTTCTTCACGCCCTTCGGCTCTACCTTTCTCCCTTCCGTTTGCTTCCGCAAAGCTCATGACGGCAAGATTGTCCCGGTAAATCTTGATGCTCTCGTCGTACTTCATGCGGTCCTCTTTGGACAATGAGGCGATGTCGACAATCTGTTCCAGCTTGTCGAAGACGGCTTGACGGGCTTTAAACGGTAATCTTTGTAAGGTCTCCATATTCTTTAATACATATATCCAACGTTCGAAATCGGTCTCACATTCNTCTTTGGACAATGAGGCGATGTCGACAATCTGTTCCAGCTTGTCGAAGACGGCTTGACGGGCTTTAAACGGTAATCTTTGTAAGGTCTCCATATTCTTTAATACATATATCCAACGTTCGAAATCGGTCTCACATTCATTCTCCTCCTTGGTGAAGGACGGCAGCTCCAGGAAAATCATGCGCATCCTGTCGCTGAACTGTTCATGGGTGTCGCGGTCAGCGAGGATGACGTCGGTCCGTAGTTTGTGGGCGGAGCCTTTCAAAACGAAGTTCATGAAAAAGACTCCATAGACGGCCTTGAGGTCAAACTGCCAGTGCATCCCGCGTTCTCCCTGGCGGGAGATGGTTCGTGACACATAATACAGGGCGCGTTCACGGAAGTAGGTCTGTTCGCGGTTCTGCATTTCCACAATGAACTGTTCCCCGTTCGTATCGGTACAATAGATGTCGTAGATGACGCCGCGTCGTTCCAGCATTTCCGGTAATACCTCCTTGTCAAGGAAGGTGATGTCCTCGATGTGACGTTCGCCGACCAGCAGTGAGTTCAGAAAATCGATGAGGAGGTCTTTGTTGATTTCCTGACCGAAGATGCGTTTGAATCCGACATCTGTAAAGGGGTTGATGAATCTTCCCATGGCTTGTTAAGGTTTAGGGGTTTGTACTGTTTACCATGCAAATGTAAGTGTTTTGTTGGATTATGCCTCTTTTTCAGCGGACTATTTGAGGGAGTGCTTTGCTTTTTCACACTTCCGGCGTGCTTTTCGAACTGGAGTGTACAGCCTTGGATGGAGGAATTGTGCTTTGACAGATTGATGCCGGAACCGGATATTTGGTTGACGGAAATGGATGAAATGGCATTTTCAGCTAATGCGTACTTTTGAAAAATCGTTCAAAGTAGGCTTTTTTAGGAATATCCATGCAGGTCGGCGTGCATGAATATTCCAAATCAGGGCAAAAAATGTATGTTTATACCGCGAAACAATATTGTTTGAGTTGCCAAACACAAGTGTTTGATGCGTGAAACAATATTGTTTGACGAGTGAAACAATATTGTTTGAGCTCCCGATGTCAAATGTTCGGAGAGTGAAAGTCTTGTTTTAGGGAAATTGAACTTTATTTTATGTTTATTTACCTCTGGTTTGTTCGTCGTTCCCTCTGATTGGAAAGTGTGATAATGCTCGGTCTGTTCCATATCCCGTTTCTTTTTGGAGGGGAAATGTGATGAATGCTTTTCACCAGGTCTTGTTTACCGGATAAATGCGACAATGTGTGTTTTGCGAATCGCCTGAGAATGCAGTTTTTCGGCTCCGGCTCGTCTTTGGATGCGAGGAAGGGATTTTTGAAGCCCTTCGTTTGACAGATTGACATTTTGACAAAGGGAGGTCCGGAAGTCTGGGAAGGGATGGGAGGAAGCTGGAAAATCTGATACCGGCAATGGAATTTACACCGCAAAAAATTCCATGAAGTCTTCATGGTATGTTAAAAGGGGGCTTGAAGGGGCTCATACCCCTATCGTCAGTGGTGGAGCAAGGAGAAATAGATGTTTCTTTCTTTAATCAATTGTTTTATAAATTGTTATACTCTTGCGTGAAACGAAATCAAATGAAAATGTAACAAAATTTGCAGACTGAGTAAAGATTTCAAATAAAGATGAAACGTTATTTTTTATGTATATAAACACTTGTTCGTAAGTTTGTCGCGAAAAATAAATATCGCCTGTGGATAAAGGATTATTCATCACCATGAAGAGCACCGTCCTTTGTACAGAACGACACTTGTTTTTACTCAGAGAACCCGTCAGCTGCCTTCCTTGGAAGACAATCGGATTTACTGATGAACTTGAACAACGAACGAAAGTTTCGCCTGTGCTCAACCGGTCAGTTGGCTCCTGCACCCTCTTGCCAGCTGCCACTTGGGCTTGCGAAAGCTAAAAATATTAATCCTTAAATTTTGCGTTGATGAATAAGCAATTTTCTTCCGCAGTCCTATCGGCCCTCCTGGTTTCGGCGGGTGTGATAGGCTCCATGTGTGCATGCAATCCCTCGGCAGGGACTGACGACCTGCCGGCAGTGAAAGATTCCACCGCGTTGTTCGACGACTTTGTCTATCAGGGTGACGACGACTTCTACAAGGAAAATCCTCTCCCTGACGGTGCCTCGTTCTACAACCCCATCCTGCCGGGATGGTATTCCGACCCCAGCATCTGTACCAACGGGGAAGGCGACTATTTCCTCGTTACCTCTACCTTCACTTATTTTCCCGGTGTGCCCATCTTCCACAGCCGTGACCTGGTGAACTGGAAGCAGGTGGGCAATGTGCTGACCCGTCCGTCGCAGCTGGTCAACATGAAAGGGCAACACGTCAGCGGAGGCATCTTCGCACCTGCCATCTCCTACAATCCTCATAACAAGACCTATTATATGGTGACGACCAACGTGGGCGCCGGAAACTTCTTCGTGAAGACCCAGGACCCCTTCGGCGAATGGTCAGACCCCATCATGCTACCCGAGGTGGGTGGCATCGACCCTTCGTTCTTCTTTGACGAGGACGGCAAGGCATACATCGTCAACAACGACGACGCACCCGACGGTAAACCTGAGTACGACGGTCACCGTACCATCCGTGTGCAGGAGTTTGATGTGAAGACCGACAAGACTGTGGGTCCGCGCAAAATCCTGGTCAATAAAGGTGTGAACCCCGCCGAGAAGCCTATCTGGATCGAGGGACCGCACATGTATAAAATCAACGGACATTACTTCCTGATGGATGCTGAGGGCGGTACCAGCACGTGGCACTCGGAAGTCATCTTCCGTGGAGAATCGCCCATGGGTCCCTTTACCCCCTGGAAGAACAATCCCATCCTGACGCAACGTCATCTGGACGGCAACCGTCCGAATCCCGTCACCTGTGCGGGACATGCCGACCTCATTCAGGCGAAAGAGGGTGACTGGTGGGCCGTGTTCCTGGCTTGCCGTCCCATCGACAACAAGTTTGAGAACCTGGGTCGCGAGACCTTCCTGATGCCCGTCCGCTGGAGCGACGACGGATTCCCCTATATCACCCAGGGTAACGAAGTCGTGCCCATGATAGAGCGCCGCGAGGGTGTGCAGCGCGACTCGACCGTGACCTTCGGCAATTTCGCTGTGACTGACAATTTTGACGGAGACAAGTTGGGCATGGAGTGGCTCACGCTGCGTGCTCCTGCCACCGAGCTTTACTCGCTGTCCGATACGCCGGGTTACCTGACGCTGCGTTGTGCAGATGTCAGCGCTTCGGACAAGGACACGCCGGCTTTTGTCGCACGCCGCATGCAGCACCACAAGTTTGAGTGCACCACCCGCATGCTGTTCAATCCGTCCGATGAAAAACAGAAGGCAGGACTGCTGCTCTTCAAGGACGAGACACACCAGTATTTCCTTGCCGTGGGCAAACAGGGAGAGAAGAGAGTCCTGTCACTGGAGAAGATTGGCGAGAGCACCGAGACCCTGGCGTCCAATGACATCCGCAGCGATGAGGCTGCCATCCGCCTGAAAGTCGTGTCGAGAGGCACACACTATGACTTCTACTATGCCTTTGATGGTGACAAGGAGTGGACGGCACTGTGCAAGGACATCGATGCCTCCTTCCTGTCGACCGCCACAGCCGGAGGCTTCACCGGAAGTGTTGTCGGTCCGTATGCTACCTGCAAATGATTTTCATGACCTTATAACGAGGGGCGCACGGTCCGTCCGTGCGCCCTTGCAAAGAACCTCACAATCTAAAATACGGAATATATGATGGGACCAGAAAAACATGGCTGCCTGTTTGACAACAGCTGAAGCCGCCTCAATGGGGAATGAAGAAACAAACAAAGAGTAATGATCACTTAAACAAATGGTAATGAAAAATGTAAAGAAACAAATCCGAAAGATTCCTTACCTATGTTTCTGCATGCTGTTCGGTTGTCTGACGGCAACGGCACAGAATACAGGAGGCAAGACGGTAAAGGGTGTTATCTTGGACAGCAACGGCGAAACGGTCATCGGAGCCTCGGTGGTTGTCAAAGGTAATAGTTCCATAGGTACGATTTCAGACATTGACGGTAATTTCACCCTGAAGGTGCCTGACAATGCAGTGCTTGTGATCTCGTTCGTGGGAATGAAGCCACAGGAGGTGAAAGTGACAGACGGCGGTCTGCTCCGGGTGACTTTGGAAGACAATTCCCAGCAATTGGAAGAAGTCGTGGTGGTGGGATACGGCCAGCAGAAGAAGGCTTCGGTCGTGGGCTCCATCACGCAGACCACCGGAAAGGTGCTTGAGCGTGCCGGTGGTGTGACCAGTCTGGGTGCTGCCCTGACCGGTAACTTGCCGGGTGTCATCACGTCGGCTACTTCAGGTATGCCGGGCGATGAGGACCCGGAAATCATCATCCGTACGAAGAGCTCCTGGAACAACAGCGAACCGCTGGTGCTCGTCGACGGAATCGAGCGTGAGATGAGCTCGGTCGACATCTCGTCGGTGGAAAGCATCTCCGTCCTCAAGGACGCATCGGCAACAGCCGTCTACGGTGTGAAGGGTGCCAACGGTGTCATCCTCATCACGACCAAGCGTGGTAAAGAAGGAAAGGCAAACGTGCAGATCAAGGCGAACGTGACCGCCAAGGTGGTGTCGAAGCTGCCCGAGAAGTATGATGCCTATGACACGTTCTACCTGATGAACAACTCCATTGAGCGTGAGGCTGCCATCAATCCTGCCGGCTGGGCGAACTACACGCCGGCTGCCATCATCCACAAGTACCGCTATCCGGCAAATGCCGAAGAGTGGGACCGTTACCCCAACGTTGACTGGGAGGACTACCTCTTCAAGAGCCACGCCATGTCATACAACACGAGTGTCAACGTGTCGGGCGGTACGAAGGTGGTGAAGTATTTTGCGGCTGCCGACTTCGTGAGCGAAGGTGACTTGTTCAAGACCTTCGAGAACAACCGCGGCTATGACGCCGGATTCGGCTACAACCGTATCAACGTCCGCAGTAACCTGGACTTCACGCTGACGAAGACCACGAAGTTCTCGACCAACCTCTTCGGTTCGAATGCTCAACGCTCCCTGCCGTGGGAGATGGCGGACAACGACCAATCCTACTGGGCTTCGGCTTATAAATCGGCACCTGACGCCATGCGTCCCATCTACTCCAATGGCATGTGGGGATGGTATGCCCCGCGTGATGCCGATGTCCCCAACTCCGCCCGTATTCTGGCAACAGCCGGTTCGGAAAAGCGTACGACGACCAAGGTAACGACCGACTTTATTCTGGAGCAGGACCTTGGCATGCTGACCAAAGGGTTGAAGTTCAAGGCAAACTTCTCCATGGACTACAACTTCGTGGAGAGCAAGCGCGGTGTCAATGATATGTACAATGACGCCCAACAGATGTGGATAGACCCGAGCACAGGTGAGGTCGACTATAAGTTTGACCCTGATTCGGGTACGGGTATCGACAAGGTGGAGAACCCCATCTACTGGTCGACCCAGGCAGGTAGCGCTGACATCAACAGCACCTACCGCAAACTCTACTATTCCTTCCAGCTGGACTACGCACGCACCTTCGGCGACCATGAGCTGACGGCGCTCGGACTCTTCAGCCGCTTGAAGGAAGCTCAGGGAAGCGTGTTCCCCATCTATCGCGAAGACTGGGTGTTCCGTGTTACCTATAATTATATGATGCGCTACTTCTTCGAGGCCAACGGCGCTTACAACGGTTCGGAGAAGTTCGGTCCCGACTATCGTTTCGACTTCTTCCCCTCACTCTCTGTGGGATGGATGCTGAGCGATGAGAAGTTCATGAAGGGCCTGAAGTTCCTCGACATGCTGAAGCTCCGTGCTTCGTGGGGACGTGTGGGCGATGACTCCGTCGTGCAGCCCTGGCAACGGTTTACCTCGGGACGTTTCCTTTACAAGGACCAGTGGAACAACAGCGGCAATGCCATCATGGGTAGTGTCAGCCCCGATGCTTCTCCTTATACCTTCTGGAACATGTCGACGCTGGGCAACCCCGACATCTCCTGGGAGACGGTCGAGAAACGTAACTTCGGTATCGACTACTCGTTCTTCAACGGTCTGGTAGCCGGTTCGGTCGACATCTTCAACGATACACGTACCGACATTCTGGTTTCCGGCAGCGACCGTGCCATCCCCTCGTACTTCGGTATGACACCTCCGCGTGCCAACCTCGGTAAGGTGAACAGCCACGGCTATGAGTTGGAGCTGCGTCTGAACCATGTGTTCCCCAACGAAATGCGCGCCTGGCTGAATGCCAACATGACCCATGCGGTCAACGAAGTGAAGTTCAAGGACGACGCTCCGTTGCTCCCCGACTATCAGAAGGCGGCAGGACACGCCATCGACCAGGTGTACTCCTACATCGACCACGGCAACCTTGCCACATGGGACGATGTCATCGGCAGCTCTGCCTGGACAACCAACAATAACAACAAGTTGCCGGGCGACTACAACATCGTCGACTTCAACGGCGACGGTGTGGTGGACTCTGACGACCGCGCTCCGTATCAATACTCCACCATCCCGCAGAACACCTACAGCCTGTCTGCCGGTTGGGAATGGAAGGGCTTCAGTGTCTACGCACAGTTCTACGGGGTGAACAACGTGACCCGTGAGGTGAACTTCCCGACCTTCCGCAGCACCGCCCACGTGGCATATGCCGAAGGTGAATACTGGACTCCCGGCGGTACAGCGACCCTGCCGACCCCGCGCTGGGGCACCACGGTGGATGGAGCAGCCTCCGGTACACGCTACTGGTACGACGGTTCATACATCCGCCTGAAGAATGTGGAGCTTTCCTACACCTTCCAGGGCGACTGGCTGAAGAAGCTGGGTGTGAACACGGCGAGACTGTATGTGAACGGCGACAACCTCTACCTGTGGACCAACATGCCCGATGACCGCGAGTCGAACACGGGCTACAGCTCATCCGACGGTGCTTACCCCACCGTACGCCGCTTCAACATCGGTATTGACATAACATTATAAGCGCAACGACTATGAACAAATATATAAATCGATTCTTTTTGACCTCCGCACTGGCCATGGCGGGGCTGCTGGGCACGACGACTTCGTGTACCGACTACCTCGACAAGTCGCCTGAAAGCGATTACGAGGAGAACGACCCCTATAAGAACTTCATGAACTTCCAGGGCTTCACTGAAGAGCTTTACAACTGCATCCCCATCATCTCCAACAGCGAGTACCACACGTGCTTCAACTACGGAGAGGACGTATACTGGGAGCCGCAGGAGACCCGTCTGCAGACCATGAACGTGGACAACGGCGACTTCTGGGGCTGGACCACAGCCTACTATGGCTATCCGCGCAGCGGAGGAGCTGCCGGGACATCGACCCGCCGCGACAAGGGTGACCTCTGGACCAACAGCTGGTATGGCATCCGCAAGGCAAATCAGGGCATCGAGAACCTGGGGAATCTCGTGAGCGCCACCGAGGAAGAGCGTCAGCTCATCGAAGGCCAGCTCTACTTCTTCCGTGCCTGGTTCCACTTCATGATTATGGAGTGGTGGGGCGGCATGCCTTACGTGGACCATGTCGTGACAGAGACCGAACAGCTTGACCGGCTGACGTGGCAGGAGTGTGCCGAGCACTGTGTGGCAGACTTCCAGCATGCTGCCGAGCTGCTTCCCGTCAACTGGGACGAGACCGTTGCCGGTAAGGTGACGTTGGGCAAGAACAACATGCGTATCAACAAGATTATGGCACTGGCATACGCCGGCAAGACCCTCCTGTGGGCAGGCAGCCCGCTGATGAACTGGGCGTCAGGTGGAAACCGTGAATACAACACCGAGCTGTGCAAGCGGGGTGCCGAACTGCTGGGCGAAGCCCTGCGCATCACCGAGGAGACCGGACGTTATGAGTTGGCTCCCATGGACCAGTACAACGACATCTTCCTCCTCCACAACTCCAACGGACGCATCAACGGCGTCAACGAGGCCATCTTCCAGGAGAACCTCATCGACTATGACTCCCGCTGGCGCTGGAACATGGTCAACGACTTCCGTCCGACCAGCATCGAGGCTTCAGGTATCAAGAACTACCCGACTGCGAACTACGTGAACTACTTCGGCATGGCAAACGGCTATCCGTTGCCCGAAGACATCACGCAGGCAGATGCCGAGTCGGGCTATGACCCCACCCACCCGTGGAAGAACCGCGACCCGCGCTTCTACAAGGTCATCATGTTCGACGGCGTGAAGTTCAAGAACTCCGGAGGTTCGGGCGGTTGCGTGGAACTCTACACCGGCGGACGCGAGAGCGAGGAAAGAGACTCCAAGAAGGGCTGCTTCACCGGCTACATGAACAGCAAGCTCTGTCCGCAGCTGATGAACACCACGGACGGCTATAAGGAGAACAACATCATGGTGCTCAACCTGATGCGCCTCGCCGACGTCTACCTGATGTATGCCGAGGCAGCCGCTGTGGGCTATGGCTCTCCGCAGGGCAAGGCTACGACTTACTCGCTGACAGCCGTTGATGCCATCAACAAGGTGCGCGACCGTGCAGGTACGGCCCACGTGCTCGACAAGTTCCTGGGCAACACCACCGATTTCCTGAGTGAGGTGCGCCGCGAACGTGCCGTGGAGCTTGCCTTCGAGGGCTTCCGCTTCATGGACCTGCGCCGCTGGATGCTGCTCACCCAACACCCCTACACGCTGAAGACCAAGATTGAGTTTGACCGTGCAGGAGGCAGCTACAACTACGATGCGCCCGAAGAGAATGCCATCCGCAACCTGCGTGAGGTGACTTTGCTTGAGCGTCAATACACCGACAGACACTACTGGTATCCCATCCCGCGCAAGGATGCGAACATTTACGAAGGGTTCAGCCAGAACCCCGGGTGGTAATTGACCGATTAACTAATAATGACGCAAACAATGAAAAGAAAGTATCTACATATTGGCTGTACGATGTCCGGCATGTTGCTCTGTGCGACAGGAGTCTGGGCACAAGAACAGCAAGACAGCCTGGTGAACGTGGCATTCGGCAAGATTGCGCGCGAAGACCTGACGACAGCCGTCTCGACGGTCAACACATCGGAGCTGCTCAAGAAGGTGAACAGTACGAACAGTCTGGTGGGGCTGGACAGCTACATCGGCGGATATACCGGAAACATCTGGGGACAGGAACCGCTGGTGCTCGTCGACGGGGTACCCCGTAGCGCAAGCAACGTGCGGGCTTCCGAGGTGGAGAGCATCACCGTCATGAAGGATGCAGCCGCCGTCGTACTCTACGGCAGCCGTGCCTCGAAGGGAGTGGTCCTCATCACGACCAAGCGCGGCAAGAACGAGCCGATGCGCATCGACGTGCGTGCCAATGCCGGTATCAATGTGCCGAAGGCATACCCCAAATACCTGGATTCCGACTGCTACATGACGCTGTACAACGAAGCTTGCCGCAACGACGGACTCCCCGAACGTTATGACGCTTCGACCATCTATTATACGAAGCTGGGTACGAACCCTTACCGCTATCCGAACATCGACTTCTACAGCTCCGACTACCTGAAGAAGGCGTATTTCAACACCGATGTGACAGGAGAGGTGACGGGAGGTAACGAGCGCACGCACTACTACCTGAACTTCGGCATGAACTACAACAACGACTTGCTGAAGTGGGGCGAGGCGAAGAACAACTCCGACATGACCTTCAATGTGCGTGGAAACGTCGACATGCAGCTCGCCAAGTGGCTGAAGGCGACAACCAATGCCGCCGTGGTCTACACCAACCAGTACGATGGCCGCGGGGACTTCTGGGGAGCCGCTTCGACACTCCGTCCCAACTGGTTCGCTCCGTTGTTGCCTACCGACATGATGGACCCCAACTCGTCGTCCATCCAGGAATACATCACCAACAGCAACCACCTCATCGACGGCAAGTACCTCCTGGGCGGTACATCGGCAGACCTCACCAACCCGTTTGCGGACCTGCTGGCTGCCGGATACATAAAGGAGAAGTCGCGCATGTTCATGTTCGACGTGGCACTTGAAGCCGACCTCAGCTCCGTGCTGGAGGGACTCTCGTTCCGCACGGCATACAGCGTGGACTACACCTCTTATTATTCAGAGGCGTTCAATGAGACATACGCAGTCTACGAGCCTACCTGGGCACAAGTGAACGGGAAGGACATGATTGTCGCCCTCAACAAGCACAATAACGACCAGAAGAACCCCAACGAGTACGTCGGCAAGTCGATGTATGACCAGACGATGACGTTCAGTGCGCAGTTTGACTACAACCGTACGTTCGCCAACCTCCACAACGTGTCGGCCACCCTCCTGGGATGGGGTTACCAGACACAGAGCTCTGCCGACGAGAATCACGAGAGCAGTGACTATCACCGCACGAGCAACGTGAACCTGGGCTTACGTGCCGCCTATAATTACGACCATAAGTACTACGCCGAGTTCGGCGGTGCCGTCGTGCATTCCGCCAAGTTGCCCGAGGGTAACCGCAACGCCTTCTCGCCGTCAGTGAGCCTGGGATGGCGCATCAGCCGGGAGGACTTCTTCCGTGACAATGTATCCTGGATCGACGACCTGAAGCTCACTGCGTCCTACGCCAACCTGCATCAGGACCTCGACATCGAGAAGTATTACATGTACGAAGGCTACTTCTCCAAGACCGACGGTATGTACCCGCAGTGGCACGACGGAACGGCAGGCGGTTGGACACCGACGTCCAAGCAGGGTACGAACCTCGACCTCGACTTCATCACCCGCCAGGAGTTCCGTGTGGGCATCGATGCCACACTTTTTGACCGTTTCCTGCGTTTGAACGCCAACTACTTCCATCAGGATACGAAGGGCCTGCTCACCCAAGGTTCGTCGACGATGTTCCCCTCGTTCTTCCAGGGCAGCACGAACAATACCTTCCTCCCGTGGATCAACTACAACGAAGACCGTCGCAGCGGGTTTGACTTCTCGCTGAGCGCCAACAAGAAGATTGGTGAGGTCGACGTCACGCTGGGATTCTCGGGCATGTACTTCACCTCGCAGGCGATGGTCCGCGACGAGATGTACGATGAGGCCTACCAGGAACGTGCCGGACGTCCGCTCGACGTGTCCTTCGGTTACATCTGCGACGGTTTCTTCAACTCGCAGGAAGAGATTGACAACCATGCCCGCCAGACGTTCGGTACGGTACGTCCCGGTGACCTGAAGTACCGCGACATCAACGACGACAACGTCATCGACAGCAAGGACCAGGTGGAACTCGGCAAGAACGGTTGGGCAGCACCTCCCTTCTCCTTCGGTCTGAACCTGACGCTGAAGTACAAGGACTTCACCTTCTTCGCCATGGGTACGGGACAGACAGGCTCCGTCGACTTCAAGAGCAGCTCGTACTATTGGAACCGCGGCACGAGCAAGTTCTCCGAGGTAGTCTGGGGACGTTGGACCGAGGAAACCAAGGAGACGGCGACCTATCCGCGTCTGACCACCACCAACGGAGACAACAACTACCAGACCTCCACGTTCTGGATGTACAAGCGGAACTATTTCAACCTGAATCAGGTGCAGCTCACCTACGACTTCCCCGAAGATACTTTCAAGGGTACGTTCGTACGCGACCTGAGCGTCTACTGCGGCGGCTCCAGCCTGCTCACCATTTCCAAGGAGCGCAAGCACATGGAACTGAGCACGGGAGTCCCCAACTGCCGCAACTTCTACCTGGGCTTCAAGGCTGCCTTCTGATTCCTCACGACAAACTAGCAGAATATGAAAAAGACTATATTACTTTTAATGGCGGGTGCCTTCCTTGCTGCCGGGTGTGACGACCTCTTCGAGCCGGCGATTGAGAACCACCCCGATATCGAGCAACAGATGCACGACGACCCCGAGTACGCCCGGGGAATCCTGCATAACGTCTATAGCATGCTCCCCAGTTGCTACGACAACAGCGAGTATGCCACCGATGACGCCGTGACCAACCAGTCGTCGAACGTCTTCCTCCAGATGGCGACCGGTGCATGGACCAACACGTCCTACAACCCGTTGAGCCAATGGAACAACGCCTACAACGCCCTCCAGTACATCAACCTCTTCCTGGAGAACGTCGACGAGGTCCGCTGGTCACAGGACGACCCTGAGATGAACGCCCTCTTCGCACGCCGTCTGAAGGGCGAGGCATACGGGCTCCGCGGCATGTACTACTACTATCTGTTGCGTGCACACGCCGGGTTCACTGCCGAAGGTGAACTGCTCGGTGTGCCCCTCATCAACGAGTACCTCACCACCACGTCGGACTTCAACATTCCCCGTGCGACCTATCAGCAATGTCTGGAGCAGGTGTACAGCGACCTTTCACAGGCGGAGCAGCTTCTCCCGTGGGAGTACAACGACGTGTCCGCCGTCCCGGAGGGATTCCAGGACCTGACGACCGACGCCAGCAAGTATAACAATGTCATGGGTGCCAAGGCACGCCAGCTGTTCAACGGACTGATAGCCCGCGCCTTCCGTGCTCGTATGGCACTCCTTGCCGCCAGTCCCCTCTATCAGGACCCCTCCAACAACGCCACGTGGGAAGACGCTGCGAACGCAGCAGCCGACATCATCGACTACAAGGGCGGAGTGGGAGGCCTGGCAAACGACGGGCTGGAATACTATTCGCCCTCAATCGTCAACAGTGCCGACGACGGCAACAACCCTGCTGAAATCCTGTGGCGTAGCGGACGTTCGAGCAACAACACCCAGGAGTCGCAGAACTTCCCGCCCAGCCTCTATGGCACCGGATACATGAACCCCTCGCAGAACCTTGTGGATGCCTTCCCCATGGCAAACGGATATCCCATCGACCACAGTGCAGGAAACTACAACGAGGTCGCTCCCTACGCCAATCGGGACCCGCGTCTGGCGAAGTACATTATCTATAACGGAAGCACCATCAGCGAGAAGGGCGTCACCATCAACATCGTCAACTCCAGCACCGATGGCATCAACGTCACCGAGAACCGCTCCACCCGCACGGGTTACTACATGCGCAAACGTCTGCGTATGGACGTCAACTGCAACCCTGCAGCCACTTCCAACCAGCCGCACTATGACCCGCGCATCCGCTTCACGGAGATGTATCTCGCCTTTGCCGAAGCTGCCAACGAGGCATGGGGCCCGAAGGATGCCCGTCGCGGTTACTCCGCGTATGACGTTATCAAGAAGATCCGTCAGCGTGCAGGCGTCGGCGGAACCGATGATCCCTATCTGGAGGAGTGTGCCGCCAGCAAGGAACGCATGCGTGCCCTCATCCACAACGAGCGCCGTCTGGAGATGTGCTTCGAGAGCGTCCGCTTCTGGGACCTGCGCCGCTGGAAGGAGAACCTCAACGAATCGGTCTACGGCTTGCAGTGGAACGGCAACGGCTACGAACGCATCCTGGTGGAGGAACGCTCCTACGAGGACTACATGTACTACAGCCCTGTGCCCAACTCCGAGATTCTCAAGTTCAGTAACCTGAAGCAGAACCGTGGCTGGGAGTAACCCTACTATCATCACTCACCATTAACAACAGACTTATGAAAAAGAACATACTTTACTCCGGACTGGCAGCCCTGCTCCTCTCGTTCACCGCGTCCTGTGAAAGCTCGGACAACGAGTTTCCCGACTTCGACTACCAGACGGTTTATTTCGCCAACCAGCTTGCCATGCGCACCATCGAGCTGGGTGAAGATGAATTTGTCGACAATACCGGCGACAACGAACACCGCTTCTCCATCAACGCTGCCTGGGGCGGCGGATACACCAACCGTCAGAACGTCATCATCGACTACGTGGTAGACCCTTCGCTCTGCGACAGACTCTACTTCAAGGGAACCGACACCCCTCTGACCCTCATGCCGGAGTCGTACTATGAACTGGGCAACCCGAGCCAGATAGCCATCCCCCGCGGAGAAATCAAGGGCGGTGTGGACGTCTACCTGACCGACGCCTTCTTCGCCGACGAGAAGTCGGTCACCGACTACTATGTCATCCCCCTGCGCATGACTCATGTTGAGGGAGCCGACTCCATCCTCATGGGAGCAGCCGGTGTGGAGGACCCCATGCTGACCAACAGCGGACACTGGAACATCCAGCCGAAGAACTACGTGCTCTATGCCGTGAAGTACGTCAATCCCTATCACGGTGAGTACCTCCGCCGCGGTGTCGACCAGGCGGTCATCAACGGGGTATCGTCGACCATCGTCCGTCATGAAGAATATGTGGAGAACGACGAGACCGTGCAGCTCACCACGAAGAGCCTGACCGGAAACATCCTCACGCTTTCGACAAAGGATCCCTCCAACAACATTTTCTTCTACAATATACGTCTGGACTTCAAGGACGACGGCAGCTGTGAGATATCTTCCGCCTTCGACAACGCCGAAGTGACGGGACAAGGCAAGTTTGTCAAGGACGGCGAGAAGAACAGCCTCGGCGGCAAGGACCGCGACGCCATCTACCTCGACTACAAGGTGAACTTCACGCACCTGAACATGAGCCTCGCTACCCGCGACACGCTGGTGCTCCACACCCGCAACGTGGTCGGTGGAAAGACGTTTGAGATAGACATCAAGTGAAGTGAGTGACCCCGCTTCCTCTTCCGTCCGCCTCTCACACCGGCGGACAGGGGACGGGGGCGCCATGCAAACCCATTAAAACAAAGAGACATGAAACATATCAGCAATAAGCTAATCGGATTCGCCCTGCTGTCTGCAGCAGTGGTGGCATGTACCGATGAGTACGACTGCAATCTTCAGCTGGAGAAGCCGGTCGACGCCGAAGTCAGCGAGTACCTCGCCAGCTTCGACCTGCTCAAGACTTACATTACACGCACTCCGGAATCGCCGTTCCAGCTCACTTCCAAAGTGTCGGCTTCGGAGTTCGGGACTCGTGAGGTGGCATTCAGCACCATCCTGAACAACCTCGACGGTGCCGATGTCGATGGCTCGTTCAGCACCGCCTCCTGTCTGCAGGACAACGGCAGCTACAGCGTGGTCGACATGAAGTCGGCGGCAGAGGTGGCACAGGAAGCCGGACTGTCGCTCTTCGGCGGAACGCTCTGTTCCGACCAGGGACAGTGCGCTTCCTACTACAATTCCCTCATCGAGCCGGTCATCATCCCCTTCGTGCCTGAAGAGGGGAGTATCGTGGTGGCTGACTTCGAGAAGGACGCCCTTGGCACTTCATACCCCTTGACGGGGGCGGGCGCCAGCTCCGTGGTGGAAGACCCCGACGGCAACGGTAGCAAGGTGCTCCGTCTGGGGGACGAGACCACCGGTTTGAGCTACTCTCACCCGAAGTTCACCGTGACCCTTCCCGGTGGAGCTACGTTGGGCGACTGCTCCAGCCTGAAGCTCGACATGCGCATCATCGACCAGTTCGGTATCTATGGTGCCGGTATGAGAGTCTTCATCAACGGGACGGAACTGGCCGTCAGCAACAGCAACGGCGGCGTGAATGCGCAGGGCTTCGGCTGTAACCCCAATACATGGAACCGCAGTGCGAAGATTCAGTTCCTGAGCAGCAACGAGACTTACGGCAACTCGCCGGCTGTCATCATACCCAAGAATCTTGAAGGACTGACGACCTTTGAGCTGGGCGTGGGAACCGCCTCCGGCGATGCCCGCTACTACATGGACAACGTGACGCTCGACTACATGTTGCCCGCCGAAGGCAGCACGATGATTGACTTCGAGAGTGATGCCGCAGGTACGCAGTATCCGATGACTAACGGCAATCAGGCAGTGGTCGAGGACGACCCCACCGGGACGCACGGCAAGGTGCTCCACGTCGGTACGGCTTCCTCGTTGTGCAGCTACACGTACCCGACCTTCCACGTGAAGTTGAAGGACGGACGTACGCTGGGCGATTACACGGGCGTCTACCTGGAGATGTTCCTCATCGACGGGAAAGGCAAGTATGGTTCCGGTATGCGTATCGTCATCAACGGGCAGGAGTTCAACTGCGGCATGGGACCGGCTCATCTCGGTGCTCCCGACAATGCATGGGGACGCATCTACATCCCCTTCGTCCTGGACGGCACGTCCGGTAACGGACAGATCGGCATACCGTCATCGATGAAGGACCTGACGGAAGTGGACATCGCCGTAGGGTCCGGCTCCGGTGAGTGGCACGCCTACATGGACAACATCGACTTCCGCTGGAAGGCGGACGACCAGGTCATCGAGAAGACCCCCGAAGAGAAGAAGGACATCTTCACCGGCGAGCTGCGCACATGGATAGGTGCACTCATCGATGCCGGCGGTGAGACCGTCAAGGGATGGAACGTCATCGGTGAACCACTCAGCAAGACGAACGACGCCAACACCTTCCACTGGGGCGAGTACCTCGGGGAGACCGAGTACGCGCAGACTGCCGTCCGGATGGCACGCGACACCGCGAAGACCGACCTCGACCTCTTCGTCAGCAACACCTTCAGCCAAAGCGAGAACCTCACGCAGAAGTTCGACGAGCTGGATGCGCTGGTGAAGACCTGGGAGGCGGACGGCGTGACGAAGCTCGACGGCTACAACATCCTGCTCCACGCCACTTACTCCAAGGATGCAGCCACTCAGGAGGCAAACCAGGAAGCCATTGTCGCACTCTTCACTCGCCTGGCTGAGAGCGGACGCCTCGTACGCATCTCCGACTTCACCGTGCAGGTGCTGGATGAGAAGGGCAATGCCATCACGACCGCGCAACGCTCCTTCGAGGACGAGATGCTCGGGGCAGACTATGCCGCCTTCATCCTCAAGAAGTACTTTGAGATTATCCCCGCCGCCCAACAGTACGGCATCTCCTTCTCCCGCCTGACCGAGGGCAACGACGCTGTCCTCTGTCCGTGGAGTTCCGGTTACAACCGCACCGGCATGTACGTGGGCATTATTGACGGACTGAAATAACAACTTGACTCTCGCAGGCACAGGCCGCAGCTGACCCGTGACGGAGCACCGGGCGGCGTCAGCTGACGGCTTGGACTTGCGGCGGTCGAATAACAGCAAGACTATGAAATCGTATACCTTTAAACTGTGTTGGCTTCTGATGGGACTGTGCCTCGCGTGGGGCTGTTCCGATGACGACGACAACGTGATGAACACCGGTGAGCGCGAAGGCTCATACGCGCTCTTCCTGAAAAACGAACTGCAAGTCTCCGGTCATGCCGGGACGACCATGGCGGTGGTACAGTGGTCCGAAGCCGAATGGGAAATCTCCCTGGGCGAGGGCGACCTCGTGACAGCAGTCTCTCCCATGTCGGGAGGTGCCGCTACCGACCTGCACCAGAACGTCCGCCTGAAGATTGACTATAACGTCAACGGCGGACGCGAAGCCAAGTCGCAGGTCCTCCACCTGACGAACAAGACCACCGGCGAAGTCAGCGACCTGACCATCCGTCAGGGACTCGCCTATGAAATCACGGCACTCGACATCGATGCGTCCGTCCGTCATCAGCCTGTGGTCGGCTTCGGAGGCATGTACAACCCGAAGATATGGACCGGCAGCAATGTGCTGAGCACCGAAGATATGAACACCCTCTACGGTCCCGGCGGACTGGGTTACTCCGTCCTCCGCCTGATGATTTACCCCAACGAAGCCGATTGGAGCACCGACGTCGCAGCTGCCAAGCTCGCACAGGAGAACGGCGCCATCGTCTTCGCCTGTCCCTGGGTCGCACCCGATGCGCTGACAGAACTGGTGAAGGTGGGCGACAATGACGTTCCCCACCTGAAGGCGGAGAATTATGCCGCCTATGCGGACCATCTGGTGAAGTACATTACCTATATGCAGGCAAACGGGGTCAATTTGTACGCAATCTCTGTACAAAATGAGCCTGACATGGAATTTATGACGTGGACTCCGGAAGAATTGCTTACCTTTGTCAAGCAGTACGGTGCGAAGATCCGTGCCACAGGCGTCAAGCTGATGGCTCCCGAGGCATGCGGCACCTCGCCCGACTTCACTGACCCCTTTATCAACGATGCCGAGGCATTCGCCCAGACCGACATTGTCGTAGGTCACCTCTATCAGGGCTTCATTAACACCGCCCAGGCGGGATACGAGAAAGACCGCCACGACTATGTGTGCGGACTCTACTCGCGCATCGGTGGCAAGACCTGGTGGATGACCGAGCACCTCTTCAATGACGGGGAGACGGAGACTGACCCCGCCTTGTGGCAGTTCCGTACGTGGGACTACAACCTCACCCACCTGGGCAAGGAAATCCACATGTGTATGGAAGGCTATTGCAGCGCTTACGTGTACTGGTACCTGAAACGCTTCTACGGCATGTTGGGGGACAGCGACCAGCGCAGTCCGGCAGGCGAAGGCGAAGTGACGAAGAACGGGTATATCCTGGCACACTACGCACAGTACGCCACCGGCATGACCCGTATCGGAGCGACGTCGGACAACTCGTCGGTGATGGCAACCGCCTATACCAACGAGGCTGGCAGTGAAGTCACCATCGTGCTGCTCAACCTCTCGACCGACACCCAAAGCGTGGAAATCCCCCTGAGCGGAGCTACGGTGAAGGAGGCGGTGGAGACCGATGCGGACCGTAACATGGCACCGGCAGAGACGGGCAAGACCGACACCGGCATCTATGTCATGGCAAACGCCAACAGCATTGTATCAGTCAGACTAGCATTATGATAGTAAAGTATGTTCTCACTTGGCTGTTCGTTGCGGCACTCTGCGTGCCGCAACTTTCAGCCAAAGTGCGGTTGCCACGGCTGGTGAGCGACCGCATGGTTTTGCAACGCGATACCGAGCTGGACATCTGGGGTTGGGCAGACCCCGGTGAGAAAGTGACGGTACGCTTCCAGGGCCGGCACTACGACACCGAGACAGGTGCCGACGGGTGCTGGCATGTTCTGCTTCCTCCACAACAGGCGGGCGGCCCGTTTGTCCTGGAGGTCAATGAAATCGTGATACGCGACGTGCTCGTGGGCGACGTGTGGCTCTGCTCGGGCCAGTCGAACCAGGAGACTCCCATCGCGCGCCTCACGGACAAGTTCCCTGAAATCAACGTGTCCAACAACCACATGATCCGCCACTACAAGGTGCCCACACAGGACGTCAAGGGTGAACTGCGGGAAGAGATAGCCGGCAATGCCGGCTGGCACTCGGCCATTGCCTCCGATGTAATGAACTGGACGGCTTTGGCCTATTTTTTTGCGCAGGAGGCCTACGAACACACCCATGTGCCGGTAGGCATGCTGGTCTCCAGCCTGGGCGGTTCCGCCATCGAGAGCTGGATAAGCCAGGAACACCTGAAGGAGTTCCCGCAGCTGCTCGTCGACCAGGCTGCCTTTGACAGCCTCAAGCTCGCGCGGCAGGACCGGGGCGCCGGTCGCTGGCAGCTGCCGGAGTGCGACGACAGCGACTGGGCGACCATGACCGTCCCCGGCTACTGGCGTGAGAACGGGGCGGACATCCGCGGTACGGTCTGGTGCCGCAAGACCTTCGACGTACCCGCCTCGATGGCAGGACGGCACGCCCGCCTCTACATGGGCACGATGGTCGACAGCGACTCTGTGTTCGTCAACGGCACCTTCGTCGGCTTCACTTCCTACACCTACCCTCCGCGAAAGTATGACATCCCTGCCGGCGTGTTGCGCGAAGGGAAGAACGTCATCGCCGTCCGCCTCACGGCAAACGGGGGCAACGGAGGCTTCGTGAAGGACAAACGCTATGCCATCGTGGGCGACGAGGCGGAAATCGACCTCACCGGCACGTGGCGCTACAAGACCGGCATCGACCAGAGCGAGGTGCAACGCCTCTCGGCACGTCTGGCGAACCTCGACCGCACCGGCTCGGGACTCTACAACGGCATGATATACCCCATCCGGCACTACCGTGTCAAGGGGGCGATATGGTATCAGGGAGAGACCAACGCGGGCAATCCCGCCCCGTACGCCGACTACCTGAAAGCCCTCATCACCAACTGGCGCGAGCTGTGGCAGTGGCCCGACATGCCCTTCCTGCTCGTGCAACTCCCCAACTTCATGGAGAAGAAGGACCGTCCGACCGACAGCGGCTGGGCACGCATCCGCGACGCACAGTTCCGCACGGCGCTCTCCGTGCCGCACACCGAGCTGGCTGTGACCTATGACGCAGGCGAGTGGAACGACATCCATCCGCTCGACAAGAAGACCGTGGCGCACCGTCTCTTCCTGGGAGCACGACGCCTTGTATACGGCGAGAAGGTCAACGCCTCCGGTCCGCTCTACAAGGACATGCAGGTCGACGGCGACCGGATTGTCCTCTCCTTCACCGAGACGGGACGCGGACTGGCATGCCGTGGCAAGGAGCTGAAGCACTTCGCCATCGCCGGCGAAGACCGCAAGTTCGTGTGGGCGAAAGCCGTCATCCGCGGCAACAAGGTCGTGGTGAGCAGCCCCGAGGTGAAGCATCCCGTAGCCGTCCGCTACGCCTGGAGCGACAACCCCTCCGACGCGAACCTCTGCAACAAGGATGGCCTCCTGGCATCACCCTTCCGCACGGACAACTGGTAAAGGCTGACGCTACGAACTTATAAACCCTTAAACTCATATCCTCAAATGACACTACGCAAACTCTTTGCAGCCTGCTGCTGCCTGAGCCTCGCCCTGACTTCTGCCACGGCGCAGGACAAACTTTATCCCAACACCTTCCCGCTGGGCGACGTGAAGCTGCTCGACGGACCCTTCAAGCACGCCTGTGACCTCAATGTCGACGTCCTCCTCCAGTACGACGTCGACCGTCTGCTTGCTCCCTTCCTCAAGGAAGCCGGGCTGCCGAAGAAGGCAGAAGTGTTCCCCAACTGGAGCGGACTCGACGGACACGTCGGCGGGCACTACCTCTCGGCACTTGCCATCCACTACGCAGCCACCGGCAACCCCGAGTGCAAGCGTCGCATGGACTACATGCTGGACGAGATGAAACGGTGCCAGGACGCCAACGGCAACGGCTACGTGGGCGGAGTCCCCGACGGCATGCGCGTGTGGGACGAAATCGAGAAGGGCAACGTAGGCATCGTCTGGAAATACTGGGTGCCCTGGTACAACATGCACAAAGTGTACGCCGGGCTGCGTGATGCGTGGTCGTACGCCGGCAGTCAGCAGGCACGCGACATGTTCCTGCGCCTCTGCGACTGGGGACTGACGGTCATCGCCCCGCTCAGCGACGAACAGATGGAGCAGATGCTCGACAGCGAGTTCGGCGGGATGGACGAGGTCTACGCCGATGCCTACCGGATGACAGGCGACCGCAAGTACCTCGACGCCGCCAAGCGCTTCTCCCACCACTGGCTGCTCGACAGTATGGTCGCACGGGTCGACAACCTCGACAACAAGCACGCCAACACCCAGGTGCCCAAGGTCGTCGGATACCAGCGCATCGCCGAGGAGAGTGCCGCTGCCGGACAACCGGCTGACGAGCGCACCTACGACGCTGCCGCACGCTTCTTCTGGGAGACCGTCGTCTACAACCGTTCCCTCGCTTTGGGCGGTAACAGCCGGCGCGAGCACTTCGCCGCAGCCTCCGACTGCAAGAGCTACGTCGAGGACCGCGAAGGACCGGAGTCGTGCAACACGAACAACATGCTCAAGCTCACCGAAGGACTCTTCCGCATGCACCCCGAGGCACGCTATGCCGACTTCTACGAGCGTGCCATGTTCAACCACATCCTCTCCACCCAGCACCCCGGGCACGGCGGATACGTCTACTTCACGTCCGCCCGTCCCGCCCACTACCGCGTCTACTCGGCGCCCAACAGCGCCATGTGGTGCTGCGTCGGCACGGGCATGGAGAACCACGGCAAGTACGGCGAGTTCATCTATACCCACTCGGGCGACAGCCTCTTTGTCAACCTCTTCGTCGCTTCCGAACTGAACTGGAAAGAGAAGGGGCTCACGCTGACACAGGAGACCTCCTTCCCCGACACGGAGACCTCGCGCCTGACCGTACACACCGGGAAACCCGTCCGGGCGAAGCTGCTCATCCGCCATCCCTGGTGGGTGGAAGCCGGAGCCATGAAGGCGCTCTGTGCCGGGACGGACCATGCCGTCGGTTCCACTCCGTCGAGCTACATCGCCATCGAGCGTGAATGGCGCGACGGTGACGTCGTGGAGCTGACCCTCCCGATGCATGTCACCCTGGAGGAACTGCCCAACGTGCCCAACTATGTCGCCATCATGCGCGGTCCCATCCTCCTGGGCGCCCGGATGGGAACGGACCATCTGGACGGTCTGGTGGCTGACGACAGCCGCTGGGGACACATTGCCCACGGACCCCTCGTGTCGGTCTTCGACACTCCCTTCCTCATCGGCGAGCGTGCCGACATCCTTGCGAAGCTGACGGCGATGCAGCCCGTCCCCGGCAAGCCGATGTGCTTCACCGTTCCCGGACTCTTCACCGGCAAGTACAAGGACCTGCAGCTGGAGCCGTTCTTCCGCATCCACGACTGCCGCTACATGATGTACTGGCTCTCGATGACGGAGCGGGAGTACGCCGACTACCAGGCTGCCGCCCGTGAGGCGGAGCAGCAGAAGCTGCGTCTGGACCGCCGGACGGTCGATGCCGTGGCGACAGCCGAGCAGCAGCCCGAGGTGGACCATCAGATGAAGAACGAGAACTCCACCACCGGCAACTTCCAGGGAGAGCCGTGGCGTGACGCCCGCGACGGAGGCTTCTTCTCCTACAACCTGGCGACCCGGGGCGAGACGACGCTCAACCTCATGGTGCGCTATTGGGGCAACGAGACCGCCGACCGCACCTTCGACATCCTCATCGACGGGGAACGGCTGGTGGAGGAGAACCTCGTCGGCAAGTGGAACAAGTCCGAGCTGGTCAATGTGGAATACCCCATACCGGCATCAATGCTGAAGGGCAAACAATCGGTGACGGTGACCTTCCGCAGCCGTCCCGGTACGGTAGCCGGCGGCGTGTTCTACGTCCGTCTGGTGAAACCGGAGAAACGGTGATTCAATTGATAATTGACAATGGACAATTGACAATTGATTTTCCTCCGTTTGTCAGAATGACATTATTTCCCCGGTTTTAACATCATAATTTCCCGATTCGACCTTTTTATCTAACGCGCATTTTCGCAAAATTCTCCCATTTAGCGAAATGCGCGTTAAATATTTTAAGATACGTCCGTCAGAACACATGGAAATAAACGGTTGTTTACGTAATTATACTCTTTCTAACGCGAAAAAGCCATCCGTCGGACCCGTCATCCCGGTCAAAAGCACCGGTGACTGGCTTCGTACGGACGCGTCCGCACCATCGTACCGACGTGTCCGCACCGTCGTAGTCGTTCGTCCGTACGAAAACAGCCATCTGTTTTCATTTTTTAGCGCCCGGAGGGGTGCGATTCCGCAGGTGTGAAATTGCGTCCGTCCGTGTGAAAAGACCGACGGAAGGGGACGAAACCGGGAGAGATGGAAGCAGAATGACAGGAAACAGACGGAAAGTCCGTCAAGGTGTATTTAGCGAATCGCCCGAGAAGGGCCTTCCCGGTCACCAATCCGTATGTTGGTGCGAACGAAGGCATTCTCGGGCGATTCGTTTGACAGATTGACACTTTGTCAATTCTTTGGTTTCCGGCTCCTCCCGGACTGTCTCCGGAGGGAGGATTACCGGCGGTTGAGGCTCCCCGTCCGTCTGTTCGTCGGCAGACCTTTCCCTCCGGAGAAGGGGTGGAGCGGGGCGGTGCGTCCGTCGGAGGCGGTGAGTGCAGGAAACGGCGTTAAATAGAGGGATTTTTGCAGGGATGTAACATGAACAAACAAATCTGAAACATCGTTAGTGGGTAGTTTGCCCCAAGATGCCTTTCTTTGCAAGACGGACGATAGCGTGGGGCTGCCTCCTTCCGGAGGAACGGCCCTCCGCGTCCCCGTCCGATGTTGAACCTGTAAACTGATGCCATGTGTATGAAACGGATGTGTGTAAACCTTTGTTACCTGCTGGCTCTCCTGCTGGCAACTCCCCTTTTTGCCGTTGCCCGGACGGGCGAACGGACTCCTGACAAACTGCTGGTGGCTGAAACCGCTCGTCCCGGAGCGTTCCTGCTGACGGACTGTTCCATCTGTTACGATGAGGCGGATGCTCCGTTGGTGGGCATCACGGCACGGCTTTTTGCCGACGACCTGAAGGACGTCTTCGGACGTACGCCAGCCGTGACGACCGAGCCGCACGGCAGCCGGGTGATTATCCTGGGCACGCTGGGACAAAGCCGTCTGGTCGACGGACTGGTGGCGGCGAAGAAGCTCGACACGGACGGCATCAGTGGCGGATGGGAACGCTTCGTCATCCGTCGGCTGGACAACCCCTTGCCGGGCGTGGAGCAGGCACTGGTCATCGCCGGGAGCGACCGGCGGGGAACGGCATTCGGTGCGTTTACGCTGAGCGAGGCGATGGGAGTGTCGGCGTGGAAGTGGTGGGCGGACGTCCCCGTCCCGCAGAAGAGCCGGCTGTATGTCGTCGATGACTGTGTGTCCGAATCCCCCTCGGTGAAGTACCGCGGGATGTTCATCAACGACGAGGACTGGGGGTTCCATCCGTGGGCAGGACAGAACTTCGAGAAGGAACGGGGCGACATCGGTCCGCGCTCCTACGAGAAGGTGTGCGAACTCATCCTGCGCCTGAAGGGCAATATGCTCGCGCCCGCCATGCACTCCTGCTCCAAACCGTTCTACTATTTCCCGGAGAGCAAGCAGGTGGCGGACCGTTACGGCATCATCATCACGACTTCCCATTGCGAACCGCTGCTGGTGAACAACGCCGCTCTCTCGGAATGGGACACGAAGCGCGACGGCGAGTGGAACTATGTGACCAACAAGGCGCGCATCTGCGAGAAGTTCAATGCCCGGGTGGCGGAGGCCGCTCCCTATGAAAATATCTACACGACCGGCATACGCGGCCTGCACGATGCCGGGATGATTGGCAATCTGACGGCAGCGGACAAGGTACGTGTGCAGACGCAGGTCATCGCCGACCAGCGCGCCATCCTGGAGAAGCACCTGCAACGTCCTGCCAAGGAGATTCCGCAGATATTCGTGCCCTACAAGGAGACGATGGACATATACGAAGACGGTTTGCAGGTGCCCGACGACATCACCCTCGTGTGGGTCGACGACAACTATGGTTACCTGAAGCGTGTGAGCAACCCCGAAGAGCGCAGACGCAGCGGGGGGGCAGGCGTTTACTACCACTTGTCTTATCTCGGTGCTCCCCACGACTACCTCTGGCTCTGCACCACTCCGCCCGTGCTGATGTACGCGGAGCTACGCAAGGCATACGACACGGGCGCGGACCGTTACTGGCTGCTCAACGTGGGCGACATCAAGCCGATGGAACTGGGCGTGCAGACGTTCTTTGACCTGGCGTGGGATGTGGACCGCTTTGATTACGATACCATCCACCGCGAGCAGAGCCGTTTCCTGGCTGCCATCTTCGGCGAGGAATACCGTGACGACCTGCAGGATATCCTTGACACCTACTACCGCCTGGCGTGGAGCCGCAAGCCCGAGTACATGGGCTGGGAACGCGAGTGGGACGACCCGCGGCTGGAACAGCTTGCCGACACCGAATACTCCTTTGACTATTATAACGACGCCCGGGGACGGTTGGCGGACTACGGACGCATTGCCCGCCGGACGGCGGAGATGCTTGAGCGCCTGCCCGACACCTTCCGTCCGGCTTTCTTCGAGATGCTGGGCTATCCCGTACTGGCTGCCGAGCAGATGAACCGCAAGTTCCTCCTTGCCCAGGTGAACCACGAACAGCTGGCTGCAGGCAACAAGGCTGCCGCCAACCGTTCCGCCCGCGAGGCGCGTGCCGCCTTTGACAGCATCCGCGTGCTGAACGACCGCTACAACGGACTGTTGGACGGCAAGTGGGACAAGATGATGGCGCTCCCGAAGGGATGGGTGGCGAAGTACCAGGAGATGCCTCCGGTGACTTGTACCGACGGTGCCGGGGAGGAAGCGCTCGACCTGCGCCCCGTGGCGGAACAGGCACGGCTGGAGGGCTGCACGGTGGTGGATTTGCGCCGCCCGTCGCGTATGGTCTCTGCCGGAGGACACTCGATGCGCGTCATCGAGGGCGTCGGCTACGACTGGCATGCCTTCCGCCTGGGAGAACCCACGGAGGCGGTGTGCGACCCGACTGACCTGGACGGGGTGCGGGTGGAATATGCCCTGCCTGCCGTGGATGCCGACTCGGTGAAGGTCTATGTCTATACCCTGCCGTTCTTCCCGCTCTTCGAAGGGAGGAGCACGCGTTACGGCATCTCGGTCGACGGTGCTCCTGCCGTGGTGGCATCGGACGATGTGACGGAGTATTCCCCGGCGTGGAAGGACCGTGTCCTGCGTAACGGTTCGCTGGAGGTGGTGACCTTCCCTGTCGACCGCACCCGCCCCGGGCACACACTGACGCTCGTCTGCGGAGACCCCGGCATCATGTTCCAGCGTATCATCGTCGACTGGGGAGGGCTGAAGCCCACCTACGTGGGACCCTCCGTCGACTGTGCAACCCGGAATAATTAATCTTAATCCCATACAACCATGAATAGAATCAAGACCCTGGCAGGCCTGGCGGCCGTCGCGCTGACCGTCCTGCAACCCTTGGCGGGTCATGCGCAAGACCCGCTCATCCAGACGAAGTACACCGCCGACCCGGCGCCGATGGTGCACAACGACACCATCTTCCTGTATACAACCCACGACGAGGACGATGCCGACGGCTTCAAGATGCTCGACTGGCTGCTCTACACCTCGACCGACATGGTCAACTGGACCGACCACGGGGCGGTGGCATCGCTGAAAAGCTTCAAGTGGGCAGTGCGCGACAACGGCGCCTGGGCGGAGCAGGTCATCGAGCGCAACGGCAAGTTCTACATGTACTGCCCGCTCCACGGCAACGGCATCGGGGTGCTGGTGGCAGACTCGCCCTACGGTCCGTTTACCGACCCGCTGGGCAAGCCGCTCGTGTGGCAGAAGGAGCACTGGGAGGACATCGACCCGACGGTGTTCATCGACGATGACGGACAGGCGTACATGTACTGGGGCAACCCGAACGTCTACTACGTGAAGCTCAATGAGGACATGATTTCCTACAGCGGCGACATCGTGAAGGTCGACCCCGTGCCCGAGCACTACCAGGAGGGCCCCTGGTGCTACAAGCGCAACGGCAAGTACTACATGGCGTTCGCCTCGACCTGCTGCCCCGAGGGCATCGGGTATGCCATGAGCGACAGCCCCACCGGTCCCTGGACGACGAAGGGCTACATCATGCGTCCGACTGACCGCAGCCGGGGCAACCACCCGGGCATCATCGACTACAAGGGGAAGACCTACGTCTTCGGGCTCAATTACGACTTGCTCCGCATAGAGACGCCCGACCACCACGAACGCCGTTCGGTGTCGGCTGCCGAGATGCACTACAACGCCGACGGAACCATCCAGGAGGTGCCTTACTGGAAGGACACCCGCCTGGAGCCTGTGGGGACATTTGACCCCTACCGCCGCGTGCAGGCCGAGACGATGGCTTGGGGCTACGGTCTGAAAACAGCCCCCAAGGCGGACGGCGGCATCTGCGTCACGAACATCCACAACGGGGAGACGCTCCGTCTCCGTGCCGTCGACTTCGGCAGCCGGGCGGGCACGATGACGTTCCTGGCTTCGGTGGCTTCCGCTGACGGGAACGCACGGCTGGAAGTCCGCCTCGACAGTGCCGAGGGACCGCTCTTGGGCACGCTTGACATACAGCCGACGGGAGGCTTGGACACTTACAGGGAACAGACCTGCACGCTGCAGGGCGCCACGGGCGTCCATGACCTGGTGTTCTGCTTCCGTGGCGGCGAAGGAATGGAATTGTTTAACTGGGACTCCTGGGAGCTCCGCAAATAATGATACGGATGATGAAACCAATCTTATGTCTCTGCCTCTCCCTCTTCGTGGGGATGCAGGCTTCCGCCCGCGAGGTTGAACTGCGCAGCCCCGACGGCAAGTTGTGCGTCACGGTGGACGACACCGACGGCAATCCCACCTACAGGGTGGACTATGACGGGGTCGCCTTCCTCGACAAGTCCCCGCTGGGGCTGGACACGAACATCGGCGATTTCACCCGCGGGTTGACCCTGACGGGAGTGAGCGAGCCGACGACCCTCGACGAAACCTATGAACTGAAGACCATCAAGAACAGCCGCCCCCATTACGTGGCGAACGTGCAGACCTACACCTTCTCGAAGGAAGGCACACCGGTATGCGACGTGGTGTTCCAGGTGAGCAACCACGACGTCGCGTTCAAGTATCGTGTGCTCCGTCGCGGCGAGACCCTCAGCTGCGTGGTGAACCGGGAAGCTACGGGCTTCGCCTTCCCCGCAGGCACGACGACCTTCCTCTGCCCGGAGATGGGACCGATGACCGGCTTTGCCCGCACGGCGCCCAGCTACGAGACCCACTATACCCCCGACGACACCGTGGGCAAGAACGGCTGGGGCAACGGCTACACCTTCCCCGGACTGTTCCGCAACGGCGACCGGGGCTGGGTGCTCCTCTCCGAGACCGGCGTGACGAGTGCGTATTGTGGCAGCCGTCTGCTGGGTCAAGCCGACGGTCTCTACACGGTCGGCTATCCGACGGAAGCCTCCAACAACGGCAACGGCACGGTGGCTCCGGGCATCTCCCTTCCGGGTGAGACCCCGTGGCGCACCATCACCGTGGGCACGACCCTGCAGCCCATCGTGGAGACGACCATTGCCACCGACGTGGTCCGTCCGCTCTACGAGCCCTCGCAGGACTACCGCTACGGCAGCGGCTCCTGGAGCTGGATTATTGCCGGCGACGCCAGCACGAACTTCGACACCCAGAAGCAGTATGTGGACTTCAGTGCCGCGATGGGCTACCAGTCGGTGCTGGTCGACGCGCTGTGGGACACCCAGATCGGGCGCGACAAAATCGAGGAACTGGCACGCTATGCCTCCACGAAGGGCGTGGCGCTCTACCTCTGGTATAACTCCAATGGCTACTGGAACGATGCACCCCAGGGTCCGCGCAATATCATGAACAACACCATCGCCCGCCGCCGGGAGATGAAGTGGATGCAGCGCATCGGCATCCGCGGCATCAAGGTGGACTTCTTCGGCGGCGACAAGCAGGAGATGATGAAGCTCTACGAGGACATCCTCGCCGACGCGAACGACTACGGTATCCTCGTCATTTTCCACGGATGCACGTTGCCCCGCGGCTGGGAGCGGATGTACCCCAACTTCGCCTCTGCCGAAGCGGTGAGAGCGAGCGAGAACCTCAACTTCTCGCAGGAGGAGTGCGACCGGGAGGCAACCAGCGCCACACTGCTGCCGTTCATCCGCAACACCGTCGCCAGCATGGACTTCGGCGGAAGCGCGCTCAACAGGTATTACAACGCAAAGAATGAGCCCGGGGGCCGCCAGCGCAAGACCTCCGACGTCTTCGCCCTTGCCACGGCGGTGCTGTTCCAGAGCCCCGTGCAGCACTTCGCCCTGGCGCCCAACAACCTCACCGACGCTCCGTCGTGGGCGATGGACTTCATGAAGGAAGTCCCCACGCTGTGGGATGAGGTGAAGTTCATCGACGGGTACCCCGGGAAGTACGTCGTGCTCGCCCGCCGTCACGGCACGAAGTGGTACGTTGCCGGCATCAATGCGCAAGCCGAGCCGTTGAAGCTCACCGTCAGCCTGCCGATGTGGCAGCCGGGACAGGAGCTCAGGCTCTACAGCGACGACAAGGAGCTGCAAGGCAGCCTCTCGGTGAAGAAGCTCGGCAAGAAGCAGGAACTGAAACTCACCATTCCCTGCAACGGCGGTGTGGTGGTCGCGGGGCAATAAGCCCTGACGGACGCATCCGCCGGCGACCTCCCGGCTTCATCCGTCGGGAGGTCGGCAAACTCACGGATTCATAACCTTACAAACTTACATACGCACATGAACAAACATTACCTGATGGGGAGCATGGCCCTGCTGATGGCGGGCGCCCTGCACGCACAGAACCCCATCGTCCAGACCTGTTACACGACCGACCCGGCACCGATGGTGCATGATGGACGACTGTACGTCTATACCGGACACGACGAGGACAAGGCGGACTTCTTCTGGATGCAGGACTGGCGCGTCTATTCGACCACGGACATGGTCAACTGGACCGACCACGGCTCGCCGCTCGCTATCGAAACATTCTCCTGGGCGGACGACCGCGCCTGGGCTGCCCAGTGCGTGGAGCACAACGGCAAGTTCTACTGGTACGTCTGCCTGCACTCGAAGTTGTCCAATGCCATGGCCATCGGTGTCGCCGTGGGTGACTCGCCGACGGGACCGTTCAAGGACGCCATCGGCAAGCCGCTCCACGACGGCAGCTGGGACTACATCGACCCGACCGTACTCATCGACGACGACGGCGCCGCCTACCTGTACTGGGGCAACCCGAACATTTACTACGCGAAGCTGAACCCTGACATGATTTCCATCGACGGCGAGGTGCACCGCATGGAGCAGACGGTGGAAAGCTTCGGAGCTCCCAACCCCGAGGCGCGCGTGAAGGGAAAGAAGTACAAGGACGTCTATACCGAAGGGCCGTGGCTGAGCAAGCGCAACGGGAAGTACTACCTGCTCTACGCAGCCGGAGGAGTGCCCGAGCACATCGCCTACTCCATGGCGGACGGTCCGCTCGGTCCGTGGAAGTACATGGGCGAAATCATGCCGCTGCAGGACACCGGCTCGTTCACCAATCACTGCGGAGTCATCGACTACAAGGGCAACTCCTACTTCTTCTATCACACCGGCAAGCTGCCCGGTGGCGGCGGATTCGGCCGCAGTGTCGCCGTGGAGCAGTTCGACTACAACCCCGACGGGACCTTCCCGCTCATCAATGCCACCCGCGAGGGCGTGAAGCCCGTGGGTACGCTCTCGCCCTACGGACGGGTCGAAGCCGAGACCATCGCCTGGTCCGAAGGACTGAAGACCGAGCCGAATGCCGTGACGGGCGTCTATGTGTCCGACGCGCATGACGGCGACTACATCAAGGTGCGCGAGGTGGACTTCGGCGACCGTGCGCCCAAACGCTTCATTGCCTCTGCGGCAAGTGCCCTCCGCGGCGGACGCCTGGAAGTCTATGCCGACAGCATCGGCGGCAAGCCGGTGGCAGTGCTCGACGTCCCCGGTACGGGCGGATGGGAGAGCTGGCGTACGTTCGAGACGTCCGTGGCGCCCACGCTGACCGGCGTGCATGACATCTATTTCGCATTCAAGGGGCGCAAGGGCTGCAAGCTCTTCAACTTCGACTGGTGGGAGTTCAGCCGCGAGGAGGCTACCCCCGACGTACGTGCCACCACGCAGGCGGCGTCCACGAACATACCCGGTGTGGAGTACCCGCGTCTCGACGCGCAACGCCGTGCCCACTTCCGCTTCTACGCACCGCAGGCAACCCGTCTGCAGGTGGACTGCTGCGGCAAGAAGTACGACATGCAGCGCGATGCCGCAGGCTTCTGGACGGCGGTGACCGACCCTCTGGTCGTCGGGTTCCACTACTACTTCCTGCTGGTTGACGGCGTACAGGTGGCGGACCCTGCCAGCTACACCTTCTTCGGCTGCTGCCGCGTGTCGAGCGGCATTGAGGTACCCGAAGGCGAGGAGGGAGACTACTACCGTCCGCAACAGGGTGTGCCTCATGGGCAAGTGCGCTCCTGCACCTACTACTCGGAGACGACGAAGGCGTTCCGCCGCTGCATGGTCTATACGCCTGCGGAGTATGAGACGAACCGCAAGAAGCGTTACCCCGTGCTCTACCTGCAACACGGCATGGGCGAGGACGAGACAGGATGGTCCACCCAGGGCTGCATGCAGCACATCATGGACAACCTCATTGCCTCCGGCGAGTGCGAGCCGATGATTGTCGTCATGGACAGCGGCGACGTGGAGGCTCCCTTCAGCCCGCGTCCCGGAAAGGACGTCGAAGAGGAACGTGCCCGCTACGGCGCTTCGTTCTATGGCGTCATCCTCGACGACCTCATCCCGATGATCGACCGCACCTTCCGCACCCGCACCGACCGCGACCACCGCGCGATGGCGGGACTCTCGTGGGGAGGCTACCAGACGTTCCACACCGCCCTGCCGCACCTGGACAAGTTCTCCTACATCGGCACGTTCAGCGGCGCCCTCTTCGGTGTGGACCTGAAGACCTGCTTTGACGGCGTGTTCTCCGACGCCGCCCGTTTCAACAAGCAGGTGCACTACCTCTTCCTCGGCTGCGGGTCCGAAGAGAACTTCGGCACGAAGAAGATGGTCGACGGACTCCGTGAGATGGGCATCAACGCCACCTTCTACGAGTCGCCGGGCACCGCCCACGAGTGGCTCACCTGGCGCCGCTGCCTGCGTGAGTTCGTGCCCCACCTGTTCAAGTGAACCGTCGGAAAGGACAAACAGACAAACGTTTCATAAATACATACACCATGAAGAAATTACTATGGATGGGTCTGTTGTGCGGCTGCCTCACGGCACAGGCACAGGACCCCAACTTCCACATCTACCTGGCGTTCGGCCAGTCGAACATGGAGGGCAACGCGCGTGTTGAGGCTCAGGACAGCCTGGACATCAGTGACCGCTTTCTCGCCATGTCGCCCATCGACTGCGCCGAGCACGGACGGGTGAAGGGCGAGTGGTACAAGGCTGTGCCGCCCCTTTGCCGCTGTCACTTCACCGGACTCACGCCCTGCGACTACTTCGGGCGTACCCTTGTGGCGAATCTGCCGCAGAACATCCGCGTCGGCGTCATCAACGTGGCCGTGGGCGGTTGTCACATCGACCTCTTTGACAAGGACAAGTACGCCACCTACCTGCCGACGCAGCCCGACTGGATGAAGAGCAGCGCAAGCTTCTATGACGGCAACCCTTACGGCCGTCTGCTGGAGATGGCACGCAAGGCACAGAAGGACGGAGTCATCAAGGGTATCCTCCTCCATCAGGGCGAGTCGAATACGGGCGACAAGGAGTGGCCCATGAAGGTCAAGAAGGTCTACGAGTGCCTCCTGGCTGACCTGGGACTGAAAGCCGAAGACGTGCCCCTCATTGCCGGAGAGGTGGTACATGCCGACCAGAAGGGCATCTGCGCCAGCATGAACGACATCATCGACACCCTCCCCGAGGTCATCCCCACGGCGCACGTCGTCCGCTCGGACGGATGCCCCGCCGGGCCTGACAACCTCCACTTCACCGCGCAGGGCTACCGCATGCTCGGTGCGCGCTATGCCGAGACCGTGTTGCGCCTGATGGGCATCAAGCCTCTGGTGAACAAGGAGGAGGCTACGCGCCTGAAGTTGTGGTACGGCGAACCGGCACGTCAGTGGACCGAGGCCGTGCCCGTGGGCAACTCCCACCTCGGCGCCATGGTATACGGAGGCACGGAGAAAGAGGAAATCCAGCTCAACGAGGAGACCTTCTGGGCTGGTGGTCCCTACACCAACAACAATCCGGAGGGGAAAGAGGCGCTTGCCAAGGTGCGCGAGCTCATCTTTGCCGGCAAGGAGAAGGACGCGCAGGCACTCGCCGACAAGGCGTTCTTCACCGGCAGGAACGGCATGCGCTTCCTCACGATGGGAAGCCTCTTCATCCATCAGCCGGGGCACGGGAAGGCGAGTGACTACTACCGCGAACTGGACATCGAGGACGCCACCGCCACGACCCGCTACGTCGTCGACGGAGTGACCTACACGCGCACCGTCTTTGCCTCACAGGAGGACGACGCGCTCATCATCCGTCTGGAGGCGGACCGTCCCGGGGCGCTGAACTTCAGCCTCGACTACGACGCGCCCCTGGCGCACAGCGTGAAGGCGTCCAGGGACCGGCTCACCATCACCTGCAAGGCTGCCGATCAGGAAGGGGTGCCGGGCGCACTGACTGCCGAGTGCCGGGTGCAGGTGAAGCATGACGGCAAGGGCAGCCGGACGGCGGAAGCCGTCAGCGTGGCAGGCGCCACGACGGCAACCCTCTATGTCTGTGCCGCCACCAACTACGTCAGCTACAACGACGTCAGCGGCAAACCGTCCAAGCGCATCGACGCCGCCCTCAAGACCGTGCTCAAGAAGGACTACAGGCAGGCGCTCGCCGACCATGTGGCAGCCTACAGGCAGCAGTTCGACCGCGTACGCTTCAGCCTGCCCTCCACGACGGCTTCCGTCCGTGAGACCGACCAGCGGGTGGCAGACTTCATCAAGGGCAACGACCCGCAGCTCATGGCACTGATGTTCCAGTACGGACGCTACCTGCTCATCTCGTCCTCGCAACCCGGCGGACAGCCTGCCAACCTGCAGGGACTGTGGTGCGGCAGTGTGAATGCCCCCTGGGACAGCAAGTACACCATCAATATCAACACCGAGATGAACTACTGGCCCGCCGAGGTGACCAACCTGAGCGAGACCCACAGCCCCCTCTTCGACCTGGTGACCGACCTGAGCCGCACCGGACGCGAGACCGCCCGGACGCTCTACGGCGCCAATGGCTGGGTGGCACATCACAACACCGACCTCTGGCGCGCCGCCGGACCGGTGGACGCCGCCTTTTACGGACTCTGGCCCAACGGGGGAGCCTGGCTGGCACAGCACATCTGGCAGCACTACCTCTTCACCGGTGACAAGGAGTTCCTCCGTCAGTACTACCCCGTGCTGAAGGGGACGGCGGACTTCTTCCTCAGCTACCTCGTCAAGCACCCCGAGAACGGATGGCTCGTGACCGTCCCCTCCCTCTCGCCGGAGCACGGCTACAACGCTTCGTCGCTGACTGCCGGCAGCACCATGGACAACCAGATAGCCTTTGACGCGCTCTACAACACCTGCCAGGCTGCCCGCATCCTGGGCGAGCCGCAGAGCTACCAGGACTCCCTTGCCGCAGTCTGGAAGCAGCTTCCGCCCATGCAGATAGGCCGCTACAACCAGCTCCAGGAGTGGCTGAAGGATGCTGACAACCCGCGCGACGGCCACCGCCACATCTCCCAGCTCTACGGTCTGTATCCCAGCAACCAGGTGTCGCCGCGACTCCACCCCGAGCTCTTCCAGGCAGCCCGTAACACCCTGCTCCAACGGGGGGACGCCGCCACGGGATGGAGCATCGGCTGGAAGGTGAACTTCTGGGCACGCATGCTCGACGGGAACCATGCTTACCGCATTATCCAGAACATGCTCCGCCTGCTGCCCGGGGACGACGTGCAGAAGGAATACCCCGAGGGGCGCACGTACCCGAACCTCTTCGACGCGCACCCGCCCTTCCAGATTGACGGCAATTTCGGCTACACTGCCGGAGTCGCCGAGATGCTCCTCCAGAGCCACGACGGCGCCGTACAGCTCCTGCCCGCCCTGCCCGAGGCCTGGACCCGTGGCAGCATCAAGGGACTGGTGGCACGCGGCGGCTTCGTGGTCGACATGGACTGGGACGGCGCCCAGCTGCTCCGCGCCAAGGTGCACTCGCGCATCGGCGGCGTGTTGCGTCTGCGCAGCTACGTCCCTCTGAAGGGCGAAGGGCTGAAACCCGCACAGGGCGACTGCCCCAATCCGCTCTATGCCCCCGCACCGGTGGCAGAACCGCTGGTCTCGAAGGAACTGAAGGACCCGCAGCTCCCCATATTATATAAGGTATACGAATACGACGTGCAGACCCAGCCCGGACAAGACTATGTGTTCGAGCGCGGCACGGCGATGTAACATCCCCAGAGCCTATGAAACTCAGACATCTGCTTACCTCGGCTGCCCTCCTCCTGCTTTCGGCGGGGGCGGTGGCGCAGCAACAAGAGACGTTCACCAACCCGGTCATCAATGCCGACGTGCCCGACCCCTCGATGATTCGCGTGGGCGACTACTACTACCTCGTCAGCACGACGATGCACCTCATGCCGGGCTGCCCGGTGATGCGGTCGAAGGACCTCGTCCACTGGGAGACCATCAGCTATGTCTTCCAGAAGCTGACCGACCTGCCACGCTACGACCTGCTGGAGGGTACCGTCTACGGACGCGGACAGTGGGCGTCGAGCATCCGTTACCACAACGGGCTGTTCTACGTCTGGTTCTCGCCCAACGACGAACCCCACCGGGGCTACATCTACAGCGCGAAGGACCCTGCGGGTCCGTGGACACTCGTGTCCCGTCCGCCCCACTTCCACGATGCCTCCCTGCTGTTTGACGACGACGGCAAGGTCTACCTGTTCTACGGCACGGGTCAGTTGCGTCAGCTGAAGAGTGACCTCAGCGATGTGGAGCCGGGCGGGCTCGACCTGAAGATTTTCGAGCGCGACGCCGACGAACAGGGCTTGCTCGAAGGCAGTCAGGCGTTCAAGCACGACGGCAAGTACTACCTGATGATGATTTCGATGGACTGGAGCGTGCCGGGACGCCTGCGCCGCGAGGTGTGCTACCGTGCCGACAAGATTACGGGACCGTATGAGAAGAAGGTCATCCTCGAAAGCGAGTTCCAGGGCTACGGCGGTGTCGGTCAGGGCTGCATCGTCGATTCACCCGACGGCGACTGGTACGGCTTCATCTTCCAGGACCGTGGCGGCATCGGCCGCGTGCCGACGCTGATGCCCTGTCGCTGGGTCGACGGATGGCCCATGCTGGGCGACGAGCAGGGACGCGTCCCCGAACAGATGACGCTGACCACGTACCCCGATGAGTGCCGGGGCAGCATCATGGGCAGCGACGACTTCGCGTCCGCCTCGCTCAACCTGAACTGGCAGTGGAACCACAACCCCGTCGACAGCTGCTGGTCGCTCACCGAGCGTCCGGGATACATGCGCCTGAAGACCGCCCGCGTGGTGGACAACCTCTTCCTGGCACCGAACACCCTGACGCAGCGCATGCCGGGACCGCGGAGCCAGGCGACCGTCGCCCTCGACCTGTCGCACATGAAGGACGGCGACGTGGCAGGCTTCAGCGCGTTCAACGGGGACTCCGGCATCCTGGCTGTGGAGATGAACGGGGGCAGGAAGCAGCTCGTCATGTCGCTCCAGAGCGTCAGCCTGGCGGATGATGACAAGCGCGTGACCGAGGTGAAGACCGACGAGAAGGAGCGTGTCGACTGTCCGTCAGACCGGGTCTACCTGCGCATCGACGCGGACTTTACCGGCAAGAAGGACGAGGCACTGTTCTCCTACAGCCTGGACAACGTGACGTGGCACCGCATCGGCACTCCCTGCCGCATGATTTTCGACTACCGTCGCTTCTTCATGGGCAGCAAGTTCGCCATCTTCAACTATGCCACCCGTTCGCTCGGAGGCTATGTGGACGTGGATTCCTTCACGTTGGAAACTATCTAATTGACAATTGACAACCTTTCAATTGACAATTGATAATTGACAATGGACAATTGCCGTGCGGCATGGGGATGTTCCCCCTCCGATGGTGATTGTCCATTGTCGATTTTTTTATCCACCATTGCCATTCGGCATGTCATGAACCCATAAGGCGATAATTGTCCATTGTCAATTGTCCATTGACAATGGATTTTTCCCCGTTTATCAAAACGACATCATTTCCTCGGTTTTAACATCACAATTTCCCGATTTGCCGTTTTCGGCTAACGCGCATTTTCGCAAAATCGTCTCAATTAGAAAAACACGCGTTAAATATTTTAAGATACGTCCGTCGGAACGCATCAGAATAAACCCTTATTCACACAATTATACCGTTTCTAACGCGAAAAAGGCATCCGCCGAACCTATTTCCACGGTCAAAAGCACCTGTGACTGGCTTCGTACGGACGCGTCCGCACCACCGTACCGACGTGTCCGTACCGTCGTGGTCGTTCGTCCGTACGAAAACAGCCATCTGTCTTCCTTTTTTAGAGCCCGAAGGGGCACGATTCCGGATATGTGAAATTGTGTCCGTCCGTGTGAAAAGACTGACGGAAGGGAATGAAGGAAGAAGAGAAGACGGCAGAAAGACAGCAAACGGACGGAACAGCTGCCAATGTGCATCATGCAAAACGCCCGAGAATGCCTCCTTTGCTCGCGAACACGTAGTGGAATGCAAGGAAGGCCCTTCTCGGGCGATTCGTTTGACGTTTTGACACTTTGTCACCGTCGGTGCGGCAGGGCGGGAGCGGACGGCTACTGCTTCCCGTCGTCGGATGCCTTGAGGCACTGCTCCATGTAGGCGGTGGGCGTCAGTCCGTAAAGCTCCTTGAAGGCGGTCGAGAAGTAGTTGACGTTGGCAAATCCCGTACGCGTCGCCACCTCGTTGATGCTCTGCCGCTTGGCTGCCAGGAGGGCGGCAGCCTGCTTGAGGCGGACGTTGCGGATGAGGTCGCTCGCCGACTGGTTGGTCAGTTCCTTGAGCTTGCGGTAGAGGTGGACACGGCTGATGCCGACCTTCTCGGCAAGCATGTCGACGCTCAGGTCCGGGTTCGCCATGTTGTCGTTGATGACCTTCATCACGCGGTTGAGCAGGCGTTCGTCGGGCGACTCCACGTGGAGCTTCTGCACGCGCTTCTCCTGCGTCTGGCTGCCGCCGAACTTGTTTTGCAGCAGCTTCCGGTTGTGGATGAGGTTCTGCACGGTCCGCCGCAGGATTTCGATGCTGAAGGGCTTCGTCAGGTAGGCGTCGGCGCCGCAGTTCAGCCCCTCCAGGTTGTCCTCCTCGCGCGTCTTGGCGGTCAGCAGGACCACGGGGATGTGGTTGAGGTTGATGTTCTGCTTGACGCGTGTGCACAGGGCGATGCCGTCCATCTCGGGCATCATCACGTCGCTGATGATGAGGTGGGGCGGACGCTTGAAGATGAGTTCGAGCGCCTCCTTGCCGTTGCCGCACCCCTCGGTGTAGAAGTCGGTAGTGAGCTCGCGGCAGATGTAGCTGCGGATTTCCTCGTCGTCCTCGACCACGAGCACCCGGTAGCTGCTCTTCGGGTGGACTGCCTTCCCCTCGGTGCCGGCGTCGGTGTTGGTCTGTGGCGCCGTGTCGGGTGCCGGGCGGACGGGGACAGCCGGGGCAAAGGCGCCGTCCTGCTCGTTGGCTGTGAGGTGGCTGCTGCCCAGCGGAAGGCGGATGGTGAAGTGGCAGCCTGCCCCGTCGGCGTTGTTGGCTGCCTGGATAGTGCCGTGGTGGAGACGGACGAGCGAGCGCGTCAGGTGAAGCCCCACGCCGGTGCCGGGCTGGGACTCGTTGCGGGTGTTGTGCACCTGGTAGAAGCGGTCGAAGATGCGGCTGATTTCTGACTCATCGATGCCGCAGCCGTTGTCGGTGACGCGTATCTCGAAGTAGTTGCGCAGCGGCTCCTCCACGGCATCGGGGTCGGTGCCCCGGGTGAGGCTGACGTCAATGTGTCCGCCCTCGGGCGTATACTTGAAGGCATTGGAGAGCACGTTCATGAGCACCTTGTCGAAGTTCTGCGGGTCTATCCAGACGTCGAGCCGTTCGTCCGCGTGGCGGAAGGTGAAGTCAATGCGGCGCGTGGCTGCCTGGTCCTCGAAGGTGTGGTAGAGGTCGGCGATGAAGCCGACGATGTCCACGCGGCAGAAGTGCAGGCGCATTTGCCCCTTGTCAATCTTGCGGATGTCCATGAGCTGGTTGACGAGGCGGAGGATGCGCTCGGCATTGCGGTAGATGGTGTGGTAGCTCTGCTGGCGCGCGGGATTGGCATCGCTCGCCATGAGCTTCTGCAGCGGACTGATGATGAGCGACATGGGTGTGCGTATCTCGTGGGATATGTTGATGAAGAAGCGCACCTTCGCCTCGTTGAGCTGTTCGGCGTGGATGTGCTCCATCATCTCCTGACGGGCACGGTAACGCTGGCGCATGTAGAGCACGCCCGCGGCGGCAAGGGCGGCGGCGAGCAGGACGTAGGCGGCCTTTGCCCACCCGGAGGCGTACCATGCCGGGGACACGATGATGGTGAGCTGCCTGACCGCCGAGTCGGTGTCATAGCTCCGTGCCTTGACGCGGAAGTGGTAGGTGCCGGGAGCCAGGTCGCTGAAGGAGACGCGGTTGATGCCGGCACGCAGGTGGACCCACGTGCTGTCGTTGAAGGTGTAGGAGTAGCTGATGCGTTCGGGATTGTAGAACTCCATGGCGGAGAACTCGATGCTGAAGGAGTTGTCCGTGTGGGCGAGGCGGACGCAGTCGGCGTCGCTGATGGAGCGGTCGACAATGTCGCGCCCGCCGGACTGCATGCCCGGTCGGACGGCCCGGTCATGGAGGTAGAAGTCGGCGATGCGGATGTCGGGGCGCTTGTTGGAGCTGCTGATGCGCCGCGGGTCGAAGAGGGTGATGCCTCCGGTCCCGCCGAAGATGAGCTCCCCGTCGCTTCCGGCGAAGGAAACCCGCTTGCTGAACTCGTTGCCCTGCAGCCCGTCGCCGGCGTAGAAGTTGACGAAAACCTCGTGGGGGGGGGTAAACCTGGAGATGCCGAAATTGGTGCTGACCCAGAGGTTGCCGTCGCCGTCCTCCTCGATGGCGGAGATGGAGTTGCTGGGCAGCCCGTCGGCGGTGGTGTAGATTTTCACGGCTCCGGTGCGGGGCGTGATGCGCTTGAGTCCGAAGGAGGTGCCCGCCCAGAGGTAACCCTGACGGTCCTCGTGCAGGGCGTACACGACCTCACCCGGGAGCAGGCGGTTCTTGCCGAAGGTGCTGACGAAGTTCATCGTCGGCAGGTCCAGGCAGCCCAGTCCGTCGTAGGAGCCGAAGTAGAGCTTGTCGTCGGACGAGCAGAGCAGGCAGTTCACCCAGGGATTGTTGAGCACGTTGCTCTCTTCGCGGTAGTCTCGCCCGTCCGAGGGATACGGCAGACGGAGGACCTCCTTCGTGCGGAGGTTGATGCGGTAGATGCCGCTCCCAAGCGAGCCGACCCAGAGGTGCTTGTGACGGTCTTCGGTGATGGAGTAGACGCTCTGCACGGGTGCGCCCTTGTCATCGTACAGGGGGAAGTAGGTGCAGCGTCCCGTCTGCGGGTCGAGGCGTGCCAGTCCGTCACGGAAGGAGCCGACCCAGAGGTTGCGGTCGGAGTCCTCGAAGAGGGCGGTGACGGTCGCCGGGACGGACTCTCCCTTCCGGCTGTCCGGGGCGAAGTGCTTCAGGCGGCTTCCGTCCGGGGCGACACAGTAGAGGCCGTCGTTGTCGGTGCCCACCCAGAGGCGGTTGTCGCGGTCCTTGCACACTGCCATGATGCAGCTCGACCCGATGGGGTTGTCCGCATTGACCTTGTAGCCCAGGTAGCGGAAGCCGCTGCTGCGTGTGGGCACGATGAGGACGCCCTTCTGGAAGAGTCCCAGCCAGAGGTTCCCCTGGTTGTCCTCCAGGATGGCGTGCACCTTCGCCTTGTCGAAGTTGAAGCCTACGGTACTGACGTGCACGTTCTCCAGGCGGTCGGCAGACGGATGGTAGACCTTCATGCCCTCTCCGTCGGTCCCGACATAGATTTCATCCGACGCCGTGGGGCAGAGCGCCTTCACGGGCATCCGTCCGCCCGTTTCCCCGCCGACGCGGACGAAGCGGTCCTGCCGTTCGTCGTAGCGGAAGAGTCCGTTCTTGAGGCAGCCCGCGTAGATGTTGCCCTGTTCGTCCTCACAGAGGGAGGAGCTCCACACGAGGTTATCCGCTCCGTAGTACTGCCGCACGTGGTTGCCGGCATCGAGGCGGAACACGCCGCGGTCGTTCGAGGCGACCCAGAGGCGCCCCTTCCGGTCCTCGTACACCTGGTTGATGAGGCTGCTCACCAGGTCGGGCAGGTGGTGTGCAGCCAGGCTGTCCTTCTTCGGGTCGAGGACGAAGAGGTTGTGTCCCGCGGTGCCGATGAAGATGCGTCCGTCGCGCCGTTGGATGATGGAGGAGACGTTGGCAGTCAGGGTATCGCCCGCCGCGCTGAGCAGGGGGATGCGTGTGAAGCGGTCGCGTGCGCGGTCATAACGCTGTAGACCGCCGAGGCTGCCGATGAGGAAGCGTCCGTCACGGTCCTCGAACAGGACCCTGACGTAGTTGTTTGCCAGCGAGTTCGTGTCGCCGGGCTTATGTCGGAAGATGGTGAACTTGGCTCCGTCGTAGCGGCTCAGCCCGTCCTCGGTGGCTATCCACAGGATGCCGTCGCGGTCCTGGTAGATGCTGTTGAGCATGCTGCTCGACAGTTCCCGGTCCACGGTAAGGAGCTTGCCCCTCTGGGCATGGCACATGACGGCTGACAGAATGAAGCACAACAAAAGTCGTAAGGTTAACTTGGCTCTCATGGTTCAGTGTGATTTGTCCGCAAAAATACGTAAAAATGTCTGAATCCGTCTGTCCCGTCCGCAATTTTACTGCGACAGGGGGCAAGGGGCGGTGGATGTGTGCATTTTTGTCCGCGCAAGAGCTTGCCGGTACGGTGAAAAGTGTTACATTTGTTGAACCCGAATCGGTCGGTAGACTGCTCAGGGTTTCCTCCCTGTACCGGAGCATCAGAACTTAAATCATACCACCTTATGAACACGAGAACCCTATTGACGACGGTCGCCCTTTGCCTGGCGACCCTGAGTGCGCATGCCGGCAACCTCTTCACCTCGCTGCTCGGAAAGAGTGAGGCGGAAGTGGAGGCACGGCTCCAGCAAGTGTGGAACCACTTCTTTACCCCTGCGGACCTGGACCGCTACGAAGCCCCCGGCGAGACGTCGGTCTACTATGAGACGGCGGACGGGCTGGCATTCATCATGGACACCGGCAACAACGACGTGCGCTCCGAAGGGATGTCGTACGGGATGATGCTCAGTGTGCAGCTGGACCACCGGAAGGAGTTCGACAAGCTGTGGGGCTTGGCGAAGAAGTATATGGCTTATGCGCCGGGGAGTGCCTGGGACGGCTATTTCTGCTGGCAGTGCCGTCCGGACGGGACGAAGCTGGGAGGCAGCAATGCGTCCGACGGCGAGGCTTACTTCGTCACCGCGCTCTTCCTGGCTGCCGAACGTTGGGGAGAGCCTCGCTATGCCGACGAGGCGAATGCCATCCTGACAAAGGTCATGAACAAGGACGGCGAACGCACCGGCGTGTACAACCTTTATAATAAGGAGAACGGACTCATCACCTTCGTGCCCGACCGCATGGGGCACGGCTTCACCGACCCTTCGTACCAGCTGCCTGCCTTCCTGGACAAATGGGCGCAGGTCGCGTCGGCAGACCGTCCCTTCTGGGAACGTGCGGCGACGGAGGCACGTCGGCACCTCATTGCCTCGGCACATCCGGAGACGGGGCTGTACCCTGACTACAGCGAGTACGACGGGCGTGCCTATCGCTGGCCGCATGCCGGCTACGACACCTCCATCTACATGTACGATGCCATCCGCTGTGCGATGAATGTGGGGATGGACTACTATCTCTGGGGAAAGGACAAGGCGAACCAGACGGAGGTCATGGCCCGTCTGCTGACGTTCTTCCGGCGCGACGGCTTCCGTCATGCCCACTTTGCGCTCGACGGTTCGGATGCTTTCGGCGAATACACGCAGGGCATGGCAGGTGCGAATGCGGTGGGTGCGGTGGCGCTAGCCGATTCCGACTCTCCGGAACACCGCGAGTTGGCACGCGAGTACGTGCAACGGCTGTGGGACGCGCAGCCTCCCACGGGCAAGTTCCGCTACTACGAGGGGCTGGTCTATTTCCTCTCGATGCTCCATGTGTCGGGGCACTTTGCACTGAACTTCTGACCCGAAGAACTTGTTTCTGAAATAAAGGGAGATACCGGACGGTCGGATGACCGCTCGGGACTTCTGTCCGGATGGACAGGGGATGGACTTGTCGGTCCGTCAGTCCCCGGGAGTGTTCCGAGAGACAGCCGCGCGTCGTCGGCAGCTGCTCTGTGGACCGCCTCGGGGACTGACAGCCTCAGTAACTTACAGGTTCAGTTCCACTTCCACGGGGCAGTGGTCGGAACCGAAGACCTCGGTGTGTATCTTGGCATCGACCAGCGCCTCCTGCAAGCGGTTGGAGACGACAAAGTAGTCGATACGCCAGCCCGCATTCTTCTCCCGGGCACGGAAGCGGTAGGACCACCACGAGTAGATGTCCGTCCGGTCCGGGTAGAAATAGCGGAAGGAGTCAGTGAATCCCGCATCGAGCAGCTCCTGGAACTTGGCACGCTCCTCGTCGGTGAAGCCCGCGTTGCGGCGGTTCGTCTTGGGATTCTTGAGGTCTATCTCCTTGTGTGCCACGTTCAGGTCTCCGCAGACGATGACGGGCTTCCGTGTGTCGAGCTGCTGGAGGTATGCGCGGAAGTCGTCCTCCCACGTCATGCGGTAGTCCAGTCGGCGCAACTCGTCCTGCGAGTTGGGGGTGTAGACCGTTACGAGGAAGAACTTGTCCATCTCCAGTGTGATGACGCGCCCCTCGTGGTCATGCTCGTCGATGCCCAGTCCGTAGGTCACGTTGAGCGGGGTGTGGCGGGTGAAGACGGCTGTCCCGGAGTATCCCTTCTTCTCGGCATAGTTCCAGTAGGACGTGTATCCGTCGAACGAGAGGTCCAGCTGTCCCTCCTGCATCTTGGTCTCCTGCAAGCAGAAGAAGTCGGCGTCCAGCGCCAGGAAGGCGTCTCGGAAGCCTTTGTCGCAACAGGCACGCAGCCCGTTGACGTTCCATGAAATCAATCTAATCATATTCTTACAGCGCTTTAAAGGTTTGTCCCCTGTCAGTCGGTGGCGGTTCACCGGACGTTGACGGCGGGGTGTTTTTATGGGTATGCCCGGTTGCCGACGGCAAATCAGGCAAGCTTTTCCTTTACTGCCTCTTCCAGCAGTCGGCAGGAGCCTTCGATGCCCCAGAAGCTGCTGTCGAGTGTCAGGTCGTAGTTGGTCGCGTCGTTCCACGTCCGTCCGGTGTAGGCCCGGTAGTGTCCGGCGCGTGCCTTGTCCACACGTCGGAGCTTGTCCATCGCCTCTCCGCCGGAGTCGCGGTACTCCGTCACGGCGCGGTCGAACTTGGCGTCGGTGCTGGCATGGATGAACACGTTGAAGCAGCGCCGGTGGTCCTGAAGGACGTAGTCGGCACACCGTCCCACGATGACACACGGACCCTGTGCCGCCAGCCGCCGGATGACCCGGCTCTGTGCCACGAAGAGTGCGTCGTCAAACGAGAGACTGCGTTCGATGGGGACGGTGAAGTCCTGCATCACCAGTTCGTAGAGCAGGGTGCTCGACAGGTTCTGCTCCTTCCGCTCCACGACGTCGGGCTTCAGGTGGTTCTCTTGCGCCACGAGGTCGATGAGCTCCTTGTCATAGAAGGCGAAGCCCAGGTCCTTTGCCACCCGACGTCCGATTTCCCGTCCGCCACTCCCATACTCCCGTGCAATGGTGATGACGGGGTATTCGTCGGTGGACGTCCGTCGCGGGCGGGGAATGTCGTCTTCTGCGCTGACCCAGCGTCGGAGTCCGTTCAGCCGTCGGTTGAACACGCGGGCGAAGAATCCCACCAGCAGTGCCGCGATGACCGTCCCTTCACGCACTCCCTCGATGCTGCCGAACATGAGCAGCGAGATGAGGCATGCCAACAGCATGAGCGACGTGTCGAAACAGACCTTCATCAGTCCGAACTCCTTCTTGGTGACGCGCGACAGGGCGCTGACGAATGCTTCTCCGCCGAGCATCACGACGTTGCCCACCACTTCGAGGCTCACGCCGAAGCCCAGGATGGCACAGCCCACGAGCAATGCCACAATCTGCCAGAAGTAGTCCGTCGGGTGGACAAAGCCGAGTGACCACATGGAGAGGTCGATGCAGGCGCTGAACACCACCGTGATGGGTAGCTGTAACCACTGCTCCTTCTTGAAGTCCTTGCCCAACAGGAGGATTTGTCCGATGACGAGCAGGACGTTGAGCACAAAGGTAAGCATTCCCAGCGTAAGAGGCGTGCCCAGGCTGACGGTATATGGTACGCTCGAAATGGGCGAGGAGCCCAGTCCGGCCTTGATGATGAAGGAGATACCCAGCGCATTGACATACAGTCCGAGCAGGAACACCAGGTAACGTCGCAGTAATTCTTGTCTTGACATAGGTGAATATAATAGGTATGTGTTTGTGTTGTCTGACCGACGGGTGAAACGTTTTGTGCGTTTCGGGCGCAAAAATACGGAAAATATGTGACTTTCTGTTACAGCCCGGTGTCATTTCCCCGTCCGGATGCTCATCCTACAGTTTGTAAACCTTCCTACTGTATCCTCTCTGTTCGGCTGACGGGGCATACGGTACCCGTCCCGTATGTCCGTGTTGCGAAAAGAGTTTACGTGTTTCCTCTTTCCTCCAGTTCTTGGGAAAGAAAGACGGGTGTTTGTTTCACATTTCTTTATTTTGGCACACTCTAATTCCAATAACTTAAAAATCTAATACTTCACAGTCTGTTTTCTTGAAAAAAAAGTTGTCGGATGCGAATTATCAACTTACTTTTGCCACGTAAATCACATTTGCGATAAAAGAGTGTAATATGGAAGCTACAGTACAAAGACAAGACACGCGGGTGCCTTCCTACCGTGCTCTGTCTACTCCGGGTAACTCACGGGCTGAGCTGTACAAGAAGATTCTCAAATGTCTGGATGTTCACAAAGTGTATCTGGACCGTGACTTGAATCTGGTGAAGTTCAGTTCAATAGTGGGTACAGATACTGAACTGTAAAATAACACTTGCGATATTATTGATAAAGTACAAAAGGGCGACCCCGCAAGGAGTCGCCCTTTTCATTTAGGATTGTGTTATAACTCTGTCGTTTAAAGAATACGGATTAGCGTTTCTCTACAGTTACAGGCAGATCGATAACTACATCGTGACCGAAGATGTCAACGTAAACGATACGGAGTGTAGACTCAACGTTGTCAGTCGGGTTATCATACGGATTATGCTTGGTCGGCTTGAAGCAGAGGTTTCCGCTGTAATCGAAGTACGGTTCGAAGTATTCGTTCTTCGTCGTTTTGTCATCTACATTCGTGTAGAGGGCAATCGACTTGTACTGACCGTTCATGCGATCGATTGCAGAACCGAATTCCTTATCACGTGCAGTGACAAATTCCTTCAGGGTCTTGCCGAAGTCGGTGTCATTGAAGCTGTTTGTGCTTTCTACAACCTCCCATGTCAATCCGCTAGGATTGAATGCATTATAGGTTTCAGCATAAGTGATTACAGGATTCTTGTCATCTTTACCCGTCACGGATTCAGCCCAATCCCAAGTCATGATTTCTGCATCATAGATGCAAGAGAAGATGGTTTCAAATTCTTCGACGGTGATGGTGTGGTTGGATGCAACACACCTGTCTTGAATCTCGTTGAAGGTGTAGCTGATCTTACCCCAATCAAATTCAACCTTGGTAGCATGCTTAACCGTGTTGTCGATGAACTCACGGGCAACTTCGAATCTGTATCCTGAATAGTTCATGAATCCATTCGTACCTGTTACTACCAAGTCTTCGGGTTCTTGACCATCACGACGTGCATTTTCGAAGGTTATGATATAGTGCTCAGCACCTTCATCGTTTCTATCCATGCCGTTGAATACGCGAGTCAGCAAGCCTTCACCGTATTGACCGTACTTAGTCGGTTCAAGGTAGTTGATGTGGATGCCGCCATTGATCTGGTTAGCCTTGATACCGAAGCCTTCAGGAGCTGTTTGCGGCAAGCTCTTCTTAGCTTCAACAGGAATAGTAGCCAGGATGCGTCCGTCATCAGCTTTCACGGTGATTGTTCCAGTGTAGACATGGTCATCAACCAAATAAGCTGCGCCAACTTCGAATTGAGTACGGATGTACTTCACATTCTGCCATCCCTTACCATGCTTCAGGTCGTTCCACTTCAATTCTTTCTTGTTGGCGTCATAGTAATGAACCTTAAATACATTGCCGCTGATGAGCGTACCATCATTGTCCTTGTAGATCGGTTCAATCATCTTGGAATCGATGTCATAGCTTGCAATGTTGGCTGCCTCGATGATGGTTTCAGGAATACCGTTCACGAGAACGTAGTCAGAATAGTCATAGTAGTTTGCATCGTACGGATTGACTACAATATCTGTCTTGACAGCGGGCAGAGCTACAGCAGCCTTGCCTACATGTACGTAGAATGCACGACCATCCGGGTCAACATAAGTACCATCGGCATTGACAGCATAAACACGGAAGCCGAGGATTTCATCGTCGTATTCGTAGTCACCGAGGTTGATGCTCAAGGTTGCTTTACCATCACATGCGTCAATGTCAAGCACTTTGTCAATATCGCCGCTGATACCTTCTTGGAAGGTGTTCCATGCTCTCAACTCAGAAGCGTCGCTTTCACCGGCAAAGTCACGGTCCAGTGAGATATAGAAGTATTTGGCCTGCTTGGTCTCGTCATCCAGTTCTACAGTAAACTTCGTATCCTGTGCGATAGCAAAGCAGTCTTCATTGCGACGTGCATCGTAACGGGTTACGGAAGCATTGAAGTCCGGATTTACATACTCCCAAGTCGGCCGAACTTCAATATCGTCCTTCCACTGATATTCATAAGGAGCTTTGTCTTCTTTGACATCGCCGTCCCAGCGGTTCTGGATTTCATTTACACGCTTCTTGGTGAGGTCTTCATTGTTGGTCTCGTAGACTGAGAAGCCAATGCTGCCAACTTCACCCTTACGGTCTTCACCGAATGTCAATTCATAAGAAGAAGTTACCTTGCGTACACCACCTGCTGTTGCCGCATTGTCTTTCAAAGCGCCGTAGTTTTGGTTTACGCCCAAAGCGAACATTACTTGATGGTCATTCATGGTTGTAACTTCCTTGAATGCCTTTTCGAAGTCAAAGCTTTGAGTATCATCAGCCTTAGAACCTACTTCGATGGTAATTTCGTACAATCCGTTTTCGTTTTGAGCAGCGCGGGTTGTCAGTGTTCCTTGGAATTTCTCTACGGAAACAACTCGAACATAACCTTCTGAAACCAAGTCGGTGCCTTTCGTGTCAACAAGGCTGATTTCTTCTGCGCTCAATGAAGCGTCTGCAGGAGTTACCCGAACCAACAACGTTTCAGACAGTCTGCGTCTTTCACCTTCTACGAAGGATTGAGCATTTTCCATTTCAGCTTTCGGGTTCAGCTCGTTGTGCTTTTCACCCTTTGTACCGAATGTATATGTATACTTGGCTACGTCTGAAAGCAATACAAGGTCTGACTCGGCATATTTCTTTCCGGTTTCACCCTTTTGCAGGCCGTAAACCATTTCAATGTGAGTGATGCCCTTATAGATAGCCGTATAGAGAACTGCGAGATTTTCATTGACAGTAGCAATGCGGCTGTTCAATGTAGCGATGTCTTGTTGTGCTTGTTCGATTTCGCCACCCATAGCCTCCAGTTCGGTAGGATCAAGGCCTTTCCACTTGTCAACCTGAGCTGCAAGAGCGCTCAAGTCTGTTTGAATGTCGTCGATAGCTGCATTGTTGGTCTGCTTGTAGGTATTCAAAGCTGTTTCCTGAGCAACGATTGCCGTTTCAGCCTTACCAATGCGGTTCAACAGGTCTTCAACCTTTGCGGAGATACCCTTAACTGTAGTGTTCAACTCTTGGTAAGCCTTGTCCAATTCGGCAAGAGTTTCTTCAGTCTGTCCCTGGAAAGCCAGAAGAGCTTCTACATTACCCTGGCAGATGGTCAACGCAGCTTCCACTGCATCGATGTCTTCCTGCAATGCATTGTCACCTTGCTGGATCAGGCTGGTCAATTCTTCCTTGGCAGCTGTCAGGCTCTTTGCGGCTTCATCGATGGCAGCTTGTTGTCCTTCCAATGCAGCTTGCTTGGCTTCTGCAGCGGCGATGGCAGCTTCGTCAGCTGAAGCCTGAGCCTCCTGGACAGCTTTCTCGGCGGCTTCTATATCGCTCTGCAATCCGGTCTGTGCTGACTGTAAGCTGGAGATGGAGCTATTGACTGCCTCCAGCTGCTGAGTCAGGTCGGCTTTGTTCGCCTCGTCCTGATTGCGGAGCTCATCAATGTCGTCATCGTAATCCTTACATGACGTTACTACTCCTGCTGAGAGCAAGGCTGCACTGAACAGAAGCGCATTCATAAACTTTTTGTTCATAATACTAAAACTTTAAATTTAAAGATTAATAAAACTGGTTTTGTTGTTTTCATTCGGATGTCAATCACAGCTTTCCCTGCAAGTGCTCACGTAGTGGTTGGGCGTGATGCCTTCACAACGCTTGAACGAGGCGTAGAAAGTGCTCTTCGAGGCGAAGCCGCACACGAAGGGAATGTCTTTGAGCCTACAGATGCCCCGGCGCAATACGTCCTTGGCATACTGAACACGGTACCAATTGATTAAGGACTTCAAGTTGCAGCCGAACATCTCGTTGACCGTGTTCGACAGATAGGTAGTATTTGTACCCACTACTACTCTGTTTCCTGCAACCTGCAGCCTGACAGCCAGGAAGATGGAGGAAGGAAACCGACGGGTGACCAGGATGCGACCGGATTTGCCGCAGGATACGCGGACGGGAACAGAGAGGGAGCGAAGGACTTCCCGTCTGTAAAAAATACTGATAAACAGGAACGTTTGAAGGAACGGTTTCAGTTCGTGAACGGGGACTGGAGCGGCGAAAAGCGAGGTGACCAGCGGGTGACCGTCAGTGTGAGGGAAAGGTGCGAGGGAAGCGGGGAACAGGAATTTGGCATACTGACTTTTTGATGGGGAAAAGGGGTTGTCTGCTTTCCTTTTTTCAAAAATCAGGCTTTTCAGCTGACGCGTACTTTGTCGATTCCGAACAATCTGGCATGGAGATGCTAAGGACTGTGAATAGAAATGGTGAAAAAAGCGCCTGATTTTAGAAAACTATACATTTCATTTTCGGAAAACAGGCAAAACGTGCCCGGAACAATATTGTTTCGCGAGCCAAACAATATTGTTTGAGGCGTCAAACAATATAGTTTCACCTGCCAAACACTATTGTTTCGTGCTCGGAAGTCAAATCTTTGGAATGTGGAAGTAAAAAGAAGTGAGTTTCCTTTTCCAGAAGGAGTGCCGTGTCAATAAATCAGAAGGTATTAAAAAGTATGCTTGTCGAGGTGACGGGTGGCTGCATGTTGCGTTTCGTCCGTTGAACCTCTCTCTAGAAAAGCTGTGGAGAGGAAATGGTGTCAAACTGTATTTTGCGAATCGCCTGAGAATGCCACGAAATTCACCGATTCGTATTTTGGTGCGAGAAAATGCGTTGTGGAAGGCTTCGTTTGACACTTTGTCAGATGCCGCAGGTGGTGTGTGCCGGTTGGAAACAGAAAGGCACAGGGGAGACATCCTTTAAAAAGAAGCCCGCCATTGACGTTTGTTTTGTCAAAGACGGGCAACTTACCATGTTCTAATTTATATCGAACTCACGTTAATTTAAATCATAAAATACCAGCACCGGATTTCCTTCTTCATCCGCCTGATTCAAACAAGCCTTCAACTCAGGAGAGATAATCTCCTCTTCCATATCAAGCAACGAAAGGCTGCCTACCAGCAAATCCCCATCCGTGCCGACTGGCATTGGAAACAAACCGCCCAACCCCAAATCGTCCTGCACGTCAGCGGCTTTCACGTTGGCAACCCGACCCGAAGACTTGTTATAAACCGACAGATACAAGTCTTTTTGAACATAATACTTCACGGCTAAGGCAGCCCGGTTTTCATATACATACAGAAAACGGATATAATCGTCCGACAAGATCTCACGCATTACATCTCCCGAATCTTCCGCTTTTTCAAAGACAGCAGCTTCGGGGAAGGTTCGATCTCCCCACTTCATCTCCAGGCATACCTTCAATGAATCATTCGTCCATTCATAAATCCGGTTCGAAAAATAGGGGTAAACACGTATCTTTCCTTCATAACCATAAAACGGAGCCGTATGCCCATGCAATATCCTGCCGGAAGCCGGTGCATCATATGCAGTGGACAACACATTACCCTCCTTATCTGCCTCTACATATTGCTTTCCGCGGAAAGAATCATTCTGCCGTAAAGGGAAATAATATAGATAATCGCCCTCCGCAGGAACGCAGAAAGCTAACGGAGCCTGCCCGGGAAGTTTAATATCTTCTTCATATTCAAAGGTTGTCAGATCATACTTCAACAGTTTCGACATCATACGGTCCATCACATACAGTGAGCTGTCGGAGCGGTCAATCCAAAACGAATGCGGACTGAGGAATTCTCCCGGTCCGTTCCCCGTTCCCTCTATCTTATGAATAAACTTTCCGTCCGTTGCCGAAAATACCAGCACTGCATTGGTTTTATACGTATCAAGCAGATAAATCCTGTCTTTCCATACTTCAAGCTGATCTATAGTTCCAAACAACGAGCTATCGGATGTCTCCAAAGGAAGAAAGCGTTCAATCCTTATCAGATCCGAACTTTTGCAAGTTTGCACATTACCGAAATCTACAAGCTCCGCTACCGGCTGGCTTGCGCCTTTCCGGGAGGTGCAACCGACAAATAGAATCAATAAAGTTGTAATAAATAGAACGAATACTTTATGCATACCTGTCATATTACAAGTTTAACGTTAATTTAAAGGAACAGTTCCGGCTCGCGGCGTGCACTGCATTTGGCGTGGAGCATGGCGGTATAGGGCGTGTCGAACGTCAGTGCTCCGGTGGGGCAGGATTTCACGCAGGCGCAACACTTGATGCAGGTCGACGGTTCGGTCAGCACTTCGCCATCGTCGGTCATGCGGATGGACATGGTGGGGCAGGAATTGATGCAGGTGCCGCAGCCGGTGCAGTCGTCTTCCTGCCAGACAGGTGCCTGGGGAGTGGGTGTGCCGACGGTGCGGTAGGGGACATTGCCCTTGATAAAAAAAGGTGTCAGTGTTCCGACTGATTCACCTTTGCGGCGTGCCTCGCGTCCGAAAGCTTCCGCCTTTGCACAGTCTTCCGCGTCGGGACGTCCCTCGGCGATGGGCATGCCGGGACGACTGTAGGAATGTTCGCCGATGAAGGCTCCTGCTGCCAGAGGAAGGAAGCCCTGTGTTGTGAGCACGTCCCGCAGTTCGACGAGGGCGTCCTCATAGTCTCGGTTGCCGTAGGTGGCAATCAGGATGGCAGGCGTGGCATCGCCCAGCACGTTTTTCAGGCGTGTCAGTGCCAGGGGTGCGACACGTCCGGCATAGACAGGCACGGACACGATGGCGAGGCAGTCGTTTGCCAGGCGGATGGGAGATTTCAGCTGTCGACAGGTCAGGTCGAGTATGTCGTTCGGCAGGTCCTGCCAGGCACGTGCCACGGCAGTTGCCACCCGCAACGACGTATGGGTGGGGGAGAAGGTGATGACCCGGGTGTGTGTGATGTTCATAAATGGAAGATAAGTTCGTTGGTTAGTCGTTGCAAAGGTAAGAAATGCTTTTGAATTTCTACGACAAAGTCAGTCTCCGGATTGTGCTTCCGTCTGTCCCAGTATCCATTCGCGGAGGACCCGGGCATGGTTGCAGGTGGTGCTGCGTGCGCCGTAGATGAGGCTGACGTTGCCTTGTTGCAGGAGTTCGTGGCAGTGGCGTGCGAAGTCGGTGGCGGCAGGATTCTCGTCCAGCTCTTCCCGGTAGCGGTGTGCAAACTCCTCAAAATTTTCTTCTTTGTGTCCGAACCATTGGCGCAGGGCGGTCGAGGGGGTTACCTCTTTAGCCCATTCGTCGATGGCGGCAGCCTCTTTGGACAGTCCGCGGGGCCAGAGACGGTCGATCAGGATGCGGTGTCCGTCGGTTGGTTCGGCAGGCAGATAAGCCCGCTTGATGCGTAATTCGTACATGGTGGTTATTCTCCTTTCTTTTTTCGTTGACTTGAATGCAGCTTGCTCTGAAACAAAAACACTCCAACTGTCAACAGGGGTCGGCAGTTGGAGTGTGTATGTGCGGACGGGTTGTCCCGTCTTATCTCATTTCAAGATATTGAATCTTGTCCTGGTCTCCGTAGTCGAGGTTCTCTCCAGCCATACCCCAGATGAACATGTAGTTGCTCGTTCCGGCAGCGGCGTGGATGGACCATTCGGGCGACATGATAGCCTGTTCGTTGTGCAGCCATACGAGACGCTCCTCCTGCGGTTCGCCCATGAGGTGGCAGATGGCGTTGCCTTCCGGTACGTTGAAGTAGAAGTAGGCCTCAATGCGGCGGCTGTGTACGTGAGGCGGCATGGTGTTCCATACGCTGCCCGGCTTCAGTTCGGTCAGACCCATCTGGAGCTGGCAGGGACCTTCCTCGAGGACGTTGTTCACGATGAGCTGGTTGATGACACGGTCGTTGCTCTCCTCCAGCTTGCCGGCAGCCATGCTGTTTGCCTTGAGGGAGCCCTTGCGTCCGTCGATGGTAATCCACTGCGTCTTGTACTCCTTGTGTGCCGTGGCGGAGTTCAGGTAGAACTTGGCAGGGTTGGCAGCATCCTTGCTCTTGAAGGTCACCTGCTTGTTGCCGCGGCCCACGTAGAGAGCCTCCTTGAATTTCAGTTCATATTCCTTCCCGTCAACCGTCACGATGCCGTCTCCACCGACGTTGATGACGCCCAGTTCACGGTTGTAGAGGAAGTAGGGAGCCTTCAGCGGGTCGATGGTGTCCAGCGAAAGTTCTTTGGTGGCAGGTACGGCACCGCCGAAGATGAAGCGGTCGTACATGGAGTAAGTCACGTTAATCTGGTCGGGGACCATAACTTTTTCCATCGTGAAGGCGCTGCGCAGACGTTGCGTGTCGTAGTTCTTCACGTCCTGCGGGTTGCAGGCAGTCTGGATGGTGTAGTTCACTTGGGCAGAGGCGCTCAGTGCAGCCACGCCCATCATGATGGCAAGTGTCAATCGTTTCATAGTCATATAATTATGTGTTTCTTACTTGTTCTTGTTTCCGGATGCTTTGATGATGCGTACGCGGTTGAGGTACATCATGCCCATGGTGAAGAGCACGAGGATGCCGGCACCGATGTACTTGAAGCTGTATGTCAGGTGGAAGATGACCCACGAGAAGATGCTCGAAGCGAAGTCAAGCGCACCACCGCCTTGGAAGCCTTCGGGGATGCGTACGGCGGCATCCTGGGTCTTCACATAGACGTCGGTGGCTGCCTCGGTGAAGAAGGGGGCCAGGTTGGTCACGAAGTAGAGTCCAACGATGAGTGCTATCAGTCCGACGATGAAGGTCTTCAGCACGTTACCCTTGGTGATGGGGAGTACGGCAGGGAAGAGGTAGAACATGCCGGCGAGTGAGGCCAGCGGAAGGAACTGGTTGCCCGGCAGGATGACCGAGAGGAACAGCACGACGGGGATGAGCAGCAGCGAAACGACCAGGGTCGTGGGGTGACCGATGACCAATGCCGGGCTCATGCCGATGTTCAGACCGGCACTGTTCTTGAATTTGCGGGCGATGAGTTCGCGGGTGGCGTCGGAGATGGGTTTCAGTCCTTCGATGAAGAGGCTGGTGATGCGCGGAATCAGCTCCATGACGGCTCCCATCTGGATGCCCAGTTTGAGGATACCGGGGATGCCGGCAACGAGTTCCTGGCTGTCCTTGCAGGCAAGTGCGCCGATGGCACATCCCACGATGACACCGAGGAAGAGCGGTTCGCCCATGATGCCGAATTTCTTCTTCATGCCTTCGGCGTCGATGTTGAGCTTGTCGAAGCCGGGAATCTTGTCGAGCACCTTGTTGATGACTACGGCAAACGGCACGAATCCCTGGCAGAACGGTTGCGGGATGGAGATGCCGTCCATGCCGTCGTAGTATTTCTGGAACTTGTCGGCGGTCAGGTCTGCCATGATGAGGGTGATGATGTAGCAGATGATGGCGGCGAAGAAGCCCCACCAGATGTTGCCGCAGGCAAAGTAGACCACTGCCCCGATGAAGGCAAAGTGCCAGTAGTTCCACAGGTCGATGTTGACAGTCTTGGTTGTCTTGGTGAGGAGCATCACGATGTTCACCGCCAGGCAGACGGGAATGATGAATGCACCCACCGAGGTGTTGTATGCCACGGAAGCCGCGGCGGGCCATCCCATGTCGAAGATGTCCAGGCTCAGGCCATAGATTTCAGTGACCTTCTTGAGCGGTTCGCCCAGGCTGTCGGTGAGCAGTCTCGTGATGACCGAGAGTCCCACAAAACCCACGCCGACGAGCAATCCGCTCTTGAGCGCTTTTCCGAATTTGATACCGATACACACGCCGAGTATCGTAAAGATGATAGGCATCATGACGGGTGCCCCCAGACCGATAATGTAGCTGAATACTGCTTCCATGCTTTTGTTAGTAATTTTAGGGTATTAGTTTTTCAAGTATTTCGTTTGGCGCAAAATTAGTGTTTTTTTGTTAGATACGGTTCCTCTATTATGTAGATTATGTCGCACGGAGGTACCGGATTATATGTTTTTTTCTTAAACGGCTCCCTTTCCGGTGTGGCTCACTCCGTAGCCGAACAGGGCGAAGTCACCCAGGCAGGGGTCTCCGGGGAACACTTCCGCCAATGCCTCCGTGATGAGGCGGGCATTGCGCAGGGAGAAGGTGGGCTTCGGAATCAGACCCAGGTCGCAGGCGATGCGGCAGACATGGGTGTCGAGGGGGATGAGCAGTTCGGAGGGGGAGAAGGACTGCCAGATGCCGAAGTCGACGGGACCTTGCGGGCGGATCATCCAGCGCAGGAACATGTTGAGCTTCTTCTGCGGACTGGCGGACGACACGCCGAGGAAGGCGCAGAGGCGTTCCATCGGTGTCCCCGGACAGGCGAGGAGGGCTTCCTCCAGGCAGTTGTAGCGGGTATAGGCTGCATGCAGTCGTTCGAAATAAGTGCGGAAAGCGGCGTAGGACAGCATGCGGTAGAAGCTGTCGCGACGGGTCGACGGTAAGTCCGTGTCCCAACGTCGGGAGAGCACGTACTGCCACGGACTGTCGCCCATCAGACGGTCCAGCTCGTCCGCCTTCTTCAGAATCTGCGTCCGTGAACCGAAGCTGAGGATGGCCGTGAGCAGTCCGCTCACCTCGATGTCCTGCTTGCGCCGGTAGCGGTGGGGGAACTGCACGGGGTCGCCCGTGATGAAGCGTTCGTTGTGGTATTCCTCCGCCCATTGGCGGAGTCGGTCCCGGGTCAGTGCGTCCATGACGTCAGCCGATGTTGCCTTGCAGGATGTTCGGCTCCACGGTGACGAGCACCTTGTCGATGCGGGCGCCGTCCATGTCGACAATCTCGAAGTGGAATCCCTTCCAGTCGACTTTCTCACCCGACTGCGGGATGTGCTCCAACAGTTCGAGGATGAGTCCGCCCACGGTGTTGTAGGTGCTGTTGCTCTCGTAGAGGTCTTCCTGGTCGAAGTAGGAGAGGAAGTTGTAGAAGGTGCACTGTCCGTCGACCAGCCAGCTGTCGGAGTCGCTGCGCTTGATGATTTCCGGTTCGTTGTTGCTGCCTTCGATGGTGCCCACCAGTCCGCCGAGGATGTCCTTCAGCGTGATGATGCCCTGGAAACTTCCGAACTCGTCGCAGATGAAGGCCTGGCTCAACCGGTGTTCCTTCATCTGTTCCAGTGCCTTGTAGACACTCATGTTATCGTGGAAATAGGTGGCGGGGCGCACGGCGTCGGCGAGGGTGAACTCATCCTGGTCGAAGAGGAAGATGAGGTCCTTCAGGCCGATGATGCCCAGCATGTTGTCAAACGTACGGTCGACCACCGGATAGGTCTCGAAGAGGTTCTTCTCGAGGATGGCCTTAATCTCGTCCTTCGTGTAGTGGATGTCGAGCGCCACCGTGTCGGTGCGGTGGGTCATGAGCGAGCTGACCTTGAGGTCGCCCAGGAGGAACACCCGCTCCACGATGTCCTGCTCCACCTCCTGCACTTCGCCGTCTTCCTTTCCTTCCTGCACAATCGACTTGATTTCCTCTTCCGTCACTTTGCTCTCGGCTTCCTTGATGCCGAGCAGGTTGAACATCACCTCGGTGCTCTTCGCCAGAATCCACACGAAGGGTGCGGCGATGAGGGAGAGGAAATACATCGGACGTGCGACGGCCTTCGAGGCTTTCTCCGCGAGGCTCAGTCCGATGCGCTTCGGTACAAGTTCACCGAAGATGATGGTCAGGTAGGTCACGAGGATGATGATGATGGTCTGTGCCGTCAGTCGGGCATAGGCGGCAGGGAAGCCGGCATCCGTCAGCAACTCGGAGAAGTCGTCGGCAAGTGTGGCACCGGAGTAGATACCGGTCAGGATGCCGATGAGGGTGATGCCGATTTGTACGGTGGAGAGGAAGCGGTCGGGGTCGTTGGCAAGTTTCAGCGCCATCTTGGCAGACTTGCTTCCCTTCTTGAGGTCGGTCGAAAGACTCGACTTACGCGCGGAGATGACCGCTATTTCAGACATGGCAAAGACGCCGTTGAGGAGAATGAGGAGTATGATTATGACTATTTCGTCCATAAAGTTTGGGTATGTTGATAGATGTGGTTCTGCTGCTTGGCTCCCGCTGCGGGGAGACGTCGGTGGGGAGGGTAAGAAATATTTAGGCACGAAGCGGATAGACAATCACGGCTGCGGCGGTCCGCGTGCCATGAAGAGCTATGCACTTCGTGCCTAAAAGAAGATATGCGAGTGTGTTTCGTTTCATGTCGCGCAAATATAGAAAGGAAACCCATACTTCCGTAGACGGAACGAAAAACTTTTATATATTTTAAGTAAAATCATGGTGGACGGAGGCTTACCAGAACTTGTTGTGCTCGGCACTGTACTCAAATCCTGCCTGTGCAAGTGTGCGGATGAGGACCTGCTTGTCAAGGTGAAGGTCGTCACACAAGGCGTCGAGCGACGGGTAGCTGTCGCGCAGTTTCATGTTGATGAGGCTGTAGAGCATCATCGGGTCTTTGGGAAGTTCCATGTTGTCAGTAATGTTTAGTCGTATACCGTTTTCTTTTCCGGGTGCAAAGTTACGGCTTTCTTCCGCTGGTTGTATCTCCGGCGGGCAGGTTTATTGCACATCCACCGGCACAATGGGTTGTTCCCTCACTTCATCGAGCGGTACGGCACGGTAGGCTGTACGGCTGAAGTCTATCCGGGTGAGGTCGATGCTGCGGATGGCGCTGTTGCGCATCGTGCGGTAGTAGATGACACGGTGGGTCGGGTCGGTGGCAGAGGTCCATTGGGTGGCGCTGGGCAGGTCAGGCGCCTGTTCGCCTCGTGACACTTCGATGCCGATGGGGATGTCGAAGTTGTTCAGTATCTGGAAGCACTGACGGACGGCGCCTTCGGCTGACTTGGCACGGGGCGCAGTCGCCTGGTAGAAGGCGGCACGGACGAAGCGGGAAGGAGGGGTGACGTCACCGGGGATACCCAGGAAGCCGCTGCCGGCACCGAATTGTGACAGACGGATGCCGCCGAGCTGCTGTGCCGGGGCACTGCCGGGGAAGAGGTTGACATAGTTGTTCAGGTTGGTCAGCTGCCACTCGAAGCCGGGGGAGTTGGTGAGCACGCCCAAGGGATTCTCGTAGAAGTGCAGTTTGCCGCCGATGATTTCGAGCACGACCTGCCGTCCCGTGGGGTCGGCAAACCGCCAGTGGACGGTCGAGGCACGCGGGTCGATGGCGACGACGTGTACCCCTTCGAGGGCAGTCTTCACCTCATCGACCGTGGCGCAGCTGCCCAGAATCCAGCTCACCAGTTGCAGGTCGGCGATGCTCGTCTGCCGATGACGGGCGTCATACGTCTCATAAGCTCCGTAGCCCGGGAAGTAGAACAGCCCGGCAGAGAGTCCCTTCTCGTTCAGCCCTTCGGCAACGAACTCCTTTTGCTCCACGGCAAGCCCCACGTAACCGTAACGGGCACGGAAGGACATCCCGTCGGTCGTGCCGCCGGGGACGTAAGACTGCTGTGCATAGCCTCGTGGGACAATGACATACTGGCTGTTCAGGTCGCTTCCGCCCCATTCGATGGTACGTGCCAGGATAGGCAGGCTGTCGGCGGTGTGCAGTGTGATTCCGGTACAGGCGTGTGCCGGACGAGGCAGGAATACTCCGCACAGGAGTCCTGCCAACAGGAGATGGATGAGTCGCTTCATAGACAGAGTTTTCGCAATACTAGCCAACTTCCGTCGAACAAGCAACTTTCCGGCAGAGAATTACGCTATAATCACCTTTGTTAAGTTTAAATGTTGACAAACCCGCGTCCCGTTGTCCCTTGCCGTCGGTCAACGTCCGGGCTATTCCGGTTGCACGTCGTTGGGCGAGGGCAGCTCCTTCCAGCCGGCACCGAACGTGTCGTAGGCATCGGTCACGACTACGAAGGCGTCGGGGTCGACCTCCTTGATCTTCAGTTTGATGCCCGTGACCTCCTTGTAGCTCACCACGAGGAAGAGCATTTCCTTGTCCTCCTGTGTGTAGAGTCCGCTGCTCTTGATGTAGGTAGCCGTGCGGTCGAGGTCCTTGAGGATGTACTGTCGCAAGGCTTCCTGGTGCTTCTGGCTGATGACGAAGATGAGCTTGTCGTTCTTGGCGCCGTTTATCATGTAGGCGATGACGCGTGAGATGATGAAGATGGAGATGAGCGAGTAGAGCGAGAGGTGCCATGAGGGCTGGCTGACATCGTCCGCGCTGCCGATGCCGAAGCCGATGACCACCAGTCCGAAGCAGACCACTGTCCCGTCGACGAGCAGGATGGCATTGGAGAAGCGGATGTGGGCGTATTTCTGCAGGAGCATCCCGACGATGTCACTTCCGCCTGTCGTCGCCTGGTTGCGCACGACGATGCCCGTCCCGATACCGATGACGGCAGCGCCGATGACGGCGGTGAGCATCAGATGGTCGCTCATGTTGAGGCTGCCTCCCAGCAGCTGTGCCGGGTCAAGCTGTTCCAGTGCCTCCTGTGTGGGATAGACGAGGCGCGACATGATGTTCATGAGAAGCGGGGTGATGAGGGCGGCGGCGATGGTACGCGTGCCCAGCTTGGCACCCAGCAGGAGCACCGAGAGGATGAGCAGCGGAATGTCGAACATATAGCCGAAGGTACCCACCTGGATGGAGGGGAATAGGTTGTGGAGCACGATGCTGGCTCCATAGACACCGCCGGGGACGATGTTGTAGGGATTGATAAAGAAGACGAACCCGGCAGCGAGAATGGTACATCCCAACAGGATGTTGACCCATGCACGAACTGTTTTCTTCATATTGCTTATATTTATGCAGCAAATATACGAAAGATTCTTATCCGCGGATGGATTTGGCAGGAATTTATTGCCGATGGAGGGGATTCTTTCAGCCCGGGTTTTCCGTCGTGGCGTACGGATGGGTCGCCACGCTCGTACGGACGCGTCGGTACGACGGTGCGGACACGTCCGCACGACGCTACGGACAGGCCCGTACGAGGGTGCTCAAAAAGAGGTGGTTACAAAAGCTTTTTCCGGAAGTCGGGTTTTCTGCTATCGGCTTACTGTGCCTTCACGGGGGTCAGCCCCATCTTGGCAGCTTTCTCCAGCATGTAGGCATAGGCGGCATCGTGCTCGTTGGGGATGATGCCGTCGAGGATGGCGTCCTTGATGGAGCTTTTCAGCGAGCCGATTTCCCGGCAGGGCTGGAGGTTGAATACCTCCATGATTTCTTCGCCCGTCACGGGGGGCTGGAAGTTGCGGATGCGGTCGCGCTCCTCCAGGTCCTTCAGCTTTTGGCGGACGAGCTTGAAGTTGTCGAGGAAACGTTGCTTGCGTGTCTGGTTCTTCGAGGTGATGTCCGCCTCGCAGAGGGTCATCAGGTCGTCGATGTCGTCGCCCGCTTCGAACAGCAGACGGCGCACGGCAGAGTCGGTCACCTCGTCGTCCGCAATGACGATGGGGCGCATGTGGAGGCTCACGAGCTTCTGGACATACTTCATCTTCTCGTTCATGGGGAGCTTCATGCGGCGGAAGAGGTCGGGAATCATCCGTTCGCCGATATAATTATGGTTGTGGAACGTCCAGCCGATGCGGGGTTCCCAGCGTTTGGTGCGTGGCTTGGCGATGTCGTGGAGCAGTGCCGCCCAGCGCAGCCACAGGTTGTCCGTGACGCGGGAGATGTTGTCGAGTACCTCCAGCGTGTGGTAGAAGTTGTCCTTATGGGCGCGTCCGTTGACCGTCTCCACTCCCTGCAGGGCGACGAACTCGGGGAAGATGAGTTCCAGCAGTCCGCAGCGGTCCAGGTCGACGAAGCCTTTCGACGGGACGGGAGAGAGGATGATTTTGTTCAGCTCGTCGGCGATGCGCTCCCGGGAGATGATGTTGATGCGTTCGCGGTTGCGCGACAACGCCTCGAAGGTCTCGTCGTCGATGTGGAAGTTCAGCTGGGTGGCAAAGCGGACGCAGCGCATCATCCGCAGCGGGTCATCGCTGAAGGTGATGTCGGGGTCGAGCGGCGTCCGGATGAGCTTGTCGCGCAGGTCTTCCAGTCCGCCGAAGGGGTCCACCAGTTCGCCGTACCGCTGCCTGTTGAGACAGACTGCCAGGGCGTTGATGGTGAAGTCGCGGCGGTTCTGGTCGTCCTCCAGTGTCCCGTCCTCGACGACGGGTTTGCGGGAATCATGGGTGTAGGATTCGCGGCGTGCACCGACGAACTCCACTTCCGTACCGTGGTATTTCACCTGTGCCGTACCGAAGTTGCGGAACACGGACACGTGTGCCCCCTTGCCCAATTTCCGTCCCAGCGCTTCCGCCATGGCAATGCCGCTGCCCACGACCACCACGTCGATGTCCTTGGATGGACGCTCCAGAAAGAGGTCGCGCACGTAGCCGCCCACGGCATAACATTCTAGTCCCAGTTCGTCGGCTGTCTCTGATATTGTATGGAAGATAGGGGCCTTGAAGCGGTCTTTCAGGTCCTCTTGTGTCAGTTCAATCATCGTCTTTGCTTCTAGTGGTTTGGGTTTGGTGGCGCAAAAATACATCTTTTTGCCTGTATCGTAGGTAAGTGCCCTGAAGATTTTCTATTTTTGCCGCCGGAACCAATCAATCACAGCAGATGAAACATACCTTATTAATAAGCTGCATCGCCGTCCTCCTGATGGCATGCGGCAGCGACGACAAGAAGGCGCAGGTGTACCTGGAGCGCGCCGGGCAACTGTTCTCCCAGGGGGCATACAGCGAGGCAAAGTCACAAATCGACAGCATCCGCACGCTCTATCCCAAGGCGTTCGACACGCGCAAGGAGGCCATCAAGCTCATGCGTCAGATTGAGCTGGAGGAGCAGGGGCGGACACTTGCCTACCTGGACAGTGCCTACCGTGCCAAGCAGGCGGAGCTGGACTCCATCAAGGGCGCTTATGTGCTGGAAAAGGACACCGCCTATCAGGAAGTGGGCAACTATTTCAGCCCTTCCCAGACGGTGGAGCGGAACCTCAACCGCACCTTCCTCCGTGCACAGGTGAGCGAGCAGGGAGTCATGAGCCTGACGTCCATCTATTGCGGCAGGACGAACATCCATCACACCGCCATCAAGGTCAGTGCCGGCGACACCTTTGCACAGACTCCCCCGTCGAAGGACATCTATGAGACGACCGACCTGGGTTGGAAGATTGAGAAGGCGGACTACGTGCTGGGGCAGGACAGCAGCGTGATAGACTTCATCGTGATGCACGCCGACGCTCCCGTCCGTGTGGAGTTCCTCGGCGACCGCAACTACAAGATGGCGCTTCCCGCCTCCGACCGCAAGGCCATAGCCGACGTCTACCGGCTGGCACAGGTGCTCTCCGCCATGGAAGAAATACGGAAGGAGCAGAAGGAAGCCAACCTGAAGAAAGAGTTCATCCGTCGGAAGATGGAAGAGGACGCGGCTGAATAGTCCGTCCGTCTAGCGCCTTCCGTCCTTGGGTATCCAGCTGTCGACCAGCTCCCGGTGGGTCTTCATCCATTCACGGACGGCGTCTTTCTCCGTCCGTTTCGTGTCGTTGATGGCACGCATCAGGGAGCTGATGTCCTTGTCCTCCAAGTGGATGTTGCGGATGATGGCTGCGGCGTAGGGATGGTCGTGGCTGAAGCCCCGCCGCGCTATGCTGTGTATCTGTTCCGCTTCACCATAGACGTTCTTGGGGTCCTTGAGGAACTTCAGGTCAAAGCGGTCGAACTTCCAGTGCGGTGTCCAGCCCGTCACGACAATCCACTTCTGCTGGTCGATGGCCTTCTTCAGCAGGGCAGTCATGGCTGGTCCGCTGGAGTAGAGCAGCTTGTAGTCCAGTCCGTAGTCGGTGAGTGCTGTCTCGCTGCAGCGCATCAGTCCCGTCCCTGCATCAATGCCGACAATTTCCCCTCCGAAGCGTTCCTTGTGTGCATTCAGCTCTTCCAGGGAGTTGATGGTGACGTACGTCGGTACGACCAGTCCGATGCGTGCACTGTCGTACACCTGTCCGAGCATCTCCAGCCGGTCGCCGTATTTCTCGAAGTAGTCGGCATGCGTGACGGGAAGCCAGCTGTCCATGAACACGTCCGCCTTCCCCCTTGCCAGTGCGGTGAAGACGGGTGCGATGTCGGCGTTGAGTATTTCCACCTGGAATCCCTGTTCCGTGAGTATTTCCTTGGTCAGATGGGTGATGGCGATGCCTTCCGCCCAGTTGCCGTAAGCGATGCGTATCTTGTTTTGGGTCAGTCTGCCGCAGGCTGCCAGCAACAGGCAGGCGCACAGCACGACAGTCCCGATGAGTCGTTTTTCCATAATAGCTTTTGTCTTTTAGAAGTTTTGCAAGTACTCGCCTTGCCGTTTGACAAGGCGTCGGTAAAGAAGCCGACAGGGAGAAAGCCCTCCCGGTCGGGACCCTTGTCAACGGTTCCGCCCGATGCCCTGCGTGATGCGGTCGAGCACGATGGCAAGGATGACGACGGCAATGCCGCCCTCAAAGCCCAGTCCGATTTTCATCTGCGTGATCCCCTTCAGCACGATTTCGCCCAGTCCGCCTGCAGAAATCATGGCGGAGATGACGACCATCGACAGGGACATCATGATGGTCTGGTTCACCCCCGTGAGAATGGTCGGGAGTGCCAGCGGCAACTGTACCTTGAAGAGCATCTGCGTCCGTGTCGCCCCGAACGACCGGGCAGCCTCCATCACGTTCTTGGGAACCTGACGGATACCCAGCCCCGTCAGCCGTGCCACAGGAGGCATGGCGAAGATGATGGTCGCGAAGGCTCCCGGTACCGTTCCCAGTCCGAAGAAGAGGACGGCAGGGATGAGGTAGACGAAGGCGGGCATGGTCTGCATGCAGTCGAGCAGCGGCTGCACGAGTCGGTTGAGTCGGTTACTGTTGCCGATGCAGATGCCCAGGGGGATGCCGAAGAGCAGGGCGAGGCAGGTAGCGGAGAGCACCAGTGCCAGCGTCTGCATGGTCTCTTCCCAGAAGCCCATGTAGCAGATGAGCCCGAGTCCGAGCAGGGTGAACAGTCCCGTCCCCTTGCCAGCCTTACGCCATGCCAGCGCACCCAGCAGGGGGATGGACACGTAGAAGGGAATCCATGTGAGGATGTATTGAAAGCCGCCGATGAAGCCTTCGACGGCGTGGCTCAGTGTGTCGAAGAACACGGTCCCGTGTTCGGTCAGCCAGTTGACGGCTGTTTCCATATAGTCTCCTATTCTTATCATAAGTCTATTGCGTTTTGGATGATTTCATTGATTTCTTTCTTGTCCTTGCCTGTCACCTCGACGATGAGCGATGCCAAGGGGACGACACCTTCAAACTCACGGCGTTCGTTGACCACCCAGATGGGCGAGTTGGTCTTCGTCATCAGCGGAAGGATGTCGTCGACCACGGTGTCGCCCAGCACCGAGTGCACCTGTTCCCGGACTGCCGGGGTGATGTCCTTCACCTGCTTCTGACGCAGCTCCACGAGGTCGCCCAAACGGACTTCGCCCACGAGGATGCCGTCGGCATTGACCACGGGAAGGACCGTCAGCTTGCGCTCCTTCATCTTCCGTATCAGTGCTTCGGGACCCTCTTTGCCCTGTCGTGCCACGACCGGCTTGTCGACCATGATGGAGGCAGCGGTGATGACGCGCCGGCGTTCCACCTTCTCCACGAAGTTGCGGATGTAGGCGTTGGCAGGTTCGGTGAGGATTTCCTCCGACGTGCCCACCTGCTCCACGTTGCCGTCGCGCATGATGGCGATGCGGTCGCCCAGCTTGATGGCTTCCTCGAGGTCGTGGGTGATGAAGACGATGGTCTTCTTCATCTTCGATTGCAGGGCAAGCAGCTCGTCCTGCATCTCGATGCGGATGAGCGGGTCGAGTGCCGAGAAGGCTTCGTCCATGAGCAGCACCTCCGGGTCATTAGCCAATGCCCGGGCGAGTCCCACCCGTTGCTGCATGCCGCCTGACAGTTCGCTGATGAGCATGTCGGCGTATCCGTCGAGCTTCACGAGGCTCATGCACTCCCGTGCCTTCTGTTTGCGTTCGGTCTTGTCCACCCCTTGCAGCTCCAGTCCGAAGGCGATGTTCTCCAGGACCGTCCGGTGAGGCAGCAGTCCGAAGTGCTGGAACACCATGGCAAGTTCGCGTCGGCGTACGTGCCGCAGCTCCTCCTTGCCCATGTGTGCGATGTCCTTCCCGTTGACGATGACTTTGCCGGAAGTGGGGCGGTTGAGCAGGTTGAGGCAGCGCAACAGGCTGGACTTGCCGCTGCCCGACAGTCCCATGATGACGAATATCTCACCTTGGCGGATGGTGAAGTTGGCGTTGTTGACCGCGATGGTGCATCCGGTCTCTTTCAGTATTTCCTGTTTGGTCTTTCCCTTGCGGAGCATCTTCAGGGCCTTCTGTTTGTCGTGCCCGAAGACGAGGTACAGGTCTTTGATTTCAATCTTGTCTGTGTTCATAGGTTCTCATGTTTTTGGTAGGGTTGAAGGATGTTTTTGTAGTGCCGGGCCGTCGTCGGTCGTCAGAAGTAGTAGCCGACGTTGATGTTGAAGCGTGCGTGCCATCCGTTGTCGGGACCGGCAGCAAAGGCATTGTCCCACTCCGGTCCCAGCCAGGCGTGGTTCTTGCCGACGGCATAGTCGATGTATGCCAGGATGGGACCTGCCGAGAGCGAGCATCCCGTCACATTCTGGTAGCTGTCACGGAAGCCTTTCGTGCGCTTGTGCAGCAGGCTGAAGTCGTTGTAGAAGCTGATGCGGTCGAGGAACGCTTTCCCGACAGGCAGGGTGTAGGAGAGTGCCGCCGTGTAGATGTCCGCCCGGGAAGCCACGCGGTAGGGAGCACCGAAGGCTGCCATTTCCACGGTGGCGGGCGATGTGCTCTCCGGTTCCTTGGCGCGGATGTCGTACGTGGTGTATTGTGCCTTCAGGTTCCATGCCCGGTAATCGGCGACGTAGTGCAGGGCGAAAGCCGTGCGGAGTCCGGTGTGCCGGGTGTCGAGGTTGTAGACTCCCCCGGCGAGTGCCGAGACTCCCACCTCCTGACGGACGCTGTTGCCGAAACGGTAGATTACCTGAAGGTTGCCCTGATGGGTCTCCTTGTTGCGCCCTCCCAGGTCGTAGGCATAGCGGTCGGGCGAAGTCGGACGGTTGCTGCCGAAGTCGGTGATGTCGGCATTCTTGAAGTAGGCAAGCGTCGCTTCCCACCGTCCGTGCCGGTAGCGGTACTTGATGCCCATGTCCGCGTCGTCCTCCAGTCCCACGTAGTAGTTGAGGTTGAAGAAGTAGTTGTTGGCGGTGTAGGGCTGAATGCCGAAGGGCACCTGTGTGAGTCCCACCTCGACCGCCTGCCGGTCGTCGAACGTGTAGCCTATCCAGCCGTGCTTCAGCATGCCGCCACCCGAAGCTGACGGATAGAAGCGGTATTCCGCGTCAAGTGTGAAACGCCGGAAGGCGGACGAGACGTTCAGCCGGAACACGTCGAAGCCGAAGTCTCCTCCGCGCTTGCGGTTGTCGGGCTTCCAGTCCGAAAAGTTATAATTGAAACGTACGGCACCGCCCAGCCTGAGCGAGCTTTTCTCTTGGGCAATGACAGGCGTGGCAATGCTCGTTGCCAACCACAACAAGGGGAATAAAAATCTTTCTTTATGTCTCATAAAGCGTCAATTCTTACAACGAAACCTTCCGTCCGGTCAGGGGCGGTGGTTCGCGGGTTCATAAAACTGATTATTTCGGCAGGACGGGTGCTCCCTCGTGGAGCGAATGACAGACTGCGCGTGTGGCGGAACTGTGGATGAGGTGTCAGAATGTAAGCATAAAATGATTCTCTCTAACCTGCCGTCTGATGCAAAGATAAGAAAAACAGCCTTGTGTTCCAAACTCTGTCGGACTGGAAACTCTTTGTCCGACAGGTCATACGTAGTATGGTTTGTGCTTCCGTCGGTCAAAAAAAGGGGAACGGTACAGCTCCCGTCGGTGAAAAACCGCTCCCGATGGAGAGGAAAGCAGTGGAAAAAGGGACTGCCTCATTCAGTACTTTTTACCATGTAGTCGTTACCTTTCGCAGACCGTGCCCGTATCTGTCGGTCCGTAACCGGAGACCTGCTTCCGCTGACCCTTGTCCTGCCTGTCGGCAGAGGGCGTGAGTCGGTCTGTCTCTCCGGACGGAACAGGACCGGAACGAAGTAATAAATGTTTAACTAAAAGAAGAAACTATGACATCCGTAAAAGTGAAATTCAGGCCATCCACGGTAGACGGGAAGGAAGGCCGCCTGTACTATCAGATTATCCACAACAGCACTGTCCGGTTCATCAATACCCCTTGCAAGGTGTTCCCCTCCGAGTGGGACGGCAAGCGTGAGGCGGTCATCCGTCCGTCAGCCTCTGCCGACGACCGGCGCGGCGCGGTGCTGCAACGCGTGCAGGAGCAACTGACGCTGGGACGCATGCGCCTCCGTAAGATTATCATGTCGCTGGATGATTCGGGGCTGGACTATACGGTGGACGATGTGGCTGTCCACTTCCGCGAGTGGGCGCAACAGCCTACCTTCTTTGCCTTCATGCGCGGCGAGATTTCCCGACTGCACACGTTGGGCAGGGTGCGTACCGCGGAGACCTATCTCTCGGCGTTGCACAGCTTCGCCACCTTCCGACGCGGACTGGACGTGGCGCTCGACGAGTGGAATGCCGACCTTGCCGTCTCCTATGAAGCCTGCCTGAAGGCCGAGGGCATCGCCCTCAACACCATCTCGTTCTACATGCGTATCCTCCGTGCCGTCTACAACCGGGCGGTGGACTGCGGGCTGACGGAGCAGCGATACCCCTTCCGTCGTGTCTATACGGGGATTGAGAAGACCCGCAAGCGCGCTGTCCCCCTGACGGTCATCCGGCACCTGAAGCAGCTGGACCTGTCAGCCGAAGCCTCGCTCGACTTTACGCGCGACATGTTCCTCTTCAGTTTCTATACCCGTGGCATGTCGTTCGTCGACATGGCTTACCTGCGCCGCAACGACCTGAAGGGCGGTTTTCTCACCTACCGCCGCCGGAAGACGGGGCAACGCCTCTGCATCCGCTGGGAGGGATGCATGCAGGCACTGCTGGACAAGTATCCAGTGAACGAGTCGCCCTACCTGCTGCCCATCATCCGTCGGAGCGACGATGAGCGCCGTCAGTACCTGAACGCCATCCACCTGGTGAACCGTCAGCTGAAGACCTTGTCCCGGAAGCTCGGTCTGTCCTCCCCGCTGACGATGTATGTGGCACGCCACAGCTGGGCGAGCATAGCCCGCAGCAAGCACATCCCGCTGTCGGTCATCAGCGAGGGCATGGGCCATCACTCCGAGCGTACGACACAAATCTACCTGGCTTCTCTGGGTAACGTGGTGATCGATCGTGCCAATTCGCGCATCCTGAAAGAGCTGTAGCGGGGGCGAAGGAGGGAATACAGCAGTCCACAGGCAGACCTGGCGATGCAGATGGCGCGCTTGTGGATGGCTGTATGATGACTTTCATGCTCCGGCAAATATGCCGATGGAGACTGATGGATGAAGGAATGGTCATGTTGGAGCCATGTATTGCTTTAGACTGTTATGTGTATATCTTTTTGTTGATTAGAATTGTTGGCTCCGGTTTTCTCCGACTTGTAGTTCTAAGACGGATGAAAATAGGACTAATCTGCTGAAATATATCTGATTATCGATTCTCTTATATTCTTCCTATGAGACAGTTGTTTTATTTATTGGGATATCTTTGATATAATATTGGAATCTTGTATGTTATTTTTGCATATCAAAACCTAGAAAACGCATTCCATGAGAAAACGCATCATTCTTTTGCTTATTGTGCTTATTTTAGTTGGGTATACACATGCCATTGATAAGCATTACTATTTTCAAAATTTCAGTGTAAGAGATGGCCTTTCACAAAATACGGTCAATGCAATTTTGCAGGATAAGTTGGGTTTTCTTTGGTTTGGTACCAAGGATGGACTGAACCGTTATGACGGGCTTTCTTTTCGTCAGTATAAGTGCAATCAAATTGATAAAAGGAGTTTAGGAAATAATTTTATAACAGCACTTTACGAGGATGAGACTGGTCAGATATGGGTTGGAACAGATACGGGCGCTTATATTTATCATCCTGATAAAGATTCGTTTGAGCCTTTTTTGCTAAAAAGTATTTCTGGAGAGAAGATTTGGCATTCTATTTCTACGATATTAGGTGATGATACCGGACGAGTTTGGCTGGCAGTTGAAAATCAAGGTATATTTTGTTATGATTTACATACAAGAAAGTTGGTGAATTGCTTGTTGAGTGATATATCCTCTATATCAACTAATGTACAATCGTTGGCTTTTGATAATGGAAAAACGATTTGGATAGGCTTCTATGGTGACGGGCTGTATTATTCAAAAGATAGCCTTCAGACAATTCATCCTTATCGATCTGCTAATGGTAAAAAAATCTTTGATGGGGAAGTAATTACTAAAATGATATTTGGGACATATAATTGTTTATATATAGGTTCTACCCATGGAGTACAGGAATTGAATCTTACTTCAGGAAAGTTACGTACCATTTTGCAGAAGAATGAATTTGGGGAAGACATTTATTGTCGGGATCTGTTAATGGTTTCAGCAGATGAACTATGGATAGGTACAGAGTCTGGAATTTACATATATAACGTGCGGACAGATCAATATACCCATCTGAGCAGTTCTATGTATGATGCTTTTTCCTTGTCTGACAATGCTATATATTCTTTGTGTAAGGATCGGGAAGGGGGAATATGGATAGGGTCATATTTTGGAGGAGTGAATTATTATCCTCGTCCATATACTTACTTTGAGAAATATTATCCCAGGGAGGATAAAAACGGTATGCATGGAATGCGTGTCCGTGAATTTTGTGAGGATTGTCAAGGATTTTTATGGATTGGAACAGAAGATGGAGGATTAAACCGTTTTGATCCTCGGACACAAGAGTTTTCTTTTTGTACGGCGAGTTTGAATTTTAAAAATATACATGGACTTTGTCTTGTGGATGATTACTTATGGGTGGGTACTTTTTCTAAAGGATTGAAAATAATAGATACTCGGTCAGGACAGGTCGTTAAGAGTTATGCAAAGAGTGATTCTCCTCATGCGTTGACTGATAATAGTGTTTTTTCTATTTGTAAAACAACTACGGGAGATATTTATTTGGGAACCATGTTTGGGCTGTTGAGATATAATCGTTCAATGGATGGTTTTGATGAAATAGCCGCGTTGAAAGGTTGTTTTGTTTATGATATGAAGGAAGACTATAATGGGAATTTATGGCTAGCGACTTATGCGAATGGTGCATGGCGATATAATGTAAATTCTAAGAAGTGGGAAAATTATGTACATAGGGAGAATGATAAAAATAGTTTGCCCTATGACAAGGTATTAAGTATATATGAAGATTCTCATCATGATATTTGGTTGACAACACAGGGTGGAGGCTTCTGCCGATTTGATTCTCAAACAAGTGGTTTTATTTCTTATGATTCTCGTAACGGATTACCAAGTGATGTAGTGTATCAGATAGCTGAAGATAGTGATGGCTACTTTTGGTTGACGACTAATAGTGGATTGGTTAATTTTGATCCATTGGATGCTAAGGTTAGAAAAACATATATGACAGCTAATGGTTTATTAAGTGATCAATTTAACTATCGTTCTAGTTATGTGGCAGCAGATGGTACTATTTATTTAGGAAGTATAGACGGTTTTGTAGCTTTTAATCCCAAAGATTTCTCAGTAAATAATTATTTTCCACCTGTTGTGTTAACTGATTTTATGTTGTTAGGACAGGAAGTGCATGCCGGTGAGGATGGCTCGCCTTTGGAAAAGAGTATAGTATCGACAGATAGAATCATATTGAATGCTCATCAAAATTCATTTTCGTTGCGAGTTGCTGCTTTGAGTTATCAGGCTTCAACGATGAATAAATTAATGTATAAATTAGAAGGATTCGATGACAATTGGATGATGGTGAGGGAGGATCCCGTGATCAGTTATTCTAATATTCCTTATGGAAGTTATTGTTTTCGAGTCAGAGCTTCCAATAGTGATGGGGTATGGAATCCTGAAGAAAGGACATTGCTTATCGAAATACGCCCTCCCTTTTATCTGTCAGGATGGGCTTATGGGTTATATAGTATCTTTTTTATCGGATGTTCATTTTTTATTACTCGTTTTGTGAAACTACGCAATCAAGAGAAACGCCGTCGACAGATAGAACTTTTGGAGCAGGAAAAGGAGCGGGAAATCTATCGGGCAAAATTCAGTTTTTTCACGAATGTTGCACATGAGATACGTACACCTTTGACCTTGATAAAGGCTCCTTTGGAAAATATATTGCATAAGAAGGAGCATGTGATGGATGCAGAAATACGGGAGGATTTAAACATTATGCAGCAAAATACAGAACGTTTGTTGAATTTGACGAATCAATTGCTGGACTTTCGTAAAGCTGAGAGTCAAGGGTATAGATTGGACTTTACAGAGTGCAATATTTCAGAAATATTGCGTGAAACATATATTAGGTTCACTTCTGTGGCTCGCCAGAAGGGTTTGGAACTTACATTGGATTTACCACCTGAAGATCTCTATGCCCATATTAACGATGAAGCTTTTACAAAGATTATTAGTAACTTATTAAATAATGCAGTGAAGTATGCTGCAACTTATGTGCATGTATTATTGAAACTTGATGTTGAACAGAAACAGAATTTTTCTGTGAATATACTTAATGATGGTTATTTGATTCCAAAAACAATGCGGAATGAAATATTCAAGCCTTTCATTCGTTTAGAAGAATCAGAAGTAAACGGTTTATCTACGGGAACAGGAATTGGTTTGGCCTTGGCTCGTTCATTGGCTGAATTGCATCAGGGAAGTCTTGTTATGACAGATCGTATGGATGTAAACGAATTCTGCTTGACTTTACCTATAGTGCAGAAAACCACCATAGTTTTATCTTCGGATGTCAATGATGTAAAAATTGACGCAGTGTCACATGAACAATCAGGTATGCAAAAAAAGAAGTTGACCATACTTGTGGTGGAGGATTCTGTAGATATGTCGACATTTCTTTCCAGGCAATTGTCTCGTGACTATGAAGTACTCACGGCTATTAATGGAACAGAGGCTTTAGAAAAGCTGAATGCTAATTTTGTGAATTTGGTTGTCAGTGATGTGATGATGCCTATAATGGATGGTTTTGAATTATGCAAAAGAATTAAAGCTGATTTGAATTATAGTCATATTCCAGTGATTCTGCTGACAGCCAAGACTAGTATGCAGTCTAAAATTCAAGGATTAGAATTGGGGGCAGATGCTTATATCGAGAAACCTTTTTCTTTTGAATATTTGTTAGCTACAATTGGGAACCAGATTACTAACCGTGAAAAGTTACGACAATCATTTGCTAAATCGCCCTTTGTTGCAGTAAATACGATGGCATTGACTAAAGTGGATGAAGAATTTGTGAAGAAGCTGAATGATATAATTCTCGCTAATTTGAGTAATTCTGAGTTTTCTACTGATGATATGGCAGAATCGTTAAACATGAGCCGTTCTAATTTCTACCGGAAGGTTAAGGGGGTTCTGGATCTGACACCTAATGAATATTTGAGGCTTGAACGTCTAAAACGTGCGGCTCAATTATTGAAAGAAGGAAAGTGTAGAGTGAATGAAGTCTGCTATGCAGTTGGTTTTAATTCACCATCCTATTTTGCAAAATGCTTTTTGAAGCAGTTTGGCATTTTGCCTAAAGACTTTGTGGAATAGAGTAAGACTGGAGGTGATGCAGTTGTCTTAAGGTGATAGTTTGGGATATATATTGCATGAGTTTGGATATTTATAATATTCGGAACTGTTACGAAAGCTTATCTTTGTCCAAGTCAAAATTATAGATATAATAGTTATGTTAAAAAGTTTATTATTCTCTGTACTATGTCTGCTTTCATGGCAGAATTTATCAGCCCAAGTTGAGTTATTGACTAATTTTCCTAAGGGTTATGAACCGGAAGTGATAGGTAAAAAGATGGCTTATCATTTTGTTAATGGGAAACATTTACTTCATGTAGGTAAATGGATCAGTTATCCAGAGACCTTTACATGGAATGGTGCTCTTAATTTTGGGTATATTACTGCTGATAAAGAGTTAGTTCTCTTGTTACAGAACCGTTTTGAACCTTTATTTTCTACAGAAAAGGCCTTATTGCCTATTATGAATCATGTTGATGTAAATATGTTTGGTAGCCTGCCTTTAACATTGTATCGTATAACCGGAGAACAGCGTTATTATGATTTAGGTATGCCATATGCAGATACTCAATGGCAAGTGCCGGCAGATGCAAAGCCAAAAGAAAAAGAATGGGCAGAGAAAGGGTATTCTTGGCAGTCACGTTTATGGATTGATGATATGTATATGATACCTATAGTACAAACTTCTGCTTATAAGGTAACAGGTAATCGTAAGTATATTGATCGGGCTGCAAAAGAGATGGTTTTGTATTTGGATGAGTTGCAGAGGTCTAACGGACTTTTTTATCATGCTCCTGATGTTCCGTTTTATTGGGGACGCGGAAATGGTTGGATGGCAGCCGGGATGACTGAGGTCCTGCGTTGTCTTCCAAAAGATAGTGAATATCGCTCTCGTATTTTGGAGGGGTATCATAAAATGATGGATAGTTTATTGAAGTATCAGACAGAAAACGGGTTGTGGCGTCAGTTACTTGACCAACCGGATTGTTGGATAGAGACTTCTGGTTCGGCCATGTTTACTTATGCTTTTATTGAAGGGGTGAAGAATGGTTGGCTGGATGCAAAAGTTTACGCCCCGGCAGCCCGTAAGGCTTGGATGGGTATGGTTGATTATTTGAATGAGAATGGTGATGTCCGTAATGTATGCACTGGAACTAATAAAAAGAATGATAAACAGTACTATTATGATAGGAAACGTAATGTGGGTGATTATCACGGACAGGCACCCTATTTATGGTGTGCTGTAGCATTACTTGAAAAGTAGGAGTTTGTGTAAGGGGAAAAGATGTTGGAAGGATAACATTTTAAAAAGTAGAATATTGATGATACAGTATAATAATTGGTTTAGACGTTGTGTGTTTGGAGCGATAATGGTAATTGTATCAGTTACAGTCGTTGCTCAGGTGTCTCTTTCTTCTGAAATGAAGGGCAATCAGATTTTTTCTTTGCAGGGTAGAGGTAAAAGTGCAGTGCTTTATTATGATCATGCAGATTTTGTGGTAGTAAAGAAAGTGTCGGAGCTATTTGTAGAAGACGTTCAGAAGGTTACGGGGAAGAGGCTGGTGTATGGTTCAGATAAGGGATTATTGACGGGAGATTGTCTGATTGTGGGAACATTAGGACATAATCAGATTATAGATCAATTGATTGCAGACGGACGGATGGATGTCTCTTCTTTGAAGGGACGCTGGGAATCCTATCAGATTGCGTTGGTGAAGAATCCCGTGCATGGAGTGGGACAGGCATTGGTAATAGTTGGTAGTGATCGTCGAGGAACTGCTTATGGATTACTTTCGATTTCACGCGCCATAGGGGTTTCTCCTTGGTATTGGTGGGCTGATGCTCCTATTGTAAAGCATGACTACCTTTATTTGAGTGTTCGTCCGACGATATCAGAAGAACCTTCTGTGAAATATCGAGGATTGTTTATTAATGATGAGGATTGGGGGCTTTTTCGCTGGGCAAGAGATAATTTTGAAAAAGAACGAGGTAATTTTGGTCCTAGGACTTATGCCAAGGTTTGTGAGCTTTTGCTTCGGCTGCAAGCTAATTATTTATGTCCTGCGATGCATGATGCTTCAACAGCTTTTCACGCTGTTCCTGAGAATCGTTTGGTTGCTGATAGTTTTGCTATTGTAATGGGTTCATCACATTGTGAACCTTTGTTATTTAATACTGCGAGCGAATGGAAGAGGGAGACAATGGGCGAATGGGACTATCAAGATAATAAAGCAGGCGTAGATAGGGTCTTGAAAGAACGAGTGGAAGCGGCTGCTCCTTTTGAGAATGTTTGGACATTGGCATTGCGTGGGCTGCATGATAAAGCAATGAAGGCTGGCAATGATATGTCTGCGCGGAAAGACATGTTACAAGAAGCATTAATGAATCAAAGACAGATATTGGCTGATGTGATCAGAAAACCGGCTGCAGAGATTCCACAGGCTTTCACTCCTTACAAAGAGGTGCTGGATGTATATGACGAGGGATTGAATTTGCCTGATGATGTAACCATCATTTGGCCGGATGATAATTATGGTTATATGAAGCGTTTAAGTAGTCCGAAAGAGCAACAGCGTTCAGGACGCTCTGGTGTTTATTATCATGCATCCTATTTAGGCAAGCCACATGATCATTTGTGGATGAATACGACTTCACCTACACTAATGTATGAAGAATTACGCAAAGCTTATGATATGACGGCTGATCGTATTTGGTTGTTGAATGCGGGAGATATTAAATCATGTGAGTTTGCTGTTGATTTCTTCTTGAATATGGCGTTTAATATAGATTCATTCAATTTTGAACGGGCAGCTCATTATCGTACGGAGTGGATGTGTGGGCTGATGGGAGATGACTTTAAGGACGAGTATCAGGATATCTGGGATGCATTCTATCATTTGGCTTTCGCTCGTCGGCCTGAATTTATGGGATGGGGGTATCAATGGGCTACAGATAAACATGGTCGTGAGCGGAATACGGATACGGATTTCTCTTTGACTAACTATCGGGAAGTGGAAACTCGTTTGACCGAATACTGCAGGATAGGAGCCATGACAGAGAATATTTATCATCGTTTGCCTGCAGAAAAACAAGCTTGTTTTTATCAATTGATGTATTACCCAGTTAAAGGTTGTGAGTTATTAAATCGAATGATTCTAGATGGACAACGGAATCGGTGGTATGCTATTCAACAACGTGCTGCGACTGATAGCTTCGCAAAGAGTGCTAAAATTTGTTATGATAGCTTGGCTGTAATAACCAAGGGCTATAATGAGTTACTCGGAGGAAAGTGGAATCATGTAATGATGATGAATCAAGGATTTGCTGCCTCTTATTTTGAATTGCCTGAATTGCGCACTGTTAAACTGAAAACATCAGCATCACTTGGAGTCTGGGCTGAGCAGGAAGATGTGTTGAAAGGGCAGAAGAGCTTTCATTCTTTACCTTGTTTCAGCTGTTATTTGCCGAAAGAATCATACTATATAGAAGTCTTTAATAAGGGTGTTTCTCCATTGGCATGGAAGGCTGTTGTTTCTGATGATTGGATTCGGTTGAGTCGGATTTCCGGCTATACACAAACTGAGGAACGTATTGAAGTCTCTATTAATTGGGAGAAGGTCCCCAAAAATGAGAGTGTTTTGGGATATCTGGATATAATGTCAGATATGGGAGAACATGAACGTGTTTTGGTTTCAGTATTTAATCCGTCTGATTCGATTAATAAGGAATTGGATAGTCTTTATGTGGAAACAAATGGATATGTTTCGATAGATGCGGCCGGTTTTCACCGAAAGGTTGAGAATGAAGCAATCCAAATGTATTTGATTCCTAATTTGGGAATAGAAAATGAAGCTGTACAGTTAGGAAATCCTATTGCACCTATGCAGAGGACAGGAGGGAGAAATACCCCTCGTTTGGAGTACGATTTCTATACGTTTGAACAAGGTTCGGTTGATGTCTATACGTATGTCCTTCCAACATTTGTGACGAGTTCTGATAGAGGATATGCGGGTCATGAAGCTACGAATATCGAAACGAAGTATGGTGTATGTATAGATGAAGGACCGGTAATGAATCCCTCCACTTCTTCTTTTGAATATGCTCAAATATGGTATGAAAGTGTATTGAAGAATTGCCGGGTAAATAAAACAACCTTACATATAGATAAGCCCGGGAAGCATACAGTGAAAATAATTTGTGGCGATGCTGGTACTGTTCTGCAGAAAATAGTTCTAGACTTTGGAGGCCTGAAAAGATCCTATTACGGTCCGAAACCGACAAGGCGATAATTATTGAACATGAAGCATAGAAGCTACGGGAAATTCGAAATTCTGCGTAGCTTCTATTTAAAGGAGCTTAGTCTTAAGATGTTGAGAGCAAGTTGGGACAGAATTTTCCTTTTCTTGGAAAGTTGTGTCATGGTCGCTTCACTATGACTTTTAATTTTGCCTCATCAAAGAAATTATTCAAGTCGATAAACTATCTTAATTTTAATATCATGAGTAAGAAGATTATGAAGTATTGTTTGAATGGGAAGATGTGGTTGATATTTTTCTTCCTGATATCAAACGTGTTTGTTTTAGCTCAATCATTTCGAGATGTATCGGGCGTCATTAAAGATGTGGCAGGAGAACCTGTCATAGGCGTGAATGTTACGGTTCGAGGAGATAAGCCGATAGGGACGGTCTCAGATATTGATGGCCGATATCACCTTCGTCTTCCCCAAAAACGTGTTACATTAGTTTTTTCATTCATAGGCTATCAGACTTTGGAAAAAGTGCTGGATGCCCATGCAACGCATTTGGACGTAGTTTTGAGAGAAGACAACGAATTATTGGATGAAGTTGTGGTCGTGGGTTACGGAACAATGAAGAAGAGCGATGTGACCGGTTCGGTGTCTCATATTGGTAGCGATGTGATACAAAATCGCGTTGCAACTAATGTGACAGATTACCTTTCCGGTAGTATAGCTGGTGTGAATATGACCCCTTCTACGGATGCAGCTGGTGGAGGCAGTCTGTTGATTAGAGGCAAACAATCATTAAAAGCTAGTACTTCTCCTTTAATTGTACTTGATGGAGTAATCTTTTATGGTAATATAGCTGATATCAATCCGAATGATATTGAAAGTATGGATGTTTTGAAGGATGCTAGTTCTACAGCTATTTATGGAGCAAAAGGTTCTGCTGGAGTGATTATGATTAATACTAAACGTGGAAAAACAGATAAGCCAATTATTAATCTGAGTGCTAAAGTCGGTGTTGCTCAGGCAACGTTTGTACCGCAAATGCCAACCCCAGAGCAATATATTCAACGTAGAATGGATTATTGGAAAACACAAGACTATTTTAAACCCAGCAGTTCACAAATGGGTGCTGGATATTATGATAATCCAGATCATTTGCCTGCAGGGGTGACACAAGAGCAATGGACGAGTTATGATGCTTCCTTCTCTGGAGACTATGTAGGTACTTGGTTGACTCGTTTAGGATTTGATCCGTTGGAAATAGAAAATTATAAGACTGGAAAAATAACAGATTGGATGGATCTCGTATTGCAGGACGGCTTTCGTCAGGATTACAATGCTTCTGTTTCCGGTAAAACGAATCGTACTAATTATTATTTTTCCTTGGGATATACAGATAATGACGGAATTAAGGTGGGTGATTATTTCCAAGCAGTGCGTGCTCGCATCAATCTGGATGTAGAAATTACAAAATGGTTGAATGTAGGACTGAATGCTCAATTTGCCAATAAGGATTTGAGTGGCATCTCTGCAGATTTGACAGCAGCTAAAGCTATGAGTCCTTATGGCAATATGTGGGAGGCAGATGGAATAATTAAAGTACGTCCAGCAAATGATAATCGTACTGCTAATCCTTTACTTGCTTATACGGTAGATAATAAGATGGATAAACGGCAGACTCTTGTAGCCAGTGTTTATGGAAAATTGAATCTACCATGGGGGTTCTCTTGGCAGACTACTTTTAATGCACGTTATGGTTGGCAGAAAGATTATTATTTTGATTCGGATATTAAACCAGGTATCGTATCCGGAGGACAGGCCAAGCGTCATGAGTTCTCAGATTATGAATGGAGTGTGGATAATATGTTGAAGTGGAAACGTACGTTTGCATCAGTTCATAATATAGACTTTACGTTTGTGTATACGGTGGAGAAATATCAATCGTGGTCTTCCACGGGGTACAACGAAGGTTTTCAACCTAATGGTAATTTGATTTATCATGCGATTCAATCAGGTATAGTTCCCGAGGTATCCTCAGATGACCAATTACAAACAGGAAATGGCTTATTAGGACGTGTAAATTACTCCTTAATGGATAGGTATCTGCTGACAGCAGCCTTACGGCGTGATGGATTTTCTGCTTTTGGGCAGAATGACCCATTTGGTTTGTTCCCTTCGGCAGCATTAGCATGGCGATTGAGTGAGGAAAAATTTTTGAAGAATGTCAAATGGTTGGATAATTTGAAATTGCGTCTTTCATGGGGGCAAACCGGTAATCGCGACATTGGTCGTTATGCTGCATTTTCGAGACTCACTATAACAAATGCGATTATGGATGGCGTGAACTATAAGGCCGTTTATCCGTCAAGCTTAGCCAATCGGGATTTGAAGTGGGAAACAACAACCGGACGGAATGTTGGACTGGATTTTAGCTTCCTGAATAATCGCATTTCCGGTTCTGTTGATGCCTATTGGAATAAAACGACTGATTTGCTGATGGACCGTGCCATGCCGGAAATCTCTGGCTATGGAAAAATAGCTTCCAATTTGGGACGGATTGATAATCGAGGGATAGAGGTGACGATAACAACAACCAATATTAATGTTCCGAATAAGGTGCGGTGGAATACTACTTTTATTTATTCAACGAACAAGAATGAGATCAAGCATTTGTATGGTAAGATGATTGATGTGTTGGATGCCGAGGGTAATGTCATCGGTCAAAGAGAAGATGATGACGTTCAGAACGGTTGGTATATCGGTCATGGTATTGATGATATTTATGATTATAAATATATTGGTATCTGGCAATTAGGTGATGAACTAGAGGCCAATAAGTATGGTAAACAGCCAGGAGATCCTCGCTTGGAGGATGTAGATCATAATGGTGTTATTAATGATGAGGATAAGCAATGGCTGGGTTCGCGAACCCCGAAACACCGTTTGAGTGTTACCAGTGATTTAAACTTATGGAACTGCTTGGATTTTTCATTTGTTTTGAGAGGTGAGTTCGACTGGATTGATGTTGATAATTTAGCTCGCAATGAAGATAATCGTTTCTTCTATTCTTCCAATTCAGAATGGACAGATTATTGGACTCCTTGGACTCCTAGTACAAAGTATGCACGTTTGGGGGCTGATAGTAACAATCCTACGGTTAATCTCTATAAAAAACGCAATTATCTGAAGATGCAGAACATGTCACTGGCATATACTTTCCCGAAGGCGTGGTTGAAAAAGATTGAAGTGGACAATTTGCGTGTCAGCTTTAATTTGGATAATGCATTCACTATTTCGGGCTGGAGACGTTCAGATCCAGTCATGAAGCTGATTTCTCCGCGCATCTGGACTTTTGGAGTCAATATGACTTTATAACATTGATTTTATTATAACCTCTCAATAAGTAGAAAGAAATGAAGACTAAAAAATATATAGTAAGAGGCCTGATGGCTTGTTTGCTGCTTGCCAGTTTGGAAGGGTGTGTCGATCTGACCCCTCAACCCATGTCTTTTTTGACTCCAGAAAATACGTTCGTAGATCGTGACGGCTTGGAAACAATGTTGCGCTCATGCCGTAAACAGATTAACTTTGAATGGTTTGGCGATGCTTTTAATTCAGGGAATTGTGAAACTTTTGCAGTGTATGAATATGCATGGTCTGACTTGGGAGTGATAGGGGGACCTGAAACAAAAGAAATCCATAATTTAGTGACGCAGCTGACACCGACCACAAACATGTATTTACACTTGCGTTATTGGGTGTTTGGATGGAATGGTATTAAATATGCCAATACTGTAATAACGCGTGCTCCGGAAGCATCTGATATGGCTTCCGAGGAAGATCGTAATGCGGTGCTGGCGGAAGGTTATTTCCATCGTGCCTATTGGTATTACCTGTTGACGCATCAATTTGGGGATGTCCCTTGGATTGCAGAAGAAATTACGGGGCCAAAAGTAGATTTTAATACGACATCCCGCTGGACTATCTTGGAGAACATAAAGAAAGATATGGAATATGCTGTTCAATGGTTGCCAGAGACAACTGTACCCGGTGCTGTTAACCGGGCGGCTGGAGAGCATTTACTTTCCAAGATTTATTTGGCTTTGGGTGAATTTGAAAAAGCTGAAGACATGGCTTCAAATGTAATCCATAATCATGGTTTACACTTGATGACGGAACGATTTGGAGTAAATGCTGGCGATAAGTCGCTTGATGTATTTAATGATTTATTTGAACCGGACAATATCAGTAGTACGGAAAATAGAGAATGGATTATGGTTGGTCAAGAACGTTACGGGTTGGAAGGGTGTTCTTCTCCCAAGGGCTCTGCGCGTAAACGTAATTTTGTGCCTCAGTGGCATGCCGGCAGTAAAGTTAAGACTCCGGATGGCAAGCAAGGAACAACAGACGCTTCGGGAATTTATGATGGATATGAAGAATTGGAGTATCTAGGACGAGGATTGGCCAAACTGCGTCCGACTAATTATGCACAATATGAATTGTGGAGTAAGTGCGGGAATGATTTGCGTCACAATGAGAATAACTGGTTTGATAAGTCCCGTATTGTGTATAATCGTCCAGCAAAATCCGGAGGAAGTGATAAATGGTTTGGTAAACCAGTAGATCCACGTTATTGTACAGATACCATGCGGTGTTATTTCTCTTTTCCCATAGTAAAGGTCTTAATTAGTAAAGATGATCCTAAGTCGGGTGGTAAGGTCCCCGTAGGAGGTTTTACTGATCAGTATATATATCGATTGGCTGAGACTTATTTGAATAGGGCTGAGGCTCGTTGGTGGTTGGGAGATTTGAAAGGGGCAACCGAAGATGTAAATATAATTCGTCGTCGCGCTCATGCACCTGAATTACCTGTTGGAACAGTAACCTTAGAACAGATATTGGATGAGCGTGCGCGCGAGTTGTTTTTGGAAGATCATCGCAAGACAGAATTGACACGTATTGCGTATTTAAAGGCGAAGTTGGGAAAGGATGGCTATTCGCTTAAGAATTTCTCCGAGAAAAATTGGTATTATGACCGGATGATGGAAAAGAATAATTTCTTCAGTGAACAATATTTTTATAGTACCAATGCATTTATTATGGAGCCTTATCATGTTTTGTGGCCCATACCGCAAAACGCGATCAAGTCTAATACACAGGGGCGCATTAACCAGAATTATGGTTATGATGGTTGTGAAGATAATATTCCGGTAGAGGAATTGGATGCAAGACAAGCAAAGTAAACGATGAGTATGAATAAATTGTATATAGTATGTTTGGCTCTCTGTATGGGAGGCTTAACATCGTGCTCTGATGAGGATGAGGGCATGAAAGTAACGTATGAACATCCTTATGTAAATCCGTTGACGGATTATAGTGCAGCTGATCCAACGGTATGGAAAGAAAATAATCAGTCTTTTTATGTTTATTGTACCAATACGTGGAAAGCTCTGCACTCTACAGATTTAGTACATTGGACAAAAAGTAACCAAGAACTTTTCGAAAAGCGTCCTTCATTTGTTTCTGGTTCAGGAGTGTCGGTTTGGGCTCCTGATATTGAAAAGATAGGTAACAAATATGTATTATATTATGCGATGTCTGCAATGGGTTCGCCTGCTAAGGCTGCTATTGGTACCGCTTATGCAGATTCTCCGGAAGGGCCTTTCAAATTGGACAAATCACGCGATGGTAAAGGATTGCTTTTTACTTCGTCTGAAATTGGGGTAAGGAATTCTATAGATCCGTGCTTTTTTGAAGAAAATGGTAAGAAGTGGTTGTTTTGGGGGAGTTTTAACGGGATTTATGCGCTGCAACTGTCAGATGATGGTATGAATGTGCCCAATGGTGATTTAGCAGCAGCTAAAAAGAATAAAGTTCAGGTTGCCGGTACAGCGTTTGAAGCTCCCTATATATGTAAGCGAGGCGACTATTACTATCTATTTGCTTCTGTGGGTGCTTGTTGTAATGCTATGTTAAGTACTTACACGACTGTTGTCGGACGTTCTATTTCTTTGTTGGGTCCTTATGTATCTAAGTCGGGTACATCTATGCTTGATAATGGTTATGAAGTGTTGATTAAGGCAAATGAACATTTTGTCGGTCCCGGTCATAATTCAGAGATTGTGACGGATAGTGAAGGACATGAGTTCCTGTTATATCATAGCTATTCTCGGAAAACGCCAGACAAGGGACGTTTTTTGATGCTGGATCAGATTACATGGACTGATGACGGATGGCCTCAGGTGAAAGGAAATAGTCCTTCCGTTGAGGCTGAATCACCTGTATGTAAATAGTTAACAATGGAATTGGTATGTTTAAGGTACTTGTTTTATGTATTGCCCTGGTCATGAGCCCATGTCTCATGGCTGGGGATTTGATTGGTAAATATCAGAATCCTGTTGTGGATTATAGTTTACCTGATCCTTCTGTTGTCTTGGCTGATGATGGCTTCTTTTATCTGTATGCAACAGAAGATATTCATAATATTCCGATTCATCGCTCTAAGGATTTGGTCCATTGGGAATTCGTGGGTACGGCATTCACCGATGAGACCCGTCCGAATTTTGAGCCTAAAGGAGGCTTGTGGGCTCCGGATATCAATAAAATTGGTAATAAGTATGTGCTCTATTATTCAATGTCACATTGGGGCGGTGAATGGACTTGTGGTATCGGAGTGGCGGTAGCTGATAGTCCGATGGGGCCTTTTCATGACAGAGGAATGATGTTCCGTAGCAATGAAATTGGCATTCAAAATTGTATAGACCCTTTTTACATCGAAGATGAAGGCAAAAAATATTTGTTTTGGGGTAGCTTTCATGGTATTTACGGGGCAGAGTTGACCAATGACGGTCTGGCTTTGAAACCGGGATGTGAAAAGAAGCACATAGCTGGAAATGCTTATGAGGGTACTTATATTTATAAAAAAGATAATCATTACTATTTGTTTGCATCTACTGGGACTTGTTGTGAAGGGGTGAATAGCTCTTATCAAACTGTTGTTGGGCGTTCTGACTCTTTATTGGGACCTTATGTGGATAAGTCTGGTCAGGGAATGCTAGAGAATCATCATGAATTGCTGATTGGGAAAAATAAACATTTTGTAGGTACTGGTCATAATGCAGAACTGATTACGGATGATAGAGGTACAGATTGGATTTTATATCATGGCGTAGATGTAACAAATCCTCATGGGCGTGTCCTTTTACTTGATCGGGTAGATTGGCAGGATGAATGGCCGGTGGTGGATGGGAAGTCAGCTTCTAGAGAGAGTAAGTCTCCCTACTTTTTATCAACGGTGTTGAAGACTGTCCTATCGTTAAAGAAACCGGGAAATGATGCTGTAGATTATCATTTATACAGTCATAAGTTGTCTGATGATTACTTTGATTATGAGTGGATGTCTGACGTAGCTTTACCTGTAAGGGTTATGCAGAAAATTGAGAATAGATCCGGACGAACGCAGTTGATAACCCAGCTCACAGCTATGAAGGATATTTATTTTCATTTCAGGCAATGGTTGGATTCCGGATTCCCACACGATTCCTGCTTGTTTTATATGCCGGGGTTTTGGTATCGTCGTAATTTGCGTTCCCCTAGAGAAGCACCTTCTTTTTATACATCCGATAGTTGGACCGTGCGAGAGGATCGTCTGAGCACTCCTTTAACAGGAGTGTTTAATCCTGTAGATGGACGTTTTTTGACAGTCAGCCGACTTGGAGTATGGAAACAGGATGCCTTGTCTGTTCATCAGGAGGGTGAAGTCATTCTTTCTGGAAGGACTTCTGTTGGGTTTACCGGATTTGAAAATCAGGCGGGGATAGCTGGGCTGGTTTTTGGATTTCCTTATCAGGAAACCCCGAAAAGCTATATAAGGAAATTGACTTTAGCGCCAGAGGTTACAACTTTCCAATTGTTAAAGAAAGGAGAGACAATATCATTGACATGGGAACTCAATGAAAATAGTGCAAAAGATTTCTCTGATTTTGTACGTCAGACTTGGGAATACAGTTTTGATACTTATCATCCTTCTCCGGTAGATACGATATATACTGTGGCAGAGGTAAAGAGGACATTGAGCCGGTATTTTACAGATAGCTTTGTCGACAAGTATCCATTAGCGTACAATTCAGGAGCACATATCCATACGGATGACTGTATGCCCGGGGGAGTAGCTGAAGTAGGATTTATAGGCAGAACGCTTCTTAATGCGTTCAATGCTTGGGAATATGGATGGATGATGTCACGGGAAGATTTAAAGTTAAAAAGTTCACAGATTTTTGATTCTTATTTGCATCATGGTTTTACTCCAAGTGGTTTTTTTCGGGAATATGTTGATTTTGACCGTTTACAGGAGGAGAAGAGCCTAAGTATACGACGTCAGTCGGAAGGGATATATGCCATGCTTCATTATTTGCATTACGAGCGGATGAATGGTCGACGACATATGGATTGGGAGAAGCGCATACGTCGTCTGTTGAACAATTTGTTGATGTTACAGTCTGAGGATGGAAGTTTTCCACGTAAATTCCGAGAGGACAGGTCTATCATAGATGAGAGTGGAGGAAGTACACCGTCAGCTACATTGCCGCTGGTAATGGGGTATAAATACTTTAATGATAAGCGTTATCTGAATGCAGCCAAACGAACAGTTGCTTATTTGGAGCAGGAACTGATAGCTAAGGCTGATTATTTTTCTTCTACATTAGATGCTAATTGTGAAGATAAGGAAGCATCGCTTTATGCTGCTACTGCAACTTATTATTTGGCATTGGTAACAAAAGGGAATGAACATGCTCATTATGCTGGATTAAGTCGGAAGGCTGCTTATTTTGCCTTGTCATGGTATTATGTTTGGGATGTTCCCTTTGCTCCGGGGCAGATGCTGGGGGATTTGGGTTTGCATACCCGTGGTTGGGGTAATGTTTCGGTAGAAAATAATCACATTGATGTGTTTGTTTTTGAATTTGCTGATGTACTTCGGTGGCTTTCTTTGAAATATGGGGAGTCTCGCTTTGCATCTATGGCTGAAGTGATTTCAACATCAATGCGTCAATTATTGCCTGTTGAAGGACGTTTATGTGGTATTGCGAAGCCGGGATATTATCCGGAAGTTGTACAGCATACTACTTGGGATTATGGGCATAATGGTAAAGGATTTTATAACAATATATTCGCTCCCGGATGGACTGTGGCTTCTTTATGGGAACTTTATACTCCTGGACGTGCTGAGCGTTTTTTGCTTGAAGAGTGAAAGAAAGGAGTGATTGGCTTAAAATAAATTGGACATGTGCAAGAAACAGCATCCATAAAGAATGCAAAATGTGAATTCCCTTAAAGCCGGATGTATATCCATCATCATATTATTATATGATTCATATGGATATATAATCCGGCTTCTTTTTCAGACTTCGTCCTTCAAAAATGTTTTGATTTATAATTGCTTATACTGTAATTGTTTGTAGATTTGAGAGCGTGTCATGATGAGCAATACGTCCCCTTTTTCGTTAACTAAAAAGAGCAGTTCGTTTTCTTCAAGCAGCGATATTTTGAAGATTTCTTTGATTGATGTGTCTCAAATGCCTGAAAAGAGAGCCAGTGGGGGCATAAAATAGTTTAATAAGCCAATCCATACCTTCTTTTCTCATCTTTACACACATCTTTTTTATATTGAAGGTAATGGCAAGGAAGGAGAAGTCCATAAACGTTTCTGTCCACCTGCATGAATTCGCCGCCCTGTGTTGGCGCACGGTCTGCAAATAGCCCCCTTTTGTCGAATCCTTTAACGGCACTCGTTGATTTGTACAGACTGGTAAATTCCCAACCATTAGTCGAAAGAACAAAAAAGAGAGTGAGTTTAATCACCCTCTTTCAATGAGCCATTTGTGAAGCGTTTATGAAGCGTTTTTTACTATTTGTCCTGACTTCGTCACTCAAAAAAGTCTAATTTTACAAAGCGTTGATAAATAGAATTTTGTAATTTTGCATCACCCATTTTAGGGTGACACGGTTCAAAAAATATGTTTATACGAAGGAAAAAATATCCCTCAGGCAATGTTGGCATAATTGTCACAGAGAAGATTAATGGCAAAATGAATGAACTTGCCACAATCGGCATAGCCAAGGAACCCGAAGATCTTGACTCACTCATATCTAAAGCCCATGAGTGGATTGACAGGGAGCAAGAACGCCGGCATCCCCGTCTGGATCTTTTCGGCGAGGATCGTAAGGGGTGTGAAACGGAACTTCTGAATGCCGAGCAAATGCTTTCATGTATTACCAACATATCGATTAACGGGGCAGACCTGATACTTGACCGTGTGTTTGACAGTGTGGGCTTCAACCGGATCGAGGATCCGGTGTTCCGACAGCTGGTAAAGGCGCGGTTGGCCTATCCGGCAAGCAAGGCGGCTACTGCCGAGTACCTGAAAAACCATTTCGATGAGGATGTCAGTCTGTCGAAGATATACCGTTATTTGGACAAGCTCAGCGACAGTCAGCATGAAATTGTCCAGGATATAAGCGTACTGCATACAAGGCAGGTGTTGAACGGCCGCATCGGTGTTTTGTTCTATGATGTGACCACTCTTTATTTTGAGGCGGATTATGAAGATGAATTGCGAAAGACAGGATTTTCCAAAGAAGGACGGCACAGGAATCCACAGATCATCCTCGGACTGCTCGTCAGCGTCGGAGGCTATCCGCTGGCTTATTGCATACATGAAGGGAACAAGTATGAAGGTCACACGATGCTGCCGGTAGTGACGGAATTTGTACGGAAATATAAATTGGAAGACTTTATTGTCGTAGCCGACTCCGGACTGATGAACAGCGACAATATAGCAGACTTGGAAGCAAACGGTTACAAATATATTATCGGTGCGAAAATCAAGAACGAAAGCAAAAGGATACAGGAATGGATACTCAATCAGCCCAAAGTTGACAAGCAGATGGTGGAATACGACAAGGGAGGCAGCAGACGTCTGCTTGTGGGATATACAGACGACCGTGCCCGCAAGGATGCCCACAACAGGGAAAAGGGGATACAACGTCTGGAAAAGGCATACCAACGTGGCACCCTGACGAAAGACAACATAAACAAGCGAGGTTATAACAAGTTCTTGAAGATGAAGGGCGACATTAAGGTGACCATCAATTACGACAAACTTGAGGCTGACGCGAAATGGGACGGGCTGAAAGGATATCTTACCAATACAAATATCCCGACCGGTGAAGTATATGCCGCATATCATAACCTATGGCATGTCGAAAGGGCTTTCCGCATCTCAAAATCGAAGATAGAGATACGACCNGACGCGAAATGGGACGGGCTGAAAGGATATCTTACCAATACAAATATCCCGACCGGTGAAGTATATGCCGCATATCATAACCTATGGCATGTCGAAAGGGCTTTCCGCATCTCAAAATCGAAGATAGAGATACGACCTATGTTCCACTTCACCCACCGCAGGATAAAGGCACACGTATGCATCTGTTTTGTGGCATTGAAAGTTTATAAGGAACTAGAGCGGCTGCTGAAACTATCCAATGTCAATATGAGTGTCGACAAGGTTTTAGCACTTGCACAGACGATTGTAACAATACAGCTGACACTGCCCAAGAACAAACAGGTTATCAATCGAACTATGCTGATGAAACGCCATCAACCTATCGCACCATTATTCTCTGATGAGTTTTGGGTGACACGTTGACGAAGTCAGGAAAAAGAGAGTGAGTTTAATCACCCTCTTTCAATGAGCCATTTGTGAAGCGTTTATGAAGCGTTTTTTACTATTTGTAATTTGTTGGTAACAAGTTGTGTATGCAAACCAAAAGATAAGGAGCTATTTATTTTTGGAGCGTTTGTGAAGCGTTTGGCAAACCTTTTATCGTGTAATAAGTGCTTTTACCCGTAACGCCCTGCATTTCCAGCCATGTTCCCATTTGTTGCAATAAACGATATGCAGTAGTCCGGTTGGTATTCAATATTCTTTGAACGTCCGAATTGGTGACGCTTCCATTTTGGGCTGCATATTCAATGACAGGTATATATCTTTCATCCACCCGTTGTGCCAATAACTGTGAGCGCACGTCCGTGTAATAGGTAATCATTAGCCCGCTTTCAGGTATTCGTCCCGCCAGCTTTCTTTCCATTCAATATTTTGGTTCTCACTCATATACTCATATAATTCTTACATTTATGCAAATGTATGAAAAATAACGGTGCACTTTTTATCAAGCCGACAATCTTTTGCTGGCGGGTATCAGGCTGTCCATCTGGGTGCTTATCGAGGTGGACTTCTCCCGCTGGTTGATGGTCATGCTCTGTTGCTTCTGCAATACCTTTCCAAAACGCTCCGGCAATATCTTTGCTGTCCCGCCAACCACTTGCCCACTGAAAATGTTGCTCACCGTTGACCTTGTTTCCCTTGTTCCCGGAATCACGGGTAAACTGGCTGTAATCCTGAAAGAGCTGTAGCGGGTGCGAAGGAGGGAATACAGCAGTCCACAGGCAGACCTGGCGACGCAGATGGTGCGCTTGTGGATGGCTGTATGATGTCATTTTGCAACCCCATCCCTTCACATCCCTATACAAAATCACCCAAAAGCTCCTTTTCAGCTAACGCGACTTTTTGAAAAATCGCCTAAAGTAGGTTTCTTTAGGAATATTCATGCGGATGAGCGTGCATACTTATTCTAAAACAGGGGCGAATGTGAATAATTATACCGCGAAACAATATTGTTTCACTCGTCAAACAATATTGTTTCACGTACCAAACACAAGTGTTTGACGACTCAAACAATATTGTTTCGTCTTCCGAAGTCAAAAGTTCGGACGGCGAAACGCTTGTTTTATAAAAAGGATACATTATTTCACGGACGTTTACCTCTAGAATGTTCCAACGGATGATGATTTGGAACGTGTTATTTTGAGGGGTGAATTGTCGTTTGCGAAATCAGTTAGCTCCTGCTATATGGTTGCTCTGTTTCTTTCTTCTGTGAAATATGTATTTATTCCGCCAAAGTGTATTTTGCGAAACGCCCGAGAAGGCCTGTTTTACGCACGAACTCCTCCTTCGGGGCGAACGAGAGCATTCTGGAGGCCCTTCGTTTGACGTTTTGACAGATTGACAAATTGGGGGAGGGTGTCACCGACGTGTATTTCCCTGCGATTCGGCTGACGGAAGTTGGATTCATAACCGTATGACGGCGTTTTTCGCTGAAAAAGTTGTGGACTTCTGATGGGATTGTTGTATTTTTGCTCATGGCTTTAAGTTCTGAGTGCTTTTTTCTTGTTATATCTAATTGTTTTATTCCCAGCGGTATGCAAAAATACTCAGAGCTTTTTTATGCCATTGTTTCACACTCATTCCTAAATCCGAACTTGAGTTATGATTATATTTACAGACCGGCAGTTACAAAAGGCGGAACAGATACTTCAGTCTCCGTTGGCGAAATTAAGTGATCTGACCTCATCAGAAATACGCGATTTGGCTGTAGTGTGGTGCTATTATTCCGGAAAGATTGAGGGGAATACATATACATACGTCGAAACCGAGGCCTTGCTGAAGGATGGCATTACATCGGAAAAACGGTACGAGGATGCCAAAATGCTAAAGAACCTGCATAATCTTTTTGTTTCTGAAATGGAGTATATCCATAAAGGGAAGAATACCGAAGTAATAGATGAGCGCACTCTGCTCCGGCTGCATTCCGGATTGTCTTCCGGCTTGGTCTCCGATGAGGAAGTCGGTCAGTTCCGCACACGTCCGGTCAGAATATCCGGGACTGATTATGTTCCTCCCCGGGACATCTATGAGATACGTTTCAAACTGAGCGAGGTGCTTTATCGGCAGACGGAACTGGAGAATCCCCTTGAACGTGCTGTGTATCTTCACTGCAACATTGCACGGATACAGCCGTTCATTGATTGCAACAAACGTACGGCACGTCTTGTGGAAAGCATTGTGATGATGAATGCCGGACTGATTCCGGTCTATTCATCGAAGGAGGCGGACATCCTGAATTATCGTAAAGGCTTGATTAGTTTCTATGAAAACGGGACCTATAGTCTGTATGTGGATTATTTTCTGGATAGGCAGATAGCTCGGATAAAGGACTTGACGATGGATGCCGGAATGGATATGTAACCCCAAGCATCCCGTCCGTCGTTTGATTGGTTCTTAACCATGGATGGGCGAAAGGTCCTTGTGATGGCCGTCTCTTTTGGGGAAACGTTCTTAGCCTGAACGCACTTAACATATGAATGATGATGAAGAGAATTAGAAATCTGATACCTGTAATCCTGTGGCTGACAGTCCTGTTGGCTGCTGTAAGTTGTGGACGGCAGGGTGCCGTCAGGGAAAAACTGGATGTGGCAGAGAGCCTGATGAATGCCAGGCCGGACTCAGCCCTTGCCGTCCTGCAAGGCATACCTGCGTCAGCAGTCAAAGGGAAAAAAGCGTCTGCCAGATATGCGCTGCTCAGCTCCATGGCGTTGGACAAGAACTACATCGACACGACCACTTTTGACATCCTCCAACCGGCTATTGACTATTATACTCAGCACGGTACCCCCGACGAACAACTCCGGACCTACTATTATCAAGGCAGGATTTATCAGAATCAGGGCGATGATGACTCTGCCATGCGTTCATTCATGAAGGGGCGTGATTTGGGAAAACGGGTGACGGACTCTCTGCTGTTGGCCCATACCCTGGTGGCACAAGGCACGTTGTATCTCAAACAGTACAAGACAGACGAATTTATTCAAAACAACAGGGCGGCTGCGGTTCTGTATGCTGCCATCGGCAAAGACCTGCTTGCCATCAAGAGCTGGACGAACGCCCTGGACGGTTGTGTGATGAGGAATGACAGACCGGCGGCAGACAGTCTCCTGTCCGTTTGTATGGCTTTGGTACAGAAGTATCCCGACGGCGGAACGTACCTGTTCCCGTCCCTGCTGGCTTATACCGTAGCGTTTTGTTCCGCTGATGAGATCCGGACTTTTCTGGATAGATACCAAGGTCTGGAGCTGACTCGGGACGAGCGTCTGAATTTCGCCCAAGGTTATACGAAGATTGGCGAATATGACAAGGCGATGAAGTGCCTTTCGGAAGCCAGTACCGCCGGGTCCATCCTGGATTCGATGAAGTATGCTTCGGTAAAAATCCGTATCCTGGAAAAGCAAGGCAGGTATGAACAGGCGCTGGATTTATACAGGAACTACTCTGCTCTGCTCGAACGGTATCAGAAAGGCCTGCTTTCGCAAGACCTGCTGTTCTCTGACAAAAGGCATCAGCTTGAGATGGAAAACCTGATGGAGATTCAGGAACGTGACCGACTCATCTGGGGAACGCTGTGCAGCCTGTTTGCGTTGGTCATACTTGCGGGCTGGCTGTACTATCAGGGACACCTCAGCCGGACAAAACGCATCCTGACAGAGAAAGAAAATGAAAACCTGCGACTTGCGCAGGATAACCTCTGCAAGGAGAAAGAAAAGGTGGAGCTTGAACGGAACAGGAAAATCCTGGAGACAGAGAACCTGAAGCTGGAAATTGTCCGGCTGGAAAGCGAACGTGACAATCTGAAGGCATTGCAGCGGAAGCAGTCGGAACTGGCAAGCCCCGTGAAGAGTGTCATCAAGAACAGGCTTGACATGCTCAACGGTCTGTTGGCAAAAGAGATTACCCGGAATGACAGCTATGCAGAGCAGTATAATCAGTGGATTGAGATGGCCCGCAATGACAAAAAGCAGTTCATGAACTCGACCCGCTTGGCTTTTGCAGCCTCGCATCCCAGGTTCATAGAGTTTCTCGAACAGCACGGGCTGACCACTGATGAAATCAATTATCTGTGTCTGTATGCCATCGGGTTGCGCGGCAAGGAAGTGGGAGAATATATTCAGGTGAAACGTCATTACATCATGAGCCATGAAATCCGAATGAAACTGGGACTTGACGAGCATGAAACCAATATCGGACTCTATATACGCCGACTGATGAAGAGTCTCGAATGATACAGGTGCGGCTTCCTTCCCGGGGTCCTCTCATCGTTTCACCCATACTTTCCATCCCTTTTCGGACGTCCCTTTGCCCTCAAGGCGAACAATCTCGTCGGGGGCAGACGATACTCCAATTGTCTTAAGCTCCTTGAACTTGCCACTGCTCTTGTCTGCGATAACCACGCTCACAGTGCCGCTACGGTTCTTTTTCTTGCGTACAAACATGCCATAAAGGTACTCATTTTAGGTTTGCGTCACCCGCGTCACCGTGAAGATTTTCTGGAACGGCTGATTTTAAAAATGTTACAATTGTTGAAATATCAAGCTGTCAAAGTCAGGAAAATGGGTGGAAGTGGGAGCGTCGCCTATTCGTGTTACCTTGGAGCCCCTCATGTTGAATGAAGTTGTTACGATTGCCCGGCGGGCACTTTATGAACAAAAGAACGGTGAAATGATTGCTCGTGTGAAAGGGACTATACTGGAGACATTTCCCAAGACGACCGATATCATTGCACAGCTGCCATTTGTCAGTGCTCAGGATGGTGTCTTTAAGGTCTTTGGCAAAGGCACTCCCGTCATTTATATTAACAACAGGCGGGTGCAGGACCTGAAGGAACTGGATCGGTTGATGCCGTCCGAAATAAAAAGTATAAAGGTCAATACCATGCCGGGTGCAAAATATGATGCCACCGTCAGTGCTGTTATCCAAATCATTACAGCAAGAGCACAAGGAGAAGGTTTGGGTGGAACTTTATATGTTGGCTCCAAACGTTCCGAGCGTTGGTCTACGGAAGAATTTGCGTCACTTAACTACCGACACAAAGTCTGGGATTTGTTTGGTTCCGTCTATTGGATACAAAAGCGCCAGCAAATTGACATGAAATCCGGTCAGCAGTTGAGTGTGGTAGACACTGTACACGGAGTGGGCTACCGGGAAGAAGAAGAGCTGAAGTCCAACCGGATAACAGCTGTTGGAGGAATAAACTACAATCCGAATGAGAAGATTTCGGCAGGTGTGCAGTATGTATCCAATCATGCGAGCTGGAAAAACAACATGTTCAACGATATCAGCCATATCGTCAATGATAACATGAGTATGACGCAGCAGTTGGCATCATCTGACAGTCCTGACTATGATCACAATATCAATACCTATTTTAGTGGTAACCTGGGAGGCAATCTTTCTTTGGACGTTAATCTGGATTGGGTGAAAGGACATGAGACGGACAAGATGTATTCATGGTTTCCGAATGATGTATCTGAAGATGTCAGTACGGTCAGCAATCGCCGTTACGGTTATTATGCTTCGAAAGGTGTGCTGACTTACGCCAGTAAGTATGTGAACCTGGAAGGTGGAGCAGAATATGCGTATACTGACATGACTCAAACTTATGATATTGACAACACCACACTCGGTATCAACAACTCCAACGACGTTACCAGGCAGAATCGTTGGGCATTGTTCGTTTCTGCCAAATCCCAGTTCGGTCATTGGGGATTCGGAGCCGGGATACGTTACGAAGATATTGATTTCAACTATTATAAAAATGAAGCCTGGAACAAGGAACAATCAAAAAAATTATATGACGGCCAGATATATTGGCTTCAACATATCTTATACCTTCCAACAGGGGCAAAGGTCTAAGCTGAAGCGTGATTCTTCGCTGATTAATGCGGATCAAAATTCAGGTGTCCAATGATTGTTGTTGGGCCTCTGTCGGCAGGAAATAGGATTATAGAATATAGGTTTTATTAGTTGAATGAATTTGTTCATCTTTGCAACTAGAATACTGGTGGCGAAGAATAAAAAAAACCGTCCTTGATGGACGGGTATCTCCTTTAACTTGGTTACGTGTTTTGATAACAGAGGCTTTACCAAGCATTACAATGCAAAGGTCAGATTTTAAATTGAATGTGCAACATGAAATATAAAGAAATTGTTCGGTTGTACTCGTATCCGAGGATTCCCAAATATTATAAAGCAGTCAATGGCGATAAGAACAAGGCTCAGATGCTGTATTTGCCAATATGAAGATAGCCCGGGCATTCCATCCCAGCTAAAAGAAAAAGGTCTCCAACTGTTTCAGCTGAAGACCTTTCTTCTGGTGATCCGCCTGGGGTTCGAACCCAGGACCCCAACATTAAAAGTGTTGTGCTCTACCTGCTGAGCTAGCGAATCAAACCTTCTTTTGCACTCATTTCTGAATTGCGGTGCAAAGGTACGTACTTTTTTGAATGTGACAAGTGTTTGAGATGATTTTTTGTCCGGCAATTGTATTTTATACGAAAAGGAGCGTCCGGTGATACCAGAATGTAGGAAAAACAACGGGGAAAAGTACATAAAATAAGCTGAAATGCTAAAATATAACGAATTTTAATTCCGAGTAAAGCACGAATGTACTACTTTTGCTTCTTTAAGAATGCAAACAAAAATGGGAAAACTCTATGTTGTACCTACTCCCGTGGGAAACTTGGAAGACATGACATTCCGGGCGATACGGATACTGAAAGAGGTGGACTTGATTCTGGCGGAAGACACGCGGACGTCAGGAGTGTTGCTGAAGCATTTTGACATAAAGAATGCCATGCTCTCGCATCACAAGTTCAATGAACACCAGACGGTGGAACGTATCGTGGAGCGAATCAAGGGAGGCGAACAGGTGGCACTGATTTCTGATGCCGGCACACCGGGAATCTCCGACCCCGGATTCCTGATTGTGCGCGAATGCGTCCGTAACGGAATTGAGGTCCAGTGCCTGCCGGGAGCTACCGCCTTTGTCCCGGCACTTGTTGCTTCAGGATTGCCCGACGAACGTTTCTGCTTCGAAGGCTTCCTTCCGCAGAAAAAGGGACGTGCCACACGCCTGGCGCAATTGCAGGACGAGGCGCGGACGATGGTGTTCTATGAGTCACCCTATCGGCTGGTGAAGACCCTGACGCAGTTTGCCGAGGTGTTTGGTGCCGAACGCAAGGTCGCGGTCTGCCGTGAAATCTCGAAGGTGCACGAAGAAAGTGTCAGGGGAACCTTGGCGGAAGTCATTGCCCATTTCCAGCAGAGTGAACCGAAAGGGGAAATCGTCATCGTGCTCGCCGGAAAGGACAAGGATGAAAAGGAAAAATAAACACGTTACACTATAAAACAACAAAATTATGAAAAAGTTACTTTGGCTGTCATTCTGTGCAGTTGCACTGATGACTTCTTGTGAACAAATGGGAGGCGGAAGCAAAGCCTTGCAAGCAGAGAACGATTCGTTGAAGGTGGCGCTTTCAGACAGAGAGAACGAGCTCGACCAGATAATGGGTACGTTTAACGAAATCCAGGAAGGATTCCGGCAAATCAATGAGGCTGAGGGCCGTGTGGATTTGCAACGCGACCAGAATGGGGAGAACCTGTCGGCTTCGCAGAAAGTGAAAGATGACTTGAAGCTGATCACCCAGACCATGGCGGACAACCGCGAAAAGCTGGCGAAACTGCAACAACAGTTGAAGAACAGCCGCTACCAGTCGACCGAGCTGAAGAAGGCCATCGCCTCACTGGAAAGAGACCTGGCTGAGAAAGCCGAGCAAATCAAGGCGCTCCAGGCTGAACTGGCTGCCAAGGACATCCGCATCGCCGAACTGGATGATGCCGTTGCCGGACTGACGACCGATGTGGAAAACCTGTCGGCTGAAAACGAAATCAAGACCAAGACCGTCGAAGCACAGGACAAGGCCCTGAACACCGCTTGGTTCGTGTTCGGTACAAAATCGGAACTTAAAGAACAGAAAATTTTGCAAAAAGGAGATGTTTTGCAAAGCGATGACTTCAACAAAGATTACTTTACCCAAATCGACATCCGCACCGACAAGGAAATCAAGCTATACTCTAAGAGTGCTAAGCTGTTGACCAACCATCCGGAAGGCTCCTACTCATTGGTGAAAGATGCAAAAGGACAATATATTTTGAAAATCACCAATCCGAACAAGTTCTGGAGCGTGTCGCGCTATTTGGTAATTCAAGTAAGATAATCTATCTTTGCACCAGTCGTTTCTGTGCAAAGGAAGCGACTGCGTGCATTTATGACAGCAAAGTACAGGAACCTGTTTATCGATTTGGACGATACACTGTGGGCGTTCTCCGAGAATGCCCGGGATTCATTTGCTGAAGTGTATGTGGAGTTTGACTTCGGGCGCTATTTCGATTCGTTCGAACAGTTTTATTCCATTTATACCGAGAGGAACAATGCGCTGTGGGTCGATTATGACCACGGACGCATCACCAAGGAAGAGTTGAACCGCGAACGTTTCAGCTATCCCTTGCTCAAGGTGGGAGTCGGTGACCCGGAGTTGGTCCACGCATACATGAAGGCTTTCTTTCGTATCATTCCAACTAAACAGAAACTGATGCCGCATGCCCGGGATGTGCTGGAATACCTGAATGGGAAGTACCGCCTTTACATCCTGTCAAACGGTTTCCGGGAATTGCAGTCGCGGAAGCTGGCTTCAGCAGGCATTGAAGGCTATTTCCGTAAAGTCATCCTTTCGGAAGACCTGAAGGTGAACAAGCCGCGTGCCGAGATTTTCTACTTTGCCTTGTCGGCTACCCAGTCGGAACTCAGGGAGTCGCTGATGATTGGTGACAGCTTTGATACCGACATCGCCGGTGCCCGGGGAGTGGGGATGGACCAGGTGTTCTACAACCACCGCCACCGTACGGAGCTCCCCTTCCGTCCGACGTACGAGGTAGCATCCTTGACGGAATTATTCGACCTGTTGTGAAACAGGGGATAACTAAATAACAATAAGATACTCTTTAATGACTTCTATGAGGACGTTGTGAAACGTGGATGAATAGAAAATTATCTCTAAAATGTGAATGGACAGCCTCCTTCGGGAGGCTGTTTCCGTTTCCGGACATCTCCGGCGTGTGTAAAAACCGGGAAGGAATATCCTTAAATAGAAACGAATCCATTATCTTTGTGAACTTCAATCCCGCCAAGGTTCAGACAGGGTTGAGGCTAGAATCAAGACACAGTAAATTAGCTGATACAGAATGAAAGAATTTGTTATCTCTCAAGCTCAGACCGAAAAAGCCGTACTGGTCGGTCTGGTCACCCGATTGCAAGACGAACGTAAGACCAACGAATACCTTGACGAACTGGAGTTCCTGGCGGACACAGCCGGGGCGGAAGTGGTCAAACGTTTTACTCAAAAACTCGATATGCCCAACTCGGTGACTTACATAGGGAAAGGTAAGCTGGAGGAGATTCGTGCCTACCTGGAATCCTGCGAGGAAGACCCCGAGACGGAAATCGGTATGGTGATATTCGACGACGAATTGTCGGCAAAGCAAATCCGAAACATAGAGAAGGAGCTGAAGGTGAAGATTCTCGACCGCACTTCACTCATTCTGGACATCTTCGCAATGCGTGCCCAGACGGCGAGTGCCAAGACGCAGGTGGAGCTGGCGCAATATAAATACATGCTTCCCCGCCTGCAACGTCTGTGGACTCACTTGGAACGTCAGGGAGGTGGCTCGGGCAGTGGCAAAGGCGGTTCGGTGGGACTGCGTGGTCCGGGTGAGACCCAGCTCGAAATGGACCGCCGTATCATCCTCAACCGCATGTCGCTCCTGAAGCAGCAGCTGGCGGAGATTGACCGGCAGAAGTCCACCCAGCGCAAGAATCGCGGACGACTCATCCGCGTGGCTCTCGTGGGCTACACCAATGTAGGCAAGTCTACCCTGATGAACCTACTGGCAAAGAGCGAGGTGTTCGCTGAAAATAAGCTGTTCGCCACGCTCGACACCACGGTGCGCAAGGTCATCATCGACAATCTCCCCTTCCTCCTGTCCGACACGGTCGGGTTCATCCGCAAGTTGCCTACTGACCTGGTCGATTCGTTCAAGTCGACGCTTGACGAGGTGCGCGAGGCAGACCTGCTCATTCACGTGGTCGACATCTCCCATCCCGACTTTGAGGAACAGATTACGGTGGTCGACAAGACACTAGCCGACCTGGGTTGTGCCGACAAGCCGACCATCCTGGTGTTCAACAAGATTGACGCATACACCTACGTGGAGAAGGATGCCGACGACCTGACGCCGCGCACCAAGGAGAACATTACGCTGGAAGAGCTCATGCAGACGTGGATGGCAAAGATGCACGACAACTGCATCTTCATCTCCGCCCGTCAGAAGACCAACATCGACGAGCTGAAGGCGATGTTCTACAAGAAGGTCAAGGAGCTGCACGTACAGAAGTATCCCTACAACGACTTTCTCTACCAGACGTACGAGGAAGACGGGAACCCCGAATAATCCCCCGGCTATGATGATGAATGCTTACCGTCCGTTGTCGGTCCGCGAGATAGCGGTCTTGCAGCAGCAAGGCTGCCGGGCAGACGACTGGAGTCACATACAGGTGAAGGACGGCTTCACACCCGAAGCCGTCGAGCAGGTGCGTTTCTACGGTCCGGTCCGTCTGGGTGTCTTTCACCGGACGTTGGAGCCGGAGCCGGGCATACACCGTCCGTCGGGTATCCGTCAGGCAGAGCTGCATGATGTCACCGTGGGCGATGACTGTCTCATCGAGCAGGTGGGCTGCCTGTCCCGTTACGACATTGCGCCGGGTGCATACATCTCCCGGGTGGGGACGATGAGCGTGGAGCCTTCCGCCACGTGTGGCCTGGGCACACCGGTCAATGTGTTGAGCGAGGCGGACGCCACCTTCCGTGTGTGGCTCCACCGACGGCTGGGCGCGCAGGAGTTTTACCTTCGTTCGCGGTTGTCTTCGTCGGGGTGTCGTGCCCTCGATGCCTGGGTGAAGGCGGAAGTGGAGGCATCCATCCCGTCGCGGGGCGTTGTGGGGGCGGATGCCTGCATCGTCGGTGTCTCCAGGCTCCGGAATGTCTATGTCGGCGCTTCAGCCGTCATCGACGGAGCATCGTGTGTGGAGGACTGCTACCTGGACAGTTGCCGCGAAGCCCCCGTCCGTCTGGGGACCGACGTCATCTGCCGGCGTACGGTGCTGCAAGGCGGTGCGGAAGTGCTGGACGGTGCGAAGGTGAGCGAGTGCCTCGTCGGGCAGGCTGTTCATGTCGGCAAGGGATTCTCGGCGGAAGCCTCCCTCTTCTTTGCCAACTCCTACCTGGACAACGGGGAGGCGTGTGCCGTCTGTGCCGGACCGTTCACGGTGAGCCATCACAAGTCGACCTTGCTGATAGGCAGCATGAGCTCGTTCTTCAACGCCGGCTCGGGTACGAACATGAGCAACCACATGTACAAGCTCGGTCCGCTGCATCACGGGGAGCTGGAGCGTGGGTGCAAGACGGCGTCGGGAGCCCACCTCGTGTGGGGCGGACGCGTCGGGGCTTTCTCCATGGTCATGGGCAAGTTCGACTGTCACGCCGACCTGTCTGCCTTCCCCTTCTCTTACCTCTTTCACACTGACGGACGTACCGTGCTCGTCCCTGCCATCAACTTCTTCACGGTCGGCACCTGTCGTGACGTGCACAAATGGCCCGTCCGTGACAAACGTCCGGAGGGTGTCCCTCCCTGTGACTTCATTTCCACCTGCGAGGCGCTGACTCCCTACACGGTCTCCCGCATCCGAGAAGGACGGATGAGGCTGGAACAACTCTTGCACGCACAGGCAGGCAACGCCCCGGAATGGTATGAGCCGGTACGCGGAGTGTTCGTGAAGGCAGGCGCACTGGAGCGCGGCATCGGTCTCTACCGACTGATGGAGCAGCTCTACATCGCCCGCTACCTGCCCGAGGAAACGTCCGCAGAACTGTGCATCCCCCTGCGGTCCGATGAGGAGTGGCACGACATGCTGGGGCTGGTGGTACCCGGAAGTGCCTTCCGTGCCCTGTGCGACGAGGCGTCAGACGGACGCGGGGCATCCCTGCAGGAGTTCCTGGACAAACTCGGATGCCTGTGTCTCGCCTATCCCGTCTGGGTGCAGGCACACATCCGTGCCCTTTATTCTGCGGAAGAGAGGGAGGAAGCACGCGTCCGCCGGACAGCCAACGAAGAACGCTTTTATGCCCTGCTGGAAGCTGACGTCAGCAAGGAGGAATGCCTGGGTGGAGCTACGTTTGCCCCTCTTGCAGCCGCATTCAGAGAACAGCTGCACCGCGAAAAGGAAGAACAACTAAAGAAAGCTAAAGAACGGGCATCTTCCCCGAAGCCCGGGCACGACTAACTGAAGATATTCGTACATTTGCATACGTACTAATCTAATTATAAAACGTAATACTTTATATTATGGCAACACCTCCGTTTAAGTATGAAGCTCCTTTCCAGCTCGGAGAGGATACGACTGAGTATTATCTGTTGACAAAAGACTATGTGTCGGTGAGCGAGTTTGAAGGCAAGCCGATTCTGAAAATCGAGAAAGAAGGTCTGACCGCCATGGCGAACGCCGCCTTCCGCGATGTCTCGTTCATGCTGCGCCGCTCACACAACGAGCAGGTCGCCAAGATCCTGAGTGACCCCGAAGCCAGTGAAAACGACAAATATGTGGCACTGACCTTCCTGCGCAATGCCGAGGTAGCCAGCAAAGGGGTGCTCCCGTTCTGCCAGGATACCGGTACTGCCATCATCCACGGCGAGAAAGGACAGCAGGTGTGGACAGGCTACTGCGACGAGGAAGCACTGTCCCACGGTGTCTATAAGACTTACACGGAAGAGAACCTCCGCTACTCACAGAACGCTCCGTTGAGCATGTACGAGGAGGTGAACACCAAGTGCAATCTCCCTGCACAAATCGATATCGAGGCCACCGAAGGCATGGAGTACAAGTTCCTCTGTGTGACCAAGGGAGGTGGCTCTGCCAACAAGACCTATCTGTACCAGGAGACGAAGGCCATCCTGAATCCCGGCACGCTCGTTCCCTTCCTGGTGGAGAAGATGAAGACGTTGGGTACGGCTGCCTGCCCGCCCTACCACATCGCGTTCGTCATCGGAGGAACGTCGGCTGAGAAGAACCTCCTCACGGTGAAGCTGGCTTCGACCCACTACTATGACAACCTGCCGACGACCGGTAGCGAAGGCGGACGTGCCTTCCGTGACATCGAACTGGAGAAGCAGGTGCTCGAGGAGGCTCACCGCATCGGGCTGGGTGCCCAGTTCGGCGGCAAATACTATGCACACGATGTCCGCATCATCCGCCTGCCGCGCCACGGCGCTTCCTGCCCCGTCGGTCTGGGCGTTTCCTGCTCTGCCGACCGCAACATCAAGTGCAAAATCAACAAGGACGGTATCTGGATTGAGAAGCTCGACAGCAATCCGGGCGAACTGATTCCGGCAGAACTCCGTCAGGCTGGCGAAGGCGATGCCGTGAAGATTGACCTGAACCGTCCGATGGCAGAGATTCTCAAGGAACTGACGAAGTATCCGGTTGCCACCCGCCTTTCGCTCAACGGAACCATCATCGTGGGCCGTGACATCGCCCATGCCAAGCTGAAAGAGCGTCTCGACCGTGGCGAAGACCTGCCGCAATACATCAAGGACCATCCCATCTACTACGCCGGTCCGGCAAAGACCCCGAAGGGCATGGCGTGCGGTTCCATGGGACCGACGACAGCCGGACGTATGGACCCCTACGTGGACCTCTTCCAGAGCCACGGCGGCAGCATGATCATGCTCGCCAAGGGTAACCGCAGCCAGGCTGTGACCGATGCCTGCAAGAAGCATGGCGGCTTCTACCTCGGCTCCATCGGTGGTCCGGCAGCCATCCTCGCACAGAACAACATCAAGAGCATCGAGTGTGTGGAATATCCCGAACTCGGCATGGAAGCCATCTGGAAGATTGAAGTGGAGAACTTCCCGGCCTTCATCCTCGTGGATGACAAGGGCAATGATTTCTTCAAGCAAATCAAGCCCCAGCCGCTCTGCTCGGTGAAGAAGTAATCAGCTGACACGACTGTAAACTGTAAACGGCACAAGCCATCCCGTCGCATGACGGAGGCTTGTGCCGTTTATCGTTAGGGACAGACCGGTTCAAACGCCGGGAAGAGCGCGGTGAAAGTACGCCTTATACGGACCTAAGTATTATACTTTGGCAGCCTAAGTATTATACTTAGGGGGTCTAAGTATGATACTTTGCTTCATTAAGGTGGCGTTCGTACTGTGTCAATGCCCCGCCTTCCGTTGATTGATGACGGACTGTGACGGGGAAGGGCGCAGGTGTGTGCGCGGCGACGACCTTGTCAGGATGTCGACGCCTGTTCCGTCTGAAAAAAGAAAAACACCGCCATGACCATCAGCACGACGCCCAGCACGCCGTAGAACCAGCGGGCACGGCGACGCCCCAGACTGCGCACGATGAACTGTGTGTTTTGGGCAGTGAAGAACCAGTCCCAGTCGAGTACGGCAGCCAGTAGCGACAGGATGCCGGCGAGAGCGAACAGGGACTGGACGAAGTATTGCGGTCCCATGTGGATGGCAGCTTATGCGTCGAAGCGTACCACACGGCAGCCCTGTTCGTCTTCTTCTATCGTCACCTTGACGGCATCGGACGGTAACAGCTCTTCCACCAGCTCCGGCCATTCGATGAAGCACAGGGCGCCGCTGTAGAAGTAGTCCTCATACCCCATGTCATACACCTCCTCGAGCTTCTTGATGCGGTAGAAGTCGAAGTGGTAAATCAGCTCTTCGGTGGCTGAGCGGTACTCGTTGACGATGGCGAAGGTGGGTGAATTGATGACGTCGGTCACTCCCAGGCATTCGCAGATGGCCTTGATGAAGGTGGTCTTGCCGGCACCCATTTTGCCGTAGAAGGCAAAGACCGTGTTGTCGCCCATGGCAGCGATGAACTCGCGGGCGGCATCGTGGATGTTTTCCAGTGAAGTAATCTTGATTTCCATATGGTTGTTCGTTTGTTTAGTTCCGGTTCCGTAGAAGAAGCTTCCCCACCTTGCATCCGGCATAGATGAGGATGGAGAAGAAGATGATGGACGCTCCCGAAGGCACGTTGTAACGATAGGACAGCAGCAGTCCGCCCAGGCAGCTGAGGCAGGCGATGAGGATGGACAGCCCGATGATGCGGCGGAAGCTGTTGGTGAAGAGGTTGGCAGTCATCTGCGGAATGGTGAGGAGCGAGATGGCGAGCACGATGCCCACCATGCGCAGACAGGCAACGATGGTGAGGGCGATGAACATCATCAGTCCGTATTCAATGACCGTGACGGGGAGCCCTTGCGAACGGGCAAACTCACGGTCGAACGCCGTATAGACAATCGGGCGTAGGAAGAGGGTGAAGAGGAGTCCCAGCAATGCCGACAGGACGGCAAGCACCCAGATGTCCGAACGGGTGATGGTGAGGATGTTCCCGAAGAGATAGGACGAGAGGTCGGGGGCAAAGCCCGGGGCGAGGAAGCTGAAGATGATGCCGATGGCCATGCCGAATGTCCAGAACACGGCAATGGCGGAATCCTCGCGCATGTCGCGCCGCTTGCTCAGCCACTCCACGCCGAATGCCGAGAGGACGGAGAAGACGGCTGCCGAGAGGATGGGGGAGATGCCCAGGTAGACTCCCAGCCCGATGCCTCCGAACGAGGCGTGCGTGATGCCTCCGCTGATGAACACCAGCCGCCGCGTGACGATGTACGTGCCGATGATGCCGCAGGCGATACTGGCAAAGAGACTGCCCAGCAACGCATGCTGGAAGAACGTGTATTGCAGGATGTCGAGAAGTTCCATAGTGTGGGGTAATCAGGATTTGGGGACGGGATGTGCGCGCAGGTCGTCCACGATGAGGATGATTTCATCTTTCACGCCGTCGGGCAAGGAGACGCCTCGCAGTTGCAGGCTGCGCACCCAGCCGGGCACGTCGTCCGGCCGCATCGTGTAGAGTACCTCGCGGAAGGCGTCGGCGTCCTCGTCGTTGTAGCCGTCAGAGGGAGTACCGCGGAAGCGGTCCAACTCTTCGTCGTCGTAGTATTCAATCTTCCGGCTGACTCCTGCCAGCAGGCTGTCGCGTTCACAGACGGCATGCTGGCCGCAGCATTCCATGTCCGTGCGTGGGGCGGGCGCATCTTCTTCCGTCGGTGTGTCGCCCTGTTTCTTCCGGTTCAGGTTTCCCAAAGCATAGGCTGCGATGCCGAGCACCAGCAGCGCTCCGATAAAAATAGCTATCAGTGTCATAGTTCCTCCAGATGAAATCCCGCACGGCGCAGGTCGTCCCAGTAGTGAGGGTACGACTTCGACACCACTTGCGGGTGGTTGATGCGAATCTCCGGCAGGCAGAGGGCTGCCGGTGCGAAAGCCATCGCCATGCGGTGGTCTTCATACGTGTCGATGACGGGGCAGGGGTCAGCCGGCACCCGTTCTCCGTCCCAGGCGAGGACGGAGCCTTCTTCCTCTCGGACGGCATAGCCCAACTTACGCAGCTCGATGCGCAGGGCCTCCATGCGGTCGGTCTCCTTGATTTTCAAGCTTTGCAGTCCGCTGAAGCGGAAGGGCATCCCGAGCAGGGCACAAGTCACGACGAATGTCTGCGCCAGGTCGGGTTGGTTGGTGAAGTCATAGTCCATCCTTTCCAGCGCGCGGGGCATGCGACCGAGCACGGCACCTGCTCCGTTGAAGTCCGTCTTCACGCCCAAGGCTCCGAAGAGCTGCGCCACGGCACTGTCTCCCTGCGGACTGTCGGGCAGCAGTCCCGGCAGTTCCACCTGTGCCTCCCGGCTCAATGCCGCCATTTCGTACCAGTAGGAAGCTGCGCTCCAGTCGCTCTCCACGGTGTAGGGGCGTGTGCTGTAGGCATGTGCTTCCACACGGACGCTACGTCCGTCGGGCATCCATCGCACCTGTCCGCCGAAGTCGGTCATCAGACGGAGCGTCAGGTCGATGTAGGGACGCGAGATGATGTCGCCCGTCAGGTGGAGCGTCAGTCCTTCCGGAAGCGTGGCGCCAATCATCAGAAGGGCGGAGATGTATTGTGAGCTGACGTCTCCCGGCAGTGAGACCTCCGATGCCGTGAGCCTTCTTCCGTGTATCAATAAAGGTGGAAATCCTTCCGTCTGCGTATATTCAATGTCTGCCCCCAGGCTGCGCAAGGCATCAACCAGGATGCGGATGGGGCGTTGCTGCATGCGGGCAGTTCCCGTCAGGAGATGCTGTTCGTCCGGTTGTACTGCAAAGAAAGCCGTAAGGAAGCGCATGGCTGTCCCCGCTGCCCCGATGTCGACCACATCTCCGCGTGAACGCAGTCCGTCGACCATCACCCGTGTATCATCGCAGTCGGATAGATTGCCGATGTCCGCCTTTCCGCCAGCCAAAGCATCGAGGACAAGTGCCCGGTTGCAGATACTTTTCGAGGCAGGCAGGCTGATGCGGCAATTGATTTGTGAAGGAGCTGTAATTCTTAGTTGCATTTTAAATGAGTGGTTTACTAACTACATCTTTGCAAAAGTACGCATAAAAACCTTAGTTGCGTCAGCTTTCGGCGAAAAACCTCATTCTGTCATCGGAATCGCCCTTTCGGGTGACACTTGTACTTGCTTCCATCGCCTTTCCGGCCGTCTTCCTCTGTTGCCGTGTCAGAAAAAATGCCCTTCCCGATAAAAAAAGTCATGGAAAAGTTTGCATAACCAAAAAGAAGGCGTACCTTTGCATCCGCAATTCGGGGTGTAGCTCAGCCCGGTTAGAGTACGCGTCTGGGGGGCGTGTGGTCGCTGGTTCGAATCCAGTCACCCCGACTGGTAAAATGAAGGAGTTAAGTGATGAACTTAGCTCCTTTTTATTTTTATATACTGACGGATTACGGCTCAGTTTGTTTTTGGCTCAGTTTGGGCTCAGTTTGTTTTCCTGAAAAGGCATTTCATTATTATGAAGAAGCGGAAGATTATTACAATATGGGGCGAATGTATGAGCAAGGTGTCGGTACAAAGCAGGATTTGCAAAAGGCATTTGAATGTTATTCAAGTCTCTGATTTTGAATGTTAATTGCTTGCGTCTTGGCATAATAGTAATGATTTTCCTTTTTCGGTGGTATAATATTTCTGTAAACGACTGTTAGGCTTGTCAGGAACGGTCATTGCCAACAATCCTTCCTCAACCATAGGCTTTATGAATTTCTTCATAAATGTAGCTCTGTCTTTAAATCCAGCACAAACAATAATCTCACTGTTTGCCCGACCTTCTGTTGCGCAAAAAGACAGAATTGAATTAAGTATATTCCATTCTATACCTAATTTATCTTTAACTTGTTCCCGACTTATCGGTGACTTATCGGTGACTTGTCGGTGACTTGTTGGTATATTCTCCGCAAACTCAAACTCTTTAGGGTCACGATAGGTAATAGAAAAGATAAACTCCTCTCCACTATGTATCTCTATTTCAGAGTTTTCAAAATATAACGGAGCATATTTTCGAATATTTTTCTGTCCAGAACCAAGTTCTTCAGCCCATTTCATTTCACGGAACACCTTTGTTATTAGCGGATTCTTTGTACGGGTGCGCCAATCATTTATATCTATATCCCCTGTTTGGAAAGGTTTCGTACGATGCCACGGACAACAGTTCAGAATAGTCTGTTCCTTGCCAAATAAGAGAATAGCAGCCAACTTATATCCTTCTTTGTTTGTTCCCCGTTGTTTACCCCAAAACAGACTTTTCAGGAATTCTTCATTTGTCATGCTCAGCCACGGATGATTGGAGTTATGGATGGAAATGTGGCTACGCATAATTTTGAACGATTCTTCGTCCATATCTTCCAAGGTCACATCGGGAAACACCTCGTTTTCGGAAGATTCCTTTTCTTTTCGCATGAACATATTCTTAATCAGATAGGTATGCTTTGACACATCATTGTCCGCATCACCCCAACGGTCGAAGAAACGATTTTTGTATCTATGTACCTGTTCACTCTCTGGTACATTCAGATACAAGATAATCTTACCGTCTACCTCAGCCTGTTCCGGTGTGATTGGCATTGGAGGAAGAAATTGTTCAGGATTATTCAGCGTATTGATAATGCTTTTGGTCATATCTGTTACACATTTAGGGTTAATTCCCAATATTGCGCCATCATCATCTACTCCCAAAAAGATATACCCTCCCTCTGCATTCAAGAAAGAGCATACGGTTTCATACACAGATGCTGAAACCTGATCCGTACATTTCTTAAATTCTACTTGCTTATTCTCGCCATGCGAAAGTAAGTCCTTTATTTTATCTGTTGATAACATGCTATTTCGTTTATAATACTTTTATCGCTTCGTCTATTACACTACTGGCAAAACTATCCAAGTAAATGTTGGTCGTTTCTTCTTCCAATGATGAAATGCTAAAACCGCCCTTGCCAAATGGGTAAGTTGTTTCTGAGGTTTCACCATCTTGATTCCTTTACATTTCCTTTGTTTGAGTAGTGAAAGAATTCTTGTTCGAATTGATTTAGTGTCCAATCAACTTTATTAGCATCAAAATCTGCTATAATGCGAAGTATCTCTGATTTCTTTTGCGTTAACCATTCGTTGAGGTATATTCGGTCTGGATGTAATTTGGGGATACGTTTATCTGTGACAAACATTTCAAGTTTGTCATTCCATTGATGTGCCCCTGCATAAATGCTTAACGCCATCACCTTCCGTTTATTATTTTCCGGTAAATAATTTGTATAGTTGTATATTGTTTTTAATACCTGTTTTATTAGCTTTGCAACGATAAAGTAGATTGTATCATAGATATACAGTCCTTTTATTGCAACAGGTTTAAAAATCAAGACGGATAAATAATCGAGCATGAGTATATGGAATGTTTTACGGCGGATGATTACAGGCGGAAAGAGAAACTCTACCGCCAGGGAGGAGGTGCCGGAACATATACCACAGGAATACAAGGAGGTCTTGGCTTTCAATCGGACTTTTGATGCATTGATGACAGAAGAGCGTTTTATAGCTCGGAGCGATTATAAGGAGTTGGTTGAAGGGGCAGCCCACTTGTATCAGTTCTATGAGACATTGTCGTCTTCCAATGTACTGGATGATTTTATTCGTAAAAGTAAACTTGATTCATCGCAAATAGACCGTTTTCGTGAGACATATGCCGGGCTATATGATTTGACTAAGGAATCTCCTTTTGTGCAACAACACAATGAAGAATATGTCAAACGTCACCTGGTGTTGGAGAAAGACTATCTGGATACTATCCTGAAGGAATGCGATCCTGCAATTTTGCTGGATGAGGAACAGCGCAGGGTGCTTCTTTCTGAGGAAGATCACACGTTGGTGATTGCAGGAGCCGGGGCGGGCAAGACAACCACTGTAGCTGCCAAGGTAAAATATCTGGTAGACAAACGTGGAATAGAACCTTCCAAAATCCTGGTGATTTCATTCACCAATAAAGCTGTTGGAGAACTGCGTGAACGGATTAACGGCTGTTTGCACATCAATTGCCCCATTACTACATTCCATTCGGCCGGATATGCCATTTTGCGGAAGGGAGATTCTGAAGGCAAGCGTATTGTCGATGGAGGCTACATGTATGCTGTTATAAACAAGTATCTGAAGTCTGCCGTGATGAGCCGGGAAGATCTGGTGAAGAAACTGATTCTTTTTTTCGGGTCTTATTTTACTGCACCTTATGAGGGAGATGATTTGAACCGTTATTTTCGCTTTGTTTCCAAGGCTGATTTTTCGACGTTGAAAAGTAACTTGCATGAGTATGTGAGACAGATTGTGGACCGTAAGACTGAAAAAGTACAGACTCTTAACAATGAAATACTCCGTTCCATTGAAGAGGTTCGTATCGCTAACTGGCTCTATCTTCATCAGATTGACTATGAGTATGAACCGGTCTATCGCTATCGTGTCTTGGATGCCAGCAAGCCTTATACGCCGGATTTTCGGATAAAACAGGGTGACAAAGAATCTTATATTGAGCACTTTGGAATTACGGAGGATGGACGGAACAGCCGTTATACACCGGCGGAACTGGAGCGTTATAAAGCCCGGGTGAATGATAAAATCCGTTTGCACCGGAAACATAAGACCGATTTGATCTATACATTTTCTGCTTATCGGGATGGACGTTCTTTTCTGGAACACCTGGAGGAGCAATTGTTGGAACGGGGGTATGTCATAAATGAACGTCCGTTGAATGAGGTCTATAAGAAACTGGTAGACGCGGAAGAAAATAAGTATATTACCAAGTTTACTCTTTTGATTTGCCATTTTATCAGTAATTTCAAGACGCAAGGTTACAAGGCTGAGAAATTCGAAGCGTTCAAATCTTCCGTGAAGAATGTGCGTACAAGGCTGTTCCTGGATATTTGTAGCGTTTGTTTCCTGGAATATCAGAAGGCATTGAAAGAAAGCTGTAGTATTGATTTTGAAGATATGATCAATGAGTCGGCTGAACTGATTCGTAAGAAACAGGTGAATCAGGAACATTTGGACTTCAAATATATCATCGTTGATGAGTATCAGGATATCTCCAGACAACGTTACAACCTGATACGTGAGCTGTCAGCTTTGTGTAGTGCCAAGATTGTGGCAGTGGGAGATGACTGGCAGTCTATCTATGCCTTTAGCGGTTCTATTTTGCCGTTATTTACTCGGTTCTGCCAGGAAGTGGGTTATGGACAGGAATTGAAGATTACACGCACGTATCGAAATGCGCAAGAAGTGATAGACATTGCAGGTGCCTTTATCCAGCGGAATGAGAATCAGATAAAGAAAGCATTGATTTCTCCGAAACGTATTACGAATCCGGTAGTCATCCGTACATACAGTGAGAAATACTCCAGGCAGCAGGACGGAGGACGTTATTACAATCTGGGAATAGCCGTGAATGAGGCTATCAGTGATGTGATTGAGTATAATAAGGTTGAGGGAAAGTCACGTGTTGTTTCTATTCTGTTGATCGGACGTTATGGCTTTGATGCCGTCCATCTCTGTCGTTCAAAAGAGTTTAACTATGATGAGAAGTCCGGACGTGTGTATTCCTCACGTTATGGTTCACAGGTAAAGCTGCAATTCCTGACTGCGCATAGCTCTAAAGGATTGAGCGCGGACAATGTTATTATAATCAATGCAAAAGATGATGTTTACGGATTCCCCTCTAAGGTGGATGATGATCCGGTATTGAGCCTGGTAGTCGTCAATGACAATTCGTACACTTATGCGGAAGAGCGTCGCCTGTTCTATGTGGCACTGACCCGTACAAAAAATCGTGTCTTTATTGTGACACCTTCACAGCGTCCCTCGGAATTCATCAAAGAGCTGTTGAGCGATACGGCGCGTTATCCGAATGTCACCTTGAAAGGTGAATTGGCGTCTGCTGTGAATGACCCGTTGCCTATAGGAAACCGTTGCCCGATTTGTGGATATCCGATGCAGCTGCGTTGGAACAAGAACTATGGATTGAAACTGTGGATTTGTACCAACGAACAGGAACTGTGTGGCTTTATGACGAATGACATGAGAGGGGGAGAACTGGGCATTCAGAAATGTGATTGGTGTGAAGATGGGTATTTGGTTGTGAAACCAGCCAAACAGCATTTTATTCTGGGCTGTACGAACTATAAGGATGATAAGTCCGGATGCGGCCGGATGTTGGGATTGTCGCATTACAGGGCTTGGCTGCGGCATGATTTCGGCATTGAAGACCGTTCTGTCAATTGTCCTTCTTATTTCAAAAAGAAGCCCGTGGAGGATATGGACGAGGTGACTCCTCCGGAGATGATTCCGGTTAAGGCAAAGAAGACTGTTTCTTCCGGTTCTTTTGCCGGAGTGAATATGGTGGAATATACGCCAGGCAAGATCGATACTGTTGAATTCCGGGTCTTAACCAATGCGGAAGGTCAAATCATTACAGACATGGAACTCCTTAGACTTCTGTATGAGCTACGTATGCAGCTTGCACAAAAAGAAGGGATTGCAGCATCGAAGATTTTGCAGGATGCTGTGCTTGTACGCCTGGCGACGGACAAGCCGACTGACAGAGAGGAGTTCCTTCGCATTTATGGCATAGGTGATCGGAAGTATGAAGCGTACGGCGATGTTTTTTTAAGTGAAATCAAGTCCTATGTACATTAGTGCTTTCTATTCCTTTTTGACTTGGTGCCGTGGTATATCTTCTGTAAGTTCAAACTCTTTAGGCCCAAGATAGGTAATTCCCTGAATGTTTCCTGTCTCGAACTAAGCTCTTCGGTTCATTTCATTTTTTATAAATACTGCTCCACTCCCTGTGCACAGCGTATCGCATGCCGGGCGTTCAGCTCTTCCATGTGGCGGAAATTCTTCTCCCGGTTATACATGTACTTGTCCTCGTGCCAGAGGTGGTAGACGATGCCCGAGAACTTGAGGTACCGTTTCTGGCATCCGCTGTTCTGAAGACGGTTGCCCAAGTCAATATCCTCTCCGCCCCAGCCCTCGTAGAACTCGTCGTAGCCGTTGATGCGGATGAAATCTTCGCGGAAGAACGACATGTTGCAACCCAGTGCTGCCGACCTGTTCCTGCGGTATCGCGGAGCCAGGAAATGAGCCAGGAGAGGGCAGTGGATGGCATTCTCTGCCTTGCTCTCGATGCCCCGCGTCCAATAGTGGATGGACGGCACTACCCCGGAACGGCAGATGCGTTCCGTCAGCTCCCTGCCCAGGTTCACCCTTCCGCCTTTCACGTAGACTCCGTGAGCTGCTTCGCGGAGGTGGTCGGCGATAAACTCCGGATGCAGGAAAACATCCCCGTCCAGCTCGATGATGTAGTTGCCCGTGCTGCGTGCCACACACTTGTTGCGCATCATCGCCAGCCGGAAGCCCTTGTCTTCATGCCAGACATGAATCAGCGGGAAGGGAGCTTGCTGTTGCAATGCCTGAATCAGCTGTGCGGTCTCTTCCGTCGAGCCGTCATCGCCCACAAGGACCTCGTCGGGTAATACAGTCTGGCGGAACAGGCTCTGCAGACATACCTGCAGTGCATCACAGCGGTTGTAGGTGGAAACGATTACGGAAATTCTTCCCAAGTCTTTTTTCTCCATTGTCAGTTAAGGTTCGGTTATTAAATCGGTTCAAGTGTATGCAGCCGGTAGTCACGGGACGGATACGGGTCTCCTTCATCTTTTCATGATTCTTGACAAACTGAAGCTCTGAAAGCGGAATGTCCGAGCTATCCGGGCGATATACAGGACTAAATAACAAATTTTATCGGGCATATACAAGTGTGAAAACAAAAATATCTTCCGGCGGGTGCGCTTTTCTCCGACATCCCCTCAAGCAGGCGTTTCCGCATCCGGTGGAGAAGCCTGACGGAAAACTCCGGTGCGAACATCCGGTTTCTCTACCCTTGCTCTGAGAGTGACAAAATGTCAAACGAAGCCTTCCACACGGCCCTTCCTTGCATCCAAATACGGTTTGATGGATTTCCTGGCATTCTCAGGCGATTCGCAAAATGCATCTTGTTGCCGTATGGCTTATATTTGTCCCGTTGTGTCGGGCAAAATGTCCGCATTGTATCCTTTGTCTGTTTGGAGCTAGGTTTGATTACTCCTTTTATTACCTTCCGATTTGTTGACGCTGCTCACCTTCTGGAGAGCAAAACTCCAAAGTTTTGACTTCCATTTTCCAAAGATTTGACTTCCGGGCACGAAACAAACGTGTTTGGCAGGTGAAACTATATTGTTTGAGGCGTCAAACTATATTGTTTGGCTCGCGAAACAATATAGTTTCGGGCACGTTTTGCCTGTTTTTCGGAAATGGAATGTATAGTTTTCTAAAATCAAGGTCTTTATAGAGCTGTTTTGTTAGCGTTTGTTTGCATTCGCTCGCTAGATTATGCGAAGATTCAAAAGTATGCGTTAGCGGGAAGGAGTGTTTTTGCTGAATTTGTCAAGTGAAAAGGATATAAGTGCTGTCTTTTTGATAAAGGTAGTGCGTGCGGAGGATTTCTCTTCCCAGAAGGACGTTCGATGCCTGCCTGGCGTCCGTTAGAAATCCATGAAAGAAAAAACAGGTCCGCATTGAAAAATTTATAACTTTGTGGGACCATAGAGAGCTGAATCAACCAAGAATCAAACCAACGAAATGTGCGTATGAAAAGAAACATTCGACGGATGTGGGTGGCTGTGTTGGCACTGTTGTGCTGCACCGCGTATGCCCAACAAGAGGTAGAGGTGACTGGAGCGGACGGCGCTGCGGTCAGGACCGAGGGAAAGACCATCAAGAGGAAAGTGGCAATCGGGCGTTTTTCCAATGAGACGCAGTACGGAAAAGGCATCTTCTATGACAAGGAGAACGATCCCATGGGCAAGCAGGCACTCGACATCCTGTCTGCCAAGCTCGCCGCGTCGGGTAAATTCATCCTGCTGGAACGCAACGACCTCGATGTCCTGATGGCGGAGGCGGAGAAGGGAGGTGCCGAGCTGTCGACCATCGGAGCGGATTACCTCATCATCGGTTCCATCACGGAGTTCGGACGGAAGAACGTCGGCAAGGCGGGCGTCTTCACGCGCAGCAAGACACAGCGGGTGGAGGCAGCCGTCGCCATCCGTCTGGTGGAAGTGTCGACGGGACTGATTGTTTACTCCGATGAGGCGAAGGGGGAAGCGGAACTGACCACCAAGACGACCCTCGGTGTGGGTGGACGGGCAGACTATGACGCCACGTTGAGCGACAAGGCCATCTCCGAAGCCATCGGTCAGCTGGTGGAGAACATCATCGACAAGTGTACCGACAAGCCGTGGCGCACGTACTTCCTGAGCTATGACACGGACGCTGTCCTCATCGGCGGAGGGGCGAGCCAGGGCATCGCTGTCGGCGACACCTTTGCCGTCAAGCTGAAGGGCAAGCAGGTGAAGAACCCGCAGACGGGTATGCTCATCGAACTGCCCGGCAAGCAGGTGGGCACTGTGACGGTCACTGCTACGGCCGGCGACACGCCCGAGACGGAATATTCCTCCGTGGAAGTTCCTGCCGGGACGCCCATTGACCCGGCGCATCTGTCGGACTATTACATCGAGGAAGTGCAGCCATGAGAACGTTGCTCGCCCTTGTGTCGGGCATCATCCTGCTGTGCGGATGCTCCACCACGGAGACCTCGCTCTACTCGTGGTATGACTACGAGGGGGCGACCTACCGTTACAGCAAGAAGGCAACGCCCGAACTCCGCGACAAGCTGTTGCAGGAGTACCGTCGCATCATCGACCGTCAGCACGGTGTCCGTCGGACGGTGCCTCCCGGCATGTATGCCGAGTACGGGTTCCTGCTTTACCGGATGGGCTATCCCGAGGAGGGCATCCCCTACCTGAAAGAAGAAATCCGTCTCTATCCCGAGTCGGAGACTTACCTGTCACGTATCATCAAACAGTTGGAGAAGAAATGAGACTACATCTGTCCATCCTGCTGAGTGCAGGACTCATCCTGGCGGCGGTCACCTCCTGCGGCACCGTAGCGGAGACGGTCGTCACCCGCGGACAGCAATACCCGAAGCTGTATGCGGAGGCACCCGGTTCCATCGTCATCATGCCGCCCGTCAACCGGACGAATGCCGTGGAGGCGAAGGAGTATTTTTACACCACGCTCTACCGTCCGTTGTGCGAGAAGGGGTACTACGTCTTTTCCCCTTACCTGACGATGGAGCTGTTCCGTTCCGAGAGCGCCTATGATAGCGAGCTGTTTCTGGAGGGCAGCCTGAAGCGCTTCCGCGAAATCATCGGGGCAGACGCGGCGATGTTCACCGTCATCAAGGCGTGGGAGCGCGACAACCTGGGTGGTAAGCTGACGGCACGTGTGGAGTTCATCCTGCGTTCCACCACGAGTGGCGAGGTGCTCTACCGACGGGAAGGTAATCTGACGGTCGACACGGAGCTGTCAGCCGATGAGGACGACAGTCCGCTCGAAGTCCTGTTGGGCATGGCGGCAACGATGCTCACCACATCGCTGACTGACCAGGTCGTGGCAGGCAGACGTTGCACGGACGCCGTCCTGAGCGACATGCCGTTGGGCAAGTATTCCCCGGCATACGGTACCGACCGCGAGGTGAAGGCGGGAAAAAGCTATTTTGAGGCGACGGTGAAGTAATGTCCGTCGGCAGAAAGACTGACGCGGGTAACACAGCCTTCGGTGGAGGGTCGTGTTACCCGCGTCTGTTCACAGGGGCAGGAAGCTGTCGTGCGTCGGTGTCTTATTGCAGCTCCAGTGTCACGATGCTCTTGGCAGGCATGGTGAGCGTCAGGACACCCTTGCGGATTCGGGCATCCTTGAAGGGCCGGGGAACGACCGTTTCGGGCTTGTCGAACGAGTTGTAGTCGTTGATGTGGGTGGCGGTGAGTATTTCGCCGGTCACACCTTTCGCCTGTGCACCGTTGAGGCGGATGGTCAGTTCGCGGGCATTCTCGGTGTCGATGTTGGAGATGGAGAGATGGATTTTCCCGTTCTTGTCTTTCGAGGCGGTGGCACTGACGAGCGGCAGCGTGCGGTTGTCGCGCACCTGCATGGTGTCGCACTGGATGTCAACAGGGAGGTAGGTGGCGTCCTGGTGTACCTTGTACATCCGGAAGACATGGTAGGTCGGGGTGAGCACCATGCGTGGTCCGTCGGTGAGAATCATCGACTGGAGGACGTTGACCACCTGGGCGATGTTGCACATCTTCAGTCGTCGGGTATACTTGTGGAAGATGTCCAGCGAGAGCGAAGCCACGAAGGCGTCGCGCAGGGTGTTCTGCTGGAACAGGTGCCCCGGGATGGTGTTCGGCTCCACGTCCCACCAGGTGCCCCACTCGTCGAGCAGGAGGGCGACGTTGTTCTTCGGGTCCAGCTCGTCCATGATGGCGATGTGCTTCTTCAGCACGTCCTCAATCTCGCGGCATTTGCCCATCGTCCAGTAGTAGTCGTCGGGGGTGAACTGCGTGGCAGAGCCTTTGCTGCCCACCCATCCGGTGACGGTGTAGTAGTGCAGGGAGATGCCGTTCATCATCGAGCCGGCACGCTCCATGAGGACACGCGTCCACTTGTAGTCATAGTCGCTGGCTCCGCTGGCGACCTTGAAGAGCTGGTTCCCGTCGTAGTTGCGGCAGTACGTCGCATAGCGGCGGTAGAGGTCGGAGTAATATTCGGGATACATCGAGCCGCCGCATCCCCAGCTTTCGTTTCCCACACCGAGGTACTTCACCTTCCACGCCTTGTCGCGTCCGTTCTTGCGGCGCAGGTTCGCCATCGGCGAGTCTCCTTCGCTGGTCATGTATTCCACCCATTTGGCAAGTTCCTCGACGGTTCCGCTGCCGACGTTTCCGCTGACGTAAGGCTCGCAGCCGAGCATCTCGCAGAGGTTGAGGAACTCATGCGTACCGAAGGAGTTGTCTTCCACGGTGCCACCCCAATTGTTGTTCACCATCTTGGGGCGTTGGTCTCTGGGGCCGATGCCGTCCATCCAGTGATATTCGTCGGCGAAGCATCCTCCGGGCCAGCGCATGACAGGCACCTGCAACGCCTTCAGTGCATTGAACACGTCGGTGCGGTAGCCCTTGATGTTGGGGATGTCCGAGTTCTCGCCGACCCAGATACCTCCGTAGATGCAACTGCCGAGATGTTCGGCGAACTGTCCGTAAATCTCTTTGGGGATGATGTCCGTGCCCTTGTCAGCCTGCACGGTGAGGGTCGCTTCCTTCTGTGCCGACAGCGACAGGGTGGCTCCCAGCATCAGTGTTCCAAGTAGTAGTCTTTTCATAGGTAGTGTGGTTTATTGTAACATACAGCTACAAATGTACGCCAAAAAAGGCTAAACGGAGTACATCTGCCGGCTGTATATGTATGTTTACTTGCTTTTCTTGCCCCAGTAGGTCTTGCCGGTGTTGGCGTAGGCTGATGTTATCTGCATGTGAGGTGCAGGAAATCAGAAGAATAGTTTAAGTACTAAAAGTTAAAACAATACATTAACATTCTTATTTAACATTTAAGAAATGGGAATTTATAGCTTCTTTCTACCTTTGTGCATGAAATCATTTCCTTTTTACTAAACCTATTTATTAACAACCTGACCTTATGATGAAAAACAAGGCAAACAGTGAACGCTTCTTCAGCGTCACGAAAACTTCTTTTATCTGGGGAATTTCCAGTCTGTTGATAGCAGCTCCTCTTTCTGCCAAAGTGGCGTGGGGGGGGGTGAAAACGACTAATCCTCAGGAGGTTTTACAATCCAAGACCGTATCCGGTCAAGTGCTCGATGAGAAAGGCGAACCCATGATTGGCGTTTCCGTTTTGGTGAAGGGAACGAAAGTGGGCGTCATCACAGACATCGAGGGAAACTTCAAGCTCACAGCTCCGTCCGGAGCAACCGTCCTCCAATTAACTTATATGGGTTATAAACCCCAGAACGTGCGCATAGAGGCCGCACCGCTCATCATCCATATGCAACCGGAGGAACAGCAGCTTGATGAAGTTGTTGTGGTGGGCTACGGCAGCGTACGCAAACGCGACCTGACAGGCTCTGTAGCTTCTGTTGGGGCGGACAAGCTGAAAGAGCGTTCTTATGGCAATGCGCTGCAATCGATGGCTGGACAAGTGTCTGGTGTACAGATTACACAGACTCAGGGAGCACCGGGTATGGCTCCTACCATCAAGGTACGTGGTGCTTCTTCCATCAATGCCGGGACAGCTCCGCTTTATGTCATCGATGGTATCCCATTGGAGGACAATACCTCCTCTACAGGGAGCAACGGTACGTCTAAGAATATGACGTTCAATCGTAATCCTTTGAATAATATTAATCCCAACGATATAGAGTCTATAGAGATTCTGAAAGATGCTTCCTCTGCTGCCATTTATGGTTCCCGTGGAGCGAATGGCGTAGTCTTGATAACGACCAAGCAGGGTAAGGCGGGCAAAACAAGAGTAGAAGGTAACTATGAGTTTGGTATTACCAGAGTGAACCGCCGGGTAGATGTCATGGATGCCAAGCAGTGGATTGAGTTTGAAATAGCTGCCCGCAATAATACTTGGGCTACTATATTGAAGAAGAATCCGAATGCCAAGCGAGGCAATGATACGGCCATACCTGTTGAGTTCTCCGATCCGGAATGGCTGGAGCGCATAGGAAACGGTACTGACTGGGAGGATGTGCTGCTGCGAACCGCATTGACACACAATGCACAGATTTCGGCTTCAGGTGGTTCTGAAAAAACACAGTTTATGCTGTCGGCCGGCTATTTGAATCAAGAAGGAGTTGTGATTGAGAACGATTACAACCGTCTGTCATTACGCAGTAATGTGAATCATCAGTTTAATGAGCGGCTGAATGCGAGTGTCAAGATCGCTTTGACTCGTTCCAATGACTCTTCTTATGGAACCGCTGGAAAGTCGGATGCGGTCAGTCTGGCCTTGCAGAGCGACCCGATTTTTCCTTTGCGGGTAGAAACGGGTTCCCTTGGATTTAAAGACCCTCAGTCCATGTGGAACACTTTCGATAAATATGGCTTTCAACTATGGCATCCCTATTCCTTGACGCGCGAAATGTCTAAAAAGAAGACTACTGATATCGTTTTGCTCAACACGGCTATTGACTATAAGATTTTGGACGGGTTGAATTTTAAAACAGCTTTTAATGCGAATGTGGAGGACTCTCACTATAGTTCCTACTGGAATGATGGGCAGGATTATGGATATTCCATGTGGGTGGATGCTACAGCGGATTTCGTCACAATGCGTTCTACAAACTGGGTTTGGGAAAACACGCTCAATTACAATCAGACGATTCGTGCTGACCATAATCTGACTGGACTTTTGGGTTATACGATGCAAGAGCAGTCTATGGAATTCGGCAATATGACAGCTGGCTCTTTCCCCAATGACTTGGTGCATACATTGAATGCCGGAAAGGTGAAGAACGGCTCCACTTCGGCTACGGAGTGGGCATTGATCTCTTTCCTCGCACGTGCAACCTATTCCTACAAGGGGAAATACATGGCATCGGCAGCGTTGCGTGCTGACGGATGCTCGCGTTTCGGAGTCAATAATCGCTGGGGGTATTTCCCTTCCGTATCATTGGCTTGGCGTGTTTCGGAAGAGGAATTTATGCGTTCGCTGCCATGGTTGGACAATCTGAAACTGCGTGTCAGCTATGGAGAGACTGGAAATAACCAGATTCCTGATTACGGAGCCATCGGACTGCTCAGTTATAACTCGTATGTGGAGAATGGGGCTGTAAAGCAGGGTATCTATACCGGTACATTCCCTGACCCGGACCTGAAATGGGAAAAGACGGGGCAGGTGAATCTTGGTCTGGATGCCTCTCTGCTCAACAGCCGGATTAATTTGTCTCTTGACGTGTATTATTCCAAGACGCGTGACTTGTTGCTGGATGTCCCCATTCCGGTATTGACGGGCTTCCAGTCTCGTCTTACGAATATCGGAGAGTTGGAGAACCGTGGTGTGGAGTTCTCTCTCTCGACACACAATGTGGAGGGTGCTTTTACTTGGACTACGGACTTCAATATCTCAGCCAATCGCAATAAGGTTCTGAAGTTAGGAGCCAACGATGCTCCAATCCTGGTCAATACGAACGATGCTATCTCCAAAACGGAAGTCGGGCAACCCATCGGCAACTACTATGGTTATGTCTTCGACGGTGTATTGAGCTCTGCCAACATTGCCTCCGGACTGCCTGTATATCCCGGGAGTGAAGCTGGAGATCCCAAAGTGCGCGATGTGGATGAGAATGGTATCATTAATGCGGATGACCGCACCATTTTAGGTAACTATCAGCCTGACTTCACATGGGGACTCACAAACAACTTCAGTTATAAAGGAATTGAATTGTCAATCATGCTTACAGGATCGCAAGGTGGTGAAATAATGAACCAACAGTCGCGTTTCCTGAAGGAGTTTAACGGAAACCGGAATGCCTATGCCTATGTGAGCAACTTCTGGCGTTCGGATGAGGAACCGGGTGACGGACATATCTTCAAGCCCCGTGTGACGCAGAATACAGTACAGGCACAGAGCTCCAGCTATTGGGTGGAAGACGGTTCTTTTGTACGGATCAAGAACGTACGTTTGGGATACAACTTCCCCAAGGCTTGGCTCTCAAAGCTGAAAATCAACAACCTGAAGGCGTATCTGAATTTTGAGAATGTCTACGTCTTTTCAGACTACTCCAACTATGACCCTGAGGGCAGTACATTCCAGTCTGGGTATCGTGTGGGTTATGATTATGGTGCCTATCCGAATCCTTTTGCGGCAACGTTGGGAATTAGCTTAGGTTTCTGATATACACCAGTTTCTTCTCTTTTGAACCAATCTAGATATAGAATCATGAAAACAATAAATATTCTTTTGGCATCCTTCTCATTCGTGCTCATGAGCGGATGCGACAGTTTCCTGGACCGTCAACCCATCTCCAATGCATATGCAGATCAATTCTACCAGACGGAAAGTGACTTTCAAACAGCACTCACAGCTGCTTATCACACGCTGTATACTATCTACTCACCGGAGGGACTATCCTCTTTCTTCGGAGAGCTGATGTCGGATAATGCATGCAATGAGAGCACAGCTGGCAATGTGAAGGATTTTGAGGCCTTTGATACGCATGTGGGTATGGATGCAAATAGCACATTGGTATTGAACTATTGGAATCAGTACTATGAATCACTCTATGTCATCAACAATGTGTTGGAACGTAGTGAGGAGGCCTCTTTCTCGCATAAGGAGGCTTTGCAGGCGGAAGCGCGATTCCTTCGGGCACTCTATTATTTCAACATGACACGTGCCTGGGGAGACATTCCTTTAGTCTTGCACCCGGTCAGTGTGAAAGAGGCACTCAGGCAGGGACGTACCCCACAGGCACAGGTCTATGAGACCATTATCCAAGACCTGCAGTTCGGCATTGACAACTTGCCAGACAAGCAGCACGAGCGTTTTGCTGGTGCTGCAACTTCAGATGCAGCCTGTGCATTGTTGGGAAAAGTCTATCTGACGTTGAACAGGAAGGCGGAAGCAGCAGCTGTGTTGAACAAGCTGTATGGCAAATTTACGCTCTTACCTCATTATGAGGATCTTTGGGATTTGAACCATAAAAATAGTGCAGAGTCAATATTTGAGATTCAATATAAGGGGGGTGCAGGAAATCCCTATAGCTTGTATTGGTCCATGTTCACTCCTGTGGATAACCATGTCTTGACGGCGTGGGGTGGAGGTTTGAATCAGGTTACTGACGACCTTTGGAATGCCTATGAACAGGGGGACCCACGACGGGATATTACGATTCAGGATGGTTATTACAAGAAGAATGGTGACAAGGTGAATACACGTTTCACCATCAAGTGGAGGGATGCAGATGCAGAGAAGAACGGCTCTCGGGAAGCGGCAGATAACAATTTTATCGTCCTTCGTTATGCGGATGTACTTCTGATGCTCACGGAGGCTACCGGTGATGCTACATACTTGAATGAGGTACGGCAGAGAGTTGGTATGCCACTGTATGGGACTCCCGGATACCCGGCTGATCGCTATCCAACCGTTGCGTTGGCTTGTGAACATGAGAGGCAGGTAGAACTGGCAATGGAGTTTCATCGCTGGTTTGATCTGATACGGACGGGTAGAGCCATCGAGGTGCTCAAAAATAGTTCGAAACATGTCACGCTCACGCCGGGGCAACTTTTGTTGCCAATTCCTCTTGATGTCATTTCTCAGAATCCGGACGTGATGACTCAAAATGAAGCTTATCGTTAGATTTTCTGACAACCTGCAAGGAGAGCGCATGAGAGCTGTCTCCTTGCAGCTTCTCTTTTTCCGGACTTTGTCATTCAAAAGTCGATTTAATACGCGACATTTACTGAATGTCCTTGCTGCAGGCTGCATAGATAAGGATGTTTGCGACCCGCATTATGATTTATCTATCAATTTCTTACAGCCCTACATGTCTTCCATTGACAAAAGCCGGCTCTCTATCTCATACTTGAACAAGACTTTCTTCCGTAGTTCCTCTACTTTGTGTGCAAACAAATCCGGCTTGAAATTTTTGGATTGTCTTTTCACTTCTGCTACCAAAGCTTTTTTCTCTTCCGCATAGAGTCCGACAATATCTATTTCATCCTGGTCTTTGTTGTTCTTGCCTTGCCACCAGGAACCGATGTCTGCAAATTCCTTGCTCTCCATCATCTGTTGGCGGAAATACATTTCCAAAGCCAAGCCGGAGAATGTCGGGTAATCCTTTTTTATAATATCAGCCAAGCGCTCAAAATTCTGTATCTCTATGTAATTCTGATACTTGATGAAATACCGGAACCAGAAGCGTAAAAACAAATCTGATACTTCGTAGCGGACGGTTTGAGAACCCTCCTTTGAGAGTATGGGCCGTTTCTTCTTTACCAGATTATAATCCTCTTCCAACCTCTTCAATTGTCCGCCCAGGTTCATACCGCCCATCGCATTTTCCATTTCCGGCAGGGTATTCTTACCGTTGGAGATTGCGGACAAGATAGAAAAGTAATTGCCGTATTTTTTTCCGAGCTCTTGTATCAGCAAAGCCTGCCCTTCAGTGAGAAAGGATGAATCGGGTTGCAGCATGAAATCGACCATGCTTTCCATGTTGGTGCATCCATTGTCCATGAACTGCTCAATATATTTGGGAACACCGCCGGTAAAGGTATAGAGTGCCAACAAATCATCTTTCGTATAGTCAGCCTTGTGATCTGAGATGATTTCTTTTAATACGGAAGTCGTAAAAGGAGTTAACTTCATGATACTGTCAGCACGACCATACAGCGGCTCTTTCGAATCCCTGAAGATTTTATTCATAAGGGTATGGACCGAACCACTCACGATAAGATTGACGTGGCTCTGTTTCCTCAGTCGATCCCAAGTATCCTGCATCAAGCTGTAAATTTCTTGATTGATGTAGTAGAACTCCTGAAATTCATCAATAACCAGATTGTATTTCAGCCGTGTACCCAAATCCATTAAGAAGCGGAATATTTCTGCAAAGTTGATAAGTTCCGGTACATAAATATCCAGTGCCTGCCGGATTTCGGAAGTAAAGCGTAAACAGAGATCTGCCTCGTTGCTTCGGCTGACAAACAGATATACCGTAGGAGTACCCTCGCAGCTTTTGAATATAAGACTGGTCTTGCCGATACGCCGCCTACCGGTAAGTACAGTCATTTGGGAATGCACGGAAAAAGATACTTGGCGGACCTTGTCTAATGATTCCAATTCCTTTTCTCTATTGTAGAATTTCATATTCTTGCTTTTTTATATCCGTTGTATTGTGCAAAGTTTACCGTCGTAAAATTTACGGTGGTAAACTTTCAGCCGACAGCAAAGTTACTAATAAATCAGGAAATACAATATAATTCAGGCATTGCTCATCTGCAAACTTCATTGCCACCCCACTTTCCCACCCTAATATCCCACTCATGATAAATAAGTTTACATCTCCCTTCTCCTTGCTTCCAGGTAATCCTTGTCCCTATCGTTCGGTTTGAATCACTCTTCCGGATAGTATTGTTTGATTATTTATTTTTACTATATGTGTGGTATATGTCATTAAAATAACAACTTTTTTACTTATTTGATACAAATATTTTCATACATTTGCAAGGTGAAACGCTTCCGTTGTTCATTGCTGTGAGGGTAGGGAGACGGAGGCAGTGTACAAGTTCCCAAATATCCATAAATTTAAACCAACTCATTATGAGAGAGGACAGACACCTATGGAGGGCAATGAAGCGACCTTTGCTCTTTGCCTGCTATCTGTTTGCAGCACAGATGGTTGTTGCAAATTCCGTGGGAGGGGGGGGGTAATTTTGAAGGAGTAGAGACTCAGCAAAGTCCCCAACCTGGTAAACGAACCATTACCGGCGTGGTGCTTGACACACAAGGAGAACCGCTCCCCGGTGCCAGCATTTACGTGAAAGGAGACACTCGAAACGGTGTCACAGCCGACGCCAATGGACGATTTACGCTTGCCGTCCCGGCGAAAACCAAAGCCATCATTGTGTCGTTCGTCGGCATGGAGCAGCAGGAAGTGGTCCTGCTTGACCGGACGGATGAATACAGCGTCCGCCTGCAAAGCAGCACAACAATCGACGAGGTAGTCGTTACCGGTATCGTGACCAAGCGGAAAGATACCTTCACCGGTTCATCGGCTAGCTTCAGTGGCGAAGAACTGAAAGCCGTGGGCGTGCAGAATCCTCTGGCTAGCCTTCGCAGCCTCGACCCCTCCTTCAACCTGATGGAAAGTGACCTCTTCGGTTCAGACCCGAACCGTCTGCCGGACATCGAGATTCGCGGCAAGTCCAGCATCATGGGTATGCGCGACGAAGTGTCCGAGGACCCCAACCAACCGCTTTTTATCCTCGACGGTTTCGAGAGTACGCTGGAAACCATCTACAACCTTGACATCAACCGCATCGCTTCGATGACTATCTTGAAGGATGCCGCCTCCACCGCCATCTACGGTTCGAAGGCAGCCAACGGCGTAGTGGTTGTAGAGACCGTGCAGCCTCAACCCGGACAACTCCGCCTGAGCTACAACGGCTCCATGGACATCTCCTGGCCTGACCTGACGAGCTACAACCTGATGAATTCAAGGGAGAAACTGGAGTTTGAACGACTGGCGGGGAAATATGACGGTGGAACGGCTGATGAGTTGATTGAGAAGGATAATCTTTACCAAAAGCACCTGGCTGATATAGCGAGTGGGGTTGATACCTATTGGTTGTCGGAACCTTTGCGTACGGGTATTAACCATCGTCACCAATTATATGCAGATGGTGGAGCCGGTGGATTCATGTTTGGTATTGGTTTGAACTATAACGGGGTGACCGGTGTGATGAAAGGTTCGGACCGTGATGTGCTGGGAGCTAACATTGACTTGATTTACCGGGTAGGCAAATTGCAGTTTACCAATAAGTTTACTGCCCAACAGACTAAATATACCAATCCGATCGTTCCCTTTAGCGACTATGCTGAAGCCAGTCCCTATTACAAAAAATACAATGAGGATGGTGAAGTGGAGCGTTGGTTGTCCAATAATGATTATGAGCCGAATGTGGGCAATCCATTGTACAATGCTTCATTGAATAGTCGGGATGAGACGAAGGATTTCCAACTTTCTGATTATTTCCTGACTTTGACAGCTTGATATTTCAACAATTGTAACATTTTTAAAATCAGCCATTCCAGAAAATCTTCATGGTGACGCGGGTGACGCAAACCTAAAATGAGTACCTTTATGGCATGTTTGTACGCAAGAAAAAGAACCGTAGCGGCACTGTGAGCGTGGTTATCGCAGACAAGAGCAGTGGCAAGTTCAAGGAGCTTAAGACAATTGGAGTATCGTCTGCCCCCGACGAGATTGTTCGCCTTGAGGTCAAAGCGCGTCAATGGATAGACGAATATTCCGGTCAGATGACACTTGACTTTGACGAGAGCGCTCAGGCGCTCCAAGAAGCGAGAAATACCATTGCGCGCATCGAGAGGACGCTCCAGAACACGCCACAAGTTATCCTCGGCCACATATATGACAGAATTGGCTTTGGAGTAATCGGGGACAGCATTTTGCGCCATCTCGTCATCGCAAGGGTCTGTCATCCGCAGAGCAAGGTTGCCACAGCGTCGTATCTGAAGTCCTACTTCGACGAAGACGTTCGGTTACATAACATCTACCGCTATATGGACAAGCTGTATAATACGCAGCGCGAGAAGGTCCAGCGGATAAGCGTAGAGCACACGATGAGGATTCTCGGCGGACGGATTGGGGTCGTTTTCTACGATGTGACCACACTTTACTTCGAGTCCGCACCACAGCCGGACGATGTTCTTCGTCAGGCAGGCTTCTCAAAGGACGGCAAGATGGCAGAATCGCAGATAGTCCTCGGACTGCTGGTGAGCGAGGACGGCTACCCGATGTCCTACTCTATCTTCAACGGCAGCCAGTACGAGGGGCGCACAATGATTCCCGTAATCGATGACTTTGTCCAGCGCTTCAAGCTGACAGACTTCATCGTTGTGGCCGACTCGGGCCTTATGAACACAAAGAATGTGGAGCTGCTGGAATCCGCCGGCTACCGGTATATTATCGGGGCGAGAATCCGAAACGAGTCTCCAAAGATTAAAGACTGGATTCTTGCAATTGACAGGACGGACGGGAACATTATTGAATGTTGCAAGAATGATTGCCAGAGGCTGGTTGTGAGCTATTCAGATGCACGGGCAAAGAAAAACGCATGGAACCGCAACAAAGGCGTCGATAGACTCCGCAAGGCCTATGCGAAAGGTACTCTGACCAAGGACAACGTCAATAAGCGAGGCTACAACAAATTTCTCGATATCAGCAAGGACATAACCGTAAGTATCAATGAGGAAAAGATAGCAGAAGACAGTCTTTGGGATGGACTGAAGGGGTATATAACGAATACGACCCTGTCCGGGAAAGAGGTCATATCACAATACCATGGCCTTTGGATGGTTGAGAGGGCTTTCCGTATTGGCAAAGGGACGCTCGAGATGCGTCCAATGTTCCATTTTACGGAGAAACGTATCGAGGCCCATATCTGCATCTGCTTTGTAGCCTACAAGGTGTATAAGGAACTTGAACGGGTCATCAGAGAAGTCGGCATGAAGATGAGCGTTGACAAGGTTCTTGAAATCGCCAAGACAATAACGACGCTCAGAATAAGGCTGCCCAACGGCTCGGTATATACTGAGACTNNNNGGTGTATAAGGAACTTGAACGGGTCATCAGAGAAGTCGGCATGAAGATGAGCGTTGACAAGGTTCTTGAAATCGCCAAGACAATAACGACGCTCAGAATAAGGCTGCCCAACGGCTCGGTATATACTGAGACTCTATTCACAACACCACAGCAGGAGACCATCAAACCATTGTTGGAGGCATTAGATCAAGACAAAAATAAAGCAGGGTGACGCATTGTCAAAGTCAGGAATAATGATTATGAGCCGAATGTGGGCAATCCATTGTACAATGCTTCATTGAATAGTCGGGATGAGACGAAGGATTTCCAACTTTCTGATTATTTCATCGCCGAATATAATCCGGTGAAAGAGCTGAAATTGCGTGCTCGTTTCGGGCTGACCCAGCTTACTTCAGAAAACGAACTGTTTTACTCACCGGATGACACGCGTTTTGACGGCTATGATATCTTGCAAAAAGGTTCGTATGACTATACAGATACGAAAACCACGAAATATGAAGGAGAGTTTACAGCGATTTATGCCACGGTGTTAAGTGATAAACATCGCATCAATCTGGCTGTCGGTGGAAACATTTCTGAACAGAAATCAACGGTACAAGGCTATTCGGCACAAGGCTTCCCTTCCGGTGATTTTACTTATCCGTCATTTTCCAATGGTTATCCGGAAGGTGGAAGACCTACTTATACGGAATCGGTTAGCCGGGCTGTGAGCACTTATTTGACTGGAGGTTATGCGTATGATGACCGTTATCTGATGGATGTCAGTTATCGTCTTAACGGCTCTTCAGTATTCGGTTCTACGAAACAATTCATCAATACATGGTCTCTTGGTTTGGGATGGAATATTCACAACGAACATTTTATCAAGGACAATGTCTCTTGGATTAATTACCTGAAAATCCGTGGTTCTATCGGTAACCCTGGAAATCAGAACTTCGATTCGGCACTCTCTCTGACAACATTCCGCTACCTTTATACGTCCTATAACTATTTTGGCATGAGTTCGGTGCTTGAAACGTTGGGTAATCGGAATCTGGAATGGCAGACTACCTTGGACCGTAATATCGGTTTGGATATGACCCTCTTCAATGAACGCTTTAACTTGACGCTGGATTATTATTACAAGACCACTGACCCCTTGTTGATTGCCATAGGCTTGCCTAGCTCTTCGGGCGTGACCAGTTATAATACGAACTTCGGCAAACAGATTTCCAAGGGATTCACTGGAACTGCACAATACTATATCCTGCGCGACTTTGATAAACGTCTGACATGGTCATTGCGTGCCACAGTCCGTATGGAGTCGAGCAAGCTGGATGGAATCGGGAACACACTTGCCAGCATGAATGAATACAATCAGAGCCGTTCTACCGAGCGTTATTATGACGGTGCTGACCCCGATGATATCTGGGCAGTACGTTCTGCCGGTATAGACCCGGCTACCGGACGGGAGATTTTCATTACCAAGGACGGCAAGTACACGTACGATTTCTCGTATGATGATGAAGTGGTAGTCGGTAACACCCGTCCGAAAGCGGAAGGTACATTTGGCTCCAGCTTTGCTTACAAGGGCTTTACGGCAGGCTTGACTTTCCGCTATCGCGTTGGAGGAGACTCTTTCAATTCGGCTGTCTATGAGAAGGTGGAAAACATATCTTCCGATGATTTGATATACAATCAGGACAAGCGTGCGCTTTATGACCGCTGGCAGCAACCCGGAGATATTGCACCCTTCAAGAATATTGCCGATGCAGGTTCGACACCCATGTCTTCGCGTTTCGTACAAAAGGAGAACACATTGACACTGGAGTCGTTCCAGGTAGGTTATGAATTTGATCCGGATTTTGCTCGTAAATTGGGCATCAGTGGCTTGCGCCTGAATGCCTACATGAACGACATCTTCCGCATCAGCAGTATCAAGGAGGAACGTGGTACATCCTATCCGTTTGCACGCAGTGTGTCGTTTGCTTTATCATTCACCTTATAATAAACACGCGTTATGAAATATTACAAATATATCTTCCTGTCCCTTTTGATTTGTGTGGCAGGACTTTTTACGGCATGTTCCGACTGGCTTGACTACAGTCCCAAAGACAAGGAGACTGAAGAGCAGACGTTCGGCACGCGTCAGGGATTTTATACGGCTGTCAATGGTGTTTACAATCGTCTGATCAGTGATGTCATGTATGGCAAGAATCTGACGTGGGGTATGCTGGACATCCTGGCATTGCATTATCAGACTCCGGCTTCATTGGTTTATGAGGGCTTTTCTGCATCCGAATTGGCGAACTATAACTATTCCAACACCAATGTGGCAGACTTGATGGAAAGTATCTGGGATGAAGCTTATGCCACCATCTTGAATATAAATGTTATTCTGGATAATGCCGAGACCCATCGGGGCACCGTGTTGTCGGAGGAAGATTATAATCTGATTCGTGGTGACATGCTCGCTCTCCGGGCTTTCTTGCATTTTGATATGTTGCGCATGTTCGGTCCAGTTTATAGCCGGGACCCTGAACAGTTATGCATCCCCTATGCTGACAGTCGGGAGGCAAAGGTCTATGAACAATTGTCTGCGCGTAGCATCATCTACGACCACCTCTTGCCTGATTTGGAGGCAGCTGAAAATTGTTTGCATGAGTATGACCCCATTATTACCCAAGGACCGTTATCCACGACGGAAGAAGGGGCAGACAACTATACCCGTTATCGTCAGTTACGTCTGAACTATTATGCGACAATCCTGTTGAAAGCCCGTGTCTATCTGTGGGCAGGCGACCGTGCTGCTGCATTGGTAGAAGCTCGTAAACTGACGGACGACCCGCAAGTGCGTACTTATTTCCCCGCTGTCGATTCCGATGAATTGCTTAGCGGAAGCAACAGTACACCTGACCGCACGTTCTCTACGGAAATCCTTTTTGGGTTTTATGACAGCGGACGGGATAACATCTATACATCCTACTTTGAATCATCGTTGACAACCTCCAGCTTGTTGACACCTCGTTCGAATTTTGTACAGGAGAGCTTGTTTGGTACTACCTCGCTCTATGATTATCGTGCCCGTTCACAGTGGACCATGAGCGGAGAGTTGGCTTACTTGATTAAGTATAAAGGACTGGAGTTGACAGCGACTCAATTGGAAGACGGTACTTATCCGTTCTGGACCTACTTTATGCCGCTGATGCATCTGAGTGAGGCTTATTATATCGCTGCTGAATGTCTGCAGGAGACTGACCCGGATGCGGCGTTGGATTATATGAATGAAATTCTCGCAACGCGTGGTCGCCAGCAACTGGCATCAGGAAGCAACCTGCTCACTGAGATACAGAAAGAGTACATGCGCGAAACGTGGGGAGAAGGGCAGGCATTCTTCCTTTTCAAACGTCTTTACATGAACATCACAAGGGACTTTAATGGCAATTCCACTTCTTCGAAGACGGCTTCAGACAATAACTTTGTGATACCTCTGCCTGAAAGCGAATTAATCAACCGTTAACTCCGTATGCATTATGAAACATATTATTAGTTGTATAGCAAGCCTGTTGTTGCTTATGCTGTTGATCCCGGCATGTTCCGAGGAAGAAATCATGACCTTTGATGGACGGGTTGCAGGAATCTATCTGCAGCGTAACTCGTCATACACCATGGATGGGCAGGGAAACATTTCGTCTCAGAAATATGCTGACTCCACCAGTCTTTCGTTTGCTGACAGTACGGAAGAAGCAACGCGCATCATTACTCAGCTTACGGTGAAAATCATGGGTAATGTGGTAGATTATGACCGTCCGTTTACGCTGAAGGTCGATGAGCAGGCCAGTACGGCAGTGCGAGGTACAAACTTTGATTTCAATGAGAGCGACTGTGTCATTCCTGCCGGGGCTGCACAGACCTACGTTCCCATTACGATTTATCGTACGCCGGATTTGGCAGAAGACGAAAAGAAGCATTACATCGAGTTCTACTTGGAAGATAATGATTTCTTTACCGTTGAACTGGAACAGTATAAGGACATTGATGACTGGGCGGCTACAGGAGATACGTTGTGTGGTTCTCGCTATACGATTATCTTCAGCGAGATTTATACTGTTCCCTTCTATTACGAAATCTTTGGTCCCGATTACTTTGGTGATTGGTCTGTATCTAAGGAAAAGCTTATCAACTCTTTGATGGGATGGACGCATCAGGATTGGGATAACGGCACTGTCCAGCTCGGTGCTTTGGGGTACGCAGCTCAGCTGACACATAACCACTTGCAGGAAGCTGCAGACAGTGGCAATCCAATTTTGGACGATGACGGAAGTTACATGCAGCTGACTGGAAGCTATGAGGTGGATTATTCAGCTTATGAATGACGATAGTTATCAATGCATTAAAAAAGAATGAATTATGAAATACATAAATTTAGGTTTTATTTCATTGCTGCTCTTGTTTATCGCAGCGTCCTGCTCGGAAGACAAAGGCAACTACACCTACGAGGATGTGCCGGAAATCACCATAACCGGTGTGCAGGAGAGCTATGACCTGATGCGTGGCGTCGATTCGCTGGTCTTTACCCCGACCGTCACGTCGAGCACCGAGGGAGAAATCGCAGCGGATAATCCTAACTACGAATACGGTTGTCTGCTTCGTCCCACAAACGGAACATCCTTTGGAGAGAACGACGATTCCTATACGCATGACATGAATCCTGACAAGACGCAGGCCTTTACGTATGGGTTCTCAGAGATGGTGGGCAGCTATCAAGGTATTTACACCGTGACTGACAAACGCACCAATGTGACAGCTTATCATACGTTTAATATCAGCCTCCGTTCCAGTGTCTATGAAGGTTGGATGGTGCTTTGCAACGAAGGGGACGACAACCGGGTACGGTTGGACATGGTGTCGGTCATTTCCAGTGACCGCATCACTCCGGTGTATGATGTGTTGAATGAGTCCTTCCCCGAGCAACACAATGCGACTCAAATCATGTTTGACCACAACATGTATGCTACAACGGGAGATTACATCTACCTGATGACAGAGACAGGTTCTTATAAACTGGAGAAGACGGAATTGACAGCTGAGACGGCAGACAATGTGGAAGGTGGATTCCTGTGTGACCTGAATGGGGATGTTCCCATCCGGTTTGCGGCATGTGGATGCTGTCCTCCCGGTTCCAGTGGGCATTTCATGACAACCAAGAACGGAAATGTGTACATCAATACGTTGTCCGGTTCCGGTGCTGCCTATGAATACCTTGGAAATACCTCTACTGAGCTTGGTGATGCCGAATACCGCGTATCCCCCTATATCGGGGTAGGCATGGAACGTAACGGACTGACTTTCCAGCCGAATTCGACTGCTGCTCTGTTCTATGACATTGACAACAAGCGTTTCATGACATGGAACACGTCTGCCAATGACCAACTGTTGTCTGAGGTTCCGGAGGGAGGAGCGACCTTCATCCCGTTCAAGACCGGTCAGGACCTTGTCTACATGGAAGGTACCAGTTACAACCAGAATGTTGTGTTTGCCATCCTGGAAGATGAGGGAGGTGCCCGCTCTGTATTAGCTACCAATCTGACGGACAACCAGTATGTGCAGGAGAACTACTATGAGGATATTCAGGCTGAGAATTTCAACGTGGCTGAACATTTTGCCTTCCATTCCCAATATCCCTACATGTTCTATGCTTATGGTAATAAGGTCTATACTTACCAGCTTGGTACAGGGATAACTACGGATATTTCTCTGCCTGCAGGGGAGGAAATCACCATGTTGAAGATAGACTTGTGGAAGTGGTTGACGCCTTCATCCATTCCGGAAGACAAGGTTGCCGAACAGCACTATGTGCTCGTAGGCTCTTACAATCCGGCTACAGGAGGTGATAATGGAGGTATTCTCCGACGTTACCGTCTGAATAACTCGACCAACAGTCTGGAACTTGTTAACGAGTGGAGCGGATTTGCCAAGATTGTGGATGTCTGCTACCGCGAACGCTTCTGATAATCTGATTAAGCTCTCTTATGCAGGGGATGTGGCACCGTGTTCGGGTGCTGCATCCCCTGTTTCTCTTCCGTTGTCCGGACTTTCTCCCGGCAAACACTGTTGTCCCACGGATGGAACACGTGAGTTTGACTCACACAACACAAGAGTTTGACCTGACAAACTAATTAGTTTGACATACCTAAGTATTATACTTAGACCACCAAAGTATCATACTTAGGCTGCCTAAGTATAATACTTTGGTCCATCAAACTACTATGTTTGTCAGGTCAAACTCTTGTGTTTGTCCGGTCGAAGACTTGTGTTTGACCGAACAAACACAAATGATACGACAGGCTCTCCTCTTTTTTTTTACTTCTTCTTCATAAACTCACTCGGACTCATGCCATACTTCTCCTTGAACCGTTGGCGGAAGTAGGGGACACTGCTGAAGCCTGTCATGTCGGACACCTCGGTCACGGTGTATTCGCCGGACTCCAGGAGGGTAGCGGCATGCCTCATCTTGGCATCGCGCACCAGCTCGTTGACGGAGATGTTCATCAGTGCCTTCACCTTGCGATAGAGGGTGGAGTGGCTCATGCACATCTTGTCGGCAATGAACGCGATGTCCATGCGTTCCAGGCTCATGTTCTCCTCGATGACCCGGTTCACCTTTTCCAGGAAGTTGCGGTCGAGCTTGCTGAGTTTCCGCAGGGCATCCGTCTCTTCCTGTCCGGGTTCTTCCGTCTGTTGGCTGCCGATGAGGCGTGCCAGTCGGCGTCGGTTGTCGAGCAGGTTGTCAATGCGGCTGATGAGCAGTCCGGCGCTGAACGGCTTGCTCAGGTACGAGTCTGCCCCGGCGGCATAGCCTTCCTCCTTGTCGCGGGTACTGTCCTTTGCCGTGAGCAGGATGACGGGGATGTGGCTCGTCTGTACGTCCTCCTTCACGAGACGGCAGAGCGTCACGCCATCCATGACCGGCATCATGATGTCGCTCACGATGAGGTCGGGGATTTGCTGTTGCGCCGCGTCGAGTCCCTCTTGTCCGTCGGCTGCCGTCACGACGTTGTAGCGGTCGGCGAGGGAGCTGCGGATGTATTCACGGATGTCCGCGTTGTCTTCCACCACGAGCACGATGGGGCGGTTGTCGTCCGTCGTTTCCGGCTGTTCACCGGAAGCAGCTTCCGGGAGTACGGCGTCCGTCCGTGACTCCTTGTGCAGTGCGTCGGGATAGAAGTTGTCGGTGAGCAGGCTGACGGTGAAGGTGCTGCCTTCTCCCGGTGTGCTCTTCGCGTCGATGGTGCCCTGATGGAGGCTGACGAGCGACTTCACCAGCGCCAGTCCGATTCCCGTCCCCGAGGCGCGATGGGGACTGTCCTCCTGGTAGTAGCGTTCGAAGATGTGCGGCAGTGCTTCCGCGCTGATGCCGTGTCCCGTGTCGCTGATGCGGATGACGGTGTGGCGTGTGCCGTCCGTCGTCTCAGTGGCGATGCTCAGGCTGATGCTCCCCTGCGGTGTGTACTTGATGGCGTTGGAGAGGAGGTTGTCGAGGATGATGGTCATCACGTCGGGGTCGAAATAGAGGGTGGTGTCCGTCGGAGCGATGGAGAGGCGGAAGTCCACCCGGGCGTTGGAGTTCAGTTCCTTGTAGCGCAGCCCGATTTCCTGCACCAGCTTGCCCAGGTCGGCACGCTCCACGCAGAGTCGGCGGTTCTCCGTCTCGGTCTTGCGGAACTCCAGCAGCTGGTTGATGAGGTTGAGCAGGCGGACGGAACTGTCGCGTATGGCGCTGAGCTTATTCGCATGACCGGGCGAGAGCGTCTTGTCCTGGAGCAGGTCCTCCAGCGGACCGAGGATGAGTGTCAGCGGCGTACGCAGCTCGTGGGTCATGTTGGTGTAGAAGCGGAGGCGTTCATCGTTGAGCTTCCGGTCGTTCTCGTGCTGGTGACGTTCCAGCTTCAGCCGGTTCTCCAGTTCCAGCCGGTGCTTGTAGAAGCGCAGTGCCAGGTAGAGCAGCAGGCATCCCATTGCCAGATAGAACAGCTTCGCATATCCTGTGAGCCACAGCGGGGGCAGGATGCGGATGGATACGGATGTCTCGTCGGTGCTCCACGGCTGGTTGCGCAGCCGTGCCTTGACACGGAAGGTATAGGTCCCCGGAGGCAGGTTGCGGAACATGACGCGGTGGTCGTTCCCGTTCTCGAACCAGGCGGTGTGCAGTCCTTCCATGAGGTAGGCATACTCCACCTGCCGGCTGCGGGTGTAGTCCATCACGTTGAAGGCGATGTGGAACGTGTTCTCGTCGTGGGCGAGGCGGATGGTCTGTCCGTCGGCAAGCGGCAGGATGCGCTCCAGGTTCTTCATGTCGCCGGTGCTGCTGAAGCTCCTGACTTCCGTGATGACCACGGGGCTGAGCCGACGTGGACGGTCGATGTCCGTGGGGGAGAAGCTGCACACACCCCGTTGCGAGCCGAAGCAGAGTTGCCCGTTGCGGTCGGTGCAGACGGCGCCGTCCATGAAGTCACCCTTGGGCACACCTTCATCGGACGTGTAGTTCTCGAACTGTTGTTCCTTCCGGTTCCAACGGGAGATACCCCCGTTGGTGCTGAGCCAGATTTCCCCGTCACGGTCTTCGGCGAGGGCACGCACATGCACGTTCACCAGTCCCTGCTTGCCGCTGTACAGCCGGCAGTCTTTCGGACGGGAAGGGTCGGGCAGGCAGGAGATGCCGTTGCGTGTGGCTATCCAGATACCTCCCTGCCGGTCGACGAGACAGTCGTTGACGGCGTTTGAGCCCAGTCCGTTGGTCTCGTCGAGGGCACAAATGAGCTTGTATGCGGGGTTGAAGGCGACGATGCCCTTGCCGAAGGTACCGACCCAGAGGTTGCCTTTGCGGTCGCGCAGGATGCGGTTGACCATGCGGTCGGGCAGCTGGCGGGTGATGTCGTCGCGTCTTTCCAGCCTGCCGTTCCGGCAGATGTAGAGTCCGTTGAGGGTGGCGACCCAGATGGTCCCGTCAGCGTCCTCGTGGAAGTCGCGTACGTCGAGTGCCGGGTCGGGAGACGCGATGCGGGTGAGGCGTCGGGTCGCCGGGTCACAGGTGAGCACGCCGTCGTTGTAGAGTCCCAGCCAGAGCAGTCCCTTACGGTCCTTGTAGAGTGCGTTGACGTGGGTGTTGGGGCTGGCAAGTCCCGTCAGTTCCAGGGTGAAGGCTTCCCGTTCGCCGTCGAAGGCGACGAGCCGGTTCTCACAGCCTGCCCACAGCAGCGAGCGGTTGTCGACGGCGAGGCTCCACACCTGGTTGGCGCCGGATGCGTCGGTGGAGGAGCCCGTGGGGAGGAGGGTCCGGAAGATGGGACGTTCGTAGCTCAGGAAGTCGATGCCCTGACGGTAGTTGCCAATCCAGATGTTGCCGAACGAATCCTGGAAGAAGCAGCGCGCATTGGCGGAGGAGATGCCGTCCCGTTGTCCCGCTCCGATGTTGTCGAAGCGGACGTCTCCGGACGACAGGGCCTGTGGGTCGAGGATGCTGACGCCGCCCATCTGTGTACAGACCCACAGACGTCCGTCGTCCGCCTGTCCGATGTCATAGACATAGTTGGAAAGGAGGGAGTGGGGGTTGCCTTCCTCGTGTCGGAAGGTGGTGAAGGTGCCCTGCTCCGGGTGGAAGAGGGCGAGTCCGTTGTTGGTGCCGACCCATACCCGGTGGTCTCTGTCGATGAAGATGCAGTGGACGATGTTGCCCGGCAGGCTGTGCGGGTCGTCCTGGTGGGTGAAGCTCCGGCAGGTGCGTTGCTTCAGGTCGATGAGGCTCATGCCCTGTCCGTCGTGCCCCACATAGAGGTGTCCGTTGCCGTCATCCCGGCTGCACCAGGAAGTCCCTTCGAAGTGCGCGATGTCGCTCATCCGCCAGGGAGTGAACGTGTGGCTTTTCGGGTCGAAGTGTTCCACTCCGAGGTGGTAGTGGGTGACCCAGATGCCCCCGTCGGCAGCCCGTGAGAGGTCGGTCACATCGCTCGACAGGAGTCCGTTCTGCGAGTTGTAACGGGCGGTGAACTGTTGGCTGACACAGTCGTAGACACAGAGGCCGTGGCGCTGGGTACCGATATATACAGTACGCGTGGAGGGGTCGCAGTATACGGTGTTGAGCTCGTTGCTGCTCAGGGCGGAGTTCTGTGTGTTGTAGACCGTTACCTCCGTTCCGTCGAACTTGTTCAGTCCCGATTCGGTGGCTATCCAGATGAAACCCTGGTAGTCCTGGGCGATGTCTACCACATAGTTGCTCGACAAGCCATTGTCCACGTTGAGATGCCTGAACGGATGGGAACCTTGTCCCCGGAGGGGGCCCGTCAGGAAGGAGAGACACAGTGCGATAAAAGTGACAGTGAAGTGAGAGATTCGCATAGCGTTCCAGTTAGGTTACAAAAGATTGACTGTGCGCAAAGGTAGTCCAAAATCTTAAATTGCTCGCACGTAAGCACTGCAATTCTTGCACCGTGGGCACATTTGACCGATAACTGACACCTTTTTGCCGAAATAGTTGCGCCGTGCTTTGTCGGCTCCTTCCTAGTTTTGCATCCGGAAAACCCATCACTGGACCGAACATGAAACACTTCTTCTTCTACTACCTGTGTCTGGCATTCCTCCTGCAAGCCTGTGGCGTGCGGGGCGGGAACCACGAACCGATACGTCCCGGAAAGCTGTGGCTGGACGACCGGGGAGTACACATCAATGCACATGGCGGAGGGGTCCTCTACCATAAGGGGACTTATTACTGGTACGGAGAGTATAAGTCCGACTCGACGAGCAAGGCGCTGGTGGGCATCACCTGCTACTCCTCGTCGAACCTCACCGACTGGAAGAACGAAGGAATCGCCCTGTCTGTGGCAGACAACGACACGACAAGCGACATTGCCAAGGGGTGCATCATGGAACGCCCGAAGGTAATCTACAACGAGCGGACCGGGAAGTTTGTCATGTGGTTCCACCTGGAGCTGCGTGGACGGGGCTATGCGGCTGCACGTTCAGCGGTAGCCGTCAGTGACTCCCCAACAGGCCCCTTCCGCCACCTGCGCTCGATGCGTCCCGATGCCGGGCAGCTGCCTTTCGACATGACGGCGGAAGAACGTGCCGTGCTCGACACGCTCGATGCCGCCAAGTATGCCCGATGGTGGACGCCCGAGTGGCGCGAAGCCATCCGCAAGGGGCTCTTCGTGAAGCGCGACCTGGAAGGCGGACAGATGGCACGGGACATGCAGCTCTTTGTCGATGACGACGGCAAGGCCTATCACATCTTCTCGTCGGAAGACAACCTGACGCTCCACATCGCCGAGCTGAGCGACGACTACCTGAGTCATACCGGGAAATACGTCCGGGTAGCTCCCGGCGGACACAACGAGGCACCGGCACTGTTCAAGAAGGACGGTGTGTACTGGATGATCACGTCCGGCTGTACGGGGTGGGACCCCAACGAGGCACGTCTGTTCTCCGCTCCCTCCATCTGGGGACCGTGGACGCAGCTGCCCAATCCCTGTGTCGGTCCGAAGTCCGAAATCACCTTTGGCGGACAGAGCACCTTTGTCCTCCGGTTACCCGGAGCGGACGACCGCTTCATCTTCATGGCGGACATCTGGCGTCCGAAGCATCCGAGCGATGCCCGTTACATCTGGTTGCCCGTCCGTTTCAAGGAGGGAGTACCTTATGTGGAGTGGATGGACCAGTGGGATCTGGGCTTTTTCGACCGTCCGATTGTCGAACAGGAATAACGGATGCTCCCTGCGGGCAGACATGTGGGGAGCCCTCATATAATAATAGGTGAACGTTCGCCGCTTCCGTCGCTGTTGCCCGTGAACCGGTAAACCGACGACGGGTCCACTGACAAGTGGAGTGCAGGCGAAATGAGTAATAGGTAAAAGGAAATGATTGTTTAAAGGAGGTCAATGTACCGAGATGACTTTCTTGTTGAGAGAAGCTTCGCCGTGATGGCGAGGCTTTCCTTTTATCCGTACGGCGGCAGGAGGACGTTGAAAAGGGTCGTTTTGCCTGAATACCGTGGGACATTTGCCCGAATACCGTCGGTGTTATTCGCTGCGGATGCTGTATATTTGCACAAATCATCACTTATAAACGCAGTATAGAACGAATCGCTATGAAAAAAACACTTCTGACTGCCCTGCTGCTCGCCTGGCTGGTGCCGGGCATGATACGGGGCGGAAACAACCTCCAGGAGAAAGACTACGTCGCTTACCTGTTCACCTACTTCACGGGCAACCGTATGGCAGAAGAGTCCATCCACTTTGCCGTCAGCCTCGACGGCTACACCTACCGTGCGCTCAACGGCAACAAGCCCGTGCTTGACTCCCGCCTCATCAGTTCTACCGGCGGTGTGCGTGACCCGCACATCCTGCGTGCTGAAGACGGACGGACGTTCTACATGGTCGTCACCGACATGGTGTCGGGCAACGGCTGGTCGTCCAACCGCGCCATGGTCCTGCTGAAGTCCACTGACCTGGTGAACTGGACACACTCCGTCATCAACATCCAGAAGCGCTACAAGGGACAGGGCAACCTGCGCCGTGTGTGGGCGCCACAGACCATCTTCGACCGCGAAGCCGGCAAGTACATGGTCTACTGGTCCATGCTCCATGAAGGTGGACCGGACATCATCTACTACGCTTACGCCAACGACGACTTTACCGACCTTGTGGGCGACCCCAAGCCTCTCTTCCTCCCGAAGGACAAGAAACCGTGTATCGACGGTGACATCGTGTTCAAGGACGGAGTCTACCACCTGTTCTACAAGACCGAAGGACACGGCGACGGCATCAAGGTGGCGACGACCCGCTCGCTCACTTCAGGGCAGTGGACGGAGTCGCCCGACTACAAGCAGCAGACGCCTGAGGCAGTCGAGGGCGCCGGGACGTTCAAGCTCATCGGTCAGGACAAGTATATCCTGATGTACGACGTCTACAAGAAGGGAGCGTACCAGTTCACCGAAACCACGGACCTGCAACACTTCAAGGTCGTCGACCATGCCGTGGACATGGACTTCCATCCGCGTCACGGCACGGTGATTCCCATCACACGCGATGAGCTGATTCGTCTGACCGACAAGTGGGGCAAGCCCGAGGGGCTGGGTGAGATTCCCAACAACCCCGTACTCCCCGGTTTCCATGCCGACCCGGAAGTGCTCTATTCCCGCCAGACAGGCAAGTACTATATCTACTCCACGAGCGACGGCTATGCCGGATGGGGCGGCTGGTATTTTACCGCCTACTCGTCCGATGACCTCCGGACCTGGCAGCCCGAAGGGACGGTGCTCGACCTGCGCTCGCCGCAAGTGTCGTGGGCTAACGGCAACGCCTGGGCTCCCGCCATGGAGGAGAAGCTGATTGACGGCAAATACAAATACTTCTTCTATTACAGCGGCAACCCGACCGACAACTCAGGCAAGCAGATTGGTGTGGCTGTCGGCGACTCGCCCGTCGGTCCGTTCAAGGACCTGGGACATCCCATCGTCACGGAGTCACCTGCCGGACACGGGCAGCAGATTGACGTCGATGTCTTCACCGACCCGGCGTCGGGCAAGAGCTACCTGTACTGGGGCAACGGCTATATGGCAGGTGCCGAGCTGAACGACGACATGGTGTCTGTCAAGACGGAGACCATCACCGAGCTGACCCCTCGAGGAGGCACGCTGAAGACCTACGCCTACCGCGAAGCCCCTTACGTGTTCTTCTACCGCGGACGCTACTACTTCATGTGGTCGGTCGATGACACCGGTTCGCCCAACTACCACGTCGTCTACGGCACGTCGGACTCGCCCCTCGGTCCCATCCAGGTCGCCAAGGACCCCATCGTGACCATTCAGGACCCGGCACAGGAGATTTACGGTCCGGCTCACAATTCGGTAGTCCGCAACCCGCAGACCGGTGAGTGGTTCATCGTCTACCACCGCATCAATAAGGATTACCTTCCGAAGGAGAAGGGACCGGGCTTTCACCGCGAAGTCTGCATCGACCGGCTGGAGTTCAACGACGACGGTACCATCCGGCGTGTGAAACTGACGAAGTAGGAGAATTGTCAACTTGTCCCCTTGTTAACTCATAAACCACTCATCCATGAAAAAGCTAAAATGTGCGGCTGCCCTGGCAGCTTGCTGGTGTCTGTCTCCGCTGCAGGCACATGTCACGGAGACGACGAACGTCCCCGACTCGGTATCTTTGTTTTCCTATGCGACTCCCGGCGATGAAGGGCGTAGCGGACTGAAGTTCGCCTGGAGTCCCGACGGCAACCGCTGGTTCACGGTGGGCGACGGCTATGCCTTTGTCCGTAGCGACTACGGTGCCTGGGGTGCGGAGAAGCGGATGGTCCGCCCGCAGCTCTATCAGGAGCCCGGAGGCGGTGCATGGCACTGCGTGTGGCAGCTTAACGGAAGCGGCAAGGAGCTTGCCCATGCGGCTTCTCCCGACCTGCTGAGCTGGAAACGTCAGACTTACTTTACGCCCCAGCAACGCAAGGACCTCCCTGCTGCCAGCTGGAGAAGCGGACGACCGGAGCGTGTCACCCTCGACGGGGTGCAGCTGGAGGGCAGCGTGATGCGGGTAGCTTGGGCGGACGTGGAACGCCTGAACCGCCATGCTGCCTACCGTGCGTACATCGGACAACTGCACGATGAGCGTACCGAGCAGGACCCGCAACGCTTTGCCGGACTGAAGCCCGTCCATGTGAACCTGACGGTGGACGGCGGCAAGGCAAAGCACATCAGTGACAAGCTCATCGGGGTCTTCTTTGAGGACATCAACTACGGAGCCGACGGAGGACTCTATGCCGAACTGATTCAGAACCGTGACTTCGAGTACAGCGCGGCGGACCGCGGCGAGTGGAACGCTACCACGGCATGGAGCCTCGAAGGCAAGGGCACGGAATTGCGGATAGCTACCGATTCGCCCATCCATCCCAATAATCCCCACTACGCCGTGCTCGACGTGAAGCAGCCGGGTGCTTCGCTGTCAAACGGAGGATACGACGGCATCGTGCTGCGCAAGGGAGAGAAGTATGACTTCTCGTGGAGGACGCGCATGCTCGGCGGACGTCCGGGCAAAGTGAACGTCAGCCTGTGCACACCCGACGGACAGGTGCTGGCTGCCAAGTCCTTCCGCCTGAACGGCAAGGACTGGAAGAAGCTGGATGCCGTGTTCACACCGACAGCGGATGCCGATGCCGCCCGGCTGGTCATCACACCCGCCGAAGCCGGCACCTACGCCTTCGACATGGTGTCGCTCTTCCCGCGCAACACCTTCCGCGGACATAAGAACGGGTTGCGTGCCGACCTGGCACAGGCGATAGCCGACCTTCATCCGCGCTTCGTCCGCTTCCCCGGCGGATGCGTCGCACACGGCAACGGCATCGACAACATCTACCGCTGGAAGAACACCATCGGTCCGCTCGAAGCCCGCAAGCCAATGCGCAACCTCTGGGGCTACCACCAGACGATGGGACTGGGATACTACGAATACTTCCGCTTCTGCGAAGACATGGGAGCAGAGCCTTTGCCGGTGCTTGCTGCCGGAGTTCCCTGCCAGAACTCGGCGTGTCCGGAAGGGCATCTCCTGGGAGGCGGACAGCAGGGAGGCATCCCGATGGAAGAGATGGACGCATACGTGCAGGACATCCTGGACCTCATCGACTACGCCAATGCGGACCCGAAGCAGAACAAGTGGGCGAAGATGCGTGCCGAAGCCGGTCACCCTGCGCCCTTTAACCTGAAGTACATCGGTATTGGCAACGAAGACCTCATCACCGACGTGTTCGAGGAGCGTTTCACGATGATTTACGAAGCCATCCGGAAGCATCATCCTGAAATCACCGTCGTCGGGACCGTCGGACCTTTCTGGGAAGGAACGGACTATGAGGAGGGCTGGGACCTTGCCACCCGCCTGCAAGTCCCCATTGTCGACGAGCACTACTACAACACCCCGGGCTGGTTCATCAACAACCAGGACTTCTATGACCGTTACGACCGTTCGAAGTCGAAAGTATACCTGGGCGAATATGCCGCCCACCTGCCGGGACGTCCCAACAACATCGAGACCGCCCTGGCGGAGGCCCTCTACCTCACGTCGGTGGAACGCAACGGCGACGTGGTGACCATGACGTCCTATGCCCCTCTGCTGGCAAAGGAAGGACATACCCAGTGGAATCCCGACCTGATTTACTTCAACAACCGCGAGGTACACCCCACCGTGGGCTACTATGTGCAGCAGCTCTACGGACAGAACGCCGGAGATGCTTATCTGCCCGTCAGCATCCGGACCGACAGTCGGCGCAGCGATGTGAACAGACGCATTGCCGTCTCCGTGGTGAAGGACAGCCGCAGCGGTGACCTCATCGTGAAGCTGGTGAACCTCCTGCCCGTGGAAGTGCGGACGGACGTGAACCTCCAGGGAATTGAACAGGTGAAGCCGACTGCCACCAAGACCGTACTCACTGGTACGCCGACAGACCGGAAGGCACGTCCCGTGACCACTACGTTCGAGCCGGGCGGTACATCGTTCCCCTGCACGCTTCCTGCCTATTCCTTCACGGTCATCAGACTGTGACATCCCGGTCCCGACCCCTATTGATAACCCTAAAAAGAATATCCAAATCCAATGAAAAGACTGTTAGCTTTCGGACTTTCGCTCCTTCTCGCCTTCGGTGCTGCCAACGGCATCTTGGCGCAGGAACACGACAAGTTTGAAGTGGGGCAGGGCACCTTCCTGCTGAACGGCAAGCCGTTTGTAATCAAGGCGGCCGAGGTGCACTATCCCCGTATTCCTGAACCTTACTGGGAACACCGTATCGAAATGTGCAAGGCGTTGGGCATGAACACGCTCTGCCTCTATGTATTCTGGAATCTGCACGAGCCCAGCCCCGGGCAGTTCGACTTCTCGGGGAACAACGACATCGCCCGGTTCTGCCGGCTAGCGCAGAAGCACGGGATGTACGTCATCGTGCGTCCGGGACCCTACGTCTGTGCCGAATGGGAAATGGGCGGACTGCCCTGGTGGCTACTGAAGAAGGACGACGTACGCCTCCGCACCCTCGACCCCTACTACATGGAACGTGTGGGCATCTTCATGAAGGAGGTGGGCAGGCAGCTCGCTGACTTGCAGGTGAGCCGCGGCGGAAACATCATCATGGTACAAGTGGAGAACGAGTACGGGTCCTACGGGACGGACAAGCCCTATGTATCTGCCATCCGTGACCTGGTGCGTGCCTCCGGATTCACCGACGTCCCTCTCTTCCAGTGCGACTGGAGTTCCAACTTCACCAACAATGCGCTCGACGACCTGCTCTGGACCGTGAACTTCGGTACGGGTGCGAACATCGACGAACAGTTCCGCAAGCTGAAGTCGCTCCGTCCCGACACACCGCTCATGTGCAGCGAGTTCTGGAGCGGATGGTTTGACCACTGGGGACGCAAGCACGAGACGCGCGATGCTGCCACCATGGTCAGTGGCATCAAGGACATGCTCGACCGCGGCATCTCCTTCAGCCTCTACATGACACACGGAGGAACGACCTTCGGCTGGTGGGGTGGCGCAAACAACCCCGCCTATTCGGCGATGTGCAGCTCGTATGACTACGACGCGCCCATCAGCGAAGCCGGATGGACTACACGCAAGTACTTCAAGCTCCGTGACCTCTTGCAGTCCTACCTGCCTGCCGGTGAGACACTGTCCGAGCCTCCTGCACCCATCCCCGTCATAGAGGTGCCCGCCATCACCCGTTGGCAGGTTGCACCCCTCTTTGACAACCTGCCCGCTCCCAAGCAGACAGAGGACATCCGTCCGATGGAGCAGTTCGACCAGGGATGGGGCACCATCCTCTACCGCACGACGCTGAAGGACGACATCTCCGGCACGCTTCACATCGACGAGGTGCATGACTGGGCACAAGTCTTTGCCGACGGACGTCTGCTGGGACGGCTTGACCGTCGGCAGGGAGAGTTCACCCTTCCGCTGAAAGGTACCTTGAAGAAGGGCACCCGGCTGGACATCCTTGTCGAAGCGATGGGGCGTGTCAACTTCGACAAGTCCATCCATGACCGCAAGGGCATCACCCGGCGGGTGGAGGTGCTCAGCGGAGACACTGCCCGCGAGCTGAAGGGGTGGACCGTCTACAACTTGCCACCCTTTCATGACTTCGTCAGTCACAGGAACTACCGCCCCGGCAAGGCGGACGGGATGCCTGCCTATTACCGCGCCACGTTCAAGCTCGACCGTCCGGGAGATACCTTCCTCGACATGCGTACGTGGGGCAAGGGCATGGTCTGGGTCAACGGACACGCCTTGGGACGGTTCTGGGAAATCGGTCCGCAGCAGACGCTCTACATGCCCGGCTGCTGGCTGAAGAAGGGGGAGAATGAAATCATTGTCCTCGACCTCAAGGGACCTGCCGAGACCTGCGTTGCCGGACTGGCTACCCCCATCCTTGACCAGCTCCGTGTGAAGGCGCCCGAGACACACCGCAAGGACGGGCAGAACCTGAAGCTCGACGGCGAGACACCGGTACACACCGGGACGTTCGCTTCGGGCAACGGCTGGCAGGAGGTGAAGTTCGACCACCCTGTGGAGGGACGCTTCTTCTGCCTCGACGCCACGAGCAATTATGACGGAAGCAACATAGCCGCCATTGCCGAGCTGGATGTGCTGGGAGCCGACGGCAAGCCGCTCTCGCGCGAACACTGGACGGTGGTCTATGCCGACAGCGAGGAGACGCGCAGTGGCAACCGTACGGCTGACAAGGTGTACGACCTGCAGGAGAGTACCTTCTGGCAGACGGTGGACAACACCGCCTATCCTCATCAGCTGGTGATTGACCTGGGGCGCAACTGCCGGGTGACGGGCTTCCGCATGTTGCCCCGTGCCGAGGCAGGTGCTCCGGGACAAGTGAAGGACTACAGGATTTACGTGAAGGCAAAGGACTTCGCGTATTGAATTGACTATTAAATAACAGAGCCACGGAGGCGCGGAGGAATCAGCCGGATGCTGTTCCTTCTCTGCGACCTCCGTGGCTCTGTTGTTGTCTGTATCAGGTTGTCGGCGGATGCCGTTGTCCTTATTCGCCCGTCAGCACCATGCCGCCGTTGGGCTGGAGCGTTACACGGACGGCTTCGGGGTTCTTCACCGTCAGCTGTCCTTCCTCCAGGGCGAGAGACTTCCGGTTGTCGGTGTAGCTGTGCAGCTTCGTCCCCTTGTCGAACATCGGCAGACGGAGCTTCAGTTCGAGCGGTTCCTTTCCGGCATTGACGCCGGCGATGTACCAGCGGTCGCCGTGGCGACGTGCCAGCACACAGTAGCGTCCCGGGTAGCCGTCGATGAAGCGTGTCTCGTCCCACGTCGTGGGTACCTCCTTCATGTACTCGATGGCGGCAGCCGGTGCATCCGTCAGGTTGTTGGGTGCCAGGGCGAAGTTCTGGATGGGGTTCTGGAAGAGGACCGACGTGGCTAGTTGGAAGGCATCCGTGGTACGGCGTGTGCAGCCTCCGTCGTTCGTGCGGTTCAGTCGTCGGTTGAGCACCACACCGCCGAACTCCATGCAGCCCACGGTGTTGCGGATGAACGGGTGCAGGCAGGCGTTGAACGCCTCGTTGTCGTCGGAGCTTTGGTTGAAGACGAGGTTCTCCGAGGCAAGGACGGCTTCGCTGCCCACGTAGTTGGGGTACATCCGTTCCCAGCCGCGCGGCAGGGTACAACCGTGGAAGATGACCATCAGCCCGTAGTCGTCGGTATCGCTGAGGATGTCCTCATACAGCCGCATGGTCTCCTGCTTGTCGCCGCCGAAGAAGTCCACCTTGATGCCCTTCACACCCAGTGAGGCGAGCCACTTCATCTCCCGTTTGCGGACAATGGGGTCGTCCATGCAGTTCACCGGTCCCTGTTCGATGTCGTTCCAGTAGCCGCTGGAGCTGTACCACAGGAAGAGGCTGACCCCCTTGGTGCGTGCATAGGCTGCCAGGTCGGCGATGCGCTCGCGTCCGATGCGTGTGTCCCACCAGTTGTCCACCAGTGTGTACTCATAGCCCATGGCGGCGGCAAGGTCGATGTAGCGCACCTGGTCGTCATAGTTGATGCTGCCGTCCTGCCACAGTATCCAGCTCCACGTGCCGCGTCCGTAGCGGTAGGTATGTTCCGACGCATAGCGGGGTTCCACCACGTCCCAGGGGACAGTCGTCTCGACGATGGGTGCCAGGTCGTCGCCGACGGTCAGCGTCCGCCACGGTGTGTGTCCGGGGAGTGCCATGCCGGCAGTGGCAGTACCGTTGCCATTGTTCTCCTCGGGCATGGGGAACGCCACGGTGTAGAGTCCGTCGGGCGTGGCGTCGCTCAGGTGCGAGGCGCAGTAGCGACGGTCCACACCGGTCTCGCTGACGAGTGCCCAGTGGCTTCCGCTGACGTGGAAGAGCCCGGGGAAGGTGTAGCCGTGTCCGTATTGCGAGCGTTCGCTCATCGGGGCATCCGGCTTGTAGACCTCTTCGTAGCTGGGCTTCGTACGTTTCCAGCCTATCATGGCGTCGCTCTGCGGAGTCAGGAAGGTCGTGGTGCCCTCGGGAAAGTCAAAGCCGGTGGCTTCCCGTTCGATGACGATGCTTCCCGTCTCGCCGAAGCGCGGCAGTTCGTAGCGGAATGCCACGTCGTTGTTGCTCACGCGGAAGACCACGTCGAACGTACGTCCCGCTGCATCCTTCAGGCTGACGGCTAGTTCGTTTGCCCGATAGTGCACCTCGGACTGCTTGATGCGGTCCAGCCGGTAGGTCTCGTCGAGCGTCTTCCGTTCAGCTCCGGCAAAGGTCAGTCCCCGGGTAAAGTCGCCCACGTTAGCTACGAAGCCCAGTGGGGAGTCTTCCAGGATGGTTGCCGACTGATAGGTCACGCCGTAGACCGGCTTTCCTTCTTTCACTGCCACATCGACGCGCAGCCTGTTGTCGGGGCTGCTCACGGTAGCATCCTGTGCCCATGCTGCCAGTGGCAGGCACAGACCGATGAGGATAGATAGTGTTCTGTTCATGTATAAGGTTTTTAGTTTATGAGTCTGTTGATAGGGGGACGCACGTCCCCAGGCAGGTCTGCCTGTAGGTTTTCAGTTTAGGTTGCCCGAAGGTACGCACTTCCGTTGGAACGTCCAACTTGCCGTCTGATAATTTGTGGATAAAAGAGGAGGGTATACATTCCTCTTCGGGAACATATACCCTCAACACGTTTCTTGTATCACTTGTTCTTTACTTCGTGCTGTTCTCGTCGGCTACGGCTTCTTGCCAGGAAGTCCACATGGGAGCATTGGCATCATAGCCGTCGTAACCATAGTTTTGTGCCAATTCTCCTTTATTGTTCCCGACAATAGACCCGTTAGGGATGGGCCAGTACAGGTTGTGTTTATCCATCCGGTAGTTGAGAGCCGTGGCCTGACCGGAGGAGATGGTGTAGCCTCTGTTGTAGTAGGAGTAATGAATAACTCGCTGGTACCAGTAACTTCCTCCTTTGTCGTCGGTACCGCTCTGTTTATCCCAATTGCTAAGGTTGTAGGTGTTTCCCCATTCGTCGGCAATTCCGCTCAGGGCAAGGCAGTAGGACACGCGGACGAGTTCTGTGTGACGCCACTCTTCGAGGTAGAGTTCACGGGCACGTTCGTTCATGATGTCGCCGATGTTTACTTTCGTATAATATTGCGAGCATTGTGCGCGGTGACGCACGGTGTTGACATCCTCTGTTGCACCTGCCACATTGCCTTGATAAAGGCGTGCTTCGGCACGGAGCAGGTAGGTCTCAGCTGAACGGTAGAGATACCAATTGGCGTTGCTTCCTTTGGTTGCTCCATTGAACTGGTTCGCGCCCATGTTCTGTTCCGCACTCTCATCTTTGAGATAGACTTTGTAGAGTGGAAAGTCGAACCAGTCGCGGATGGTGTCATTACAAAGCAGGTCGCCTTGTTTTACGGTGTATTTGGGTGTGCCGTCGGCGTTGTACAGCAGATTCCCTTGTGCATCGCGTGCGGCGATGGTGGTGTCTGAGTAGAGCATTACGTTACGTCCGTTGTAGAGTCGGGAGGCTGTATTGTAGTATTTCAGGTCTTCCATGTTGACCCAGTTGCCCACTTCGGAGTTGTGACGCAGGTCTGCCCGGTCTTCCACTCCGTTGACCTTCCACAGTCCATGCTGTGCAAAATGGGTGAGTCGTATGGTAGCGATGCCTCTACCTAGCGCTCGTGTCCAGTCATACTGTTGATTATAACTTTTGTTGTTACGGGCGTAGTTGATCATGGCCTGGTTGCCGTCAGGCATCTTGAGGTTCTTGTCATTCCAGAATGGAACAAAAATGCGCATGGTGAGGAAGTCGGTGTGTGACTCATTCGAGTTGTTGGGCATCATCATGATGGTTTCAGTATTGGAGGCAAGCGCTTTGTTTTCCGGACGGTGCAAGTCCCAGATGACGTTGCGCGTGATGTGCCAGGTGTCCGGTTCCCCACTATTGGCAAATGAACCAAAGCTGTTGGTCATGAGCGGATATTGTCTGATGAGTGTGTCTGCCTGTGCTTCCGCCTTGGCCCACTGCCCTGTGGCTAGATAGCATTTGATGAGGAGCTGGCGGCAGGCGCCTTTATTCACCATACCGTAGTACTTCGTGTCTGCCTGTTCCGGTACCCATTGTACAGCCTTTTCCATATCCTGAGTAATCATTTGGAGTATGGCTTCCTTCTTGGTGGTGCGGTAGTTCTGTTTGGGTATCTCCAACAGTTTTGTGACCAAAGGCACGTTGCCGAACTGAAACACGAGGTTCAGGTAGCGGTAGGAGCGATGGAAGTAGGCGCGTCCCATATAGGCGTGCCGAGTGGTTTCGTCAAGTCCTTGAATGTTGTCCAAGTATGCAAGTACAGTGTTGGCATACTTGATGCCGTTGTAGCTCTGTCCCCAAAAGTAGGATATCTGGTTGTCGTCACCATTGCTGATACCGTTGGTAGGCGTTAATTTGTCGGCAAAGTTGTCGTAGCATCCCCAGCTCCCCGCGTCGGTTTTTCCGTAGAGGGCAAGATCGGAGAAGAGGTATTCCGTAGAGATGGGTACATTGATGTTGTTGGTCTCGAAGTCGGTCCAGTACAGGCGCAAGTGGCGGTCACACATTGCGAGAGCAGCTTGCAGTCCTGATTCGGAGGTAAAGGTTTTCTCCGGTTCATAGAACGACAGCGGGTCAGGTTCGAGGAAGCTGTCAGTACATCCAGCAGAAAGACATGCTCCGCTCAGCAGGAGCAATCCTTTCGAAAGTGTATGTTGAATAGATTGTTTCATTGTGTTTCGTGCGTTAAGGAGTTAGAAGGTAAGATTCAGTCCGAAAGTATATGTACGTGTAGCCAGTCCTCCGGTTTCGGGGTCTCCATATTCCCATGAGCCCCAGCACCCCAGGTTACGTACAGTGGCATAGAATTTTACACGTTCCATTTGCCAGGGGCGGGTGAGCCGTTGCGGCAGGGTATAGGCCAGTGAGAGATTGTCGAAACGTACAAACGAACGGTCGTAGAGTTTGGCGGGACTTCCGGCGCCGCTCGGTCCGGCAGCGTTGAGACGGGCATACTTGTTGGTTGGGTTCTCGGGCGTCCAGTATTCCTTCTTGAAAGTATTGAAGGTGTAGGTGACCAGTGAACCGTCATTGTCTCCGTTCAGATAGTTACCCGAAAGGCTTTTGTGCCCGAGGTGTGAGTAGAGGCTGAAGGAGAGGTCGAAGTTTTTCCATAGTGTGAAGTCATTGCGTAGCGAGAGGCGTACTTTTGGTGTGGTCTGTCCGAGGAATTGTTTGTCGTAATCGTTGAAGACGGGTGTACGGGTTCCATCGGAATTAACTTTGTCATCGAGCGTATAGGAGTTCTCCACTTTCGGATCGCCGGGACGTTGACCATACTTGGCGGCTTCTTCTACTTCGTCAGTTTGCCAGATACCCGTTACCTTGTACGCCCAGATGACGCCGATGGGCTGGTTGATGAACCATCCGTTTCCCTTGTCGTCCATTTCACGTTGTCCGATGACGTTACCTTCGTTGTCAGTGATGTTCTCCATTTCATAGTACAAGTGTTTGATGCGGTTCTTGTTCCAGGAGAGACTGAAGGAGGTGTTCCACTTGAAGTCTTCCCGATCGAAGTTGACGGAGCTGAGAGTGAGTTCCAAACCGCGGTTTTCCACTTCACCAAGATTGGTCGTGATGTTGCTGAATCCCGAGAAGTCGGGCAGACGCTGTTGCATGATCATGTCATGCGTAGTCATCAGGTAGCCTTCAATGCTTCCGGTGAGACGGTCGTCGAAGAAGCCGAAGTCGAATCCGATGTTATAAGCTTCTGTCTTTTCCCATTGCAGGTTCGGGTTGGCGAGTCGGTCTGCGCTCAGGTATTTCATGTCTTTCACATCTCCGTTTGCCGTAATGTATCCCATGGACGCTCCGGTCCCTGCTCCCAGGTTGGAGAGGGCAATGTATGGGTCAGCGAGTGAACGGTTGCCGTTCTTACCCCAGGATAGACGGAGTTTCCCGGTGCTCATGGGCGCCCAGTTGAAGAACTTCTCATTGGCGAAGTTCCATGCTACTGAGACAGAGGGGAAAGTTGCCCACGGATTGTTGGCACCAAATGCACAGTATCCGTCACGTCGGATGGTTGCAGTAATCATATACCGCTCGTCGTAGGAATAAAAGAGACGCCCCATATAGGCGGCTGCGGTCTCGTGGGTATCATTGGAAGAGAAGTTGCTCAGGTCCTTGGTCCCGTTGACAGTGTTGTGGAAACCCAATGCATCTGATGGCTGGATGCCTCTAGCCTCGATACGGTCCTGCCAGAAGCGGCGTTCCTCAGCTTCCTGCACGAGGGTGAGGATGACGTGATGCTTATCAGCAAAGGTATGGTCCCAAGTGAGTGTGTTGTTGAGCGACCAGTCGAAGCGTTTGCTTTGCTCGCGGTTGGCACCTTCAGTATCCGGGTTACTGTCCGGACGTTCTGCGGACGTGAAGTAGCGGTCGTAGAAGAACTGGTAACGTGGGGCTACGTTGAACTCATACTTGAGTCCGAAAGGAAGTGTAACTTTTGCATTGAAGATGGTGTTGAACACTGTGTACCCCTTCTCAAGGTCAATGTATTGACGTTCGAAGTAGTAGTTATAGCCACGCTTCACCTGGTCACCCATGGGGTATTGTGCATAAGAGCCGTCTTCATTGTAGCAGTTGGCATAGGGACTGTTGCGCAGCATGTTGTTGTCCCAGTAGTTGGTCCCGACGTTGACAGCGATGTCTCCGTCCGTACGGTCTTGAAAGTTGACGTTCGCACCGATTTCCAGCCAGTCGGTCACTTTGCCTGACACTTTCAGGTTGGCGCGCATGGCACTGTAGTCGTTGCCTACAATGGCTCCCTCGTTTTTCAGATAGCCGAAGGACATGTAGTAGTTCATCTTGTCACTTGCTCCAGAAATGCTGGCGTTATAGTCCTGATTGATGCCCGTACGGAAGGTCTTATCGTACCAGTCAAACGTCTTGCCATCTATGAAGTTCTGCAATACGGCGTCCTCCATGCCCAGGCGGCGTCCCCAGATGCTTCTGAGACTTTCACCTTCGGTATTGTTGGAATAGGCAGCCCACTGGTCTTGGGTGATGCCATAGGGAGCAAGCTTGTTGGGGTTATCGTAGTATCCCGGCTGTTTGGCATGGCTACCGGTCTGATAAGCTTCATAACGTCCTGTTTCAGGATTCACACCGTAGGTTGTGGTCTTGTGCCAGTCGGTGAGGTATTGTACGTAATCATCAGGGTTGAACACATCGCGATAATCACTCCGCGTGTTGATGCCTAGGGTGGCAGTCACATTAATGGTCGGTTTGCCTAATTTGCCTTTTTTCGTGGTGATGACGATGACACCGTTTGCACCTTTTGCACCATAAACGGCGGCTGCGGAGGCATCTTTCAGTACGTCAATTTGTCCGATATCCTGCGGGTTAATTTCAGACAGTTCACCATAGAACTGCATGCCGTCGAGGATGATGAGTGGGTCATTGTGTCCTCCGCTGGTGTAGATGGAACGTTGTCCACGCACCTGGAGCGAGCCTCCACCTTTAGCAGATGCATCATAGCCAACATTCAATCCCGGTGTACCGCGCATAACGTCCTGTACGGTCTTCGGTGCTTCGTTCGCCAACGCATCGGGACGTATCTGGATGACAGAACCTGTCAGGTCTTTCTTACGCATGGTGCCATAGCCGACTACTACAACTTCTTCCAAAGACTGACTGTCTTCTTGAAGCTGGACAATAACTTCCTTGCCGGGAACAGTCTCAATCTCCTGTGTTACATAGCCGATATAAGAGATTTCAAGGGTGACTTTACCCTCTCCCGGTACGCTGATTTTGAATCGTCCGTCGAGGTCCGTGATAGAGCCAGTGTTACTCCCTTTAACTCTGACACTGGCGCCAATGACAGGTTCTCCCTTGGCATCTTTTACAAGCCCTAGGACAGTATGTGTCTGTTGTTGGATTGTGTAGCTTTCGGTCGTGGATGCCTGTATCCCGAGTGGGAAGCTGCCCACGAATCCTGCGCAACACAGCAAGGCGAACAGATACCTTTTGTTGTTTGTTGATGGATTAGATTTCATTGTTGCTCGTATGTTTTAGATTCTAGCTCGTTTTATTCCGCTTTGTAACTTGAAGAGGAGGTATATTGGCTTACCTTCTGCTTGCAAACCTAGAGGCTTTTCTTTTAGAGAAGAGTGAAGAATCATGCAACAATGATGCAGAAATCATGCATTAACAGCGTTGCTGAAAAATTGAATGGAACATGCACAAAGAGTAACAGATGCTGATCGTAATGAACTGGTGCAGAAGTAGTCGGTACGGGGAACAAACTACTTTCAAAACCCTGTTGTAAAACATACGTTCTTATGAACCTATTTCCTGGAAAATCCTGATTTTGCGTACGTAAAAAACGATGTCTCTGCAAGGAGTGAATACCGTATGTGGCTTCTCGAAGGGAGAGGATTTACACATAGAACGGGACCAGGCGTCCGGTCAATTCAAAGAATCATCACTTATAAAATAGCACACGATGAAAAAACTTCAGTTGTTTCTGTTGGGATTGGTGGCTTGTTGCATGACGGCGGCTGCGCAATCCGGTTTTCCGCTTATTCCGGACTCGATGCGAATCAATTCGAGTGAAGTGGCGGGTAAGATTGGCGACTTTATCAATGTACGGACGCCGGAGCTGAAAGCTTACTTCCGTAGTCTGCGTCCCGTGGAAAAGGTTTATTGGGAATATATCTGTATCTATGACAGTATATTGACTGCCTGGAAGGATAGGCCGGAGAAGACCCGGCAAAGGGAAGAGGTCGAACCGTATCTCGTCAGCATTCAGAGCGAATATGGCATGCTCTCATACGGTGCCATGCTTTCCTATACCGACGAAATCCTGGCCAATCCGACCATACAAAGGCTGATTGAAGAGGCTCGTGAGTCTATCCGCAATGGGGCAAGTTCGAGCGCTGCCCTATGCGCCATGTTGGACAAGCTTCCCCGTTACAGGGACTGTTGGAAGGAAGGACCGCTTAGCAGGCAACAGCGCAGGCTGCTTGCTGAAAACAGTGCCCTGCACAACGCGCTGAATGCATTGACCGCCCGCGATTTTGACAGCTTGTTTCTTGAACGGGAAGGGTGGGCGAATGTGCGCGACACGACGACCTGTGTAATCAAAGTGCATAAAACATCGAAACGGAGACATTGAGCCTGTGTGTCCTGCAAGAGCGGGATGCAGACTCGGTGTCTCCGTTTCAGTGCATGTATGTCAGGGCTGAAAGAGCCGGACGTCAGAACAAGTCCGACGTGCGGATGTCATCGTGCCAGACGTGGTCTTTCGGGAAAGGCTTTCCACCCCAGGCACGGCGGGAAGTCCATTCCTGCGGAGCGTCCGTCCAGAACGGATGGGCGGCGGGAAGTCCCAGGGGAAGGAACGACAGCGAGGTCATGTAGAGGCTGCCGTTGTTCGTGTACCAGTCGGCAACGTCCGGCTGACGTCCGTTGAAGCCGATGGTGAGGAAACCGCCCTCGTTGAAGTTCTGTTTCCCGTCGAACATGCGGTGCATCACGGCGGTGAGCGCACAACGCACCTGCGACGGAGTCACCCCGGCAGGCAGTTCGTCATACCATGCCATGAGTGCCAGGGGCTGCATGGCTGCCATGCGGTAGGGGATGGAACGTCCGAAGACGGGGAAGGTCCCTTCCGGAGAGATGAAACGTTCGAGGATGAGGCTGTACTTCTGTGCCCGTTTCAGGGCGCGGTCGTAGTACTTGTCATAGGCGATACGTGTGTGGCTGCGGGCATCCTTCATCGCCTGGAGCGTTTCAAGGTACATGGGGTGGAACACGTAGCTGCTGTAATAGTCGAACACGAACGAGGGACCGTCGGAGTACCAGCCGTCGCCGGTGTACCACTCCTCCACCTTGCGGATGGCGGAGTTGACGCGGTAGGCATCATAGGGGGCGCCTGCCTTGGCTAGGAAGCTCTCGATGGTCGAGGAGAAGAGCAGCCAGTTGGTGTACGGCGGGTCGATGCGGCGCATCTGGGTGAACTCCGTGATGTAGCGCTGTTTGGTCGTCTCGTCGAGCGGCACCCACAAGGCGTCGTAGGCACGCAGGAAGCTCTCGGCAACGTAGGCGGCATCCACCAGCGGCTGGCCTTCGTTGCGCCACAGGAGGTAGTCGGGGCTGTCTGGGTCCACGGCTTGGGCATAGCTCTTCAGGGCAAGCTCGCGCAGCTCACGGCGCATCTTCCCCTCGTCGGTGTTGTCGTCGGGGAGGGAGAGCCAGGGGGCAATGCCTGCCATGAGCCGTCCGAAGCACTCCATGTAGGTGACGCGCTTGTCCCGTCCGTCCCACGTGGGGCTGACTTCCACCAGCATGTTCTTTTGCAGTTCACCTTTTGCCAGGTTGCTCAGCACGGGATACGCCATGTCGTAGGCGAGCTTGCACCAGTAGGCGCGGTCAGTCTGACGCGGCGCCTCAAGGTAGCGCACATATTCGCAGGCTGCCAGGAGGAAGGCACCTGTGCCGAAGTTTGCCGTCGAGTGGGCGTCGACCACCTGTCCCGGGATTGCCTTCTCGCCGATGGGCTGTACGTAACCCACCGAACCGTCCTTCTGGAGGGCTGTCTCAGAGAGGTACTTCCATGCCTTCCCGATGACGGGGCGGAAGGTCGCTTCGTCGAGGTAACCGTTGTTGACGCCCCAGAGCATGCCGTAGGTGAAGAATGCCGTTCCGCTGGTCTCCGGTCCGGGGGCATGTGCGGGGTCCATCATGCTGCGTGTCCAGTAGCCTTCCGGTTGCTGGAGACGGGCGACGGCGGCAGCCATGTCACGGAACTTCTGTACGAAGAAGTCGCGGTGGCGGTAGTCCGTGGGGAGGTCCTGCAGCACCTTGGCAAGTCCGGCGAGCACCCATCCGTCGCCACGTGCCCAGAAGTCCTTCTTGCCGTTCGTGCTCTTGTGACGGGGGTAGACATACTTCGCATCGCGGTAGTACAGGTGCTCGTCCGCATCGAACATGATGCTGTCGGAGTAGGTCAGGTACTCATGGAGCTTGTCGAGGTAGCGCCTGTTGTGCGTCACCTTGTAGAGCTTCGTCATGACGGGCATCACCATGTAGAGTCCGTCGCTCCACCACCAGTAGTCGCGGCGCGGCGTGCTCATCTCATACTCCATCACTTCGCGTGCCCGGCGTATCTTGCGGTCGTCGGGGGCGAGGTTGTAGAGGTCAACGTACGTCTGGAAGCACACCTGCCAGTCGCCGAAGAGCACATGGTCGTCGGTCTCCCCGTAGGTGAGCTTCCACCGGGAGCGGTCGTTGCTGCGTGCCCCCATCCAGCGGTTGTGGGCTGCCCAGGCTTCGGAGTACACACGGAAGTCCTCGTTGCCGGTCAGGAAGTAGGCTTCCATGTTGCCGGTGTGGTAGGCAGCGTTGTCCCAGAAGGCATTTGTCTCGGGCTTGTGTTCCGCCTGCCAGTGCCGGTTGACCCGTTCGATGAGCTGCCGCACCTTGGCAGCTTCATCGGGTTTGGCGGAAAGGGTGGCAGCCGGAAGCAGGAACAGCAGGCAGGCTGCAAGGGTCTTGAAAAGGGTCTTGTTCATATCAATGGTTCGGTTGGTGTTTCCGTGGACGGACAGACAGGTCCTCCTCTCCGGTCTGCGGAAGGCTCAGTTTACTTTCACTATCAGCGGACTGCGCAGGCGTTGTGCGAAGCTCTTCAGGTAAGCTTCCCACGTCGGCATGTCAGGCACGTCCGCCTTGCTCCATCCGCTGCCCCAATAATAAAGGTAAGGCGTACCCGGATGGTAGGTACTGATGCCCAGGACATGTCCCAGCGCACCGGAGTGCTCCTGCCGTTCGTCGGCGTTGAAGAGCCGTACGTCTGCATCGTTCATGGGTTGCGGAGTGACGGCGCCGATGAAGAGGATGCCGTTGTCGCCCGCAGCATTGTCCGTGAAGTCGGCATAGGCGATGTAGCCCTGTTCCGCATCGGCGGAATAGCCCTCGGGGTTCTCGGCATGGAGCACGATGCCGGCAGCCACAGGCGTGTCAGCGGACAGGTTCTCGTAGGTCACCTCCGTGCGGTTGAGGTAGGACCCTGCATCGAGCGAGATGAGGCGTGTCTCGACCACATTGCCGTCCGCGTTGACCGTCAGCGGATGGAAGACGAGGCGGGCGGTGAAGCGCAACGGACCGTTGTCGAGCACCTCACACTCCTTGTAGCAGGAGGGGTAGACAATCCCCGAGTCTGTCAGCAGGGCTGCCGTTCCACCGCCGAGGGTGGCACCGACGCCGTAGCAGTCCATGCCGTTGCCGTGGTCCACATGGTAGGAGATGGAGTCGCGCAGGCGGTCTGCCTTCGCCTTCTGTCCAGCCTTGTCGAGCGCATGGACCTCGTCCCATGCAGCCTGGTCGGTCTCCAGGGCATAGCGTTGTTCCAGCACCGGTGTGGCAACCGACTTGGTGAAGATGTCGTAGCCGAAAGCCTTCTCGCCCCGGGCTTGCAGAGCAGGACCGTAGGCACGGTAACCCGCCTTGTCGTTTTCCCAGGCAAGGTCGTCGAGGCGTTCGGGATATTTCCTGCCGACGCTTGTGGCGGGCACATTGTCGGCGATGCCCGTGCGGATGATGTAGACTTTTGACGACTTGCCGTCGACGCTTGCAGGGAAGATGAGCTTCCCGTCGTAGGTCACTTGCGAGGGAACCGGTTCTCCGGTGCCTTCGCTGACGAGGTAGCTCTCACCGTCTGCCGGATGGAGCTTGTGGAGTTCCTCCAGAGGTATTTCGACCATTTCGCCCTGCCGTCCGTCAGGCAGGGTGTTGGTGATGGTTACAAACGAACGGGGCGTGATGGAACAGCCCGACAGGCATGCAGCGGCGATGAGAGCCGTCAGTGTGTGAGTAAAAGGTTTGGTCATGGTTATGTTTGTTTATAAGTGGACGGATGGACCGCACGGACGGGTGGACAAGGACCGCCTGCTTGCCGGGAAGGTCCGGTTCACAAGGGGAGGCTCGTCGGCAACCCATACGGGAGCAAACCCATCAACACGGCGACAAGTTGGCGGGCGGCAAGCGTGCAGGTATTAACCCCAATGAATTTCTTTCCATAGTCTGCTGGCTTGTCGGCTCGTCAACCTGTCGGCTGAGTGTTGATGCATATCATTTGCTGGTGAGGCAAATTTAGGCTAAATATCGGATTTTCGGGCATTGTAAATCGTGCAAAAGGGGTTGCTATCTCTTCATTTTCGCTTTCCGGGGCTGAAAAAAGGCAGTGCGGGGCTGTAGGCTCTGCCGAAGCGATGGGGCGCGGGTGTCGCCCTTCCCTGTTTCCTGTGGCGGAAGTCAAAAAGATGCCGTTCGGACCCGTTTGCTTGACAGATTTGCGTCAGATGCCCTTTCCGGCTAACTCGTATTTTGCGCATTTCCGTCAAATCAGCAAGCAAGTGTGAAGACGTGTGAATGAAAACGTCCGAAAATGCCTCTGAATTTAGAAAACTATACGTTTGATTTTCGAAATCCTTACATTTTAACGCTCAAACAATGTTGTTTCACGCATCAAACACTTGTGTTTGGCAAGTCAAACAATATTGTTTCACCTCCCAAACAATATTGTTTCATCCGCGGAAGTCAAATCTTTGGAGAGTGAAAGGCAAAAATCTGAAGTTTCACTCTCTGGAAGGAAGGGACGTCAACTAATCAGAAGGTAATAAATGGAACGGTAAAACAGAGTCATGAACAGAAGAAGGATGCAATCGGACGACTTTCATCCGTCACGGTGGGATGAAAATCTCCCGTCAGGCGACAATGTGTATTTTGCGAATCGCCCGAGAAGGGCCTCGGAATCCACGAAACTGTATTTTGGTGCGAGGAAGGGGCGTGTGGAGAGCTTCGTTTGACATTTTGTCAATAGGCAGCCACAGAATGCAGGATGCGGAACCGTTCGTTCCGGGAATTATAAGAAAAAAGATTACTTATGCAGGATGCGTTGAGAGCCTCCTGTTACAGCTGGTCGCGCGTATAGATTGTTTAGATATTTATAATGTATATATATTGTCATAGCTACCCCTATGAAATTCCAATAGTTTAAAAATATGATGATTAACGGTTCTGTTTTTTGAAAAAAGTGTTGCTTGGTGTGAAGCGGTTGTTTACTTTTGCCTCGTAAATCACATTTGCGATAAAAGAGTGTAATATGGATGCTATAGTACAAGGTAGAGAAGGAAAAAGTTTTCCTTTTACTCCTACCAAGCTGTCAGGAAACCCACGGACGGAGCTTTATCAGAAGGTCCTTAAGTATCTGGATGTCCACAAGGTATATCTGGATCGCGAACTTTCGTTGTCGAAGTTCAGTTCAATAGTGGGCACGTCTATGAACCTTGTTTAGTCACCTGTTTCCGCACATTTGAATAGAATTTACATACGTCAATGGCTGCACTGCTGATGTTTAGCGTGCAGCCATTGACATATAAGGCATTTACCTCCGTCGCTTCATCCCATTTCCCCGGTCCGGATTTTTGTGCAATTTTATGTTTTAGGACAGCTATTTCGTCGTAAAAGCAGTTCATTCTTCTTCAAAGTTGGTCACCGGCTGGTCACCGGGTTTGTGGCTGGAGGACAAGAAGGATAAAAAGAAGGGCACATTCTCGTTTGTGAGATGTGCCCTCCAACAGATTGCCTAATTACTTAGAATTTAAAGTGAATTAGTTTGCTTGAGTTCTACCTACTGTACCGTTTACCCAAACAACAAACTCTTCTTGGCTCCATTTGTGTTTGATCTTTACCGGTATCTTGATATCGAAGTTCACCACAGTTGCAGTGTTGTTGGTGTACGTCAACTTGTCGAAGTGTTTCTCAGCAATATCTCTCATGGTAGAGCCTATAGCGGGAACACCAGCAGCAGTATTAACAACATAACCATCGTCTACTCGCGCATAGTCTCCAAGTGTATCATTCCAACGATAAACTTTGAATTCTACGTCGTTAGTAACTTCTTTCAAGGGTCTCCATTGACCATCGGCACTGTTCATATTAGTCAAGATCTCTTGCGGATCAACTGAAATGTCAGATACCTCATAGTAATGATAGTAATCCAAGTAGTCAGCGAAGTGACGGACTCTGAAATCATAGAAGTCAATCAGGTCAGCCAGGTATACCTCAGTCTCAGGTTCACCGCCATCGTATGCATCTACGAAGTGAACTTCGTCTTTAGGTTGTGCATAAACAGGCTTCAAGAACTCTACATCAAATGTATTATCAGCGGTAGGTAAGAAGGCACCACACTCTCTGTTAAATGCAGCTACACCAATATTGACATCCAATGTATTCTTCAACAGAGTTTCAGCTTTGCTAAGATCGCCATCCCAAGATTCAGGAACGTTCAAGAGATCTTTGGCTACAGCGTTGTTCATCAGCTCCAACCATACACCGTGATCTCTTACATGAGAATTGTGAGGATTATAGTTCAGCTTAGCAATAGGAGTACCATTGGCAGTCAGAATTTGGTTCTTGAATTCGTAAGGTTCTGCATCCGTAAACAACATTACATCGTTATTGGCAGTTGTGTTGGCAACGCCCAAAGTGTAAGATGTATTGCTTACGCCTTTGACTGTTCTGTTGTTGTTGGCAAGTGAGAAGTAGTAGTAATAAACCAGACTGTCATTCTGGAAAGAAGTAAAGTTGCTTTCCTTGTTCCAGTCGTAAACTACATTCCATGTATCTTCCGGTTGGATGATAAACTTCGGTGCATTTTCATTGACTGCAAAGCATACATCACCGGGACCGTTAGAGATATTCCAGCTACTGCCCATAGTACCGTTGCCAGAGTGTCCGATTGTGTTCTTTTCGAAACGGCTGTCCAAAGCTACATAGAAGTCACAGCTGGCTGCTTTCATGTCAGTGATTGTAGCAGGTACATCTACATTGGCGTGGATAGCACGCATGTTCTTATAGTCACCGGCAGAAGTTTCTGACATGCTATTGTCTGCATACCAGTAAGTTGAGAGTTTATTTCTCAAGACAGCCTTCGGATACTTCAATGTGATTTCGATCGGTAAATAGATAGGCTTCTTGGCCGTACCCGTGTTACCCAGACCCTTGTTAGGTTCATACTTCACATATCTTGTGATAGTAACAACAGGATAACCTTCATTTTTAGCCAATGCCACAAAGTCTGCACGGTCGATAGTCCATGAGAGAACATCAGTTGTTTCAGCACCGTAGTTGGCAATTTCGTGGATTGTACCAATAGCAGGAACTTGCGTATAGGTCGGATAGCCATACATATCTTCGCCGCCAGGAACAAATTGTATTACTTCATGGTTTTCATCAGCAACGATGTGGTAGTTCGCATCAAAGGTCTCTTTTGAAGATTCAGCAGTAGCTTCCAGCAACTTGGTTTCGATAGCATGCCATGTAATCTTCTTGGTTTGGTCTCCACAACGATAGAAGAAGTCGCCCAAGTTGAATTTCTCAGCAGCAACTGGTGTTTCAGGAGCGATAATTTTGAACTTGATGAAGCCGGCTTCTACAACCTCTCCATTTTCTGTATTCTTGATAGAAACACGAATCAACGGAGTACGTCCTACAGAAGCAATCGCTTTTCCAATCTTGGTTGAGTCAATCTTGCAGTCGAGCAGGTCAGTATCACTGTTGCTATCTACACCGCATGCAGCGATAGATGTGTAAGCTTCACCGGCTTCATTGGTCTTTGTTACCAATACACAGTGGTTCTGTGACTGTTCGGTCGCGTTAGAACCAATAGTGAAAGGAACTTTTTCGAACGCAAATTCCATGCCATGAGCTTTCAGAGAATCTTCATTCCAAGTATAGATGCTTTTTGCGGCATTCCATGAACGTCTTGAGTTTGCTGTTACGTGTATACGAACCAATTCATTCAAATTGATACCGTTGGCATCACTGTAAGCTAATTCAACTGTTGCAGATTGCTCGGCTGCGTCTTTAGCTTTATCATATAAGTGGGCGCCACCACCAATGGGATTGGAGTGGGTACTTGCCGAACCTACCGGATGATCAGTATCAAACTCCTTTTCTGTAATGATGTGATTGCTGGAAGTGTTGTAAGCCAAAGCTTCGATAGCAATCTGTGAAGCATATACAGAAGAATAAGTGGAGGTGATAACTTCAGTTCTTTGTTCATCCAAAGGAACTTGGATGGCGAGGTCTGTAATCTTGGAGTCATCCTTCCGTGCAGGATAGAAATAGGACTCGTTAGTACGGTCTTCTTCTTGTGTCTTTACTAACTGACCTTCCATCTTGATGCCGACTTGCATCTTTCCGTCTCTTACATCTTTGAACCAAACAGCCATCGGATTGGATGCGGCAGCTCTGGTTTGGATAAAGTCACGGTCATCAGAAGTTACACCTAAGTTCTCCTGTGAAAATTCGCTGATGATAGCAGTAGTCGGGTTCATGTGATACTCCTTGCAGTAAGTCGGATTCACAAATCCCCAATTCTCGCTTACGACAGCTTCATCTTTAATGGTGTAAGGTTGAGCCAGTTCTGCATAGCCTTCACCGGTGACAACTTGATGTACAGTCATCATACCGGTCTTTTCAGAACCATCAAACGTTACAGGATGATAAGGAATATATGCATATTCCATTGCATTTTGTCCATCCAGAACCAATTCAGGCTGGAATACCAATGCTTTCAAATCACCTCTTAACGAGATAACCAAATCGCCTTCATAGCCTTCTACGTTGCGCAATGTCAGGACATCGTTATCCCAAATAGCAATTACGCCTTCAGTCTTGATAGAGGCAGTCCATTGGATGTTGGTGTTTTCTTTTGTTTCTGAACCGTCAGCTGCAACATTGACTTTGATCCAATATCCGTTTTCATCCCCTTCTGTTCCAGGATAGTAATAAACAGAAGAGGTTGATTGCCCGGGAGTACCTGGTTCTCCAGGTTCACCTTGTTCACCCTTTTCTCCGGGATCACCTTTATCTCCCTTTTCGCCGCGCGAAGGCTTTTGAGTGTCTACGCCATCAATAAACCAATTACCATTTGGTCCGATTTCAACGACGCTGCCGTCTTCGCCGTCAACGCCATTGGTCAGTTCAAAGGTATTGCCGTTGCTCAATGTGAGACGAACTCCATTGGAAGTGGCGGTCACATCGGTCAGGATGGCACCTTTTTGAATTTGTGACTGAAGTTCAGACGCGAGACTCTCAACGGCTTCGAGACCTGCGCGAAGCTCGTCAATGTCGTCATCGTAGTCTTTACATGACGTCACCACTCCTGCTGAGAGCAAGGCTGCACTGAACAGGAGCGTACTCATTAACTTTTTGTTCATCATACTAAAACTTTAAATTTAAAGATTAATAATAACTTTAATTGTTTTATTCTCTTTTCTTTCTATTGTTCTTCACAACCCTTCCGACAGATGTTCATGAAGCGGTTGGGGGTGATGCCCTCACAGCGTTTAAAGGAAGCGTAGAAGGTGCTCTTGGAGGCGAACCCGCACACGAAGGGGATGTCTTTCAGCCGACAGATGCCGCGACGCAACACCTCTTTGGCGTATTGCACACGGTACCAGTTGATTAACGACTTCAAATTGCAGCCAAACATCTCGTTCACGGTGTTCGACAGATAGGTAGTATTCGTGCCCACTATTGAACATGCCTGGATAAGCGGAAGTAAATCAGAAAATAAACGGAAGATGATGAAAAGGAGGTGACCGGACAGTGACGGCGTCGGTTGAAAAAACAGGACGAGTGTCTGAAGGGGAAGGGTGAAGGGGAAAGGAGTGAGGCAGGAAGGCGGAGGCAAACCGATAAAAAACTCCCCTCCGCAAAGTCGTCGTGCTTTGCGGAGGGGAGCGGTTGCCTCAGAGCGAGGGTGAGTTTCCTATTCCTTGTCCAGGATGAGCTGCTCGTCGCCGATGCGGAGCGTCATGTAGGCATTGTTGATGGTGCCGCTCATCTCGAAGCTGCCCGACCAGGCACGGAAGGTACCGTCGGACTCGTTGTAGGTGTATTGCATCGTTTCGCGCGAGGACTCTTCGCCGTTCTCGGCACGGACAATGTAAGTCAGGTTGGTACGGCTGACGATGATAATCTGGTTGTACATGCTCCCGGAATCCTTGCCGGTCCAGGTGGTGTTTACCAGCGCGTCGGCTGTCGGGGTGGAATAATCCTCTTCGCCGCAGGAGGCGAGGTGCAGGCACACCAGCAGGGTGAGCAGGGTGCCGGCAATCAGTTTCCATGTTTTCATACGTGTTGTTGGTTGGTCTATGATGGCGCAAAGGTAATGCTTTTGTGGAAATGCAGTCTTTCTGACGCGGAAATAGTCGGCGCGTCCGATTATTTATCTCTGGGAATATGGTTATATTTGTGGCAAATTGGTACGATGACAAACAGTACAGACCTATGAAGAAATTGATTGGCTTCCTCGTTGCCTTAGTCTGCATGACCGCTTCCGTGGCACAGGAAGGAAACTGGCGCATCAGTGTCCTGGGCGGTTATGAGAACTTCCCCGGCAATCCCTATACCGAGAACGGTTACCGCCTGGGTGGAGAGGTGCGCTACTACCCTTCGAACCGGATTTATATCCTGGCGGATTTTCATGCAGGTTTTAACCAGGGGCATGGAATGGGGACTTATCCTTCTTCGATGGAGAAACCGGGTGAGGGACGGCTCGACTGGAAAATACGGGAACTGAGCGGTGACTACGGCGTCGGGTGGGAGTTCGTACAGACACGCCGTTCGGCACTGTTCCTGCAAGGGACGTTGGGCGTGAACGTACGCAAGACTTACCTGCCGCAGACCTATTGGGAGGAAGGCTACGTCCCCGACACCCGTGAGAAGGACAGGACAGTCCGTACGGCATTGGGCTTTGCATTGGGCTATGATTACCACCTGAGTCCGCACTGGGTGGTCGGTGTGGACTATAGCGGCTACTTCCACTGGAAAATACTGGACCGGATTGCCAGCCTGTGGCTCATCTCCGAACCCTCGTGTCTCCAGCATTCGGTGAATGTCCGTCTCGGATGGGAGTTCTGAGAGCCCCTGATAGCGGCAGAGGCACAAAGGCACAACCGGTATGAGGGAGAATCCCCCGTACGTTGTGTCTTTGTGCCTCTGTATCTCTGTGTGCGGCGTGCAGGCGTCAGTTGTGCACCAGGGTGCCGATAGCCTCGCCGGCAATGACCTTCTTCAGGTTGCCCACGGTGTCCATGTCGAAGACGATGATGGGGAGGTTGTTCTCCTTGCACATGCAGGTGGCGGTGAGGTCCATCACGCGCAGGTTGCGCTTCAGCACTTCGTCATAGGTGATGTCGGCAAACTTCGTGGCTGTCGGGTCTTTCTCCGGGTCGGCGGTATAGATGCCGTCAACGCGCGTACCCTTGAGCATGACATCCGCTTCAATCTCGATGCCGCGCAATGACGAACCTGTGTCGGTGGTGAAGAAGGGGTTGCCCGTCCCGGCAGACATGATGACCACTTCGCCCTGTTCCATGCACTCGATGGCCTTCCACTTGCTGTAGAACTCGCCGATGGGTTCCATGCGGACGGCAGTCAGCACGCGTGCCTTGACGCCTACGGCTCCCAGTGCCGAGCTGAGTCCCAGACTGTTGATGACCGTGGCGAGCATGCCCATCTGGTCGCCCTTCACGCGGTCGAAGCCTTTCGAGGCACCACTCAGTCCGCGGAAGATGTTTCCGCCACCGATGACGATGCCGATTTGTACGCCCATGTCGTGTATTTCCTTAATCTGTGCGGCATATTCGCCCAACCGTTTCTCGTCGATGCCGTATTGTTTTTCGCCCATGAGGCTTTCCCCGCTCAGCTTGAGCAGGATGCGTTTATATTTTGCCATATTCAAGTAAGGTGTTTATGATGTTTCCGGCAAAGGTAAAGATAATATGAGTATCCGCAAAGGTCCGTCCTTACATTCCTCCCCGTCAACCTGTTCCCCGTTCTCTTGTGCTTTTGACGGACGCTTATCCGCCTCGTCCGAACACCAGCTTCCGCCCCAGCCATGCCTGCATCACGCCGCGCATGCCCAGGTAGACCAGGAAGGCAAGCCACAGGGCGTGGTTGCCCCAGCGGTCGGCTCCGAGCCAGTAGATGAGGAAGAAACAGGCCGACGCCACGAAGATGGATTGCAGCATCCAGCGGGTCGAGGTGGTACCGATGAAGAGTCCGTCGAGCAGGAAGGCGGAGAAGCTGACGAAGGGGATGGCAAGCGTCCAATAGTGATAGTCCGCCGAGGCAGTGATGACCTCAGTCTCGTCGGTAAGCAGACCCAGGAACGACTGTCCGCCTGCCACGTAGAGCAGGGTGAACAGGGCTGCCACGCCCGTGCCCCAGGCAAACAGCCGACGCACCGTCTGCCGGAATGCCGGGTGGTTGCCTGCGCCGTAGTACCGTCCGCCCAACGCCTCGCCGGCATAGGCGAAACCGTCCATCACATAGGAGAAGAGGGTGAAGAGCTGCATCAGCAGGGTGTTGACGGCCAGGATGATGTCTCCCTGACGTGCCCCGGTGGAGGTGAAGAACACCGTGGTCGCCACGAGGCAGAGCGTACGCAGGAAGATGTCACGGTTCACACCGAAGAAGCGCATCATGGCACGTCGGTTGGCAAAGTCGCGCCAGTGCCAGCGTCGGCGTAACGAGCCGTAGTAGCGCAGCCACAGCCACACAGCCATGCCGGTCCCGGCATACTGGGCGATGAGGGTTCCAAGTGCCACGCCGTCGACCTTCATGCCGAAGAGGAAGACGAAGCTCAGGCTGGCGGCAATGTTGACCAGGTTCTGTGTGATGGCGATGTACATGGGGAAGCGGGAGTTCTGCATCCCGATGAACCAGCCCGAGAAGCTGTAGAGTGCCAGGACGGCGGGTGCTCCCCAGATGCAGATGTTGAAGTAGAGGGTGGCGCTCTCCTGTACGGCAGGCGATGCATCGATGAACTGGAACGCCATCCAGCGGAGGGGGGCTTGCAGCAGGAGCAGGGCAAAGGCAATGAGCAGTCCCACACCGGTGGAGCGGAGCAGGAGACGGGTCACCTCGTTGAGGTCGCGGCTGCCGAATGCCTGCGAGGTCATTCCGCTCGTCCCCATGCGCAGGAAGCCGAATATCCAGTAAATCATGTTGAACAGCATGCCTCCCACGGCAATGGCACCGATGTAGACCGGGGAGCCCAGGTGTCCGACGATGGTCACGTCGACCAGCCCGAGCAGCGGGACGGTGATGTTCGAGATGATGGAGGGGATGGCAATGTCGAGTATCTTCTTGTTCATAAGCAATGCGGTTGTCGGGGGAAGGCAGTCCGCTTCCCGTTCAGAATCGTTTCACATAGCGGTGGCAGTCCGGCAGTTCGCCGTTCTTCTCGAAATAGTCCTGGTGGTAGTCTTCCGCCGGCCAGAAGATGGTTGCGGGCGTCAGACGGGTGACGACGGTCAGTCCCTTGTCGCGCAGGCAGGCGATGAGGCGCTCGGCAATGGCTTTCTGACGTTCGTCGGCATAGAAGATTTCCGAGCGGTATTGCGGACCGATGTCATAGCCCTGTCCGTCCGTCTGGCACGGGTCGTGAATCTCGAAGAAGCGTTTGGCAAGCGTCTCATAGTCCACCTTCGACGGGTCGAAGACGATGCGCACCGCCTCGGCATGCCCCGTGGTGTGCGACTTCACTTCCCCGTAGGTGGGGAAATCCACATGTCCGCCCGTATAGCCGGACTCGATGGAAAGGATGCCGGGCAGCTGTTTCATATAGTATTCCACGCCCCAAAAACATCCGCCTGCGAAGATGGCGGTCTCGGTCATTGTTGTGTCTGGTTTCATAAGCTGTAGGTTTTAGTCGGATGATACACACAAAAATTCGTCGGGCAAAATTAGTGCTTTTATGCATGCCCCGGTGTCATTCTGTCCCTGAAAAGCGAGGCTGATTTGTCCTTTTGTCCGGAAATGTGTAATTTCGCGAGCTTAATCAAAACAAACCCGCCTAAACCCAGTCATGGTATTTAAGGAAAACAAACCCATATACAAGCAAATCGCCGACCGCATTTGCGATGAGATTCTCACGATGGAATATCGGGACGAGAGCCGTATTCCTTCCGTACGCGAACATGCTGCCACGCTCGATGTCAATGTGAACACCATTGTGCGTGCCTACGACTATTTGCTGGAGCTGGATATCCTCTACACGCGTCCCGGACTCGGCTTTTTCGTCAAGCCGGGTGCCAAGCACAAGGTGCTTGCCTTGCGCAAGGCGCAGTTCCTGGGCGATGAGCTGCCCGAGTTCCTCGCCCGCCTCACCCAGCTGGACATCCCCATCGAAGAGATTGTGGAAATCTACCGGAGCATGAAATAGCCGAAGAATGCGGCGTGAAGGGTGACCACTTTCTCCATTTAATTCGTAAATTCGCGCAACGAATCAAGTTCACATGATAGACCAAGCAACCATAGACAGAATCATGGACGCCGCACAGATTGTCGACGTGGTGTCGGAATTTGTCACCCTGCGCAAGCGGGGCGTGAACTACGTCGGGCTGTGTCCGTTCCATAGCGAGAAGACACCTTCCTTCAGCGTGTCTCCCTCGAAAGGCGTGTGCAAGTGCTTCAGTTGCGGAAAGGGAGGCAACGTGGTGCACTTCATCATGGAGCACGAACAGCTCTCCTACTACGAAGCGCTGAAGTGGCTGGCACACAAGTACAACATCGAGGTGAAGGAGCGCGAGCTGACCGATGAGGAGAAACACGCGCAAAGCATCCGCGAGAGCATGTTCGTGGTCAACGAATATGCCCGCGACTATTTCCAGAACATCCTCCGCAGCCATGTGGAGGGGCAGACGGTCGGAATGACCTATTTCCGCCAACGCGGCTTCCGCGACGACATCATCACCAAGTTCCAGCTGGGCTATTGCCTGAACCAGCACGATGCATTTGCCCGGGAAGCTACCCTGAAGGGCTACCGTCCGGAGTACCTCGTGAAGACGGGACTGTGCTATGCCCGCGACGACGGTTCCCTGCGCGACCGCTTCTGGGGACGGGTCATCTTCCCGGTCCACACCCTGTCGGGGAAGGTCGTGGCCTTCGGCGGACGTGTCCTCAAGACCGATGCCAAGACGGCGAAGTATGTCAATTCGCCCGAGTCGGAAATCTATCACAAGAGCAATGAGCTCTACGGCATCTACTTTGCCAAGCAGTCCATCGTCAAGCAGGACCGTTGCTTCCTGGTGGAGGGATACACCGATGTCATCTCGATGCACCAGTCGGGCATCGAGAATGTGGTTGCTTCCTCGGGTACGTCCCTCACTCCGGGACAGATACGCCTCATCCACCGCTTCACGAACAACATCACCGTGCTCTATGACGGCGACATGGCAGGCATCAAGGCTTCCTTGCGCGGCATCGACATGCTGCTGGAGGAGGGAATGAACATCAAGGTGGTGCTGTTGCCTGACGGGGACGACCCCGACAGCTTTGCCCGCAAGCACAATGCCACGGACTATCAGGCATACATCAATGCCCACGAGGTGGACTTCATCCGTTTCAAGGCCAATCTGCTGCTCGACGATGCCGGCAATGACCCCATCAAGCGTGCCGGACTCATCACCGATATCGTACGCAGCATCTCGGTCATCCCCGATGCCATCGTGCGCTCCGTATATATCAAGGAATGCAGCCAGCTGCTGCAGGTGGAGGAGAAGCTGCTCATTGCTGAAGTGGGCAAACTGAAGGAAGCGCAGCTGGAGAAGGAATACAAGGCGCAACGCAACGCACAGATACAGGCACAACGTGCTGCCGGCGAACAGGGGGCGTCGCCTTCCGCTGAAGGAACTGCTGCCCCTGAAGGTGAACCGGGTGAGGCGGCTCCGGCAATCCCTGCACCGGGTGAACCCGTTGTCCCCTCTCCGGTGCCCGACACGTATGAATCTTACATCCCGCAGGACAATCCCGAAAGCCGGAAGTTCTATCCGTTGGAGAAACTCATCATGGAGCTGCTGGTTCGCTATGGAGAGCGGGTGATGTGTGTGACCACCGACGAGGAGGGGAACGAAGCCCCCCTGACGGTCACCGAGTTCATTGCCGGGAATCTGCAGATTGACGATTTGCAGTTCCATAATCCGTTGCACCGGCAGATGCTTGCCGAGGCTGTCAGTCATATCCATGACGAAGGCTTCCGTGCCGAACACTATTTCGGGACACATCCCAACCCCGACATCAGCCGCTATGCGGTGAACCTTGCCAATGAACGTTACACGCTGAGCAAGTATCATACGAAAAGCCAGAAAATCGTCACGGACGAGGAACGGCTTTACGAACTGGTTCCCCATGTGATGACCGACTTCAAGCATGCCATCGTGGAGGAGGAACTGAAGCATACCCAACAAGCTCTGCTCGACCCGGAGAACATGCACGACGAGAGCCGGTACCTGTCCATCATGAAGCACTACAAGGATCTGTCCGAGGTACAGCGTATCATGGCAAAGCGACTCGGTGACCGGGTGCTGAACGTCTGATTTGTACATCTGTCCGTGCCGGTCAGCCTGCTCAAATTCCGTGAGTTCAGCACTCCTTTGTCAGCTAAATCCCTTGTGAACAGAGCCGTTGAACGGGCACGATGTGAAAGTTAAGGGGTTATAAAGAATATCATAAGAACCAAATGTACATCGAAAAAGGACGGATTGTCTTCTTTTATTCCCTAGCTTTGCAATAGACAACAAACAGCGGTCTGTTAGACAACTGCTGTACAACCTGGGAAACATGACTCAACGCTTTCTGTACATCTCTTCAGAGCCTGCGAACCGTGACAGCGTCGTCGGTTTTACCTGTCAGATGCTCCTGAACATACGCAATGCGCTCTCGCCCAATGGCAGCAGCCCTTGCCGATGTGAGGTCCGGAAGCGTATGGCGTGAAGCCAGGTCAGGATTCCCTGTCCCCCGACTGTCTTTCTAGGACTTTCAAGTCTCACCATATAGCCAATGCACATTGGCCCCCTCCATCGCTCCCCGGACTGTGTCCGGCATCTGACTGTGAACCGTTCCTTTCAACAGAGGGAGCACTACACCCGCTTAACATTTTAACGAGAAGACATGAATTTGAAGAAACAATTCTTATTGATAAGTCTCATCCTGCTGACCTGGGCATGTGACTCAGGAAATTCCATACACTACCAACCCGCTTTGCTGCAACTGGAAGATTCGCTGGAGCAGACACCCCAGAAGACCCTGCATGCACTCTGGCTGATGGATACGACCGCCTTCCGTCCGGAAGACCGGCAGCTCTATCACTACATCGCTTACAAGGGCGCCATGCTTCTGCCCGATGAGAAGAACCCGAAGCCTGAGGAGCTGAAGGCGTCCATCGGCTATTTCAGGGAGAAGGGGGACTCTGCCCGGCTTTATCAGCTCTACTACTACCTGGGACAGGTCTATACCGGGCGTTTTGCCTGGTTGCGTGCGAGCAACAGTTTTGCAGAAGCACGCAAGTATGCCGGACAGAATCCTCGTCGCGTGTTCCAGGCAAAGTTGGGAGAGGCTTACGTCTACCGCTTCAAGATGATGTATAAGGAAGAGGAGACCTGTCTGGAGCAGGCCCTGCAGATTGCCCGTTCCTTGTCAGACCGGAACCTGAAGGACCGTGCCCGATACGAACTGTCGGTTCTTTATCTGCGTCAGAAGAGGTATGCAGATGCGAACCGTGTACTCTCGCAGGTGGTCAGCCGTCCGGAAGGGGAGCAACCGGCCTTGTTCCGTGCCTCGTGCTTCCGCGAGTTGGGAAGGAGCTTTCTCCGGATGGGGCAACCCGATTCGGCGCTGGTCTGCCTGGGAGAAGCCCTGTGTCTGGACAACAGTCGGGGGCAACGTCAGGAGTGCAGTGTGCTTAGAGGCGAGTCGTTCCTCCGTCTGCATCGCTTTGATGAGGCGGAAGAGACCCTGATGGACAGCATCAATCTTCAGGACCATAAGCATAAGGCGGCTGTCTACCGTACCATGTCTCAGCTGATGCAGGAGAAGGGGGACTTCAAGAGGGCATCCTACTACCTGGAGCAGAGCCTCCTTTACCGTGATTCTCTGGACTATGACAACCACGAGGAGTATATGGGCAACCTGAATGCGTTCCAGGAGCACGACCACCAGCAACGTCAGCTGGCACAGGCGGAGGAGGCATACACCCGGCGTACGTCTCGTTTTTATCAGGCCATCAATGTCTTTGGGCTGTTTGTCCTTGTGTCTTTGCTGCTGTTTATACGGACCTACCGGAAGAAAAAGAAGATTCAGGAACAGCTGTACGAGGAACATAACAGCCGTCTGGACCTCATGGCACGCCAGCAGGCTGCCGAACTGAAGCTGTTGCAGGAAAAGAAGGAAAAGGAGGCGATGGAGATTGAGAAGCTGAACCAGAGCATCAATTTCTACAAGCGTCTGAACACGCTCACCATCCCGATTCTGATGAAGACGCAGAATGCCCAGGGTGCCATCCATCTGGAGGAAGAGGAGTGGGACATCATCGTGAAGAACACGGATGCCTGTTTCGATGGCTTTACCACACGGCTGAAGAAACGCTTCCCGGATCTGACGCTTGACGAGATAAGGTTTGCCTGCCTGCTGAAGATGGAATTTTCCATCCACATGCTCTCCAATATCTACCACATTGCCAAGCCCAGTATCTCGCGGAAAAAGATGCGCCTGAAGGAAAAGATGGGCATTGAGGATATGAATCTCGATGACTTTATCCAACAGTTCTGATGGACGAAAATTGGGGATTGAAACCTCTACAAAAGAGAAATCAGCCGTATTTGTACATCATGGTAATTTGATAAATAACTGTTAATCATAGGAATGATGTGTTTCACTTGTACATCATAAATTTATCCGTCGCATGTATATTCCATGTATTTTTGCTGTCGAGAGAAAGGGAAGATGATTGCCCGGACACGAAACATCCGTACAATCTCCTTCCTGTGACATACTAGAGGAGAGAGAGGAGTTGGGCCGATATTGTTCCCCACAGATATCGGAAGGAGGAGAGCCGGGAAACTCTCCTCCATTACTCCTCTTTAAAATAAGAAGCCATCCGCGCTTTGCCGTTCCCTTTGCAAGGGCAGGACAAAGCCGGATGGCTTTTCGTTTTCAGGACTTCAGGTATTGGGATTCGTCCGGACCCTTATTCGCCTTTGAAGCGGCGTGCCTGTTCGTTGATGAAGTCGATGTCGTTGAAGTAGTCTATCTTCATGGCGCGACGTACCTCGCTCAATGTCTGTGCAGCCACTTCGCGTGCACGCAGGCTTCCTTCTTTCAGGATGCGGTAGACTTCGGGAATGTCCTGTTCAAATTCCTTGCGGCGGGCACAAATCGGATTCAGCAGTTCATCCAGGATGGCATTCAGGAATTTCTTGACCTTCACGTCGCCCAGTCCGCCACGCTGGTAGTGGGCTTTCAGTTCGTCGAGATTGGGATATTCAGGCAGATAACGCTCGAAGTGTTCAGGACGACAGAAGGCATCGAGGTAAGTGAACACGGTGTTTCCCTCCACCTTGCCCGGGTCACTCACCTTGAGGTGTGTGGGGTCCGTGTACATGCTGCGTACCTTTTCCTGGAGCACTTTCCCGGAGTCGGACAGATAGATGCAGTTGCCCAGGGATTTGCTCATCTTGGCTTTTCCATCCGTGCCCGGCAGGCGCATGCACACCTGATTCTCCGGCAGCAGAATCTGCGGTTCCACCAAAGTCTCACCATACACATAGTTGAAACGCTTTACAATCTCACGGGTCTGTTCCAACATCGGTTCCTGGTCTTCGCCAGCCGGTACGGTTGTAGCCTTGAAGGCGGCGATGTCGGCAGCCTGGCTGATGGGATAGCAGAAGAAGCCTACCGGTATGCTGGTTTCAAAGTTGCGCATTTGTATCTCAGTCTTCACTGTCGGGTTACGTTGCAGGCGTGATACGGTAACCAGGTTCATGAAGTAGGTGGTCAGTTCTGCCAGCTCGGGTATCTGCGACTGGATGAACAGAGTCACCTTGTTGGGGTCTAATCCGCAAGCCAGGTAGTCAAGAGCCACTTCAATGATGTTCTGACGTACCTTCTCAGGATTGTCTGCATTGTCGGTCAAAGCCTGTGCATCGGCAATGAATACAAACATCTTCTCATAGTCGCCACATTCCTGCAATTCAACACGGCGTTTCAATGAGCCGACGTAGTGTCCCAAGTGCAGTCTTCCGGTCGGGCGGTCACCGGTCAGTATGATTTTTCCCATAATACTATAATGTGATTCAGTTGTATTAATTCAATGATGCTGTTCGCCACGGTATACACGGCGAGCAAAGATACAGAAAAAGCGGACATTATCCGCTCCCCCTTTCTCCTTTTCTTTATTCCTTGTCCGTGCCGTACGCGGCGTTCGGACAGGTGCAAAATAAAAAAAGCCTCTCGCCCGAGAGCAAGAGGCTTTTATCAATTAGTAAGTCTTAATCTTCAGCGATTATTTCACAACGTCAACAATTACACGACGGTTGTAAGAGTTGGGTTTCAAGGTAGCTACACCACCCAAGCCTTCAACAACGAGGTTGTCGCGGCTTACGCCCAATTTAACCAACTCGTCAGCAACGCGGTTTGCACGCTTCTCACTCAACTTCTGGTTGAATGCGGCGCTACCTGTTGCGCTGTCGGCATAACCGGTAACTTTCAGCTTGATGTTGCTGTCAGCTTTCACTGCATCAGCCAATACCTGCAAGTTCACGATTTCTTTTCTGGAAGCGATTTGAGAAGAACCGATGTTGAAGAAGATAGAGCGCGGAGCACCTACGTATTCCTTACGATAGTCGGTCTTGATTACTTCCTTCGGCTTCTTGGCCAATTCTTCTTTCAGACGAGCGTTTTCGTTCTGTTGAGCTGCCAATGCAGAGTTCAATGCATCGAGCTGGCTTGCGTTCAATGCCATCAAGGCATCTACGTCAACAGCCTTGCGGAAGCCTGTGGTCTTGCCCAAGTTCACGGTCAAACCAACCGAAGCGGTGAATACCTTGTCGGCACCTCTCCAGATCTTGTTGCCGCTGGCTTTGTAACCGATGCCGTCGAAGCTCTTCGGTGCTGCCAATGCAGAGAGTTCGAAGTTCACGCTGAGGCGCTTGTTCAAACGGAAGGTGTTCAGGATACCTACGTTGGCACCCATCATGTAGTTGTTCTGAGAGCAGTTACGGATTACTCCAGCACCCAGGTAGGGGATGAAGTTCCATACGCGGTTCTCGTTGTAGCCGAAAATCATGTTGCTCAGGTTGAACAATACATCGCCGTGCAGGTTCCAATAGTCAAAGTCGATGTTGTCGGGTGACCATACACCACCGTTTACCTGGACACCTTTCACGCCGTCGAATTTGGCGCGGATACCCAAGCCCGGAGTAAACCACTTACCAACAGCTACATTGAAACCAAACTTGCCACGATCATTGAAGGGATTCTTGGAGATACCTTCTTCCTGGCTTGAATAGAACGCATTGTAATTCACACCAGCGCTGATAAACCAGTTGCTCCAGAAGGAGTTGGTTTCTACGCTTTTCTCTTTCACAGGGACATCAGTCACTGTGTAAGTCTCCTGTGCTATCGCTGCAGAAGACAAACTGGCTACTGCCAGTGCAAGCATCAACTTTTTCATAATTATGTTATTTATGAATTACTATTATTTGTCTTAAATATTAAATTTCGTACCGTTCAAACTCTTCTATTAGAACTGGCTACTACATGCAAAGATACACAAATTATACTTAACATTAGTCTATGAAGGCAATTATTTTATGCCTCCGATGGCAAGTTATTACTTAATAGGCTCATTTTCTAGCAATTTATAGGAAAGGCTTTTTTGAGGGAAGTGCCTTTTTGCTTAGGCTTCAACGGGTTGAAGCTGTATATTGGCCAGGACGTGCTTTCCTATTGTTCGTTTTATCCTTTCCTGGCGGGTTTGAAGTGTCAGTTTCTATGTTCAAATGCATGCGCTTAACTTGTAAAATATATTTTATGCACCTCATGCCTTTGTCCGGAGAGATTCCGGTCTGTCTCAGAACAAGGCATCAATGTCATCGCCCGGAATGACGGACAGGATGGTTTTCCCGTCCGGAGTATAGTTGGGTGTCTGACAGGAGAACAGGGCGTCTACCAGTCCGTCCATCTCCTCGTTGCTCAGCACTTGTCCCGGCACGATGGCGGCGGCTTTTGCCATGACGAGGGCGAGGGCATGATGGACTTCCTCCTTGACGCCACATCCTTTCTCCATGGCTGTATGGACCAGGTCGTGCAGGAGGGTTGCGGGGACAATGCCTTCAATGTCGGCAGGTACTCCGTTGATGGCATAGCTTCCTCCACCCAGGTTGGAAAGGTCGAAGCCGATGGCGGAGAGATCGTCGAGGATGCTTTCCAGGATGACTGCTTCGGACGCGGGGAATTGCACCACTTCCGGGAAAAGGATACCTTGTGAGGTCCCTTGGTGTTTGACTATCTGGGCAAGGTAACGGTCGTAGAGCACCCGGATGTGGGCACGGGTCTGCTCGATGAGCATCAGTCCGGATTTGACCGAGGTGAGGATGTAGCGTCCCTTGAACTGGTAGTGCTGGGCGGCACGTTCTGCACCGGCTCCGGCAGCGGAGGATTCTCCGGCTGTGGCGAGCAGATGGGTGGCAGGTTCCGTCGGTGTGGCTTCCGGAGTCTCGGAAGGTACCGATTCGGGGAGGTCGGGTTTCAGTGCTCCCTGGTAGAGACTTTCCCAATTGTCGGGCACGGACGGTTCGTCAAAGTTGGGTACATAGGTGGACGCCGACCTGCCGCCGGAGCTGCTGTTTCCTGTTCCCGGAACATACGAAGTTTCTTCGCTCGTTTCAAACGGGTTGTAGCTGGGGTTATAGGTCATGCGGGGTGCTTCGGCATAGCCGGACGTATCGAAGACCGGGATGTCCGGCATGTCTTCCGTGTCGAAGTCGATGGTCGGGATGGCATTGAACTTGCCCAATGACTCCTTGACGGCGGCAGCGAGTATCTGCCAGATGGCCTGCTCGTTCTCGAACTTGATTTCGGTCTTCGTCGGGTGGATGTTCACGTCGATGTTTGCCGGGTCAATCTCGAAATAGATGAAGTAGGATATCTGTTCGCCGGCAGGGATGAGGTTCTCGTAGGCATCCATCACGGCTTTATGGAAGTAGGGATGGCGCATGTAGCGTCCGTTGACGAAGAAGTATTGGTGTGAGCCTTTCTTTCGCGAAGATTCCGGTTTGCCTACATAGCCGCTGATTTTGACCATGGATGTCTCGACGTTCAGGTTGAGCAACTGCTGGTTGAGCTTCTTCCCGAACACCTCGATCAGCCGTTGGCGGAGGGGGGAGACGGGCAGGTTGAACAGCTCAGACTCGTTGTGATGGAGGGTGAACGCCACGTCGGGATGTACCAGGACGATACGTTCGAACTCGTTCAGGATGTTGCTCAGCTCTGTCTGGTTGGACTTGAGAAACTTGCGGCGTGCGGGCACGTTGAAGAACAGGTTGTTCACCGTGAAGTTGCATCCCCGGGCACACGACACCGGTTCCTGGTTCTGGAGCTTCGAACCGGCTATGGCTATCAGCGTCCCCAGTTCGTCGGTTTCTCTGCGCGTTTTCAGTTCGACTTGCGCCACCGCAGCGATGGAGGCAAGCGCTTCTCCACGGAAGCCCATGGTGTGCAAGGCGAACAGGTCGGCTGCCTCGCGTATCTTGGAGGTGGCGTGGCGTTCAAAGGAGAGGCGGGCGTCCGTCTCTGACATGCCTTTCCCGTCGTCGATGACCTGGATGGCGGTTTTCCCGGCGTCGGTTATCAACACATGGATGTTCTTGGCTTCGGCATCGATGGCATTTTCCACGAGTTCCTTCACCACCGAAGCGGGGCGTTGGATTACTTCGCCGGCGGCTATCTGGTTGGCAACGGAATCGGGTAATACACGAATTATATCACTCATAGATGTAGCTTATAGAATAGTCTGACTTCCATTTAACAGGTAATAGAGCAGTCCTGCCAGCAATGCCAGCAGGACGAGTCGCACGAGCAGCGGGTTGCGGCGGGATGGGGTGCGCCGGTGCCAGCGTTTCCGGAACAGCCGTTCCTTGTCGCCTGCTTCCCTTCCCGGAGTTGCGCGGCGGGAGGAAGACCTACCATAATATATATAGGTATGGTGGAATCCCCGGGGGCGGCGTGTCTGAAAGAGTCCCATCGTGAACCGGCTATTTCTTCAGCAACCCTTTCAGCGTGGGCAGAGGCGGTTTGCGTTGGACGCTCTTCTTCAGCTCCTGTCCGGCTTTCTTGCCGCGCCAGCGGAACACATCGTCTTTGTTGAGCGGACGGATGTAGTCAAACCAGGCGAACGAGGGCAGGTAGAGCTTGTCTTCAGGAATCTGAAGCATCGGGTACATCACGCCGTCCGTCTGTGTGGTCATCTTGATTTTCTGTACCTTGCGTTGCAGCAGGTAGACATTCATCAGGCTGGATTCGGCAGTGATGTAGCCGATGAGCGTACTGTCTTTTCCGTCGACAGGGAAGTAGCCCAGGCGCACATTGCCGATGACATCGACCTGACGAAGGTCTCCGCCGGTAAAGTAGGCCTTGATTTCCTTTCCGCTCACCTGGTTGTAGTGTACCGAGTCCATCTGTTCGATGGACATGGCCTGATTGATGATGTGTGCCCAGTCGATGGTACTGTCATTCATGTAGGCACGGATTTCCTCTCCGAAGAGTTGTTGTTTGCCGTTCCACACAATGGGGTCGTGGTACATCGTCATGCAGGAGTCCTGTGAGTTGAAGACCAGCGAGTCGCAGACGCCCTGCAGGTCGCTCTTGTAGATGCGCACCTTGTGGTAGACGAATGTCTTCCGGTAGACGGAGTCGGTGTTCATGTTGTAGGTGATGAGCCGCAGCGTGTCGCCGTGCATGTAGAGGCTGTCGTTGTTCTGCGAATAGTTGATGGCAAGTGCGCTGTCGGTCACCAGGGCATTCCCCTTCAGCTCGTCGTAGAAGCCGTATTCACCGGTCAGGAGGTTCTTGTTCTCGGTGTCGGTCATGACCACGTTGCGGAATGCCTCGCCATACCCCTTGTTCCGGTTGTAGAACAGGCTGTCGCCCACCAGCTGACGTTGCTGGTTGGTGAGTACCGACCGTTGCAGCAGGATGGCCTCACCGCTTGTGGTGTTGTAGAAGCCCAGCTCGGAATAGATGTGGTTCTGGTCACTTACGATGTCCGAGGGGCCTACGATGTTGGCTATCTTGGTCTGTGAGTTGTAGCGCAGGGTGTCCGAGGTGAGGGTGAACTTCGGGTTGACGAGCTTGACGTCATAGTTGAACACGGCATTCTTCGTGGCGGGGCTGTACTCGCCCCAGTCGGACGTCAGGATGTTCTCTTCGTCGGTGAGCGTACCGCCTTCGAAGAAATAGCCCAGGTTGAACACCCGGTCGTAGTTCAGGCTGTCGGTTGTCAGGATGGTGTTCCGGTTCTGCATCTTCACGTTCTCACGGAGCATGGCTATCTGCGAATTGCCGTCATAGTAGAGCCAGTCACCATAGATGAACAGCGTGTCGCCCTGCTGCATCTTGATGTTTCCGAACGCTTCAAAGGAGTTGCGGGCTTCATAGAAGTAGGCCGAGTCGCAGTCCATGTAGGCACTGTCGTGGCGGAAACGTACGTTGCCGACCAGGATTTGTGCGTCGGGGTTCTGCTCCTTGTTGAACCGGAGGATGTCGGAGTGCAGCAGGTAGACCTTGGTCTTCTGTGGCTCCTTTTTCTGCTTGCCGTTCGTCGGGCGCACCTGCGCCGCACAAATGCCAAACAGGCACAGAATACCAAACAGTAATATTCTGTGCCCGCCTAGAATGTTTCTACGCTTTTCAGTATCAAACATATAATGTCAGTTCCTTTTCCTGTTGTTTTAGTGAATCCATCCGGGGTACTGGAAGTCGCAGTTCTTCCACCGGTCGTTGATGCGGACGTACGTGGTCCGTTGTTTCTCGGCAATCCACTTCTGGAGCTTCTCGTTCTGGAGCTTTTCCAGTACGACGGACTTGAGTCGCTGGTAGTCCTCGGTGATGGTTGCCTTGTGCCCGGGGATGCGTGTCTTCAGCTTGACGATGGCACACTTCTCCTTGCCGTTCTTGGCATCAATCATGGTGAAGGCGTTCGAGATTTCGCCGATGTTCATCTTGTCCACCACGACGGCAATCTCCTGCGGGAGTTGTCCCATCTCAAACCGGGAAGTTCCCAGCTGTGAGTTCGGCATCAGACCGTTGTTGTTCTTCGAGTCCTTGTCGTCCGAGAGATAGAGGGCGGCACTCTCGAAGGTGAACTTCTCGCTGCGGATGTCGTTGGCGATGGAGTCGAGGTGGGCGAGCGAGGCGGTGAGGTCCTTTTCTGACACCTGCGGCTTGAGCAGGATGTGGCGTACCTTGATGCGGTCGCCGCGCTTCTCGACAAGCTGGATGATGTGGAAGCCGTATTCCGTCTCCACGACCTTCGACACCTTCTTGGGGTCGGTCAGGTTGAAGGCGACGGCTGCAAACTCCGGCACGAGCTGTCCGCGTCCCATGAAGTCCATCTCTCCTCCCTGACGGGCCGAGCCCGGGTCTTCGGAGTACAGACGGGCCAAGGTGGAGAACTGTGTCTCGCCGGAGTTTACCCGTTCGGTGAAGTCACGCAGACGGGCTTTCACACGGTCAATCTCTTCCTGGGGAATCTTCGGCTGCTGGGTGATGATCTGCACCTCTACCTGAGTCGGGATATAGGGGATGCTGTCTTGCGGAAGCTGGCTGAAGTAGCGGCGTACCTGTGCGGGAGTCACCTTGATGTCGCCCACGATCTGGCGTTTCATCTTGTCGGCAATCATCTCGTTGCGCACGTCCTCGCGCCATTTTTCACGGATTTGGGTGGAGGTCATGTTCATGTACTCCTCGAACTTCTCCTTCGAGCCCACTTGCTGGATGTAGTAGTTCATGCGTTGGTCGACCATGGACAACACTTCGGTGTCGGACACTTCCACACTGTCGAGGACCGCCTGATGGAGGAACAGCTTCTGCACCGCCATCTGTTCGGGGATGACACAGTAGGGGTCCTTGTCAAACTTGATGCCTTGGTATTGTGCTTGCAGGCGGGCTTGCTCGACGTCGGACTTCAGGATGGCCTCATCGCCGACAACCCACACCACTTCGTCAATGATATTGTCCTGTGCATAAGTGGCGGTGCCCAGCGTCCAGGCACACAAGAGCAACAGGAGCTTGCTAGTAAACAGTCTTCTCATTGGTCTTTGTTATAATAATACTTAATTTCATCGTTATCAACAGCCCGTTGGTAGAGGTCGGTCCTTACCTTGCGCATGAAGTCGGCTTGCCGGAGGGTGCCCAAGGCGCTTTTCACCTCGTCGCGTGCAGCTTCGAAGGGTTTCACTTCTCCCCGTTGCAGCAGCTCGTCCACGTGCAGGAAGTAGTAGTATGCCGTGTCCTTCAGCTCCACGTCGCGGTTGCGCCGCAAGTAGCTCTCGGCATCCTTGAACTTCTGCGGAAGTTTGCCGAGTATGGCGGATGCCGGCATCCAGCGGTCGTAGAAGTACTGATAGTCGGCGGCATGTCCCAGGCTGTATTTCTCCAGGTGGTCGATGGACTTTTCGTCCTTCTGCCGGTACCAGCGGCGGATGCGGCTGAGGTCCTTTGCCGTCAGGGGAACCTTGATGAAAAGCCCCTTCAGCAGGGTTTCGTCCGTCTTGAACAGCGTCCGGTTCTTCTCGTAGAAGTCGCGCAGGTCTGCTTCCGACAGTTCGTCCGTCAGTTCCTGTGCCACCAGGTTCTGCTGGTAGCTGTGCATGATGAGCGAACGGCGGTAGCTCTGCACCAGTTCCTCGATGCGCTCCATGTCGGGGACGTTGCTTTCAGCCTTTTCATAGAGCAGCCGGTCTTCCACCCAGTTGCGCAAGTAGTTGTCCATGAACGTGGTGCTGTCCTTTTTCGACAGTCCTACGGGCATGAGCGGCTTCACATCCTCGGCGTACAGGAAGTTCCCGTCGACTTCCACCAGCGGTGTCTTGCCGCGGTGGTCGGTCGGACTGCCACAGGCTGCCAGCACAACCGCCAGGCCGAGAAGCGGGTATCCTCTTTTTTTCATACTGCCACGAAGATGCAAAAACAGTGAACGAAGATACAGCTTTAATCTATATAGCATCGTGACTCTTAACTGTTTTTAAAACCTCTTGGTTTATTTCAACCTTAAACTTCTTTGCCCACTTTTCTTCTTCTTTGGCGAGCATGCCCGCCTTGTAGTCACGTTCCAGGAGTGCGTAGACGTCCTTGTAGGATTCCGGCTTCCGCTTGAGCACCTTGCCCAGCACCTGCACGTAGGGATAGTCGGGCGAAGGGGTGAACTCCCCCTGTCCGAAGAAGAGCTTGTCGACCGATGCGTTGGTCCCGATCTGGAATAGTCCTTCTTCCACCTTCAGCCATTGCGAGCCGCCCACCTCGTCGAACCGACGGATGGCGTCGGTCCACTCCTCTTCGGGAAAGCCGTCGAGGTAGGTCAGGAGTCGTTCCAGACGTTCCTTGTCATTGGCTTGCAGGATGATGCCCTTGAAGTGGGGCAACTTCCAGCGGTAGTGTTTCTTGTGTTTCTTGTAGTAGTGTTTCAGCCGCTCGTCGTCGGTTTGCAGCAGTTCGTCTTCCACCATGCCGGCAAGCAGTCCGTCGTGGTATTCGCGGAGGAGGTATTGCTTGTCGGTCTCCCGGACCCTCGGCGCAGCCTCTTCTTCCGGAATCTCTTCTTCCGTCAGCCGTCCGATGAGATGCACGCCGGCAGCCGAGAGGAAGGGGCGGGAGGTCTCGTCGGGCTTCAGCAGACGCAGCCGTGTCAGCAGCTCGTTGGGCAGCTGGTAAGGCTTGACGCAGACGATTTCCGCCTGCCATCCGGTGGGGAGATGTCCGGCGTTCTGTTCAATCCAGCTTGCCAGTTCCCCTGCCGACGGCATGGCAGCCGACACCGAGTCGAGCTTTGCCACCCATGCTCTGGTGCCACTGTAGGAGACCGACTGGGGGATGCGCAGGCAGACGTGTGCAATCCATCGTCCGTCCGTGTCCGGTGCTTCGGGAGAGACGGAAGCCTGTTGCTGACGGTTGAGTTTCTGCAACCGCAGCTTGCAGTTCTCGAACTGCTGACGGAAGAGTCGTGTCGTGTCCAGTCCTTCCGTCTGTGCCTGGCAGACTCTCCACTTCAGGCGGACGAAGCGCCGCAGGAAATCCGACGGAGGCAGGGCGCCGGCATTCTTGCGATAAGCATACAGGAACTCGCTCCGCGACACCGGCAGGTGTCCTACTCTCATCAGCAGTGTGTCGCTCTGTGCCGATGCGCAGAGGCTTGCCAGCATCAGCCCTCCCCAAAGGAATATTCGTTTTATCATGTTGTAATCATTTATTAACGCTTATCAAAGTCTCTCCGAAGAAAGAAGAAAGCAATGAAAGGGTCTTTATCGTGAAATTATGTTGGCCGCTTAACCATTTGGTCACTTCACTTGGCCGTTTGCCTAATGCCTGTGCAAACTCTACTTTGGATAAGCCACGTTCTGTCATCAGTTCATAAATACGATTGGATATGGCAAACTCCAAGGACACCTCTTGCTGAATAGTCGGGGAGGTGCTTGCCAACATTTCATCGAAAGAAGTCTTTATCGTTTTCATAGGTCAAAAGTATTTGCAGTTTCTATTGTATGGAATAGATGGTGCAGTTTTCGGTGGCCTTTACCCGTCTTGATTCAGCGTTACCCATCTTCTTGGTTTTTCGGCACAAAGATATTGTTAGTATTTTCCTTATAAATGAAATAGGGTGCCTTTTTATGCTAATTTAGCTTTCGCAAGCTCAAGTTGCAATGCCCGAAATCTGACATCCGTTTTTGGACTTCGGTGTAAGGATGGCAGACGCGGAACGCAAGTCATCACCGTTTTTTTGCGAAACTTCGTCCACATGAATGGATGTTTCCTGCAAATGTAGTACCTTTACCGCCGACGCACGAAAAGGCGATTCAACCCTTCAAACATCCTCGGAGAACTACATTCATGAACCTGTCCGGAAACCATGCAGACCCTGACAAGGAAGTCGACCTGACCGACATCCGTATCTTCAAGCAGCAGTATGAAGCGAACTTCCGCCGCTTGAAGTANCATCACCGTTTTTTTGCGAAACTTCGTCCACATGAATGGATGTTTCCTGCAAATGTAGTACCTTTACCGCCGACGCACGAAAAGGCGATTCAACCCTTCAAACATCCTCGGAGAACTACATTCATGAACCTGTCCGGAAACCATGCAGACCCTGACAAGGAAGTCGACCTGACCGACATCCGTATCTTCAAGCAGCAGTATGAAGCGAACTTCCGCCGCTTGAAGTATTTCGGCATGCAATACATTCCGGACGAGGAGGTCGTGGCGGACCTCATCCAGGATGTATGGCTCCGCATCTATCCTGTTGTGGGTGTTTAAAATGCTTATCATAAGCCTGCCGGAGACGTTGACGGGAGCTGTCTTGCCACCTCAAATGCGGCAAACGGATGTGGAGGTTAAATGGTAGTCAACAAACTCAAATCTATGTCAGGAATAATCACGTCCGCAAGCTTATCCTCAACAAGGAATCCCATATAAAGCGGAATGGTGAGTATATCCCCCTCACGACTTACATTATATTGCCCCAACTTGATTGCATGCTTGATATGATACACGTTCTTGTTCTTCAAAACCGTAGTCATGCTTTTAGCCTTTCCCGACTTTGCCTTGACTTCAAGGATAACGCATTCACCCTTGAATCTCACCAGAAAATCCAGTTCAAGCCCACTATTCTTATGGAAGTAATATAGCTTCTGCCCGGACTTGCATAGGAAATCAGCCATCAGATTCTCAAAGATAGCACCTTTGTATCCAAGAAGATTACCTTTCAAAATGTCTGCTTGGGTACCATAGTCTAGCATTGCCGTAAGAATGCCAATGTCAGTGGTATATACCTTGAAGCACTCTTTGATGGAATTACCCTCTAACGGGAGTTCCGTAATCTGTGTATTATAACATCTACGAACTATCCCGGCATCCTCTAACCATTGAATGCTTCCGATATATTGCGAAGACCTTCCGCCTTTCCTGACGATGGAATACTGGAATTTCTTGTTCTCTTTAGCCAATTGAGTAGGAATAGATTCAAAACATTCACGGATATGAGGCTTGTCAGCATCGTCCGCATATTTAACCATGTCCTCTTCGTATTCGGCAATAAGATTACGCTGCGTCTTATATATAAGTTCAATATTCTTTGTTTCAAGAAAGCAGTTCACCACCTCCGGCAGACCTCCGACAATGGTATATCTATACAGCAACTCCATCATTGCCTTGTGAATCCCGGTGGGAACAACCGTTTCATTCTCAAAGCATGATTTGACTGTATCAATGACTGCCTCATTGATACCATTTGCCCATAGGAATTCCTCAAAGTCCAACGGATACATGTCGATCATGGTTTCATATCCGACAGGAACAGAATCCGAACCCTCCTCTTCGTTCTTATTCTTGCTTTTGCCGTAGCCTTTCACTCCCAACAGAGAACCGGTAGCAATAACATCGAAACGACCGTCTATATGAAATGACTTTAAGGCTGTCCTTGCTTCCTTGCACTCTTGAATCTCATCAAGGATAATGCAGGTTTTCCCTTCAATGAAACGACTGCCTTGAATCAAAGCGGAGAGATTGAGAATAATGGTGTTGACATCTATATTGCCCGTAAAGGCAGACTTCTTGTCTGGCTCAAGTATGAAGTTCATATAGACTACACTCTCATAATTCTCTTTTGCGAATTTCTGGACAATGTATGTTTTTCCACATTGGCGGATACCTTTTATTACAAGAGGCTTTCTGTTCTCAGACTCTTTCCACTGAGCTAAATATGTTTCTATTTTCCTTTTGAGCATGGCGTAATCATATCCTTATCCATAGCAAAGCTACACTTTTTCCAGCGAATAACGTTCCATGCAACACACTTTTTTGAACGAATAAATCATTGCGCCTACATTTTTTCAAGCCAATCATGCACTTTCGTGCAAGTTATCCAAATCACAAAGCCAAGGCATCACCGTTTTTTTGCGAAACTTCGTCCACATGAATGGATGTTTCCTGCAAATGTAGTACCTTTACCGCCGACGCACGAAAAGGCGATTCAACCCTTCAAACATCCTCGGAGAACTACATTCATGAACCTGTCCGGAAACCATGCAGACCCTGACAAGGAAGTCGACCTGACCGACATCCGTATCTTCAAGCAGCAGTATGAAGCGAACTTCCGTCGCTTGAAGTATTTCGGCATGCAATACATTCCGGACGAGGAGGTTGTGGCGGACCTCATCCAGGATGTATGGCTCCGCATCTGGGAACGTCAGGAGGTCTTTCCCAACCTCGTCGCTTTCCGTGCCTACTTGTCCCAGTCGCTCTATCATGCCATCTTGAACCACCTGAAGCATGCCCGTGTCGAGACCGAATATGCAGGACAAGCCGTTTCCCGGGAGCCGCAGGAAGAGGAGGTCACCATCCGGATGATTAAGGCGGAAGTCTATCAGATGGTCAATGCCGCCTTCGATGACCTGCCGACGGCATGCCGCCAGGTCTATGCCGCCAGCCTGTCCGGCAAGACGCAGCGGGAGATTGCCGAAGAGTTTCACATCACCATCAACACCGTAAAGAAGCACATCAACAATGCCAACCACCAGTTGCGACGCAGGCTCAAGGACGCCTTGCTGGCGGTCTGCCACCTGTTGGCGCGTCCGGCATGACGGATGCCTTTGGAAATGTCCCGCCTGATGCTTATTTTTGTATCCCCAAAAAGAACTTATGATTCGCCGTATTGAGCCTACAGACTATCCCCGCTTGCTGGAAATATGGGAGAGCGCGGTGCGCTCCACGCACGAGTTCCTTCGCGAAGAGGACTTCCGCTACTACAAGGAGCAGGTCCCTGCCTATTTCCCACAGGTCACGCTGGTCGGCTTCGAACAGGACGCCCGACTGACGGGGTTTATCGGCACAGCCGACGGGAACATCGAGATGCTGTTTGTCGAGAATGCTTCCCGTGGACAGGGAATCGGCCGTCAGCTGGTACGTCACGCCATCGAGGTGTTGCAGGCGACGCGGGTCGACGTGAACGAAGCCAACACTGCCGCCCTCGGATTCTATGAGCGCATGGGATTCCGCGTCGTGTCCCGTTCTGAACGGGACGGGGAGGGGAAACCCTATCCACTCCTGCACATGCAGCTGGGCTAGGAAGTTCCGGACTTTTCCCCATGCCCGTTCGTTCCCTCAGCTCGTTTTTTCTCCCTTTTCGGGCTGTCAAGGTCCGCTTTTCCGCCCTCTCATTCCGCCCTTATGCGCAAGACGGCACGACCCTCTTGCGCATCTCCTTCGTGCCTTTTCCCGCAACTGGTTGTCACACCCTGCGTAACGCCTCTTTTCCTCTAGCTCATCTCACTCCTGTCCCTTTGAGCATGACGTCACCGGTGAGATGAGCATCTCGGCAAAACGAGAAGCGCATCTCACGACGGTGGGATGCGCAAGCCGTCGGTGCCGTCTTGCGGAAGCTTCTCCGGGGGGACGGGCAAGCCGGTAGGTCGGGCTTGCGGAAGGGAAAACCAGCCCTTCGCTTCATCCGGACTTGCAAAAAAAAATCACATCAGGTATTACACCAAGCAGGAGTTGGGTTGTTTCTTAGGGTATAAATTCAAAGATTATGGTTAAAACAGCATACCCTATGGACACAAACAAACTCGAACGGGTGAAACAGCTCGTCATGAAACAGCTGACGGGGACCCTCACCGAACCGGAACAGGAGGAGTTGAGGAGGCTGACGGACAGTGATGCGGACTGCCGACGGTTGGCGGACGAATTGCTCGCGCCCGACTTCCTGGCCGCAGCGGTGCTCGACGAGAACACGGCGTGGCAGGAACGGACGTGGCAGGGACTCTATCGCCGTATGGGCGTCCGAGGCGGTGTGTTGTCCCGCCTCTACCGGCGCAGATACCGGCTCGCAGCGGCTGCCGCCATCCTGATATTGGTCTTCGGTGCGTGGGCAGGCTGGTATCTCCGGACGGGCGAGGAGAGTCCCATCGGTCCGGGCACAACGCTGGCTGAAATCTCCTGGCCCGACGGACAGAAGTCTGTCCGTACCGACGACTTGCTGAGCGGGACGTTCGCTTCCGCCGACCTCACCGGAGCTCCGTCAGGAGACAAAGAGCTGTCGCCCGACCTCTATACGCGTGTCGTCGTTCCACAAGGCAGTGAGTACAAGGTGCGCCTGGACGACGGGACGGACATCCATCTCGATGCCGAATCCTCCCTGGCCGTGCCGACCGGTTTCTCGGCACACAACCGTCACATCAACCTTTCGGGCGAAGCCTATCTGGAGGTCAGCAAGGATTCGCTCCACCCCTTCACCATCCATACGGAAAAGGCGGACCTCCTGGTACGGGGAACGAAACTGAACATCCGTTGCCGGGAGGACGAGCCTTGTCTGGAGGTTGTCCTCGAAAGCGGACGGCTGGATGTACGTTCCCCGCGGGAGGAGGTGTCACTGCCCGTCGGGCACAAGGCGGTTGTCGATGCGGCGGGAGGCATACGCATCCTGCCCGCGGATGTCTATGCGGCTACGGCATGGCATCACGGACGCTTCGTGTTCGACAACCGTCCGTTGGACTACATCATGAGAGAGATGGAGCGCTGGTATGATGTGCATGCCTCGTTCAGCAGCGACAAGGTCAGACAGATGCGCTTTACGCTGGACCTTGACCGTTACGACACGTTCAACCGCTTTGTCGAGGTGGTCAGCCTGATTGGGGAGGCAGACATCACGCTGAAGAAGAATCAGGTACTCATTTCTGAAAAAAGACATACATTGAAACACTAACCACAATACATTATGAGAGAAAAACGCAAACTAGCACGGTTGCTGTTTGCCTCCATCCTGCTGTCGGGTTCGTCGGTGGTGATGGCACAGACAGACAAACCGGTGACCGTCCGGCTGAAACAGGCTTCCATCCGGGAACTGTTCGTGGAAATCAAGAAGCAGGTGCAGGTGAACTTCATGTACAGCAACAATGCCGTGGAAGGACTGCAGAAGAAGGACTACAACTTTACCGATGCTTCGCTGGACAAGATTCTCAGCCATTGCCTTGCGGGGAGCGGACTGACTTACGAGATTGCCGATGACAACCGTACGGTGGTCATCCGGCGCAAGCAGGATGAGGGAAAGACGGCTACTGGAAAGGTGGTCGACCGTGAAGGAGAGCCGCTGGCAGGTGTCTCTGTCAAGCAGGAAGGGGCTTCCCAGGCAACCGTCACGGGCATTGACGGTTCGTTCAGACTTCCGCTGGCCGAGACCCGGGACGGGAAGCAGCCCCGGCTCACCGTGTCATTCATTGGCATGAAGACACAGCATCTCACCTGGAAGGGACGTCCGCTGAACATCTACCTGGAGGATGACTCGCAGAACCTCGACGAGGTGGTCGTGACCGGCTACCAGGTCATCAACAAGCGGGCATTGACGAGTGCCGTGACCACGGTCAAGGCGGAAGACATCATCCGTCCCGACTACACCTCCATCGACCAGATGCTCGAAGGGCAGGTCACTGACCTGATGTTCATGAGCAACTCCGGCGAGGCAGGGGTGGCGCCGAAGATACGTATCCGCGGAACCTCGTCCATCATCGGTAACCGTGAACCGCTGTGGGTGGTCGATGGCATCGTGGTGCAGGATGCCGTGCAGATAGCCCCTGAAGAGCTCAATGACCCCGACTTTGTCAACCGCATCGGTAATGCCATTGCCGGACTGAACCCGCAGGATATCGAACGGCTGGACGTGCTGAAGGACGCTTCCGCTACCGCCCTGTATGGCTCGAAGGCTGCCAATGGTGTCATCGTCATCACCACCAAGCGCGGACGGGTGGGCAAGCCGGAGATACGCTATACCAACTCGCTCAACTACAAGCTGCGTCCGCGTTACTCGGACCGCTCGGTGGATGTGATGAACTCGAAGGAGCGCATCCAGTTCTCCCGGGAACTGTATAACTCGGGCTATGTCTACAGCACCAACATCTCCCCGGTGGGGTATGAAGGGCAGCTCATGCAGCTCTACAAGCACCAGATAAGTTACGACGAGTTCGCGAGCAATGTCTCACGGCTGGAGACGCTGAACACCGACTGGTTTGACCTGCTGACGCATGACAGCTTCTCCCAGCAGCACACGATGAGCGTCAACGGAGGCTCGGATGCCGGGCGCTACTATGCCTCCATCGGTTATGCGGACACCGACGATGTGGTGAAGAACACATCGGACAAGCGTTACACCGCCGCGCTGAATCTCGATGCGAACCTGACGTCGTGGCTCGACGCCTCGTTCAACATGAAGGGGAACATCACCCGGCGTTCCTATCCGCAGAGCTCCCTGTCTCCGGTGGAGCATGCCTACACGGCGAGCCGTGCCATCCCGGCTTTCGATGCGGACGGGGAGTATGCCTACTACAAGAAGATGGTGACCTCGTCAGAGGGGTACGACTACAATATCCTGAATGAGCTGGAGAACAGCGGAGTCGGGCAGGAGGGAAGCTCCTTCCAGCTGGATGCCAACTTCCGCTTCAAGTTCAATGACTGGCTGTCGGCGAATGCCATCGCTTCCTATTCGGCACAGAACACCACCATCGAGAGTTACTGGGGCGACCGGACGAATCATGTGGCGGAGTTGCGTGGAAGTGAGTACGGCACGGTGGCTCCCTCCACGAGTACCCTGCCGCAGGGAGGCGAGCTGAACACTCAGAACTCCCGCCAGAAAAGCTGGACCGTGCGTCTGCAGCTGGACTGGAACAAGTACTTCGGTGACGGGGAGAAGCATAACTTCAACGGAGTGGTGGGCTACGAAGCCAGTTCCACACGTTATAAGATGAACGATTATACGGCGAGGGGCTACTATCCGGACCGCGGGCTGTCGTTCGTCAACAACATCAACCTGAGCGAGTATCCGTCCTATGGCAGCTGGTTGGCGTCGAACGTTCCTCACCTGACGGATAACCTGAACAACATCATCTCGGCCTATGCCTCCTTCACCTACAGCTGGAATCAGATGGTCTATCTGAACCTCAACGGACGCATCGACGGCTCGAACCAGTTCGGCGACCAGAGCAACGACAAGCTTCTGCCCATCTGGTCGGTGTCCGCCTCCTTCAACTTCGGGCAGCTGGACTTCATGCGCGACCTCGACTGGATAGACTACCTCACGGTGAAGAGCTCCTACGGTTTCCAGGGAAACATGCTCACCTCCGAGTCGCCCGTGCTGACCATCACGAAGAATCCGCTTCATCCTTACTATAATGAGTTCACGGCGTCGGCAAACGGGAATCCCAATCCGAACCTGAAGTGGGAGAAGACCAACTCCTACAACATCGGTCTGGAGGCTTCCTTCTTCGACAGCCGGCTGCAGATGGAGGCGTCGGTCTATTTCAAGCGGACCAAGGATGCCTTCATGAGCAAGACAATCTCTACGGTCAACGGCTACGGCTCGTATACGGTAAACCGGGGCAACATCTCCAATGACGGATACAGTGTCGACCTCACCGTCAGCCCCATCATGAACCGGGACTGGCGATGGTCGGTGACGACCTCGTTTTCGCGTACGTTCAATGAGATCACCTCTTCACCCGATGGCGAATCTTATGAGCTGAGCGACTTCCTGAACGGCACGGCAGTGGTCAAGGGGGAGTCCATCGGGACGTTCTACTCGTACCGTTACCTGGGACTGAGCCCGGTCGACGGCGGCCCGATGTTCGATGACTGGGAAGACCACTATGAGGACCTCATCGGCTTGAGCAAGTATGACACCTATACCCGTGTACTCAAGGCGACCGGTTCACGCGAGCCGACCATGCAGGGCGGACTGAGCACGACCCTGCGCTGGAAGAACCTGCGGTTCTCGGCCATGTTCTCCTACAGCCTGGGTGCCAGTACCCGTCTGTTCGGGATGTACGGTTCGGCATCGGGCAATGCATACGACGCCGCTGAAATCCGTCCGGAGAACAACATGAGCCGCGATTATCTCGACCGCTGGCAGCATCCCGGTGACGAACGGCATACGGACATCCCCGCCATCATCGGGGAGGCCGACGGCAACTATTTCAAGTACAGCGGGCACTGGTCGGGACGGTTGGAATATGATGGTCAGGCGGTGCAGCCCATAGCCGACAGCTACTGGGACATGTATGACTACAGCGACCTGCGTGTGGTGAGCGCCAACTACCTGAAGTGTGGCAACATCAGCCTTTCCTATGTCTTCCCGGACGAGTGGATGCAGCCTTACGGCATCAGCCGTCTGGAGCTGACGGCCTCGGGCAGCAATCTCTTTACCATTGCCGACAAGGACCTGAAGGGGCAGACCCCGACGCAAGGTGGCTTCACGACCATCCAACTTTCAGACCGTCCGAGCTTCTCGCTCGGTTTAAGTGTAACCTTCTAAAATGACCGATGTATGAAAACAATGATAAGAACCTCGCTCCTTCTGCTGGCAGGCATGTTCGCCGGCTCGTCCTGCTCGGATTTCCTGGAGGAGTATTCACAAGACAAGGCACAAGTGGAGAGCTGGGAGGACCTCAACGAACTTCTTCTGGGGGATGGTTACCTGCAACCCTGCCGCTTCGTGTCGGATGACGACGGCAGCTTTACTGTCAGCGAAATACACAGTAATCTTGACATCCTGCACTTCATGAGCGATGAACTGAAGGAGAATCCTGACAACGAAAACGACCTTTTGAGTTACCGCTCCGACAAGTTTGCCTTCTACACCTGGCAGCAGGATACGGGCGTAGACCAGGACCTGCGCTATGTGGGCGGTGACGAAGCCTACTGGAACATGCTCTATGAGAAAATCAACACCTGCAACATGGTGTTGGCGCTCATCGACGAGCAGCCGGCTTCCCGGGAAGATGATGTGGCAGGCAGGGAACGGGTAAAGGGAGAGGCGTACTTCCTGCGTGCTGCCTACTACTTCCTGCTTGCCAACCTGTATGCACAGCCCTACCATCCGCAGACGGCTGCCTCCACGCCGGGAGTCCCCATCAAACTCTCCGAATACGTGGAGGACCGCGAGTTCACACGCGAACCGCTGACTACCGTTTACCGACAGATACTGGCAGACCTCGAACAGGCGGAAGCCTGCCTGCAGGGCAAAGAGCGTGTGTCGGTCTATCATGCCGACCTGACCGCCACCCTCCTGTTGCGCAGCCGTGTGTACCTGTACATGCAGGACTGGGAAGCCGCAGCCCGCGAGGCACGGCGGGTGCTCGAACTGCAGGACGGCCTGCTCGACCTCCACTCCCTGACTCCGGGCACGGATGTCGTTTACCGTGATTCGCCCGAGACCATCTTCTCCATGGGCGGCTACATGATTTCCGTCGCCTTTGCCGACTGGCGCGGGATGTTCGACAACTACATGCCTGCCTACTTCATTTCCGATGAGATGATGGAGCTGTTCCAGCGGGGAGACCTGCGTACCAACCTCTTCATTGGTGCCAGCGAGAACTTCCGTCAGTCTCCCGTCTTCCTGAAGGTCAATGGACAGCAACGTGCGTGGGGCAACTACAGCGAGGTGTCCGACTGCTTCCTGCTGCGTACCCCCGAGGCTTACCTGACCTTGGCGGAGGCTTCGGCCTGTGCCGGCGATGAGGCTGAGGCACGGCGCGTCCTGGAGACTTTCCTTGAAACCCGTATGGAGACTGCTCCGAGCATCACCCAGACCGGAAGCGAACTGGTCGGACTCATCCGCGACGAGCGTGCCCGTGAGTTTCTGCTGGAGGGCCATCGCTGGTTTGACTTGCGGCGTTACACCGTGTGCCAACCCTACCCGTGGAGCAAGACCATCGAGCACGGACATGTGTATTATGACTCTTACTACCCGTTGCGCTGCGACTACTACCGGCTTGAAACCAATGACCCTGCCTATACGTTGCCCATCCCGCGGAAGGTGCTGGAGTTCCAGGTGTCGCTGGGAGACAACGAGCGTCCGGCACGCAAGCCTGCACGCAGCGAGAATTATTAAGTCCAAGTTATTCATTCATCTGTAGACTATGAAACATTTGACACATTATTATATAGGTATGTTGCTTGCCGGAGCTCTCGGGTTCCTGGCAGCCTGCTCTTCCGACGAGGAGCTGCTGACGCCCAGCGGCGAGGACACCAACTTCTTCCTTCCGAAGGAGGATGACCACAGCGCCGAGGCGGAATTGCGCCGTGACTTCTTTGACGAGACCGGAGTCTATCTCTTCTTCAACGACACGCTTCGTCATGACCTCAATGGTACGGATGTCAACGGGGCCCCTGTCTATGCCACTGAAGTGCTGAACTTCCGTTACAGCCTGACGGGCTACAACAACGCAGCCTATGCCTTCGGCTATTATCAGACGCAGGAGGAAAAGGCGGCAGCGGCTGAGATGATTAAAGCCGACTTCCTCCCTCACCTCTCGCAGAACCTGCTGCCTTACTCAATCCTGCTGGTCAATGGCATCCGGGAGAACTCTTACGGTTCTACGTGGGAGGACCTGAGTTACAAATCGAACATCTATTGCATGGCTATCGACACAAAGGACGTGCTGCACCTGGATGAGGAGGAACGTCGGGAGATGGCTCTGGCGGTGCTGACCAATCTGGTTGATGATGGCATCAGTGACTTGAACTGGGATGATTACCAGGGTCCCTTCTACGACCTGATTCCGGCGGAGGTCTCCGACAGTTACCTGGGCGACCTCATTCTCGGATGGGACCGTACGCAGATGGAAGCCCTCTACGAGCTGGGATTCATCAGTTATTCGGAAGACTGGTATGACGAGTTCTACTATGATACTCCTCCGTATTCTGATTGGGATGACTTCTTTGAACTGGTGATGAACACTCCTTGGGAAGAGATTGAAGCGCAGTATGGAGCCTACAGCCTCCTCATGCAGCGGATGGAGTTGGTCAGACAGGCGATTCTGGCTACGGGATATAAGTTCTAACTTTTACAATTCACGAGTACACTATGAAACAATGGCTGATAAGTCTGCTTGCCGCACTGGTCCTGGTGGCTTGCAGCGATGATGACAACAGACTGACGGTTGAGCCGACAGCACATGGGACTGTGACCGACAACCAGGGGAACACCTATGGATGGGTACGTATCGGAGATCAGGAATGGACGACGGAAAATGCCCGGAATGGTTCCCGGGTGTGGAACGTGGAATACTATGTGCCTGACTACGGCTGGTATGAAACCATTTCCTTCGACGCTGACACCACTGACTATTTCAATGAGTACGGCAACCTCCTGAGCTATGAGGAAGCACTGGCATCCGCCCCCGAGGGTTGGCGTCTGCCTACCGATGACGACTGGAAGAAGCTGGAACGTGCGATGGGCATGGGAGGAGAGGTTGACCGGACGGGATGGCGGGGGAGCATCGCCTCCCTGCTGACGCGCTCCGACCAGGGCGCAGAACTGGGACTGAAACTCGGAGGCTCGGTGCTCTACAGCAGCGAGACATACGGAGTGGGATGCCTGTTGAAGTACGATGGGGAGGCAGGATACTACTGGACCTCTACCGTGGATGAGAGCAAGCCGGGAGGCGACGGCTACCGGATGGTGTTCTTCCGCAAACTGGTCAGCGGACAGGAAGGGGTGGAACGTCAGAGTGGCAACAACTCCAACAAGTACATGTCCGTCCGCTGGGTACGTGATGTCCGATAAACATTGAATTAGAAATGGTTTTAACTATCAGAACTCCATGAAACAACTAGTCTTGTTTTCGAATACCTGCAAAACCACATGAAGCCATGAACAGAAATAGATTTGTGTCTGTCCTCTCCGGTTGTCTGCTGACGATGGGAAGTGCACTGGGACAGGGAACTCCGGGATTTGTGCTTGACGGGCATGTCCCCGGACTGGAAGACGGTACGACCGTCCGTCTGGTAAACTTGGAGAAAGACGGCAGCAGGGGAGAACCACTGGGAGAGACAACAGCACGTGACGGACGTTTCACCTTCCGTGGCAGTGTCGTATCTCCCACACTCTGCCGGGTAGAGATTCTGCGGACGGAGACTTACGAGGACGGCTCCTCGTATGAGACGGAGACGGACACCCGTCTGATGCTGGAGAATGTCCACGTTGCAATGGAAGCCGTTCATCTCGACAGCCTCCCGCTGACGTATGAGTTCGGGCATTCTCCGTTGGAGAAGGAGCGTAATGCGACGGTCAGCGGTGGACGTGCCCAACAGGAATACCTCGCTTACCGGAAGGCTCTGCACGCTGCCGAGCTGGTCGCCTGGCAGATGGAACGCCGGTATGCGGACCTTCAGTTCTCCCGTCAGGAGAGGAGGAATGCAGACTCCCTTTCATACTACAAGCAGCGTTCCCAAGAGGCTGCCGGCAAGGTGAAAGAGCTGACCGATGCGTTTATCCGCAGCCATCCCGAGGCGTCCATCTCGGTGTATCTGGTCGGGCGGAAGCTGACGGAACCTTTCAGTCTGACGGCTGACGAACTGGACCGTTGGCTCGATTGTGTGAAGGGTACTTGCGACACGGTGCGTCTGGCACACGTCCGTCAGCAGGCAGAGGCATACCGGGAATACGTTGCCGGACAGCCGTTGAAGGACTTTGCGCTTCTCGATACCGGGAGGCAGCCGACAACTCTTGCTGCCGTCCGTAAACCGGGTGTCTATACATTGGTCGACTTCTGGGCGTCGTGGTGCGGTCCGTGTCGTGCGTCGATTCCGCATCTGAAACAGCTCCATGCAGCACAACCTGTTGCACTCGACATCATCAGTGTGTCCGTTGACCGCAAGGAGGCGGACTGGCAACGTGCCATGAAGGAGGAGCAGATGCCCTGGCGTCAGTTTACCGTCACGCCTGAGGTGTCGAAACAACTGTCCGAGCTGTATCAGCTGACGGGGATTCCTTTCCTGCTTTTGCTTGACCCGGACGGGAACATCCGGGTCGGTACGCACAGTCCCGATGTCGTGGAGCGTATGCTGATGCAGGAGGCAAGTGAGGAGACTGCCTTGTAATCGAGAAACCGCCGTATTGCAGGTCTTCTTACAACACAAACTCCACTTCTTTGAAGGCATAGGGGCGCAGACGGCCTTCCGTGTCTTCAAGGATGATGAGACCACTGTCCTCCACATGATGGAGGCGGGCATTGAATACTCCGTCGGCATCCCGGTAAGGATGGAAGTCGCGCCGGCGGAACAACGCCTTGCGGTAGTGTTCGCGGATGGTTTCCACCTCGCCACGCTCCAGCATGCGGTAGTAGGATTCGAAATGTTTCAGGATGCGTTCCAGCACATGCTTGCGCTTGCAGTGTATTCCGCAGACCTGGAGCAGTGATACTGGATTGGGTGCGCCGCCTTTGAACTCCGTTTGATTGATGTTCAAACCGACCCCGATGATGCTGCGGGCAATGTGTGTGCCCGAGAGGTCGTTCTCGATGAGGATGCCGCCAATCTTCTTGTCGCGCCAGTAGATGTCGTTGGGCCACTTGATGCTGAAGCGACGGATGTAGTGCCGGAAGACATCGAGCACGCTGAGTGAGATGATTTGCGACAGCAGGAATTGCTGTTGGGCGTGCAGGAACGTCGGATGGCACGACAGGCTGAAGAGCAGGTTCTTCCCCCGCGCCGATTCCCAGGAGTTGCCGCGTTGTCCCTTGCCGCCGGTCTGATATTCGGCGGAGATTACGAGGAACTCTTTGCCTGGACTGTGTTCATGGTTGCGGATGGCGTTGTTGGTCGAGTCGGTCTCGTCGACACGTATGATTTCGAAGTGGTCAAGGTAGTGTTTCATATGCGGTTCTCATTTTGCGTGTGAGTTTCTGGGGGGATGGAATAGCCGACGGACGGGCTTATTCCAAGGGAGGATAGAAGGCATCCTCGATGTGCTCAATGCTGTGGCTGGCAGCATTGCCGGTGACGGCAATCACATCGAAACGTACCGGCATGTCCAGGTTGAACCGCCTCAGGTAGGCGTCCGTAGCCCATACGATGCTGCGTACCTTCCGTTCGTCGATGGCTTCATAGGGGTCGCCGAAGCTGCCGTTCCGTCGGGTCTTTACCTCGACGACGACCAGCGTCCCGTCCTGCACGGCGATGATGTCGAGCTCGTGACGTCCGGCACGCCAGTTGCGGTGGCGGATGTAGTATCCTTTTGACAGGAGGAAATCTGCTGCAAGGTCTTCTCCGGCTTGTCCCAGCAGGTTGTGTTCAGCCATAGTTGTTGTCTTTTTTGCAAATTTACTCTTTTTATCTTTCGTTATTTACTCAGAGCAACTAAATTTGCAGGTAGTATGAGCAAAGAAGTCAAAAAACGGGTAAAAGTAGCTCCGACCGAACCGAAACGTACGCGCCGCCTGGTGTGTCTGGTGAGCGAGGATGAGGCAGCCATCGTCGACCGTTACTTGCATAGATACAAGATAACGAACAAGGGACGCTGGATGCGCGAGACCATGCTTGCCTTCATCTGCCGTGCGATGGAGGATGACTACCCGACTTTGTTCAACGAACATGATATGCGACGCTGACTATGCCCGATGATTCCTATTACATGAGACAGGCGCTGGCGGAAGCCCGTCTGGCGGCAGACTGTGGCGAGGTGCCGGTGGGTGCCGTCGTGGTGTGCCGCGACCGCATCATTGCCCGTGCACATAACCTCACCGAGACACTGACCGATGTCACGGCTCATGCCGAGATGCAGGCCATCACTGCAGCCGCTCATACCTTGGGTGGCAAATACCTCAACGATTGTACGCTTTATGTCACCGTGGAGCCCTGTCCCATGTGTGCCGGGGCCTTGGGCTGGTCGCAGCTGGGGCGTCTGGTCTATGGCGCAGCCGACGACAAACGGGGCTATCACCTGTATGCTCCTGCCGTGCTCCATCCCAAGACGGTGGTGGTGAGCGGCGTGCTTGCCGATGAGGCGCGGACGCTGATGCAGGAGTTCTTCCGGAAAAGAAGATAGGAAAACAAACAGGACAGAAGCAGAAGAGGTCATCGGACCTTCCTTCTGCTTCTGTCCTGTTTGTCGTATTTCGTCTTGCTGCCTTGTGTCGGAAAGGCTTTTCCTCAGTCCACTTGTCCGAGTGAATTGCCGAACTCCATCTCGCCTTGCACGACGAAGAGGATGTCCTCGGGGTCATATTCACCCATCTGGTCCTTCTTGGCCTCCTTCACGATGTAGTCTACGATGGCATCCTGGTCGATTTCGATGTAGCCGTCGCTGTCGGGCTCCACATCCAGGCATCCGCTGGAAGCATAGTAATCCACGATGAGGTCCAGGAAATAGTAGAGTTCGTCGTCGGTGAACTTCTCTTTCAGGTCCTGCGGCAGGTAGTTCTTAATGAACTCCACGGTCTTTTCATCGTCCAGGTCTTCCTGCAAAAATTCATCTGTTGCCATATCGGTGCTCTTTATCGGTTAAAAAATATCCGCTTTCCTCCCCTTGTGCGGAAGGGGACGAAAGCGGATCATATTCCATCTTTCAATCAGAGAATAGCCTTGAGCTTATCCTCGAATACGGACTTCGGAGCGGCGCCAACCTGCTTGTCCACTACTTCACCGTTCTTAAAGAACAGTACCGTCGGGATGTTGCGCACACCGAACTTTCCTGTCAGAGCGTCGTTGGAGTCAACGTCGCACTTACCAATGATTGCCTGTCCTTCATATTCTTGAGCCAAAGCTTCAATCTCCGGAGCAATCTTCTTACAGGGACCACACCATGTAGCCCAAAAATCTACTACGAGCGGCTTGCCTGAGGCCAGCAGTTCGTCAAAGTTCGCGTCAGTAATTTGAAGTGCCATAATTTTCTGTATTTAATGAATTCGTCGCAAAGGTATTAATTAATTTTGAATTCCAACTCCGGACGGCTCTTTATGTAAGTGATGAGGTCACGCTTAACAGATATTTTAACTTTATTGGCTTTCATCGTGACATGCATCTTGTTGTCCCTGTCGACCACGCGGAAGTGCAGCTCGGCGTTGCCGGGATTCTTCTGCACGAGCGTGGAGATGTCGGTTATCAGCTCTTTGTCAAGAGACGAGAGCGGAGTTGTGATGGTGATTTTGTCTATCAGGTTCTCCTTCACATCGGGCAACAGCTCGATGGAGCCTATCTTCAGGTCCAGTTCGTTGGGGTTCCACTGACGGGGAAGGCACTTCGCCCGTATATAGAGGAAATAGCCTTCGCGCAGGTAGTTGCACCACGTGAGCCAGTCGTTGCCGAAGAAGGGGATTTCGCCGGAGCCGGAGTAGTCCTCCAGCTTCACGATGCCGAAGGGCTTGTCGTTCCGCGTACGCCCTTCCCGGACGTTGGTCACGATGCCGCCCATCGTCAGTTCCCGGTTGACCAGGGCCGACTTGTCGGCAAGGTCGGACATGTGGGTGTTGCAGACGTTCTCCAGGATGATGGCGTAGTCGTCCAGCGGGTGGGCGGAGAGGTAGATGCCCACCAGTTCCCGTTCACGGTTCAGACGGTCGAGCGAGTTCCACGGTTCGAAAGGCGGAATTTCGGGCTTGGCAATCTCCACCTGGTTCTCGCCGCCGAAGAGGGAGTTGATGGCTGCGGCTTTGTCTACCTGATATTTTGCCCCGTAGCGGATGAGCAGTTCGGTGAACGTTTCGCCTTTGGCATTGGCGGCAAAGAACATCTCCCGCTTCACGCCGGGCAGGGAGTCAAAGCCGCCCGCCAGTGCCAGGTTCTCGACGTTCTTACGGTTGCACGCCAGGAGGTTGACCCGCTGCACGAAGTCGAAGATGCTCGTGAAAGGACCGTTCTTCGTGCGTTCGTCGATGATTGCCTGCACGGCATTCTCGCCGACTCCCTTCACGGCTCCCAGTCCGAAACGGATGTCTCCCCGTCGGTTGACAGAGAACTTCATGATACTCTCGTTCACGTCCGGTCCCAGCACCTGTACGCCCATCACCTTGCACTCGTCCATCAGCTTGGTGATTTCATCGATGCGCGAGATGTTGCGGCTCAAGTTGGCAGCCATGTACTGGGGAGGATAGTGCGCCTTGAGGTAAGCCGTCTGGTAAGCCACCCAGGAGTAGCAGGTCGCGTGTGACTTGTTGAACGCATACGAAGCGAACTTCTCCCAGTCGCCCCAGATTTTCTCCAGAATCTTCGGGTCGTGTCCGTTCTTCTTTCCACCCTCGATGAACTTGGGCTTCATGTGGTCCAGCTTGTCGCGCAGCTTCTTTCCCATCGCCTTACGCAGGGCGTCACTCTCACCACGGGTGAAGTCCGCCAGCAGACGGGAGAGCAGCATGACCTGCTCCTGATAGACCGTGATGCCGTAGGTGTCCTTCAGATACTTCTCCATGACGGGGATGTCGTATTCGATGGGCTTGCGTCCGTGTTTGCGGTCGATGAAGTCGGGGATGTAGTCCATCGGTCCCGGACGGTAAAGGGCGTTCATGGCGATGAGGTCCTCGAACGTGGACGGCTGGAGCTCGCGCAGGTACTTCTGCATGCCCGGCGACTCGAACTGGAACGTACCGATGGTGCGTCCTTCGCTGTACAGTTTATAGGTGGCGGCATCGTTGATGTCGATGGAGTCGATGTCTATCTCCAGTCCCAGACTCAGGCGGATGTTCTCGATGGCCTCCTTGATGATGGAGAGTGTCTTCAGTCCGAGGAAGTCCATCTTGATCAGTCCGGTGTCTTCGATGACCGAGCCTTCGTACTGTGTCACCAGGATTTTCTCTCCGGTGTCCTTGTCGTCGGCCGTACTCACGGGCACCCAGTCGGTGATGTCGTCACGGCAGATGATGGTGCCGCAGGCATGTACGCCGGTATTGCGGACGTTGCCTTCCAGCATCCGGGCATACTTGATGGTGTCGCGCAGGACGGGGTCGGTCGATGCCTCCGCCTCCTGCAGCTCCGGGACATATTCGATGGCATTCGCCAGGTTGACCTTCTTGTCGGGTATCTTGTCGGGGACGAGCTTGCAGAGGTAGTTCGAGGTGGCTAGCGGAAGCTTCTGCACCCGTGCCACATCCTTGATGGCAAGTTTGGTTGCCATGGTGCCGTAGGTGATGATGTGTGCCACCTTCTCCTGTCCGTACTTCTCGGTGACCCAGCGGAGCACGTCGCCCCGTCCGTCGTCATCGAAGTCCACGTCGATATCCGGGAGGGAGATACGGTCGGGGTTGAGGAAACGCTCGAACAGCAGGTCGTACTGGATGGGGTCAATCTTCGTAATCCCCAGGCAGTAGGCAACCGCCGAACCGGCAGCCGAACCACGTCCCGGACCGACCGAGACGCCCAGCTTCTCACGCGCAGCGGCAATGAAGTCCTGCACGATGAGGAAGTAGCCCGGGAAACCCATCGTCTTCATGATGTGAAGTTCGAAGAGCAGTCGCTCGCGCACCTCGTCGGACAACGGGTCGCCGTACCGCTTCTTGGCTCCGTCGAAGGTCAGCTTCGTCAGGTAGTCGGCTTCCAGCTTGATGCGGTAGAGCTTGTCGTATCCGCCCAGCTTCTCTATTTTCGCCCGGGCATCGTCCTCACTCATCACGACTTCCCCGTGTTCGTTGCGGGTGAACTCGTTGAAGAGGTCTTCCTCGGTGTATTTCCTGCGGTATTCCTCCTCCGTCCCGAAGTCCTCGGGAATGGCAAAGGTCGGCATGATGGGCGCATGGTCGATGGAGTAGAACTCCACCTGGTCGCAGATGCTGACCGTGTTCTCCATGGCTTCGGGCACGTCGGCAAAGATGGCGTTCATCTCCGCCTTGGTCTTGAACCACTCCTGCTTGGAGTACATCATGCGGTTCGGGTCGTCGAGGTCCTTGCCCGTGCTCAGGCAGATGAGCCGGTCGTGCGCCTCGGCATTCTCCTCGTCGACAAAGTGGACATCGTTGGTGCAGACGAGCTTCACCCCGTACTTCTTGCTGTATTCCTTCAGGTGCTTGTTCACTTCGAGCTGAAGCGGATAGGCTTCGTGGTTGGCACGGGGGACGGTTGCCTTGTGCAGCTGCAGCTCCAGGTAATAGTCATCCCCGAAGACACGCTTGTACCACTGCACGGTCTCTTCCGCCTCCGCAAACTGTCCGGCGCGTATCTTGCGGGGCACCTCGCCACCCAGGCAGGCGGTGCAGACAATCAGTCCTTCGTGGTATTTCTCCAGTTCGACCCGGTCGGTACGCGGACGCATGTAGTAGCCCTCGGTCCAGGCTTTGGAGACGAGCTTGATGAGGTTGTGGTATCCCTTGTTGTTCTTTGCCAGCACCACGAGGTGATAGCCGCTCTGGTCGGGCTTCCCTTCCTTGTCGAAGAGCCGGCGGCGTGCCACATACATTTCGCAGCCGATGATGGGCTTGAAGAGCTTGCCTTCCAGCTCGGTCACCTTTGCCTTGCAGGCAGCCACTTCTTCCGCCGGATTGTCTGCGGTCTCCTTGCCGCTCTCCAAGGCAGCGATGCGCTTCTTGAGTCCCTTGATTTCGTCTTTGACTTTTCCGTTCTTCTTGTTGACGTAGTTGTAGAACTCCTTCACGCCGAACATATTGCCGTGGTCGGTCAGTGCCATTCCCTTCATGCCGTCCGCCATCGCCTTGTCTACCAGACGCTGGATGCTCGCCTGACCGTCGAGGATGGAGTATTGACTGTGCACGTGCAAATGAACAAAATCATGCATGTTGATGTGAGTTTATTGAGGTTTCTTGTATGTTTATCGGGTTATGAATCGCTTCCGAGGGGATAAAGGTAGCGCTGTTTCGGGGAATCCCCAAGCATCGTTTGCCAACTTTAGCGGATTATAACAGATGGACCGGCACATGCCCCGGTTATCAACTCGTCACAAGAATGAGAAATAGCGGACATTCTTCAACAATATATGGTCCTTTTGCTTGCAGTATTCTCAAAATAGCTCTACTTTTGCAGAATAACCGCTAGCTATGTGGAAAATAAGAACCAAGCTACCTTTTTGGAATCATGAATAAATTAAAGAAGCTAAAGAAAATAAGACTTCATAGAGAAGGGACGCACATTCTCGTCCTCAGTTTCATCCTATTGGCGGGCATCAATGCTTTGCTGTTCTTCTTGGTCGACTCCAAAGCTCCCTTCAGTATCGTGGCGTTCCTCAGTCTCTGCCTTTATCTCTCCATGGTGAATTTCTTCCGTTGTCCCATCCGGCTCTTCGGACAAGAGACCGAAAAGATAGTTGTGGCGCCTGCCGACGGACGCATCGTCGTCGCGGAGGAGGTGGACGAACACGAATACTTCCATGACCGCCGTCTGATGATTTCCATCTTCATGGGCATCACCAACGTACACGCCAACTGGTATCCGGTGGACGGCGTGGTGAAGAGGGTGAGCCACCAGAGCGGCAATTTCCACAAGGCTTTCCTCCCCAAGGCAAGTACGGAAAACGAACGTTCGACAGTGGTCATCGAGACCCCAGAGGGCATCGAGGTCATGGCACGTCAGATTGCCGGAGCCGTGGCGCGACGCATCGTGACCTACGCCAGCGAAGGCGAAGAGTGCTACATCGACGAGCACATGGGCTTCATCAAGTTCGGCTCGCGTGTCGACGTCTACCTGCCCGTAGGCTCCGAGGTCTGTGTCAAGATGGGTCAGAAGACCGTGGGCAACCAGACCGTCCTTGCCCGACTCAAATGAGGACCGGCAACCCCTTGCCGCCCCACCAACCGCTTAGTTACTGAAAGCTTATGCCAAACTGCATTACCCGTTCCATTCCCAATCTGGTGACCTGCTGCAACCTGTTCTCGGGTTGTATTGCCACCGTCATGGCATATGAGATGCGCTATGAGCTGGCGCTCCTGTTCATCGTCATGGCTGCCGTCTTCGATTTCTTCGACGGCATGCTCGCCCGGCTGCTCAATGCCCGTTCCCCCATCGGGAAGGACATCGATTCACTGGCCGACGACATCAGCTTCGGTCTGGCCCCTGCCATGATAGCCTTTTCACTCTTCAAGGAAGTCCCTTACCCCGCTTTCCTCGAAGGTGTCGCCGAGTGGATGCCCTACACCGCCTTCCTCATCGCCGTCTTCTCGGCGCTGCGCCTGGCGAAGTTCAATGTCGACACCCGTCAGACGACCTCCTTCATCGGCATGCCGACCCCTGCCAACGCGCTCTTTTGGGCATCGCTCGCCGCCGGGGCACATCCGTTCCTGATTTCCGACATGTTCAATGCCCTGTGGCTTTTTGTCCTGGTGTGTCTGTTCTCCGGACTGCTGGTTGCCGAACTGCCGATGTTCTCACTGAAGTTCAAGAACCTGTCATGGGCTGACAATCAAACACAATATATCTTTCTCGGGGTGTGCATCCCGCTGATTGCTTTCCTGGGTATCAGCAGCTTTGCAGCCATCATCGTGTGGTACGTGTTCCTCTCGCTGGTCACCCGACGCAAGGCGTGAGTCCGCGTGGCACGGAAGTTGTAGTCTGTTTGATATACAAACCCGTCGCTCAACCCCGACCGAACAAACTTATCATCTATGGGATGTCTACTTTCTATACCTATTATATTACTGTTCCTTGTAATATTCTTCAGTTCCGCCCTCCTGCGCATCGTGCAGGCACTCCTTGGCGGCTCTTCCCGTACCAACCGACAGACGCGTGCGCAGTCGCAGACGGCTTCCGCTCATGAAGCGGAAGAAGAGACCTACTACGACAGCGACAGCGGCACTGCCTATCGCCGCCGGCACACCAACGGTCCGCGCCGCAAGATTTTTGCCCCCGACGAGGGCGAATACGTCGACTTCGAGGAAATCCGGGAAGACTGACCCCTTGCATTCCCTTCGCCATCCGTTATGGATGTTGCCCTTCTTTTGCCCGACAATGACTCTTGTTGCCGGGCTCTTTTGTATCCCTTCCGCTTCCCCTTTTCTGCTGCATTTGATTCGCTTTGGATTCCCACGGCGTGAGACTGTTATTCCCACGGCGTGGAACTGTGATTCCCACGGCGTGGAACCGTGAGTCCCAGGCCGTGGAACTGCGAGTCCCAGGCCGTGGAACTGTGAGTCCCAAGCCGTGGAACTGCGAGTCCCAAGCTGAAGGATATTTTCCGGGACGCTCATCAGGGAAGATGGATGCAGCGCAGAAGGTTGATTACCGGTGCGTTAGCATACAGAAAGCCCTCTTCCCGACTGTCGCAGCCGGAAAGAGGGCAATGGGTATAATCGAAGTTATAGAGAGTGCTCAGGTCATCGGTAAAGCTCCGACTTGGGATACTTGGAATACAAGTCCGGGTTCTGAAGTTCCTCCTTCTCGGGAATGCGGAAGAGGTAGTAGATGCTGTTCTTCACGAACGCGGTCCCGTCGGGCAGGTTCAGGCGCGAGTGACCGGCATTGGTCATGATGGGCTCCTGCTTGTCGTCATACATCGGATTACCGTTGGCGTCGTGCTGCTGCACCATGCATTGCTCACGTTCCACCGATTGCTGGTTGCGGATGATGTCCGTCAGTGAGAAACCCTCACCCCACAGCTCGCGGCGACGCTCCAGCCAGATTTCCTTCAGCAAGTCTTCTCCCGTGGCGGTCACTGCCGCAGCGGTATAGCCGTCTTTCATGCGGTGCTGACGGAAGGACTGCAGGAGTTGCTGCGCCTCGGACTCTTTTCCGGCGAGGTGGGCAGCCGCCTCCATCTTGATGAGATGGATTTCAGACGTACGCATCAGCAGGATGTCTGCCAGCATGTTGTCGAGGTCCTTGAAGCGGAACTTCGTGCACAGCATCTTGTACTCCTGACCCTGCTGCGTGTAGCCCAGGTAGTACATGTCCTTCCGGTAATCGCCCTCGGCGAACTGGTTGTTCACGAAATTCGGGTCGGCACACAGGCTGGTGTAGTAGGCACCTTCCGTTGTCGTATCCTTGAAGTAGAACGTGTACGCGGGGTCATTGTCGTCCAGCGTACAGGAGAGGCTCCAGATCCACTCCTTGTTGGTATAGTTGTTGAAGCCCTCGTTGAACTCGTCCTCGGTCATGATGTAGTCGTTGATGGCAAGCGCCTTGGAGGCATAGTCGTAAGCGTCCTGCCAACGGGCTGCATAGAGGCTTGTGCGTGCCAGCAGACCCAGGGTCGTCAGATGGTCAATCTTGTATTGGTCGGTTGCCACGCTGCCATGCGAATAGTTCTCGGGAATCAAGTCCAGCGCGTCTTTCAGGTCTGTCAGTGCACGGTCATAGACTTCGGACACGCTGGATGCCGGGATACCTTTCAGGGCAGAGTCGTAGGTGCTGGGCTCCAGCCAGATGGGCACGCACACCGCGTCCGGGTCTTTCTCGATGGAGAAGGAGTAGTGCGACGCCAGCATCATGTACATGTAGCCCCGGGTGGCGAGTGCCTGTCCCTTGATGAGGCTTTTCTCGGACGCATCGCCTTCGATGTCGTCGATGTGGGCAATGACGTTGTTGCAGTTGTTGATGGCGGTGTACATCAGGTCCCACATCACGCCGTTGTACTCACCGCGCGAATAGCCGTTCGTCAGGCTGTAGCTGGCGGAGAAACCGTAGCTTGCCGCACGCACCACGTCGGAGCCTCCGAAGTCATCGTTGATGAGGATGGAGTTCAAGCCCAGGGAGGCGTAGGTGGAACCGGAGGTGAACACGTAGTTCCACGTTCCTGCCAGCACGGCTTTGGCATTGTCGAGATTCTTGAATACCGCGTTGGTCTCCAACGAGGTGGTGGGGGTGGTGTCCAGGTCGCAAGCCACCAGGGAGCAGGACGCAAGGACCCCCATGCATATGTTTTTCAAACTTACTCTCATAGTCTTCTTCTTCTTTTAGAGTTTCACATTAATACCGAACGAAAGGGTCTTCATGGCAGGATAGCGCCAGTAGGTCACGCCGCCCAATGCCTGTTCCGGGTCGAGCCCCTGCTGCTTGGAGAAGGTCAGGAGGTTCTCTCCCTGCACATAGATGCTCACATCCTTCAGCATCGCGGGCTGAATCCACTTCTTCGGCAGGTTGTAGTTCAGCGTGACGGTCTTCAGGCGCAGGTAGCTTCCGTCGACCAGCCAACGGGTACTTGCCGAGGTGAAGTAGCTCGTCTGGTCATACTCCAGACGGGGTACGTCGGTCTGTGTATTCTCGGGAGTCCAGCGGTTGAGCAGGTCCTTGCTCATGGTGCTGCCGTTGGCACCGCTCACGCCCATCAGGCTTGCCTTGTCGCGGTTGTAGATTTTGTTGCCGATGGAGTAGGCAAACGCCATCGAGAGCGACAGGTCGCGCCACGTGAGGTCGGACTGGAAACCGCCGCTCACCTTCGGCAGGGCATTGCCCACCTTCACCTTGTCCTGCGACGTCAGCGAACCGTAGTTGGTCGTCTTCACCCGTTCGCCGGTCTCGGTGTCGGTCATGTACCACTGTGCATCGCCCGTCTCAGGGTCTACGCCTGCCCACTCGTACATCCAGAAGTCGTAGAGCGAGCCTCCCTTGACCCACTTCTTCGTGCCGCTCCACATCACGTCGGTGGGGATGCTGACAATCTCGTTCTTATAGGTCGTCGCGTTGACCGACAGACGCCAGGTCCAGTCGCGTGTCAGGATGGGGGTGCCTCCGAGGGTGAACTCCCAACCATAGTTTCTCACCTTGCCGATGTTGTCGTCGATGCTGGAGAAGCCTGACGAGGGCACCAGGTCACGGGCGAACAGAAGGTCCTTCGACGTCCGCTGGAACCACTCGACGGTACCGAAGAGGCGGTTGCTCCAGAGGCTGAAGTCCAGACCGATGTTGGCGTTCAGGTTCGTCTCCCACGACAGTTCGGGGGTGTCAAGCCGCGAGGTCGTCAGTGCCGTCTCTCCCAGGAAGCTGCCGATGCTGTAGAGCGCCTGGTAGGCATAGTAACCCACGTTGTCGTTGCCCTGTGCACCGTAGCTGGCACGGAGGGTCAGGTCTGAGAGCCACGAGCCGGCAGCCTCTTCCACGAACGCCTCGCGTCCGATTTTCCACGAACCGCCGAACGACCAGAAGGCTCCCCAGCGGTTGTCCGGATGGAAGCGCGACGAACCGTCGGCACGCATCGACACCGAAGCGAAGTATTTCTGTGCGTAGTTGTATTCTGCCTGTCCGAAGTAGCTCAACAGCTTGTACTGGTCGCTGTTGCCCGAGAATCCCGTCAGTGTGGACGCCACGTCAGGCTCGAAATACCCGTCGGTGATGACGTTCGAGCGGCTTCCGCCGAAGTTCGACGTGTTGTACTCATAGTATTCCTGACCAGCCATCAGGCGGACGTTGTGCACCTCGCCGAACGTATGTTCCCAGTTGACCACGTTGTTGAAGGTCATGCCTGTCGTGCGGGTGTTGCGCTTGCTGACCGAACCGGTCACAGGCTCCTTGCCGTAAGTCGGGTTGGCATAGTCGTGTGTGAAGCGGCTGTTGTAGTCGATGTTGAGCGACATCTTGTAGGTCAGTCCCTCGATGGGTGTCACCTGGAGGTAGCCGCGCACCGAGGCGGCATCGCGCTTGATTTCGTTTTTGTCATAGAGCATCGACTGCGCCTGGTTGTATCCGGCATACGAGCCGTGACGGTACTTGCCGTAGTCATAGACGCGCTGTCCGTTCTCGTCGAGCACATAGGCACCGGTCTCCGGGTCGCGCTCATAGACGGGGTAGAACGAGGGAATGCTGCGTGCGGCGAGTACGACGTTGCCCAGCGAGGAGTCATCGGACTTCGGGAAGTCCTGTATGGAGTGTGTCAGACCGACGTTCACGCCCACCTGCAACCATTTCGTCAGGTCCGAGGTGATGTTGGCGCGCAGCGTGTAACGCTTGAAGCCTGAACCGATGTAGGCTCCCTGGTTGTCCATGTATCCCAGGGAGAAGTAATATTGTGAGTTCTCGCTACCTCCCGACACCCGGGCACTCAGGTCTGTATAGTGGGCATCCTGCGAAAGCGCATCCTCCCAGCTGTCGTTCCACAACAGACGTGCCCCCTCGACGAGCTTGCCGTCCGTGCCGATGGGTTGCGGGTAGGCTGTTCCGTAAGGATTGATTCCGATATAGTTGAGTATCAGGTTCTGGGTGGCATAAGTGGCAGCCGCCTCAGCCGTGTCGGGATTCTTCAGACTCATACGCATGTTGCGGATGGCCTCCCACTCGAGCATGAAGTATTGTTCGGTGCTCACCTGTTCGTAGTCTTTTACGGCGCGGTCGGAGAAACCATATTTGGCTGAAATCTCGATGCTGGGAGCCGACTTCTTCGAACCCTGCTTCGTGGTAATCATCACCACACCGTTGGCGGCGCGGGAACCGTAAAGCGAAGCCGCAGCGGCATCCTTCAGCACCGTGATGGAGGCGATATCCTGATTGGAGATGGACGAGAGGGCGCCGTCATAGGGCACACCGTCGACCACATAGAGGGGTGTCGTGGAGGCATTCACCGAACCCACGCCACGAATCAGGATGGTGGCGTCCTCGCCCGGCTGTCCGCTGGCAGAGAACGACTGCAGACCTGCCACCGAGCCTTGCAATGCCTGTGACACGCTTGCTACCTGTGAATTGGCAATGATTTTCTTGTCGACAACACCAGCCGACCCCGTAAAGGTCGATTTCTTCGCCGTACCATAAGGGACGGCAATGACCACTTCGTCCAAGTCGGTTGTTTTCTCTCTCAGTTCCACGTTGATGGGGCCGTTTCCCTTGACGGGCACTTCCACGGTCTCATAACCGATGAATGAGAATACCAGTACACTTCCGGCATCCGCCTTGATGGTAAAATCACCGTCGAGCGATGTGATCGTACCTCCTGCGGTCCCCTTCACGGAAACTGTCACGCCAGGCATTTCCAGGCCGTTCGCCGTGACCTTTCCTTTCACCGTCATGTTCTGTGCATACGCTGCTCCTCCGAGCAACAGCGCACACGCCAATAAAGAAAGTTTTCTCATGCGATTAATACATTAAATGATACAAATCTTTTTACCTTAAGAGTTCTTCAAGTTCATCCTAAAGTCTCGTCAAATTTAGTTTCCGTCTGCAAAGGAAATGAAACAAACGTATACTTACAACAAGAAATCGGAATTTCCTCGTACTTTAACATTTGCATCCATAAGTTTTAACCCGCAAAAATGGATTAATTTACAATCAATATACAATCTGTACTATCATTTTGAAAGATATGTTCCTAATGACAGATAGGCAAGTGAATCGGGTTATTTGGTGTTCAACGGGCATGTGAACGTTTCTTAATGGTATCTTGGAGCGTTTCTTCGTTTAAACTCCTGTATTTAATAAAGTTTATGCTTTGCAAGAATATGTTTTACGTTATGGTTTTAGGATGTTGAGATTTTGTGGTGAGAGCCAGGGAAGGGAAGAGGGTTATTAGAATGGCGTTTGAATGGGATTTGAACAAAGAAAATCCTCCTTGCAGGAGGGGACACTCGTCTGCAAGGAGGATATTCTTTTTAGAAGGAAACAAGCAGTTTACCGCTCGCGATAAAGCACGTCGCGAATCTTGCCGAATCCTGTATATTCGCTGAGCAATGTCAGTGTGCCGGTAGTCTGGTTGAACTTGTTTTACCAAACATACCCCACAGACAGGCTGAAGGCGCTGCTTTTCAGGTTATATTGGGGTTGCAGACTCTTCAAGCCATGCGTGTAGCTTGCAGATACCGAATAATGTCGGGCAAAACGGAAGTCAATCCCGCATTCTGCACCATAGTCCCAACGTTTGAAAGCGTCTATATGATGGTAATCCTGGTCATAATCCGTTGTCGAATGCCATTTTTGGGACAAACCGTCAGCAGATACGACATCTCCCTTGAGTGATGCGACTGCATATCTTCCGAACAGGCCGATGGAGGGTATGATTGAGAAGTTATGCCCCATGTTGAGTTCATATCCGACCTTAATGGGGAGTTCAAAAGAAAGTGTTTGGGTATTCACTTCCTTGAACTCCGTAATTTGTGCCGATGTCGCTCCCACGTACGGACTCATTACGGAGAATTTTCCACCATATTGCGAGAGGTTGAGTCCGGAAAGGAGCAGCAGATGTGAAGTCAGACGGTAGAATATGTCACCTCCTATCTCTGCTCCCGCTTTTGCCGACTCATCATAGATGCGGTAAGCATCTCCACCCTGATAGCCGGAAACATTCATACCCACATGAACTCCATAGTTGAATCGCTGACCGAATGTTGCAACTACGGAAGTAAGTAGTAAAACGAACAACAGAATACGCTTTTTCATACTTGATACTATTTTTGTTTAAATCACTGTCCTTAAGACGCCGTCTCCCCCGGAAACCCTTACTCAAGAAGGAGGAAAAATGAGCTGAAGAAGAATTTTCTACTTTTTCCTGATAAGGAGTAGGAGTTTTTGGGCTCTTTTTCGTCATACTAATAAAACCTGGAAGCGCAAATGTTTAAAACATCCGAATTAGAGGAGTTGTTCAAGGAGAATTACGATGCGTTGTGTATGTTTTCAATGCATTATGTGGAAGGCTTTGAGGCTGCGGAGGACATTGTCATGGACAGCTTTTCGAAGTTGTATGAGAAGGTGTCTGCCGGAGAAAAGATAGTATCCCCCAAGCTGTATCTTTATCAGATGACCAAGAATGCCAGTATAGACTACGTCCGCAAAAAGTTGAATTTGAGTCCTATAGTTTGGAGAGTGCCGTCCGGATGCTTGAAGCCACGTTGGATGTCATAATAAGCAAGGAATGAAAAAGGGGATGTTCGCTGTTCTGTTTTTATGCATGGCATTGGCGGCATCGGCTCAGAAGTCTACCATCCATGATGTGTTGTTGCAGATTCAGAGAGCGTACAAGGTACATTTCGCTAGTCCTCACGACGCAAACAGGCAAACGGTCCTTGACGTGCAGTAATATCAAAACAGAGTTTTCGCTGTCCGTGGAGGTTGGGGATGTGTGGCGGGATATCATTTGGCTGTCAGGTGAAGCTTGGAGTCTTTGGGATTTTGACATTCTGTCATTCCTCGACAAAGTGTCAAACGAAGCCTCTCTATTTTGCCTTCAAACGGAGCGGAGGACGAGTCGGTGGATTTTTTTGCATTCTCAGGCGATTCGCAAAATACATCTTGCTGCCGTATGTACTCATGCCATCTCATAACGGAAGGAAATGCGTCTGGATGAAACCATAAAGCAACAGAACCGGGGAGCACGCTGTGCATTCTCATACCTTCCGTTTTTACGCCTCCGGGAACAAACCAGGAGTGAATGACTCTGAATTTGTGTTTCGAAAGTGTAAAACAAGTGTTTTGTCTTCCGAAGATTTGACATCGACGGATGAAACAATATTGTTTGACGCACCAAACACAAGTGTTTCACTTCCCAAACAATATTGTTTGACGAGTGAAACAATATTGTTTCACAGTATAATTATTCGTTTTTGCCCCGGATTTGGAATAAGTATGCACACACTTCCGTATGAATATTCCTAAAATAATCTACTTTGCGCGATTTCTTCAAAGTATGCGTTAGCCGGGAACGGTGTTTTGCCTTGTTTTGTCAAGTAGAACCCTTGTTTTGCTGGCATTGTGTCATTCCGTGCGGTCTTTCCGGTGAGTGGAATCTGTGGACGGAAGATATGAAAGAATCTGACAGAAGAATGGGAAGGAATGTTGGTTTTCTGCGGAATATTTTGTTACTTGCGTGCCAAAGATAATCAGGAAACAGCATGAAAAACGTACTTTGCTTTTTACTTGCCGGGGCAGGGCTGATGGCCTGTCAGTCGGCGGATGAGTTTATTGTGTCGGGAGAGTTCCCGGAGCCCTTTTCCGGGTCGGTTTATCTGACGTATGTGCAGCCGGACAGCGGATTAGTGAAGCTGGATTCGGTGGCACTGGAGGGGGATACGGAGTTCCGTTTCAAGCGTCGGCTGGACAACCCCGACACGTACCGGATTGTGACTGCTCCCGGGAAATATGACGGGGAGTTCATAGCCGAAGGCGGAAGCCAGTTCCGATTGAGCTTTGGCAATGAGCTGCATGAAGTGTCGGTGGAGGTGCAGAAAGGGGGCAAGGAGCAGCAGCTCTATGCTGACTATGCCATGAGCCTTGGAGACTTGTGTGAGCGGGAGCTCCAGCTCAACCGGGCGTACAGCGAGGCTTCGGAACAGGGTCCGAAGGGCATCTCGAAGCTCGACTCGCTGCAACAGCTGTTGAGCGCCGTGTTCACGGAGCGTGAGCAGGCGACGCGGGAGTTCATCCTGCAGCACCCGACGACGTATGTGGCTTGCCGACTTGCCGGCGAGCTGCTGATATACACCTATCCCGAACTGGAGGAAATCTACAGCCGGATAGACACGGTCACATTTGCCCGGACGCGCAGCTTCCGGGACTTCTACGGGAAATATGCGGACGCCCGCTCGCGTTGGTTGGTCGGACGCCCGGCTCCTGAGTTTGTGACCCGTACGCTTGACGGACGGGAGGTGAAGCTCTCCGATATGCGGGGCAAGTATGTGCTGCTGGACTTCTGGGCAAGCTGGTGCCGTCCGTGTCGCAAGCGTGCGGCTGAGCTAAAGGCGGTCTACGACCAGTTGCAGGCACGCGGCATCACCGTCTGTGGTGTGAGCATGGACCAGGACCGCACGCAGTGGAAGACTGCCACGCAGGAGGATGGCATCGTGTGGACCAACACGGGCGAGGGGCTTCCCTTCCGCGATAATGCCATTGCTGCCGCCTACAAGGTGGAACAGCTGCCGACGATGTTCCTTGTCGACCCGGAGGGTGTCATCGTGAAGCAGAACCCGGAAGTTGCTGAACTGCTGGCCATGCCTGTGGTGAAGGAATAAGGGGAGAACCTGCAAAGACGCCGGGACACGGGGGAGTAGTTCCCTTCCGTGTCCCGGCGTCTTTGTGTCTGTATGGGTGTGCTGCGTGCCTTACTTCAGGTATTCGAGAATCTTCCCGCTAATCTGGAGCAGGGAGATTTCGCACACCTTGATGTCGTACTGTACGGAGAGGATGCGCTCCTCGGCATCGAGCAGACTCTGCTGGGCTTCGCGCACCTCAATGCCCGAGAGGTCACCTTCCATGTAACGGGTGATGGCGATGTCGTGGTTGTCGCGGGCGGTGATGAGGTTCTGACGTTCTAGGTTGAGCAGGTTGAGGTTGTTCTGGTACGCCTGCCACATGTTCATCAGGTCGGCACGGAGGCTCTGCTCCAGTTGCTGGCGTGCCAGTTGGGAGTTCTCGATTTCCAGGCGTGCATTGCGGAACTCACGTCGCCGGTTGCCGTCGAAGAGGTTGAACCCGAGAGTCAGTCCGGCGTTGAAGCCCAGGTTGCCGCTCTTGCGTGTGGGCGACGAGGAGTCGTACTTGTTGAACGTATAGCCGTAGCCGGTGTTCAGGCGCAGGTACGGATAGTCGCGCGAGCGCACCTTCTTGTAGTCCAGCTGGGCGATGTTGACGTTCTGGTTGGCCTGGAGCAGGGAGGCGTTGGTTGCCAGCGTCGCTTCCCACAGCTCGTCGAAGTGGAGGTTGGCGTTGATGTCGATGAGCGAGTCGCGGATGATGAAGAACTCGTCGACGTCCGGCACCGCCATCAGTTCGTTGAGGCGGATGCGCGAGGTGTGCAGGGTCTCCTGTTGCTTGATGTACTGGGCGCTGTCGGCGTTGAAGTCGACGAGTGCCTGCTGGTAGTCGAGTCGGGAGCCGCTGCCCACTATGTGGCGTGTCTCGGCGACACGTACACGCTCCTTGGAGAGCGACACGGCATAGAGGAAGTTCTTCAGGCGGATTTTCTGCTGGATGAAGTTGTAGTACTCCGACGCGATGTTCGCCACCATGTCTTCGATGGCGATGCGCGTGTTCGTTTCACCCTGACGCTTGAGTTCACGCAGACGCTTGTAGTCGGCAGTCATGCTGAAGCCGTCGAAGAGGGTCCAGTTGAGGTTCAGCCCCACGTCGGCGCTCTGGTTGAACGTCGAGGGGTCCTTGGTCGTGGTGCCTGTGGCACGGTCGGTGGTGCTGCTCTTGTCGGCATTGCCCACGTATCCGGCCGAGAAGTCGAGTGTAGGCAGCAGTCCGGCGTTCGCCCAGGTGGCGTTGTTGTCGCTTATTTGTTCGTTGTTGTGGGCGATGCGCAGGTCATAGTTGTTTTGCAGTCCCAGTTCCAGGCAGTAGCGCAGGTTGTAGAACTTCTGCGCCTGTACGCCGGTGAGCAGGCACAGTGCTAGGAGGAAAAGGCAGGTACGTTTCATGCTTTCAGTTGTTGTTTGATGCGGTTGGTTGACACATAGCTATACACGGCAGGCACGATGTACATGGTCAGGAAGGTCGACACGAGCATGCCTCCCACCACGGTGATACCCATGGCGATGCGCTGGTTGCAGCCTTCACCCGATGCAAAAGCCATCGGAATCAGACCCAGGATGGTTGCCGCGCTGGTCATGAGGATGGGACGCAGACGCTGGAGCGAGGCGTCGTGGATGGCCTGCATCTTGTCTTCTCCCGCTGCCTGCTTCTGGTTGGCGAACTCCACGATGAGGATACCGTTCTTCGCCACCAGTCCGATGAGCATGATGATGCCGATTTGGCTGAACACGTTCATCGTGATGTCGTTGAAGTACATGAAGATGAGTGCTCCCGTGATGGCGAGCGGCACGGTAATCATGATGACGAGCGGGTCCTTGAAGCTCTCGAACTGTGCTGCCAGGATGAGGTAGATGAGCACGATGGCGAGCAGGAAGGCGAACATCAGGCTCGATGCACTCTCGCTGTATTCCTTCGATTCTCCCGAGAGGGCCGTGCGGAAGGTGTCGTCGAGCGTCTCTTTGGCAATCTTGTCCATCTCTTCCAGTCCTTCGCCGATGGTCTTCCCTTCAGCCAGTCCGGCAGAGATGGTGGCGGACACGAAGCGGTTGTAGCGGTAGAGCTTCGGCGGGGCGATGCCGTTCTCCAGCTCGATGATGTTGTCGAGCTGCACCATGTCTCCGTTGTCGCTGCGGACGTAGATGGCTTTCAGGTCGGCGGGCTTGTTGCGTTGCTGACGGTTGATTTCGCCAAGGATTTCATACTGCTTCCCGTTCATGTAGAAGTATCCCATGCGCTGGCCGCTGAGTCCGTATTGCAGTGTCTGAGCAATGTTGCGGGTGCTCACGCCCATGATGCTCGCCTTGTCGCGGTTGATGTTGACGCGCGCCTCGGGCTTGCTGAACTTCAGGTCGACGTCCGCCATCTGGAAGGTTGGGTTGCTGTAGACTTTCGCCATGAATTCGGGCAGTACCTTTTCCAGCTTCTCCAGGTTGGTCGCCTGCAGGACGTACTGGATGGGCATGCCGCCTCGCCGTCCACCGAACGAGGAGTTCTGCTGTACGAAGGAGCGTCCCATGGTCTTCTTGCTGACGGCACGGGAGAGCTTCTCTGCCATCTCCATCTGGGTATAGTCACGCTCCTGCATGTCCTTCAGGGTGATTTGCACGCTGCCGCTTCCGCTCGATACACGTGCCGTCACGTACTCGGCATCGGGGACGAGCGAGTCGACGAGCTGGTTGATGTCCTCCGTGTAGTCGCGGATGAACTCATAGGTGATGCCCTCGGCACCGCGTGTGTTGATGTTGATTTGCGAACGGTCTTCCAGCGGAGCCATCTCGGCAGGGATGGTGTTCCACAGGACATAGATGATGCCCAGGGCTGCCGCGATGATGGGGAAGGCAATCCACCGCCGGCGGAGCAGTGCCTTCAGCGAACGGCTGTAGAGGTTGTTCATGCCCGTGAAGAAAGGCTCGGTCTTGCGGTAGAACCAGTTCTTCTTCTCCTGACGCTTGAGCAACTTGGTCGACAGCATCGGCGTGACGGTCAGTGCCGCAAAGGCAGAGATGAGCACGCTGCCCGACACCACGAAGCTGAACTCCCGGAAGAGTCGTCCGGTGGTTCCCTCCATGAAGACGATGGGGAAGAACACGGCGACCAGTGTGATGGTGGTCGAGATGACCGCAAAGAAGATTTCCTTGGAACCCTCGATACCCGCCTCCAGCGGGGCCATGCCCTGTTCGATGCGGATGTAGATGTTCTCCGTCATTACGATGGCATCGTCGACCACCAGACCGACGGCAAGCACGATGGCAAGCATCGAGAGCACGTTGATGGAGAAGCCCGCGACGTACATCACGAAGAAGGCGCCCACGAGCGAGACGGGAATCACGATGCAGGGAATCAGCGTCACGCGCCAGTCGCGCAGGAAGAGGAAGATGATGACAATCACGAGTACGAAGGCCTCATAGACCGTGCTCTTCACCTCGTTAATGGAGGCGCGGATGAAGCGCGTGTTGTCGAAACCGTAGTTGTACTTGATGTCTTCGGGCAGGTCCTTCTGCATGGTCTGCATGCGCTGGTAGACGGCGTCGGCGATGTCGATGTGGTTGGCACCCGGTTGCGGGATGACGACCACGCCGACCATGGGTACGCCGTTCATCTTCATGTAGCTCTTCTGGTCGGCAGGACCCAGCTCGGCACGTCCGATGTCGCTGAAGCGGACAATCTGGTTGTTCTCTTCTTTCAGGATCAGGTTGTTGAACTCATCGGCGGTGTGCATGAGTCCCATGGTCCGGATGGTCAGCTCGGTCGTGTTTCCCTCGATACTTCCGGAGGGCAGCTCGACGTTCTCCTGGTCGACGGCAGCCTTTACGTCGGAAGGGGTGATGCCGTAGCCTGCCATCTTCACCGGGTCGAGCCAGAGGCGCATGGAGTAGCGTTTCTCACCCCAGATGCTCACGCTGCTGACGTCGGGGATGGTCTGCAACTGCTCCTTCACTGTCAGGTCGGCAATCTCGCTCAGCTCCAGCAACGACCGCTTGTCACTCTGGAGGGCGACCATCAGGATGGGCTGTGCGTCGGCGTCCGCCTTCGACACCGTCGGAGGGTCACAGTCGTCGGGCAGGTAACGTTGGGCACGAGAAACCTTGTCGCGCACGTCGTTGGCAGCCGTCTCCAGGTCAACGGACAATTCAAATTCGATGGTGATGCGGCTCTGTCCCTGCTGGCTCACGCTCGACAATGAGCGGATGCCGGGGATACCGTTGATGTTCTGCTCCAGCGGTTCGGTGATCTGGTTCTCGATGACGTCGGCGTTTGCACCGGCATAAGAACAGCTCACGGAGATGATGGGGTTGTCCACCGACGGATATTCACGCACGCCCAGGTAGGTGTAGCCGATCAGACCAAACAGGATGATGATGATGGTGAGCACCGTCGCCAGCACCGGACGGCGGATACTTAGTTCGGATATGTTCATAGGCGCGGTGTGTTAATCGATGTGGTCCAGTGTGACAGGCAGTCCGGTGCGCAGCTGGAGTGTTCCTGAGGTGATGATGGTGTCGCCCATCTGCAGTCCGCGTACCACTTGCACTTCGGCGTCGGTGCGCAGTCCGGTGGTGATTTCCACGGGTTGGGCCAGTCCGCTCTTGTAGAGGTAGACCTTGTCCTTGCCCATTTCCGGCACGATGGCTTCGGTCGGGATGGCGATGGCATCCTTGATTTCAGCCTTGTGCAGGTGGATGCTGGCATAGCGTCCCGGCAGCAGACTGCCGTCATGGTTGGGGTAGATGGCGCGTACGGTGAGCTGGTGCATCTCCTTGTCGAGCGACGATTCCACGGCGTAGACCTTTGCCTTATAGGACTGGATATCGTTCTGACCGAAGTTGAAGTTCAGGTTCAGTCCCTTCTTCATGTCACTGGCATAAGCTTCGGGCACGGCAAACTCGACCTTCAGCGGAGAGGTCTTGGTCAGTTTTGCCACGATGGTGGTGGGGGATGCATACGTTCCCACGCTCACTTGGCGCAGACCGATGATGCCGTCGAACGGGGCACGCAGCTCCGTCAGGGCGATTTCCTCTTTGACGATGTTGATTTCGGCATTCAGGGTAGCAAGGTCGGTACGTACCTGTTCGTAGGCTTCCTGGCTGACGGCGTCACGCTTGAGTAGTGCCTGCTGGCGGTACACCCGGTCCTCGGCGAGCTTCACCTGTGCCTGGAGGCGTTGGAGTTCGGCTTGCAGCTGCCGGTCGTTTACCTTGGCAAGGATTTGTCCCTTCTTGACGGCGGAGCCTTCCATGAAGTTGATTTCGACAATCTTTCCCGACGTCTCGAAGGAGAGGTCCACCTCTTCATCGGGGAGGAGCGTACCGATGACGGTGATTTCGTCGGTCATGGACTCCGGCTTGATAATCTTGCCGTTGACGTTGAGTATCTTTTTGTTGCTAGCTTGTTGCGCCGGTGAGTTGTCGGCGGCTTCCAGTTCTTCATTGAGCTTCGGACGCTGGGAATAAATGCCCCAGCCGATGAGTCCCAAGCCGATGAATGTGACAAGTCCCCACTTTATCTTTTTATTCATGGCATAATAGTTTGTGTTTGTAATATTCTCAGTTTCGTTCTAAGGGTTGAGTGGCGCGTGGAACGGATTCTCCGGGTAGAGTCCTTCCCCGTCGGGCGTGTAACCACTCAACATACAGGCGATTGTGTCTCTCTGTTTACATGCGGTCCGTCTCCGGTATCTTCCCGGTTTCGTCCGCATACGCCCTTGCATGGTTAGACTTTTTCAACGTGTCAGGGTTTAATGCTTCGTGTACTAAAGGTGTGTGTCCTCTCTCTTGCCGGCCGAACGGGACTAGTAGGCGGCGCGGTACTTGCCCTCGTGTTCGTCTTCGAGTATGTTCAGGTAGGACAGGTAGCGCGACTCGCTGATGAGGTGCTCCTCCACCGCTTTCCTCACGGCGCAGCCCGGTTCGTGCACATGGGTACAGTTGCCATACTTGCACTGTGCGGAGTATTGGAAGATTTCCTTGAAGTAGTGTCCCACTTCCTCCTGGCTCATGTCGAACGTGCCGAAGCCCTTGATGCCCGGGGTGTCGATGAGGTATCCTTCTTCGCCAATCTCGAACATCTCGGAGAAGGTCGTCGTGTGCATGCCCTTGTTGTGGTATTCCGATATTTCCCCCGTCCGCGCCTGGAAGTCGGGGTGGATGGCATTGATGAGTGTCGACTTGCCGACGCCCGAGTTCCCCGAGAAGAGCGTGACGCGGTGGTCGAGCAGGGAACGGATTTCGTCGATGCCTTCGCCACGGACGGCGGACACCTTGTAACAGGGATAGCCGATGTACTCATAGAGGTTCACCAGTCCGTCGAGGTAGCGCAACTCGTCGTCGTTGTAGCGGTCCACCTTGTTGAAGATGAGGCTGACGGGGACGCGGTAGGCTTCCGCCGTGGCAAGGAAGCGGTCGATGAAGATGGTTGATGTCTCGGGGTAGTTCACCGTGACCACCAGGAAACACTGGTCGAGGTTCGCGGCGATGATGTGCGATTGCTTGGAGAGGTTGGAGGAGCGGCGGACGATGTAGTTCTTCCGGTCGTCGATGGAGGTGATGAAGGCAGTGCCCTCGTTGTTGAGCACGATGTCCACGCGGTCGCCCACGGCGACGGGGTTGGTGCTCCGGATGCCTTTCAGCCGGAAGTTCCCTTTGATTTTGCAGTCTATCAGCCGGCCGTCGTCCGTCTTGACCTGGTACCAGCTGCCTGTGTTTCTAATAACGAGTCCGTGCACGTGTTCTAGCGGAATAGGAGGAGGAGAGCGTCGGCAGAAAACGACGCAGACCGCCGCAGATGTCTCTCACCTTACGGGTCGTAGGGACCCGTAGGGAACGTCTGCGCCGGTCTGCGTGTTCGTTTTCAAAAGCGGACAGCTTTCGGGATGGTTATACAGTCATGATTTCTTTGTCCTTGGCAGCGAGCATCTCGTCGATCTGCTTGATGTACTTGTCGTGCACCTTCTGCAGCTTGGCCTCGGAGTTCTTCTGCTCGTCTTCAGGCATACCGTCCTTCACGGCCTTCTTCAACGCGTCGATGGCATCGCGGCGGGCGTTGCGCACGCTGACCTTTGCGGTCTCACCTTCGCCCTTGCACTGCTTGGCGAGCTGCTTGCGGCGTTCCTCGGTCAGAGGCGGAATGCCGATGCGGATGATTTCGCCGTTGTTTTCGGGCATGATGCCGAGCTCGGAGTCGATGATGGCTTTCTCGATGACGCGGAACATGCTCTTGTCCCACGGTTTGATGGCTATGCTGCGTGCATCGGGAGTCGTCACTGCAGCCACGTTGTTGATGGGGACCATGCTTCCGTAGGAGTCCACGCGGATGCCGTCGAGCAGGCGGACGTCGGCCCTGCCGGCACGGATGTGTACAAGCGCGTCCTCGAGGTACATGACAGCCATGTCCATTTTCTCCTGTGCTTGTTCCAGGATTGCTTTCGAATCAGTCATAGAAGTCTATACGATTAATGTTTTGTCAATTGAGTTCGTGCAACAAAAGTAGTACAAAAGAATTTAACATGCAACGCTTGCTGCAGATTTTCCTACGCCTGCACTCTTTTCGGATGCGTCAGCGTGCGGAGTGCGAACCACAGGTGGCGCATCACGGTCGGGACGGTGCCGTAGTGGCGGCACATGATGTGGAAGCGTTCGATGAGCGAGGCGCGGTGGTTGCGCGTGGTGAGTCCCTCGTCGAGGTAGTCCACCAGTGTCAGGTGGGTGTTATGCAGGTACCGGGCTTGCTTCATGACGCGGATGCACCAGTCGAAGTCCGCCGAGAAGCGGTAGCGCAGGTCATAATGCGGGGCGATGGCACGGCGGGCGAAGAAGGCCTGGTGGCACACGAGCATGCCGTGCCGGAAGCTCTTCCACGTGAGGTGCTCGGGAGGGGTCAGGCGGCGCATCCGCAGGAAATGGCCCTCACTGTCGACCAGCGCCGTGTCGCCGTAGAGGACGTCGGGGGGACACGGTGCCTCATGGCTGGCAGCCACCGAGTGGACCATGCCCAGCAGGGTGTCGTCCTCGTGGAGGCAGTCGCCTGCGTTCAGGAAACACACGTAGTCGCCCGTGGCAAGGGACAGCCCTTTGTTCATGGCATCATAGAGCCCCTGGTCCGGTTCGCTCACCACGGTGTGTATGTGGTCACGGTAACGCTCGATGATGCGCATCGTGTTGTCCGTCGAGGCGCCGTCGATGAGGATATACTCCACATTCTTGTACGTCTGTGTGATGATGCTCTGGATGGTGTCCTCCAACACCGCTCCGGCATTGTAGGTAACGGTGATGAGGGAGAACTTTGGATGAAAGTGGGTGTGCATGTCAGTGTTCGAGGGCTTGGTTGTAGATGTTGATATACTGGCGGGCGACAGCCTGCTCGGAGTAGCTCGAAACCGCCTTCCGCCGTGCCTCCTCGCTCAGCTCATTGCCCGGTTCGGAGAGCACCCAGTGGATGCCGTTTGCCAGGTCGGAGGCGGAGCGGTATTCCGCCACATAGCCGTTGTGCAGGTGGTCGATCATCTGCGGGATGCCGCCCACGTTGAAGCCCACGCAGGGGATGCCGCATGCCATCGCCTCGACGATGGTGTTGGGCAGGTTGTCCTGCAGCGAGGGGGTGACGTAGAGGTCGACGGCGTTGTAGATGTCCACCAGGCGGTGCTCGTCGGTGACGTAGTCCATGTTGTAGCACGTGAAGGGGAGGAGGGCGGCGCTCTCTTCCGCCTGTTTGCCCATGAGGACCACGCCGGCACGGCTTTCCAGCTCCGGATGGTCGCGGAGGAGGAGGTGGCACGCCTCGATGAGGTAGTCCACACCCTTGCGCTTGTCGGTGGTCTTCATCGAGCCGAAGAGGATGAGCTTGCGGTCGGCGGGCAACCCCAGCTTCCGGCGCACCGCCTGCTTGTCCTGCGGATGGTAGAGCTGGGTGTTGATGGCGTTGGGGATGTTCGTGACGTGCTTGCCTTGCAGCAGGAGGCTCTTCCGCGCCAGTCCTTCCAGCCAGCGGCTGCATGCCACAAAGCGGATGTTGCTCTCCGCCATCCACTGCGCCTTCTGCCGGAACACCTTCCAGGCAAGGTCGTGGGCACGCCCCTTCCCGTAGAGCTTGGGACAGTGGGAGCAGCCGGTCTCATAGCGTGCGCAGTCGTCGGCATAGTGGCAGATGCCCGTGAAGGGCCACATGTCGTGCATTGTCCACACGACGGGTTTGCCCGAAGCGGTTATCTTGCGGAGTTGCTTGAGCGAGAGCATGCCCTGGTTCACCCAGTGCAGGTGGATGATGTCCGCCTGCTTGAATTCCGGCAGTTCCGTGACGTCGATGCCCGTGTTGGCGATGTCCACCTCGAACAGGTTGTGCCGCTTGAAGCGGTTGGCTTTCCAGATGACGAGGCGTTCCCAGATGAAGCGCCACATGTTGAGCCACGAGGGGGGCAGCTCCACGACATCCGCGGCGTCGGTCTGCCTGTCGCGCACGAGCATCTGTACCTGTACGCCGCTGTTCTTCAATGCTTCCATCAGGCGACGTGCCGCAATCGCCGCACCGCCCGTCTTTTCCGAGGTGTTGATGATAAGTACTCTCATAGGAATCCGCAACCTTATTGTCGTGCAAAGGTAGGTAATATTTTTGAGTTCTTCCGCCGCGGGGACGGGTTAGTTGACGGAGGGCAGGCGTCGTCCGCCGGTCTGTCGTCCGGGTTGTGGGACGCCTCGTGGGGCAGGCACACCGACGGGAGGTGCCGCGGGACGGGTGCGTCCGTTCACGCTCCGAAGTCTCCGCGCAGGGTGCGCTTGATGCGTCGCAGAGCTTTGGCGAAGAAGGAGTTGGTGCGGGCGTAATAGCGGACGTACGCCCGGCGGGCAGCCGCGTTCTCCTCGATGGGGCTGATGCGGACTACGGGCAAGCGGTCCGGATAGAGCGTGGTAGCATAGAGTCCGCCCCCGCCGCAATGGGTCCCGCTGCCGTCGAAGCCCTCGTTCTGCACGAGGGAGCGTCCGACGTTGAGCGAGAGGATGCCCTTGAGGAAGAGGCTGGCGTTCCAGCGGATGGCCCATGAGTTGTTCTTCCCCTCAATCTGCCGGCGGAGCATCCGCGTGTAGCCGTACTTGCCGTCGAAGTCGAACGTACGGTCGAGCTTGCGGTCGAGCAGCTCGTCGAGCAGGGCGCGGCCGTCGGGGTTGAAATGTTTCCACGCGCGTGCCCACGTTGCCCAGCCCCAGCTGCCTGTCCAGCGGATGAGGAAGGTGTCGGGGAGCGACGGGTCGCGGGTGAAGTCGCACGCCTGGATGTGCCCCACACGGGGTTCGTCGGCATACATCTCCAGGGCGTCGTTCATGAACGTGAGGAAGTAGGGGGCGGTCACCAGGTCGTCCTCCAGCACGATGACCCGTCCGAAGCGGTTCACCTGGGTCGTCACGCCGTCGATGATGTTGCGTGCCAGTCCCCAGTTCTCGTCGCGCTCGATGAGGGTCACGCTGCGGAAGCCCCCGATGTGCCGGATGTAGGCGCGTACCTCGTCCACGGCAGGGCGGGCGTCGGCGTCCCGGGCGGCGTCGGCGTAGATGAAGAGGTCGCTTTCGCCTGCCAGCACGTTGGCTTGCAGGGCTTCCACCGTGCGGCGCAGATGCGTCGGGCGGTTGTAGACAAAGAGCAGGATGGGGGCGTACATGGGCATGGTCTTGTTTTTCGGGTGATGGGTTGCGTGTCAGAAGTGCAGTCCCTTGATGAAGGCAAGGTGGTCGAGCACCCGGCTCACGGCGTTGTAGGGAGCGGGGCGGTTCCGTCGGCGTTTGTCCTTCAGGCAGTTTGCCAGCGACTTCAGCGGAAGGTGGAAGAAGAGGCGCGTCAGGTTCTGCCGTTGCTCGTCCAGCAGACGGGCGTATTCCGCCGGGTCAGTCTCCAGCCGGCGCACCAGGGCGACGGCCTCGTCCATCGTCTTGACGTTGCAGGCGTCGGTAATCAGTTCCTTGTGAATCACCTCGTCGCGGTTCATGATGGCGAGCGTACCCAGCGAGATGGCCTCGGCGACGGAATTACCGCGGATGGTGCGTCCACCCATCTTGATGAAGTACTTGGCGTCGTAGATGCTCTCCAGGTTCTCGGCGATGAGCTGGCGGTGGAGGAGGACCTCCTGTCCCGCCTCTTCGACGAGCGGACGGAAGTGTTCGGGGACGCGCGTCACGGGACGTTCCCGGGTGGAGTTGATTTCCATGAACACACCCCGGCTCTTCGAGGGGCGTCCCAGCTTGGCGGCGAGGAGTCGCTCCAGGGTGTCTCCGCTGACGAAGGTGTAGGGGAAGTCCACCGCGCCGCACCGTTCCGCCACGATGCCACGTGCCAGCTGGTTGAGGGTGACGTCGTAGCCGAAGCGTGCCGTCCGTGTCGCCATGTTCGCCTCGCCTATCATGTAGGCGAAGAGCGTGTGCGGATACTGCCGGATGAGGCGTGTGGGCAGGCTGACGTTGATGGAGATGACGATGTCATACGCTCCCCAGTCGACGGCGTAGCAGCTCACGGCAAAGTCGCCGTTGGCATGCGGACTGCCCGGGCGCTTGAACTCCTGTCCGGGGAGCTTGTCGAGCGTCTGTGTCTTGAGCAGGTAAAGGTGCTTGGCAAGGTGCGGGATGACCTTGCGATAGATTTGTGTCTCCCACTGCGGTTCTTCGTGGACGATGTAGAAGTCGGCATCCAGTTCCGCCATCAGTCCGATGGGGCCGACCCGTCCCTGCGAGGAGAAGAGTATGTTGCCCGCGTCCTTTTCCGAGGTGGGACAGACGTAGAGGTCCTGGTACACCTCTTGCTTCACGAGCGCGATTTTTGGAGTAGTCATGGGATGTCTTTGTTTTGCCGCTGCAAAGATAAGGATTCGATTGACAATGGACAACGTATTAATTGACAATTGACAATTGACAATTGACAATTGCCCTGCGGTGTGGGGACGTGTCCGTCAGGCGATGAATGTCCATTATCAATTGTCAATTGTCAATTGATTCTGTTCATTTTGTCACAATGACGCCGTTTCCCCGGTTTTAACATCACAATTTCCCGATTTGCCGTTTTCGACTAACGCACAAATCCGCAAATTTGTCCCAATTAGAAAAATGCGCGTTAAATATTTTAAGATACGTCCGTCGGAACGCATCAAAATAAACAGCTCTTCACACAATTATACTCTTTCTAACGCGAAAAAAGCATCTTCCGCACCCATTTTTACGCTCGAAAGCACCTGTGACTGCTTTCGTACGGACGCGTCCGCACCACCGTACCGACGTGTCCGCACCGTCGTAGTCGTTCGTCCGTACGAAAACAGGGACCTGTCTGCATTTTTTAGCGCACAAGGGAGTATGATTCCGCAGGTGTGAAATTGCGCCCGTCCGTGTGAAAAGACCGACGGAAGGGAATGAAGGGAGGGGAGATGATGGCAGAAGGAAAGGAAACAGAGGAAAAGACTGACATGTTGAAAAATGCAAATCGCCCGAGAAGGGCCTTCCCGGTCACCAATCCGTATTTTGGCGCAAGGAAGCCTCTTCTCAGGCGATTCGTTTGACATTTTGACAAATTGATACCGCGCTCCCGGACGACGGAGGGGAGGGTTACCCCTTGGCAAGCCGACGCGCCAGCTCCTTCACTTCCGCCCGGCTGACCTTGCCGCTGCCCGTCTGCGGAATGGAGGCGACGCGGTAGCAGTGCTTCGGGCACCAGTACGGAGGGAGCACGTCGCGGCAGCCTTGCAGGAGGTCCGGCTGTTCGGAGGGCGCCGCGTAGAGCAGGGTGACGGCTTCGCCCAGTCGGGCGTCAGGGACGGCAGTGACGGCAAAGGGGAAGGGCAGGATGGGGGCAAGCCGGGCTTCCGCCTGTTCGATTTGCACCTTCACGCCGCCCGTGTTGATGGTGTTGTCGGCACGGCCGAGGATGCGGAACTGTCCCCGCTCGTTCAGCTCGGCGATGTCGTTGGTCTCCAGCGTCTGCGGGTTGACGGCTGGAGCGTCGATGACCAGGGTGCCGCGTTCCGACAGGCGGATGCGGACGGAGTCGAACGGCGTGTACCACTCCGAGGCTTCCTCCCCGTTGAGGCGGCGCAGGGCGATGTGCGAGAGCGTCTCCGTCATGCCGTAGGTGCTCCACACGGCGTGGGGGAAGTCCCTCAGGGCACGTGCCAGGGAGTCGTCCACCGCGCCGCCACCGATGATGAGGTGCTTCACCCGGCGCAGCAGTTCCCGTTCGCGCGGCACCTGCAGGGAGTTGTAGACCTGCATGGGAATCATGGCGGCAAACACGGGGGCTTCGTCCACATCGGCGAGCGGATGCCCGGACGGCTGGACGGTCACGAGCCGGAGTCCCCACACGAGGGAGCGGACCACGACCATCTTCCCGGCAATGTATTGCAGGGGCATGCACAGCAGGGCGGTGTCGCCCCGTTGCAGTCCGAGGAACGAGCAGGTCAACCGGGCGCTTGCTTCCATGCGGCACTTCTCGACCTGCATGTGCTTGGGCGTCCCCGTGGAGCCGGAAGTCTGCACGCCGACGGTCGGACGGCGGTCGTGCCACTCGTCGAGGAAGGCTTGCAGGGCGGCGTGGATGTCGGGACGGGCGGAAGGGGTCACCGGTTGAACCATAGCTTCTCTCCTTTCATCGTGAGCGGACTGTCGATGTTGTCCGTGAAGAGCAGCCCCGTGCCCAGTCCCTGCGGCATGGTGGGGTGCTGTGTGGCGCACCATTGGGCAATGGCGTTGAGCCCGACGTTCGACTCCAGTGCGGAGGTTACCCAGTAGCGGATGCCGCGTTCGGCAGCGAGGCGCATCCACTCTTCCGCTCCTGCCAGTCCGCCGTGGAGCGAGGGCTTGAGGATGAGGTACGCGGGGCGGATGCGGTCGAGCAGTTCCGCCTTGCGGCGGGGGGCGTTCACACCGATGAGCTCCTCATCGAGCGCAATGGGCAGGGGAGACGTGCGGCAGAGGCGTGCCATCTCGTCCCACTGTCCGGCGCGTATGGGCTGCTCGATGGAGTGCAGCGTGAAGGCGGCGAGACGCTCCAGCTTCTCCGGGGCGTCGGCAGGCGTGAAGGCTCCGTTGGCATCCACGCGCAGCTCGATTTCGTCGGGGGAGAAGTGGCGTCGGATGAAGTCGAGCAACGCCAGTTCGCGCTCGAAGTCGATGGCGCCTATCTTCAGCTTGATGCAGCGGAAGCCCGTCCGCATCTTCTCCTCGATGCGTGCATACATCTCGTCGAACGTGCCCATCCAGATGAGTCCGTTGGTGACGATGCCCTCCTCCCCGCGGGCAAAGGGGCTGTCCCACAGACGCCATCCCCCTCCGGCACGGAGGTTGCGCAGGGCAGTCTCCAGTCCGAAGCGGATGGAGGGATAGTCGCGCAGGAGGTCGTCGGGCAGCTGTCCGTCGGCTTCCGTCAGCCGGCAGGCGCGTCGCAGGGTCTCCTCATAGTCCGGGACGTCGTCGCAGCTCAGTCCCGGGAGCGGTGCACACTCGCCCCAGCCACAGTCCGCCTGTCCGTGCGGCGAGCGCAGCAGGTCGAGCAGTTCCGCCTCGCCGGGGCGTGCGTTCCCGTCCGGACGGGTGGCACGGACGTACCACACCTTCCGCGTGGTGAGCACACCGCGCGAGGTCCCTGCCGGCTGCTTGAAGTGGAGCCGGTAGGGAAGGATATCCAGTTGCAGGTCCGTCATCGCGTCAGGGGAGTTTGGGATACTTGCTCCAGTCCGGTTTGCGTTTCTCCAGGAAGGCTTTGCCACCCTCCTGTGCCTCGTCGGTCATGTAGTAGAGCATGGTGGCATCTCCGGCGAGCTCCTGTATGCCCGCCTGTCCGTCCAGTTCGGCATTGAGTCCCGCTTTTATCATGCGCAAGGCGAGCGGGCTGTGCTGCATCATGGTCTCCGCCCACTCCACGACCTCGTCTTCGAGCCGGTCGAAGGGTACGACCTTGTTGACCAGTCCCATGTCGAGTGCCTCCTGCGCGGAGTACTGGCGGCAGAGGAACCATATCTCCCTGGCCTTCTTCTGCCCGACGATGCGTGCCAGGTAGGACGAGCCGAACCCGGCGTCAAAGCTTCCCACGCGCGGTCCGGTCTGTCCGAAGATGGCGTTCTCGGAAGCGATGGTGAGGTCGCAGACGACGTGCAGGACGTGACCGCCCCCGATGGCGTAGCCGTTGACCATGGCGATGACGGGCTTCGGCAGCGAGCGTATCTGCTTCTGCACGTCGAGCACGTTCAGGCGGGGCACACCGTCAGGTCCCACGTAGCCTCCGTGTCCCTTGACGTGCATGTCGCCGCCGCTGCAGAAGGCCTTGTCGCCGGCGCCGGTGAGCACGACGACGTTGATGTCCCGGCACTCGCGGCAGTAGAGCAGCGCGTCGCTGATTTCCGACGTGGTGACGGGGGTGAAGGCGTTGCGGTAACGCGGACGGTTGATGGTGATTTTGGCAATGCCGTTGTAGAAGTCGAACAGGATGTCGTTATACTCCTTGATCGTAATCCATTCTCTTTTTTCCATGCTAGGTATGTTTTGATGTGTTCTTGTCAGGTTGTCAGTCGCGTCTCAGCGAATGATAGTATGCTTTCAGCTGGCGGATGTCCTCCTCCCTGTCGGTGAAGACCTCGAGCAGGCGGGGGCAGTCGCTTTCGGGAGCGGTGAAGTCTGCCCATGCCCGGTCCAGCTCGTGTGCGTTGCGGACGGGTTGGTAGGCGAAGCCGCGTTCCTCCGCCCATCCGCGTGCCGTGGTACGGTGCGAGGCGGTCACCAGGTTGTGCGCCTGGGTGGAGAGCGACAGTCCGGGGAGTGACTGGAAGATTTCGCCGCCGCCGTTGTTGAGCAGCAGGATGCGCACGTTGGGACGGATGTGGCGGTTCCACAGGGCGTTCATGTCGTAGAAGAAGCTGAGGTCCCCGATCAGGATGTAGTTGAGGTCCTCCGAGGCGGCTGCATAGCCGATGGCGGTGGAGAGCGACCCCTCGATGCCGTTCACGCCCCGGTTGCAGCGCACGGTGATCCGCTGTCCGACGGGGAACAGCTGGGCGTAGCGCACGGTGGAGCTGTTGGCAAGGTGGACGGTGACGTGTCCTTCGGTGTGCCGGGCGAGCCGTTCGAGCAGTCCGGTGACGGCGCCCATCTCGGAGTAGCCGAATGCCGGCAACGGGTGTGTCAGGCTGCGTCGCCTCCATTCCTCCACGTAGGCGGACCCGGTCACACCGGGCTGTGGCAGCAGGGGGACCAGCTGACGGAAGAAGTCGGCAGGTTCCATCTCAAACACCGCACTCAGCCGGCAGAAGACGTCGGGCGTATCCCCGTCGGGGGAGATGTGCCAGTGTATCACTTCCGGCAGTCGGCGAATCCACTGTTTCAACCGTTTTGAGACAATGTGCCCACCGTAGGTGATGACCAGCTGGGGCGCGAGCACCTCCCGTTCCTCCGCCGTGGCGGCATAGAGCAGGGCGTCGGCGTGCGGGGTGGCAAAGGTCTTCAGCGAGCCGTTGCAGAGGTTTTCCGTCACGCCGACGAAGCCTTCGGCACAGGCTTCAGGCAGCACGAAGTCCGCTTCCGGGGCAGACTGCCCGCCGATGAGCATCCGTCGGGGGCAGGCAGCGAGGGTGGCTGCGAGGTGGTCGCGGAGGTTCGGGTCCTCCATGCCGGTGTAGCGGCGGATGACCCGTTCGGTCGGCAGTTCCGTGACGGAGAAGTCGAAGAAAGGTTCGGAGATGGGGATGTTGATGTGTACGGGCCCCTTCACGTGGTGGTCGAGTGCGAGCAGGGCCTCGTTGATGAGTCGGTTGCAGTGCCATGCCTCCTCCTGGCTCCGCACTTCGGGCAGGTTCACCGAACGGCGCACCAGTGACCCGAAGACATTGGGCTGGGGTAGTGTCTGTCCGTCCATCTGCCCGATCCAGGCAGCCGGACGGTCGGCAGAGAGCACGAGCAGCGGCACTTGCTGGTAGTAAGCCTCGGACACGGCAGGGTGCAGGTTGAGCAGTGCCGAGCCGGATGTACAGCATACGGCAGCCGGCTGTCCGTTTTCCAGGGCAAGTCCCAAGGCAAAGAATCCCGCACTGCGCTCGTCGGTCACGGCGTAGCAGTCGAAGTCGGTGCAGGAGGTGAAGGTCTGTGTCAGGGGGATGTTGCGGCTCCCCGGCGCAATGACGATGCGTCGGATGCCGTGTGCACGCAGGAGTGCTGCCAGTTGCAGCACGCTTTTCTTATCGCTATACATTATTATATGATTAGGTGACGAGGTTTGGGTTGACGTGTGGACGGGGAGGGCGTCCTTCTCTCCCGGTCAGTTGAAGACCGTCCGTCCGATGGTGGCGAGCTTGTGCTCGGTCTCTTTCCACTCGGAGTCCACGTCCGACGAGGCGAGGATGCCCCCTCCGGCATACAGGACGACCGTGCGCCCCTGTATCTCCATGCAGCGCAGGTTGACGTAGAGCTGCGTGTCGCCCTTCGGGTCCAGCCAGCCCACGAAGCCGGCATAGTAACGTCGGTCGACGCCTTCCTGTCCGGCAATGAAGCGGTACGCCTCTTCCTTGGGCAGCCCACAGACGGCAGGGGTGGGGTGCAGGTCGGCGAGCAGGTTCCCGATGGCACGCGGTTCCGGCAGGGGGAAGCGGAAGTCGGTCTTCAGGTGGACCAGCTCTCCCGCCCTGGCGGTATAGGGCCCTTCTTCTCGGGCTTCCAGGCCGTGGGCGGACAGGCACGTGCGGATGTACTCGCTCACGTACTCCTGTTCACGGCGGTTCTTCTCGTCCCAGTCGGTAGGCTCCACGCCGTCGGTCACAGGCATCGTGCCGGCGAGGGAGACGGTGTGCCCTTCACCCTTCTGCACGGACAGGAGTATCTCCGGGGTGCAACCCATCCACAGACCGCTGACCGGCGTGTAGCAGACGTAGTTCATCACCCGCGGATAGCGTTGGCAGGCGTCCATGAACGTCCGTCCGATGGAGAAGCCCTCCGGGAGCTCCCGCGTCTGCTGACGGGAGAGGACGAGCTTGCGCAACGTCCCGCCGTGCAGTGCGTCATGGAACTGACGGAACGCCCGTTCGTAGCGTGCCCGGCTGTCGGACGGGAGGTCCGCCGGTCTGCCTCCGGGATGTGAAGGCAGCTCGTCGGTCCGGATACGCTGTATCTTCTCCGCACCGTGCACGACGTGTTCGGGGCGGATGAGCAGCAACGGGCAGTCGTCGCCCGGATGGAAAGGGGCGAGGACAAACCCTTGCAGGTCGTTCAGGTCTTCGATGTGGGGAATGATGTAGGGTACGGCGTCCTCCTGCCACACCAGGTGCAGCTCCTCCTGCCAGGGCAGGCGGTAGAGGGCGAAACACACGCCGCGTCCGGTGAGTGTGTCGATCAGGGATGTGAGGAGCGGTTCGTCAGTGTTCATACGCGGACGTTTGCAATGAAATTGACGACCCGGATGCTGGATACCAGCTTGCCGGTGGTTTCCGACGTGATTGCCACGTCCCAGATATGCGTGGAGCGGCCGATGTGCAGCGGGGTGGCGACCCCGACGACGCGTTCTCCCATACGGGCGACAGCGATGTGGTTGGCGCTGACCTGTATGCCGAAGGCAGCGGTGTGCGTTCCCAGGATTCCGTAGGAACCGTAGCCCGCCAGGGTCTCGGCGAGTGCGAGGGAGGCTCCCCCGTTGAGTATGCCGGGCGGACGGCTGGTGTTCCGGTCCACGGGCATGGTGGCGCGTACGGTGTTGTCGTCAGTGGGGCAAAGGGTGATGCCCATCATGCCTGCCATGGAGTTCTCCAGCTCCTCTTGCAGGTGCTTGATATCTTCTTGTGTAAACATAGGCTTGAGGTTTGATGCGCAAAGTTAGTCTTTTCCCCCGACAAGCGGATGGTTTTCCACCCCGAATCTGCGTACGCACCGCTGCGACTCACCACTCGATGAACTTCCCGCGTTTCCGGCGTTCCGCAAGGATGACAGCCAGACGCTGGCTCTTCGACTTGGCGATGTACTTGCGCAGGAAGATGTTCGGGATGGCCACACCCAGGGAGATGCACAGGATGATGAGTGCGGAGTTGATGCCGTTCGCCATCGCATGGGTCACCTCGCCGATGACGCCGTGCATGTTGATGAGTCCCAGCAGACCGCGGTACATCAGCACGCCCGGCACCATGGGGATGACCGACGGGATGGTCAGCACGTGGTTGGGCACGTGGAACCAGTGGACGGCCTTGAGCGCGATGAGGCTCACCACAAGCGCACCCGTGAACGAGCCGATGACCGGTCCGTAACCCAGCTCGAAGTTGACGAAGTTGCGCGTGCAGACAGCGATGATGCCTCCGATGGCAACCACCCAGAGCAGGCGGCGCTGTACGTTGAAGATGGTGGAGAAGCCCATGGCGGCTATCGCTGCCGCGATGGCATAGACGTAGTAGGGGTCATGGGGCGTCATGCTCAGCTCGCTGAACTTGTCGCTGATGGTGATGTCCTTCATGACCAGCAGACGCATGGCGAACACGATGCCGAAGGCCATGGCACCCATCATCATGGCGGTGTTGGCAGCGCGGGTGATGCCCACGAGCAGGTAGTTGTCAATCATGTCGTCCACGAAGTTGATGAGGGGGACGCCCGGCACGATGAACAGCGCACAGGCAAGCAGCGGATGGTAAGGGGTCGACGACAGGTCGGTGAACGAGGTGGCATAAGCCAGGCACGTGGAGACGAACGCCGCGATGCCGATGCTCATGTACACGTTCACGCCGAAGTCAATGCACCGCGCCCGGACGCGGAATCCGATGAAGGCGCACAGCGACGCAAAGAGGAACGCAATCCAGTCGCAGCCGAAGAGCTTGCAGAAGCCGCCGCAGGCAAATCCCGCGCAGATGGCGACCAGGTAAGGCTTGTAGTTCCGCGGCTTCCGGCGTATCTGTTCCAGCTCCTGCTCGTAACGGTCGAGCGTGTAGTCCTCTTCGATGGCACGCCACGAGAGCTTGCTGACCTCCGAGATGGCAGACATGTTGATGCCGTGCTTCTCGCACTTCTGGAACTTGGTGTACGAGTATTGGTCATCGCTCACATTCACCTGGAGCATGGTGTAGCTCACGTCGATGTGGAGCTTCTCTTCCGGGATGCCCAGATAGGCAGCCACGCGTTTCATGTTGCGTACGATGCGGTTGGTGTCGGCGGCGCTCTCTACGAGCAGTTGGCCGGTGCGCAGCAGGAGGTCGACTCGCCGCCCTATGGTAGCGCTCATACTCTCCCGAGAATCTTCGTTTGTCGTCATACCGATATTGCTTTATTACTATAAGGGGTTATAGGTTATCCTGTGACCATGTCTTTCACTAAAGGCGTGCAAAAGTAATAAAAAACGGGGTACCACGGGAGCCGGATTGTCCCTTTTTTGTCGCACGGAGGTTTCCCCGACGCCTTCCGTCCGCCCCTTTGGGTGAAGAAAGTGGACGCAGCATGGTGCTCGTCCGTGTTAAAAGCCTTACCTTTGTCCTGAAAAGCTTACACTATGATGAGAACTTCCTGCATAATCCTGACACTCCTGCTGGCGCTGGCTGCCTGCAGGGACAACAGCCGCACGTTCACCCTGAAGGGGACGCTCAAGGGCATCCCGGAGGGAAAGGCGCTGGTTATCCTCCCCGACACGGCGCACAGCCGCATCGACACCATTGTCATCAAGGACGGACAATTCACCTACGAGCTGCAGACCGACACGACGGCACAGCTCACCCTGGTCTTCCCCGGAGGACGCTTCTGCACGGTCTTCGCCGACCGCGGGACGGAGACGGAGCTGACCGCCGACACCGCCTGCTGGGACTCGCTCTCCCTGCGCGGAGGAGTGGAGAATGACGCCCTCCAGCACTTCACCGACTCCCTGCGTGCCTGTCCGCCGGACAGTATCCGGCACGCCGTGAAGGAGTACGTCCGCAAGCATCCCTTTTCGCCCGTAGGCGCCCATCTGCTTAATGTCTACTACGCACAGACCGATACGCCCGACTATGCCGGCATCGAGGAGGTCATCAAGCTCATGAGCGGCAAGTTGCAGGACAACCCCATCGTACAGGACCTGCGGCTGCACCTGGACGACGTCATCCAGGCAGACACGGGCAAGTACATCGCAAGCTTCCGCATCAAGGACAAGTATGACAAGTTCGTCAACGCCTATCAGTACGGAGGCGACTTCCTGGTCGTCACCTTCTGGGCAGGCTGGCAGCCGGGGGGACTGGAACTCCAGAAGGAAATCCTCGCCCTGAAGAAAGCCAAGGACAAGAAGAAGGAGAAGGTGACCTTCATCAACGTCTCGCTCGAGACCGACAAACGGCGCTGGAAGGACCTGCAGGAGAACGACTCCCTGCCCGACGTGCAGGCATGCGACTTCGAAGGGTGGGAAGGCGACATGGTGAAACGCTTCGGTGTGACCGACCTGCCGCAGATGATCCTGCTCACCCCGCAACGGCGCGTCGCCCTGCGCTCGGCACGGCTCGACGAGGTGAAGGCGGAGCTCGACACTCTGCTCGTCCGTGAAAAAGAGCGGGAAAAGAAGAACAGGCAGCGCTGACCCTGCCGGTGCCCCGCCCGCTCCACGGACGGATGGCGCCCCTGCCTGTCCCTATGGTTGTGTGTATCCTTAAAAACGAAATATCATGTTAGTGAAACTCTTCGCGGCGGCTGTCCAGGGCATCGATGCCATCCCGGTGACCATCGAGGTGAACAGCTCCCGCGGCATCAGGTTCTTCCTGGTGGGCTTGCCTGACTCGGCGGTGAAGGAAAGCCACGAACGCATCATGTCCGCCCTCCAGGTCAACGGTTATCATTTTCCCGCCCATCAGATAGTCATCAACATGGCACCCGCCGACATCCGTAAGGAAGGGTCGGCATACGACCTCCCCATGGCGCTGGGTATCCTGGCGTCGGTAGGCCTCGTCCGGGAAGAACGCCTCCCGAACTTCCTGATTATGGGCGAGCTGAGTCTCGACGGCAGCCTGCAACCCATCAAGGGAGCCCTCCCCATCGCCATCAAGGCGCGTGAGCTGGGTTATGAGGGTATCATCGTGCCCCGGCAGAACGCCCGCGAGGCGGCAGTGGTCAACAAACTCAAGGTCTACGGCGTGGAGAACCTGCACGAGGTGGTGGACTTCTTCAACGGACGGCAGGACCTGGTACCCACCGAAGTCAATACGAGGGAGGAGTTCTACCGCGAGCAGACCGAGTTCGAACTGGACTTTGCCGACGTCAAGGGGCAGGAGAGCGTCAAGCGCGCCTTCGAGGTGGCGGCAGCCGGTGGGCACAACCTCATAATATTATAGTACAGAAATACAACCATAAGAAAAAGATTCAGTATATTTGCCAAAAAGCAAATAATAATATGGAATCTGAGTTATATAACTTTGGTACAGACGCAATAATCATTACAAGAGTGTCTACACCCCAACAAGTTTTGAATCCCGAATGTTCACCCCAATTGAGCGACCTTCAAAAATACGCAGAATTATATGGCTTTACAAGGCTAAAAACTTTTGGAACAACAGAAAGTGGTTTTTTACGTGAAGATTCTAAGGTCGGCTGGAATCTAGTAACTGATTTTATATCTAAAAATCCAACATTTCGAACAATCATTGTGACAGAGATAAGTCGTCTAGGCCGCAATGATGAGATTCTCATGCACATTAAAAATTATTTGATTGAGAATAAAATTCAACTAATCATTAAAGACATAAATTTTGAATTGTTCAATAGATTTGGAACAATAGACCAGGGTAAAGATATTATATTTGGACTATATGCTTCAATGGCTGCTGCCGAAATGCGTACAAAATTAGAGAGGTTTAAGCGAGCTAGAAAAGAGTATAGAAAATTAGGTTATTCAATTGGAGGAAAGAGATTATTTGGTTATGAACGCATTTGTGATGGTAAACTAGGGAAAAAAAATACATATATACCAAACCCAAAAGAGACTGATGAAATTAATACTATATATAATTGGTATCTGAATGGAATAGATGGAGATTTAACAATAACATCTATAGCGAGAATAGCCTATGAATCCAAGGCAAGAGGATTCAGCAAGTATTTGCACTCAAGAAGAAATGTAAACAAATGCTTGAAGGAAAGTGCATATATAGGATATAAAGTAACACATAATCGAATTAAAAATCCCCAATATTGGAATTATAAGGATGAAACAGCTCCTAAATACATTCTTGCTAATTCGTATGAATGTAGTTATCCTCAAATTATTAGTGATACTTTATTTAATGATGTACAAAAGAAGTTATCTACTGAAAGCACTCATTTTAAAGTATCGAATAATATACTTGTAGACAAATCCAGAAAGCACACAACAATACTAGCTAAAATCTTACGATGCCCAGTATGTGGTAACTTTTTTATTGCAGATTATAGGATTAAAGATAATTACATTAAACATACATATCGATGTAGTAGCGCAAAAGGTAAACTGTTTAGGAAATGTAATAATACTCAGACTATATCAATGGTAATGTTGGATTCTGCAACATGGGCATTTATTAAAGAAAAGGTGGAAGTTATTACTTCACACATGAATCATGCCAAACAACAGATAGATATAGAAAGTATTGAGTCCGAGATTGAAAGGCTGAACGCTGATATTAAAACATTTGATGAAAGAATTGATGCTGAAAATATTATATTCAGAACAACAATTAAATCTTCAAAGAACAAGGATAAAGTAATCACTGAATATGAAAGGAATATTCGTAAGATTGAAAACGAACGTAAGAACCTTGAAAGGGTAATACAAGGAAAAGAACACTCATTACAGATTGCACTAGAAGCAAGTCAATCTAAAACGAATATAGATGAAATAGTTAGAGCCAATTTAGATAAAATAGAGAACGACAAAAAAGAAATGTATAAATACGTGCATCTCCTTATCAAATCTGTATATCCCATACATTCCGACAAAAGATACACAGTCCTTTCAATAACATCTTTCAATAACATTGATGAGGTATTTGACTATCAATATGATAAAACAGATATTCCTTTAATAAAAGGCAAAAAGCACGATAATACTTATTATATATGTTTAGACAAAAAAGATAGTAATAGAATAAAAGGGAGATTGATAACAGATAATCTTATTATTTTTAACATTGAGACTAAGGATTTTATTTTAGGTGAATCTCATTATTCTATAGAAGATATATTTAATATTGATTTAAATGAAGGTGACCCAACGAAATTCCATGAACTACAAAGAAGTGTTGAGGCTCTTCAATATAAAAAGCTAACTTTTTATGATGAAGATAATACTGTTATTTAGGTAACTTCTATCAACAAATAATGAAGTAGCTCCTTATACTTCATAGAACGGTTCAGCATGAAAAATTCTGGAAAAATTTTCTCCTACATTATTACACAATTTGGTTTTCTGATATTTTTTAGGTATATTTGAACTACAAGATAGATAATAAGAATTAAAAAAAACGGAAAGATAGTACGTTTATCCTCAGTTGAGGAAATGTACTATCTTTTTTTATTTAGTAATTTAATAATCAAAATATTATGGAAAAAGTAGAATACCAATTTACACAGGTACCAACGAAATTAATGATACTGTTGGACGTTAATTGTAGGAGTATGTTGTTTACCCTTTGTCAGCTAGCTAGCCATTATACCAAAGATGGTGGCAGATTCTTCCGCACTAATGCAGATTTAGCATTAGAAAGCAGATTAAGCCAAAAGCTCGTTATAGCAACACTAGATACGCTATATACTCATGGAATAGTGGAGATATGGAGTGTTGGCAAGGGAAAAGGAAAACATGCTAATTACTTTAAGTTGAATCTTGAAAGAATAAAGGAGTTTGAACGTCTAAAAATGGATGAATTGAAAAATCCCGAATTACAACTTCCAATGGTTGATTATCGTGCTAAGGGGTATTCACCAAGTTATTTAAAAAAGAATACTCAAAATGTTTCCCAAGAAATTCCCAATGATTTCCCTAGAATTTCCCAAATTACCAACAATATAAATAATATAGAAAATATAGATAATGAAGAAAATAAAAAGAATATAGATAATAAAGAAGGTATAAATAATAAAGAGAATAAAAGGAAATTTGAAGTAAATTGTATTATGGAAATTGATAATAAGGATAAGGCTAAATTGTTATTTAATAATGATGAGTTCAATTATATTATTGGTAAATTGATAGATAAAGGACTTTCAAGAGATGAAATTATGGATGAATTGAAAATTAATAATCCCAAGTGCTATGATTACTTCAATAGAGCCTCATCCCAATTATCATCTTGATTTTTTTCTTTCTTTTTCTATACTTTACTTATTCTGTAGATATTTATTATTAGAAGTTACAATAAAGTTACTTCGATAATAAATTAAGTAATAGAATAAAGTATGAATACTAATATACTCCAAGATGTAAAGAGAAAGATAGAAGAACTTCAAGAACTTATAAAAAGGTTAGAACAGCCTCATCAAACAAAACTAGACTATGTAGACTTGTCAGAGGGTGGCAATGAAGATAAACTAGCTAGAATAACGGAACAGATAGCTCAATACGATATAAACATACTCCCAACGTCAAAGGATTCACAATTAGTCAGGTGTGCCATAGTCAATGAACTAGCAGATAGAGGAATGAAGTATTGGCATGTGATTAGGTCAATGGCTGATAATTATGATGAGGCTGACCAAACAAAGAAATATGTATATCTGATGAGTAGAAAAGATACTATTAGGCTCAACTTTGGAGTGATAGTAAACCGATATAAAGCAGCAATAGACAAGTATAATAGAGACATAAACATAGATGACGATGGAAACAACTAAACAATCAGTAAATCGAAGCGGAAACCTTAATCCAATGTTTGGGAAGCGTCAATCATTGGAGACAAAACAAAAAATCAGTGACAGTCAGCGAAAACGATATGCAGCTATCCGAAAGGCAATTAGAGAGCAGGACATGTTACAATTTGCAAAGGCAGATGATGAAGCTAGAAAAGAGCTTATACATCAACTGTTGGACAAAAATAACATATCCTTCGACAACATTCAACAAGCCGTTAACTTCGTTGCTTTTCTACTTGAAAAAGAGAGAGTTGAAGCTATTATAAAAGAGGAAATCAATAAACTGTTAGCCAGAGATTAACACGGGTAGTACAATGCAAAATTATAAATTCTGCATAACTAATTGATTATCAGTATAGGAAAACGGTTTGTCAATTATTCTGATTCTTGTTTTTTTCTGCCTCTAGTTGATGGTTTGGTATATAACTTTCCCTTTCTGATAATGCACTTACTATTTTTATATAGCTGAGGGTCATTATCAGATAGTTTAGAAAAGTAATTATTCAAAGAAGCCTTGCTGATTCCCAGTTCCTCTGCCGTATGTTTATCATATAGAGAAGATGGAGAGCCGTAGTATTCGTGTACTTCATTAATTTCCAAATGGATAATCGTTCTATATTCTTCCATATCTATATTTTTTACAAAGTTACTAGAAATGTTATCTATATTCAAATAGAATCATATTTTTAACTTGGTTTAACGTTAAGTATGATTCTATTTCAAATAGAATCATTATCTTTGTAATGTGATAATAAAAACGAGTAATAACAATAAAACTTAAAGATATGAAAGCAATTCAATTCAACAGTTCAAATGTAGTAGCAACAGCAGTTAAGTGTATGGCACATGATATGGATGAGGCTACATCAGTAAGTAAGGGTATGATGGCAGAAACCTTAAAAAAACGTATGATGCGAGGCGAGGTCGTAAGATTCTGTTATCAAAAACTTAATGGCGAAATTAGATTTGCTGTTGGAACATTACAGAGTGATGCAGTAAAGGCAAATGTAAATGGTAATGGTATTCCCAAACGGCTTTACGGTATGTTTGTATATTTGGACTTGCAAAAGATGGAATGGAGAGGATTCAAACAAGAGCGGTTAATTGGAATTGTTGATTAATAGGTGGGGTAATCCCACCTATTTTTGTTATTACATTATTCTATTTTAAATATAATCATATTTTTAACTGGGTTTAACAGTAAATATTATTCTAATTAAAATAGAATCACTATCTTTGTACTGTAATCAAAAAGCAAGAAGATATGAACACTACAGAGATAATAAATAAAGCACTGAAAGTATTAAATAGTCAAGATTGGTATTGGTATATGTCGGATTACCAAGTAAGCGAAATGAAAGATAAGGCTTACAGTTCGATGCGTTACTTCGTTGAATTGATTTCTGCAATAAGTGATTCAACAATCAGAAAAGCTATGAGAGAGTTATGGATGGCTACATATAATTATAAGAGCTTAAGCTCACCAATGAGTTCTCCGACTGATAAAGAAGTTCAAGAATACAACAATACAAAAGCAGAATTGATGGCTGTTATCCTTCCATCAAGATATAATATAGCAGCTTAACAATATTCACTTCTTTAGAAAAGTGGTTATAGCTTGATAATCAGCAGCCTCTTAAAATGAGAGGCTGCAATATATTCACTAAAATATTAATCAATATAAAACTGAATGTTATGAGCGTAAAAAATAGTACAACTGTAGCGGATTATATAGAATGGGATAAGGCGGTTAATTTAGTACATAGATTATTCAATGATGGTGAATATCGTATGTCATTGCTTATTGGGTGTGGTATCTTCTTTGGATTGCGAATAAGTGATATTCTTCAATTGACTTGGGAAATGCTTCTATCTGACAAGTCTTTTGAACTGATTGAGAAGAAAACAAAGAAGCATAGAGAGATTAGAATCAATTCTAACTTTCAGAAGCATGCACAAAAGTGCTATGATGCTCTATGTATAACAGATATGTCGCAAAAGTGCTTTATAAGCCGTAAGAATAGCGTTTATAGCATTCAGAGAATCAATGTATTATTAAAAGGCATCAAGGTTAAATACGGCTTAAAGTCGGTCAAAAATTTTAGTTCTCATTCCCTCAGAAAAACATTTGGACGCCATGTTTATGAGAAGGCTGATTCTAACGGAGAAATGGCTTTAGTTATGCTCTCAGAGCTATTTAATCATTCAAATATAGCAATAACCAAACGCTATCTTGGATTAAGGAAAGAAGAAATATTGCACTGTTATGACTTATTAGAGTTTTGATAAAAAGACGTATATTTGCAAAATGAAAAAAATATGAAGATAAAAGAGATAGACCCATTTGAAAAACAAAATATATTCCATAATCGTATGATTAAGGATTACAAGGACGGAAAAATACCACATTCTTCCGTCTTTGCGTCATATTTTAAATGGAAAATGGGTGAATGTAGTCATTCTGAAATCACTAGGGAAATGGCTCTTAAAATGATGAATGAAGTATCTACATTACTTGATGAATATTATGAAAAGCATCCAAAGGCATACGAGAATATGGATGCTTATATTAATGAAGACCCTTGGCAACAATATAAAGGATTTGGAAAAGATAAATACGTTGTATCTTATCTTGAAGCTGTTGAGGGAGAGCTTTACAATATAATAGAAATACTTAATAATTAATGGAAAAGATAAATGTTATAGAGCTATTTGCTGGCGTCGGAGGATTTAGAATAGGGCTTGATAGAGCAAATTCAAAATTTTTTAAAACAATATGGAGTAATCAATTTGAGCCTTCCACAAAAATTCAACATGCTTCACGAACTTATGTAGCACGTTTTGGAGAAGAAGGTCATGTTAATGAAGATATAGCAAAAGTGCTAACCAAAGATATTCCAGACCATGATATGCTTGTTGGTGGTTTCCCTTGCCAAGATTATTCCGTAGCACGTACATTAAGCCAAGCTGCAGGACTTGAAGGTAAAAAAGGTGTATTATGGTGGGAAATACACAGGATTATTAAAGAGAAAGGAAATAATAGCCCCAATATCTTATTTCTTGAAAATGTTGATAGGCTAATTCTTTCACCTGCGAAACAAAGAGGACGGGATTTTGCAATAATTCTTCAATCTCTATCCGATTTGGGATATATCGTAGAGTGGAGAATTATAAATGCAGCTGATTATGGAATGCCACAAAGAAGAAGAAGAACATATATTCTTGCATACAAAAAGAATACAGTAATAGCTAATAGTATTCAAGACCCAACAGAATGGATTTTTCACGATGGTATTTTTGCAACAGCTTTTCCTGTTAAAGATTATGATTGTACATTTCCATTATATCCAACACATCTAAAACTCAATAAGGATAAAGATTTGGCTGATTTAAGTTCTGAGTTTAACAAGAGCAATAAGGCAAAACCTTTTGAAAATTGTGGATTAATGATTGAGGGAGAATATTATACTTACAAAACAATTCCTAATTATATTGGCAATTCGACAGTCTTAGGAGATATAATAGCTAAAGGTGAAGATAGAAAATATTTAACAGATGATTTTTATATCAATAAAGAAGACTTGCCCAAATGGGAATACTTGAAAGGAGCAAAACATGAAGAGCGAAAAACAAGGGATGGAAGAATTTTCTATTATAATGAGGGAGGTATGACGTTTCCTGATGCCCTAGATAAGCCTTCGAGAACTATAATTACTTCGGAAGGAGGAAAAACCCCTTCAAGATTTAAACACGTTATAAAAGACCCTATTAATGGTAGATTGAGACGTTTAATTCCTCTTGAGTTGGAAAGACTTAATATGTTTCCTGATAATCATACAATAGGTGAAAATGACACCAAAAGAGCTTTCTTTATGGGAAATGCCTTAGTTTGTGGAATTATTACAAAAGTTGGAATAGAATTATATAATAGACTCAAGGAAAAATAAGGCATTGGGGATTATCCCCAATGCCAGTTTCTTATACCTCAATAATTCCACTTATAGTTGCTAGTTCTAAGAGCACTTTTTTTCTTAACACAATGTTAATCGGTGATTCTGCAAGATTGGTACTATGAAAAAACCAAAAATCCTTTCCTTCTGATTTATCATGTTGACCTTTCTGATTTTTAGCTCTTATCTCAGCATCCTTCTTTTTTAGTTCTTCTACAGAATAGCCATGCGATGCTAAATAATCAAGTATACTACCTCTACTAACTAGGGCATATTCTATCTTTTTTATATCTTCTGACTTTATATTCCAATCAGAATCTGATTTATGTATCCACTGAAATAAATAATATTCAGTTACCTTTTCTTTGTCTGTAAGCCAGCCTTCAATAATCTTGCCATCTGACGCAATAAAGGATAATTCCAAAGAAAAAGTTGGTAGTGGCTTATTAATATACTGAGTCTGAGCCTTTTCATCTACAATAACATTATTAAGCCCCTTTGTGGGAATTGATATTATAATATCAGACCCATGTAATTGACTATCAATATCGTCTGTTCTATTACTTTGTGTAAATATTTTTTGAGAGTATAAATGTTTATCAAGAAATTTAGCGATTTCCCTTTCAACATTCATGTCCCTACCTCTTAATACTGATTTTGCCATACTTTATCTAATTTTAAGCCAAGGGAAAGCCTCTTTTGCAACACTTTGAGGGATTGCAGAGACTCCAATTGGCGGTCTTGAAAACTGAGAACATAATTTCGCAATAGAACCAACACCCATAAAAATAGATATTATATGAGCATAGGTTAACATATTATTTTGTCTGCCAATACCCGAATGTACATCATAACCTAAAGTATCATACTTTACATCTTCATTCCAAGCAATTGCTTCCATATAATGTAAATATGCTTCAATGCTTATCCCATCATATATAGGTATAACCGCATTAAGATAGTTAATAGCCTCTTGTGGTGGGCAATAAGTTAGTATTCCATTAATTTCTTTATGGTCTATAAGAAAAGCATTTCTATACATTAAGCATCCTAATACTTCTAAAGCTTTATCATCTATCTTACTAACATCTTGAAAGAAATGAAAAATATGGTCAAAGCTAGAGTCAAATTCACGCATTTCTCCATCAATGCACACAAAAGGTCGCATGTCATTGGGATTATTCCCTTTTGTTCCATTTTTCCAACTGATGGTATTAACATAATATTCTTTTCCAAATTTACCTACTCCAACTTTACATCTACCATCAATAGATTCCCACATTAAGTGATAATCATAAGTATCTTTAACAGTCTTTCCACTTAGACTTTTTCCATATTTGATTAACCATTCCTTTTTTGAACGCACTAAAGCCTTAAAAGCTTTATTACGAATAATTTTATCTTCAATAGCCAAACTCTCCATCATAAAATATGTGTATATTATTATTGGCTGTAAATATGGCCATAATTTTCGGGATAACCTAGTAATTATTCACTAATATTCAAAAGTGAATATTGGAATATGAGTTTAAATAGCTGATAATAAATTATTTACATAGAAAATTTAATATATAGCGCAAAATGGATATTCACTTTTATCTGTTTTGCGCTATTTTTGTATATTCAAGTTGATTAAAAATTCATATATTTACATCCATATTGATTTTTATATCACTATGAGAGAAATAGACAATATAAAGAGAATTATGGATGAGGCTCGTATGAGCCAAAGAGAACTGTCACAAAGAAGCGGTATAGCTCATGAAACAATATCCAAAATCCTAAATGGGAAATATCCCCTTAGCCATAAGTTATTTGTCAAGATTGCTGATGGTTTGAACGTTCCTATATCTGAATTAATGGAAGATGCTATAACTCCTATCACTGTTGATGTACAAGGCTATGTTGAGTATGATAATCAGATAATCAAAATTAAGTCCCTTCGTCAGCTACAAAAGTTGGTTCATCAAATTGAACACGAGACTAGCATACTGCCGAGAGAAGTGAAGGAAATTAAAGTTCAAAATGAGATGAATCGAAAGTTGATTAAAAATTCAATAAAAAACAATGATTATGAATTTTATATCAATGACTTTGAACTGATTCAATCACATGATGCAACGAAAGTGGACTGTTGGGCCTTCAAGGCTGCATCCGACAGCAAGGACGGTATAATACTAAATTTGGGGAATCAATGTTCTGGTTATCCGTTTCAGTTAAACGGACATGTGTTTTTTACGTCTGAAAGTGCATACTTGTGCGGTCAATTTTCTAATAATACAGAAGAGCACAAACGCATTCAGTATCAGTTAATGTCTGAGAAAAATGGCTATACTGCAAAGAAGAGGGTCAAGAATGCTAACAAGGAAACAATTAGAGCCGATTGGGATTCATTCAGAGTTGATTGGATGTTATATGTTATATGGATGAAATGTCAAAATAAAGATTTTGCGGAAAAATTAAAATCACTTCCTCCTAGTGCCGTCATCATTGAAAACAGCACAACAGTTCATGAGGGGACAAGTTCGATATGGGGTTGCAAAAATGTTGAGCTTGAAGAAGCAAGGAAGAAGGTAGAACGTTATACATATTTACAGTATATGAAGAAGGTACGAAGCGGAAAAATTAAGATGAACAGTCAAGAACTAGATGCACTTATTCAATCAGAGAGGGATAAGATTCAATATATTGGGACTTATTCAGACGGGAAAAATTATATGGGTAAAATACTGAAAATCTGTCAATTAGCATTATTAAATAACACAAAACCTCGTATTAATTATGACTTGTTACGGTCAAAGAGAATATATCTATTAGGTGAATTATTGACTTTCTAACAGGAGTTGTATAATTGCACATATTTAAATCATGATTGGTGCGCCTGGCAGTGGCAAGTCGATGATGGCAAAGCGGCTCCCGTCCATCCTTCCGCCACTGACCCTGGCGGAGAGCCTGGAGACGACGAAGATACACTCGGTGGCAGGCAAGCTCGGCAGCCGGACGGCACTCATCGCCCGCCGTCCCTTCCGCTCGCCCCACCACTCCATCTCGTCGGTCGCACTCATCGGCGGCGGACAGAACCCGCAACCCGGCGAGATAAGCCTGGCGCACAACGGGGTGCTCTTTGCCGACGAACTGCCGGAGTTCAGCCGGAGCGTGCTGGAGGTGCTGCGCCAGCCGCTGGAGGACCGTAAAATCACCATCTCGCGCGCCCGCTACAGTGTGGAGTTCCCGTGCAGCTTCATGTTTGTCGCCTCGATGAATCCCTGCCCGTGCGGCTACTACAACCATCCGACGCGTCAGTGCGTCTGCTCGCCGGGACAGGTGGCACGCTACCTCAACCGCATCTCCGGTCCGCTGCTCGACCGCATCGACATCCAGGTGGAGATTGTCCCGGTGGCGTTCGAACAGATGAGCGACTCCCGGCGCGGGGAGCGCAGCGCCGACATCCGTCAGCGGGTGATACGCGCCCGGCAGATACAGGAGGAACGGTACCGCGAATACCCCGGCATCCACTGCAACGCACAGATGACGTCGGCGTTGCTCGCGGAGTATGCCCAGCCCGACGCGAAGAGTCTCTCCCTGCTCAAGCAGGCGATGGAACGGCTCAATCTCTCGGCACGTGCCTACGACCGCATCCTGAAGGTGGCACGCACCATTGCCGACCTGGAGGGGGCGCCCGTCATCGGGGTCCCGCACATCGCCGAGGCCATCAGCTACCGCAGCCTCGACCGTGGTACCTGGGGGACAGGGCTCTGATGCACTGAACGAACACACTTTAAAAACAAATACTATGAAACTGACCCTGAAACTGATTCTTTGTTGCGCGGGGCTGCTGTCGGCAGCCTCGGCATTCGCCCAAGGGCGGACGTATGAACCTGTCGCCGTGGAAGCACCCTTCCCCATGGACTCGGTGACGCTGTGCCACTTTCCCGACCGCGACTTTGTCATCACGCGCTACGGCGCCCGGCAGGGTGGTGAGACCCTGAATACACGCGCCTTTGCCCGTGCCGTCGATGCCTGCCACCGTGCGGGAGGCGGACGGGTGGTCGTCCCGGCTGGCGAGTGGCTCACGGGCCCCATCCACCTGAAGAGCAACGTCAACCTGCACCTGGAGGAAGGGGCGGTGGTGCGCTTCACGGACAACCCGGACGATTACCTCCCGGCGGTGATGACCTCGTGGGAGGGACTGGAGTGCTACAACTACTCGCCGCTGGTCTATGCCTACGGGTGCGAGAACATCGCCATCACCGGGAGCGGCACGCTGGCTCCGCGGATGGACACCTGGCGCGTCTGGTTCAAACGTCCGCAGGCACACCTGAACGCGCTGGCACAGCTCTACGCCATGGCTTCGACCGACGTCCCGGTGGAGGACCGCCAGATGGCGCGTGGCGAGAACCACCTGCGTCCGCACCTCATCCACTTCAACCGTTGCAACCACGTCCTGCTCGACGGATTCAAGATACGCCAAAGCCCGTTCTGGACCATCCACCTCTACCTGTGCAACAGCGGCGTCGTGCGCAACCTCGACGTGCAGGCGCATGGGCACAATAACGACGGGATAGACTTCGAGATGAGCCGCAACTTCCTCGTGGAGCGCTGCACCTTTGACCAGGGTGACGATGCCGTCGTCATCAAGTCGGGGCGCAACCGGGATGCGTGGAGGCTGAATACGCCGAGCGAGAACATCGTGGTCCGCCACTGTGCCATCCGCAAGGGACACGTCCTGCTGGGCATCGGCAGCGAGATGTCGGGCGGAGTGCGGAATGTCTACATGCACGACTGCACCGTGCCCGAGTCGGTGCACCGCCTGTTTTTCCTGAAGACGAATCATCGCCGCGGGGGCTTCATCGAGAACATCTACCTGGAGAACATCGAGGCAGGCGACATGCTGCGCGTGTTTGAAATAGACACCGACGTGCTCTACCAGTGGAAGGACCTCGTGCCGACCTACGAACGGAAGCTGACGAGCATCCGCGGCATCCACATCCGGAACGTGCATTGCCAGTCGGCAGATGCCATCTACGAGCTGAAGGGGGAAGCCGAGGAACCCATCCGCGAGGTCTTTGTGGACAATGTCCGTGTCGACACCGTACGTCAGTTTGTCAACCGCATCCACCACGTGGAGGGTTTGCACGAGAACGGTGTGAGCTATGGCATCCTGCAGGGCGCAGGCAAGTAGTCCGTGCCGGGGAACTTCTCCTGTGATACGATGGGGCGGCCGGTGGGTCGCCCCTCTTTTTTCGGTAGGGTTGATTTGTCGTTTTGTTCTTGTTTTGCTGATTTTCCTTTCCTTTTTTCCTGATTCGGCATTTTCAGCTGACGCGTACTTTCGCATTTTTCTCCCTTCCAGCGCGGAGCTGGATACATATTTTAAGATACGGACGTCCGGACGAGGCTCTATTTTTCTTCCGTTAACATAAAAACGAGAGCGCGGCACCCTTCTCACCACGCTGTTACCCCCCTTTTCACGTTCGTACGGACGCGTCCGCACCACCGTACCGACGTGTCCGCACGGTCGTAGTCGTTCGTCCGTACGAAAATGAGGGCTTGTTTTGTCTGTTTTCTTTACCTGTTTTCATTTTCAGACGGAAGTGGGCCTCTGTTTCCTGTCTATCGTTCTGACGTTGGTACAGATGAAGTCATGACGCTTTGGCGGGAAATTCATGTGTGGATGGGAAGAAATGAAAGAAACGGAGGGAGAAGGACGACAAAGTGTATTTTGCGAATCGCCCGAGAATGCCCTCGGAATCCACCGCCTCGTCCACGGGGGCGAAAGCGGGGCAAATAGAGGGGTTTCGTTTGACAGAATGTAAGTCGGGCGGATGATTGACACTTTGTCAGCGTCGGTCATTCCAGCTCGATGCTTGCCACGTCAATGGGGCAGTCGAGGAAGATGGATGCGGACTCGCGGAACTTCTCCACGGACTCGGTGGTGAAGAAGCGGCAGGTGCCCCGGCGGGTGCAACGGGCGTCCATCTCGGGATGGCGGTGCAGGTAGTCACGGAGGCTCTCAGCCACGTAGTCGCCTTGTGGAATGACGGCGATATGGGACGGGGTGAAGGCGCGTATCTTGTGGTAGAGCAGGGGATAGTGGGTGCAGCCCAGGATGATGGCGTCGATGTCCGGGTCCTTGGCGAGCAGCCGGTCGATGTGCTGGCGGACGAAGTAGTCGGCGCCGGGCTTGTCGAACTCGTTGTTTTCTACCAGGGGGACCCAGAGGGGGCATGCCTCTCCCGTGACGGTGATGTCGGGGTGCAGCTTCCGGATTTCGAGCACGTAGGACTCTGACTTGATGGTGCCCGCCGTGGCGAGCACACCGACGTGGCGCGTCCGTGTGAGCGCGCCGATGCGTTCGGCAGTGGGGCGGATGACGCCGAGCACGCGCCGCGAGGGGTCGATGTGGGGAAGGTCGTTCTGCTGGATGCTGCGGAGTGCCTTGGCGGAGGCGGTGTTGCAGGCGAGGATGACGAGGTGGCAACCCATCTCGAAGAGGCGGTTGACCGCCTGGAGTGTGAACTCGTAGACAATCTCGAAGGAGCGTGTCCCGTAAGGAGTGCGGGCGTTGTCGCCTAAATAAACATAGTCGTATGCGGGCAGGTGCTCCCGGATACGACTTAGGATGGTCAACCCGCCATAGCCGGAGTCGAACACTCCGATGGCTCCCGGGCGGGTTGGTAGGGCGGTATTCATCATGTGTGTCTGCGGTGCGTGGTTAGTTGGCTGTCTGCGCAGGGGCAGGGGTGGTGTTCGTGGCAGGGAGGATGCCGAGTTCCGTTTCGACGTCGGCGGTAATGTCGATGCCTACAGCCGGGTTGATGAAGAGGTAGTTACGTTCTTCGGTGTTGAGCACGTAGTCGAGGTTGTACTTCAGTGCCACGCGTGCGATGGCGTCATTGAGCTCGATGGTGAGGGGTGCGAGCATCTTGTCGCGTGCGGTCTTGAGGGTGGCGCGTATCTCGTTCTTGAAGGCGATGCTCTTCTCCATGAGCTCTTGCAGCTCCTTGTGCCGTTTCACCATGATGTTCTGGGGGAAGTCTTTCTGTTCCTGGAGGAACTCGGCGTACTTGCGGTTGAACTCGTCCTCCGAGCGCTGTATCTCTGCGTCGTATTTGCCTTCGAGACCGGCGAGCTGTGCGGTCGCTTCAGCGTACTGGGGGTGTGCCTTGAGGACTTCGGAGTAGTTCAGATAGCCGAATCGGGCTTGTGTCTGCGCCCATACTCCCAGGGGGAGCAGGCACAGCGCTATCCATATCAAGCGTCTTACCATAATAGAATTGCTGTTTAAGTTTTTAATCACACGTTTGTTTATCACTCTTGCAAAGGTACGTGTATCGGATGAATAATCAAAGGATGAGGGGGCAGATTCTCAGTCCGGGCGAGGGATGGGGCAGGCTGTGGCGGTCAGTGGCAAAAGAAAAGGCACGGAGCAATGGGGTTGCTTCCGTGCCTTGGATATGGTTGTTCGCGTGTCTGCGGCTTATTTGAGTCCGAGCTTGGCTTTCACTTGTGCGCTGACGTCGGTGCTCAGCGTCTCGTTGATGAAGGGGATTCCGGCTGTCTGGTCGAAGATGTAGATGAAGCCTCCGGCCTTTCCGACTTCCTGAATGGCTGTTTCAATCTTCTTGCTGATTTCAGCCATCTTCTCCTGGGTAGCCTTTTGCATGTTCTGGTTACTCTCCTGTGCATACTGCTGGAGGCGTGCGTAGAGGTCCTGGAGCTCGCTTTCTCTTCTTTGACGGATGTTTTGCGGGAGTGAGTCACGCTGTTTGTCGTACTCGGAACTCTTCTTGGCGAGTTCGTCCTGCATGATTTTCATTTCGCCTTCATATTGTTTCTGGAGCTCTTGCAGTTCAGTTTGTGCCTTGGTGTATTCCGGCATTGCCTGCATGATGGGCAGGGGGTTGATGTGACCGAATTTCTGTGCAAGTGCACTCATAGGGATGACAATGATTGCCAATAGGATGATTCTTTTCAACATAGCTTTGTTTATTAGAATAATGAGTTAGTATTGATAGTTCTGTTTAACGGCGCAAAGTTAGGCATTTAATTGGAATAACCTAGTATAGAGAGCACTTCATCGCTAATGTCGATGGCCGGTGAGGCAAAAATGATGGCATGGTCCGAGGCGCGGTCCAGGACGAGGGAGAGTCCTCGCCGGAGCGAGATGGTTTTGACGGTCTCGTAGATGCTGTCATTGATGGGTTGCAGCAGTTGCTGCTGTTTCTGTGCCAGGGTTCCCTGGGGACCGAAGTATTGCTGGCGCAGTTCGGCTGCCTGCTTTTCTTTGGCGACGATGGCGTTCTCGCGTTGTGTGCGCTGGGCGGCGGTCAGCTTGTCGGCTTCCTGTTGGTAAGCCTCGTAGAGCTTCTTTGCTTCCTGGCTGATGGCCTCCACTTCGTTCTGGTATTTTTTCGAATCGGCATCCATCTGAGCCATAGCCTGTTCGTATGCCGGGATGTGTTGCAGGATGTATTCCATATCAATCAAGGCAAACTTCTGTGCCTGTGCGCTGAGTGCCAGGAGGCATCCCGCGATGAGTAAGAAAACAGACTTTTTCATGTGGTTTGAGTATTAAGTGGTTGTTGGGACGGGGCAGGCAGCCGGGCGTCGCTGGTGGCGGCTGTCGGTCTGCCTGCTTCCGTTTGTCTTAGAATTCTTGTCCGATAATGAAGTGGAACTGGCTTCCGCCGTAGTTGCTACGTCCGAAGACTTTGTCGAAACCGTATCCCCAGTCGATACCCATCAGACCGATCATCGGGAGGAAGATACGTACGCCGACACCTGCGGAACGTTTCATATTGAAGGGGTTGAACTTCTTCACGTCGGTCCAGGCATTACCGCCTTCAGCGAAGGCGAGGGCGTAAATCTGAGTAGAGGCTTCGAGCATCACGGGGTAGCGGAGTTCGAGGGTCATGCGCGAGTAGGCATAGCCTTCGTAGCCGTAGGGGGTCAACGAACCGTTCTCGTAACCGCGGAGTCCGATGGTCTCGGTAGCGTAGGTGCTGGAGTAGCCGGTCATACCGTCACCACCCATGTAGAAGGTCTCGAAGGGTGACTTCTTGTATTTGTCATAGTGGCCGAGCAATCCGAACTCGACACGTGTCATGAGTACGGGGCACTTGTTGGCGCTGCTCAGTGCGGTGAAGGTACGTGCCTTGAACTTCCACTTGTGGTATTCCACCCACTTGTACTTCTTCTGCATGTCGTCTTGGTAGTTCTCCGAACTGGGGGAGGTAGCAAGCTTGGAGTAGTCGGTCTTGTCAAACCAGGAGTAGGGCGGGGTGAAGTTCACCGAGAACGAGAATTCCGAACCGGTACGGGGGAAGATCGGGTTGTCGATGGAGCTTCGCGAGAGTGTCAGTCCGAGGCTGATGTTGTTGCACTTACCGTTGGAGATGAGGAAGTACTGCCAGTCCTTCAGCACATAACGCTGATAAGCGAGCTCGGCGGTGAGCACGAAGTAGTCGTCGGGCCACTTCAGACGTTTACCCCATCCGAGCGATACACCGTAGAGCTGTACCGATTCGTCCGGGTCGTAGTATGCGTCGTAGCCATAGTAGGCGGAGTTGTAGCTTCCGTAGCCATACATATAGCTCATGTAGTTGTTGTAGTAGTCGGTGTAGTAGCTGTCGTTCACGTCCGTCTGCCGCGAATAGAATGCCGTGACAGAGAACTGGTTCGGTCGTTTGCCTCCAAACCAGGGGTCGAAGAACGAGAGGCTGTATGACTGGTAGTAGCTACCGTTGGTCTGTCCGCTGATGGTGAGGGTTTGACCGTCGCCTTGCGGGAGGAAGCCCCGTTTGTTTTCATTCTTCGAGAAGAGGTTTGCCATGGAGAAGTTGGTGAACTTCAGACTCAGCTTACCGATGACTCCGGTCTGTCCCCATCCGGCAGAGAACTCAATCTGGTCGTTTGCCTTTGATTCGAGGACGTAGTTGATGTCGACCGTTCCGTTCTCGACATCCGGTTCCACTCTCGGGTCGATGGTTTCGGGGTTGAAGTGTCCCATCTGTGCCAGTTCTCGGTAGGAACGTTCGAGGTTGGACTTGCTGAAGAGGTCGCCGGGTCGTGTACGCAGTTCCCGTCGTACCACGTCTTCATAGAGTCGGTCGTTTCCGGTGATGCGTACGCGATTGATGGAAGCCTGAGGTCCCTCCACGATGCGCATTTCCAGGTCGATGGAGTCGTTGTCGACGTTCACTTCCACGGGGTCGAGGTTGAAGAAGACGTAACCGTTGTTGTAGTAGAGGTTGCCGATGGCGTCTTCATCGTCCTGCGTACGTTCCTTGAGCATCTTCTGGTTGTAGACGTCGCCTCGCTTCATGCCGAGTATGGAACTGAGCACGTCGGTCGGGTAGACGGTGTTGCCCACCCAGTTGATGTTACGCAGGTAGTACTTTTGTCCTTCATCGATTTTGATGTGGATGTCGACGGTGCGGTCGTCAAAGTTGCTCACGCTGTCCCACACGATGGTTGCGTCGCGGTAACCCAGCTCGTTGTACTTGCTGATGATGTTCTCCTTGTCGGCTTCGTAGTTGTCTTCGATGAACTTCTTGGTCTTGAAGAGGTTGATGAGCTTGCCCTTTTCGTTGGTCTTCTTCATCGTCCGCTTGATCTTCTTCTCGGACAGTGCGACGTTGCCTTCAATGGTTATCTGGTGTACCTTAACCTTCTCTTTCTTGTCGATGTTGATGTCGACGATCACCTGGTTGGTCTTGTTGGGGTCGTCGCGTTGGTTGATGATGATTTCTGCATTCTTGAATCCCTTGTCGTCGAAGTAACGTTTTGCCAGCAGCTTGGCGCGGTCGATGATGTTGGGGGTTACCTGTCCGCCTTTCATCATGCCGAGGCTGGCTTCCAGGTCTTCGCGTTCCGACTTCTTCACGCCGTGGTAGGTGATGTCGGAGATACGCGGACGTTGCACCAGGGCAATGTTGAGGTATATCTTGTTGCCGATGATGCTGTCTGCCTCAATCTTGGCTTGTGAGAACAAACCGTGGTTCCAGTAGCGTTTCACCGCCTGGGTCACTTCATCGCCCGGCACCGTGATGGTCTGTCCGACTGACAGTCCCGACAGTCCTATCAGGACATAATCTTCGTAGCCTTCGCCGCCAGTCACGCGGATGCCCCCGATTTCATATTGCTTGGGTGTACCCGAGTAGAGGATCAAGGGCTTCTTGACCTTGTCTTGGTTTGCTTCTTGTGCGTAGAGCTGTCCCGGCACCATGGTGAGCCCGGCAAGGAACAACGCACTGAATGTTGTCTTAAACACGGAATTATGAATTGAGAATCTGTTCATCATTGCTGGTTATCATTATTCATTGACCACTTGTTCGCTTGTCTTGCCGAAGCGCCGCTCTCGCTGTTGGTAGTCGTAGAGCGCTTTGTAGAACTCTTCTTCGTTGAAGTCCGGCCAATAGGTATCACAAAAGTACAGTTCGGAGTAGGCACATTGCCACAGGAGGTAGTTGCTGAGACGCAGTTCGCCTCCGGTGCGGATGAGCAAGTCCGGGTCGGGCATGAAGTGGGTGGTCAGATGGTGTGCTATCAAGTCTTCGTCTATGTCATCGACGTCCAGCTTTCCCGCCTTCACCTCAGTGGCAATCAGCCGTGTGGCGCGTGTCAGTTCCCATTTCGAAGAGTAGCTCAGGGCGATGACCATCGTCATGCGGGTGTTGCCTGCGGTATGCTCTATGCATTGTTCCAGCCGCGTACGTACAGCTTCAGGCAGCCGCTCCATGTCGCCGATGACACGGAAGGCGATGTTGTTCTTCATGAATATCTCTTCTTCGATGGAGTCGAGCAGGAGGGTCATCAGGGCAGCCACTTCCTCAGCGGGGCGGTTCCAGTTCTCGGTGGAGAAGGTGTAGAGAGTGAGGTATTTCACTCCGGCTTCCGCAGCTACCTGTGTGATGTTGCGGACCGTCTCCACACCTGCCTGGTGTCCATAGCTCCGGTGTTGGTTGCGTTGCTTGGCCCATCGTCCGTTCCCATCCATGATGATGGCGACGTGGACCGGGATTCTGCTTTTGTCGATTTGTTCTTTATATGACATAGTATCTTCGTTTCTGTCGGTTTGAAGCCTACACCTTATTTAATTAAAAGCCCAGGCGGTTGATTCTGCCGCGCCACACTTCCGTCTGTCCGTTGGTCTGTGCCGACTGGCTCCAGAAGACCCAGATGAAGTTGTGCTCGTCCACCACGTAGGAGAAAGATGCCGTACGGTTGAGGAATTCTTTCGGCAGCATCACCTTCTCTGTCTGCGGATGCCAGCTGATGCCACCGTCCATGGATTCATAGAGATACTGGAAGGGGACAAGGCGTACCGGAGGAGTCTGTGTGCTGGGGATATCATAGCTTCCACCGAAGGCATAGAGCTTGCCGTCATAGGCAAATGCTGCGAGGTTCTTCAGCTTCGGACAGCCATAGGTGTTGTTGGTGGCTTGTGGATAGTGGGACCATGCCGGTTCGTTGGACAGCTTGGCCCATACGGTGGCAGTGGTGTCGTTGGCAAGGGAGGCGTCGCGTGTACCGACTACGACCAGACGTTCCAGCGATGTGTTGCTGTCCGGTGTGGTGACCGCGTATGACAGGTTTTGTGTCGGGAAGTAGGTGTTGGCAGTGCCGGTCGCGCTGACTTGTGTCCCGTCAGCCGAGACGGATACCAGTTCATTGCCGGACAATGCATAGAGCTCACCCAGCTTGGGAGAGGCGGCAAACAGCTTGTCGAAGGTCCGCTCGGTGTTGGCAGCCGTCCAGGTCACGCCGTCATCGGAGAGGTAGAGCTTGTTGTCTGCCAGGATGTAGAGCTGTCCGTCCAAAGTCGTTACCGACGTGTAGTCGGCAGTTCCCGGTAAGGAGACATTCTGCCATCCGCTCCAGGAAGTGCCGTTGGCGGATGAGGTGACCTGCAGGCTTTCTCCGCGTTGGGCGAATATGTACAGCTTGCCCGGGGTACAGACTGCCTTATGGACTGCATTTTCCGGGATGGACAGGCTGGTGTCCGTCAGTCGGGTCCATTGCAGCGAGTCCGGGTCTTGCTGGTGCACGCGGACTTCTATCTGATATTGGCGGATGCTGCCGTTGAGGGCATAGGCCTTGAAGGTTAGCGGACGGGTGAAGTCGATGGAGTCGGTGTCCGTCCACAGGGTATCTTTGTCATTCTTCAGGTAAGTCACATAGTAGCCGTAGTACGAGAGGCTGGTGGTCAGCTTGTCCACCTTGGTGCCTACAGGCAGTGAGTCGCTGTTGAATATCCGTCCGTTCTGCTGGTCAATGGAAAACTTATAGGAGGAGGCAGGCACTGTGTAATAGATGGTAGAGTCCTTTTTGCCGTCCTTGGTCTTGATGGTGTCTGTCATGGTGATGTCCCCGACGGAGAACGCCGTGATGGCTGCATCCGGAGTCAGTTCGTACTCCGTGGTGTTGCTGTCCAGACAGGAAGTGAAAGCGAAGGTTATCGCCAATAGCCCTATAAGTAGATATAAAGAGTTCTTTCTCATTGAAATGATAATTGATTACAAGCTGCAAAAATAGAAACAATTTCCACTACTATACTAACAAGGTGAGTAGTTTTATACAAAATTATAGATAAAACTTCCTAATTTGTCTACACCTCAGCACATTTCATCGACGGACCATTCGGCACGGCGGAAATAGTGCAAATAGTCCGATTGAAAGCGCGTTATGCCACGGAAACAGGCGGATGTACCCATATCGGGAGCCGGTACACCCTGCCCCAGGATATGGGAGGTACGTTCGATGAAAACCTCGTCCCATAAACCGGCATCGATGAAGCTTTGCAACAATTCGCGTCCGCCCTCCACCAGCAGCGACTGGATGTTGCGTTGGTACAGGAAGTCCATCATCTGTGGGAGGATGTCGCGGCTGAAATCGAGTGTCACAGACTCTGTCCCCGGATGCAGACGGGTGGTTTGTCCGGTGAACACCACCGTCGGTGTACTGCCGTCGAACAGCCGCAAATCATCCGGAAGGCTGCCTTCACGGTCAATGACAAGCCGCAGCGGATTCTCGCCGTGCCAATGTCGGACCGTCAGACTGGGATTGTCAAGCAGAGCCGTGCGCCGTCCCACCAGGATGGCTTTGCAGCAGGCACGTTGCCGGTGGACCAGCATCTGGGTTTCGGGAGAAGAGAGCACGACCGGACTGCCCTCCGTGCGTTCAAGGTCGATGAAGCCGTCTGCCGACTGTGCCCATTTCAGGACAATGTAGGGACGCCGTTCGCTGTGGAACGTGATGAAGCGGCGTATCAGGTTGCGGCATTCACGCTCCAGGACGCCCACACGGACCTCGACTCCCGCATCGCGCAGCTTCCGGATGCCGCGTCCCGACACTTGGGAAAAGGGGTCCACACAACCCACGACAACACGGGGAATGCCTTTTTCGATGAGCATGTCGGCGCAGGGAGGTGTCTTGCCATAGTGTGAGCAAGGCTCCAGGCTGACATAGATGGTGGAGCGTTTCAACAGTTCCGTTTGGGTCACGGAACGCACGGCATTCACTTCGGCGTGTGCCTGTCCGCACCGGCGGTGATAACCCTCGCCGATAATCTTCCCGTCGCACACGATGACGGCGCCTACCATCGGATTGGGGGCTGCCCCCATGACTCCGTTGCGTGCCAGCTGTATGCAGCGGCGCATGTACTTTTCGTCTTCGTCCATAATGTGATGTTGTTTGACTTGCGCGGACTCAGGCGGCAAACCGACGAGCTGACAAGACCTGTCCCGGAAAGAAACGATGTCCCCGGGACTACCTGTCGGCTGAATCCTCGTCAGTGGAATAAAACCACGCCGCCGTGTGATGCTTTTCGCGCTAAACTTTCTACTTTTGCAGACAGTATGAAGCAAGCAATCTCTTACCTCAAGCAACAGTTGTCGGGCATATATCCGCCCGGAGAAATACAGGCTGTCGCCTACCTGATGCTGGAAAAGCTGTTCCGTGTGACCAGGCTGGACGTCTGCATGGGCAAAGATAGGACTTTATCGGCAGACGAACGTCTCGCGTGGGTAAAGATTACGGAACGTTTACAGAAGGAGGAACCCATACAATATATTTTAGGGGAAGCCGACTTCTGCGGACGGACGTTCCGTGTCACTCCCGCTACGCTGATTCCCCGTCCGGAAACTGCCGAGCTGGTGCAATGGATAGGTGCCGACGCTGAAAAGAGGCAGGTGCGTTCCATCCTGGATGTGGGGACAGGCAGCGGCTGCATCCTTCTGACACTGGCGGCCATCCTTCCCGGAGTGAAGGCAGAGGGCTGGGACATCTCCGAAGAGGCACTGTGTGTCGCACGGGAGAACAGCCGGAAGCTGGGGGTGGAGGCGACCTTCCGTCGGCAGGACATACTGGCACCGTCGCTCCCTGACAGGCAGGTGGATGTCCTGGTGAGCAATCCGCCTTACGTCACCGAGTCTGAGAAGGCGGAGATGGAACGTAATGTGCTGCTATGGGAGCCTTCCACCGCACTGTTTGTCCCCGATGACGACCCGCTGCGTTTCTACCGTGCCGTGGCAGGCTATGCCCGTCGGGCATTGAATCCCGGTGGAGCGCTCTATTTTGAAATCAACCGTGCATACGGTCCGGAGACGGTCCGCCTGTTGCAGGAAGCGGGCTTCCCGTCCGTCGAGCTGCGGAAGGACCTATCGGGCAATGACCGTATGGTAAAAGCTAGCCTATGAAAGAACTGACTGAAGAAGAAGCACTCTATAAAGCCGCGGCATATTGCTCGTCGGCAGAACATTGCCGCTCGGAGGTGATTGCCAGGCTGACGGCATGGGGTATGGATGACGGGGCACAGCAGCGCATCCTGGAACGTCTCGTGAAGGAACGCTACATTGACGAGGCGCGCTATGCCCGTTTCTACATCCACGACAAGTCCCGGTTTGACAAGTGGGGACGCAACAAGATTGCGCAGGGGCTGAAGTTGAAGAAGGTCCCGTCGGCAGTCTATGCCGGACTCCTCGACGAGCTCGACGAAGAAGAGTACCTCGACGGACTTCGCACGCTGCTTGCCGCCAAACGCAAGCACGTGAAGGCACGTACCGATTATGAACGCAACGGCAAGCTCATCCGCTTCGCCCTCGGACGGGGGTATGAGATGGATGCCATCCGCCGTTGCCTGCCGGAGGCCGACGATGATGAATTTATGGATTGAAACCCTGCTCGACTGGATTTATCCCCGTCGGTGCCTGATGTGCGGACGTCTCCTGACCGTCGAGGAGAGGCACATCTGCCTGCCCTGCCTGATGGACCTTCCCCGCACGACCTTTCACCTGCATCCCGAAAACCTCATGGAGGAACGTTTCCGGGGTATCTTTCCCCTGGAACGTACCGCTGCCCTGTTCCTTTACGAGAAGGGGGCTGCGGTGTGCAACATCATCTACAGTCTGAAGTACCATGACCAGCCGGACATCGGGGTGTTCTTCGGACGGCTGCTGGCATGGGATATCCTTGATTCAGGCTTCTTTGAAGGCATCGACTGCATCATACCCGTTCCGCTGGCACCCGGACGCTTGCGGGAGCGAGGCTACAATCAGGCTGCCATGATTGCCCGCGGTGTGTCGTCGAAGACCGGAATACCGGTGTTGGAGACCCACCTGGTGCGTACGCGTGAAAACCCGACACAGACCCGGCAGAGTGTCCGCGGACGTTTTGAAAATGCTGAACGTTTGTTCGAGGTGAGACACCCCGAAGAACTGGCAGGGAAGCACGTCCTGCTGGTGGACGATGTCGTCACCACCGGAGCCACCATCCGTGCCTGTGCAGATGCCCTGATGGCGTGTCCTGACATACGTTTCAGCGTTCTTTCGCTGGGATGCACCTACTAGCCGTGCCGGGCATCCGTCCGGTACAGAACCTCTGCCTGCTCTCCATTTTGACTTTTTTGAACATCTTGCCAACTCGTATCGACGCTTAATTTTTGTAAAAACAAAGCGGCAAATGGTTGTCCTTCAAACATCATCTGCTATATTTGCGCGTTATATCACCAAAAACTATACACATATAAATCGATTATGGAGACATTGGAAAGACTTTTCGCCGAGAAATTATTGAAGGTTAAGGCCATCAAGCTGCAGCCGGCCAATCCGTTCACCTGGGCTTCGGGTTGGAAATCGCCTATCTATTGTGACAATCGCAAAACGTTGTCTTATCCCTCGTTACGTAATTTCGTGAAGATTGAAATCTCACGTCTTATTTTGGAAAAGTTTGGCCAAGTGGATGCCATTGCCGGTGTGGCTACCGGAGCCATTCCCCAAGGCGCATTGGTTGCCGACGAATTGAACCTGCCGTTTGTGTACGTCCGTTCGAAACCGAAGGACCACGGACTGGAAAACCTCATTGAGGGTGAGCTTCGTCCGGGAATGAAAGTCGTTGTAATCGAAGACCTGGTGTCTACCGGTGGCAGCAGCCTGAAAGCAGTGGAAGCACTGCGTCAGAACGGCTGTGAAGTGATTGGCATGGTGGCTTCGTTCACCTATGGTTTCCAGGTTGCTGTGGAGGCATTCAAGGCTGCCAATGTGAAGCTGTTGACGCTGACCAACTATGAGGCAGTATTGAAAGTGGCGCTGGACACTGACTACATTGCCGAAGAGGACATCGAGGTGTTGCAGGCATGGCGGAAAGATCCGGCTAACTGGAACGTAAAGTAAACGCAGATTGAATGATAGTGTGAAGAGAACAATCCGGGACATGACTCTGTGCCCTCCGGGTCGTTCTCTTTTGTTTTATGGTGGACAAGTCGGATTGTCCGCTCATCCCCTTTTTTATTCCTAAATCTTTAAAACAGACAAATATGACTCAATTTGAAAGTGGAATCAAGATGATTCCTTACAGCCAGGAGCAGGTGTATGCCAAGCTCTCCGACCTGAACCATCTGGAAGCTGTCAAAGACCGCATTCCTGCCGACAAGATAGAAGACCTCCGGTTTGATGCCGACTCGGTGAGCTTCAATGTGTCCCCCGTAGGACGTCTGTCGCTCCGTATTGTCGACCGTGAACCGTTGAAGACCATCAAGTTTGAGGCGGAAAATTCGCCCATCCCCTTCAACCTGTGGATTCAGCTGCTGCCTGTCACTGAGACCGAATGCAAGATGAAGCTCACCATCAAGGCAGAAATCAACATGTTCCTCAAGGGCATGGTGTCCAAACCCATGCAGGACGGACTGGAGAAGCTTGCCGAGATGCTGGCTATCATCCCGTACAACGGCTGACGACGCCTTGCCGACTGTCAAGTTGAGCTTGTGCGAAACTTATAACCCTTTACTTTTTCACGAACATGAAACTCTGGGAGAAAAATTTCGAAATGAACAAGGAGATCGAACGCTTCACCGTGGGGCGCGATCGGGAGCTGGACCTTTATCTGGCAAAGTATGACGTCATCGGTTCGATGGCACACATCACCATGCTCGAAAGCATCGGTCTGCTGACTGCCGAAGAGCTGGACCTGCTGCTGCATGAGCTGCGGCGCATCTATGAACTGGCGGAACGCGGCGAGTTTGTCATAGAGGAAGGCATTGAGGATGTACATTCGCAGGTGGAACTGATGCTGACACGTCGGTTGGGCGATGTAGGCAAGAAGATTCACAGCGGACGTTCGCGGAACGACCAGGTGCTGCTCGACCTGAAGCTGTTCACACGTGACCGTCTGAAGGAAATTGCCCGGCTGACCGAACGCCTTTTCCACACGTTGCAGAAGCAGAGCGAGACCTACAAGGAGGTGCTTATGCCCGGCTACACCCATCTGCAGATAGCCATGCCCTCGTCGTTCGGTCTCTGGTTCGGTGCGTACGCCGAGAGCCTGGTGGACGACATGCTCTTCCTGCATGCAGCCTTCCGGATGTGCAACCGTAATCCGTTGGGTTCCGCTGCGGGCTACGGCTCTTCCTTCCCCCTCAACCGTACGCTGACCACCCGCCTGTTGGGCTTTGAAAGCCTGAACTACAATGTGGTCTATGCGCAGATGGGACGTGGCAAGATGGAGCGTAACGTGGCGTTTGCCCTGGCAACGATTGCCGGAACGCTCTCCAAGCTCGCCTATGATGCCTGTCTGTTCAACAGCCAGAATTTCGGCTTTGTGAAGCTCCCCAACGAGTGTACGACCGGGTCGAGCATCATGCCGCACAAGAAGAACCCCGACGTGTTTGAGCTGACGCGTGCCAAATGCAATAAAATCCAGGCACTTCCCCAGCAAATCATGATGATAGCCAACAACCTCCCTTCCGGTTACTTCCGCGACTTGCAAATCATCAAGGAAGTGTTCCTCCCCGCCTTCGACGAGCTGAAGGACTGTCTGCTGATGGTGGACTACATCGTGGAGCGCATGGAGGTGAACCGCCACATCCTCGACGACGACCGCTATGCCCCCATCTTCAGTGTGGAGAAAGTCAACCGGTTGGCAGCCTCGGGCGTGCCGTTCCGCGACGCCTACAAGCAGGTAGGACTCGAAATCGAGGCCGGCAAGTTCACGACGGACAAGCAGGTACATCATACCCATGAAGGCAGCATCGGCAACCTCTGTACCGAGGAGATTGCCCTGCAGATGCAGGCTGTCGTCGACCAGTTCCATTTCGAACAAATCGAACAAGCCGAAGAAGCCTTGTTGCGTACCGGCGAATGAGCCGGACCTGCATGACTGCTGTCTTGACAAAGTGTCAAAACGTCAAACGAATCGCTCCAGAATGCCCGTTTTCAGCCCCAAGGACGAGTTGAAACGCAAAGAAGGCATTCTGGAGCGATTTGCTAAATGCACATTGTTGTCGTTTCGTTCTTTTTCCCTTCTTCCTGGCGGATAATTGTCCTTTTCCTCATTCATCCTGTTTTCAACCGACGGTTTTTACCCCTCAAAACAATAGTTCCCGATTGAGTGCCTTCCCGTACAAACTGGAGGTGAATGAAGCGAAACAAATCTTTCAATTTTATAAAATAAGCGTTTCGCACGTCAAACAAATGTGTTTCGCCGATGAAACAATATTGTTTGAGACACCAAACACAAGTGTTTGACACGTGAAACAATATTGTTTGGCTGCATAAGTATGCGCTTTGGGGACTTAAACGGAATAATCATGCAAGCCAAATCGCATGAATATTCTTAAAATAACCTGCTTTGGTCGATTTTTCAAAAAGACGCGTTAGCTGGAAACGGCAAAAGTGCTGATTCTGTCAAGCAGAAGTCCTGTTTTCGTGTCATTCTGTTCCGACGGTCATCCTTTCTTTCCCTTCCTTTCCGCTCCCTGCCGAACAGTCCGCGAGGCGGAAAAATGTAGCGGCGACTTTTGTGAAATCCAAAAAAACATATACCTTTGCAACCGCATCTGAAACGGACGATGCACTTTTCATGATTGTACATATTCTTGCGGAAATAGCTCAGTTGGTAGAGCACAACCTTGCCAAGGTTGGGGTCGCGAGTTCGAGTCTCGTTTTCCGCTCTGAAGGATGCTCGAATGGTGGAATCGGTAGACACGAGGGACTTAAAATCCCTTGGCCATTGCGGCTGTGCGGGTTCAAGTCCCGCTTCGAGTACGAAGAAAGCCTCTTAATCGATTGATTGGGAGGCTGTTTTATTTCCCTGCATTTCTCCTTCCGGTCCGTTGGTGCTGTTTTCAGAAACTTGAAGCTAATGGGACGTTTACCAATAAAATTGCGGATATTTGCAGTTTTAATCTGAGTATGGAGCGTCTTTTCCCAAAAATGCCTATCTTTGCTCGCGTATACATAAGTTGTGTGCAGACATATTGAAAGAAAGTGCATTTTCACTTTGTTCCATTGACGTGAACTTCGACAACTCACAAGTAAGAACGGAATGATGTGGGAAAGACGCTCTCTTTGTATGCGTATATTCGTGCCCTTACGGGTATATCATACAGAGCGAGGTATTTATTCTCCTTATCTATCTTACAGGAAGTCGAAGTCCTACGTCAAGGGTAAGGTTCGGAATGAAGGCCTCGCTTTCCTTTTTTATGTTCCCTTCCTACAGAAACGAATCCGACAACATGCATCGCAGGGCCCTAGATGCTACAAACAAAGCATGATGATAAAAAAGAAACCTTGCCATTGAACTCACATCATTCGACTCGGGATGTCACAGCGAGTCTCAGGAGAAAGACCCATTTATCAAAAGTAATAACCAATAGTAAACCTCAAAATTATGAAAAAGTATTTTTATCCGCTCATGGTGGCTCTGATGGCCATTGTGTCTTGCACGTTCGTTTCCTGTAGTGATGATGACAACAGTCCGACTGGTAATGATGTCGGTCCGAGTGTCATTGAGATAAACGGAACCAAACGTAACATTTCGATGCTTGCTTCCCTGAAAGGAGTCTGGAATGCAGCATCGGAGTCGGGGGAATTCACAATCCCTGTGGATGTGGAGAAGGAGGGAAGTGTCGTGGTTGACTACTATTCTTTCCGGTTTGAGAGTGAAACCAGTCTCAAGGTCGGGGACGATGTTGCTAAAATGAATCTGGGCTTGACTTTATTGTTGGCCAATACGGACGACCCCGCTTGGGGCAGTGGCTACACCTATACTTCGGGTAAAGCGGTTGTCACTGAAACAAATCCGGACGAGAACAGGCTTACTCTCCGGTTTGAGAACCTTCGCATGAGCAGAGAGGGACGCACGTACAGTCTTGACGGAACCGTTACCTTGCCTTTCCTTAACAACGAAGGCAACAAGCCTGCAGACAGTAACCGCGTGTCCTTGACGGTGAACGGCAAGACCTATGTGGAACCTACCGGAGATATTGGTACATTTTCCGAATTTGGAGGTCACACTGTAGTTCAGATTGAGATCGAAGTGGCACCGAAGGAGACTGCCGGAGTGCAGTACTATCCGTTTTTCAGCATCCTTTTCCGTGCCGATCACTTCTTCCCGTATATGGTAAGCAAGGGGTATACGCTCACTCTTCATGACGACACCTGGATTGGCTACATCCCTGCAAAGGGAGAAATTACCAACTACACTCGCTACGTCAGTGGAAAAATAATCTTCCAAGGTTTTTCGAATGGCATTGTAACCCTCCAGCTGGATAACGTCACGTTTGCTGATAAGAATAACCAGTCGAATGTCATCACGCTGAACGGGACCTTGGACTTTGAATACAGCGTCTGATAAAAAATCTCTGACAATAAAAGTTGCGGCGCCACCGACGAATCACTCGCCGGCTGGCGCCGCTAAGAGAGTCTTTAGGGACTATATAGAATGTGAATCGATTAGGCTCCCAGACCGAAGAGTTCGAGGTCGCTTTCCACTTCACCGATACCACCGATGCCGAAGTTCTCGACCAGCACCTTGGCTACGCCCGGAGACAGGAAGGCAGGGAGTGTAGGACCGAGGTGGATGTTCTTCACACCGAGGCTCAGCAGAGCGAGCAGTACGATGACCGCCTTCTGCTCATACCATGCGATGTTGTAGGTGATGGGCAGGTCGTTGACGTCGGCAAGCTGGAAGATTTCCTTGAGCTTGAGGGCGATGACTGCGAGCGAGTAGGAGTCATTGCACTGTCCGGCGTCAAGCACGCGGGGGATGCCGTTGATGTCGCCCAAGCCCAGCTTGTTGTAGCGATACTTGGCACATCCAGCAGTGAGGATAACCGTATCCTTCGGCAGACGGCGTGCAAACTCCGTGTAGTACTCGCGGCTCTTCATGCGTCCGTCACAACCACCCATCACGATGAAGCGGCGGATGGCTCCACTCTTCACAGCTTCCACGACAGGCTCTGCCAGGGCAACCACCTGGTTGTGGGCGAAACCACCCAGGATTTCTCCGTGCTCGATTTCCGTCGGCGGCTGACATTGCTTGGCGAGGGCGATGATTTCGCTGAAGTCCTTGCGTCCGTCAGGTCCGGTCGGGATATGCTTGAAGCCGGGATAACCGGTGGAGTTGGCAGTGAACACGCGGTCCTTGTAGTTGGCGTTGGGCAGGGGCGGCACGATGCAGTTGGTCGTGAAGAGAATCGGTCCGTTGAAGGTGCTGAACTCTTCGCGTTGTTTCCACCAGGCGTTGCCATAGTTGCCCACGAAGTGCTCATACTTCTTGAAGGCGGGATAGTAGTGACCCGGGAGCATCTCGCTGTGTGTGTAGACATCGACACCCTGGTCCTTGGTCTGCTCCAGCAGGTCCTCCAGGTCGCGCAGGTCGTGACCGCTGATGAGGATTCCCGGACGGTTGCGTACGCCGATGTTCACCCGTGTCATCTCGGGTTGTCCGTAACGGGAGGTGTTGGCCGTGTCGAGCAGCGCCATGGTCTTCACGCCGAATTCACCGGTCTTCATCACGAGGTCGATCAGCTCGTTGACCGCCGGCTTGCTGGTGGCGATGGTTGCCAGTGCATGCTGCATGAACTCATGGATGGACTCGTCGTCATGGTCAAGACGCATCGCATGTTCCAGATAGGCTGCCATACCCTTCAATCCGTAGACCACCAGCTCCTTCAGCGAGCGGCTGTCTGCATCCGTTTCGCGCAGTACGCCTACCGTAGCTGCTTTCTCTGCATAGTCCTCGCGGCTGCCGTTCCACGTCAGTTCGTCGACAGCCGGGAGGGATACACCCAGGCTTCTGGCTTCCTCGATGAGGTTGTTGCGCAACACCAGTCCGCGGTCCACGCGTCCGAGGATGCTCTCCACATCGAAGTTGGCGTTGGTAATGGTTGAGAACAAGGCATCCACCACGAAGTTGTTCGCTTCCGGTCTTACCTTGTGGCCCGACTTGCGCAGGGCGTCGGTGACTACTGATACACCCCGTACGACGAAGAGCAACAGGTCCATTGATGTTGCCGTACGACTGTCTTTTCCACATACACCTTTCACGGTGCATCCCGTTCCACGGGCTGCTTCCTGGCATTGGAAGCAAAACATAGCATTTTCTGTCATGGTTTTGTCTTTTTAGGCGCTGCAACTGCGCGGTTTTTCTTATTTTTGTGCTGCAAAGATGCTGATTCCTGTCGGCTGAAGTTGTAACGTATGTGACACGAACCCTTAAAGATTGTAAATCATGAACATGACCCAAGTGCTGGAACATCCGCTTTTTGACGGAATCCGGGAGAGTGAACTGAAGGCATTGCTGGAGATGCCGGGCAATGCGGTGCGCCGTTATCAAACAGGAGATTTCATCGCCTTGCAGGGAGACCCCTGTCGGGCACTATACATACTGGCTGAAGGGGATGCCCTGGCGCAGATGGTTAGTCCGGAAGGCAAGCAGCTGACCATTGACCACCTGAAGGCGGTTGAGCTGTTGGCACCGGCTTTCCTCTTCGCGTCCGAGAACCGTTTCCCTGTCAATCTGGAGGCGCAGGAGGCGTGCGAGGTAATTGCCGTCGGTCGGGACAATTTCCTGGAGGCGATGCACGGAAACCCACGGCTGATGCAGAATTTCCTTCAGGTCATTTCCGAACGCAGCCTGTTCCTGAGCCGCAAGCTCAACGAGTTTGCCTTGCAAGGACTGAAAGAGCGGTTGCTCAACTACCTGAAGCTGAACGGGACCATCCGCAATCAGAAGGAGGTAGCCTACATCCTGGGAGTAGCGCGTCCGTCGTTGGCACGTGCACTCTCCGAACTGGTTGCTGAAGGACGTGTCGTGGCAAGTGGGAAAGAATTCAAGGTCGTCGGGATGCACCGCGGCTGAAGGAGCGGATACAGAAACGCCCGGATACAGAGGCTTGTGCCGGCATGGTTGCCGTGCATGCTTCCTCTGTATCCGGGTGTTCCGTTGCCTTGTACCTGACGCTTCTAGAAGGACGCAGGCAATGCCAGCAGCTGGTACATCAGTGTCAGTGCCATGCGGCGATGCCCTTCGGCATTGGGATGCAGACGGTCCGTGTCCCGGGTGTGGAAATAGGGAGCATGTGCATCATTCATCGGGTAGAGTCCGCTCAGGCTGTTCAGGTCGATGACCGGCACTGCCCACACATTGGCAGTCTCTTTTACTGCCGACACGTAGGAGTCGACATACAGCCCCAGTTTGTTGGGGAACGCCTCTTCCGGCTGGATGTTCTCGTTGCTGAAGCGTGCCGCTCCGCGATGGATGGGAGTCAGCACGATGATTTGTTGGGTGGGGAAGTTGGTCTTCAGGTAATCCATGACGCGGTTGATGCGTCCACGGAAAGTCGCGCCGTTTGTTTGCGGAATGCGGCGTGCACGAGTCTCCGTCCCTCCACCCTTGACGACGGTTTCCGTCTGGGCATAGTCATACCATTCGCCCAAGGGCACTCCGGCATTGTAGTCATTGGTCCCTGCGAAGATGAGGATGGCATCGACCGCTTTTCCTTCGGCTTTCAGGCGTTCAGCCTGACGCAGCACACCATCCCACTGGTTGCCGTTCTTGGCATACACCTGTGGGTCGATGCCCAACCATTCTGCAAGATACTCCCAGTAGCACTTGGTGGTTCCCACACGGACGGAATCGGTGATGGAGTCGCCCAGGAAGGCCACCCGTTTCCCTTTCCACTGGTTGGCAGTCGCTTGTACCGGCTCATCGGACACCGGTTGTGAAGATGCCGGGAATGCCGGCAGAGCTGTCAGCAGGGCCGACAGCAGACAGACAGATAGTTTCATGTGCATCGTATATTTAAGTATTAAGTGTCATGTGTGATGACAGGCAAAAGTAGCCAATTCGGTTGAGAGTCATTCCTCCCGGACTGATATTTTCGCTGGAGGCACAGAAGCGAAATGATACTTGTTCCGGTCTGCGGGGGCTCTTCTGTGGAGTGTCTCTTTGGTTCACTATAAACTCATTAGCTAATCTTTGGCAGTAAAAAAAGAAAGATGATTTGTTTGCAGATTAATGGAAAAACCGTACCTTTGCAAGCCGATTATTATCTAGACGCTCTAAAAGTTTAGAATTAAGCGTGTTAATAGCCCGGTAAGAGGGTGGTTAGCGCTGCAAAAGAAAAAGTTTTTTAGTAGTTAACATTTAAAAAATTATTAAGAGTGGATACTTTAAGTTACAAGACCATTTCTGCAAACAAAGAGACTGTGACCAAAGAATGGGTCGTAGTTGATGCCACCGATCAGGTGCTCGGTCGCCTCGGTGCAAAAGTTGCGAAACTGTTGAGAGGAAAGTATAAACCCAACTTTACCCCTCACGTAGACTGCGGTGACAACGTGATCATCATCAACGCAGACAAAGTGAAATTGACCGGAAACAAATGGAACGACCGCATTTATCTGAACTTCACCGGCTATCCCGGCGGACAAAGAGAGATTACTCCGGCTCGTTTGATGGCTCGTCCCAACGGTGAGGACAAATTGCTCCGCCGTGTTGTGAAGGGCATGCTTCCGAAGAACCGTCTGGGTGCCAAATTGCTGGGCAACCTGTACATCTATGCCGGCAGCGAGCACAAGCACGAGGCTCAGAACCCGAAATCAATCGATATCAACTTACTTAAATAATAAAGAATGGAAGTAGTAAACGCATTAGGCAGACGTAAAAGCGCGATCGCTCGCGTGTTCGTTAGCGAAGGTACAGGAAAGATTACTATTAACAAGCGCGACCTTGCACAGTACTTTCCATCAACTATTCTTCAGTATGTCGTAAAGCAACCGTTGAACAAGCTGGGTGTTGCTGAAAAATATGATATTAAGGTTAATCTTTGCGGTGGTGGTTTCACCGGACAGTCTCAGGCTCTCCGTCTGGCCATTGCACGTGCACTGGTTAAAATCAATCCGGACGATAAGAAAGCGCTGCGCAGCGAAGGCTTCATGACACGCGATGCCCGTGAGGTTGAACGTAAGAAACCGGGACGTCCGAAGGCACGTAGAAGATTCCAGTTCAGTAAACGTTGATTTGAGTTCATAAGTTTTTTGGTTTATAAGTTTGTAAGTGGTGCTTCCGTGAGGAAGTCGCTTAGAACTCAAGGAACTTAAAAACTCAAGAACTTAGCGACTTGAAACTTCGTTTAGTATCTAAACTGTCGGGACTCCCGAAAGATGGACTACCCGGTGGTTGGTGAAAACAAAAAAGAATGTAAACGATTTAAAGAATAAACACAATGTCAAGAGTAACATTTGATACTTTATTGGAAGCAGGTTGCCACTTTGGTCACTTGAAAAGAAAGTGGAACCCCGCAATGGCTCCGTATATCTTCATGGAACGCAATGGTATTCACATCATTGACCTCCATAAAACAGTAGCTAAGGTTGATGAAGCAGCCGAGGCTCTGAAGCAAATCGCTAAATCAGGAAAGAAAATCCTGTTTGTTGCTACTAAGAAACAAGCTAAGCAAGTCGTAGCCGACAAGGCTGCGTCTATAAACATGCCTTACGTAATCGAGCGTTGGCCGGGTGGTATGTTGACGAACTTCCCGACTATCCGTAAGGCTGTGAAGAAGATGGCTACCATCGACAAACTGACAAGCGATGGTACTTACTCCAACCTCTCCAAGAGAGAAATCCTCCAGATCTCCCGTCAACGTGCCAAGTTGGACAAGAACCTCGGTTCCATTGCTGACCTGACCCGTCTGCCGTCTGCCTTGTTCGTGGTTGACGTCATGAAGGAAAACATTGCCGTACGTGAGGCCAACCGTCTGGGTATCCCCGTATTTGCAATCGTTGATACGAACTCAAACCCCAACAACGTGGATTTCGTAATCCCGGCTAACGACGATGCCAACAAGTCTATCGAGGTTATCCTCGACGCTTGCTGCGGTGCCATCGCTGAAGGTCTGGAAGAAAGAAAAGCCGAGAAAGTTGACATGGAAGCTGCCGGCGAAGCTCCGAAGACCAGAAAGAAAGGTGCTTCCAAGGCTCGTCTCGACAAATCAACCGAAGAGGCTATCAATGCAAGTAAAGCTGCTGCTTTCATTAAAGAAGACGAAGCTTAATCCTCTGATTGAAGCAACTACATAGGTAAGAGTTGAAAGTTGAGAGTTGAGAGTTGAGATGTGTTTCCGTCCCTGTACTTTCACCTTCAGCCTTCAACTCTTATCCTTTTTTATAAAACTCCCTTTTGAATATTCATTAACCCAATAAAAAGAAGAAAACTATGGCTGTAAGTATGGCTGATATTACCAAGCTCCGCAAAATGACCGGAGCCGGTATGATGGATTGCAAGAACGCTTTGACCGAAGCTGAAGGCGATTTCGACAAGGCAATGAAGATTATCCGTGAAAAAGGACAGGCCGTAGCTGCCAAGCGTTCTGACCGTGAAGCGTCTGAAGGCTGTGTGCTGGCTAAGGTTGCCGACGGATTCGGTGCAATCATCGCTTTGAAATGTGAAACCGACTTTGTGGCTAAGAACGAAGACTTCGTGAAGCTGACCAACGATATCCTGGATGCTGCCATCGCACACAAGTGCAAGACCTTGGACGAGGTGAAGGCACTCCCCTTGGGCGACACAACTGTGGCTCAGGCTGTGACCGACCGCAGCGGCATCACCGGCGAGAAGATGGAACTGGATGGCTACATGACCATCGAGGCTCCTGTCATCGCCGTTTACAACCACCAGAACAAGAACTTCCTCTGCACCATGGTTGCCTTGAACAAGGCTGTGGAAGGTGCTGACCGCATCGGTCACGAAGTGGCTATGCAGGTGGCTGCCATGAACCCGCTTGCCATCAGCGAGGCAGATGTTCCTGCTGACGTATTGGCTAAAGAGAAGGAAATCGCTGCTGACAAGGCTCGCCAGGAAGGCAAACCCGAGAACATGATCGAGAAGATTGCCATGGGCCGCATCGGCAAGTTCTACAAGGAGGTTTGCTTGCTCAAGCAAGAGTACATCCAGGACGCCAAGATGACAGTTGCCGACTTCTTGAAGGCTGCTGACAAGGACTTGACCGTGACTGCATTCAAACGCTTCACATTGCGTGCTGAATAATCCGCACACAGCGGACCCCGTCAATTCTAAGAAGGGCTGCATCTCCCAACCGCGGGATGCAGCCCTTTTCATAGTACGCTCGGCATGAGTGTTGTCTAACGGGTGCAAGTCCCGAGTAAGCCCTAATAGCGGGAATTACATAGCCCCAGGCAAGGGTGTTCATCGCGAGGTGAAATCTGAAGGAAGCCGTCGGCAAACATCTGGCCTAACGAACAGAAACTTCATACAAGGCATATGACCGTGGGTAAGATTGCTAAACAAATCGAAGCCCTATAGCTATTCGGAACGGTCGGCGTAGATGAAGTAGGTATAAGATGGAAAGACAACGCCCTTATCCGAGGAGGTCTCACGGACACTTCGAATAGTTTTTTTTACGAAAGAAGTGGAGTAAAGCTTGTCGTGAGAAGTCAGCAGACGCCATAGTAGTGCAGCTGTCGATAGAGTTGCATGAAGGGCAGAACCTAACAATTAAACGATAGTAATTGAAACATACCATATGAAGGACAGAATGCAGAAAACATTATCACGTTTTAATGGCTGCCCTCAAAGGAATAGGTCGGAAACCGAAAGATATGGGGGAGTGCAGACCTTTATGTGGATGTGTGAAGACAACATCGTGGAAGTACCATTCGACAAGGAACACCTTTTCGAGCAAATTCTCAGTCCGTCAAATCTCAACAGAGCCTACAAAACAGTGGTGAGAAACAAGGGATGTGGTGGTATCGACAAGATGTCGTGCGAGCAATTGCTCCCATGGCTCCTGACCAATAGGGAAATGCTCCTTAGTTCCTTGATGGACGGCTCTTACCGTCCGAACCCGGTAAGAAGGGTAGAAATCCCCAAAGACAATGGCAAGATGCGCCTTTTAGGTATCCCCACCGTGATAGACCGATTGGTGCAACAAGCCATAAACCAAGTGTTGACTCCCATCTATGAGAACCAATTCTCCAAGACAAGCTACGGCTTCCGTCCGAGAAGAGGATGCCATGACGCACTACGTGAAGCGCAGAGGATAATCAATGAAGGCTACGTATATGTTGTAGACCTTGACCTTGAACTCTTCTTCGACACGGTGTGCCACAGCAAGCTCATAGAAATCCTCAGCCGTACCATAAAAGACGGCAGAGTGGTCAGTCTTATACATAAGTATCTCCGTAGCGGTGTAATGAATAAAGGCTTGTTTGAAGCGAGCGAGGAAGGAACTCCCCAAGGAGGTCCGCTAAGTCCCTTGTTGAGCAACATTATGCTCAATGAACTGGACAAAGAGCTGGAACTCAGAGGCCTCCCTTTTGTGCGCTATGCGGATGACTCGATGATATTCTGCAGGTCCCGAAGGGCAGCAATGCGAGTGAAGGAGAGCATAACCCGATTTATAGAGAACAATCTATATCTCAAAGTCAACCAGGAGAAGACCGTAGTGTCGTATGTGCGCGGAGTGAAATATCTCGGCTATTCCTTTAATGTAATGAAAGGTAAATGCCAACTTACGGTACACCCGACATCCAAAGCCAAGATGAAGTCAAGACTAAAAGAACTGACAAGTCGCAGCAATGGATGGGGATATTCCAAGAGAAAGCAAAAGCTCAAAGAATACATAAGAGGATGGGTCGGCTATTATCATCTTGCCAATATGAAACGTCTTCTACTTACCACTGACGAATGGTTAAGGCGTAGAATACGTATGTGTATATGGAAAGCATGGAAGAAAGTCAAGACAAAAGTGGCAAACCTCATTAGATGCGGTATCGATAAGTACAAGGCATATGAATGGGGTAATACTCGCAAGGGCTGCTGGCGCATAGCAGACAGCCACATAATGCACAGGGCAATCACAAATGAGAACTTGCGCAAAGCAGGGTATGCTACTTTAATGGGTGAATATCTCGAATGGTACCCAAAATAGGANTGGGGTAATACTCGCAAGGGCTGCTGGCGCATAGCAGACAGCCACATAATGCACAGGGCAATCACAAATGAGAACTTGCGCAAAGCAGGGTATGCTACTTTAATGGGTGAATATCTCGAATGGTACCCAAAATAGGAACCGCCGTATGCGGAACCGCATGTACGGTGGTGTGAGAGGACGGAAAACGAAAGTAGGAAGAAAACTACGTCGTTTTCCTCCTACTCGATCATACGGGGAGATGGGAAGGCACCTACAGGCTTCTTCGGTCTGGGGGTGCCTTTCTTCGTTTATGGGGCAGCCTTCGGCGGAACGGCTCTCCTCTCTTCCTTCCTCAGATATTTTCCGCAAACACATCAGGACTTTTCTTCGTACCTTTTCCTCTTGAACTTCCGCACTTTGCAGTGCTAAGGAAGGAGACCGGCTGGATGTTTCGCCGACGTTCTCCTTCGTCTGTCAAATGAAAAGGTCGAAACGATATGAGGATACATTCACTTAAGGTCCTTCTGTGGGCAGGGATGCTGTCGCTCTGCGGAACGGCTGCTGCCCGGGTACAGGTACAGAACGATACATTGGACCTCCGCATTTACTACCGTCAGGGCGACGCGCGGCTTGATGAGGACTACCGGCAGAACGGAGCACATCTCTCGTCGGTACTCGATGCACTGCGTCGGTTGGCTGACGGTTCCCCGGATGCCGTCCGGAGGCTGGAGATTGTCTCTGGTGCTTCGCCGGAAGGACGGGCTGACTTCAACCTGCACTTGTCCCGTCGCCGTACGAACGCGCTGGGGGACTATCTGCGTACACGGGTACCCCACAGCCTCTTCAGTCGGATGGACACCCGTTCGCTGGGCGTCGACTGGGACGGATTGGAACGCCTCGTCGAACAGTCGGACATGCCCCACCGTGACACGGTGCTTCACATCCTGCGCCACACTCCCGAGTGGGTGTTGACCAACGGGGTGGTGACCGATAGCCGGAAGAGGCAGTTGGGCATGCTGGCTGGAGGCAGCCCCTGGCGCTACATGGAACAGCACTTCTTCCCGAACCTGCGTTGCTCCCACCTGAGGGTCTACACCGACGGTCCGTTGCAGGCTGCGACGGACGGGGCGGCAATTCCCTGTCCCGTGCAGGACACGATTTATATCGAGCGCGAGCGCGTCCGTACGCTGGTCGAACGGGACACCTCCTACGTCTATTCACTCTACATGGCGGTGAAGACCAATCTGCTCTACGATGCCTTGCTGGTGCCGAACCTGGCGCTGGAGTTCTATCTCGGCAATCGCTGGTCACTCTCGGGCGGCTGGATGTATGCCTGGTGGAAGGACGACACGCGTCATCGCTATTGGCGGATTTACGGCGGCGAACTGGAGTTGCGGCGCTACTTCGGCAGGAAGGCGGAAGAGAAGCCTTTCACCGGACATCACCTCGGCATTTACCTTCAGGGACTGACCTACGACTTCGAGTGGGGTGGCGAGGGATACCTCAGTCACTGGACCTACGGCGCCGGCATCAGCTATGGCTACTCGTTGCCTGTGGCGCGCCGCTTCAACCTGGACTTCGGGTTGGGCGTGGGCTATCTGGGTGGTACTTACGACACGTATATCCCCACGGAGACCTGTTATGCCTGGCAACGCCGGTCGCGCCGTCACTGGTTTGGACCGACGAAGGCGGAAATCACGCTCGTCTGGCTCCTGGGACGGAACAACTATAATATAAGGAAAGGAGGCAGACGATGAAGAGAAACCTGTACATCCTGCTGACCCTGTTCGCCGTGCTGCTTGCCGGCTGTGAACACAAGGACTTCTGCTGCCGCTGCCTGCAGGCGGACGATGTGGAGGTGGTGTTCGACTGGAGCCGTTCGCCCGATGCGGACCCGGCGTCCATGAAGGTCTACTTCTTCCCTGAAGGCGGGGGAGAGGCGCTTGTCTACGAGTTCGCCGACATTCACGGAGGCAGCATCCGGCTGCCCGCCGGCAACTACCGCGCCGTGTGTGTCAACAGCGACACGGAATTCCTGCATTACGAACACACTGACCGCTTCGACTCCATCCGTGCCTTTACCGGCGGAGGCGTGTCGGGGCAGTTGCCGGGGACGGACGGCGAAGAGTTCCGCAACGCCCCCGACCGGATATGGACCGACCGGCTCGAGACATTCACCATCGGACACAGCCCGGACCAGCGGCGTGTCATCTTCCGCCCCGCTCCCTCGGTCTGCCGGTACACCGTGGAGATACGCAATGTCTCCAACCTCGGTTACCTCGGCAGTACGGGTAGCCTCCGCGGTTCGCTGACGGGCTTGTCCGACGGACTTCTGCTTGGCACCGGCGAGCCGTCGGGCCATCCGGTGACCCTCCCCTTTGAGGCGACACACGACGGGAAGTCCACCATCACGGCAGATTTCCTGACCTTCGGTCCTCCCGCCGGAGCGACGGGAAAACACCTGTTGCGCATCTACGTGCAGCTGCCTGACGGCAAGAAGGTCTACTACACGTTCGACGTCACCGACCAGGTGCGCCACGCCCCCGACCCGCGCAACGTCCACATCGTGCTCGACGGGCTGACACTGCCCAAGCCCCTGGCAAACGGGAGCGGCTTCCGTCCGACTGTCGACGACTGGCAGGAGGTCGAGGTGCCTCTGCGCATGTGAGGCGGCGGATGAGGCTGCCCGTCGGCAGGACCGTTACCGCCCCGGCACATACACTTGTCCATGTTTTATCTATTTAATGTATAACTTATGAAAGCGAAATTCTTGTTCATGACTTTGAGCGTCGCCGCACTGGCATCCTGCTCAAACGACGAAACACTCGACACGAACCGGAGCGCCATCTCCTTCCGTTCGCTCGTGGAAGGCATGACCCGCGGCACCTCGGTGACCGTAGCCAACCTGGACCAGTTCAAGGTGACTGCCGTGGGCAACGGAAAAGTCTATATGGACAAAGTCGCCGTCAACGGCTCGGAAAGCGGAGCCAAGTGGGCGACCGAAGGAACCTACTACTGGCCCGCCTTCCAGCTGAACTTCTACGGCTATGCACCGGCTGACGCACAGGGCGTGACGCTCAACGAGACCACTCGGACGATTGCCGACTTCACGCCCGCACAGAAGGTCGAGGAACAGAAGGACCTGGTCATCGCCTGTAACACCGGAACGAAGGAGTCCAATCAGGAGACCGGTGTGCCCATGAACTTCCGCCATGCCTTGTCGCAGGTGGTTGTCAAGGCCAAGTGCCCCGCCGAGAACATGAAGGTGGAGGTCATCGGCATCAAGGTGGCAAACGTGGCAGGCAAGGGAACATTCACCTTCCCCGCGGACGTGACCACCGGCAAAGACACCAGGCAGCTGGACTTCAGCCTGTGGAGCGGACTGGGCGATGCCACCGCAGCCTACATGAAGCGCGGCGATGCCCCCGTCACCCTGACCAGGGACGCACAGGACATCACCTTCGCCGACCGCTTCATCCTCGTCCCGCAGCAGCTCACCGCATGGGCAGGGAACAACGAGGACAAGGGAACCTATCTCTCCGTACTCTGCCGTATCTCGAACGTCAGCGGGGACAACGTCACCCAGCTTTACCCGTCAGAAGAAGGCAAGTACGGCTTCTCGGCAGTGGCGATTGACACCAAGTGGGAACCGGGCAAGCGGTATGTCTACACCCTGGAGTTCTTTGGCCAGAATGGCGGCGGAGGAAAGTACGACCCGGACCCCACCAACCCGGACCCGGACCCCGATAAGGACAAGGACATCGACAAGGACCCGGAACCGGACAAGGAGGGCGGTGACCCGATTCTCGACAAGCCCATCTTCTTCACCGTCACGGTGGACGACTGGGTAGAACAGCCTGCCATCGACTTGCAGATGTAACACCTGACTTCTATTCATCTATTAGAAATTGTAGAGCCGGACAGGAGGGGAGGAGCGATGTTCTCCTGCTCCTCCTGTCGTTGTATGGAGACGTGCCGACGCGGACCGGATGGGACGCCGAGGCACACCCTCCCGGCTTATCCCGAACACAAACAACCAATGCAAGCATGAAGATTGATCAACTATCCTGCCGTTCCGTCATCCTGACGCTCCTGCTGGGTGCCGTCGGGCTGTCCGCCTGTGTGGACGAGCGCGAGCGGTCAGTCTCTCCGTCCGCAGCCATCGCCTTTGCGCCGGAGATGCAGCCGGCTGACTCGGCAGCCACACGCGCCCTGTCGTCCGTCGGCCTGCCTGCCGACACCGTGGTCCCCCTGCACACCTCGTCGGGCAGACCTCTCTACCTGCACACTCTCTATGCCGACACCATTGCGTCCGCTTCCCTGACCGACGGACAGGACACCCCGGCGCCGGTCCGTGCCCTGCCGGTCGGTACGGACAACTTCTACGACACCTTCGGTGTGTCGGCATACGCCTACACCGGCGACTGGAGCGACGACTGCACGCCCAACTACATGTACGACGTGGCAGTCGCCCCGTCCGGCAAAGTCTGGGCTTCCGCCAACACCTACTACTGGCCCGGCAGCACCTGCCGCCTGCGCTTCTTCGCCTATGCACCCCGCGGGAACGATGCCTACGCCTTCTCCGGTGCGGACGCCGCGGGAGCGCCGACCCTGCGCTGTGTCATCCCTGCCGAAGCCGGCGAACAGAAGGACCTGCTGGTCGCCTCGACCGACGGCTTGCCGGGCGACTACCACCAGGCAGTCCCGCTGACGTTCCGCCATGCCCTGACCGCCGTGCGCTTCGTCTGTGGCGACGACATGCGTCCGGGCACCATCCGGCGCATCACCCTGAAGGAGGTCTGTACGTCCGGCGTCTATGACCTTGGCGCGGCACAGTGGTCGTCGGTGGACAACCCCTCGGCTTTCGTTCAGGAGCTTGACACGCCGACGGAAGGGACGGCCGACGTGCCCCTCACCACCGGACCGCAGACCTTCATGATGCTGCCGCAGACCCTGCCTGCCGGAGCGAAAATCGAGATTCTCTTCAACGACGGCACCGAGGACCACCTGCTGACAGCCTCCATCGGCGGCACCCTGTGGCCCATGGGGAAGACCGTTACTTACCGCATCTCCACCACGTCCATCAACTGGGTGTACACGCTGGAGGCGAAGGGTCCGCGGGTCTATTCCTTCCGGGGCGAATACGATGAATACGTCGTGACGAGCTACCGCACGCATGTGGTGACCGGGCAGCAGGAACCTGTCGCCTGGAGCGAAACCTATTCGCTGGACGGCGGAAAGAGCTGGACCGACGTGCCTCCCCGCTGGACAAACGGCTTTGTCGGGTCGGGGGAAGGCAGCACGAAGCCCCGGTCCTACTCGCTGTATGTCCGGGAACAGGCGCCCGTCATCCACAACGGGGCGGCGGAGAAGCTGATGAACACACCGCCCAGGGGAACGGCGGACCGTCCGTGGAACCTCTCGAACCGGACGGGTGCCGACGCGGTGGAGAACACGGCGAACTGCTACGTCATCAACGGACCGGGGCACTACTGCTTCCCCCTTGTCTACGGCAACGCCATCCGCAACGGAGCCGACAACCCGGCAGCCTACAGTTCCACCAGCACCAACCCCTACGTGCTCAAGCAGTTCGTCAACTACATCAATTACCCCATCACCAAGCCCTACATCGACGAGGGCTATGCCTACCCGTTGACTTCGGCGGAAATCCTGTGGCAGGACGAACCGGGGCTGGTGACGGACGTCCGCTACCACGCCGAGCCGGGGCGGGGCACCATCTCGTTTGCCGTCCCCCGGGAGACCATCAAGGAGGGGAATGCGGTCATTGTGCTGAAGGACGAACGCGGGCAGGTCATCTGGTCGTGGCACATCTGGGTGACTTCTGCCGACGTGGAGCAGACCATCCGCGTGAAGGCGTTCCATGCAAAGGAAGCATACGTGCGTGTCTTCGAGTTCATGCCGGTCAACCTCGGCTGGTGCGGGATGGCCGAAGTGGAGTACCCCGGGCGGGAGTGCCTGGTGAAGTTCACGGCAGGCGAGCTGTCTCGGGTCATCACGGTCCGTCAGGAGGAGTACACCTACCACTACGCCGGCTGCGGCACCTACTACCAGTGGGGGCGCAAGGAGCCGTTCCCCGGCTCCGGCTTCAATGCCTGGCAGGAGAAGAACCTCTACGACGGTGCCGACAGGCTCATCGTGAGCAGCTATCCCGGGAAAGGATACGCTACGGAATACTACCTGACTGCCTGGTCAGCCGGCGCTGTGAGCCTCTACAACGGCATCCGGAATCCGATGTACCTGAACCGGACGTCCGGCAACACCTTCTACAACTTGTGGAACGCCATCAATGACGCGCCTACCTGGTACCACGCAGCCTACGGTCCGGGCGTGATTTACGGTCACCGGGAGGGGGGATACCCCACCTATGTCATAAACCCGATGGAGAGCGACAACCGGGTTGTCAAGACCGTCTACGACCCGTCGCCCCCGGGCTTCCATGTGCCGCCCGTCACGGCATTCACCCGCTGTGCGGTCCTGAAGGAGGGACCGCCCGTCATGGCAGATGCCAACGGCACGTGGGACGACACGCAGAAAGGCTTCCGCTTCTACTGCGACGAGACGAAGTCCGGCACGGTCTTCCTGCCTGCACAGGGCATGAGGACCTATGTGAACGGAAAGGTCGTCGACTATGCCAAGTTCGGATATTACTGGACAGCGGGCAATGCCTACCGCGACCATAAGCCGGGCCCGGCGCCCGCTCCACCTGCCGATGCGCCCTCCTGCGGACATACGATGATGTTCCGGGGGGATGTCAAGGTGGTCGACCCTTTCACCTGTTCCGGACATGCGTATGCGTTGCCGGTCCGTGCCGTGAGGGAGGAAGTGAATTGACAAAGTGACGCCATCCGGCGGATTTCTCTGTCATAATTCCCCGATTGGGCATTTTCAGCTGACGCGTACTTTGACAGTTTCATCTCTTCTAGCGAAAAATTAGATACATATTTTAAGATACGACCGTCGGAATGGGTCGGTATTTTCATCCTGTTAACACAAAAACGGAGGTGCGAAGCCTTTCCCGGCACGGTGTGAACCCGTTTTCACCGTCGTACGGACAGGTCCGCACCACCGTACCGACCCATCCGCACCGTCGTGGCGACGCGTCCGTACGAAAAGAGGCCTCTGTTTTGTCGGGATTCTTTACCTGTTTTCATTTTTAGACGGACGAGGCGTTCTGTTTCTCATCTGTTATATTGACGCCTGTCCGGATGGCTTGCTGACTTTTAAGCGGAAAATTCGCGTCAGTATGGAACGAAAAGACAGGATAACGAGGAAAGGAGCGACAGGATGTATTTTGCGAATCGCCCGAGAAGGCGCTTTCTGCTCACCAACTCGCAGTTGGGTGCAAGGAAGGCCCTTCTCGGGCGATTCGTTTGACATTTTGACAAATTGTCATCCGCCCGTTCCGCTGTCTGCCGGGCACACTCTGCACCCCTGCCGGACCTCCTTCCGGGGGAGAGAGTGGGGCTGGCGTGCGGAGAGACGGACGCGCGGTTTCCCTGCCGGCGTCCGCCTTTCCCGCCGGGAGCAGGAGGAGCGGGAGCGCCCGTCTCGTTGCGGCTCTGAAAGAAACTTAAAAGATGCGTTGAATGTTAAACCTTGGGGCGTTCCCGGAGTCGTATGTGCGTACATGAATGTCATCTTTTGTGTATCTTTGTCAACCTGGAGTAATGAACCAACTTAAAACATTCCATCTGAATATGAAAACACTGACCAAGGTCGGAGTGGCACTCTCCGCGCTGCTCTCGCTGGGTGCATGCAGCCAACCCGCAAACGAAGCTCCCCAGGATTACTATATGTTTACTTCTTTCCATGAACCTGCCAACGAGGGACTGCGCTTCCTCTACAGTGCGGACGGCATCCACTGGGACAGTGTGCCGGGGACCTGGCTCAAGCCGGAGCTGGGCGACAGCATCCTGCGCGACCCGTCCATCATTGTGGGCAAGGACAGTACCTTCCACCTGGTGTGGACGCTCTCCTGGCGCGGCAACACGGGCTTCGGCTATGCACGCTCGAAGGACCTCGTGCACTGGAGCGACCAGCGGCGGATTCCTGCGATGGACTCCGTGCCGTCGACGGTCAACGTGTGGGCGCCCGAGTGGTTCTATGACGACGTGAACGACTGCTACATGGTCATCTACTCGTCGTGTGTCCCCGAACGGAAGTTCGACCTGGGCGTGGAGGAAGAGAACAACAACCACCGCCTCTACTACGTCACCACCCGGGACTTCGAGACCTTCTCCGCTCCCGAGCTGCTCTACGACCCGGGCTTCAGCTGCATCGACGCCACGCTGGTGAAACGGGGCGAGCAGGACTACGTGATGGTGCTCAAGGACAACACCCGTCCGAACCGCAACCTGAAGGTGGCGTTCGCCAAGCGCCCCACGGGACCCTACACCGCCGCATCGTCGCCCTTCACCGGATTCCTGGTGGAAGGTCCCTCGGTGGAGAAGCTGGGCGACGACTACCTCATCTACTTTGACGACTACCAGAACCACATTTACGGAGCGGTGAAGACGCGCGACTTTGCCGACTTCACCCCGATGACCGACAGTGTGAGCATCCCCAAGGGGCACAAGCACGGCACCATCTTCCGCGCCCCCGAAGCCGTGGTGAAAGGCCTGCTCGACCAGGCGAAGTGAACGGATACTCCCCGAATGCAACGACTGAAAAAACAATCCTATATTACCTATGAACTATTCGAACAAACTTGTGATGACGTTTGCGGCTGCCCTGTTCTCCGTGGGCAGCCTGACAGCTCAGGAGCTGATCCATTACACCGGCACCGAGCTATCCGACCCGAACGCGCATGACGGAAGGCTGTCGCCCGTGGTGGGTGTGCACAACATACAGACCATGCGTGCCAACCGCGAGAAGCCGTCCGCCTCGAACGGCAATGGCTGGACGTACAACCACCAGCCGATGATGGCGTACTGGAACGGACGCTTCTACATGCACTACCTGTCCGACCCGGTCGACGAGCATGTGCCGCCCTCGGTCACCTTCCTCCAGACTTCCGCCGACGGCTATACCTGGACCGACCCCGTGGAGCTGTTCCCTGCCTATGAGGTGCCCGAAGGGTTCCGCAAGCCCGACCTGCCTTATGTGGCAGAGAAGGGGACGAAGGCCATCATGCACCAGCGCGTGGGCTTCTACGTCTCCAAGTCGGGCAAGCTGATAGCCATGGGCAACTACGGCATCTGCCTGCACAAGAAGGAGGACGACCCGAACGACGGCAACGGCATCGGCCGTGTCGTGCGCGAAATCAAGGCGGACGGCTCGTTCGGACCCATCTATTTCATCTATCTGAACCACGACTTCAACCCGGAGAAGGGCGGCAAGTACAAGGCTGCCTACCCCTTCTATACGAAAGCCAAGGACAAGGCGTTCCGACAGGCATGTGAGGAAATCCTTGCCAATCCGCTCTACCGCATGCAGTGGGTGGAGGAGGCGGACCGCGACGAACCGCTCATCCCGCTCAACAAGGCGTACAAGGCCTTCAACTGGTACACCTTGCCCGACGGCAAGATTGCCGCGCTGTGGAAGCATGCGCTGACCTCGGTCAGTGCGGACGGCGGCAACACCTGGTCGCAACCCGTGCTCCGTGCGAAGGGCTTTGTGAACAGCAACGCCAAGATTTGGGGACAGCGGCTGAGCGACGGCACGTACGCCACCATCTACAACCCGGCGGAGTACCGCTGGCCGCTTGCCATCTCGCTGAGCCGTGACGGACTGGAGTACACCACGCTCAACCTCGTCTACGGCGATGTGCCCGCCATGCGCTATGCAGGCAACTACAAGTCCTTCGGTCCGCAGTATGCACGCGGCATCCAGGAGGGCAACGGCACGCCGCCCGACGGAGACTTGTGGGTGAGCTTCAGCGTAGGCAAGGAGGACATGTGGGTCACCCACATCCCCGTTCCGGTGCAGACAGTGGCGGCTTCACACGCCGATGAGGACTTTGCCGACTACAGGAAACTGGCGGACCTCGACATGTGGAACCTCAATTCGTACGTCTGGGCACCGGTGTCGCTGGAAGAGAAAGCCGGCAAGACGTGGCTCACCCTGCGCGACAAGGACCCCTTTGCCGCAGCGATGGCGGAGCGCAAGATTCCCGCCACGAAGAACCTGACCGTCTCGTTCGACCTGATGGCGGACCAGAACAACGCGGGCGAGCTGGAGATTGAGTTCCTCGATGAGGACGGGGTCGCCTGCGCTCGCATCGACCTGACGAAGGAAGGCATCATGCGTTCCAAGGGAGGAGCGCGTTACGGGACGGTGTGCAACTACGAGCCGGGCAAGGTCTACCATATCCGCATGGACCTCTCGGTGGAGAACCGCAGCTCCGTCCTGACGCTGAACAACGGCGAGAAGAAGGTGACCCGGATGTTCTTTGCCCCGGTGCACAGCATCGAGCGCATCAAGTTCCGTACGGGCGCACGCACGAGCTTCCCCACACCCGACACCTGGGCCGACCAGTTCGAGGACATGCCCAATCCGGGCGCCGAGGAGCCGCAGGCAACCTTCCGCATTGCCAACTTCAAGACGGTGTCGAACGACGTGGACGGGCAGGCTGCCCTGCTGAAGTTCGACAACTTCAAGCACTACGTGGACTACTTCAACACGATGGAGGACGAGAACATCGTCCAGGCAATCCCCAACGCACAGGCTGCCGAGTGGATGCGGGCGAACGTCCCCCTGTTCGAGTGTCCTCAGAAGAACTTTGAGGAGATGTTCTACTACCGTTGGTGGACCCTCCGCAAGCACATCAAGAACACCCCGGCGGGATACGGCATGACGGAGTTCCTCGTGCAACGCTCCTACGCCGACAAGTATAATCTCATCGCGTGCGCCATCGGCCACCACATCCATGAGAGCCGCTGGCTGCGCGACCCCCAGTACCTGGACCAGATACTCCACACGTGGTACCGCGGCAATGAAGGCGGCGCCATGAAGAAGATGAACAAGTTCAGCTCCTGGAACCCCGCCGCCGTCTACGAGCGTTACCTCGTGGATGCCGACCGGGACTACATGCTCGACCTCTATCGCGACCTCGATGCCGAGTACAAGCGTTGGGAGAGCACCAACCGCCTCAAGAGCGGACTCTACTGGCAGGGCGACGTGCAGGACGGCATGGAGGAGAGCATCAGCGGCGGTCGCAAGAAGCAGTATGCCCGTCCGACCATCAACAGCTACATGTACGGCAACGCCCTGGCGCTCTCGAAGATGGCAGCCATGAAGGGCGATGACGCCGCCTCGAAGCTCTATGCCGCCAAGGCGGACACGCTCAAGCACCTCATCGAGACGCAGCTGTGGAACGAGGAGCAGCAGTTCTTCGAGACCCGCCGTCCCGATTCGCTCGCCAACGTGCGCGAGGCCATCGGCTACATCCCCTGGTACTTCAACCTCCCCAATGACAACCAGCAGAAGTATGAAGTCGCCTGGTTGCAACTCACCGACGAGAAGGGCTTCTCCGCTCCCTTCGGTCTGACCACCGCCGAGCGCCGCCACCCGGAGTTCCGCACCCGAGGCGTGGGACGTTGCGAGTGGGACGGTGCCATCTGGCCCTTCGCTACTTCGCAGACGCTCACCGGGCTGGCGAACTACCTGAACAGCACCGAGACCCCCGTGGTGACCGACAGTGTCTTCTTCCGTCAGATGGAACTGTACGTGGAGTCGCAGTACCGCCGCGGACGTCCGTACATCGGCGAGTACCTTGACGAGACCAACGGGCAGTGGCTCATGGGCGACCGCGAGCGCAGCCGCTACTACAACCACTCGACGTTCAATGACCTGGTGATTACAGGACTTGTCGGTCTGCGTCCGCGTGCCGACCGCACCCTCGAGGTGCATCCCCTCGTCCCGGCGGACAAGTGGGACTGGTTCTGCCTGGACAATGTGCTCTACCACGGACGCAACCTGACCATCCTCTGGGACAAGAACGGCGACCGCTACCACCTGGGCAAGGGACTGCGTGTGCTGGTCGACGGCAAGGAGGTGGGACATGCCGACACCCTGGGACGCCTCGTCTGTCCCGACGTCCTTTGAACGATGAGTAACCGAATAACACAAGACGAATGAACAGGAAACGAACTGCATTCCTCGGAATGCTCGCATGGCTTGCAGCAACAACGCTGCAAGCCATTGACGTAACCCGCATCACGTGCGAGACTGCCGAACGTCCGCTGGCACTGTCCGCCTCCACGCCCCGCTTCGGGTGGCAGCTGGAGGGCGAGGCCGGCACGATGCAGTCTGCCTATGCCGTCGAGGTCTATACCCGTCAGGGAGACAGCCGGACCGTGGTGTGGGAGAGTGGAAAGACCGCCTCGGACCAGAGTCAGTGGGTGCCCTACGGCGGGACGTCGCTCCGCCCCATGGAGCGTTATTTCTGGAGGGTACGCGTGTGGGACGAGCAGGACCGTCCGTCGGCATGGAGCCGGGAGGGCGAGTTCCGTCTGGCACCCCGTGCGGACTTCTTCGATGCCCGTTGGATTGGCGCCATCACGAATCAGGACGCCTGCTTCCCGGAAGGACGCATCTACGAAGGTGCCCGCCTGAAGAAGGCGAAGGCTGCCTGGGACGCTGTCGACTCGCTGGCGTGGCGCAGCATCTGCCTGCGGAAGGACTTCACGGCATCCCGCCGGGTGGCAAGCGCCACGGCCTACGTCTGCGGACTGGGGCACTACGAGCTGACGCTCAACGGGACGAAGGTGGGCGACGGTGAGTTCACCCCGCTCATCAGCGACTACGACAAGACCGTCTACTACAATACCTACGACGTGACCGACCTCGTGAAGCCGGGAGCGAACGCCGCCGGTGTCCTCCTGGGCAACGGTTTCTACAATGTCATGGGAGGCGGACGTTACCGCAAGCTCCAGGTAGCCTTCGGCGCGCCGACCCTGCTCTTCCAGCTGGTGATTGACTACGCCGACGGCACGCGCGAGGTGGTGAAGTCCGGTGCGGACTGGAAGTACGCTCTCAGCCCCATCACCTTCAACACCCTCTACGGCGGCGAAGACTACGATGCCCGTCTGGAGCAGCCCGGGTGGGACTGCCCCGGATTCGACGACGCAGCGTGGAAACCCGTCGTGCTGCAGGAGGCGCCCCGGGGAGCATTGCGCCCCCAACAGGCACCGCCCGTGAAAATCATGGAACGCTATGACGTGCAGCGGACGCACAAGCTCACCCCTGCCGAGGTCGACTCCGCCTGCGTGTCGACCAAGCGCACCGTGGACCCGTCGGCACTGATGTTCGACATGGGTCAGAACCTGGCGGGCTTCCCCGAGATTACCGTGCAGGGCAAGCGCGGCCAGCAGGTGACCATCCTCGTCGGCGAAGCACTGACGCCGGAGCATGCCGTCAACCAGCGGCAGACCGGGCGGCAGTACTACTACACCTACACCCTCAAGGGCGACGGGGTGGAGACCTGGCACCCGCGTTTCACCTACTACGGCTTCCGCTACATCCAGGTCGAGGGAGCGGTAATGAAAGGGCAGAAGAATCCCCGCAAGCTCCCCGTCATCCGGAAGATACAGTCGTGCTTCGTCTACAACTCCGCCTCGCAGACCGGACACTTCGAGTGCTCCAACCCCATCTTCACCGCGGCACACCGCCTCATCGACCGTGCCGTGCGCAGCAACATGCAGGGCGTGTTCACCGACTGTCCGCACCGTGAGAAGCTCGGTTGGCTGGAGGAAGTGCACCTCAATGGTCCGGGCCTGCTCTACAACTACGACCTGACCACCTTCGGGCGGAAGGTCATCCGCGACGTGGCGGACTCCCAGCAGCCCGACGGCATGGTGCCGACCACGGCTCCGCGTTACGTCATCTTCGAAGGCCCGGGCATGGACCCCTTTGCCGAGTCCCCCGAGTGGGCAAGCACGCTCATCCTCTTCCCTTTCATGTACTACGAGGCATACGGCGACGACTCGCTCATCCGCGAGTACTATCCCTTCATGCGTCGCTACGTGGACTACCTGACGTCCCGTGCCGACGGCCACATCGTCGACTTCGGACTGGGCGACTGGTACGACTATGACGGCATCCACAAGGCAGGCTTCTCGCGCAACACCTCGATAGCCATCGTTGCCACGGCACATTACTACATGGACCTCTGCAAGCTCGTCGAGGCGGCACGTATGGTGGGCAATGCCTACGACGCGGCGACCTACGGAGCCTTGGCTGACGAGGTGAAGCAGGCATTCAACGCCCGTTTCTTCCACGCAGACACCAACCAGTACGATACCGGCAGCCAGTGTGCCAACGCCCTGGCACTCTTCATGGACGTGGTGCCTGCCGACCGTCGGCAGGCGGTGCTCGACAACCTGGTGAAGGACATCCGTGCCCGTGGCACACGCCTCACTACCGGCGACGTGGGCAACCGCTACCTCTTCCGCGTCCTGGCGGACAACGGGCTAAACGACCTGATGTACGCCATGCACAACCACGAGGAGGCGCCCGGCTACGGCTTCCAATTGAAGTTCGGCGCCACGACGCTCACCGAGCAGTGGGACCCTCGGCAAGGCTCGTCCTGGAACCACTTCATGATGGGACAGATCGAGGAGTGGTTCTACCGCTCGCTGGCGGGCATTCTCCCCGCATCGGACAAGCCCGGCTGCCAGCATCTGATTATCCGTCCGCAAGCCGTGGGCGACCTGAAGGAAGTGAAGGCCTCCTGCCACACCCTCTACGGCGAGGTCTCCGTGGAGTGGACCCGCAAGGACGGTAACTTCAGCCTCCGTGTCAGTGTCCCCGTGAACTGTACGGCGGACGTCTACCTGCCCGGCGACACCGCTCCGCGCACCGTGAAGAGCGGTACCCATACCTTGACGAAAGCTATCTGAGAACCTTTGATACATACTATGCTGACAATGAAGAAACAACTGACACTCACATTGCTCGCCTGCGCGGCGCTCTCCGCACAGGCACAAAACACGTTTGAAGGGAAGTTCACCCGTCCGCTGGGTGAAGTCCTGGAGGAAATCTCCACGCGCTTCAACGTCCGTCTCGCCTACGACATCGACACCGTGGGCAAGACACTGCCGTATGCCGACTTCCGCATCCGCCCCTATTCGGTGGAGGAGTCGCTCACCAACGTACTCGCCCCGTTCGACTATAAGTTCGTCAAGCAGAGCGACACGCGCTACAAGCTGAAACGCTATGAATATGCCCGGCGCACCGATGCCGACGGAGAGAAGCTGCTGAACTACCTCTGCACGCTCTACACCGACAAGGCAAGCTTCGAGCAACGCAAGGCCGTGCTGAAAAAGGAGGTGCGCGAACGCCTCCAGATAGACAAGTACCTCGCCCAGCGCACCGGCAGCGAACCCATCCTGTCGAAGGTGCGCAAGTACGACGGGTACACCGTGCAGAACTTTGCCCTGGAGACCTTGCCCGGACTGTATGTCTGCGGCTCCATCTACACGCCGAAGGGCAAGGGCAAGCATGCCCTCATCATTTGCCCGAACGGCCACTTCGGCAACGGGCGTTACCGCGAGGACCAGCAGCAGCGCATGGGGACATTGGCACGCATGGGCGCCATCTGTGTCGACTACGACCTGTTCGGCTGGGGAGAATCTGCGCTCCAGGTGTCTTCAGTGGGACATAACACCAGCATCGCCCACATCATCCAGGCGATGAACGGCATCTCCATCCTGGACTACATGATGACCCGCGAGGACGTCGACATCACCCGTGTGGGAGTCAACGGCGGTTCGGGTGGCGGCACGCAGACGGTGTTGCTCTCCGTGCTCGACGACCGCTACACGGCAGCCTGTCCGGTGGTAAGCCTGGCTTCCCACTTCGACGGCGGTTGCCCCTGCGAGAGCGGCATGCCCGTGACACTGGCAGGCGGAGGCACCTGCAATGCCGAGCTGGGCGCCCTCTTCGCTCCGAAGCCCATGTGCGTGGTGTCCGACGGAAAGGACTGGACCGCCAGCACGCCGGGGCTGGAGTTCCCCTACCTGCAGAAGGTCTACGGCTTCTACGGCGCTGCCGACAAGGTGACCAACGTCCACCTGCCCAAGGAAGGGCACGACTTCGGTCCGAACAAGCGCAATGCGGTCTATGACTTCTTCGCCGACGTGTTCCGCCTCGACAAGAGCAAGCTGGACGAGAGCAAGGTGACCATTGAGCCGTTTGAGAACCTCTACAGCTTCGGCAAGAAAGGCGAGAAGATGCCCGAGAACGCCATCCGCTCGGTCAACGACCTGGGCAAGTTCTTCGGGCAGGATGCCGTGCGCGCCGCTGCTGCCGACGAGTCGGTGCTGAAGAAGTCGCAGGAAATCATCGCCGCCCTCAACCTCACCGACGAGAAGGCTGCCAACCTGGCCACGACAGCGGTCTATAACCACCGCCGTGCCGTGCGCGACTGGCACAACACGCATCCCTACACCATCATCCCCGAAGTGGACCAGGCGACGGGCCGCAAGCTCAGCAAGGTAGAGCGTGAGATGATGGCGGACAAGAGCATTCCGGAGTCCGTGCACGCCCGGCTGCTGAAAGACCTGAACCGCGTCCTGACGCCGGAGCAGGTAGAGCAGGTCTTCGACGGATACACCGTCGGGAAGGTGGCGTTCACCATGAAGGGCTACTATGCCATCGTTCCCGACCTGACCGACGAAGAGGCGCGCGTCATCGAAGGCTACCTGAAGCAGGCACGCGAGGAGGCGCTGGAGTGCAAGAGCATGAAGGCCATCTCACAGGTGTTCGAGGTCTACAAGAGCAAGTGCGAGCAGTACCTCAACAGCAACGGACGCAACTGGCGTCAGCTCTTCAAGGACTATGTGAACAAGCGTAATGCCGAGAAGAAAGCCAAGAAGAACTAGGCAGACTCGTTATTCATCCTCCCTTAAACAACCGATACTATGACGATAAAGAAACTGTTAATGACCGCCGCATGGGGGCTGACGCTTCTCCCTCTGCAGGCACAGGAGTACAAGCTGTGGTACGACCAGCCGGCGCATGTCTGGACGGAAGCCCTTCCGTTGGGTAACGGACGTCTGGGCGCGATGCTCTACGGCAACCCCGCAGCCGAGCAGCTCCAGCTCAACGAAGAGACCATCTGGGCAGGACGCCCGAACAACAACCCCAGTCCCGAAGCGCGGGAGTGGTTGCCCAAGATACGCGAGCTCGTGCTGGCGGGGAAGTACAAGGAGGCACAGGACCTGTGCACGGCACATGTCAAGTCGAAGACCAATCAGGGCATGCCTTACCAGCCCTTCGGCGACTTGCGGTTGAACTTCCCCGGACACACCCGCTACACCAACTACTATCGCGAGCTGAGCCTGGACTCCGCCCGTGCTGTGGTGCGCTACGAGGTCGACGGGGTACGCTTCCAACGCGAGACGTTCACTTCGTTTCCCGACCAGGTTGTCATCACCCGTGTGACGGCAAGCCAGCCCGGGAGGGTGACGTTCAATGCGACCATGACCAGTCCGCACCAGGACGTCATCATTACCTCCGAGGGCAATGACATCACGCTGGAAGGAGTCTCTTCGCTCCACGAGGCGCTCAAGGGCAAGGTGCAGTTCCAGGGACGCACGACCGTGAAGACCCGGGGTGGCGTGGTGACCAACCGCGACGGAGTCCTGACGGTGGAGCATGCCGATGAGGCTATCATCTACACGTCCATCGGGACGAACTTCAACAACTACAAGGACATCACGGGAGACTACATCGCCCGTGCCAAGGACTACCTGGCGAAGGCTGTCGGCAAGGACTATGCCGATGCCAAGGACCGTCATGTGAAATACTACGAGCAGTTCCAGAACCGTACTTCTCTCCATCTGGGCGAAGACCGTTATGCCGACGTCCCGACGGACAAGCGGGTGGAGAACTTCAAGCAGACCAACGACGCCTTCCTCGTGGCGACCTACTTCAAGTTCGGGCGCTACCTGCTCATCTGCTCTTCGCAGCCCGGCGGACAGCCTGCCAACCTGCAAGGCATCTGGAACGACAAGCTCTTCCCCTCGTGGGACAGCAAGTATACCTGCAACATCAACCTGGAAATGAACTACTGGCCGGCGGAAGTCACCAATCTGACCGACCTCAACGAGCCCCTCTTCCGCCTCATCCGCGAGGTGAGCGAGACCGGCAAGGAGAGTGCGCAGGTGATGTACGGCTCCGACGGCTGGGTGCTCCATCACAACACCGACATCTGGCGCGTGACGGGTGCCATCGACAATTCTCCTTCGGGCATGTGGGCTTCGGGCGGCGCATGGCTGTGCCAGCATCTGTGGCAACACTACCTCTACACCGGGGACGAGGAGTTCCTGCGCAAGGCTTATCCCATCCTGAAGGGGGCTGCCCTCTTCTTCGACCAGGTGATGATTAAGGAACCGACCCATGGCTGGCTGGTGATGTGTCCGAGCAATTCGCCCGAGAACACCCATGCCGGGAGCGACAACAAGGCTACGACGGCAGCCGGCTGTACGATGGACAACCAGCTGGTGTTCGACTTGTGGCACGCCGTCATCCGTTCGTCGGAGATTCTAGGTGAGGACGCCGACTATGCCGCCCACCTGAAGAGCCGCCTGACCGAGCTGCCCCCGATGCAGGTGGGCCGTTGGGGACAGTTGCAGGAGTGGATGTTCGACTGGGACAACCCCGACGACCAGCATCGCCACGTGTCACATCTCTACGGACTTTTCCCCAGCAACCAGATTTCTCCTTACCGCACGCCGGAGCTGTTCGATGCGGCACGTACGTCGCTCATCCACCGGGGAGACCCCTCGACGGGATGGAGCATGGGGTGGAAGGTCTGCCTTTGGGCACGTCTGCTCGACGGTGACCATGCCTACAAGCTCATCACCGACCAGCTGACGCTCGTGCGCAACGAGAAGAAGAAGGGTGGTACGTATCCGAACCTCTTTGATGCGCATCCGCCTTTCCAGATTGACGGCAACTTCGGTTGTACCGCCGGTATCGTCGAGATGCTGATGCAGAGCTACGACGGCTTCATCTACCTGTTGCCCGCCCTGCCTTCCGTGTGGAAAGAAGGAGAGGTGAAGGGACTGGTGGCACGCGGAGGCTTCGAGCTGGACATTACCTGGAAAGAAGGCAAGGTGAGCCGTCTGGTGGTGAAGTCGCGCTTGGGAGGCAACTGCCGCCTGCGTTCGCTCAACCGCCTCTCGGGCAAGGGCCTCTCGAAGGGAAGAGGGGAGAATGACAATCCGCTCTATGCCGTCGACCCGGTCGCCGCACCTCTTATTAACAAGGAGGCGAAGCTTAATCCCGTGGAGCTGAAGAAGACCTACCTCTACGACTTGAAGACCGAGCCGGGCGGAGAGTACGTCCTCCTTGGAAAGTGAACGGACGGGAAAGCCCCCGCTGACAAGCAATCAATAATCACTTAACACACATACAAACACTATGAAAAAGATTTCAATCTTGACGATGCTCTTCCTCTTCGTTGCAGGAAGTCTGTTCGCCGAAGACGAACCCCAAGTGTATCTGCCGTGGCAGAACGGCAAGCTCCAAGTGTCCGACAACGGACGCTACCTGCAGCACGAGAACGGTACGCCCTTCTTCTGGATGGGAGAGACCGGATGGTTGCTCCCCGAGAAGCTGAACCGTGACGAGGCTGCCTATTACCTGACCAAGTGCCGTGAGGCTGGTTACAACGTCGTGCAGGTGCAGACGGTCAACGCCGTGCCTGCCATGAACTTCTACGGGCAGTATTCCTTCCCCGACGGATTCAACTTCAAGGACATCAACAAGAAGGGCGTCTATGGCTACTGGGACCACATGGACTACATCATCAAGACGGCCGAGCAGAACGGCATCTACATCGGCATGGTCTGCATCTGGGGCGGACTGGTGAAAGCCGGGCTGATGAACGAGAAGGAGGCGGAAGCCTACGGTAAGTTCCTTGCCGAGCGTTACAAGGACTCGCCCAACATCATCTGGTTCATCGGTGGCGACATTCGCGGCGATGTGAAGACCGAGGTGTGGGAGACCCTTGCCCGTACCATCAAGTCCATTGACAAGAATCACCTGATGACCTTCCACCCCTTCGGACGCACCAGCTCCATCTACTGGTTCCATGATGCCGACTGGTTGGACTTCAACATGTTCCAGAGCGGACACCGTCGTTATGACCAGACCCGTGGAGACGGCGACAACACGGCTGAGGCAGCTGTGGCTGAAGACAACTGGCGCTATGTGGAGGCTGCGCTTGCCAAGACTCCTGCCAAGCCCGTCATCGACGGAGAACCCAGCTACGAAGAGATTCCGCAGGGACTGCATGACCCCAGCGAACCCTGGTGGAAAGCACCCGACGTCCGCCGTTACGCCTATTGGTCGGTATTCGCCGGTTCGTTCGGACACACCTACGGGCACAACTCCATCATGCAGATGGTGAAGCCTGCCACCAACGGCGGTTACGGTGCTACCAAGACCTGGTATGATGCCTTGAAGGACCCCGGCTTCAACCAGATGAAGCATGTGAAGAACCTCATGCTTTCGTTCCCCTTCTTCGAGCGCGTGCCCGACCAGAGCGTCATCTCCGGAGAGAACGGCTTCCGCTATGACCGCGCCATTGCCACCCGTGGCAACGACTACCTCCTGGTCTACACTTACACCAACCGTCCGATGGACATCGACCTGAGCAAAATCAGTGGTGCGAAGAAGAACGTGTGGTGGTACAGCCCCGTGGACGGCTCGCTGGAATATGTCGGTGAGTTCGACAGCAAGGTGCAGCACTTCAACTACGACGGTGCCTACGGAGCCGCCAACGACCATGTGCTCATTGCCGTGGACGCTGCCAAGGACTACATTCACAAGGACTGGACGAAACTTCCGACAAAGAACTAAGTTATGAGAACCAACAGATACAAAGCCCTTCTGGTCGCTTTCCTGCTGGCTGTAGGCATGCAGGCGGGAGTCAAGACTACCCGCCTGCTCACCGAGGGGCAGACTTCGCCGCTGAGCATCGAGAGTGAGCGTCCGCGCCTGAGCTGGGTCATCGAGTCGGATGCCCAGGGCGTGATGCAGCAAGGCTACCACATCCTGGTGGCAAGCTCGCTCGAGAAGCTGGCAGCCGGTGAAGGCGACCTGTGGGATTCGGGACGGGTGGACTCCGACCAATCCCTCTATGTACCTTACGGAGGCAAGCCGCTGACGAGCAACCAGCGTTGCTTCTGGAAGGTGAAGGTCTACACCACAAATGGTGAAACGGAATGGAGCGAACCGGCTTCATGGGGCATGGGACTGCTGGGAGAGACCCACTGGTCCGGCCGTTGGATAGGCTGGGATGCACCCTTTGCCTGGGACAAGGAGGTGACACACAGTCGGCTGAGCGCACGCTATCTCCGCACGGAGTTCAAGGCGAAAGCCGGCATCAAGCGTGCCACCCTGCACATCTCCGGTCTGGGGCTTTACGAACTGTTCATCAACGGCAGGCAGGTGGGCGACCAGGTGTTGGCTCCCGCACCGACGGATTACCGGCGTACGGTGCTCTACAACTCGTTCGACGTGACCTCTATGCTGGCCGCCGACAACGCCATCGGCGTGGTCCTGGGCAACGGACGTCACTACACCATGCGCCAGAACTACAAGCCTTACAAGATTGTGCAGTTCGGCTATCCCAAGATGAGGCTGAACCTCATCATCGAGTATGCCGACGGGACGAAACAGACCGTGAGCAGCAACGAGAAGGACTGGAAGCTGACCGGCGACGGTCCCATCCGCAGCAACAACGAATACGACGGTGAGGAGTACGACGCCCGCAAGGAGCTGGGCGCATGGACGACTGTCGGCTATGACGACAGCCAGTGGCTGACCGCACAGCGTGTGGCTCTTCCCTACGGAAGCCTGCATGGCGCACAGTCGCCCAACATGAAGGTGATGGACCGGTTGAAGGCAGTGTCCATCAAGCAGTACGGCGACCGCTACATCGTCGACTTCGGACAGAACCTTTCCGGTTGGGTGCGCATGAAGGTGCGTGGCGGAGCGGAGGGAGACACCATCCGTCTGCGTTATGCCGAGCTGCTGACGGCTGACGGCAAACAGCTCAACGTGGCTGGCTTCCGCGATGCACAAAGCACCGATACCTACATCTGCAACGGACGCGAGAACGGACGCGAATGGTCGCCCCGCTTCACTTCACACGGTTTCCGCTACATCGAGGTGACCGGCTACAAGCAGCCCCGTCTGGAAGACTTCACCGCCGAGCTGATTTACGACGAGATGGAGAACACGGGCACCTTCGAGTGCTCCAATCCGCTGTTCAACCAGATTTTCCGCAACGCCTGGTGGGGCATCGCCTCCAACTACAAGGGCATGCCCGTCGACTGTCCGCAGCGCAACGAACGGCAGCCCTGGCTGGGAGACCGCACGATGACCTCCTGGAGCGAGAGCTACCTCTTCGGTAACCACCTACTCTATGCCAAGTGGATGAAGGACATCTGCGACTCGCAGCGTGAAGACGGCAGTCTGCCCGACATGTCCCCGGCCTACTATAACTATTACACCGACGACATCACGTGGCCCGTGGCATTGCCCGTCATCTGCGACATGCTCTACGAACAGTACGGGGACATCCGCCCCATTGCCGACAGCTATGCCGTGATGGTGAAGTGGATGGCTTACATGAAGAAGGAATACGTCAATGAGAAAGGCTTGCTGGGCAAGTACAAGTTCGGAGACTGGTGCATGCCGCCCGAGGCTCCGGAGCTCATCCACAGCAACGACCCTGCCCGTCAGACTGACAAGGGTCTCATCGTGACGGCCTATTACTACAAGACCTTGTCTCTGATGGCGAAGTTCTCCCGTCTGCTGGGTCACGAAGCCGAGGCACAGGCATACGAGAAGGAGGGCGCTCTCGTACGGACCAGTTTCAACGAGGCTTACCTCACGGTGAAGAAGGGCACTTCGCCTGCACCGGGACACTGGCTCTATCCGGACAGCATCTTCTACGGCAACAATACGGTGACGGCAAACGTCCTGCCGCTTGCGTTTGGCATGGTGCCCGACGAGTACCGCGGGGAGGTGGAGAAGAACATCATCACCCGCATCAATGCCGACAAGGAGCATGTGAGCTGGGGCATCATCGGCGGTTCGTGGATTATGCGCGAGCTGAGCCGCATGGGACGTGGCGACGTGGCGTATGTCGTCAACAACCAGAAGACGTACCCGAGCTTCGGTTACATGCTGGCGAACGGGGCGACCACAATCTGGGAGCTCTGGAACGGAGACAAGGCAAGCCCGAAGATGAACAGCGCCAACCACGTGATGCAGCTCGGCGACCTGCTGATGTGGTACTATGCGGACCTGGCAGGCATCGCTCCGGCAAAGCCCGGCTACAAGGAGATACGCATGGCACCCGACTTCTCCATCGAGGAGCTGGACGCCGTGAATGCGTCTTACCGGACACCCTACGGTACCGTCGTCAGCCGGTGGAAGAAAGACCTGATGCACCTCACGTGGGACATTACCGTTCCCTGCAACACCACGGCATGGGTCTATCTGCCTACGCACGATGCACAGGCTGTCGTATCGGACGGGGTGACTTACGTCCGCAACGAAGGCAACCGCTCCGTGTGGCGTGTCGGACCGGGTGTGCATCACCTGAACGTCCGCATCGACCCGACGCTGGGCAAAGACAAGCAGGGGATTGTGGAGACGCAGTTCCTCTATGAGTCGGCACCTTTCCCGCAGGCACACTCGGCAAGCATCGCCGAAACACCGCAGGGCGACCTCGTGGCAACCTACTTCGGCGGAACGAAGGAGCGCAACCCGGATGTCTGCATCTGGGTGAGCCGGAAGCCGAAGGGAGCTGCAGAGTGGACCGCCCCCGTACAGGTGGCAGACGGCATCATCAGTGCCACCGAGCGGAAAGCCTGCTGGAACCCCGTCCTCTTCCAGATGCCCGGCAAGAAGGGCGAGCTGCTCTTGTTCTATAAGGTAGGCAAGAACGTGGCTGACTGGAAGGCTTACATCATCCGTTCCAAAGACGGAGGAAAGACCTGGAGCAAACCTGAAGCCATGCCGGAAGGTTTCCTCGGCCCGTCGAAGAACAAGCCTGAATATGTGGACGGACGCATCATCTGCCCGAGCAGTACCGAAGGGTCAGGCGGATGGCGCATCCACTTCGAGATTTCCGACGACGGCGGCCACACCTGGCGCAAGGTCGGTCCGGTGGAAGCCGAACTGTCCGTCCCGACGCAGTTCCGCAAGCCGGGAGCAGCCAATACCGACGACATGGAAGCCGGTGAAGCCATCGAGGGAGAAGGCGCGAAGCCTGTCTACTGCATCCAGCCGAGCATCCTCCGTCACAAGGACGGCCGTCTGCAGGTGGTCTGCCGGACGCGCAACGCCAAGATAGCCACCAGCTGGAGCAGCGACAACGGAGAGACGTGGAGCAAAGTGACCCTGCTCGACATCGAGAGCAATAACTCCGGCATCGACGCCGTGACGCTGAAAGACGGACGTCACGTGATGGTCTACAACAACTTCGAGACTATTCCCGGTACGCCGAAGGGCGCCCGCACGCCGCTGAGTGTCGCCCTGTCGGACGACGGCATCCATTGGCAGCACGTCATCACGCTCGAAGACAGTCCCGTGAGTCAGTATTCTTACCCGGCTGTCATCCAAGGGAAGGACGGCAAGGTGCACGTGGTCTACACCTGGCGCCGCCAACGCATCAAGTACGCGGCATTGGAACTCTGAGACGCCGCATGAACAAGGACACAGGAGGGTGTATCGCAACGAAGCGATGCACCCTCTTTGCATATATAGTCGGGTAAACACAGGCCTTCAACCGGGTAAACACAAGGGCTTGACTTGATACGCATAAGGGCTTGGCATACCAAAGTATCATACTTTGGTCTGTCAAACTACTATGTTTGTCAGGTCAAACTCATGTGTTTGTCAGGTCAAACACGTATGTTTCGTCCGTCGGACAATTATGTTTACCGGGAGAAAGGCAGAATAATGCAGGCTGTCTCCTGTGTACTTGTGGAATATTTCTACAATTATCTCATCCAATATTCCACACATCATGGCGGCGCATGAAGATTGTGCTCATGAAGTCTCCAAGAAATGCTTGTTGGATAAGTTTGGCATGTGAATTGCATATTTTTATAGGATAACACTCCTTTGCATGAATGGAAAAGGACTATCTTTGTAAACATTGTGTGAATACATGCAACTAATATATAAATCAACACCTGTGGTATGAGACGATTTCTAAGAAGTAAAGAACTAAACATCTCTAGGAGGAAAATTACCTACACTTTTGTAGCATTGGTCGTGTTGGCTGTAGCCATCTGGGTACTGACTCATCGTACGACTGCCGAGCCGGACGTGCCGGTGGTGGCAACCGTGCCTGTAGCGCAGGAGGATGTGAACATCTACGGGGAATACGTGGGGCGCATCCGGGCGCAACAGTTCGTGGAGATACGTGCCCGTGTGGAAGGCTTCCTGGAAGAGATGCTCTTTGAGGAAGGAACCTATGTAGCAAAGAATCAGGTCCTGTTTGTCATCAACCAGGAGCAATACCGTGCCAAGGCGGACAAGGCACGTGCGCAGCTTAAGAAAGACGAGGCGCAGGAACGGAAGGCACAGCGGGACCTGGAGCGTATCCGTCCGCTGTATGCACAGAACGCCGCCAGCCAGCTGGACCTGGACAATGCCGTGGCTGCCTATGAGAGTGCCGTGGCGTCGGTGGCAATGAGTGAGGCCGACCTCTTCCAGGCGGAGCAGGAGCTGGGATACACCATCGTCCGTTCCCCCATCTCAGGCAACATCAGTGAGAGACTGGTCGACCTGGGGACGTTGGTAGGGACAGGCGGGAAGTCGCTCCTGGCAACCATCGTAAAGAGCGACACGGTGTTGGTGGATTTCAGCATGACCGCACTCGACTACCTCAAGAGCCGCGAGCGGAACGTCAATCTCGGACAGAAGGACTCCACCCGCTCCTGGCAACCCTATATCACCGTAACGTTGGCGGACAACACCGAATACCCTTACCGCGGTCTCGTGGACTTTGCCGAGCCGCAGGTAGACCCGCACACGGGGACCTTCTCCGTGCGTGCCGAGATGCCCAATCCCGAGCGGGTGCTGTTGCCGGGACAGTTCACGAAGGTCCGTCTGTTGCTGGACGTCATAGAGGATGCCCTCGTCGTACCACAGAAGGCTGTCATCATCGAGAAGGGCGGTGCCTATATCTATGTCGTGCGTAAGGATTCCGTGGCGGAGCGCCGCTTTGTGGAGCTGGGACCGGAACAGGGCAATTTCGTTGTCGTGGAACGCGGACTGGCTGCCGGCGAGCAGATTGTCGCCGAAGGATACCACAAGCTGACGCCGGGCATCAAGGTGCATGTGGACAACAGCAACCTGACTCTGCCTGCCGACAGCATACCGGCACCGGCTGTGGCAGCTCCCGACTCCCTCTCACAACCTAACGCCTAAATCTCCGTCCGTATGAAAGTGAATTTCTTCATAGACCGTCCCATCTTCTCGGCGGTCATCTCGATTGTGATTGTCATTGTGGGCATCATCGGACTGACGATGCTCCCCATAGACCAATATCCGCAGATTACCCCTCCGGTGGTGAAAATCAGTGCGTCTTATCCCGGGGCGAGCGCGACGACTGTCTCACAGGCTGTGGCGACTCCCATTGAACAGGAGTTGAACGGTACGCCGGGGATGCTCTATATGGAGTCGACCAGCTCCAACTCCGGAGGCTTTTCGGCTACGGTTACCTTCGACATCTCTGCCGACCCCGACTTGTCGGCAGTGGAGATACAGAACCGTCTGAAGCTGGCAGAGTCGCGTCTGCCTGCCGAAGTCATCCAGAACGGAATCTCGGTGGAGAAGCAGGCTGCCAGTCAGCTGATGACCATCTGTCTGACGTCGACCGACCCGAAGTTCGACGAAATCTACCTGAGCAACTTCGCCACCATCAACGTGCTTGACCTCCTGCGGCGCATCCCCGGTGTGGGACGTGTGTCGAACATCGGCAGCCGTTACTACGCCATGCAGATATGGGTGCAGCCGGACAAGATGGCGAACTTCGGACTGACCGTGCAGGACTTGCAGAACGCGTTGAAGGACCAGAACCGCGAGTCGGCTGCCGGTGTCCTGGGACAGCAGCCGGTGACGGGGGTGGACGTGACCATTCCGATTACCACCCAGGGACGTCTCTCGACCGTCAGTCAGTTTGAAGACATCGTGGTGCGGGCAAATCCGGACGGGTCCATCATCCGTCTGCGCGACGTGGCGCGGGTCTCCCTGGAAGCCTCCTCCTATAATACGGAGAGTGGCATCAACGGGGGCAATGCTGCCGTGCTGGGTGTCTACATGCTGCCCGGAGCCAATGCCATGGAGGTGGCGGAGAACGTGAAGAAGGCGATGGAGGACATCAGCCGGAACTTCCCCGAAGGGCTGACCTACGAGATTCCCTTTGACATGACCACCTACATCTCCGAGTCCATCCACGAAGTCTACAAGACGTTGTTCGAGGCATTGTTCCTGGTGATTGTCGTCGTGTTCCTCTCCTTGCAGAGCTGGCGTGCTACACTCATCCCGGTGGTGGCTGTGCCCATCTCGCTCATCGGAACATTCGGCTTCATGCTCATCTTCGGTTTCTCGCTGAACATCCTGACGCTGCTCGGGTTGATTCTCGCCATCGGTATCGTGGTCGACGACGCCATTGTTGTGGTCGAGAACGTGGAGCGCATCATGGAGGAAGAGAGGCTGGGTGCCTACGAGGCGACCAAGAAAGCCATGGACGGACTGACGGGCGCACTGATTGCCACGTCGCTGGTGCTGGCTGCCGTCTTTGTGCCTGTCAGCTTCCTGCCGGGCATCACGGGACAGCTCTATCGTCAGTTCACGGTCACCATTGTCGTGTCGGTGCTCATCTCGACCATTGTGGCGCTGACGCTGAGTCCGGTCATGTGCTCGCTCATCCTGAAGCCTGGCTCCGGAAAGAAGAAGAACATCGTCTTCCGTTACATCAACTACTGGTTGCGGAAGGGCAACACGAAATACATTGCGGTCATAACCCGGCTCATCGCCCATCCCCGTCGGGTGATGAGTGTCTTCGGTATGGTGCTGATTGCCATCCTGCTCCTGCACCGGTTCATCCCTACGAGCTTCCTCCCGACGGAGGACCAGGGCTACTTCAAGGTTGAGCTGGAGTTGCCCGAGGGGGCAACGCTGGAGCGGACACGCATCGTGACCGAACGCGCCATCGACTACCTGATGATGCAGCCCGAAGTGGAGTATGTGCAGAACGTGACGGGCACCAGTCCGCGGGTCGGAAGCAACCAGGGACGCAGCGAGCTGACCGTCATCCTGAAACCCTGGAAGGAGCGCGACAACACGACCATTGACGGCGTCATGGAACGGGTGCGCAAGGAGCTGAGCCGTTATCCGGAGAGCAAGGTCTACCTGTCCACGCCTCCGGTGATTCCCGGACTGGGTAGCTCCGGCGGTTTCGAGATGCAGCTGGAGGCACGCGGCGATGCCACGTTCGACAACCTGGTGCAGGCGGTGGACACCTTATTATACTATGCCGCACAGCGCAAGGAGCTGACGGGGCTGTCGTCCTCGCTGCAGGCGGAGATTCCCCAGCTCTATTTCGATGTCGACCGTGACCGGGTGAAGTTTGCCGGCGTCCCCTTGTCCGATGTCTTCTCCACGATGAAGGCATATACGGGGTCGGTCTATGTGAACGACTTCAACATGTTCAACCGCATCTACCGTGTCTACATACAGGCGGAAGCCTCGTACCGCGGGCACAAGGACAACCTGAACCTCTTCTTCGTGCGGGGTACCGACGGAGCGATGATTCCGCTGACCGCTCTGGGTACGGCGTCCTACACGACCGGACCGGGCAGCATCAAGCGCTTCAACATGTTTACCACCTCCATCATCCGGGGAGGGGCTGCCGAAGGCTACAGCTCCGGACAGGCAATGGAAATCATGGAGGAGATAGCCCGCGAACATCTGCCCGACAACATCGGTGTGGAGTGGAGCGGCCTGTCCTATCAGGAGAAGCAGGCAGGCGGACAGACGGGACTCGTGCTGGCACTGGTGTTCCTGTTCGTCTTTCTCTTCCTCGCCGCGCTCTATGAGAGCTGGATGATTCCTGCCGCCGTGCTCCTCTCGCTGCCTGTGGCGGCGTTGGGTGCCTACCTGGGAGTGTGGGCATGCGGACTGGAGAACGATGTCTACTTCCAGATCGGACTGGTGATGCTCGTCGGTCTTGCAGCCAAGAACGCCATTCTCATCGTGGAGTTTGCCAAGGAGCAGGTCGACCGCGGTGTCAGTACGCTGGAAGCAGCCCTCCATGCGTCGCAGATGCGTTTCCGCCCCATCCTGATGACCTCCCTCGCCTTCATCCTCGGCATGCTGCCGATGGTCATTGCTTCCGGTCCGGGAGCGGCGAGCCGGCAAGCCATCGGTACGGGTGTGTTCTTCGGCATGATTTGTGCCGTCATCTTCGGCATCATCCTCGTGCCTTTCTTCTTCGTATACATCTACAAGGCGAAAGGGAAGCTGAAGGGGAAGCTGGCAGACCGCCGTGCCGGCAAGGAGACTGTAAACGAATCGTTAAAGTAACCATCATGAAGCGTCTTATGAAGCATATCCTCACATACATACTGTTCTTGGGCGTGTGTCTGACCTCGTGCCAGCTCGGCAAGCACTACACGCGCCCCGATTTGCACCTGCCCGAGCGGCTCGACAGCACGGCGACGGACACGATGTCCATTGCCGACTTCCGCTGGTGGGAGATTTACACCGACACCACCCTCCAGACACTCATCCGCCAGACCCTGGAGCATAACAAAGACATGCTGACGGCGGCGGCACGCCTGAAGGAGATGGCTGCCCAGAAGCGCATCGCCTATGCCAACCTCTTTCCCGAAGTGAAGGGGCAGCTGTATACGGACAAGGAAGCCGAGAACTACGGGGGCGACAGCTATGAGTCTGTCCCGGAGTATTCCGCCAAGTTCATTGCCTCCTGGGAGCTGGACTTGTGGGGCAACCTGCGTTGGGCGAAGGACCGGAGCATGGCACAGTTCCTGCAGGCGGTGGAGAACCAGCGTGCCCTTCGGATGACACTGGTGGCACAGGTGGCGCAGGCGTACTTCGAGCTGGTGGCACTCGACAACGAGCTTGCCATTGTGAAGCAGACCTTGCGTGCCCGTCAGGAGAGCGTCCACCTGGCAGAGCTGCGCTTCAACGGCGGACTCACGTCGGAGACTGCCTACCAGCAGGCACAGGTGGAACTGGCGCGGACGGCGACGCTCGTGCCTGACCTGGAGCGTGCCATCGCGCTGAAGGAGAACGATATCAGCTTCCTCGCCGGGCGTTATCCCTCGACGGTGGAACGCTCGCACCATCCGCAGGACATCCGCCTGCCCGAGACGTTGCCTGCCGGACTGCCGTCGTCGTTGCTGGAGAGACGGCCGGACGTCCGTGCTGCCGAGGAGGCACTGATTGCTGCCAATGCCGAGGTGGGCATTGCCTACACCAACCTCTTCCCGCGCATCACGCTGACTGCCCATTACGGATTGGAGAGCGAGGAGTTCCGGGACTTCCTGCATTCGCCCTACCACTTTCTGAGTGCCAACCTGCTGACGCCGCTCTTTGCCATGGGCAAGAACCGCGCGGCGCTCAAAGCGAAGAAGGCTGCCTGCGAACAGGCGGCTTACCAGTATGAGAAGGCTGTCCTCTCGGCATTCAAGGATGCCCGCAATGCCATCGTGGAGTTCAATAAGATTCAGGACATCTACGATGCCCAGCTGGAGCTGGAACAGGCAGCACGCAAGAGCATCGACCTGACCCGCACGCAGTATCTCAATGGATACATCAGTTACCTTGACATGCTTGATGCCCAGCGTACCTATCTCGACGCACAGATTGCCCTGAGCAACGCCGTCCGCGACAAGCAGATTGCCCTCGTCCAGCTCTACAAGGCATTGGGTGGCGGATGGGAATGAGCCGGAAATGTAACCCGTCCTACATCCTGTCGTAACAGGGAGTGTCTACCTTCGTGCAGTGAACAAAGGCAGACACATCCATGATGTATTTACGCAGACATTACCGCACCGTTGTCCTCTCGGACATTCACCTGGGAACTTCCCACTCCAAAGTCGAGGAGGTCAGCCGTTTCCTGAGCAGCATCGACTGCGAACGGCTCATCCTCAACGGCGACATCATCGACGGCTGGCACATCCGCAAGAACGGGACGCGCCGCTGGCAACCCGCACATACCCGCTTCTTCAAGATTCTCATGAAGATGATGGAGAACTGCGGGACCGAAATCATTTACGTCCGTGGAAACCACGACGACTTTCTCGACGCCCTGGCACCGATGGACTTTGCCAACCTGCACCTGGTGAAGGAATACACCTTCGACGGCGCCAACGGCAAACGTTACTTCGTCACTCACGGCGATATCTTCGACCGTGTGACCACCCGCATGAAATGGCTGGCACAGCTGGGCGACATGGGTTACACCTTCCTGCTGTGGTTCAACGGCATCTACAACCGCTACCGTGCCTACCGGGGAAAGCCCTACTACTCCCTGTCGCAACGCGTGAAGCAGAAGGTCAAGACCGCCGTGTCCTACATCTCCGACTTCGAACATACACTGGCAGAGTTCGCCCGTTCGCGCAAGTGCGACGGCATCATCTGCGGACACATACACCATCCCGAGAATACTTTCTACGGACAGACCCACTATCTCAACTCCGGCGATTGGGTAGAAACGATGTCGGCTCTTACCGAAAGCAAAGAGGGCGACTGGAACATCGTCTACTACGCCGAAGTTGAGTTTGAAAACGGGGCATCCGACCTGAATCTTGTACCCACCATCGCACCCGCCTCATGAAATACCTGTTCATTGTCCAGGGCGAGGGCAGGGGACACCTGACCCAAGCCATCGCGCTCGAAGAAATCCTGCGCAACAGCGGCCACGAGGTGGTCGAAGTCCTTGTCGGCAAAAGCCGCTCCCGACGTCTTCCGTCCTTCTTCAGCCGCCACATCCATGCTCCCGTCCACCGTTTCGAGAGCCCCAATTTCCTACCGACGGCTTCCAACAAGCGTAACCGGCTGGGACGCAGCGTTGCCTACAACGTGGCACGTCTGCCCGTCTACCTGCGCAGCATGCGTTTTATCCGCGAGCATATCGTCCGTAGTGGTGCGGACATGGTCATCAACTTCTACGAGCTGCTGACGGGGCTTACCTATGCGCTCTACCCTATCCGGACACCGCAAATCTGCATCGGACACCAGTACCTCTTCCTGCACAAGGACTTCCATCTGCCCTGGAAGAATGCACCGCGACTGTGGTTGCTGAACTTCTTCACCCGTCTGACCTGTGTGGGTGCACGGAAGAAGCTGGCACTCTCGTTCCGTCCGATGGAGGAGGATGCGCACGGAGGCATCCGTGTGGTCCCGCCCCTCTTGAGGAAAGAAGTATTGCGGAGTGAATCTGTACCAGGCGACTACGTGCACGGCTACATGGTCAATTCCGGTTTTGCCGAGAGTGTCACTGCATGGCATGCCGCGCATCCGGAGGTGCCGCTCCGCTTCTTTTGGGACAAGAAGGGAGAGACGGACGTACGTCGTGTCGACTCCACCCTGAGCTTCTATCCTCTCGACGACACCGAGTTCCTCCGTCAGATGAGCGGTTGCCGCGCCTATGCCAGCACGGCAGGCTTTGAATCCATCTGCGAGGCAATGTTCCTGGGCAAGCCTGTCCTGATGGTGCCCGCACACATCGAGCAGGACTGCAACGCCTTCGATGCCGCTTCCAATGGCGCCGGTATCGTGGCGGACCGCTTCGAGCTGGACCGTCTGCTCGACTTTGCCGACCGCTATGAGCCCGATCCCTCGTTCCGCATCTGGGTGGAGAGTGCTCCCTACATCATCCGCCATGCGCTTGACCCCGATGTATACAGACGTCCGTCCGCCGACCACATGTACATGGTGGAGGAGTTTACATAATATGGAAATGGGGGATTCCCCTGGTGTTGTCCGATTAAACGCAAATGTTAAGAGGGTGCATCGCTCAAATTACGATACACCCTCTTGTTGGCATCGGTACGTCCGTCCGTGAAGGAGTGCTGATGAATGAAAGCTGATGGAAATGTGTACAGTGTCTACCGGTTACAGCCTCGTTTCCCCTTCCACGTAGTTCTCCAGGAAAATGTGCTCCCCGTCGTAGACCGCGTAGGTGAAGGTGGTAATCCAGTCGCCTAGGATGAGGACACGTGTGTTGCGGTTCAGCATCAGGTCCAGCTCGATGTGCCGGTGTCCGTAGATGAAGAAGTTGATGTCGGGATGGAGCTTGAGGTACTCTTTGGAATAGAGCACGAGGTGTTCGCGGTCTTCACCCATGTAGTCGGGCTCCTTGCCGCCTGCACGCTTCATGCGGCTGTGTTTCGCCCAGGTCAGACCGAGTTCAACGCTCCAGCGTGGGTGCAGGGCAGAGAAGAGGCACTGCAGGGTGTGGCTGTGGAAGAGCGTGCGGAGCAGCTTGAACTTCTTGTCCGGATCTCCCAGCCCGTCTCCGTGGGCAAGGTAGAACAGTTTCCCGTAAATCTCACAGGTGAGAGGGGCGCGATGGAGCACCACGCCGCACTCTTTCTCCAGATAATCTCCGCACCACAGGTCATGGTTGCCCGTGAAGTAGTGCACCTCTACGCCACGGTCCGTCAGTTCCGACAGTTTCCCGAGGAAGCGCGTATAGCCCTTGGGGACTACTGTCTTGAACTCATACCAGAAGTCGAACATGTCTCCCAGCAGGTAGACGGCAGCTGCCTTGTCTTTGATTTGGTCGAGGAAATTCACCAGCCGGCGTTCCTGCGTGCGGCTGTGGGCGATGGCACGCGAGCCGAGGTGTGCGTCTGAAAGGAAATAGATGTTCTTCATAACCGGGCAATGTTTAGAGGTGAGGTGAATGTGTACACGGCGGTTGTTACAGGAAGCCCAGCTCCAACTTGGCTTCCTCGCTCATCATGTCCTTGTTCCATTCCGGTTCAAAGACGAGGTTGATGGTGGCGCTCTTCACGCCTTCCACCGACTCCACCTTCATCCGGACGTCCTCCATGATGAAGTCCGCGGCGGGGCAGTTGGGGGCAGTGAGTGTCATGTCAATCAGTGTGGTGCCGTCGTCCTGCACGTCGACTTTGTATACCAGTCCCAGGTCGTAGATGTTCACCGGAATTTCCGGGTCATAGACGGTCCTGAGCATCTTGATGATATTTTCTTCAATGGCTAGTTTGTTGTTTGCATCCATAGTGTCACAGTTTATACTGCAAATGTAAGCGATAATTTCGAAATCCGTGGCTTCTTCTCCCGAAAGTTGAGTGTGGACAGGCCTGTACCTGTCATGAGGATATGAAAAAAGGCACAGGGCAGTTCCTCTTTTCGTGTAGGGGAGATGCTCTGTGCCTGAAAGGCTGGTGCGGCAGCTCGCGGACGGTTGTAATCAGACACGGAAGGTGTTCCGTTCTGCAGCCTGACGGTCTCTTCCCGGTCGTTCACTCGGACGTGGACGGTTGGTGGGTCGGACAGCCGGGCGTTCGTTTCGTGAGGGGCGTACGGCAGGACGTTCGGGTCTCGACGGACGTTCGTTGCGGCTCGGCATCACGTTGGGACGTTGTGGACGTTCCACCCGTGAAGGTCGTTCGTTCTTATCGGGTCTCTGCGGACGCTCGATGCGTGAGGGACGGACAGCGGGTCTGTCGTTACGGTCAGGTCTGGACGGGCGTTCGATACTGACGGGTCTTGACGGTCGTTCATCGCGTGAAGGTCTGATGTTCGGACGGTCGTTGTTGTTGGGTCTTGACGGTCGTTCATCCCGTGAGGGCCTGATGTTCGGACGGTCGTTGTGACCGGGTCTTGACGGACGCTCGACTTGTGAGGGCCTTCGTCCCGGACGGTCATTGTAGCCGGGTCTTGTCGGCCGGTTCTCATGCGGCGGACGGATACCGGGGCGGTCAGGGCGATGACCGATGCCAGGGCGATGGTCGACGATGGGGCGTGGCGGACGTCCGGCAATGCCGGGACCGAAGTCATGCCGCCGGTAGTAGTCGTAATGGGAGTGTCGGGTCGGACGTGCCCAGATGCCCGTATAGCGTGGGTGGTGATAACGGTTGCAGTAGTATCCGTGTGCGAAGTGTGCCCGGCTATGGATGCCCACATAGGTCAGAAAGTTCAGCGGAGCAGCAAAATAGAAGAACGTCGGGTCGTCATATACCGCATAGATGCGCAGGCGGCAGCTGCGGTCGTTGACGTACAGCGGACGGTAGAAGTAGTCGCGGTTCATGAAGCGTTCGAACTGGCTGCGGGTGAGCACATAGCTCAGGTCGTCGTTGCGCAGGTCGAGATTCTGGTAGTATTCGTCGATGGCATAGCTGTATCCGGCAGCGAGGTCGTCGGCAACGTAGCGTATCCGGTCGAAGAAGTCAAAGTTGATTTCGTAGACGTCGGTGATTTGCATGCTGCTCAGTCGCAGTTCATACGCCATGCGGTCGGTCATGAAGCGCGCACTGTTGCGCACCTCCGTCGTGCTCAGCATGGCAAAGCTTGCCACGGTGCACAGGCAGAAAGCCACCATCAGGACGATTCTCTTCATACATTTCATAGCTTTTATGTTTAGAGTTTGACATCAGTTGTTGGTTCTGTGGGCAAAGATAGGCGTAGGGATTTCCCCGTCCAACAGTTTTTCCCTATAATCCCGTAGGGAAATCCCTTTTGCTCCTTTGGCATCCCGGACTTCCAGCTTCAAGGTTCCTGCAAGAGCTGATTGCCCCGGGCAGGCATCAGGCGTCCGTTGTTCAGTCTCACCATCCCGTTTGCCGGTACGCCCCACATAAAGTTACCTTCAGGGGTACGGAAGTATCCAGCCTGTATGGTGGAGTCGTTCCTCAGTCCCTTTTTCCAGGGTGAGTCATCGAGGTAGGAGTCGAAGCTGTTGACCTTCCCGTCGACAAACGTGATGCAATAGACAGATGGTCTGGTGGAACCTGCACTGTTCCGATATTCCCATTCTTCCCGGTTACCATCGAAGCGGCGGTAGTCCGGTTTCCCCAGCAGGCTGATGATTTCAGTCTCACTCATGCCGCTGCGGATGTCCATCAGGTGTTTGTGAAGCGTCCCAAAGCTGTAAGAGGGAGGTATGCAGCTGCCGAGGAGAAGGCCGCATGCCAGAAAAAGGAGTACAATCGTTTTTTTCATAGTTAATGGATGTTTAGTCGATGTTCAAGTGGATGCCTATCCCCGGAGTGTCCATGCCGAAGCGGTATGGCGGACGGTCCGGTCCTTTGTGTGGACGGGACGGACGGGGCTTTTTCGGATGAGGACGGTATGCGTGTGGAGGCGGTCCGACAGGTTCATCATACAGGCCCAGGTACGTGTGCGGCATGCAGGAGGAGAGGAGTCCGCCCAGGCATGCGATAAGGAGTAAGTGTAAATAGCGTTTCATAAGGCAAGTGCTTTTTAGGTTTATCTCTACCGCAAAGGTATGCGGAGGAAATCACACTTGCACGGGGATTTTTCCTATCGTTGGGTAGGAAAGTCCCTATAAATGCAGATGCTCCTTCCGGTGCCACACGCGCAGCATGCACACCGGAAGGAGCATTCATTGTCCGTATGTCAATCGTCTATCGAAGCGCGCAGACCGTCTTCCTCGATGAGGATGAGCCGTTTCCGGTACAGTTCGCCGACAGCCTTCTTGAAGGTCTTCTTGCTCACGCCGAAGGTCGCATAAATCTCTTCCGCGGGACTCTTGTCGTTGAAGGGGGTGAAGCCACCGTTGCGGTCGATATACGCCAGCAGCGTGTTGGCAAAGTCGTCCACCTTGCGGGCGCCTCCCCGTTGCAGCTCCAGATCAATCTTCCCGTCAGGGCGTACCTGCTTGACGTATGCCTCCAGCTTCATGCCCGGTTCCAGCGTGCGGAACACCTCGTTGGCATAGAGCAGTCCGCTGAAGCGGTTGTCCACAATTGCCTTGTATCCCAGCTCCGTCCGTTGCCAGATGAGGAGGTCCACCGGGTCGCCTGCCTTGTAGGGCGGCTTGTCTTTGGACAGGTAACGTTCCACTTTGGCGGATGCCATGATGCGGAAGCTGTCTTCGTCGATGTGTACGTGGACGACGTAGCGCCGCCCCTTCTGCATCTTCATCTTCTGTTCGCGGAAGGGGACGAAGAGGTCCTTCATCAGTCCCCAGTTGAGGAATGCTCCGTATTCATTGGTCCATGCCACTTCCAGGCAGGCGAAGTCGCCCACCTGTGCATACGGGGTCTGTGTGGTTGCCACGAGGCGCTCTTCGTTGTCGAGGTAGATGAATACGTTGAGCAGGTCGCCCGGCTTGCATCCGTCAGGGACATAACGTGCGGGGAGCAGGATTTCGCCGTCGTCGTCTCCGTCGAGGTAGACACCGAAGTCCACTTCCTTGACGACGGGCAACTGATTATATTTTCCTAATTGTACGTGCATTTGGTAAGGATGTTAGGTGATTCATTACTTGTGTTTCGTCTTGCGGGTGCGACGCTCATCCGACGACCCGTCCGTCCTGCAGGTGGATGGTGCGGTCGGTGAGGGAGGACAGCGTCTCGTCGTGCGTCACGATGACAAATGTCTGTCCGAAGGTGTCGCGCAGGTGGAAGAAGAGCTGGTGCAGCTCCGCCTTGTTCTGCGTGTCGAGGCTGCCCGAAGGCTCGTCGGCAAGCACCACGTCCGGATGATTGACCAGGGCGCGTGCCACGGCCACCCGCTGTTTCTCTCCACCCGAGAGCTCGTTGGGCTTGTGCGACGCACGCTCCTCCAGCCCCATGAAGCGGAGTAGTTCGCGGGCACGGGTCTCCGCCTCTTTCTGTCCCTTCCCGGCGATGTAGGCAGGGATGAGTATGTTCTCCATCGCCGTGAATTCAGGCAGCAGTTGGTGGAACTGGAAGACGAAGCCGATGTGCAGGTTGCGAAAGCGTGCCAGTTCCTTCTCCTTCAGTCGTCCCACGTCGATGCCGTCGATGGCGACCGTGCCTTCGTCGGGTTTGTCGAGTGTGCCCATGATTTGCAGCAGGGTGGTCTTTCCCGCCCCGCTCGGTCCCACGATACTCACAATCTCGTTGCGTCCGATGTCGAGGTCGATGCCCTTCAACACCTGGAGCGAGCCGAAGCTCTTGGTGATTCCTCGGAGTTCTATCATAGATGTTCGATTACGTATTGTGCCAGGTAACAGCCGAAGACGGCAGGCATGTAGCTCACCGTTCCGGCAGTCGATTTCTTGTTTTGTTCGTTGTCGATGAGGAGCACGGCGTGCGGGTCTGCCTGTTCGGTGCTGAACACCACGGGCAGCTTCCGTTTCGGTCCCATCTTCTGGAGGCGTTTGCGCACCGCCTTGCTCAGTCCGCAGTGGTACGTCTCCCACAGGTCGGCAAAGCGCACCTTCGTCAGGTCACGTTTGGCTCCAGCACCCATGCTCGACACGATGGGGATGCGCCGTTGCCATGCCTCACTGATGAGGTGGCACTTCGGGCTGATGGTGTCGATGGCGTCGACGATGAAGTCGAAGCGGGCACTGTCGAGCAGTTCGGGGATGCTCCCGTCCTTCAGGTATTCGGCACGGACGGTCAGTTCCAGCTCCGGGTTAATGTCGCGGAAGCGTTCCGCCAGGATGTCGACTTTCGGTTTCCCCAGCGTGGAGTGCAGGGCAGGCAGCTGGCGGTTGATGTTCGACGGTTGTACGGTGTCGGCATCCACCAGCGTCAGGTGTCCCACGCCGGCACGGCAGAGCATTTCCGCCGCATAGGCGCCCACTCCACCCGTCCCGACGATGAGCACGTGGGAGCGGCGCAAGTGTGTCAGGCGTTCTTCACCCAGCAGCAGAGCTGTGCGTTCCAGCCAGGAAGGGGTATGTGTCAGTTCCATTGTTACGATTCGGATTTAAACCATTTGTAGAGATACTTGCTCACCGTCTCGTATGCCTTCGAGTCCACCGTCTGGTGTGGTTCGGAGAAGCTGACGAGGTCCTGCGGGTCGCCCAGCTGGTCGGGGTAGATGACCATCAGGCTGTTGTTCGCAAAGTAGCGTGAGATTTGCAGGGGCAGCTTTTCGAACGACGGTTGGTAGGAGATGGAGCCTTTGCGGGCGGACACCACGACGAACAGGTGGTCGTAGTTCACCTGCCCGGTGAGCAGCAGCAGGTCTTCCCAGTCGTCCAGCTCCGTATATTCGGCGTTGGCATTCTGTTGTTCCACCAGGTGGCGGAGGAACCCCAGGGTCTGAGGGGTGGCGAAGAAGTGGACACGGCAGCCCAGTGTCTTGCTCAGACGGCAGACCTGTCCCACCCATTTCGGGAAGCCTACTTCGTATTCCGCCTGCATGGGCACGGCCACGACGATGCGGCGGAGTGTATTGGCAGGCATGAGTAGCTTCATGATCATCACCTCGCGGTGGGTACCCTTCAGCAGACTCTCCGTGAGGTTACCGAAGAAAGAGTCCATGATGTTTGTCTTGCGGTGCAACCCGATGACGAGATCGGTGATGGCATGCTCCTTGGCTGCATGGATGATGCCCTGTGCCACGTTGATGTCGTAGCGCAGCACGGTCTGTATGTCCGTACCGGCCGCTGAGGCAATCCGGGATGTCTGCTCCAGGTCTTTCCGTGCCTTGAGTTCCTTCGCTTCGGATGCCGTGCTGTCGTTGACCACGCTCAGAGCAACCAGCCCTTTGTTCTGCTTGGGATTCCGTATCATGAGTGCGATGTCCATCAGTCCCTGGATGGTCTCCGGGTTGTAGATGGAGATCAGGATACGCTCGTCGCGCTTCTCTTTCTCGTCCGTCACTTGCCCCTCATGTTCTTCGGTAACCAGACAACGGGCCGCATTCTCGGTGATGAACGCACTCACCGTGCAGCTGACGATGATGAGCAGAATGGCACCGTTGAACACATCCTCATTGAGGAGGCGGCTCCCGTCGGGCAGGATAATGTTGTAGCCCACCGTGACGGCAGCCAGTGTCGCTGCAGCACGTGCATTGCTGAGGCCGTACATGAGCCGGCGCTCCACCTTGCGCATGCGGAATATCTTCTGTGTGGCCCATGCCGCCAGCCATTTTCCCACCAGGGACACGGCGACCATGATACCTGCCACCTTCAGTGCATACAGGTGATTGAAGAGGGAGGTGACGTTGATGAGCATGCCGATGCCGATGAGGAAGTAAGGGATGAACAGGGCGTTGCCTACGAACTCCAGGTGGTTCATCAGCGGCGAGACGTGGGGGATGAGGCGGTTCAGCAACAAGCCCACCAGGAAGGCGCCCAGGATACCCTCCATGCCAATGAAGGCCATGACTCCGGCTCCCAGGAATACCATGGAAAGGACGAAGATGTATTGCAGGACGGGGTCGCTGTAGCGTCGGAAGAACCACCTTGCCACACGGGGGAAGAGGAAGGTGATGACAATGGCGGCCACGATGAATTTCAGTATCAGCCATACCCAGAACAGGTTGGGCGTGTTCTCCCGGAACGAACCGGCGGTGATGGCGAGCACGAGCAGCGTCAGGGTGTCGGTGATTGCCGTACCGCCCACAGCAATACCCACGGCGCGTTGTTTGGAGAGTCCGTACCGGATGGCGATGGGGTAGGTGACCAGCGTATGGCTGGCGTAAAGACAGGCGAGCAGGATGCCGGACATCAGCCCGTATTCCAGCAGCGTCAGGTTGGCCCAGACGCCGATGCACAGTGGAAAGAGGAAGGCGAGCACTCCCAGGACGGTCGCCTTCACACGGATGCTCTTGAAGTCCTCCATGTTCATCTCCAGACCGGCAAGGAACATGATGTAGAACAGCCCGACTTCGCCGAACAGTTCAAAACTGCTGTCGCGTTCCAGAATGTGGAAACCATGTTCGCCGATGAGGGCACCTGCCAGAATCATGCCGATGATGTGAGGCACATGCAGGCGCTCCAGAATGATGGGAGCCAGCAGGATGATGACCAGCACAAGGAAGAAGATCCACGTGGGGTCAGTGATGGGGAAATATCCGGCGTTCAAGAGAGTCAACATAGCTAATCTGTCCGTGAATTCTTGCGCAAAATAAATAAAAAGAATCCAATTTATACCGCCGTATCTGCCAAAATGTTATACTTTTGCACCCGATAAAAGAGATATTTATCCGAAATTACGCTTCCGGTTGACGAGTTGACAAGCAGACAGGTCAAACCGGACCCATTACTAACTTTATTCACTAACTAAGACAGATTCAAGAACGATGAAAGTAGCTATTGTTGGCGCGAGTGGAGCCGTAGGTCAAGAGTTCCTCCGCGTACTCGAAGAGAGAAATTTCCCAATCGATGAATTGGTATTGTTCGGTTCTTCCCGCAGTGCAGGCACGAAATATGCCTTTCGCGGTAAAGAGTATGAAGTAAAACTTCTTCAACATAACGATGACTTCAAGGGAGTGGATATCGCTTTCACCTCAGCCGGAGCCGGCACGTCGAAGGAATATGCTGAGACCATCACGAAGTATGGTGCGGTGATGATTGACAATTCGAGTGCCTTCCGCATGGATGAGGATGTGCCTCTGGTTGTGCCCGAGGTGAATGCGGAAGATGCGCTGGTACGTCCGCGCGGCATCATCGCCAACCCCAACTGTACGACCATCCAGATGGTGGTAGCCCTGAAGGCCATCGAGAAACTTTCACACATCAAACGCGTGCATGTGGCGACCTATCAGGCTGCCAGCGGCGCAGGTGCCGCTGCCATGGCGGAGTTGCACGAGCAGTATCGCCAGATTCTTGCCGGTGAACCTGTCACGGTGGAGAAGTTTGCTTATCAGCTTGCCTACAACGTCATCCCGCAGATTGATGTCTTCATGGACAATGGATATACGAAGGAGGAGATGAAGATGTTCAACGAGACACGCAAGATCATGCACTCCGACGTGAAGACCAGCGCCACCTGTGTACGTGTGCCTGCCCTCCGTTCTCACTCCGAGAGCATCTGGGTGGAGACTGAACGTCCGATTTCCGTTGAGGAAGCTCGCAAGGCATTTGCCGAAGGAGAAGGCCTGGTGCTGATGGACGAACCCGAGAAGAAGGTTTACCCCATGCCGCTCTTCCTTGCCGGTAAAGACCCTGTTTACGTGGGACGTATCCGCAAGGATCTGACCGACGAGAACGGACTCACCTTCTGGATTGTGGGCGACCAGATTAAGAAGGGTGCTGCCCTGAATGCCGTACAGATTGCCGAATACCTCATCAAGGTGGGGAATTTGAAATAGGAACATTCTGAAAAGAATAGAGAAAAAGCCAACTAATTCGCAATGCTTTAAGGCTGAATTAGTTGGCTTTTTGTATCTTTAGGTTTTGAAGGGCCATAAAACACAGCGAGATAAACAAATGAGCTTTGTTTATCTCGCTGGAATTTCCTTGTTTAATCTATTGGAAGGAGTTTAGTACTCGTCCTCGTTGAAGAAAAAGTCTTCTTTGCTTGGATAGTCGGGCCAAATATCTTCAATGCTTTCATATATTTCGCCTTCGTCTTCCATTTCCTGCAAATTCTCAATTACCTCAAGAGGTGCTCCCGAGCGCATCGCATAATCAATCAACTCATCTTTTGTCGCCGGCCAAGGAGCATCTTCCAATTTAGATGCCAATTCTAGTGTCCAATACATAGCTATCTTTTTTAATAGAGTTCGTAATGCGGCGCAAAAATATAATAAATATTATCACTCACAAGATTTTTGCCAAATAATTTCATGTCCTCCTGTTAAATTGTTCAATTTGCGGGAGAAGACAAATAAGTAATCTGACAGACGGTTGATGTAGGCCGTCAATAACGGGTCTACTTCAACTCCGGACTCTATCAGGGCTAGGATGCGGCGTTCTGCACGACGGCATACCGTGCGGCAGACATGCGCGACGGCTGCCCCTTGTGAACCTCCGGGAAGGATGAAAGCTTGTAAGGCAGGCAATCCGTCTTCCGCTGCATCGATGGCATGTTCCATCTTTTCTACGTCGGCTTCACGCACCACACACTGGGGATGCACCTCCTTCTGTTCCTGATCGGTCGCCAGGTAAGAACCTACGGCAAAGAGTTTGTGTTGAACCGATAGCAGGAATTTGCGGTCGGCTTCATCGGTCACGTAGGTCACCAGTAGACCGATGTTTGAATTGAGTTCGTCGACTGTGCCATAAGCTTCCAGACGCGGATGCGTCTTTGACACCCTGATTCCTCCCACGAGACTGGTCGTTCCTTTGTCGCCGGTCTTCGTATACACCATGCTTTTCTTCATATTTCTTTTATTTTTTGACAGAAGTTGTGCCAAAGCCTAAATTCTGTCAGTTTATTGATTTTTCAGCTCTCATACAGTGAACGCAGATGCCTTCAGCAATAGGTTATCCGGTAGTTGCGACGTGGATGATTGCGGTCAAAAAATACCAGCCCGATGTCGTAGAGGTCTACTGTGAATCCGGTGCGTTCGTCACGCTCTACCGCTTTCCACCACATCCGTCGGTCTTTATCTGCATGGATGGATGGAATGATGAAAACCGAATGTTCTCCGGTAAGTGGCAAAGCTGCCTCAAATGCTTCCCTGAAAGCGTTGGTGCTGGAAATGAACAGAAAGTCCAGTTGCCGGCTGTCCCCCAAAGTCTGTTCCAACTCCTCGGTTGAGAACCCATGATCGTCGGGTATATTCCTGCAAACAGCATTCTTCCGTGCCAGAGACATGCTTTTCAAGCTCCTCCCGTCACTGTTTCCTGCTTCGATGATGCTGTCGGGAAGGAAGCGGTTGACCAGACGGAAGAGCAGCCGGTTGATTTTGAATGAACCGGAAGAGTATGGAGACTCACCGGGCAGTTGACCGATGGCTTCGTATGCGTAATAGGGGAGCCGTTCACGGAATACGTCGGTCAGCAATGCATATATATAAGGTGAATGAACGCCAAAACCCAGGCTTTGGCGCAAGCGGCAGACAGAAGCGAATATTTTGCGTAAGGATGTCATGATGTTTCTTTTACCGGAAGCACGGACAGATAAAAAGTCGCCTTGCCCGGTTCGCAAACATAACAAAAAAAGCGTTGTACCGCAACGGGCACAACGCTTTTCTTTATCGAATGTCAAACAATGACTTATTTCACGATGCTTTGGAACTCAGAGTTGGTTACATATTTAGCAAACTCAAGGTCAGTTGCAGCTTTCTTTGCCAAAGATGCATCTTTTGAAACGGCAGTCTTCAGGTTGCTGATTACCATGGCTGCATTGTTGGTGCGTGCACCGAGGATAGCCGACAGGTAAGCTGTGTAGGCGTCGGGGTTCTTCACACCTTCAAGTGTAGACTTGGCACGGTTGTAATCCTTTGTCAGGATTTGAGCCAATGCAGCACTGTTGGTCTTCACGTCGCCGAATGAAGTTACGGCTCTGTCATATTGACCGGCAGCAATGTAGTAGTTACCGAAAGCTTCGTCGAGACCGGCAGCACCGGCAGCCTTGCCAAGATAAGTCTCAGCGGCAGCCTTGTCACCCTTGATCAAGGAGATCAAGCCGAGGTTGGCGTTGGCTTCAGCAGCAGAAGCGTTCTTTTGGAGAGCGGTCTTGAAGTAGTTTTCAGCTTCATCAAACTTACCAGCCTGGTAAGCCAGCTCACCCAAGTTGTTGTAAGCACGGTAGTCTGCAGGGAAACGGTCGGTTGTAGTCTTGTAGATAGCTTCTTTTTCAGCAGCGCTGTCTACCAATGTGGCAGCATAGAGAAGCTCCTCTACGCTGAGTACTTGCGGTTCGCTCTTGAACGCAGCCAGGATTTCATCATCTGAACGGCCAATCAATTGGTAGTTCAAGGTCAGGCGTGCACGACGCAATTGCGGGAGGATCTCATCAGCCAGGTTCTTGAATACAGAAGAGATGTTCTTGATTTCAGCCTCGCGTTGTTCGGGGTCTTGATACATGGAGAGCACGCGCAAGATAAGGTCCTTATCCTGGATGTTTGATTTGGAAACCAATTCCTGGAAGCCTTCCCAGTCTTGTGCGGTGTATTTGGCGTCAACATTGGTTTCAATCTTTTCTTTCTTCAACTGTTTGTTGAGGTAGTTCTCGGTGTTCTTCTGACGTTGAGCAGCCAGTTTGTCGTTCAGTTCCAGACCACCATCAGGTGAAGCATAAGCAGAGATTTCGATGTTTTCCATCAATTTGCCCTTTTGGTCTTCCTTGACGTTCTTCAGCATTTCGTTGAAAGCTTTCAGAGAGTCGGACTTCAACTCGCTGGCACGCAGGTTGGCCTGTTGGATCAAGAACATGATGTTGGCATTCTTGGCTTGTTTGATGACACGTTGGAAAGCGTCTTCACCGTTGGTCGTGTTGGCGTTTGCCAAAGTGTTCTTCACCAGTTCGGAAGTTGCAATCACACCGTCAGCGATTTTCACTGCCGGGATGGTCACGGTCTTTTTGCCTACTTTGGCATCAAACTCCAGATAGAGTTCCGATTTAGCCATTTCAGGCACATAGTCGAAAGAAGTCTGCATGGTGTAGTTTCCACCGGCTTTGTAGTAAATGGTCTGGTCGTTGCCTTTTACTTTCTCACCTTGGAAGGTGGCAGGTTGTCCTTTGGCTTCACCACCATCCCAGCGGAGTACCGGAGTTACTGTTACGACAGCTTTTTTCTTAAAATACTTTTCGGGGAATTTACCATTGATGGTCACATCCACTTTACCTCCGACAGCCTCTAGTACTTGAGGAGTCGTCGTGAAATAGTCAGATGACAATTCACCCATTTTGCCGCTACATGAAGAGAGCGCAAAAACCAATACCATTAGAAATGGCAAATAGAGTTTTTTAATCATAACACGTTAAACTTAGTTATTTAGATAATAGTCTTACATAAAGTAGTGCAAAGATATAAAATCCGTGTTCGATAGAACAAAAGGGACTTAATTTTTTTACTTCAATCTTTATTTTGTGGTATAAGGAATCTTAAAATGCGTCTTTTTTCCTTTAGTTTATGTTCAAAGCGGCTTGATGTCGTCACTTTTAGGGTACTTTGGAGAAAACTGAAGTCCGGTATTTGGAGGTCTCAAAGGAGTCTTTTCGCCTGATTTTTACTGACGGCAATAGCTCCCATTTGTTTTGAAGGCTCTGGTTTTGTTCGCCTTTTTTACAATCTCCGGTCTGTCTGTTCCCGAAGTCTCCGGTGATGGCGGAGGTTCTGTTGTTTGTCCGGGGATTTTCTTGGGCGAAAGTATGTCAGGGGTGTTCGTTTTCATCGTTGTTCTTTCGGAGGTTACGGGGGTGATGCTCAAGGATTGCTTCGCGAAGCATGCTGCGGTCGATGTGCGTGTAGATTTCCGTAGTGCCTATGGATTCGTGTCCCAGCATCATTTGGATGGCACGCAAGTTGGCTCCACCTTCCAGCAGATGGGTGGCGAAAGAATGGCGGAAGGTATGGGGGCTGACCGTCTTATGTATGCCTGCCTCTTCCACCAGCAGCTTGATGAAGTGAAATACTGTGATGCGGGAAAGCTTTGTGCCACGGCGGAAACTCAGGAAGACAAAGTCTTCGTGTCCGGGCTTGATATTGTCCATTGCCGAACGTTGTTCCAGGTAGAGTTGCAGCTCATTGATGGCCCGTTGGGAAATGGGAACCAGACGCTGCTTGCTCCCCTTTCCTTCCACGCGCAGAAAGCCTTCGTCGAAATAGAGGTCTGAAAGGCGGAGAGAGCAGACTTCCGAGACCCGGAGCCCGCAGCTGTAGAGTGTCTCGATGAGGGCACGGTCGCGCTGGCCTTCCGTCTTTGACAAGTCGATGGCGCCCTGGATGCGATCAATCTCTTCCACCGTCAGCACGTCGGGCAGGTGCATGCCCAGTTGGGGGGATTCGAGCAAGGTGGTCGGGTCATCGTCTATGTAGTCTTCCAGAACGAGGAAACGGTAGAAGGAGCGGATGCCTGAGAGGATGCGTGCCTGTGAACGTGGATGGATGCCGATGTCTTTCAGTCCGGCAGCAAAATGATGGAGGTCTTCGAGGGTGACGTCGAACACATGGATATCTTCTAAAGTCAGATAGGACAGGAGCTTGTCCAAGTCGGTCAGATAGGCTTCTATGGTGTTTGCCGACAATGATTTTTCAAGTTGCAGATACTGTTTATATTTCCTAATGAGGAGGTTGTTTTGCTCCTTCTTATCGATTTTTTCCTTGCATTCCATTTCTTTTTCCTAACTTTGTACCCAAATTTTCTTCTGCAAAAATAGAACAAAACTCCAAAGTAGACAGGCAATGAAAATACAAATTATCAACGGCCCTAACATAAATTTATTGGGCAAACGCGAGCCTTCCATCTACGGCGCGGTTTCGTTTGATACTTATTTGGAACAACTACGCCAACGCTACCCCGACATCGAGTTGGACTATTACCAATCGAATGTGGAAGGGGAACTCATCAACAAACTTCATGAAACGGGTTTCGATTATGACGGTATTGTGCTCAATGCCGGCGCTTATACCCATACATCGATTGCATTGCAGGACGCCATTCGCGCCATTACGGCACCGGTGGTGGAGGTACATATATCTAATGTACACCGTCGGGAAGAGTTCCGCCACAAGTCGATGATATCCTGTGCTTGCCTCGGAGTCATCTGTGGCTTCGGGCTCAATTCTTACCGGCTTGCCATTGAGGCGTTGCTGGATTCCTGCCCGACAAAATGAATCTATAAAAACGAGATATACGAAAAACCTATGATGCTAAAAAAGACCAAAATCGTAGCGTCAATTTCCGATTTGCGCTGCGAGGAAGATTTTATCAGAGACTTGTTTAACGCCGGCATGAATGTCGTCCGTATGAATACGGCACATGCCAGCCGCGAAGGATTCGAAAAGCTGATTGCCAATGTGCGGAAGGTTTCGAACCGAATCGCCATATTGATGGATACCAAAGGCCCGGAAGTGCGTACGACCGACCTTGCCGGGGGAGAACCCATTGCCTTTACAACGGGTGACCGGGTGAAAGTGACCGGTAATCCGGGCAAGGAGACGAACCGTGAATGTATCTCCGTGTCCTATACTAACTTCGTGCATGACTTGAATGTCGGAGAGACCATCCTGATTGACGATGGTGACTTGGAACTTTCGGTGATTGCAAAGGACGAAGCTGCCAATGAGCTGACTTGCGAGGTGAAGAATGAGGCAACCTTGGGCAACCACAAGAGTGTCAATGTTCCCGGTGTCCGCATCAACCTGCCTTCGCTCACGGAGAAGGACCGCAACAACATCCTCTATGCCATCGAGAAAGATATAGACTTCATTGCTCACTCTTTTGTGCGCAACAAGCAGGATGTGCTCGATATCCGCAAGATTCTGCACGAGCACAACAGCCGCATCAAAATCATTGCCAAAATCGAGAATCAGGAAGGTGTGGACAACATCGACGAAATCATCGAGGTGGCTGACGGTATCATGGTGGCACGTGGCGACCTGGGTATCGAGGTTCCGCAAGAACGCATACCGGGTATCCAGCGTGTATTGATCCGGAAGTGTGTCATGGCACGCAAACCGGTCATCGTCGCTACCCAGATGCTTCATACGATGATCAAGAATCCGCGTCCGACCCGTGCTGAAGTGACGGACATTGCCAATGCCATCTATTATCGTACGGATGCCTTGATGCTGAGCGGAGAGACTGCCTATGGCAAATATCCGGTGGAAGCGGTGAAGACCATGGCGAAGATTGCCGCACAGGCTGAAATAGACAAACTCTCGGAGAACGATATCCCCATTCCACTTGAAGATAACTGCGATGTGACCGAGTTCCTCGCCAAGCAGGCTGTCAAGGCTACGGAAAAAATGAACATCGGTGCCATCATCACCGACAGTTTCAGTGGATATACGGCACGCAACCTGGCTGCCTTCCGTGGTAAGAACCCGGTGCTTGCCATCTGCTACAATGAGAAGACCATGCGCCACCTGGCATTGTCCTACGGAGTGGAGGCCATCTACATGCCGGAACAGCCCAACGGACAGGCATACTATTTTGCCGCGTTGCACAAGCTGTTGCAGGATGGTGTCATCCGTGAAAATGAGATGGTGGCTTACCTTAGCGGTGGCAAGCAGGGCACTCATACCTCTTACCTGGAAATCAACCAGGTGGGTGACGTGCTGAAGTATGCCGAGGACGACGAATACATCCTTCCGAACCGGAACAGATATCTGTAAAGTAAATCCTGAGACTTATGGATGAATCCATTGAACGCTATATCCTGGACCACATTGACGACGAAGGTGACTATCTGCGTGCACTCTACCGGGACACGCACGTGAAGCTGCTCCGTCCGCGTATGGCTTCCGGGCATTTGCAGGGACGCATGCTCAAGATGTTCGTGCGCATGATACGTCCGCGACAGATTATCGAGATAGGGACGTACAGCGGCTATTCCGCACTTTGTCTGGCCGAAGGGCTGGAGGAAGGCGGAATGGTGCATACGTTCGAAATCAACGATGAGCAGGAGGATTTCACCCGTCCGTGGCTGGAAGGTTCACCGTATGCCGACAGGATCAAGTTCCATATAGGCGATGCGCTGGAACTGGTGCCACGCCTGGACCTGCATTGTGACATGGCGTTCATGGACGGTAACAAACGCAACTACATCGACTACTATGAGATGTTGTTGCCTCGGCTCCCTTCCGGTGGATATATTCTGGCTGACAATACCCTGTGGGACGGGCATGTGCTGGAACAGGCACAACCGTCAGACCGTCAGACCATCGGTATACAGGCGTTCAATGACCTGGTCGCTGTCGACAACCGGGTGGAGAAGGTGATTCTTCCATTGCGGGACGGGCTGACCATCATCCGTAAAAAATGAATATCACAGTTGACAAGTGGACGAGTCTACAAACGGGATAAGGCTTTTCTGTCAGTGAAAGGATTATCGGCTTGTCTGCTTGCCAACTGATTTAAATACCTTAGTATATATGGAAACAACCAGACAGAACAAAATCGCGCGCTTGCTTCAGAAGGAGTTGAGCGACATCTTCCAGAAACAGACCCAGGCGATGGGAGGCGTGCTGGTGTCGGTGAGCGTCGTACGCATCAGTCCTGACATGAGTGTGGCACGTGCTTACCTGAGCATCTTCCCTTCGGACCGCGGACAGGAAATTCTGGACAATATCAATGCTCACGCCAAAGCCATCCGCTTCGAACTGGGCAACCGTGTCCGCCATCAGCTGCGCATCATTCCTGAATTGCGCTTCTTCATCGATGATTCATTGGATTACCTGGAGAAGATTGATGAGCTGTTGAAAGAATGAATCTGCCCTTTTACATTGCGAAGAGGTATCTCTTCTCAAAGAAGTCGCACCATGCCATCAACATCATTTCCGGCATTTCCGTCTGTGGTGTAGCACTTGCCACATTGGCACTGGTGTGCACCCTGTCGGTGTTCAACGGATTTCAGGAACTGGTGGCAGGTTTCTTCACCTCGTTCGACCCGGAGCTGAAAATCACGGTCAAGGAGGGCAAGGTGTTCGATTCGCAGGATGAGCGGCTTGCCCGTGTCAAGGCATTGCCCGATGTAGACGTGTTCACCTGTACCTTGGAGGAGAATGCCATGGTGCAGTATAAAAACAAGCAGGCGATGGTGACACTGAAGGGGGTGGAAGACAACTTTGAGCAGCTGGTCGCCATCGACAGTATTCTGTACGGTCGGGGGAAGTTCATGCTCCATGATGAAGTGGCGGATTACGGGATTCCTGGCATTCAGCTGACTTCGGTCTTGGGCTCCGGCCTTGCTTTCGTCGACCCGTTGGAGGTCTATGCTCCCAAACGGAACGCCAAGGTCAATCTGGCGAACCCGTCGGCTAGTTTCAACCGTTCCTATCTCTATTCACCCGGAGTGGCTTTCATTGTCAACCAGCAGAAATACGACGATGCCTACATCCTGGTGTCACTCGATTTTGCGCGGCGTCTCTTCGACTATACCACAGAGGTGTCTGCCGTGGAACTGAAGTTGCGTCCGGGCAGTTCGACTGGAAAAGTCAAAGAGGAAATCAGTCGCATCCTGGGGGATGGCTTCGTGGTGGCAGACCGCTATGAGCAGCAGGCCGACGTATTCCGTATTATGGAGATAGAGAAGCTGATTTCCTACCTCTTCCTGACCTTCATCCTGATGATTGCCTGCTTCAATGTGATTGGCTCACTCTCCATGCTGATTATCGACAAGAAGCGGGATGTCGCTACCCTGCGCAACCTGGGAGCGAGCGATCACCTGATTGTGCGTATCTTCCTCTTTGAAGGACGCATGATTTCGCTTATCGGTGCGGTCATCGGTATCGTTCTCGGACTGGCTCTCTGCTACATCCAACAGCGTTTCGGACTGCTCACTCTGGGGGGCTCGACCGACAATTTCGTCGTGGATGCCTATCCGGTCAGCGTGCATGCTTCCGATGTCTTGCTGGTGTTTGTTACCGTGGTCGTTGTCGGCTTTCTTTCAGTCTGGTATCCGGTGCGTTACCTCAGCCGGCGTCTGCTTTGAGAGGGGATGTCGTATTGGGCGTTTATGAATCCTGTGGCAGGCACTGTGTGAAGTAGGTCAGTGCCAGGTCCAGCGAACCGTGCCAATAGTTCCAGTCATGACCTCCTGACCTGACGCGCATCTGGTAGCCGATGCCTTGCCGGCGGAAAGCCTTGACCAGGTCCATGTTCCCTTCCAGGGTGAAATCCTGGTCTCCACAATCCACAAACCATCGGACGGTCTTCCATGCCTGTACCTGTTGCGAGGAGGCGTTCTCTATCGTCCGGATTGGATTATGGTCCTCCACCACCTGTTGCCGCCATTCTGCTGACGGGTCGTTTTTCAGGAATTCGAGAGGTTGGCGTCGGAGGTATCCGCTCATGTCGAACACCATGCTGAACAGTTCGGGGTGATGCAGCCCATAGGCTACGGCAGCCCCACCTCCCATGGAGAAACCAGCCACGCCGCGGTGATTGCGGTCGGCTTTTACCCGATAAGTGCGCTCGATGTAGGGAATAAGTTCCCGGAAAAAGTAGTCTTCATAGGTCCAATGAGGCGCATTGAACCAAATCATGTTGTCCTTGCAGGCTTCCGGACAGACAATAATCATTTCCTCCATTTCTTTCCGTGCCACCAGGCTGTCCACGACGGCCTGCAACCGTCCGTTCTCTTCCCATTCCGTGTGGTGGCACCCTCCGCCATGCAGCAGGTAGAGCACCGGATAGGTCCGTTCCTTTTGGAAATCATAACTTGCCGGGAGGCAGACGGAGTATTCCCGTTCCGTAATTCCCTGCAACAACTTGCAGGGCATCACCCGACGTTCAATCCGACATCCTGCCGACAAATTGACGGTCAGCAGGAAGGCTGTCAGAAAAGCCAGAAACAATTTGGATGAGCAATTCATAGATGTTGAGAGATTCATGCCGCAAATGTAACAGGAAGTTTTGGATTCTCCATTTATTTCCCGGTGAAGAGTGATTCTTTTGGATGGTAAATTCTTGTTGTTTCGTTTCCTTCGTATGTTGTAATCCTGTAATGCTTGATAAGCTTACAGCTCCGATATAGAAAAGGATTGTTCTATAGCATAATATTGATTTTTTACCAAAATATACAGTATCGGATGTAAGGAATATGGAAAATTGATATACCTTTGTAACCATCAATCTTCCGATGTCTGTCTGAACTGTTAGCTGTCATGTCGGCCGATTGTCTGAATCGTAAAAACAGAATATTATGAAGAAGTTTTGGAGTATCCTGCTGATTGTGGCCGCACTTTGTGTGGCAGTTCCTTCACACGCCCAGTTCCAATGGGGTGTGCGCGGTGGTGTAAGCTTGGCGAAAGCATCCTTTAAAGGTGGCAATCTGAAATCAGACAATTTCACAGGTTTCTTTATCGGCCCGACGGCAGAGTTCACCATTCCCCTGGTGGGACTGGGCATTGACGGTTCCTTGCTCTATTCGCAGACCGGACTGAAGGGAGATGATGAAACGATGAAGCGCCGTTCGTTTGAAATTCCCATCAACCTGAAGTATAACATCGGCTTGGGCAGCATGTTGGGCGTCTATATCGCGGCTGGTCCCCAATTTGGTTTTGGACTGAACGACGATGAAGTTCAGATGGAGGATGGCGGCAAGTTTGCTTTCAAGAACTCCAACCTGAGTCTGAATCTCGGAGCCGGTCTTAAGATTCTCCGCCATCTGCAGGCCGGTGTCATCTATAACATCCCGTTAGGCAAGACCGCCGAATATGAGGGTGTCTTGCAGGCCGGCGAAGATGCTTTGTCCGCAAAATTGAAAACTTGGCAGATTTCCGTTGCCTATATGTTCTGATGCATCGTAGGCCCAGGTGCACTTGAGAGATTGTCGGGAGGACTTTGTCTCAAGTGCATTTTTAACATTTGATGATGCAGTGTTTTTCTCTATTATACATTTATTGCATATAAAGACATGTACCCCTCAGCTGTCAAACTGCTCATTTTTAGCAGTAGCAAGACCGCTGGAGTGAAAAAACGGACTTGAATCAGTCCGGGTCTTTATATTATATGTATCTTTGTGCACTTTTCAACAGGTCCTTCTGCTGAAAGAGTGTATGAAAAGTGTGAGATACTAACGGATACATCAATTGTTTTTTATTAGAAAAATATTCTATGTTTGTTTCGGTACTAATCTCTACGTATAACTGGAAAGATGCGCTGGCTCTTTGTGTCCGTAGTGTATTCCGTCAGACAGTCAAGCCTGCCGAGATTGTCATTGCGGACGACGGTTCGCGCGACGATACGCGTGAGATGATCGAAGAGCTGCGCCAGGAAACAGACATACCCATTGTTCATGTGTGGCACGAGGACCGAGGCTTCCGCAAGACGGAAATCCTCAACAAGGCCATCATGAAAGTCTCTCATCCTTACATCATACAGATTGACGGCGATGTCGTACTCGACAAGCATTTCATAGCCGACCATCTGGAGCTGGCCGAGAAAGACTACTTTGTCTGCGGTAGCCGTGTCGGTGTCGATCCCCATCAGACGGAACGTTTCTTCAAGACGAAGGGTAAGTTCCGCCCCTACTTTTTTCAGCTGACGTTCATGTATATGCTCAACTCCTTCCGTTCCAAGTGGGTACGCCGTTACCTGGAGAAACGCTATTTCCCGAAGAACATCAAGCGCCTGCGTGGGTGCAACATGGCATTCTGGAAAGAGGACCTCCTGAAGGTCAACGGTTACAACGAGGACCTCACCATGTGGGGACAGGAAGATACTGAAATAGCCTACCGCCTGATATTTGCCGGAGTGAAGAAAAAGTTCCTCAAGGCAGGCGGGGTGGAGTATCACCTCTATCACAAGCCCGCCTCCCGTGCCAACCTGGAGTTCCATAACCGGGTGCTCGACGAGGTCATTGCCGAGCATCGTTCCTGGTGTGAGAATGGGATTGTGAAAGGGAAGAAGGAGAGATGATGCGGACGAATCGAAGAAACTCAAAATGGAATGTATGCAGCTTAGCACATCCTTGATTATATCTACCTACAATTGGCCGGAAGCGCTTTCTCTTTGTCTGGAGAGTGTGCTGCATCAGACCGTGCTTCCCGACGAGGTGATCATTGCTGACGACGGTTCGCGTGATGACACACGTCGGTTGATCGAGGCATTCCGCCAACGGTGTCCCGTGCCGCTGCTTCATGTCTGGCATGAAGACGACGGTTTCCGCAAGACACAAATCATGAACCAGGCCTTTCTGCAAGTTTCTCATCCTTATATCATTCAGATTGACGGTGACATCATCCTGAACCGTCATTTTGTGGAAGACCATCTCCATTTTGCACGGGAAGGAAGTTTTGTCACAGGCAGCCGGGTTGTCATTGGCAAAGAGCTGACCCAACGCCTGCTCAGGACACATCGGTGGAGATTTTCGCTGTTCACTCCCGGACTTCACAACCGCCTGAATGGTTTGCGGCTTCCGTTTCTGACAAAGAGCCAGGAGAACTACCGGCAACATGACACACTCTATGTGCGGGGCTGTAATATGGCCTTTTGGCGAAAGGACATTTTTGCAGTCAATGGCTATGATGAGGCCATTACCGGATGGGGACGTGAAGACAATGAACTCGCCGAGCGGCTGATCAATTCCGGTATTCGCAAACGCGTCATCAAATTTTCCGCCATTGCTTTTCATCTTTACCATGAATGGCGGTCACGCGGAAGCGTGGAGCGTAATGATGAAATCCTCCACTCGACCATGACGCAGAAACGAACACGTTGCGAACGGGGAATTGACGGGCATACTTGAGCTGAAAACAAACACTAAACTATTCTAATCTAATTCTCTAAATCCATCCTATGAATACAGGAGACAACACATCTTATCCGTTAGTTACAATTGTTACCATTACCCGGAATCTGCTTAGGGAGAAACGTGAAGCATATGCCAAGGAATGCATCGAAAGTGTGCACCGCCAGCGTTATCCTTCCATTGAGCATTTGGTGATTGACGGTGCGTCGGACGACGGTACGCTTGAATTTTTGCAGCCTTATGTGGAAAAAGGATACATAAAGGTATACTCAGAACCGGATAAGGGTATTTATGATGCCATGAACAAGGGATTGGCAAAAGCAAAAGGGAAGTATGTGAATTTCCTGAATACCGATGATTTCTTTCACAATCCGTTGGCTGTTCGTCTGAGTGTGGAACAATTGGAGAAGGAGGGCGCAGACTACTCTTTTGGGAATGCGGTCTTGAAATATCCGGATGGAAAAGAAGTGGTATGGACCGGCGATTTATCCCGTTTGCCGTGGGCGTCCCATTATTGCCACCAGACGATGTTTGTCCGTACGGAACTGTTGCGTAGTCTGGGTGGATTTAATCTGGACTATAAGGTTTCGGCAGATACGGAAATAATGATTCATCTGTGTGCCCTGGATACCCGTTTCGTGGTGGTGAATGATGAGTTGGTGACTTATCGGGTCGGAGGGTATTCCTCACAATGCCAGCATCAGTCGCGCATCGACCATTCAACCGCTTTTTATCTGTATATAGGACAGCATGTAGGGTTGAGCCAACATGATTGTTTCTTGCTTTGGGACAGACGCTTTTTCGAAGAACTGGCTCCTGACGCACAGTTGGATCTGATATGCAGGGTTCCTGCCCGGTACGGGCAACATGCCTTGATTGAAGAGTACGTCCGGCGTATGCAGGTGCGTCAGCATTCGGACAAGCGGTATTACCTGTTCGGCTTTCTTCCCGTTTTGAAAAGCCGCATGAGAGGCAACAAGACCAAGTATTATCTGTTCGGTGTGCTGCCGTTGTGGAAAGTCAAGGAAGCAGGTTGTCCTGTATTTGCGAAATAATAGATGCCATGATGAAGAAAATCTTATTTGTTTATCCGCACAACTTCCTGGAGCATACTATGGGTACAAATACCCGTATTCGTGCATTGGCACGGGAATTATGCCGGATGGGATACACGATTGACCTGTATGCGTTAAGCAACTTTGTGTCCCGGTATGATGGATTTGCGGCATTGAATAAAGAAGAGTCACTGGTGGACAAGCTTTATCTGTATGATTATGCTGAAGTCCGCCGGTATTCCAAACGGAAGAGACGCCTTAACAGGTTGTTGGGACGCCATCGTCAAGAGATGCTGGACAATTGGGTAACTCCCGGTATGGTGGAGCAATTCAATGAGATAGTGTCTGCCGGAGATTATACGCATATTGTCATGTTTTATGCTTATACGGCCGATTTGCTTCTACCGGAAAATTATCGGGGACATGAAGGCGTCTGCAAGATTTATTTCATGGAGGACCTTTTGTCCGTAGGAGCCTATGTATCCGGACAAAGTAGTGCGATCGGGAGTTTGCTTGATGATGAAATGAAGCGTATATCCGTTTTTGACCGCATTGCCTGCATTTCGTACGATGAGAAAATATGGATCGAGAAGCTGATGAAAGGTCGGCATCACGTAGACTTTCTTCCTCATATTGTGGAGCGTAAGGTGGTGGAGACATCGGAACCGGATACGTTGAAGCACCCTCGTGTGGTGTTTGTGGGGTATGACAATCCTTATAACATAGAGGGGATGAAGTGGTTTCTGCAGGAGGTATATCCCAGCCTGTCGCCAGAAGTGGAACTGACCGTGGTCGGCAAGGTCAACAGACATCTTCATGTTGAGTACCCGAATCTGCATCAAATAGATTATGTTCCCGATTTGGATGAGATGTATCGGCATACGGATATCATCATCTGTCCCTTGTTGAATGGAACCGGGATGAAAATCAAGGTCGTTGAGGCGATGAGTTATGGCATACCTGTGGTCTGTACGTCAAGGGGAGTTGACGGTTTGCCGGATAAAACGCGCAATGGCTGTCTGGTGGCCGATGAGGCAGCTGCATTTGCCGGACATATCAACCGGCTGGTGTGTGATACGGCCTTCTATAAGCAGTGTCAGCAACAGGTAAAAGACTATTTCTCGACAACATTGGATTGGAGCAGGCATAAAGATACATTGCTCCATCTGTTCCGGGAAGAATGAAGCCTTTTTGAAGATAACCAACACTAAACTAGTTTATAATTATGCATAGACTATTCTATTCTTTGTTTTTGAGGAATGAGCATAAGCCGCATGTGCTCTATGATTATCAGGCTTTCCAGATGCAGCGGTTTGGAGGAATATCCCGTTATTTCTGTGAAATCATCCGCCGGCTGCACCTCAGTTATGACATTGCGATACGCTATACCATCAATTACTACCTGACGACCTGGAACCTGGGGAAGCACCGTGTGCCGATCTTCCGTTTCCTCTACAAGCATTATGGTGAGTGGTGCAAACACAAGAACTACCGTCTGTCAATCCGTTCCCTGAGAGAGCAGACCAACTATGTCTTTCATCCTACTTATTATGACCCTTATTTTCTCAAATACATTGGGAAGGCACCTTATGTCATAACGGTGCATGACATGATTCATGAACGCTTTGCTGACTGTATTCCGGATGCCGAGCGGTACATCCAGGAGAAGAAAGAGGTTATCACCCGCGCTTCCCGCATCATTGCCATTAGTGAGAATACCAAGAAGGATATTGTGGAGCTGTTGCATATAGCCCCGGAGAAGATTGACGTCATTTATCACAGTACCAGCATGAAGCCGCATACCGGTAGATTCAATCTGAAATTGCCTGAACATTTCGTCCTGTATGTAGGGGAACGCTCCTTGTACAAGAACTTCTGGCGTTTCATGAAGGCATTTGTCAAACTGCGTGAGGTATATCCTGATTTATATGTGGTGTGTACCGGTCGCAGGTTTGATGCCCAGGAAAGGGCTGCCATCGAAGAGTTGGGCTTGGGGGAATGGCTTCTCTGTCTTAAGGCTTCCGACAAGGAGTTGGGCGAACTATATGCTCGTGCCCTCTGTTTTGTTTATCCGTCCTTGTATGAGGGTTTTGGTATACCTATACTGGAGGCTTACGCCTGTCAGTGTCCGGTAGTTCTCAGCAATACAAGCTGTTTCCCGGAGATTGCAGGAGAGGCCGGTTGCTATTTTGACCCCTATTCTGAGGATTCGATGTTTGAGGCAATTCGCTCCGTATTGGACAGTCCGCAAAAGCGTGAGGAACTGGTGCGTCTGGGCAATGAACGGTTGAAACTGTTCTCATGGGACAAGGCAGCTGAGGCTACGGAGGCTGTCTATCGGAAAGTGCTGGAAGAATACCAACGGAAATGAGCCTCACAATGTGAGGATGTTGAAAACTGTCTATCTGATTCCCGGTAGGAATATACGTGCAAATCGTCTGTTCCTACTGGGAATCATGGCATTTAGCCGGTTCAGGACGATTTGCGGCATGCCTTCCAGATATCTTTCCACATGAATTTGAAGGCATTCCTTAGCAGCTTGATGTCCCGTTGGATGGGAGGCAGGGACAGGGCTTTCTGTATTTTCTTTTCCAGCTTTTCATCAAACAGGTAGTAGGCGTCATGATTGCATATCTCTGCCTGTACGCGGGGAGGGAGCAGGGCATCGATGACTTCTTTTCTTTCTGCGTCGTTCAGGCGCGCACTCTTCTCATTGCTCGATATGCCTCCCAGGTAAAAGGTGGAAATCACGATGTCAAGCGGAACGTAGGAACGGTTGTGCAGCACCCATTCCTGCAGAAAGTATTCCCAGTCAGACACGATTTTGTGTTGCTCGTTGTATGGACGTTCTTTCAGAAGAGCGGAACGTGTGAAGGTGGCTTGATGCATGATGGAGTCTTCCAGGAGGAAGCGGACTGACATTTGTTGAGGGGTCTTTCGCAGGGTTGATTTTCCGTTGCGGTTCAGCATGGAGTGTCCGACATAGAAATCTTCTCCTTTTAATAAGGGAAGGGCTTCTGCCAGTACCCCGTCATTGTAGAGCTCATCTCCCGAATTCAAGAACAAGACATATTCTCCACCGGCGATGCGTATTCCTTTGTTCATGGCGTTATAGATTCCCTTGTCGGGTTCGCTTATCCATTGGCTGACGCCGGCCAGTCCTTCGATATATTCTTTGCAGCCATCCGTGGAGCCACCGTCGATGATAATGTACTCAAACTCCTTGCAGGTTTGTTGGAGGACTGAAGCAACCGTACGCTTCAGTTCCTCCAGGTTGTTCAGGCAGATGGTGATGATGCTCAGTTTCATAAAGGCATTCTTTTACAAACTCTGCATGTCGTTCAGTTTCTTGTAGTACCCGTTCAGTGCCAGCAGTTCCTCGTGGGTACCACGTTCCACGATTTCGCCTTCATAGAGTACACAGATTTCGTCAGCGTTCTTGATGGTGCTCAGGCGGTGGGCGATGGCGATGGTCGTACGCGACTTCATCAGGCGTTCCAGTGCCTCCTGTACCAGACGTTCAGACTCGGTGTCGAGTGCCGACGTCGCCTCGTCGAGGATGAGGATGGGCGGATTCTTCAGGATGGCACGGGCGATGCTCACACGTTGGCGTTGTCCGCCGGAGAGTCGGCCTCCGCGGTCGCCGATCATGGTGTCATAACCCTTTTCCGTCTCCATGATGAACTCATGCGCGTTGGCAATCTTGGCAGCCTCGATGACCTGTTCCATGGTCGCATTTTCCACACCGAAGGTGATGTTGTTGTAGAACGTGTCGTTGAAGAGGATGGCTTCCTGGTTGACATTGCCGATGAGCGAACGCAGGCTGCTGATGGACACATCCTTCACGTTCTTGCCGTCGATGAGCAGCTCACCTTCCGAGACATCGTGATAGCGGGGTACAAGGTCTACCATCGTCGACTTTCCGGAACCGGATTGTCCCACGAGGGCGACGGTCTTGCCTTTGGCTACGGTCAGGTTGATGTGTTTCAGGACAGGGCGTCCGGGGAGGTAGCTGAAGCCCACGTTGCGGAACTCCAGTTGTTCCCGGAACTCGTCGAGCGGTTTCGGTTGGGCAGGTTCCTTGATGGGGTTCTCGGCTTTCAGGATCATGTCGATGCGCTCCATGCCTCCCAGTCCCAGGGGGACGTTGTAGAACGCTTTGGCAAACTCCTTCAGCGGGTTGATGATGCTGTAGAGGATGACGAGGTAGAAGATGAAGGTGGCGGCATCCATCGGTGCATATTCCGTGTTCAGGATGAGTGAACCGCCGAACCACAGCACGATGACGATGACACACGTACCCAGGAACTCACTCATCGGGTGGGCAGAGCTTTGGCGGATGACCATCTCGTTCATGGCACGGCGGAACTCGTTGTTGGTCTTCTCAAAACGGTCTGCCATTTTCCGTTCGGCAATGAAAGCCTTGATGATGCGCAGTCCGCCCAACGTCTCGTCGAGCTGGGACATGATGTCGCCCCACTGTGACTGTGCTTCCGTGGACTGACGTTTCAGCTTGCGGCTCACCGTACCCATGATCCATCCTGCCAGAGGCAGTACCACGAGCACGAACAGGGTCATCTTCCAGCTGATGGTGAACAGGGTGATGAAGCACACGAGCAAGGCTATCGGGTTGCGGATCAGCATGTCGATGGAGCTGGTCAGCGAGTTCTCCACCACAGTCACGTCGGCACTCATACGGGCAATGATGTCACCCTTCCGCTCTTCCGAGAAGAAGCTCAGCGGCAGGCGCAGCACCTTGTTGTATACCTGGATGCGGATATCGCGGACGATACCGGTGCGGAGCGGTACCATGACGGCTGATGAGGCAAAATAGCCGGCCGTCTTGAGCAGGGTCATCACGATGAGGATGCACCCCATGATGATGAGGGTGATGAATGCGCCGTGCGTATAGATAATCTGGCTGATGTAGTAATAAGCATTGTTGATCAACACGTCCTTGTCCAGATGGTTCCACTCCATGGGGATGTACTCATAGGTCTTTGTGTCGATTTTGAACAAGATGTTCAGAATAGGGATGATAGCGGCAAAAGAGAATACGTTCAACCATTGGGAAACGAAGTTCAATATCAACGCCCAAGTCAGGTATTTGCGATAGGGCGCAATGTATCGCCTCATCAACGAAAAGAACTGTTTGATCATAAATGTCAGTGTATTAAGTTGGAATAACGGCTGCAAAAGTAGGAAAAAAACTCCAAATGCCCCAGAGAATCTTTGGGGGATTCACCGGACCAGGTGCATCCCCCTTGTTGTCGTGCCGTCTTTTCTCTTACCACAAAGCAACCTTTCCGGCTATTCCCAGATCGAGTGTAGCCGTTGTTATGCCCAGCGCTTGGAATACTCTGCTCATGGTAGAAAGAGTCATGGAGCTTTTACCGCTTTCCAACTTGCATATTTGAGAGCGTTTCACTCCTATCCGCTCTCCCAGCTCCTCCTGTGTAAGATTCTGTTGGAGGCGTGCCTTTTTGATAGCCTCTCCGACAAAGTAGGCTTGTATGTCCTCTTTGAGCTGTGCTTCCATTGCGTCACGTTCTGGAGTACCGATGGGTCCCCAAAGCTCATCTTTCATCTCGTCTGCTGGTGTGAAATTCATCTTTGCCATAACCTTTATTATTTTTTATCGTTAAAATATTCCTGTCTTATTCTCTCTGCCTTTTCTATCTCTTTTTTCGGTGTTTTCTGTGTCTTTTTCACAATTCCGTGTGTTACCATAACCAACACATTGATTTCATTATCCCAAAAGGCAAACAATCGGTAACAAATGCCATTAAAGAGCGTTCGCAGCTCCCATATCTCGGAGTTCTCTAACTTCTTAAAGAGTTCTTTATCCATAACGCCGCCTTCAACCTTGAAGATGTTGTAGTAAATCTTCTGTTGAGCCTTGAATGGTTGTAGCTTTATGAAGGCTTTTGCCTCATCGCTTAGTACTATCGTTATAGGATGTCCGTTCATGTCGTTTCTTAATTGCATCTGCAAAGATAAGATTTTTTGTTTCTAAATAGGTAAACAAATAAATTTGTTTCTGCCGGCTTTTGCTAAAAATTCAATCTTTTTGCTTCTGCTCTTTTGTGCACTTTATCAGTGTCTGATAGGTTACGCTGAAAAATATCCCTCCCGTCATTCGGAAATATTCCGAAAAGACCTACCTTTGCAGCATTCCGGAATTTCCGGAAGTTTTTTAGTGACACGAGAATCTTTAGGTACTTATGAAGCTCAACAGTCAACCAATGACCATCAACGAGGCATTCCGGTTGTATTATCGTCCGTTGTGTCTGTATGCTCTCCACTATTTAGGTGACACGGAAGAGGTCGAAGATGTAGTCCAGGATTGCTTCGTCGACTTGTGGGTCCGCATGAAGGCGGACCGGACTCCCATTGAAAACGTGAAGTCTTACATGTATTCCATGGTGAGGAACCGTTGCCTGGATGCCCGGAGCCCCGGGCTGGCTCTCAGAGACCTGCGTCCCCTTGATCTGGAGGAGCCCCTTACTGACGAAGAATGTGAGGAACGTTCGTTCGTCGAGGCTCGTCTGTGGACTGCCATCGATGCCCTTCCCACCCGTTGTCGCGAAGCCTTCCTGCTCAGCAAACGTGACGGACTGACTTATGAGGAGATTGCACGGAGGCTCGACATCTCCGTCAATACCGTCCGAAATCATGTGAGCAAGGCGCTCAAAATCCTGAAAGAGGGCGGACGGGCTGTCTATTATTTCTTTTTCGGCTGAATGGTTATCCGTGAATGGTTGACAGATTGCAACCCAGTCAGACAAATCCCTTTACAGAATTGATGAAAATGCCGTTCCCGGCTAACGCGTACTTTTGAAAAATCGGGCAAAGTAGGCTTTTTTAGGAATATTCATGCGAAACGGTTTGCATGGATATGTAGAAATCAGGGCAAAAACGAATAATTATACCGCGAAACAATATTGTTTCACTCTTCAAACAATATTGTTTGACGTCCCAAACAATATTGTTTCATCCGCCGAAGTCAACTATTCGGAAGAAAAAACACTTGATTTGCATTTCTGAAACACTATTTTAGAACTGTTTACCTCTAGTTTGTTGCCGGAAGCGTCCGATTGAGAGGTGTGAAAAGGTATGGTCTGTTTCCTGATATTGTTCCCGTATGATGTCCCGTGAGTCTGTTTTCGTGCTGTTTGGATGTCGCATGAGTGGATAGGGTGTCAATGTGTATTTCGCGAATCGCCCGAGAAGGCCCTCCGAATCCATCAAGCCGTATTTTGGTGCGAGGAATGCATTTTCAGAGGGGTTCATTTGACGTTTTGACACTTTGACAAAGGGAGAGTGGAAGAATGGATGTATTTGCATGTGTGCTTTGAAGTAATAAATTGAAAGGATGTGTTTTCTTCTGTTTTGATAGAAAAATGACGCTTTTTATCTCTGTTTGTAGTCTTTGTGTTTTTATTTTCCGCCTTTATTGTGTATGTGGAAGAGAATATCTAATTTTGCGCCCGCTTTGGAAAAAGGAAAATGTTTTAAATTGAAAGTAGAATATGAAAATCATCTGGTCTGTACGGTCCTTTAATTTTACGAACATACCGTAATGGGTTGGTATTGTGAGTGATTTGTTTTTGTATTGTATAGGTGAAAAATAAGAAGTTGTGTCGTGCCCGGTCTGTGTTGGCTGGGGGTGCGGCAAAATAGAAAAGAAGAATTTCCATGTTTACTTTTATTTTGATGATGTTGCTCGGTGTCCTGATAGGATATTCGTTGCGCAACCGTTCGAAGATTCGTAAAGTCAATTCCTTGATTCATGGGGTGGTCTGGCTGATGCTGGGACTGCTGGGATGTTCCATCGGACAAAATCGTCTGATTGTCGACCATCTGAGTTATTTCTGCGGACAGGCGGCAGTCATTTCGTTGCTCAGCGTTCTGGGAAGCCTGTTGGGTTCGGTGTTGGTGTATCACCTGTTTTTCAATAAGAAAGGAGCAAGCCATGAGAAGTAGTCTGATTACGTTGCTGTTTTTTCTGCTGGGTGGGGTTGTCGGAGCCTGTGCCTCGGTGAGTGTCGACACCCATCGTGCGTCGGTCTATGTGCTCTATCTGCTGATGCTTCTGCTGGGCATCAGTCTGGGTTGCAGCCGCGACCCGAAACAGATTGTCGCTTCGTTGCGTCCGGATGCCTTGCTGTTGCCGTTGGCCACGGTTGGTGGTACGCTGCTGTTTTCGGCGATGGGCGGATTCCTGTTGAGTCGGTGGACGGCGTTCGACTGCATGGCGGTCGGCAGCGGTTTTGCCTACTATTCCGTGTCATCCATCCTGATTACCGAGATCAAGTCGGCTTCCTTGGGTGTTCAGGTCGCTACCGAACTGGGCACCATCGCCCTGCTCTCAAACATCTTCCGTGAGATGGCAGCCCTGCTCTGTGCTCCGCTGTTCCGCCGCTACTTCGGCTACCTGGCTCCGATTTCCGCCGCAGGCATCGGTTCGGCAGATATCTCGTTGCCCGCCATAGCCCGCTATTCCGGTCCGGATGCCATTCCGTTGGCCATCATTCACGGACTGCTCATCGAAATCAGCATGCCGTTCTTCGTCTCCCTGTTCTGCCGGTTGTGATTTGCTCCCTTTATTTTTTTGGTATTATGCTGGGGAAACATTATGTTTGCGCTGCATAATTTTACCCTGAATCGGTCATTCTACCAACTGACCCCATGAAAAGAAAATACATTTTGCTCATTGTTGCCGTTCTCCTTGTGGCACTTGTCCTGTGCCGTCGGCAGATTAGTTCCTTCTTTGCCCAACAAGGCATTGACTGGGCGGGACGTGTGATTGACAGCCGGGAGATGGTGACGTTCCGCAGCGACTGGGTAGACTCCCTGTATGCGAAGAAACGTTATGCCTATTTCCTGTTCACGAAGGGAGAGGGGAGGGGTGCTGATGACATCGTGCGTTCCCTTCCGCAGGACTCCGTGCTGGCTGTCAAGCCCGTCGGACTCCCGGCGTGTTCTCCGGACGAGCCTTTTGATACCCTGTCGTTGCCGGTTTCGGTTCTGGAACTGATGGTCAGGAAGGACGACCCGGCAGCTCTGTTCCGCGTCCTTTCCGTGGAACAGGATTCTGTCGGTGCCTTTTATCGGCTGAAGAGACTTCCTGTCCGGGAATGACCGTTCGGTCCGATGTCTCACGGATAACTATTTCCAACTGTCAGTAGCCCAGCTCCTGGATGCACGGGATGAAAGGCTTCCAGAAGGGAAGGCGGCTCTTGTGCATGAACCCGTGGCAACCCATGGGGAGGCGGCGTCCGTTAAGCTCGTGACAGACCTGGGGCTTCAGGTCGTAGGCAAACTGGAGGGCTGTCTCGACCGTCGGATAACGGAACTCACGGGGAACGAGCGCCCAGAAGATGTCTTCGTTGTGGAGGTCATCCTGACGGGCGTTGAAGGCGGCGATTTCGTCGGCGTAGGTACTGCATGCCTGACGGAAGGCAGCCACACGACGCAGGCAGAGACCGCCGTTGCCGATGCGCCCGAACATGCGGGAACGCGGAAGGTCCCGTCGGCTGAAAAAGTCCTTCAGGGCAAGCCACTGACGGAACGGGAAACGGCGGTAACGCGGACGCAACGGCCAGGGAGCAGCCACTAGGTCATAGCCCTTCAGGCACCAGGCGGCAAGTTCGTCGCGGAACAGCCAGGCATCGAGGTGGCAGATGAAGATGTACTCGGTGTCGGCAAACAGGTCGTAGAACGAGCGCGACAGCATCATCTCGTTGTAGCCCGCAATGCCGCGTCGGGTGCCCAGCCAGTCGGGGCTGACCCGCATGACTTCAACCGACGGATAGACGGTGCTGAGCGGACGGATGTCCAGTCCTTCGGGAATCAGGAAGAGGATGGGGTAGGCCGACAGGAGGCGAAGGGTGTTGTCGAGCGAGGCGCGCTCCCAGTCTTTCAACGTGGTGCGGTAGATGGGGATAATGACTTTTACGAGGTTGTCCATAGGGGCATGTTTGATTGGCTAATCGTGAAATGTGAATCCGGTCGCAAAAGTAACGATTCGCAGGTAAATCCTCGCTACAATCTGTCAATTTTTATCGCCTGTGTTGTATCCTGACGCCTCCCGTGTTTCCTATTTTTCACTAAAAACAGCCAATCCGCTTCCGTTTTATGTGGCACTTATAAGCGAAAAGTTTACCTTTGCACCTAATTATTAAAGGAATTCAACTTTCGCATGTTCAAGTTGTAGTCGACAGGGAGCTTCCTTGTCTCATCTCCATTGAATCTCCCTCCGTTGACTGGAAGTTGGGCGTATGCGGAACTTACGCTAAAGAAGAAACTGAATTATGTCGTGTATATTGCATATTGAGACCTCAACGCAGGTGTGCTCGGTGGCGTTGAGCGAAGACGGACAATGCATCTTTTCAAAGACTGATTTCGAGGGACCCTCCCATGCCGTGACGCTGGGCGTATATGTGGACGAGGCACTGTCGTTTGCCGACAGCCATGCCATCCCTCTCGACGCCGTGGCGGTGAGCTGTGGTCCCGGTTCGTATACGGGTCTGCGCATCGGTGTTTCGATGGCAAAGGGCATCTGCTACGGACGCAACCTTCCGCTTATTGGCATCCCGACGCCGGAAGTGATGTGTGTCCCCTTGCTGCTGGATGAAGAGCTGCCCGAGGATGCGTTGCTCTGCCCGATGATTGATGCCCGACGGATGGAGGTCTATGCAGCCCTCTACGACCGTGCCCTGCATCCCGTGCGCGAGATTGAGGCGGTCATCATCGACGAGTCGTCCTACGAGGACTACCTCAACCGCGGTCCGGTCTATTTCTTCGGCAACGGTGCTGCCAAGTGCAAGGAGAAAATCCTGCATCCCAATGCGCGCTTTGTCGAGGACATCCATCCGCTTGCCAAGTGGATGTTCCCCCTTGCCGAGAAGGCATTTGCCCGCGGAGACTTCAAGGACGTCGCCTATTTCGAACCGTTCTACCTGAAGGAGTTTGTGGCTTCCAAACCGAAGAAGCTGCTGTGAGACGGGCATTCCCGTGAAACCGATAGGCCTGTCTCCCCCGTTTCCCTCTTTTTTTTCAACCAACGAATTATGAATCAAGAATACAATTATAACACCCAACGTAAGAAAATGGCGCTTCCGGAGTACGGACGGAGCGTGCAGAACATGGTCGACCATGCGTTGACCATCGAAGACCGTGCAGAACGTCAACGCTGTGCCAACACCATCGTCAACATCATGGGAGGCATGTTCCCCCAACTGCGCGAAGTCCCCGACTTCAAGCACAAGCTGTGGGACCACCTCGCCATCATGTCGGACTTCAAGCTGGACATCGACTACCCCTATGAGATTGTCCGTCCGGACTACCTGAACGTGAAGCCTGACCGCATCCCCTATTCCAGCGGCAAAATCCGCTACCGGCATTACGGGCGTGCCATCGAGCTGCTCATCCAGAAAGCCGTGGAGATGCCTGAAGGCGAAGAGCGCGACCAGCTCATTGCCCTGACGGCAAGCCACATGAAGAAGGACTACATCACTTGGAACAAGGACACGGTGGAAGACCAGAAAATCTATGACGACATCTACGAGATGTCCGGAGGAGCCATCCGTCTGAGCGACGAGAACTTCCACCTGGGCATCACCGCACCGCAGCAGCACCAACAGCCGCAGCGGCAGTTCCAGCAGCAGCGCAAACGCTATTCGAACAATAACCAGAAACGCAAATATTGAAACGTGGAGACGTCCCCCCGTCTCTCGTCAACCTTAAAAACTAACCACTATGGCAGCATTTGTGATAGAAGGCGGACATCGCCTCAAGGGCGACATCTATCCGCAGGGAGCCAAGAACGAAGTACTCCAGATTCTTTGTGCCACGTTGTTGACACGCGAAAAAGTGACCATTCATAACGTGCCCGACATCCTCGATGTGAACAACCTCATCCAGTTGCTGCGCGACATGGGGGTGAAGGTGACGCGCGAAGGGGTCAGCTCCTACAGCTTCATCGCCGACGATGTGGACCTGGAGTTCGCCTCCGGAGAAGTGTTCCTGAAGAAGTGTGCCAAGCTGCGCGGCTCGGTGATGCTCATCGGGGCGATGCTGGGACGTTGCGGACAGGCCGTTTATGCCAAACCCGGTGGCGACCAGATCGGACGACGTCGGCTCGACACCCACTTCATCGGCATCCAACGTCTGGGAGCGGAATTCCACTACGACGAGGAACTGAAGGCATACGTCATCAAGGCAGAACACCTGAAGGGGACGTACATGCTGCTCGACGAGGCGTCCGTCACCGGAACGGCAAACATCATCATGACTGCCGTGAAGGCGGAAGGGACCACCGTCATCTACAACGCTGCCTGCGAGCCGTACATACAACAGCTCTGCCGCATGCTCAACCGCATGGGCGCACGCATCAGCGGAATCGCCTCCAACCTCCTCACCATCGAAGGGGTGGAGGAGCTGCACGGATGCGAGCACACCGTCCTGCCTGACATGATCGAGGTGGGAAGCTTCATCGGCATGGCTGCCATGACACAGAGCGAAATCACCATCAAGAACGTCTCCTACGAGAACCTGGGCATCATCCCCGAGAGCTTCCGTCGGCTGGGCATCACGCTCGAACAGTGGGGCGACGACATCTTCGTCCCCGAGCAGAAATACTACGCCGTGGAGTCGTTCATGGACGGTTCCATCCTCACACTCGCCGATGCGCCCTGGCCCGGACTGACGCCCGACCTGCTGAGCGTGATGCTCGTGGTGGCGACACAGGCACGGGGCAGCGTGCTCATCCATCAGAAGATGTTCGAGAGCCGCCTCTTCTTCGTCGACAAGCTCATCGACATGGGAGCGCAAATCATCCTGTGCGACCCGCACCGCGCCGTGGTCATCGGGCACGACCGCAAGTTCCGCCTGAGAGGAGGGAACATGGCATCGCCCGACATCCGTGCCGGTATCGCCCTGCTCATTGCCGCCATGAGTGCCGACGGCATCAGCCGCATCAGCAACGTGGAGCAGATTGACCGTGGCTATCAGGACATCGAACGGCGGTTGAACGCACTGGGGGCGGGCATCACACGAATCTGAACAAACTGACTCATGATAAAGAAAGAAGACGTATATAAAATAGGTGTGCTCAACAAGCCGCACGGCGTCAAGGGGGAGGTCGCATTCACCTTCACCGACGATGTGTTCGACCGCGTGGACTGCGACTACCTGATTTGCCTCATGGACGGCATCCTCGTGCCGTTCTTCATCGAGGAGTACCGCTTCAAGTCCGACAGCGTGGCGCTGGTCAAGTTTGAGGACATCGACACGGCGGAACAGGCGCGGCGCTTCACCAACGTGGAAGTCTATTTCCCCCTCCACCTTGCCACCGAGGCGGACTGCGACGAGCTGTCATGGGCCTACTTCGTCGGTTTCGAGGTGGCGGACGTGCATCACGGCGACCTGGGCCCCGTCACCCACGTGGACGAGTCGACCATCAACACCCTGTTCGTCATCAATCACGACGGACGCGAGCTGCTCGTCCCCGCACGGGAAGAGTTCATCCGCGAACTGGACCACGAGCACCGGAAGATGCTGCTGCAGCTGCCTGACGGACTGCTCCATCTCGACAGCGTCCCCGCAGCGGAACAGGAAGAGTAACCATTCATCACGGAGCATCCACCCATGAAGAGAAAGCGGTTTTGGCATAACATCAAGTTCAAGTACAAGCTGACCATCGTCAACGAGAGCACCCTCGAGGAGGTTGTCGGGCTGCACGTGTCGAAGCTCAACGGACTGTCCGTGCTGCTGGCGGTCTGCGTGGTGCTGTTCGTCATCGTCGCCCTCATCGTCTCGTTCACGCCCCTGCGCAACTACCTGCCGGGTTACATGAACAGCGAGGTGCGCAAGCAGATTGTCGACAATGCCCTGCTCGCCGACTCGCTCCACCGACTGCTCGACCGCCAGAACCTCTACATCATGAACATCCAGGACATTATCCGCGGCGAGGTGAAGCCCGACTCCGTCCGCTCCATCGACTCGCTCACCGTGCAACGCTCCGAGGCACTGATGGAACGTACGCAGAACGAAGAGCGCTTCCGCAAGGAATTCGAGGAGCAGGAGAAGTACAACCTTGCCGCCGTCAAGGGGCGCACCGGGGTGGCGGACGCCATCTTCTACCGTCCCGTGCGCGGCATGCTGACCCATGACTTCAATCCCGACGACCGCCACTTCGGCGTGGACATCGCTGCCGGAGCCGACGAGAGCATCCTCGCCACGCTCGACGGGACAGTCATCTTCAGCGGCTATACAGCGGACGCCGGACACGTCATCGCCCTGCAACACGGCAGCAACCTCGTCTCGGTCTACAAGCACTGCGGCTCCCTGCTCAAGGAGCTCGGCGACAAGGTCGCGGCAGGCGAAGTCATCGCCCTCGTGGGACGCCCCGACGGCACCACCGGCGGACCGCACCTCCACTTCGAGCTGTGGCACCGCGGACAGGTGCTCAACCCCGCCCAATTCATCGTCTTCTAAATCCTCACATCCATGAATAAAGCAACCGAACCAATGAAAAAACAAATAGCCATCCTGGGCTCGACAGGCTCCATCGGCACGCAGGCGCTGCAAGTCATCGCCGAGCACTCCGACCTCTATGAAGCCTACGCACTGACGGCGCACAACCAGGTGGACCTGCTCATCGAGCAAGCCCGACGTTTCATGCCCGAAGCCGTCGTGATAGCCAATCCCGACAAGTATGCCCGGCTGAAAGACGCCCTCGCCGACCTCCCCATCAAGGTCTATGCCGGCGAAGACGCCCTCTGCCAGATTGTGGAGTCCGCACCCATCGACATCGTGCTCACCGCCATGGTGGGTTACGCCGGACTGCGCCCCACGATGAACGCTATCCGTGCCGGGAAAGCCATCGCGCTGGCAAACAAGGAGACGCTCGTCGTGGCGGGCGACCTCATCACCCGCCTCGTGGACGAATACCACGTCCCCATCCTGCCGGTGGACTCCGAGCACTCCGCCGTGTTCCAATGCCTGGAGCCGGGCAATCCCCTGGAGAAGGTCATCCTCACCGCATCGGGCGGACCCTTCCGCACACTCACTGCCGAACAGCTTGCCACCGTCACCCGGGAGCAGGCGCTCAAGCACCCCAACTGGCACATGGGAGCGAAGATAACCATCGACTCCGCCTCGATGATGAACAAGGGCTTCGAGGTCATGGAGGCACGCTGGCTCTTCGGCGTACGTCCCGAGCAAATCGAGGTCGTCGTCCATCCGCAGTCCATCATTCACTCCATGGTGCAGTTCGCCGACGGGGCAGTGAAGGCACAACTCGGCATGCCCGACATGCGCGTGCCCATCCAGTTCGCCTTCTCCTATCCCAGGCGGCTCCCGCTGTCGGTCGAGCGCATCGACTTCACCCGCTTCCATGAGCTGACCTTTGAGCAACCCGACACACGCCGCTTCCGCAACCTGGCACTCGCCTACGATGCCCTCCACCGCGGAGGCAACATGCCCTGCATCGTCAATGCCGCCAACGAGGTCGTCGTCGAGGCATTCCTCCACGACCGCATCTCCTTCCTCGGCATGAGCGACGTCATCGCCCGCACGATGGAGCGCGTCTCCTTCGTCGGCAGACCCACGTACGACGACTATGTGGCGACCGACGCCGAGGCACGCCGCGTGGCGGAAGAGCTGGTGACATCCGGAGGCACACCGACACTGAACCCGTAAAATTCACCGGACGCACGGAACGTACGTCCCCCTATAAATCCTAAAAAACAAACGAACACAAATGGAAACATTCTTAATCCGCGCCCTGCAACTCATGATGTCGCTCTCCCTGCTCGTCATCATCCACGAAGGAGGGCACTATCTCTTCGCCCGCCTGTTCAAGATACGGGTGGAGAAGTTCTATCTGTTCTTCGACGCCTGGTTTGCCCTCTTCCGCTACAAACCCAAGAACAGCCACACCGAGTACGGCATCGGCTGGCTGCCCCTGGGCGGATACGTGAAGATTGCCGGCATGATTGACGAGTCGATGGACAAGGAACAGATGGCAAAGCCGCCCCAACCCTGGGAGTTCCGCTCGAAACCCGCCTGGCAACGCCTGCTGGTGATGATTGGCGGCGTGCTGTTCAACTTCCTCCTCGCCCTGTTCATCTACTCGATGATTCTCTTCACCTGGGGCGACAGCTACTATTCGCTCCCTGAGATGGACCGCGGCATGAAGTTCAACGAACGTGCACAGAGCATCGGCTTCCGCGACGGAGACATCCTCCTGCGTGCCGACGACAAACCCTTCGAACGCTACGGCATGGACATGCTGCGCGACATTGTCGACGCCAAGGTTGTCACCGTCCGCCGCGACGGACGCGAGGAACAGGTCTACATCCCCGACGACCTCAGCCTGCTGACCGTCGGCAAGGAACAACCCATCTTCGTCGACATGCTCATCCCCGCCAAGGTCGATTCCGTCCTTCCCGGAAGCCCTGCCGGACGGGCAGGCGTGCAGCGTGGCGACAGCCTGATTGCCCTCAACGGCAAGCCGCTCAACTCCTGGAACGCCTTTCAGGAGGGACTCTCCTCGCTGCGCGACAAGGCAGCCATGAAACCCGACGCACGTGCTGAATACGCCGACGTCTCGCTTGCCGTCGTCCGTGCATCGGGCGTCACCGACACCCTGCACATGCAGCTTGACTCCACCTTCGTGGCAGGCGTCGTGGCAGCCCCGCTGACCGACTACTACAAGCCGCACGTGGTCGAATACAGCTTCCTGTCCTCGTTCCCCGCCGGCATCACCCACGGGGTGAACGTCCTCAAGGGTTACGTGAACGACATGAAGTACGTCTTCAGCAAGGAGGGCGCCGCCAGCCTGGGCGGTTTCGGCACCATCGGAAGCATCTTCCCCACGGAGTGGAACTGGCCCCGTTTCTGGGAGATGACCGCCTTCCTGAGCATCATCCTTGCCTTCATGAACATCCTGCCCATCCCCGCGCTCGACGGCGGGCACGTGCTCTTCCTCATCTACGAGATTGTCGCCCGCCGCAAGCCCAGCGACAAGTTCATGGAGCGTGCACAGGTGACAGGCATGGCGATTCTGTTCCTGCTCCTCATCTGGGCGAACTTCAACGACATCCTGCGCTTCCTCTTCTAGCGCATCCTGCGTCCCTGTGACCGTGACACCGCGCAATCTTCCTTCACGAGGTTGGTTGCGCGGTGTTTCTGTGTCCGTGCGTCCGTCTTTCTTTTTCAGCGGAAGCGCCGCCTGTCGTCATCCCCTTCCTCTCGTTTCTTTCCTTTTCCGCGTAAGGCGCGTCAGTCGGCATGCCTTCCTTCTCCTTCCTCCGCCTTGCGGATACGTCGTATCCAGCTCCAAAAGGATTTGTTTGGCGGAAGATACGGCATATCCAGCTCCAAAGTGAATTATTTGGCGGAAGATACGGCATATCCAGCATCAAAATGAATTATTTGTTAAAGGAAACGTCGTATCCAGCGTCAAAGTAAATCATTTGTTAAAGGATACGACGTATCTAGCGTCAAAGTAAACTATTTGTTAAAGGATACGACGTATCTAGCGTCAAAGTGAATCGTTTGTTAAAGGATACGTCGTATCCAGGACCAAAAGGAATTGCGGGACGAAAGAAACGGCATTTCCAGGAGCGGAGAGGGGAGAAGGCGGGGGATGTCGGCAGGCGGGGCGTCCGCTGAACCCCGGAGAAGGGTGTGAAAAAGGAAACGCGGACGAAAGGGTTGTGGAGGTCCCTTTCGTCCGCGTGTCTTATGCTGTTCTGCAGCTCCTTGCGCCCCTTGTCAGCGGAAGCGGGAGGGCGAAGGACGGTGCGGCGCAAAGCATCAGCCCGACCCCAATGAAGAGTTTGTTCATGATTTTATAGTGTTTAGGTTTTCCGGACGGGCGATGTGTCCGTCCCTGCAATTTAGTTTATCGGTTTCATCCTGAATTTAATCAGCAGGGGGTTGTCAGCGGACGGGATGGAACGCGCCACTGCCTGCTTCAGGGGTGAATCATCCTCCACGTATTCGGGATAGAACAGGGCGTAGAAGGCATCGCCCTCCACCTGCAGGATGTTCAGCCGGGCTTTGGGGTCGGTGTCCCCCTTCAGTATCTTGCCGGACGCCTTGTCGATATAGATGTCATAGTAAGCCGTCTTCGGGCTGAGGGCTGATACGTAGATGCCCGTCCGGCTTTCCAACACGGAGAAGAGGGTCTTGAAATAAGGCTCCTTTTCCAACTTCCGGATGTCTGCTGCGCTTTGCGGCAGGAGGTCTTCGGGAATAGCCTTGTCGCCGAAGTCGATGTAGAAGCGTTTCTCCCCGTCAACCGTTGAGACGCCGAACTCCCCGTAATCCGGGCAGACCAGGTAGTTCCCTTCGTAATCCGCGAAGAACTTCTTCCCGCCCAGTTGGTAGTTTCTGCGGGGTTTGAGTCCGGTCATTTCCTTCCCGTCGTATTTGTAGAGCGTGTGGTCTCCCATGTCGGTCCACAGGAAGAAGGTGCTGTCGGAGGGATTGATGCAGGAGGCGAACAGGACGTTCCGTGGCGGGTTGTCCACTTGCAGGTTCAGCGGACGTGCCTGTCGGAAGGTGCCGTCGGCGAGGCTGTAGGACAAGAGCTTGTAGCCGTCGTTGATGAGGATGTCTTTCCCGTCGGCTGACGTACAGAAGCTGCGTATGTCGAGGTATTCGCCGGGCCCGTTCCCCTGGTTGTGGATGGAGTAGAGGTAGTTTCCTTTCCGGTCGAAGACAAAGAGCAGGTGCTGCTTGTAGTCGTGCACGAGAATCCTGTCGTCGGTCACCTGACAACCTTGTATCAGGCTGATCATCGAGCTGTCGGAGAATTCAAACGGAACGATTTCTTCCACTTCGATGTGTGAATACCAGTCAAAGGTTTCCCCGTCTTCGTACGCGATGGTGTATGTCGTCGGATAGTCTTCGTGGGAGACGGTCTTCCGGGTGCAGGCTGTCAGCAGCAGCCCGGTGACTGTGAGCAGGGTGAGGAGGATTGATTTCATGGTGTGTGATGAGTGGTGTGAGGGGTTAATTATGTGGTCTATGACACGTCCCGTTCATGTCAGAAGGGAACGGGATGTGCTGCAAATATAGCAAACAGCCGATAAGGTGTATCGTTGTGTGGATGGAAAAGAGTCTATCTGTATGTTTATTCAATCCGTTTCCACACTCTGTCCCAATTCATGTCTCCAGTAAAACGGTTCTTCGATTGCCAGATGCGTACAGCTTTTCCGGCGATGTAGCTTTCCGGCAGCAAGCCCCAGTAGCGGCTGTCAACGGAATCAAATACATTGTCGCCTGCCATGAAGTAGTAATTCTCTTGAAAATGATAGGCAACCAGTTTCTTCTCGTTCAGATAGGCTCCATCCTCATGCCAAATTAATTTTTGACCTGTTTCCCACTCGATTAAAGTGCGATAAAGCAGGAAATGCTGTCGACTGATGGTGATGTAGTCTCCCTTCCGCGGGATATAAAACGGACCGAAGTTTATGGTAGTCCACCCAATCTCCTTTTGTTTTGGATAGGCATTGATAGATACACCTTTTATACGTTTCTCTCCGGTTGTGAATACCTGATGGAGGCTATCGTGCAAGTGGCAAACGGCGGATGGAAATACAGTTAGTGGATGCCCGTTTATTTGATAATAGCCTTCGTCGATGGATAGGCTATCCCCCGGCAGACCGACACAGCGTTTTACATAATAGCTTAGTATGTCAAATCCGATACTGTCTCTTGTTTGCGGATAGGGGTAGTTGAAGATGGTGATATCGCCTGCTTTCAGTTGATTCCGTCCCCATACGCGATAGATTTTGAAAGGTTTGTGCTCAATGGATGCCTGTAGATTGAAGATGCGTGCTCCTAAATAAGTCTTATCTGCCAAAATATAGTCTCCCGGAAACAGTGTGGGTTTCATGGAACTTGACGGAATGTTGTAGCTTGCAAACAAGAATACGATTGTGAAAACCCATCCTCCGACCAACCAGAGTCCTACAGAAACAGTCCGGTCGAGTAATCGTAAGGTATGTTGGATCCATTTTCTCATGTCAGTACCAGATTTGTTCATTGTCTTCATACAGGAAGATACGTTCTTCTTTTCCTCTCGTATGGTCCCTCAATATCAGCAAGGCATTATCGGGAACATTATTAAAAGTCAAGCTCATGATAGTGGCCCGTTGTTTCCCTAAAGATACCCATCCGTTTAAATCCCAATAATAGAGTTCGTATTCGTCTCCTACACGGATGTTGTTGTCATCTCCTCTGGCAAGATAGCCAACCTTATTTATCCTGACCGGTTTGCCAAAGTCCATACCGATCCAGCCACCCGACTGGAGATTTGATATGTAATAGGTGAACGGGTCATCGTCAAACGCCGCTTCACGGCTATATCGTACATCATCTTTTTGACGTTGTCCCGTCCCGATGATGTCACCTGTCATTTTGTTCCCTTGATTATCAAAAAAAGCAAGTTCTGCAAGGTAGCAATAGCAAGGATTGGGACAAAAGTATCTCCAGTAGCGATAGCCGATAGAATCATTGGTATCCACATAGCCTGCTACTGTAAATTTGTCGAAACGGTGGAGAGTGACAGCATCACTGAAATCGGCATGGTTTGCTGCTTGTATCAGACTTCCTGTTATACACCTTCCTGTGTTAAATGCTTTAGTGGTCAGGGGAAACTTTCGATGCAGTGTCATGCTTCGGGTATGCTGTTTATCAGGTTTCAGATACTTGATTTTTTCCTGTTGTGTAAGTAGGAATGGATAGTTTGCAGGCTGTAGTCCTTTTTCGGTATAATAGGCAGGCAGGTAAACAGCGCCACGTTCCATGTCTTTGAAGCAGGCTTGTTCATCTTCTGTCCGGGCATAGCAGACAGGTACCCAGTTGTAGTTTCCGTAGACTGCCAGATAGGCGTATTTTTCGTGGTTCTGTCGTAATTCGGGCAATGGCTTTACGGTGACATTTACCGGACGGACATACTCAGCTGTCACATCCTTCATGAAAATAGTCCTGAGTGTCGATGGCACATGCACAGCTTCCGTATTCAACCGTATCAGACCTTTATCAGGCGCATACGTGCGACGGTAGACTTTGCCTTTACATTCTCCAGGTCTCATGAAGCCTAAGACCTTTCCTTCACACCCTTCCAAGTATCCCGGGCGTTGTGTGTCGGTCAGTAAAGTGACCCATGAATGGTTATTGGTCTTGGTTGCCCATTGTAGAATAAAATCATTGACAGCAGGAATACCTTTACTTCGTAGGATACCGACTGTGACTAATGAATAGATATCACATTCTCCGGAAGGGATTTTAGTCCAAAAAGGAACTCGGAATAGTGAATGACTGCGCATGGCATCTCCCAGATGACCACGGTGTAGCCTGTCCAAACTATCATTGATGGCACCGGCTGCCCAATAAGCGGAATGCCGATACACTCTGTTGTATACAAAGTCTTCATAGGCCCCTTCTGCTATAGGGCGCAGGGTGTCCCGCCAATTGTCCAATGCTTGATAATCGATGCATTTATAAGGCAACAAGTATTCGCAAAATTCTTCAAAAGAGATTTGTTGGGCATATACCCCATGCTGCCAGTCATCAAATGCCCTGTCTATGTTATGTATCAAGTAGTCAGCAGTGATGATTTTTACGTCTTGCTCTTTTTTAATGATGCCGGGAGGATATTTCCGATACAGTTCTTCCAGCATTCTGACTTTGGTTGCCGGAAGACTGTCGGAAAGTAAGATAGGTTTGGCTTCCTGATAATAGCACTCAATCTCTTGACCGACATACGATACATGTCCGGGCATATTGCAGATGAGGAACTTGGCTGCTTTCAGCTTTAGGGAATCGTTGGCGTAATGCTTCAGCACCTTTTCCAATTCCGTGCGATTCTCTTCGGCTGCTTGTAAAGCAAATTCAAGTTGCTGTTCGGTCTCCGATTTACAAGCAATTATAAAGAGCAATAGGATAAAAAAACAGTGTTTCATGAGTGGATGAGGATATTGGTTTAGTTAGCTTGCGCACTCGTAATCCATAGCAACGTGGTATTTTCTTTCTGCAATCGTGGAAGCTTAAGCATATTTTTCTTCTGCGATTTTCCTGAATGGTAAATATCGTTTTTCTCATCGTTCGTATCCTTTATATGCTTTACTATCGGAGCTTCCACAGCCATGTGAGTAAGTTTATTGCCCACATGGTTGAGTAGCTCCTCAGACACTTGTTTTATTCTCTTTGCAATCATGTTCCAATTGGTGAACCTTAGATTGTAGTTTATAATAGTTCGTTAAAAATTTACCGAAGTATTGCTAAATAAATAGTCTCGACTTATTTAGTATACTACAGTCTCTCAATGAGCAGTTCTCATCACACAGAAAACGCAGTCTGGCATCAAGACGGATAAAGCAATTTCAAACTTGAAAAATTATGAATCAACCTTTTATTTTAAATCATAAAATACCAACACCGGATTTCCTTCTTTATCCGCCTGCTTCAAACACGCCTTCAATGCAGGATAGATAATCTCCTCTTCCATATCAAGCAACGAAAGGCTGCCTACCAGCAAATCCCCATCCGTGCCGACTGGCATTGGAAACAAACCGCCCAACCCCAAATCGTCCTGCACGTCAGCGGCTTTCACGTTGGCAACCCGACCCGAAGACTNCTCTTCCATATCAAGCAACGAAAGGCTGCCTACCAGCAAATCCCCATCCGTGCCGACTGGCATTGGAAACAAACCGCCCAACCCCAAATCGTCCTGCACGTCAGCGGCTTTCACGTTGGCAACCCGACCCGAAGACTTATTATAAACCGACAGATACAAGTCTTTTTGAACATAATACTTCACGGCTAAGGCAGCCCGGTTTTCATATACATACAGAAAACGGATATAATCGTCCGACAAGATCTCACGCATTACATCTCCCGAATCTTCCGCTTTTTCAAAGACAGCAGCTTCGGGGAAGGTTCGATCTCCCCACTTCATCTCCAGGCATACCTTCAATGAATCATTCGTCCATTCATAAATCCGGTTCGAAAAATAGGGGTAAACACGTATCTTTCCTTCATAACCATAAAACGGAGCCGTATGCCCATGCAATATCCTGCCGGAAGCCGGTGCATCATATGCAGTGGACAACACATTACCCTCCTTATCTGCCTCTACATATTGCTTTCCGCGGAAAGAATCATTCTGCCGTAAAGGGAAATAATATAGATAATCGCCCTCCGCAGGAACGCAGAAAGCTAAGGGAGCCTGGCCAGGAAGTTTAATATCTTCTTCATATTCAAAGGTTGCCAGATCATACTTCAACAGTTTCGACATCATACGGTCCATCACATACAGTGAGCTGTCGGAGCGGTCAATCCAAAACGAATGCGGACTGAGGAATTCTCCCGGTCCGTTCCCCGTTCCCTCTATCTTATGAATAAACTTTCCGTCCGTTGCCGAAAATACCAGCACCGCATTGGTTTTATACGTATCAAGCAGATAAATCCTGTCTTTCCACACCTCAAGCTGATCTATGCTTCCAAACAACGAGCTATCGGATGTCTCCAAAGGAAGAAAGCGTTCAATCTTTATCAGATCCGAACTTTTGCAACTTTGCACATTACCGAAATCTACAAGCTCCGCTACCGGCTGGCTTTCACCTTTCCGGGAGGTACAACCGACAAATAGAATCAATAAAGTTGTAGTAAATAGAACGAATATTTTATGCATACCTATCATATTACAAGTTTAAATCCATATAGAATAAGGAATAGGAGCTATCTATAACAGAAACACTCCTAGACCCTATTTTAATACTTAAATTACTTCATTTTGGATAAAGACAAAATGAAATCTTAAAATCATTAATATTTATCGTCACTAGAACTTATTTTTACTACTAGCAAGTTTCATTGCCTGTCTTTGTACAATTATAACCTGTACAATCTGGACGGTAAAAACGTTCCCATATTTTTTGAGAATAATCGCCTTCCCCACTAGCTAATGCCAAACAGGAGTAAGCTTGTTAGAAACAATGTTGCTTTATTCATTGTCATCGAGGGATAATATCAATCCAAGCAACCCTGTGACCACCATGAGGACACACTAGGCAACCAAGATCTTTGCAATCAACTTCAGCTGGTTTATCTTCTCCTCCAGCCAAAGCTTCTACATTTTCCAGCAGCAACCCATTGACAGGGGTGTTGTGTTTGTTTAGTCCCAAAATGCATGTACTGCCTAGCAGTATAAGTAATAATGTTTTAGCGTAAATAGTTTTCATATGTGTAGAATTTGGTTTGTGGCAAATGTATAAGACTTACGAATAAAAAGATAACATTCAGGGTATTTTCTATCTAAAATCTTTCGTTGAGGTTTGATTTATACTTTAATAATTAGAAATGTAACGTGAGTGAAAAGAAATGAAACGTGTATAAACGGTTTATTGGAAAATATTAATTATATTTGGCACGAAACGATTTGTAAGATGATAATTGGATGAAGCGATTAAAAGCATTAAAGAAATTTTGTACCAACTATATTTTATGTATTCTAGTATTGACAGGAGTGGTTGGAGGACTTAAAATTTATTCCGTAGAGCGTACAGCCCTGTATTCAAAAACATACCGGGTCTTGCAGGAAACCATCAATCAGGATTATGAAAATCGTATCGGTGGAATTTACCGGCACACGGAAGGGAACAAAAGGAAAAGTCATCGGAAGATAAAGGAACAATGGGTCTATACGGAAAAGGAACTCTATCATGTGGTCTATCAGGACAGTATTTATGTTCCGCAAGCAAGGCAATATGCCGATCAGTTTATGATGGCAACTCAATGCCCCGTCAATCCTAGTGTTATGGCTGGGATATTTAAGGAAAAGCTGATGGAAAATGTAGGTGGGGACTACTCATGTGGCATTATCTATCGGCATAACGGCATCGCCCAATATAGTTTGAATGACACGATTTCTCCTCGGTATGCATCCTGTCTGACTCCAATGAGGTTTCTTGATTTTGCCAACACGGTCAGTGTTCAGGGCTGGGTGGATTATGACGGGCTGACCGTTTTTGTGAACATGCATCCTTTGGGGATGATTGGATTTGTAGTTTTGGATTTCCTGTTGCCGTTGATGCTTCTGACAGGCTATGTGATACGGTGTTATCGGGTTCATATAGTTTTTGATAAGGACGATAAACTGGTATGGATTGATGGAAAGTATTGTGCAATGGCTAAATTGGACCGTCAGATTCTGAAGCTCATTTTGAAGAACAAGGACTATGTGGTTACTCGTGAGGAACTGAAGCAGGCATTTTGGCCTGACAGCATGACTGCTGACAAGAATATAGATACCCATCTTTATACCCTTCGGAAAAACCTGACAGACTTTCCCCGTTATCAATTGGATACGGTCGGGCAAGGAAGATATCAGTTGAAATGTAAACCTTTTAGGAGGATACAGGCATTGGGGCGTTCATTCTGTCAAAATGTCAAATGAACCTCTCCACGGTGCTCTTCCTCGCACCAAAATACAGTTTGATGGATTCGGAGGGCCTTCTCAGGCGATTCGCAAAATACACCTTGTTGCCAAACGGCTTATTCTAGTTGCGTTGCAGTGGGTAAAAATGGGATAGCTACGTCCTTTTACTGTTCATGCCTCTGTTTTACCCCTCTTTTTATTACCTTCCGATTTGTTGACACCGCTCACCTTCTGGAGAGTGAAACTCCGGATTTGTTACTTCCATTTTCCAAACATTTGACTTCCGGGCACGAAACAATAGTGTTTGGCAGATGAAACTATATTGTTTGACGCCTCAAACTATATTGTTTGGCTCGCGAAACAATATTGTTCCGGGCACGTTTTGCCTGTTTTTTGAAAATGAAATGTATAGTTTTCTAAAATCAAAGGCTTTTTCCGTATGTTTCGTTTGCACTCATTCACGTTTCATCTCCAGATTATCGGATTTTTGAAAAGTATGAGTTAGCTGAAAGTCTTGATTTGGGGAAATAATGAAAGTTATTAGTCCGTTTGGCTGACAAGGTGTAAATCGTCTGACAGGCTTTTCCCATGTCTTTTTCGGGGCAAAGCACCAGTCGGATATCGGGGCGAAAACATTGATTTTGGTTCATTCCCAGCCTCAATAAAAAAATTGAGGTCAATATTTGTGCCGGAAAGTAGTCTTGTTTGCGACATATCCTGTACCTTTGAAGTGCTGAACCGTCCGTCGGATGAGACCGGACAAGATGCTTCGGAGAATATTCCGGCAAGGATGTTCACGGCATTTTGTCTTTATCCGGTTTATGGACCAACTTTTACAAGTGAAGAATGAAACAAGCCGTGAAAACATGTATGCCCTATGTGGCGTTGCTCCCTCTGATGGGGTTGCTCGGAGTCGTCTTTGTTTACGACAGCCGTCTGCCTGCCGATTGGCTGGGATGGCAACGCGAATGGCTGTATCATGCCTGTTGGGTCAGTGTGGCATGGCTTTTATTGGTAGGGATTGTACGCCCGCAGTGGCTCCGGCTGTTTCCCCGGATATTGGCAGGGACGTTGATAGCCTTGGGAGGTGTAGAAGCCCTTTGGGGGCTTTGCCAGCTTTTCGGTCTCTGCCCCTCCCGGCATGCGTTGTTCCCCATGACGGGTTCATTTTTCAATCCCGGTCCTTATAGCGGTTATCTGGCACTGGTACTTCCCGTGGCAGTGTTTGAGGCGTTGAGACTTGGGCAGAAACAGTCTCCGGTGCGTTGGGCGGCAGGGAGTGTGGCTTTGCTGATTCTCTGTGTCCTCCCGGGCGGTATGAGCCGTGCAGCGTGGCTGGCGGCAGGTGTATCGCTTGCCTTTGTCATGTTCCGGAGTACGGAGGGGAAACGGCATACGGCGTTTTTCGTTTTCTGCCGGGAGCATCGCCGGATGCTCGTCGGCGTTTTGTGCCTGTTGCTTTGTCTGGCAGCCGTCGGCATTTACCTGCTGAAAAAGGATTCGGCTGACGGAAGGCTGCTCATTTGGAAAGTGGCAATGAAAGAGGTTGTGGCACACCCCGGAGGTGCGGAGATGGATGCAGGTTCAACCTTTTCGGCTGTGTACGGGAATGCACAGGAACGGTATTTCACAGCCGGAGACTATACGGACGCTGAGGCTCGTGTGGCAGCCTCTCCCGAATTTGCATTCAACGACTACATCCAGTTTGCCCTGATGGAGGGAGTCTGGTGTCCGGTGCTGTTGCTGCTGATTGGTATCCTGGCTTTCAGGGGTACTACCCTGAGTGGCGAAGTCGGTCTGGGTGCTGCCTTGCTGTCACTCGGTGTATTCGCCTTTTTTTCTTATCCATTGCAGTTGCCGGCATTTGTCTGTACTTTCTTTCTGCTGGTTGTGGCTTCCTTCTTGGCCTGGGCAGGTCCGAAGGTCGGAAGGTGTGCCGGAAGAAGTTGGCCGATCGTGGCTGTCCCTTTTCTGATGTATATCCTGTTTACTTCGTCAGTTTACTCTTCGTTACACGGCATCACTCATGAGGAGACGTTGCGGTGGACCAAGGCGCGGCAATATTATCGTGTCGGTGCCTATCGGGAAGCCATGGAGGCGTATCGGAAGGTGAAAGGGATGGATGCATGTGCCGACTATCATTTCGAGTTGGGACGTGCCTGCTACAAGAGCGGTGAATGCCTCCCTGCCAAATGGGAACTGGACAAGGCACTGTGCCTTAGCGGAGACCCGATGATCCTGAATCTGCTGGCACAGAATGCATGGAAGGCAGGTTATCCGTTTATGGCGGAAACCTATTTGCAACGTGCCGCCCACAGGGTTCCGTCGCTGACTTATCCTTACTATCTACTGACGAAACTTTATGCTGACCCTTATTTCTACCAGCCGGACCGCTTGCAGGAGGCAGCGCGGATGGTGCTTGAAAGAGAACCCAAAGTCTTTTCACCTGCCATCGCACAGATGCGGGAAGAGGTAAGAGACATCCTGAAAGAGATACAGACTTCTGCCTTGACTCCGGTGGACCGGGACTCCATACGGCGTGACATCCCGTACATGATTGAGAGTGTCACGTTAATCCCTGTCGGACCGGGAGAGGGTGGAGATTCATTAACCTTGAAACAATAACCTTATGACTGGAATCGTATACAGTTCACTTGGAGTGATGATGGCAGCGGTGCTCCTGACTGCCTGCGGACGGGAGGACCGTCCGTCGGTGGAGAAGGAAGGTGTCGAGACCGTCCTGCCTGCCGAGGTGAACGAAGTGTCGGTGATGACCCTCAAGAAGGGAGACTTCAACCACGAACTGGTGAGCAACGGCAAGGTGGAGGCGCGGGCGTATGCCGACTTGAACTTCCGCCTGACCTCGGAACCCGTCGCACGGGTCTATGTGAAAAACGGTGACCATGTGAAGAAAGGGCAGAAGCTCGCCGAACTGAGCCTCTTCACCCTGCAGAACAAGCTGGAGCAGGCGAAGACCTCGCTCGACCAGGCGGACCTGGAGATGCAGGATGTCCTCATCGGACAAGGCTATGCGCCCGACCGTCCGGAGGCGGTGCCGGAGAATGTCATGAAGCTTGCGCGTGTACGGAGCGGCTACGAACAGAGCCGGGCGAACTACGAGCTGGCACGGTATGAGTTGCAGCAGGCTGTGCTGACTGCTCCCTTCGACGGCGTGGTGGCAAACCTTTTCGGCAAGCAGTACAACCGTCCTGACGGGGCGGAGCCGTTCTGCCGCATCATTGCCACGGCAGGCATGGAGGTGGAGTTCTCCGTGCTGGAGAGCGAGCTTCCGCTCATCAGACGGGGCGACGAGGTGGATGTCTCTCCCTATGCGGCGACGGTCGCTGCACGGAAGGGGCGGGTGACGGAAATCAACCCGTTGGTCGACGAAAACGGCATGGTGCGTGTGAAGGCACAGGTCGACGGAGGCAGCCAGCTCTTCGACGGTATGAACGTCCGCGTCACAGTGAAACGTCGGGTGCCGGGACAGCTTGTGGTGCCAAAGACGGCGGTGGTGCTCCGCTCGGGCAGGCAGGTGGTCTTCACTCTCCGGGAGGGGAAAGCCCAGTGGAACTACGTGCAGACCGGACTGGAGAACATGACCGAATACACCGTCACCGGTGACGGTCTGGAGGAAGGAGCGCAGGTCATCGTGACGGGCAACGTGAACCTGGCACACGAGACACCCGTCAGAGTCGTCGGACAGAAGAAATAGGAGTGCGGTCATGGTCAAGTTTCTCATCCGGCGTCCCATTGCCGTACTGATGGCGTTCACCGCCAGCTTCATCATCGGACTGGTGACCTACTTCGCCCTGCCCGTGTCGTTGCTGCCCGACATCGACATCCCCCAGATCACCATCCAGGTGACGGGCGACAACATGTCGGCACGCGAACTGGAGAACACGCTGGTCGCTCCCGTCCGCCGTTCCCTGCTCCAGGTCTCGGGGCTGGACGAGATGCGCAGCGAGACACGCGACGGTTCGGGCATCATCCGTCTGTCGTTCGATTTCGGGACGGATACAGACCTGGCGTTCATCGAGGTGAATGAGAAAATCGACGCCGCCATGAACAGCCTCCCCCGCGATGCCACCCGTCCGAAAGCCATCAAGGCAAGCGCCACGGACATCCCCGTCTTCTACCTCAACATGACGCTGAAGGACGGGCTGCCCTATGCACCCGTCGACGAACAGGCATTCCTGCAACTCTGCGAACTGGCGGACAACGTCGTGCGCCGCCGCATCGAACAGTTGCCACAGGTGGCGATGGCGGACGTCACCGGCATACCGGGAAGGATGCTCCGCCTCGTGCCTGACCGTGCGAAGATGGAAAGCCTGGGACTGACCATCGCCGACCTGGAAAATGCCTTGGCTGCCAACAACGTGGAGCCGGGCAGCATGCTCGTGCGCGACGGATACTATGAGTACAACATCCGCATCGCCTCGCTCCTGCGTACCCCCGAGGACGTGGAGCGGATTTACCTGAACGTGGACGGACGCATCCTGCAACTGAAGGACATCTGCCGCGTGCAGGTGGTGTCGCAGAAGGAGTTGGGACGTTCGCTGGCAGACGGCAAGCGTGCCGTGACCCTCGCCATCATCAAGCAGTCGGAGGAGAACATGGACAACCTCAAGGCGGAGCTGAAGCGCACGACCGACTATTTCTCCCGCCTCTATCCCTCCATCGAGTTCTCGGTGAGCCGTAACCAGACGGAGCTGCTCGACTACACCATCTCCAACCTGCAGCAGAACTTCACACTGGGATTCCTGCTGATATTCGTGGTCGCCATCCTCTTCATCGGGGACGTGCGCTCTCCCCTGGTCATCGGCATCAGCATGGTGACGTCGGTGGTCATCACCTTCTTCTTCTTTTACATCTGCCGGGTGTCACTGAACATCATCTCCCTCTCCGGACTGATTCTCGCCGTGGGTATGATGATCGACAACGCCATCATCGTCACCGAGAACGTGTCGCAGTACCGGGAACGGGGCTATTCGCTCCGTCGGGCAGCCGTGGCGGGCACGACCGAGATGATTACGCCCATGCTGAGTTCGTCGCTCACGACCATTGCGGTGTTCGTTCCGCTGGTGTTCATGAGCGGCATTGCGGGAGCCATCTTCATGGACCAGGCTTTCTCCATCACGTCCGGGCTGCTGGTGTCCTACTTCACGGGCATCATGCTGCTGCCGGTGCTCTACCTGCTGTTCTACCGCATTGCCCTGCGGAAGCACAACTGGCTGACGCGCAACTTCAGGGAGGTGCTGAAGAATGACTGGCTGGAACGGTTCTACGATGCCGGCATCCGTTGGACGTTTGCCCACAAGCGGCTCAGCCTGCTGCTGGGGCTGCTCACCCTGCCCCTGTGTGTGGTCATGTTCCAGGTGCTGGACAAGGAGCGCATGCCGGAAATCACGCAGAGCGAACTGATTGTCAAGGTCGGCTGGAACGAGAACATCCACGTGGAGGAGAACGAACGGCGCGTGAACGACCTGATGCGCGAGGTGGACAGCCTCGTCGTCGAACACACGGCATACGTCGGCATACAGGATTATGTGCTCAATGCGGACGAGGAGCTGGCTGCCGACGAGGCGGAACTGTACTTCAAGACCGCTTCCCCCGACGATGTGGGGAAGGTCGAAGCGCAGGTGAAGGACTTCTTCCGCCGCAACTATCCGGATGCAGTCGTGACGTTCGCCCCGCCCATGACCGTCTTTGAGAAGCTCTTCGTCACCGGAGAGCCCGACGTAGTGGCACGCCTGCATGCCGCGGACAAAGGCACGGCGCCCGACCCCGCTGCACTGAAGGAACTGGAGCAACGGATTGCCGGCGCGACGGGCATACAACCCGAGGGAGTCGCCTTCCGCAGCCAGCTCAACCTGGTCATCGACCGGAGCAAGCTGCTGGTCTATCATGTCGACTACAACGAGGTGCTGCGCACCCTGCGCACGGTCTTCAAGGAGAACCGCACCTCGACGCTGCACTCCTATCAGCAATACCTCCCCATCGTGATTGCCGGCAACGAGAAGACCGTGAGCGGAGTGCTGGCGGAGACGCTTGTGGAGAACACGCCTCCGGCAGGAGAGGAGACACAGTATGTCCCCCTGCGCGAACTGGTGACGGTCGTGCCGGGTGAGGACCTGAAAAGCATCACCGCCGGACGCAACGGCGAGTACATCCCCCTGAACTTCTACGGCGTGGACGATGCGCCCCGCCTGATGGAGGAGGTCAGGGACGTGGTGACGGAGGCAGGCGGCTGGGACGTCGACTTCGGAGGCAGCTTCTTCTCCAACCGGCGGATGATGGGCGAGCTGATGGTCATCCTGCTCATCTCCATCCTGATGATGTACTTCATCCTCTGTGCCCAGTTCGAGAGCTTCCTCCAGCCGCTGATTGTCCTGTCCGAGGTGCCCATGGACACCGCGTTCGCCCTGCTCTGCCTGTGGCTGTGCGGCCATACGCTCAACCTCATGTCCGCCATCGGCATCATCGTGTCCTGCGGTATCGTCATCAACGACTCCATCCTGAAGATTGACAGCATCAACGAGCTGCGAAAGCAGGGGATGCCGCTCTTCGACGCCATCCACACCGCGGGTATCCGGCGTCTGCGTGCCATCATCATGACCACGCTGACGACCATCTTTGCCATGGTGCCGCTGCTCTTCACGTCCGACATCGGTTCGGAGTTGCAGAAGCCCTTGTCGATAGCCATGATTGGTGCGATGGCGGTGGGCGTCGTCATCAGCTTGTTTATTGTCCCCTTGATATATTGGTATGTTTACAGAAGAAACTATGAGAATACGAAGAATTGAGATACTCGTGTGCCTGCTGCTGTGCCTTGCCGCCGGAGCACATGCACAGCGTACGTTGAGGCTGACCCTCGGACGGACCATCGAGATGGCGAATGACAGTTCGCTCTCGGCGTTCCGCAACCAGAACATGTACCTCTCGGGCTACTGGGAGTACCGGACGTACAAGGCGGAGCGCCTGCCCAGCCTGACGATGAACCTGACGCCGGCACGTTACTACCGCTACATCACCCAACGCTACGACTCGGAGATGGACATGGACGTCTACCGCGAACAGCAGATGTTCAGCGCCACGGGCGGACTGAGCCTGGAACAGAACTTCGACTGGTTGGGCGGACGCTTCTATGTGGACACGCAGCTCGACTTCATGCGCAACTTCGGCGACACGAAGTCCACCCAGTATTCTGCCGTGCCCGTCCGCATCGGCTACGAGCAGGACCTCTTGGGCTATAACGCCTTCCACTGGGACCGCAAAATCGAGCCGCTGAAGTTCGAGAAGGCGAAGAAGCAGTTCGTCTACCAGACCGAGCAGGTGTCCGAGGAGGCGGTGACCTACTTCTTCGAGCTCGCCATGGCACAGGCGGAGTACAACCTTGCCAGGGAGAACCTTGCCAGCTCGGACACGCTCTACGCCATCGGGGAACGACGTCAGCAGATTGCCGCCATCTCGCAGGCGGACCTCCTCACGCTGCGGCTTGACCGGGTGAACGCCCGCAATGCCCTGCGCAACTCCGAGATTTCCCTCAAGCGTGCCATGTCGGCACTGGCGACCTTCCTCAACCTCGACAAGGACACCCGCATCGAGATAGACCTCCCCGTGCGTCCGCGAACCCTGTCGGTACTTGCCGATGAGGCGCTGGGACATGCCCGGGCAAACAACCCGGTCTACCTGGAGCAGCGGCAGAACATCCTGGAGGCGGAGCGCGAGGTCGACCGCACGAAGAAGGAGTCCCACTTCAACGCCAGCTTCAATGCCAGCGTCGGCTTCAACCAGGTGGCGGACAACTTCCGGGCGGCATACCGCAATCCCCTCCAGCAGGACCTCGTCTCCCTCAGCATCTCCATCCCGTTGGTGGACTGGGGCGTGCGCAAGGGCAAGTACAACATGGCAAAGAACAACCTCGACGTGGTGAAGATTGCCGCCCGGCAGGAGGAAATCAGCGTGGAGGAAGACGTGGTGATGACGGTCAACGACTTCAACGTGCAGCAGGACCTCATCCGGAGCGCCGAGGAGGCGCTCGACCTGGCGGAGATGGCATACGACCAGACACGCCGACGCTTCATCATCGGCAAGTCGGACATCAACAGCCTGACTCTCTCGCTCAACCGTCAGCAGGAGGCGTGGAAGAACTACATCGGCGCCCTGCAGAACTACTGGCTGAACTACTACAAGATACGTCGCCTGACGCTCCATGACTTCGAACACGGATGCGCCCTGTTCGACCGTTTCGACTTTGATAAAGGTTCCTACCGATGAAGCAGGAAGAGACACATACGCACGGCTTCTCCTCGTTCACGCTCATCGTGACCTTCGTCTGCCTCTCGCTCGTCGGGCTGGCGCTCCTGCCGCTCCTGCCGGTCAAGCTCTCTCCCTCGCACACCCTGCCCAGGCTCACGGTCTCCTTCTCGATGCCGGGCAATCCCGCGCCGGTGGTCGAGTCGGAAGTGACCAGCAAGCTGGAGGGACTGCTCTCGCGCGTCCGTGGAGTGAGAAAGGTGTCCTCCACTTCGGACAACGGCAGCGGACGGGTCACCATCGAGCTGGACAGACATGCCGGGGTGGACGTCGTGCGTTTCGAGGTCTCCACGCTGATACGCCAGCTCTGGTCGCAGCTGCCCGACGGGGTGAGCTATCCGCAGATTACCGCCCAACAGTCCGACGACCGTTCGGCACGCCCCTTCCTGACCTATACGCTCAATGCACCTGCCGCCCCCTTCGTCATCCAGCGTTACGGCGAGGAGAACATCAAGCCGCTGCTCTCGCAGATAAAGGGCATCTACAAGGTGGAGCTGAGCGGAGCCACGCCCATGGAGTGGAGGCTGACCTATGACAACACCCGGCTGGAGCAGGCGGGCATCACGGTCAGCGATATCCGCGCAGCCATCCAGGAGCACTACGACCGGGAGTTCCTGGGCATCTGCCGGGTCGACGACGAAGGGGGATGGATGCGCCTCGTCCGCGTCACCGACGGGGTGGAGGAGGAGTTCCGTCCTGCCGACATCTGGGTGCGGAGCCGTTCGGGAGAAGCCGTCCGGCTGGACAAGCTCGTCCGCGTGACACACGAGGAGCAGGAACCGGACAGCTACTTCCGCATCAACGGACTGAACTCCGTCTACCTCTCCCTCACCGCCGAGGAGACGGCGAACCAGCTGGAACTCGCCCGCAACGTGCGGCAGGCGATGGACGAGGTGCAGCGCACCATGCCCGCCGGCTATGAGGTGCACACGAGCTACGATGCGACCGAGCACATCAGTCGCGAGCTGGACACCATCTACTTCCGCACGGGCATGACCGTCCTCATCCTCCTGCTCTTCGTCGCCCTCATCACCCGCAACCTGCGCTACCTGCTGCTCATCGTGCTCAGCCTGTCGGTGAACATGGCGGTGGCGTTCATCTTCTATTACCTCTTCGGGCTGGAGATACAGCTCTACTCGCTGGCAGGCATCACCATCTCGCTCAACCTGGTCATCGACAACACCATCGTCATGACCGACCACATCACCCGGCGGCGCGACCTGAAGGCGTTCCTCTCCATCCTTGCCGCCACGCTGACGACCATCGGCGCGCTGGTCATCATCTTCTTCCTCGACGAGAAGGTGCGGCTCAACCTGCAGGACTTTGCCGCCGTGGTCATCATCAACCTCGCCGTCTCGCTGCTGGTGGCGCTCTTCTTCGTGCCCCCTGTCATCGACAAAATCGGGTTGGAGCGCCGCCGTCCCCGTCATCCGCGTCTGTGGATGAAGAGACTGACGGTGCGGTTCACCCGTTTCTACCGCGTGCTCATCGGCGGACTGTGCCGCTTCCGGGTGGCGGTCTGCCTGCTCCTGCTCCTGGGGTTCGGTCTGCCGGTGTTCCTCCTGCCGGAGGAAATCAAGGATGCCAAAGGCTTCTGGGCGGAGCTTTACAACCGCGTGTTTGCGGGCAGCACCTACCAGGAGGACATCCGTCCCGTGGTCGACAAGGCGCTGGGCGGCTCGCTGCGTCTGTTTGTGGAGAAGGTCTATAACGGAAGCTACCTGGACAGCCGCGAAGACGAGGTGACGCTCTCCATCAATGCCACCCTGCCCAACGGCAGCACGCTGGAGCAGATGAACAACCTGGTGAAGCAGATGGAGACCTACCTGAGCGGCTTTGACGAGATACGCCAGTTCCAGACCTCGGTCTACGACGCCCGCCGTGCCACCATACAGGTCTTCTTCAAGAAGGAGCACGAGCACAGCGGCTTTCCCTACGTCCTCAAGTCGAGCGTCATCAGCAAGGCACTCACCCTGGGCGGCGGCAGCTGGAGCGTCTACGGCCTGCAGGACCAGGGCTTCAGCAACGACGTCCGCGAGTCTGCCGGAAGCCTGCGCGTGAAGATGTTCGGCTACAACTACGACGAGCTGTCCCATTGGGCGGACGAGATGACCCGCCAGCTGCTCTCGCACCGACGCATCAAGGAGGTGACCGTCAGCTCGGAGTTCTCCTACTGGAAGGACGACTACTCGGAGTTCTACCTGGAGTTCGACAAGGAGCGCATGGCGAAGGAAGGGCTGACGGCGAGTGCACTCTTTGCCGTCCTGCAACCCGTGTTCATGCACGACCAGCCTGCCGCCACGGTGGTCTTTGACGGACGGGCGGAGAGCCTGCGCCTGTCTTCGGTCCAGAGCAGCGCCTACGACGTGTGGAGCCTGATGGGGATGCCCTTCCGCGTCGGCGGACGCTCCTACAAGCTCTCGGACGTGGCGACCGTGACGAAGGTGCAGGCGCCGAAGAAGATAGCCAAGGAGAACCAGCAGTACGTCCTCTGCCTGCAATACGAGTACATCGGTTCGTCGGAGCAGGGGCGCAAGCTGTTGGAGAAGGACGTGGAGGAGATGCGGACGCGCCTTCCGCTGGGCTATACGGTGGAAATCCAGCAGGAGCACTGGAGGTGGGGCAACGGCGACGCGGGGCAGTACGCGCTGTTGCTCATCGTGGTTGCCATCATCTTCTTCATCACCTCCATCCTGTTCAACTCGCTGAAGCAGCCGCTGGCAATCATCTTCGTGATACCCGTCTCCTACATCGGCGTATTCCTGACGTTCTATCTCTTCGGGTTGAACTTCGACCAGGGCGGCTTTGCTTCGTTCGTCCTGCTGTGCGGCATCACGGTGAACGCCAGCATCTACATCCTCAACGAGTACAATGCCATCCGTCGCCGTCAGCCCCGTCTGGATGCGCTTCGTGCCTACACCAAGGCATGGAACGTGAAGGTTGTCCCCATCTTCCTGACGGTCGTCTCCACCATCCTGGGCTTCATCCCCTTCATGGTAGGCGAGGAGAAGGAGGGCTTCTGGTTTCCCTTGGCAGCCGGCACCATCGGGGGGCTGGTCCTGTCGCTCGTCGGCATTTTCTTCTATCTTCCCATCTTTTCGCTGAAGCGGCAGAAGGTCATGAAGCGGTAAGCGGACGCCGCGCCTGCGCGTCAGTCGACATGCCTTCCTTTTCCTTCCTCCGCCTTGCGGATACGTCGTATCCAGCTTCAAAAGGATTTGTTTGGCGGAAGATACGTCGTATCCAGCGTCAAAATGAATTATTTGGTGGAAGATACGACGTATCCAGCTTCAAAATGAATTATTTGTTAAAGGATACGACGTATCTAGCTTCAAAGTAAATTATTTGTTAAAGGATACGACGTATCCAGCGCCAAAAGGAATTGCGGGGCGAAAGAAACGGCATTTCCGGGAACGGGGAGGGGAGAAGGCGGGGGATGTCGGCAGGNTCGAGATCTACACGCGTAAGATCGTCGGCAGCGTCAGATGTGTATAAGAGACAGGGATGTCGGCAGGCGGGGCGTCCGCTGAACCCCGGAGAAGGGTGTGAAAAAGGAAACGCGGACGAAGGGGAAGTGGAGATCCCTTTCGTCCGCGTGTTTGCTTTACCAGCTCACCGTCACGGCACGTCCGTCGTAGGTCACCGGACGGGTGACGGGCTGTTGCCCCCTGTCGTGCAGGATGAGGCGGATGGGGCGTTCCGTCCGCATGCCTTCGAAGCTGCCCTGACGCGGATGCAGCGTCAGCGTCCGCCGGGCATCATCCCACGTCAGGCGGACGGTGGCACAGGCGCCCTGCTCGTAGCGGTAGTTCGTGCCCTCGTCCTCGTAGAGCGTGAAGCTGCCGTCCGCGCCGGCATAGATGTGTATCTCCCAGTCCGCGCGACGTGCCTCGACGGTCGACTGGAGCTCCCCTTCCGCCAAGGGAAGGATGCTGCCTGCACGGACGAACACGGGGATGTGCTCCGGACTGACGGGGAGGGTCCGGATGCCGTCGCCGTCCGTCGGGAGACCCGTCCAGAAGTCATACCAGCCGCCGGGCGTGGCAGGAAGGTAGACGTCGGTGACAGACAGCCCGGGAGCGGTCACGGGAGCCACCAGCAGGGCGCTGCCGAACATGTATTCGGTGGTCTGACGCAGGGCGAGCGTGTCGTGCGGGAAGTCCATCACGAGCGGACGCATCAGCGTGCCGTGGCGGAAGGTGATGTCCGCCGCTCCGGCATACAGGTAGGGGAAGAGGCGGTAGCGGACGGCAAGTGCGGCGCGTGCCTGACGGGTTACCTCGGGTCCGTAGTTCCAGAACTCCGTGTCCGTCATGTAGCCGTGGACGCGCATCAGGGGAAGGAAGACCGACGTCTGCAACCAGCGCAGGAAGCACTCCCGGTATGCCGCGTCGGCGTATTGGTTGGCGGGGCGGAAGAAGCCTCCGGCATCGTACGTCCACCAGGGCAGTCCCGACGCCATCATGCCCAGTCCCGCGGTGAGTTGCCGACGGAAGGTGTCCCAGTCATGCCCCACGTCGCCCGACCAGGTGGCGGCGGCGTAACGTTGCATGCCGGGAAAGCCGCTGCGGGTCAGAATCATCGTCCGTTTGTCGGGCACGTCGTGGCGCGACCCTTCATAGACCGTCCGTGTGACCAGCAGCGGGTAGACGTTGCGCAGCAGTTCGCCGGGCAGGCTGTCTCCGGCGATGCGCCGTCCCACGAGGTCGTCGTTCTCCGGTTCGGTGGCGTCCTGCCACCAGGCGTCGATGCCGTAGGGGCGTAGCAGACGGGAGGAGAACTCCTGCCAGTAGCAGGCGGCGGCATGCGGGTTGAAGAAGTCGACCCACGACGTGCCGGGGATGTAGTAGCCCTTGTCGGTGAGCCGTTGCCCGACTTCCGACTGCGGGTCGACCTTGGACCACACCGAGACCATGAAGCGCAGGTCGCGGGCGTGCAGGTCCCGTACCAGTGCCGCCGGGTCGGGATAGTGTTCCTCGTCGAAACGCATGGCGTTCCAGCCGTATTTGCCCCAGTACTGCCAGTCCTGCACGATGACATCCACGGGCAGCCGTTCGGCGCGGAAGCGGTTTGCCGTCGCGAGAATCTCCTCCTGCGAATGGAAGCGTTCGCGGCAGTGGATGTAGCCCAGTGCCCAGTCCGGCATCAGGGGAACGCCGCCCGTCAGGGTGCGGTATCCGGCGATGACCTCGTCGGGCGTTCCGGCAAAGAGGGTGTAGTCCACCGCGTCGGCGACGGGCGAGCGGAAGACGGTCCGGTCGTCCACGGGCTTATAATATAAGGTAGGGCGGTCGTCTTTCTCCAGCAGGGCGCGTACGGAGTGGGTTCCGGCATCCAGTTCCACGATCAGCGAGGTGGTGGGAGGCAGCCACGTGTTCCGTATGTCCACCAGCACCTTCCCGTCGATTTCCAGCTGATGCCGTCGCGCCATCGTCCGCCCGACATCGAGCAGCAGGGCGTAGCGTCCCTTTTGCGGGACGGTCCATGTGGCGGTGAAGGCAGCCCCTTCGCGTACTTCCTGCTTGCCGCCTTCGGTGGAGGTCACGTCGACCACCGTCTTCTCGCCCGACGCACCTTCCGGAGCCAGGGTGAGCCGTCCGTCGGCAGGGTTGAAGTCCGTCAGACCGTAGTTGTTCCACAGCAGTCCGTAGCCTTTGTTCGAGAGGATGAAGGGGATGGCTATCTGGGTGTTGACCTGCGTCAGCCGGCGCGTCAGTCCGCGGACGTTGAGCTGTCCGTCCTGGAACTGTCCCAGTCCGTAGAGGTATTCGTCCGCCGGGGAGCGGAATGTCTGTTGCGCTTCGTAGGTCTTCTCGTCCTGTACCCGGGCAGGGAGCAGGTGTCGTCCTTCCTCGCGCAGGAGTGTCTCACCCGCGGACGAGAAGTAGGCGAGGCGTCCGCTCGGCTTGTCGACCGTCACGGTGAGGCGTGGGAGGGTGAGGGTCAGGGTCTCTCCGTGCTCTTCCACACGGAAGTCCGGCGTCTGCCGGTTGATGTAAATCCACTCCGGCAAGTCATGGACCGGTTCCTTGACGAATTGGACGCGCACGGCGTTGTCCGCCATCGGCAGGAGGCAGAGCGTCCCGCTGTCGGTGTGGCAGATGAGGCTCCGGTTCTCCTGACGGAAGGAGCGGATGGTTTGTCCGTCGGCTGACGAAGCCAGCAGCAAGGCTCCTGCCAGCAGCATCTTCGTGCGGAGGGACCGGAACAGTCGTAGTTTGTTGTACAGGTGTCTCATGGTTTGATGGTTTATGTTTGTGATTCGGTGGGGTGTCAGTTCAGCATCAGGCTCATGTAGGGGCGTTCGTCGCTCCACAGCCGGGCGGCAAGTTCGCCGATGCCTGTGGGGATGCCCTCGTCCGGAGCAGCCGGAGTGGCTGTGCCCTGCGAGAGGCGGACGCAGACGTTGTTTTCGGGGATGTCCGGGTCGGAGATGCGCCAGCAGGCTTCCGTGTCGGGGTGCGTCCGTGCATGGAGCGCCAGGACGTCTGCCACGCGGATGATGCGCAGCATGCCCAGCGGACGCCCCGCCTCGTCGGGAGCCACGGGATGCAGGCATTCCGTCTCCTGCATGAACGTGTGTTCGCAAGCCCGGTTGACCAGCGTCCGTGCCACGGCAGGCGTGTCGGCAAGGCACTCGCCGATGCGGCAGACGTCCGGTGTGGGAACACAGAAGGCAAGTCCCGTCACCGTCCCGTCGCGGCGGGCTACCCAGAGGCTGCCTTCGCTCAGGTAGAGGTCGGCGAGCACCACGCCGAAGTCCTCCTCGGAGTGCAGGACGCAGCAGGGACGTTCCGCCATCTTCCGGCTGAAGTAGGCGTACACGTCCCGACTGTCTTCCCGGTATTCGCTGACCGTCACGGTGTCGTCCCCCGGCGCGATGGAGAGCCGGCGCCAGTCATAGACGAACAGCGGTGCATAGCCCGACGTCGCATAGCAGTCGAAGAGCCACGGCTCGGCGGGAATCAGGGAACTGACGGGGCAGCCCTCGGCATACAGCCGCCGGTGCGTCTGTCTGAGCAGACGGCGCATGAGCCCCTGTCTCCGTGCCTGCGGATGGGTGCAGACCCCTGAGAGGTAGGCGAGCGGAAGGCGGGCTCCCCACGTCTGCAGCTCGTAGGGGATGAGCTGAAGGGCGGACACCACCTGCCCGTCGCGGAGGATTGCCTCGTTGAGCGCGTCGCGGTAGCGCAGGCGGAAGTAGAGGTCGATGAACTCCGGCGTGTCGCGGAAGCACAGCTCCCACAGGTGGCGCACGGAGCTTTTCAGGTCAGCGGAAGTCATTTCGTGCATACGGCAATCCATTTTTCCAGGAGCACCTCGGGGTAGTAGGAAAGCTTTGCCTTGCGCAGGCCTTCCAGCCCCAGGTCCTCCTCGCGGTTGATGAAGAAGTACTGTTCGGGGATGTGGTTGGCAAACTCGTAGTTAATCATGGTGTACGAACCCTCGATGTCGACGTCCGCCTTCTCCACACAGACATCGAACGTGTTGGCGTTGATGGGCGCGCCGAAGGTGAACGCCACGATGCGTCCGCCGACATGGAGCACGCCGCCCAGCAACCCGAGCTCGTCGAAGTGGTTCAGGGCGTCGGTCAGCGAGCGGTGTTCGTCCTCCAGCTCCCGGCGCTCCTCTTCCGTGGTCTCGTTCAGGCGGCACCAGCGGTCGGCAAGCTCCAGGCACTCCGGCACGAGGGTGGCGTCCAGCGGAAGGTACTGATAGTCGGGGTAGGTGCGCAGGAACTTGTTGATGTGGTTGCGCTTGGGCTGGTAGCGTTTGCCCTTCAGCGTGGCAAGGTCGGTGCGCAGGTAGATGTAGTCATAGTAGTCGCGGTCGGCAGTGAAGCGGAAGCAGTCGGGTGCGGCTTCCTCCAGGTCGGCACGCATGTGCGAGCATACGCCCATCATGCGGAAGGTCTCTCCCTCGGCTTCGGCATCCTCCTTCAGGTCGTGCAGGACCGCCCGCAGGTCGCCGTCGCCCACGGGCATCATGTAGCACGCATGTCCGTCGACTCGGAATTTAATTAACAGGAATCCGTCCTTCTCAGCCAGTTGGGTCTGGTACAGGAACCGCCAGCTGTAGAGGTTGGAGAAGGACAGGTCGCAGTTCCGTCGGGTACTCGTCAGTGTGTACCGCAACACCCTCTCCCGGTCGGAGAGGGAAATCTCGTTGAAAGCAATCATATTCGGTCGTTCATCTTAAAGCATCAGAATGCGCAAAGGTAGGCAGAAGGGCGAAAAAAGTGTTATCAAACATAAGATATTTGCTTCCGCCGGGCAAAAAATGAGTGCGTATTGACATCTTGATATGGCAATAATTGAGTAATTTTGCGTCATCGAAACAACATTCATGTGTAAGAGAACAACTTTTAATACATACCATCATGGATTTAATCAGTGAAATAGTTGCGCGTGCGAAAGCCAACCCGCAACGCATCGTTCTTCCGGAAGGAACTGAAGAACGTACCCTGACTGCTGCCGACCGTGCGCTGGCAGACGGTGTAGCCAATCTCATCATCCTGGGAAACCCTGCTGAAATCAAGGCCCTCGCTGACAAACTGGGCTTGAAAAACATCGACAAAGCCACGATTATCGACCCTGAGAACCATCCGAAGAAGGAAGAGTATGCCCAACTGCTCTGCGAACTCCGCAAGAAGAAAGGCATGACCATCGAGGAGGCTCGGAAGCTGGTGCTTGACCCGCTCTACCTGGGCTGCCTCATCATCAAGTCCGGCGATGCCGACGGCCAGCTTGCCGGTGCCCGCAACACCACGGGTAACGTGCTCCGTCCGGCTCTCCAGATTATCAAGACCGCTCCGGGCATCACCTGCGTATCCGGCGCCATGCTGCTCATCACGAAGACTCCGCAATACGGCGAGAACGGTGTATTGGTAGTAGGCGACGTGGCTGTGACTCCGGCTCCCGATGCCGACCAGCTGTCGCAGATTGCAGTCTGCACCGCCCGTACGGCTCAGGCTGTCGCAGGCTTCGAAGACCCGCGCGTTGCCATGTTGAGCTTCTCGACCAAAGGTTCTGCCAAGCACGAAGTGGTCGACAAGGTGGTTGAGGCACTCGGTCTGGCAAAGAAGCTCGACCCGACGTTGAAGATTGACGGCGAACTGCAGGCTGATGCCGCCCTCGTTCCGTCGGTAGGTGCCAGCAAGGCTCCGGGTTCGGAGATTGCCGGCAAGGCAAACGTCCTCGTATTCCCGAACCTCGAAGTGGGTAACATCGCCTACAAGCTGGTTCAACGCCTGGGCAACGCCGATGCCATCGGTCCGATCCTTCAGGGTATCGCCCGTCCGGTGAACGACCTGTCACGCGGCTGCTCCGTGGACGATGTCTACAAGATGATTGCCATCACCGCCAACCAGGCCATCGCTGCCAAGAAGGCGTAAGAGTTTAGCGGGTGAGCCGGTGAGTTCCGCGAGGACTCATCCGCTCGTCCGCTTCTGCATGTATAAACCCACAAACTTAAATCCCCGAAACCCAATGAAGATATTAGTATTGAACTGCGGTAGTTCGTCCATCAAATACAAGCTGTTTGACATGACTACCAAAGAGATTCTCGCACAGGGCGGTATCGAGAAGATTGGTCTGAAAGGCTCGTTCCTGAAGCTGACCCTCCCCAATGGCGAGAAAGTCATCCTCAACAAGGACATCCCCGAACATACGGTAGGTGTGGAGTTCATCTTCCAGACACTGACCAGCGAGCAATACGGCGCCCTGAAGTCGCTCAAGGAGCTTGATGCCGTAGGTCACCGCATCGTGCACGGCGGCGAACGCTTCAGCGAGTCGGTCATCCTCAACAAGGAAGCCCTCGATGCCATCACTGCCTGCAACGACCTTGCCCCGCTGCATAATCCTGCCAACCTGAAGGGTGTGGCTGCCGTATCCGCCCTCCTTCCGGGTCTGCCTCAGGTCGGCGTGTTCGACACTGCCTTCCACCAGACCATGCCTGACTACGCCTACATGTACGCCATCCCCTACGAGCTGTATGAGAAGTACGGAATCCGTCGCTACGGCTTCCACGGGACTTCCCACCGCTACGTGTCGAAGCGCGTGTGTGAGTTCCTGGGCATCCAGCCTGAAGGCACCCGCATCATCACTTGCCACGTGGGTAACGGCGGCTCTGTCTCTGCCATCAAGGACGGCAAGTGCATCGACACCAGCATGGGTCTGACACCGCTCGAAGGACTGATGATGGGTACACGCAGCGGCGACATCGATGCCGGTGCCGTGACTTTCATCATGGAGAAGGAAGGTCTGAACGCAACGGGCGTGTCGAACCTGCTCAACAAGAAGTCCGGTTTGCTGGGTGTCTCCGGCGTATCGTCCGACATGCGCGAGATTCAGGCAGCTGTCGACGCAGGCAATGCGAAGGCGAACCTGGCACAGACGATGTACTACTACCGCATCAAGAAGTACATCGGTACGTACGCAGCTGCCCTGGGCGGTGTTGACGTAATCGTGTTCACCGGTGGTGTCGGCGAGAACAAGGACGACAGCCGCGAACGTGCCTGCGAAGGTCTGGAGTTCATGGGTGTGAAGCTCGACAAGGAACTGAACAAGACCATCCACGGCGAGGAAGCAGTCATCTCTACCCCGGATTCGAAAGTGAAAGTGGTTGTCATCCCGACCGACGAAGAGCTGATGATTGCCACCGACACGATGACCCTCTTGCGGAAATAAGCGCGCTCCCCGCGAGCCGTCCCGTCATAAAAAATCCCCGGACAGTCCGTCATGCGATTGTCCGGGGATTGTTGTATCGGTTCACTTACAGCCACTTCTTGAAGAACTCCAGCGTCTCGCGCTGCATGTCCCGGCTGAAGAAGTGCGGGCCGTCCCACAGCTTGGTGACCAGACGTTCGGGGACACCCTGTGACTCCCATACGCGGTGCATCGTGCGGTAGGCATCTTCCACGCCAGCCACCGGGAAGAGCTTGTCCTTCCGTCCGTTGAAGAAGAGCGTCGGCTTGGGACAGGCGATGGATGCCACATGCGGATAGTCGAGGTAGCGGCGCAGTCCGGGGATGAGCATCGAGTAGGCGGAGCCGCCCTTGTTCTGGTTGTTGGTGAGGGTCATCAGGTGCTCGGTCGTGTTCATCCAGCAGACGGACGCTGACGCCTTCACGACATCGGTCAGTGCGGCGAGTATCCACGAGCGGTAAGCCCCCATGGAGAAGCCCAGGCAGCCAATGCGGTCCGGGTCGACGTAAGGCAGGGAGGCCAGGAGTTCGGCACTGCGCACATCGTCCATGTTGATGCAGGCGCCCCACGAGCTTCCCATTTGCAGGAAGTTGCTTGCCACTGCCTGCTGACGGTCGTAGTCGAAGCCCTCCTTGCATCCCCGCTCGCCCCAGAAGAGCGCGTCCACGCAGAGGACGACGAAGCCGTTGGCTGCAAAGTAGTCCGCCGTATACTGTCCGTCGTAGCAGCGCACCGCCCAGTCGTCCGCATCCGCCAGCACCTCCTTGCTCACGCCGAAGGGGCGCACCATCTTCTCCTTGCCGATGGTGAAGTGTGCACCGTGGTCGTGGAGCATCACGACGGCAGGCAGCCGCTTGCCCTCGGCACCGTCAGGCACCAGCAGGTAGGCAGGGACACGGCTCCATGCCGAGATGTTGAATGTGATTTTGCGTACCTCATAGCCCTCGCGCTGCTCCGTCGCCACGGTCTGCACGGCATAGTCCTGTGGGGCAGGCGGAAGGTTCCGGAGGCATTCCGTCACGGTCTCGCGTGCCTTCGTGCGCCACTGTCCGAAATCGGTTTCAGGCGCGTTGCCCCAAGCCATCGGGTAGGTGAGCTGCTCCTTCATCTGCTGGTAGAACAGCGGCATGTTGTTCACAATCTCATAGCGCAGGGAGTCTGCCGGTTGCTGTGCCCGGACCGTCCCTGCGGTTGCCATCAGGGCAATCATGCCCAGTAAGACGTGTTTCATACGTAATAGGTCTTTAAGTTTCTGTCAGTGGGACAAAGATACAACGTATCTTGACAACCGGAGGGCGGCGGACGGACAATTTTTGTTCCCTTCTGTCGCCTGCCGGGCTTCTTTTTCCCTCCAATGACACGGGAATCATGCTTTTTGTCTAAATTTGCAACATCTTACGAAAGGATATCACATAAAAGCTACATCAACATACTACATGGAAAAGAAATTCAAACGAACAACCGTCACTTCGGCGTTGCCCTACGCCAACGGTCCTGTACACATTGGCCACCTTGCCGGTGTGTATGTTCCTGCCGACATCTACGTGCGTTACTTGCGCCTGAAGAAGGAAGATGTACTCTTCATCGGCGGGTCTGACGAACACGGAGTGCCCATCACCATCCGGGCACGCAAGGAGGGCGTTACCCCACAAGATATTGTTGACCGTTACCACAACCTCATCAAGAAGTCGTTCGAGGAATTTGGCATATCGTTCGATGTGTACTCGCGCACTTCGTCGGCAACCCATCACCAGATGGCTTCCGACTTTTTCCGTACGCTTTACGATAAAGGCGAATTCATCGAGAAGACCAGCATGCAGTATTACGACGAGGAGGCGAAGACCTTCCTTGCCGACCGCTACATCACCGGCGAGTGCCCGCACTGCCATGCCGAGGGCGCTTACGGCGACCAGTGCGAGAAGTGCGGCACCTCCCTTTCGCCTACCGAACTCATCAACCCGAAGAGCGCCATCAGCGGCAGCAAGCCCGTGATGCGCGAGACGAAGCACTGGTACCTTCCGCTCGACAAGCACGAGGCATGGCTCCGTCAATGGATTCTGGAAGACCACAAGGAATGGCGTCCGAACGTGTACGGACAGTGCAAGAGCTGGCTTGACATGGGTCTGCAGCCGCGTGCCGTAAGCCGCGACCTGGACTGGGGTATCCCTGTTCCCGTGGAGGGAGCCGAAGGCAAGGTGCTCTATGTGTGGTTTGACGCGCCCATCGGCTACATCTCCAACACGAAGGAGCTTCTGCCCGACTCGTGGGAGAAATGGTGGAAGGACCCCGAGACACGCCTGATTCACTTCATCGGCAAGGACAACATCGTGTTCCACTGCATCGTCTTCCCCGCCATGCTGAAGGCGGAGGGAAGCTACATCCTGCCCGACAACGTGCCTGCCAACGAGTTCCTCAACCTCGAAGGCGACAAGATATCGACCTCGCGCAACTGGGCGGTTTGGCTCCACGAGTACCTGGTGGACTTCCCCGGCAAGCAGGACGTGCTGCGTTACGTGCTCACCGCCAATGCTCCCGAGACCAAGGACAACGACTTCACCTGGAAGGACTTCCAGGCACGCAACAACAACGAGCTGGTCGCCGTCTACGGCAACTTCGTCAACCGGGCACTGGTGCTGACGCAGAAATACTTCGACGGACGTGTACCCGAGTGCGGCGAACTGACCGACTACGACAAGGAGACCTTGCGCGAGTTCGCCGACGTGAAGACGCAGGTGGAGCGTCTGCTTGACGTCTTCAAGTTCCGCGATGCGCAGAAGGAAGCCATGAACCTGGCACGCATCGGAAACAAGTACCTGGCTGACACCGAGCCGTGGAAGCTTGCCAAGACCGACATGCCGCGCGTGGCAACGATTCTGAACATCGCCCTCCAGCTGGTTGCCAACCTCGCCATCGCCTTCGAACCCTTCCTGCCCTTCAGCTCGGAGAAGCTGCGCAAGATGCTCTGCATGGACAGCTTCGACTGGAACCAGCTGGGACATACGGACCTGCTCCCTGCCGGTCATCAGCTGGGCAAGCCCGAACTGCTCTTCGAGAAGATTGACGACGAAGTCATTGCCGCACAGGTGGAAAAGCTCGAAGCGACCAAGAAGGCAAACGAGGAAGCCAGCTACAAGGCGAACCCCATCCGTCCGAACATTGAGTTCGACGACTTCCTGAAGCTGGACATCCGCGTGGGTACGGTGCTCGAGTGCACCAAGGTGCCCAAGGCTGACAAGCTCCTGCAATTCAAGATTGCCGACGGACTGGAGAACCGCACCATCGTCTCCGGTATCGCACAGCACTACAAGCCTGAGGAACTCGTGGGACGCCAGGTGTGCTTCATCGCCAACCTGCCGCCGCGCAAGCTGAAAGGTATCGTGTCGGAGGGCATGATTCTTTCTGCCGAGAACTTCGACGGCAGCCTCTCCGTGATTGGCCCGATGCGCGAAGTGAAGCCGGGCAGCGAAGTGAAATGATTTAATCCCTGACAATTGACAATCGGCAACGGGGGCGCACCGTCCTTCCGTTGTCCCTTGTCAATTGTTTGTTTCCCCACAACCATTATGAAAGAAGTATTGCTTTATAACCTAAACAATGAGAAGGGAAAGCGCATCCGCGAAGTGTGTGCTTCCCTGTCCGTTTCGTGCCGCGACATTACCCCCGCGGACTATCTGGAAACCATCGGCGCACTGGCAGGCATCGTCGGCTATCCGCTCCGCCACACCCCTGCCGGACCGGCGTTCGGCGAGGAGATGATGATATTCTGTGATTTCAACAGCGACGACATCTACAACTTCCTCTCACGTTCCAAGGCGGCAGGCATCGCACCTGTCCACCTCAAGGCAGCCCTCACGCCCCACAATGTGCAATGGAACTCGCTGCAAATCCGCGAGGAACTGCTCAAGGAGCATGCTGCCATGAACGGCGGAAGCGCAAAGTGACCGGCATGAAGTATTTCATCACCTACGGCGACGAGAACTACACCCGCTCCGCACAGCGGCTCGCAGCGGAAGCCCGTTCGCTCGGCATCTTCGACGACGTCCGGACGTACGGACCGGCGGACCTGCCCGACGATGTGAAGCGGCATCCGCTCATGTGTCATGCCCGTGGGGGAGGATACTGGTACTGGAAACCCTGCCTTCTGCAGGCATGCCTGCGCTGGATGCAGGAGGGCGACATCCTGGTATACGCTGATGCAGGCTGCTCCGTGCAGCCGTCGCCAGAATGGGACCGCTTCTTCCGGGACCTGCGGACGAAGAGTGTCGTCGCCTTCCGGCTGGGCTACCGCAACAAGTTCTACTGCCGTCGCAGCCTGCTGGACTATGCACGCGCCGAGCAACCGCACTGGGGCGAGTACTACCAGGTGATGGGCGGCATCCTGCTGCTGAAGAAGAACGGGGCGAGCGTCCGGCTGGTGGACGACTGGCGACAGCTCATGGACGAGCATCCCGAGTTCGTGACCGATGTGCCGGCAGAAGAGCGGAAGCACGAGGCACCCTTCTTCCGCGAACACCGTCACGACCAGTGCGTGTTCAACGTCTGCCTCTACCGTTGCCGCGACCAGGTGCGCATCCGCTGGGAGAATGTGGAGCGCATCGCCCTCCTCGGACGGCAGGCGTTCCTGGCTTCCCGCCTCTCGGACCGCAATCCCCACCGCGTCATGCCGCGCACCCCCCTTTCGAAATTCCTCACACGCACCTTCGCGGGGCGTCCGCTTTCCTCCCTGCGGCAATGGTACTGGGAGAAGAAACGCTAGCCTATGGACTCACTCAAAGACAAGACGGCAAAAGGACTCTTCTGGGGCGGATTCAGCAATACGCTCCAGCAGGTGGCGAGCATGTTCTTCGGCATCGTGCTGGCACGCATCCTCTCGTCGCACGACTACGGACTGTTCAGCATGCTGCTCATCTTTACGTCCCTGGCCAACCTGCTTCAGGACAGCGGCTTCACCACGGCACTCATCAACAAGAAGGATGCTACCGACGAAGACTATAACTCCGTCTTCTGGTTCAGCTGCTCGATGGGAGCGGGGCTGTACGTCCTCTTCTTCCTTGCCGCACCGTGGATTGCCGAGTTCTATGGCGCGCCCGAACTGACGGCAGGCGCCCGGGTGCTCTTCCTGTGGTTCCTCTTCGGCTGTACGGGGACGGTGCACAACGCCATCCTCATCAAGCGGCTGATGATGAAGGAGAAGACCCGTGCCGACCTCACGGCGTTCGTCGTGTCGTGCGTCGTTGCGGTGACGATGGCACTCTGCGGCATGGCCTACTGGAGTCTCATAGTCCAGATGGTCGTGCAGGGAGCCGTGAGCGTCCTTCTGCGCTGGCACTACTCCCCCTGGCGTCCCTCGTTCCGCTTCCCCAAAGCCCCCATCCGGCGCATGCTGCCCTTCAGCAGCAAGCTGTTGATAACGGGGCTGTTCAACGTCGTCAACGACAACATCTTCACCCTCATACTCGGCATCCGCTACTCCAAGGCGCAGGCAGGCTACTACTCGCAAGGACGTAAGTGGGGCTACATGGCATACTCCAGTCTGTGGGGCATGATGTCGAACGTCTCGCAGTCGGTCCTGGCACAGGTCGCCGACACGCCCGGACGGCAGCAGGCGGTCTTCCGCAAGCTCGTGGGCTTCATGGCGTACGTCACCTGCCCCTGCATGCTCGGGCTGGCATTCGTGGCGCCGGAGCTGACCACCATCACCGTGACGGACAAGTGGGCGGCGAGCGTCCCCTACATGCAGCTGTTCTGCCTCTGGGGCATCATCGCGCCGCTGAACAACCTCTGCACGAACACGCTGCTCAGCCGCGGACATTCCGGCGTCTACATGTACGGGACGATTGCGCTCGACGTGGTGCAGCTGCTGGTCATCTACTTCTCCGCTCCGCTGGGCATCTATCAGATGGTCATCAACTACGTCGTGGTCAACTTCGCCTGGTTCTTCGTGTGGTTCTATTTCATCCGCCGGAGCATCCCCGTCAGCCTGGCGGGACTGCTGTTCCGGGACCTGCTGCCCTATGCCGCCCTGACCCTTGCTGCCATCGGGGTGGTGCACCTCGTGGTGGCACCGCTCGGGAATGTCTACCTGCGCTTCGGCTGCAAGATAGCCTTCGTCGCCCTGCTCTATGTCGGGACGCTCCATGCGCTGCGTTCCGAGATGCTCCGCGAGACCCTCGGCTACCTGCGGAAGCTGAAGGGCGGGGGACGGGGATGAACGGAGCGGTTGACCCGTCCGTCGGTCAACCACGCCGGAACAGTGAAAGGCGGACAGACACCCATCCCTGCAAACAGATAAACTCATATACTCATGCTGACACTCATACCCATCGGAGGACTCGCCAACCGCCTGCGGAGCATCGCTTCGGGAGTGGCGCTGGCACGGGACTACGGACAGACACTGCACATCTACTGGTTCAAGGACGCGGGGCTGAACTGCCGCTTCGACGACCTCTGCCTTCCGCTCGACGCACCGGACATCCGCCTGCACGAGGCATCGGCGCTGGACGCGCTGGTCTATGACCGTCCGCGCAAACGGAACGCACGGTTGCCGGGCGTGTTCCAGCGGCTGCTGTTCGACGGACGTCTCCATGAACAGGGACCCTGGACGGCGGACGCACCTGCCTTCGACTTCGGCGGATGGATGGCGCAGCACCGCCGTACGTACATCAGCAGCTGCCACTCGTTCTATCCTGCCGACCCTGCCCTCTATGGCGAGCTCTTCCGTCCGAATGAAACCGTCGGACGGCTCGTCGACGCCTACGTCGCGCGCTTCACGCCACACACCGTCGGGGTACACATCCGACGGACGGACAACGCCGCCTCCATCGCCCGCAGTCCCCTGTCGCTCTTTATCGAGGAGATGGAGCGCGAGGTAGCGGCGCACGCGGACACACTCTTCTTCGTGGCATCCGACTCCGAGGAGGACAAGCGTGCCCTGCGTGCACACTTCGGCGACCGCATCCTCACGTCCGACCGTCCGGCAGACCGCTCCAGCCTGGCAGGCATGCAGGAGGGAGCCGTCGACTTCTTCACGCTCAGCCGTACCCGGCGCATCATCGGTTCCTACTACAGCTCCTTCTCCGAGGTTGCCGCGCTCATCTGCGGCATCCCTTACCACTGCACAGCCTCACGCCTATGAAAGTCACCGTCTTCCCCTACCTGCAACCCCGTCCGGGCACACGCCCCAACCCCTACATCCACGACATGGTGCAGGCACTCTCCGCGCTGCCCGGCGTGGAAGTCGTCAATCCGCCCCACCGCAATCCGCTCCTCTCGCTCCTGAAGCCGGGACGGCAGGGCGACGTCGTCATCCTCAACTGGTTCGAGAGCATCCCCGACTTCCGTCACGGATACATCCAGACGTTCATTGCCGTGCTGTGGTTCGTGTGGCTGAAGCTGCGGGGCAGGAAGGTGGTGTGGATGCTGCACAACAAGCATCCCCATCACCCGCGCCGCCGTCGGCTGAAGGAACTGCTCACCCGACTGGCAGCACACGGGGCGGACCTCATCATCACCCATGCCACCGACGGCGTGGAGCTGGTCCGCCAACGCTTCCCCCGTCAGGCGGCAAAGGCGCACTTCCTCCATCACCCGACGAAGGACCGTCTGGGTGTCCCTGCCGACGTCCCGCCTGCCTGCGACTACCTCGTGTGGGGGCACATCACGGCGTACAAGGGCGTGCTCGAACTCCTGGAATACCTCGCCGCCCGTCCGCAGACCTTCCGTGTGTGCATCGTGGGTGGCTGTTCGGACGAGTCGCTCCGACGGCGGATTGAGGCGGTCCGCCTGCCGAACGTCGACTGCCGCTTCCACGCCCCCTCGTTCGAGGAGCTGCGGACGTACCTAGACCGGAGCCGCTTCGTCCTGGTGCCTTACCACGCCGCGTCGGTGCTCAGTTCGGGCATCCTCATGGATTCGCTGGCGTTCGGAGCGAAGGTCGTAGGGCCCGACACCGGCTCGTTCAAGGACTATGCACGCGAGCCGCGCCTGAAGGTCTATACCTTCCGCTCGTTCGACGACCTTGCCCCTCTGCTGGCGGCACATGGCGACGAGCCTGCCTCGATGGAGGCTTACCGCGACTTCCTGACGGAGAACGACTGGGCGCATTTCGTCCGTCGGCTCTGCCGCCTGCTGGAGGGCGGAAGGGACTCCTGCTGACGCTGACGTTCTGACACGGAAATCCCCGTTTGGCTGTCTCTTTTTCCCGATTGGGCGTTTTCAGCTGACGCGTACTTTGGTGATTTTCTCCCTTCTGGAGCGAAGTTGAATACACATTTTAAGATAATGCCGTCCGGACGAGGCTGTATTTTTATTTTATTCACATAAAAACGACCGTTTGCTTCCGTTTCCATCGCGGTGTCTACCCCTTTTCACCGTCGTACGGACACGTCCGCACCACCGTACCGACCCATCCGCACCACCGTGCGGACACGTCCGTACGAAAAGAAGGGTCTGTTTTGTCTGCATTCTTTACCTGTTTTCATTTTTAGACGGAAGTGGGCTTGTGTTTCCCAACTTTCGTTTGGATGTCTGTCCGGAGGATTTCATACCGTCCGGATGGCGAAGGTGTGCGTGCGTAGAGAGAAAAGAAAGGAAAATGCAGGGTAAGGTGACAACCTGCATTCAGCAAATCGCCCGAGAAGGCCCTTCCCGCTCACCGATTCGTATTTCGGTGCAAGGAAGGCCCTTCTCGGGCGATTCATTTGACGTTTTGACAAAATGCCAACTTTATCGGTTCATGTCGGCGCCCAGGTAGAAGCCCAGGTTCGTCTGCTGGTTGTACCCCATGTTCTGCATGGCCTGCGAGAGGTCATAGGTGTGGTCCTCCATGAGGTGGGTGAAGCGGTGGTGCGTCGGGTAGTTGGTGGAAAAGACCAGGATGGACTTGTTGTCTTCGGAGCCCAGGATAACCTCTTCGCGCCAGTCGCCGAGGAAGTCGCCGTAGTAGCACGGGTTGTACTTCGTGCTGTGGTTACCCTGGTTGCTGCCGTAGCCTGTGCTGAAGTTCACCAGCCGGTTGCGCTTCGTGAGCGGGTTCGTCCGGTAGCTCATGATGAGTCCGCGGTCCCAAAGGTCACGCGTCAGCTCGCCGCTCCAGTAGATGGCGGCGTTGTACATCGTCCCCCCGCCGATGCCCTTCGGCAGGTCGGCAGTGACGGGTGCGTCCGACGGACCGGCGCAGTTGTAGAGCCCCGAGTTGATGGACGACCAGTATTCGAAGTTCGGGCTGTCGGGGTCGATGTCTGCCACGATGCTGCGCCCGACGTCCCCGTGGTCCCCGGCTCCGTGTCCGGCGATGAGCGAGCCGTCGCGTGCGTCAATCACCTGGCAGGCATAGCCGTGCCCTTGTCCCGCATAGTTCCCCGGCTCCTCGAAGGAAGCGACGATTTGCAGTCCCTCGCGGTTCTTCACGAATTTGCCCACGCTCAGGCAGTCGCCGTGCCCGTTGCCCGTGCACCAGAGCTCGTTGCCGTTGTCGTCGATGGCAGCAGAGCCGTAGAGCACCTCGTCGCGTCCGTCCCCGTCGAGGTCGGCAACGCGGAAGGCATGCGAGCACATAGCGAGCCACTTGTCGCTGTGTTCGGCGGTGTCGAAGGTCCAGCGTGTCTGCAGGCCGTCCTCCCGCAGGTCGAGGGCGCGGACCTGCCAGTTCTTGTAGATGCCGCGCGAGATGATGAGGCTGGGGTTGGTCGTGCGGACGCCGGTGGATGGGTCGGGGATGCCGTCGAGGTAGGCGACGCCGATGAAGAAGCGGTCCATGCGGTTGCCGTAGTCATCGCCCCAATAGTCAATCCAGTGTTGGGCGCGGTCCTTCTTCGAGCCGCTTCCGCCGCGGGCGATGTTGTCGGTACGTGCTATCTCCCGTCCGTCGAACGCCCGGCAGACGGAGATGTACTCCGGTCCGTCAAAGACGAGTCCGCAGGTTGTCGGGAGCGAAGCGCCCGAAGCCCAGCCCGCCCCGTTGCTTTCGCGGATGCGGTAGTCATGCACCCGGCCGTCGGCGTTGGTGATGGTCTTCCCGTCGGCAAAGGTCGTTCCCTCTGACGAGCGGAAGGCAATCTCGGGCAGCCCGTCGCCGTTGAAGTCGTAGACGATGTAGGACGTGTAGTGGGAGCCCGAGCGGATGTTGATGCCCAGGTCAATCTGCCACAGGAGGGTGCCGTCCATCTTGTATGCCTGCAGGAGGGTGGTGCCGTTGTGCCAGCCGCCCTGGTTGGCGCCGTCATAGGGTTCGCGCTTCACGACCAGCTCCATGACGCCGTCGCCGTCAAGGTCTGCCGGCTGGATGTCGTCGATGGTGTAGGTCAGCGAGGGGTCGGGCAGCCGCGAGTCGTCGACGGGAATCCGGTAGTAGAACGTCTTGGCGCGTTGCGGTGTGAAGGTGTAGGCGCATAGCGTCTCCGCCTGGTTGGCAAGGGTGACGCGGTAGCGCGTGGTCTGTGCGGGGTCGATGGTCTCGTCCAGCCAGCAGGAGGCATCGGCGATGGGTGCGGCGTTCAGCTTCGTTTCCGTCCCGTCGTTGACGGACTTGTAGAGGTCGAAGGCGGTGTTTGCCGGGTCAGTCGGCAGCATGCGCCAGCTGACGAGGGCACCGTGGATGCCGGTGGTGGCGTTGGCGTCCGCGTCCGGTGTCGGGTCGTAGCTGACCCACATGGCACGGTCGCCGGTGATGATGTCGGTCGGCAGGGGCGGCAGCTCGTCCGATGGAAGGAGGGTGTCGGTGTCGTCCTTGCAGGCGGTGAGGCTCGCCGTGAGGCAGCAAGCCCACAAGAGTTTATGAAGGATTTTCATAAGCGGTAGTCTGTATGGTTAATGGTTCTGTGTGGTTTGTGATGTGTCGGACGGAGCTTCCCGGTCCGGCACCGGTCGGGCGGTCTCCTGCCGGTGCCGGGAGCCGGGAGGGTGTCCGGCGGACGCCCGTCGGTCAGTCACCCCAGCCCGGGTTCTGCCCGAGGTTCGGGTTCTTGAGCTTGTCCGCCTGGGGGATGGGGAAGAAGTACATCTTGTCGTCCCATTGGCGGGCTACTTCCTTGCGGGTGTAGGCGAACGTGCCGTCCGTCTGCCGGGTAATCTTCATCTCGGTGATGCTCCTGAAGTACTTGTCAGCCTCTTTCCAGCGACGGACGTCCCAGAAGCGGTGCCCCTCGAAGGCGAGCTCGACCATCCGTTCGTTCTTGTACTTCGTCCAGAACTCGTCGTTGCTCATGCCGGTGGGGAAGGGTGGCATGTTGACGCTCTTGCGGGCGCGGGTCCGGCTGGCTGCCTCCCGGGCGGAAAGGGGGAACTCCGCACTGGTGGCGTCGGCACTGCCCAGGTAGCGGAAGACTGCCTCGGCATAGTTGAGGTAGAACTCTCCCAGGCGGAAGGTAATCCACGTGTGGTATGCCGACTTGTTGGTGCTGTTCGAGCGCGGGTCGATGTCGCCCTGGCAGTACTTCTTCAGGTAGTAGCCCGTGGGAGTGCCCCCGTTGACCGGTTCGCCGTTGGCTCCTCCCTGGAAGGTCTCCAGCGGGGCTTCGTTCCAGGCGGGCCAGCCCGTCTCCCCGTTGACGGCAATGGTTGCGGCGAGGCGCGGGTCGCGGTTGGCACAGGGGTTGGCGGGATCGTAGAACGCGCTCTGGTCCCAAGGCTTCCCGTCCACCATCTCATAGGCATCCACGAGGTTCTGCGTCGGGCAGTTGCCACCCTTGCAGTTCTCCAGTCCGGCGGGGAAGTTGGAGGTCTCCATGCTGCTGCTTTCGCGGTCCGCCCTTCTGCCGAAGATGATTTCCGAGGTGGCGTCCTTGTAGTTGTTCTTGGTCCACAGCTTGGCATAGTCGTCGATGAGCTTCATCTTCGCGGCGTCGGCGGCGTCGAGCAGCTCCTTGTTGGCAAGTGCGGCGCGGTGCCACAGTTCCTTGTTGCCCGTCGGGTTGAACAGCGGACTGGCGGCGTAGAGGGCGGCACGCGCCTTCAGGGCGAGCACGGTCAGGCGGTTGACCCGTCCCGTCTCGGGTGACTCGGCAGGCAGGGCGACGTCGGCGGGCAGGTTGGCATAGTCGGCGATGATGGAGTCCTTCACGGCGTCACACTCGGCAATGATGTAGTCGAAGATGTCCTGTGCCGGGGTGCGCGGGAGGCTGTTGCTCTCGTCGGCAGTGAGTACATGGTCGCTGAAGGGCACGTCGCCATATTGGCGCACGAGCAGGAAGTAGTAGTAGGCTCTCAGGCAGCGGACCTCGTAACGGTAGTTGTTGTAGCGGTACATCTGCGGTTTGTAGTCGGCATTCATCTCCAGTTCGGGGAAGGTCAGTCCGGTGAACCGTTCCAGGTAGAGGTTGCAGTTGGAGATGGCGCGGTAGCAGGAGCTCCATGCGCCGGCGGGCGTGTTGACCGGACTCCAGGTGCCGTTGTAGAACGTCTCGATGGCACCGCCGGAGTACGCGTACTCCGCTTCGTCGGTCGCGGCGCCGAGGACCGCGCCGGAGTAGGAGCCGAAGTCGGTGTCCAGGTCCGAGTAGATGTTGGTTATCAGGCCGCCGACATTGCCGAAGTTCAGCTTCACGAAGTCCTCATCGTAGTTGTTGTATTCGTGGTAGTCCATCTCTTCGGAGCAGGCAGACAGCGCTCCCAGGCACAGGACGCCACAGAGGAATGTATTCAGTTTCATAGTTCGTCTTGTCTTAAAGGATTAAAAACCTATTTGCAGTCCCACGACCAGGCTCTTGTTCAGCGGGTTGGTGGCGCCGTACGCTTCCGGGTCCGCCACGTCGATGTGGTCCAGACACAGCAGGTCCACTCCCCGGGCATAGAGTTTGGCGTCGCCGATGAAGCGTGTCTTCTGGAGCAGGCTCTTGGGGAAGCGGTAGTACACCTCGACGTTGCGGAGCTTCAGGAACGACCGGTCGGCAAGCCACAGGGTACTCGTCTGGTAGTTGTTGTTCGAGCTCTGGGTGGCGAGACGCGGATAACGGGCATCGGGATGCTCGGGTGTCCAGCGGTTGTCATAGTAGTGGCTGGAGAGCGTGGTGGTGTTCAGCAGCGGACGGAAGAGGCTCTTCGTGTTCAGCAGTGCCGAGTACTGTGCCGTCCCCTGGAACAGGGCGTCGACCCCCCATCCCTTCCATTCCGCTCCGAGGTGGAAGGAGTAGAAGATGCGGGGCGCGGTGGTGCTGTAGCCGATGGCGGTCCGGTCGTTGCTGTCGATGAGGTGGTCTCCGTTGATGTCCTTATACTTCACGTCGCCAGCGTAGAGCGTGCTGAAGTTCTGGGGCAGCGTCTGCTGTCGCTGTGCCACTTCGTCAGCGTCCCTGAACAGTCCGTCGGCAACCAGTCCGTAGAGCTGGTTGAGGCTATGTCCCGTCTGGACCAGGTTGGGATACTGGCGCGGCTCCTCCAGCTGCTCCTTGATTTCATTGCGGTTCCAGTTGAAGTTCCCGCCGGCATTCACGATGACGGAGCCGAGCCGGGCGGTGTAGTTCGCTCCGACCTCCACGCCCCAGCTGTCGACGATACCGGCATTCTCGAACGGGGCACCCATGCCCAGCACGGCGGTGTATTTGCCGTCGGACGACACCCAGATGTCCTTCCTCCGCTGGTAGTATCCTTCCAGGGTCACGTCCAGACCGCCCCACAACGTGGCGTCTACGCCCAGGTTGTATTTGTACGCTTTCTCGTGGGTGGAGTTCACCGAGGCGAGACGGCTGATGGCAGTCGTTCCGAACGAAGAGTCATAGGCGCTGTTGAACATGTAGCGCACGCCGCTCGTGGTGTAAATCTGGTCCCAGTAGTCGAGCACGGTGTCGCTCCCGTCCTTCGGCAGGTAGTCGGCGTTGATGACACCGAAGGAGGCGCGCAGCTTCAGGAAGTCGACCCAGGACGCACGCTGCATGAAGTCCTCTTCCGACAACACCCATGCCGCAGAGACCGTCGGCGAGAACGCCCACTTGTGTCCCGGAGCCAGCAGGCTGGAGGCGGAACCTGACAGGGCGAGGTCGGCAAAGTAACGCTTGGCATAGCCGTAGTGGGTGAACCACGAGAGGTTCTGCCGGAAGATGGTCGTGTTCAGTCCGTAGGCATCGCGGAACTCATATTCCCACTTGGCCTGTGAGAACACATCGTGCTTCCCGGCGAAGGTGCGGCTGTAGTCGATGCTTCCGGCGAAGTTGAAGAGCCGCATCCAGCTGTTGATGTTGGCGCTCTTGCCCATGGTGCCCGGCTCGCCTCCGGTGGTCTGGGTGTAGAACGGTCCGTTCACCTCGTCGTAGGTCACGACGTAGCCGCCGTACTGGTATGCCTGGCTGTGGTCTTCCCAGATGGAGGAGTAGTTGTCGTATGCCAGGCGGAGGGTCGCTCCCAGCCCTTTGACGAACCCGGAGAGGTCCTGTGTCAGGGTGAGGTCGGCATAAAGGCTCTTGGTGTGTCCCTTCGAGTAGGCGGCTCCCTGTGCCTGTGCTACCGGGTTGAGTGTGCCCGTGAAGGTATTGTTGTTGCCGCCCCAGAGCCCGTCTTCGTTGCGGATGGGGAAGGCGCCGGCAGGCACGGTGTAAATCATGTCCCACAGGTTGGCGGACGCGCCGGGCCGGCTCGACTCGGACAGCGTTCCCAGCAGGTTGAGTTTCAGCCGGGTGCTGTTGGACACGTCGATGTCCAGGTTGGAACGCAGGTTGCCGCGTGCGTATTTGTTCTGTGTGGAGTAGCCGTCGTTCACGTCGGGGTGCTTGATGAAGCCTTTGTCGGTCACCAGTCCGAGCAACGTGTAGTAGCGGAACTTGGACCCTCCCCCGCGTATCTCCATCGTGTACTTGTTCGACACGCCGGTGTTCCTGAACGTCTCGTCGAGCCAGTTCACGTTGGGATAGAGGTAGGGAAACTCTCCGTTGCCGAAGTATTCGATTTCCTTGTCGGCATAGCGCGGTGCCAGTCCCTCGTTGGCGCGTGCCTCGTTCATGGCGCGTGCATAGGTCGGCGCGTCGACGAACTCCGGTTTGCGTGAGAGGAAGTTGGTGACATGGTCGTAGGTGAACCGCATCTCGCGCGTGTTGTACTTGCCCCGTTTGGTCGTCACGAGGATGGCTCCGTTGACCGCCTTGTAGCCATACAATGCCACGGCAGGTGCGTCCTTCAGTACCGAGACGGACTCCACCTCCTCCGGACTGACGAACGAGAGGTCACGCTCCACGCCGTCGACGAGGAGCAACGGGGCACTGCTCGACAGGCTTTGCAAGCCACGGACGTAGAACGTCGGTTCGACAGCCGCGTAGTTGCCGGCATTCTGCAGGGAGATGAGCCCGAGCCCCTGTCCCAGCAACGCATTGGCTATGTCCTTGGCAGCGCGTTTGTCGAGTGCCGGAGCAGAGACCGTCGAGACTGCCATGGTCGACTCTCCGCGGGTAAACGTGCGGTCGGCGCCCACGTCGACCGTTTCCGCCTTATAGCCCATGACCACCTTCGTCAGTGAGTCGTCCACCCGGACAGTGGTTGTCCCTTTGTCGGGACTGAACACGACAAGCTTTTCGTTTTTGGCAGCCTTGATGGAGAACTTGCCGTCTTTGTCGGTCTCCACCCGCGTACCGGGCGCACCGATGACCATGACCGACGCGCCATAGACGGGGCGTCCTGCCGGGTCGACGACCACTCCCGTGACATTCCCGACGGCTTCTTGCGCCAGTGCAGGCAGGTTCGCGCACATCAGTCCTGCTACTATCAGATATCTATATGTTTTCATAAATCCATTCATCGTTTGGTTATTCACTTCTCGTCTTGCCGGACCTTACCATCCCGGGTTCTGTACGAGACCATACTTCTTGTTGATTTCTATTTCCGGGATGGGCGACAGGTACCATTTGGCATCGAAGCCGTTATCCCACCAGTAGCGGCGGATGTTCTTCAGGACGAACTTCTCATAGTCGAAGCGGGTCGGCTGCTTCGCGCCCTTGTTCTGGTCGCCCTCAAACCACTTCGTGTAGATGCGGTTGCCGTTCTCGTCGAGCCGATAGATGAGCAGTCCGTGCAGCTCCTTCTCGAAGAGGTCCTTCCGCTTGTAACGGATGAGGTCGAAGAATCGTGAATCCTCCAGTCCCAGTTCGCAGGCACGCTCGCGGAGCAGCTCCTGCAGGAGGTTGGCCTTGTTGCTGCGCAGGTTCTTGTCCGGGTTGCAGTCCTCTAGCTTGCCCAGTCCGACACGTGCCCTTACCTTATTTATATACTCCAGTGCACCGGCATTGTCGTTGCGTGCCTGCAGGAGTGCTTCGGCATAGGTGAGGTAGATGTCCGACAGGCGGAGCGTCACCCACTGGGTGTACTGGCGCAGGTAGTCGTTCCCCAAGTAATACTTCATGTTGTCATAACCGGTGGCGTATTGTCCCGTCTCGTTCTTCGAGTTGTTTCCGGCATCATAGCCTCCCACCCAGAGCTCGTAGGGCTGTCCGCCCATCACGCCTGCAGGAGTCGACCAGTCGAGCATTTTCGGCAGTCCGTTGACGCGGGCACTCTCATAGAGACGCGGGTCACGAGTCAGCGTCAGGTCGCCCCCTTCGAGCGTGCCGGTCATGAACATGGCGTCCAGCCTTCCTTCCGCCTTGGTCTTGTCCCAGTCGAAAGGTTTGCCGTCAGCCCACGGGAACATCTCGACATACTCCTGCGTCGGAGTGTAGGAGTTGCGTCCCAGGTCCGCCCAATAGTGCCACATGTAGGTGGCGGACTTGAAGGCATCATAGCCATTGGTGCGGACGGAGTGCAGAATCTCGCGGCTGTCCTGTGCGATGTACGCCATGCGGTAAGCCCAGCGATAGCCTGCCGGGGTGTTGTTGACCGACTGCTTCAGTTCGTAGAACCCGTTCTGCCGGAGCGCGTTCATGAAGTCCTCGCAAGCCTTCAGGCAGTTGTCCCACAACTCTTTCCTGTAGCCTCCGTACCACACGAGATGTTTCTGTTCCGCCTCCGACGAACCCCCGGCGTAGCCTTGCGCATCGTTGAACAGAGGAGAAGCGGCAAACTGCCAGATTTTGCACTTCAGCGCCATGGCTCCCGCCTTCGTCCATCGTCCCGTGTAAGTCGGACTGGTGGCTGCGGTGGAGCCGTCGTAAGCCCAGGGCAGTGCGCCCGAGTTGATGGCGTCGTCGAGCATCTCAATCATGAAGTTCACGGTCTCCTCCACCGTTGCCCGCGGATTACTGTAGCTCGATTCGTTGCCGATGAATGAAGAGCGCAGGATGGGCAGTCCGCCATAGTGTCGGAACATGTCGAAGTAGCGGGTTGCGATGAGGCACTTTGCCTCTGCCACCATGCGGGCTTTCTCGGAGGCACTCAGGTCGGGCACCTTGTCGATGTTTTCGATGAGCAGCCAGCACCAGCGTGTGACCTCCCAGACCTTTTCGTCGTTCCAGCAGAACTTGTCCTCGCGACGGACGTAGTTCGCCTTGTGGATGCCCGTGTAGTATTGCGAATAGATGGTCGGTGCCGCCCAGTGCAGCTGCCAGCAGTCGGACAAGGCTTCCGCTTTGCCCACATAGGCGCTGCTGGAGACGGGCAGCGAGGTGTCGTCCTTGTACGGCAGTCCGTAGTATTGCCGTCCGTAGATGGCGTTCAGGAACTGCTGGGTGTAGAGCGCACTGGAGAACACCGTGTCTTTGGTGGCTGTTCCTCCCGGTGCCTTGTCCAGGAAGGCATTCCCGAATTTGATGTCATCCACGCACGAGGCAGCTCCGACGGACGCGAAGAGCAGGGCGCCGATGACCCAGGTATATGTAGTTCTCATAGTTGTTTGCTTTTAAGTTAGAATCCCAGTTTTAAGCTCAGTGTGTAAGTGCGTGCCAGTGGGTAGGACGGGGCATTGCTAGCCCGGGTCTCCGGGTCTCCCCAGAGATAGGGTGTGAAGGTCAGCAGGTTGTAGCCGCTCAGGGCAAGCTGGCAGGTGTTCATCTTCAGCTTCTTCATCCAGGGGAAGTTGAAGTTGTAGGCCAGCTGGAGCGTCTTCAGGCGCAGGTACTTCGAATCCTTCTCATAGAGCGTGCTCGATGCGTAGTTGTTGGTCGCATTCTCCCAGGTCGGACGCGGATACTTGGCGCTCTGCGACGGATTGTCGGGTGTCCATGTGTTGTCGAGGTGGTAGGCCAGCAGACCGCCCGTCGTGGGTCCCGTTGCCGAGGTGAAGGGCTGTCGGAACACATCGGAAATCATGCGCGACACGTTCCACGCGGCTGTCCACTGGCTGTTGAACTCCCAGTTCTTCCAGCTGAAGCCGAAGTTGAAGCCGAGCATGTACTCCGGGTCGTCGGTGTAGCCGTAGTCGCGGCTCATGTCGTTCACGTCAATCTTGCGGTCACCGTTCAGGTCCACATAAACGGCGTCACCCGGACGCAGTTCCGCCATCTGTTGCGGATAGGGGCGGTGGAAAGTCTGCTCATACAGGTCCGGCGTCTGTTCGTCGTAGTAGCGCCAGAACACATATTGCGACCGCGCCCCGATGCGGTGTCCCTTCTGATACTGGTAGAGGTTGCTTTGCGGAGCTTCCTTGCGGTCGATGACCTCGTTCTGGTTCTGCGACAAGTTGAGGTTTGCCCAGTAGCGGAAGTCGTCGCCGAACTTGTCGTTCCACTTCAGGGACAGTTCCCATCCCCAGCTGTCGACAGCTCCCAGGTTGGCAAAAGGCACGCTGAAGCCGATGATGCTGGGAGCGGTCCCGTCCTGCAGCAGGATGTTGGTGCGGTGTTCCCGGTAGTACTCGAAGGTCGCGCGCAAGCGGTCGTCGAAGAAGTTGGCGTCGATACCGTAGTTCTGTTTGAAGGCTTTCTCCCAACCGACGTCGGCATTGTTCTTCGATGCTTCGCGGGCGCCCAGGCTGATGGTTCCGTTCTCGATGCCGAAGTTGTATCCATAGCCTCCGTTGCGGTTGGGGGACTCGCTGTTGTTGATTTCATACGGGTCTGCCAGGTAGAGGAAGCGCAGGTCCTTGTTTGTGGTCTTGTCGTTGCCCACAAATCCGAAGCTGACGCGCAGCTTGAGGAAGCTGACGTACTTTTTCAGCGGTTTGAAGAAGTTCTCCTCGCTGAGTATCCATCCCGCTGAGCCGGCAGGGAACGTACCGAAGCGACGTTCCGGAGCGAAGTTCTCCGAGCCGTTGTAGCCGATGTTGAACTCAGCCATGTAGCGGTTCTTGTAGTCATAGGTTGCACGTCCGACCAATCCGACATAGCCGCGGGGAATGTCGCTGTAGGTCGAGCCGTAGTAGTACTCCTTCGACTGGTTGTAGAGCACCAGGGCGCTGACACTGTGGTCGCCGAAGGTGCGTGCGTAGTTGAAGCCAGCCTCCATGTACCAGTCGCGTCCTTTGCCGGTCTTCTGGCTGTATCGGATGTCGGTGTTCTCGCCCGACTTGCGGTACTTCAGTGAACCGTCCTCCTGAATGACCGGCGTATAGACTGCCACGGCGCCACCTTCGCCATACTTGTAGATGGTGAAGTCGCTGTTGTAGGAACCTTTCAGCTTGAACGAGAGTCCCTTGGTCAGGAAGTCGAGCTTTTGGTCTATGACGAGGTCGGCGTTCAGCTTGTTGTTGCTCTGATGATTGGTGCCGGTACCGTAGTAAGCCATGCCGGTGCCTCCCGTGAACGGCAGCTGCAGGTCGCTGTAGTCGGTGGCGGTCACGATGTAGCGTCCGTCGATGATGCCGGGGCTGGAGAACGGTGTGGCATAGTACATGTTCTTGATCATGCCCGACGCGCCCTGGCTGGTGTGCGGCTTGTCGGAGTTGTCCACGTTGCCGCTCAGGTTGATTTGCAGCGTGGTGCTCTTTGTCACGGTGAAGTCGAGGTTCGAGCGGTAGTTGAACCGCTGGTAGGAGTAGTCCAGGTTATAGGGGAGGCTGAAGTTGTTGAACAGGCCGCCCTGCGTATAGGCTCCGGCAGAGATGAAGTAGCGCACCGTCTTCGTGCCGCCCGAGATGCTCAGGTTGTGCTGGCTCTGGAGCGTCCGGTCCTTCATGATGTAGTCCGCCCAACGGGTGTCGGGGAAGCGGATGGGGTCGGAGTGGTCCTTGAACTTCTGGATAATCTCGTCCGAGAACATCGGTGTCATCCCGTCCAGCTCGCGCATCCGGTTGTAGAACGTGGCATAGTCGTAAGAGTCTGCCTGTTCCACCATCTTTGTCGGTGTCAGGATACTGGCAGACGTGGTGAAGGATATCTTCGCCTTGCCTTCTGCGCCACGTTTGGTCGTTATCAGGACGACGCCGTTTGCCCCTCGGATGCCGAATACAGCCGTGGCGGAAGCATCCTTCAGGACGGTGATGCTCTCGATTTCATTCGGGTCGATGTCGTTCATGCTGCGTTCCACGCCGTCGACCTGAATCAGCGGCGATGAATCCCCGAAGGTCGCCTTGCCGCGGACGAAGATGCTCGCCGCATCCGAGCCCGGCTCTCCGGAATACTGCACGGTGGTCAGACCGGTCATCTGTCCGCCCAGGACATTCGATACCGAGCCTACCGGTGTACGGGTCAGGTCTTCGGTCTTCACACTGGCGACTGCACCGGTCACGGTCACTTTCTTCTGCACACCGTAGGCGACGACCTGCACCTCCTGAATCATCTGTGTATCCTCGTGCAGGGTGATTGTCATGCCCGGACGGGCCTCCATGGTCACCGTCTGATAGCCGATGAAAGAGATGGTGAGCCTTGTGCCCGGTTTGACTTTGATGGAGAAGTTTCCGTCGATATCGGTGATGGCACCCGCCTTTACACCTTGCACCTGTACGCTTGCACCGATGACCGGTTCGCCTTTATCGTCCACGACCGTACCCTTGAGGATGCCCTGCTGCTGTTCCATCCGTGTCTCGGCAAGGACCCTGCTCCCGGCGAGGGGCGAGGCTGCAAATGCCGACACAAACAGGACCAGGGGTAGGGTCGTGCCTGTTATGTAGTTTTTCTTGTTCATAGATATCTGTCTTTAGGAGTAAGGAAGCATGCGGCAATCAGAAGGCTGCCATCATGCGGAATTGTCCGGCTCGTGAGCCGCGTTCAGCCAGGACGGTATAGAGCCCGCCTTCCATGCCGTGGGTCCATTGGTATACCTCGCTGCGCAGGACGCTCGTCCAGTAGTGTCCGGACTGTGCGGTAGTGGAGACGAGTTCCTGTCCGCCGGCTTTCGTCAGGCTGCTGTTGAGCTGGCTCAGGTTGTCTGCTACCTGTTGCAGACCTTTGGCGGACGGGAGGTACCACGGACTTGCCGATGCAGGAAGTTCCACGGCGGAGCGGTATGCCTGGATGAACTTGCAGGCATAGTCGCAGGTCGAGGGAGAACCTTTTCCCTCTTCCGTCACCATGGTCATGAGGACCGTGTTGTTGTAACCGAAGAAGGCGGGATACATGGCGAGCACATCGTTCTTCAGGCTGCCGTTGCGGCTGGTGTTGCAGTAAACGAACTTGCCTGCCCATTCCGCATCGTCATCGAACCAGGTATCATACGTACCTGACTTGCCGGAGTGGTATTGGGAAGTGGTGGAGCCGTCTTCCAGCGCAGCATTGTTCAGCGCCAGTATCAGTCCGTGAGAAGCGGAAGGATAGTCGCGGAAGAGCGCGTCCTGCACATCGCTGCAGGCATCCGGAGCCATGACGTGCGGCTGCGGATTGCCGGCGTATGCCACGATGCCCACGACATTTGCCGGGACCGTCTCCGCATCCTTGCTTACCAGGGAGCCGTCGGCGCAGAAATAGTCGCCTATGGCAAGGGTATAGCTGATCTTGCCTGCATCCTTTATGGTGTATTTCTTTGCGTTGCCACCTTGCAGGTTCCCTTTGGCGCTGTACTCCATCAGTTGGGTACCGGTGTAGGAACCGCCGATGGTGAAGTCCTTGCCGGGATTGACCAGTGCCAGGTAGGTATGGGTCGCTGCGTCGTAATGCGGATGTGCTGCCTTGCCGTTGATTTGGAAGTCCGCAGGTGAAACGTTCATCTGATAGTCGTCCAGTCCCGGATTGGTGAAGTCATAGGTCAGCTTCGGCATCTCCAGCACGACGAGGCTCATGCGGTGGGTCATCGTGAAGGCTACTTTGCCTTGCAGACGTTCCCCCTCGGCATCGCTTGAACTGGTCATGAGGTCTTGCTTCGTGTAGTTGTCGCCGCTTTGGTCGGACTGGATGTTCCAGGTGTTGACATACGATTCGAACGGGTCGCCCGTCTGTGTGGCTGCATCCCATTTCCCGGCGTCGAACTTCACATCTTCGCTGTAGGGATAGTAGGCGAAGAACTTCATGTATTTGAATTCCGTGCCCTTGTATTCGATGGGTTCACCCTCCAGCTCCCAGTTTCCCTCCTTGAAGGTGAACTTGCGGTTGGATATTTTCTCGACCACCTTGCCGCTGCGTACGGCAAACACGCCGATGGCATCCCCATCGGTGAAAGTGGTCTTGTAGGCTTGGTCGATGGCACGTGTGCCGTCGGTCGTGGCATAGCCGGAATCGGAGATGCTGATGGTCAGTCCTTGTACGGAAGAGGCGGTCAGGTCAGGCTCGTTCTCTTGGGAACAGGAAACGGTGGCAGACATACCGGCTGCCAGCAACGCGATGGATAAGTATGCGGATAGTTTCATGATATGAACTTGTCTTAGTCTGTTAATAAGATGAGATAAAGGCTATTTCTTCGGGGTTGCCTCGATGTCCTCGTTGGTGATGGTGCCCCAGTCTGAAGGGGTCATGGTGGTCTCTGTACCCACTACGCCCGGGTCAGGCTCCAGGTTGCCGCCGTCGACATCTTTCCACGGGCTGATTTGCGTCCCGGTGATGGTCAGGCGAATCGGGCTGTCGTTGTAGTCGTTGGCTGTCAGGGTGTAGTTGTAGGAGTAGCCCGGAAGCAGCTCTTTCAGGTTGGTGATTTCCACCTTATAATATACGCGGGTTGTTTTCGTGCTCATGGCACCCTCGATGAGCAAACCTTCGCTTCCGAGAGTCTGCGGAAGGAAGAAGCCGGTGAAGGTGTGGTTGTTCGCATCGGTCAGGCTCTGGTAGACACTGGCGCCGGCAGCGTCCTCGTCGACAGCGGTCTGTCCTGTCTTGGGGTCGAAAGTTCCGTTGAGTTTCGTCAACTCTTCACAAATGTATGTAAAAAGCGTTATCTGCAAGAGATTTCCCGGTCATTCTGCTAAAAGGGGCAGAAAATACATGCTTTTGGTAAATATTCCATGTCCGCTTCCTTCCCGTACAGCCCGTAATGGGGCGGTTTTAACGATTCCGGGACTCCTGAAGAGGAGAGACTATGTACTGTTTGTTGGATAAATAGGATGTTTGGTATGTTAAGAATTTTTCTTGCGTCCGCTTCCCTTGTTTCCTTCTTCGTTTCTATTTTGTCCGCTGCTCTGAACTGCATTTCAGACCTTGCCAATATAGGCGATGCTGTGCCTTTCTACCTTCTTTCTGCTGCTGTCTGAAGAAAAATACGGTCATTTTTGTATAGCTATGCCGCGAGATTCTTCTAAATTTGCACGGTTAATAGAATGGACAGGGTCTGCTTGCGAGCCGGAACTTATCCATTTGTAGCTGAAGAGTTATCTTGTTGCTTTAGTCCGGTTATACCCGGAAAGAAACATACACATCACATGAAAAGATGGAACCCCGACTTCATGAGCCATTCCTTTACGGCTCGTTTGCGCGTTTATGTCGTAGGCTTCACCGCCTTGCTGTTCATTCTCGCCTTTTACGTGATTTTTCGTTTTTCCTACCGCTTCATCCGTGAAGAGGCGGTACACCGTGCCGATGCACAGCTCGATAACACCATCCTGCGCATTGACGGTGTGCTCAACTCCGTGGAGACGGCAGTTGCCAATTCCTCTTGGGCGGTCGGCGAAGAGCTGAACAAGCCCGACTCCCTCTATACACTCCTGACCCGTTTCGTGGAACGCAATCCCATCATCAGCGGGAGTGCCGTTGCCTTCCGCGAAGACTTCTTCCGCGACAAGGGCTCCTACTACTCACCCTATGTGTTCAAGGACGCCAATGGGGATATCCGTCGGCGACAGCTGGGAACCGAACGCTACAATTACAGCGAAAAGGAGTGGTTCTCCCGTCCGATGCAGACCGGAAAGGCGCATTGGAGCGAACCTTACTACGACACCGGAGGAGGAGAGATGCTCATGACGACTTATTCCCAACCTCTCTATGATGCCGATCACCGCATGTACGGCGTCTTTACGGCAGACATCTCGCTGGCATGGCTAACCGAGCTGGTGAACGGAATACGCCCTTATCCGCGTTCCTACAACCTGATGATTGGCAGGGAGGGAACCTACATTGTCCATCACCGTCCGGAACGTATCCTGCATGAGACCATCTTTTCCGCTACCAAGACCATGAAGGACTCGACTACGCAGAAAATCGGGCGCGACATGCTGGCAGGCAGACGGGGTATGGAGGTGTTGCAGAACGACGACACGCTCTCCTACGTGTTTTATGCACCCATCGAGACGACGGGATGGTCGGTCGCCACGGTCTGTCCACGCGAGGAAATCTTTGCCAGTCTGGACAAGATACAGTGGTGCGTGGTGCTGATTGCCGTAGTGGGACTGGTGGTGCTCGGACTGGTCTGCGGACACATTATCCGTCACATTCTGAACCCTTTGTCACGCTTTGCACAGGCGGCCCGGCAGATTGCGGGAGGAGACTTCCAGACACCGTTGCCTCCGAGCCCGTATGACGATGAGATGGGACAGCTGCGCGATGCGTTCGAGTACATGAAGCGCGAGCTGGCGGAATACATGGAGGAGCTGCAACAGACGACGGTCCGCAAGGAGCGCATCGAGAGTGAGTTGCGCATTGCCAGTGAGATACAGATGGGCATGATTCCCAAACTTTTCCCGCCTTTCCCGGAACGGAAGGACATCGACCTCTATGCCATCCTGAAGCCGGCAAAGGAGGTGGGCGGCGACCTGTATGACTTCTTTATCCACGAGGAGAAGCTGCTCTTCGTGATTGGCGACGTGTCGGGCAAGGGGATTCCTGCCTCACTGCTGATGGCGGTTACCCGAAGCCTGTTCCGTACGATTGCCGTTCACCGGAAGACGGCGGGTGAAATAGTTGCTGCCCTGAACCGTGCGGTGGCGGACAACAACGAGTCGAACATGTTCATCACCCTGTTCGTCGGAGTGCTCGACCTGGCATCCGGCGAACTGGACTACTGCAATGCGGGGCACAATCCCCCGGTGTTCCTGCAGACGGGGGGGAAGCCGCGCCTGTTGTCCTGCCTGCCCAATATACCGATAGGTGTATTCAAGGACTTCGACTACGTGGCGGAGTCCGGACGTCTGGATAACGGCAGCCTCCTGTTGCTCTACACCGACGGACTGACCGAGGCGGAGAACCCGTCGGAGGAGTTGTACTCCGTGGAACGTCTGCTGGCGACCCTCGAAGGCATGCAGGAACTGCCGGCACAGGAAATTATCCGTACACTGGAGCGGAGCGTGAAGGACTTTGCCGGTGAGGCGGAACAGAACGACGACCTGACCATGCTGGCTCTCCGCTTGAAGCACGACCCGGATTCGCAGGAGATGGAACTGGTGCTGGAGAACCGGCTCACGGAGATTCTCCGTCTGGAGGACTTCGTCAAGCAGGCGGGGCAACGTGCCGGTATCCCTGCCGATGAGACGGAGATGGTGCTCCTGGCAGTAGAGGAGGCGGTCACGAACGTTATCCGTTATGCATACGGTGACGGGGAGGGTCTTATCCGTCTGACGGCAGCATGCCGGGACGGCAACCTGGTTTTCGAGTTGCGGGACAGCGGACAGGCTTTTGACCCGACACAGGTTCCGGAAGCCGACGTGACGCTTCCCGCAGAAGAGAGGACGCCGGGAGGACTGGGACTTCTGCTGGTGCGGCGCATCATGGACGAGGTCCGCTACCAACGGACGGACGGTGAAAACCGGCTGACACTGGTGAAGAGGGGCAAGCTGACAAGCTGAAACAACATTTCTAACTAAATAAAGCAAAACGATGGAAAGTATCATTTTTCTAGGAATGAATCCGGATATGTGGATTGTCTTGCTGACCATACTGGTGGTCTTCGGCTTGATGCTCTTCACAAAACTGCCGGGTGATTATGTGTTTATGGGCAGCATGGTGGTGTTTGTCACTACGGGTGTCCTTCCGGTGGACGAAGCGCTCAGCAGCTTCAGTTCGGAGTCGGTCATCATGACGGGCGCCCTGTTTGTCATCATTGCCGGACTGGTCTATTCCGGTGTCCTGCAATGGATTGTCAAATACTGCCTGGGCATGCCCAAGACGTACGGGAAGGCACTGTTGCGCCTCATGTTTCCCGTGGCCATGCTGAGCACGGTGTTGAGCAATACGACGGTGGTTGCCCTGTTCCTGCGTGCGGTGAAGATGTGGGCAAGAAGGTTGGGCATCGCCCCTTCAAAACTGTTGATTCCCTTGAGCTATGCCTCGTGCATGGGAGGAACCATCACGCTCATCGGTTCGCCTACCAACCTGGTGATTGCCGGTTTTTATGCCGACGATACGGGGGAGGCGATGGGACTGTTTACACCGACGGTCGTGGGTGTGTTCTGCCTGGTGGTCGGTATTCTCTCCACACTGGCATTGAGCCGGTTGCTGCCTGTACGGAAATCGCAGGAGGATGCGTTGGAGAATGTCTCTGACTACACGGTCGAGCTGCTGGTGCCGACGGAATGTCCTCATGTGGGAGAGACTGTCGAGGAAGCCGGGCTTTACAAGGTCCCCGGCGGACACATCATTGAGATTATCCGTTTTGACCATGAAATCATCTCCCCGGTGAGCAAGGACGAGTTCATCTTCGGTGGTGACCGTCTGGTGTTCTCCGGTGATGTCGAGCGGATTCTGGAACTGCGGAAGTCCCATCAGCTGGTCAATGCCACCCACCACGTGTTTACTCTGGATGAAGTCGACCGCAACCGGCGCCTGCAGATGGCGAACGTCCGTTTCACCAGTCCGCTGGTGGGCAAGAAGATGGAGGACACTGACTTTGAAGAGAAGAATGATGTGGTCCTGATTGCCGTTGCCCGGGAGGGAGAACGCATCCAGCAGAGTCCCCGTGAGGTCGTGCTGGAGAAGGGAGACACGCTGCTGCTGGAGTGCAGCCCCTCGTTCCTGAAGCATCCTGCCAATTACCAGGCGGACCTGCAGTTGTTTGATTCGGAGAAAGTGCCCAACATCGGTTCCAAGACCATTGTGTCTTCGCTGATTATGGTGGCGATGATTCTGCTGTCGTCATTCAATGTGCTGCCTCTCATGACCTCCTGTTTCCTGGCAGCCTTTGCCATGATTATCACCCACTGTTGCAGCATCCGGCAGGCACGCGAAAGCATCGACTGGGGCATCCTGCTGATTTTTGCAGGTTCCGTCTGCATGGGACTTGCCATTGAGAAGGTGGGTCTTGCCGAACTCCTGGCAGCCAAATTGTTGTCCTTCTCGGGGAACAGTCCGCTGCTGACCCTGACCTGCGTCTGCCTGTGTGCTATCATCCTGTCCGAGCTGGTCAGCAATACGGCGGCTGCCGCCATCCTCTATCCGGTTGCCTATCAGGCTGCACTGACGATGAACGTCAACCCCATGACATTCTGCATCGGGCTGCTCATTGCCGTCAGCTGCTGCTTCGCTTCTCCCGTGGGTTCACCGACACACATGCTGGTGTACGGTCCCGGCGGTTACCGTTTCTCCGACTTCATGCGGCTGGGTCTCATCATGAATGTCATCATCCTGGCAGCTACCTTGTTCATAACCCCGATTGTTTTCCCTTTTTAACTCGATAAAATCATGAAAGTATCTCTTACAACCAACGATTCAAAAACGACCGTCCGCATTGAAGGCCGGCTGGACACGGTTGCAGCGAACGACCTGGAACAGGCATTGTCCCCGGTGTGGGAACAGAGCCATCCCGATTTGTACCTCGACTGCCGTGACATGGAGTACATCAGCAGTTCCGGCTTGCGTGTGTTTTTGAAGCTGAAGAAATATGTGTTGGCTCAGAACGGACGTCTTGAAGTCAGTGAACTACAGCCGATGGTGAAAGGCGTGTTCGAAATGACCGGCTTCGCCAAGTTGCTGCTCAGCTGACGGGTAAACAAGCGGACAAGGAGGTTGCAGCCGTATCCCGACACGTTCGTTGTCTCGGGACAGCTGAAACCTCCTTGTCCGTTTTTCAATGTTTTCGTTTCCGGTCCGACTTTCTCCCTCCGTTAGTCCTCGGACTTCTTTCTGTTTTTCCGCTTTTTCACCTGTTCTACAGCCTCCGAAACGATGGGGCGGTTGGCGAAACGTTGGGCATAGTTGGTATAGTCGGGATGGATGCGTTCATACGTCGGGTCGGTGAAGAGCGGACTGGTAATGATGTGGTCCGCTGTCGAGCGGTTGCAGCAGAACACGATGTTCTCCACGCCGGCAAGACGGGTCAGTGCCTTCACATCGGTGTCGTGCGGCTGCAAGGTCATGGGGTCGGTGAAGAAGAACAGGTAGTCGATCTCCCCCTCCACGATGCGCGAACCAATCTGCTGGTCTCCTCCCAGGGGTCCCGATTTCAGGAGGGTGATGTCCCATTCGATGTCGGGATGCTTTTCCTCCAACGCCTTCTTGATGAATGTTCCCGTAGTACCGGTGCAGTAGAATTTATGTCCGATGAGGCGTTCCGAGTTCCACAGCACCCATTCAATCATGTCTTTCTTCATGGCATCGTGCGCCACCAATCCGATTTTTCGAATAACTTTTGTCATAAGTATTTCATTTTTAGTGAACTTCCAGCACAAAGGTAGCGAATCGCCGGAAATGTGCAAGCAAGTCCTGACGAAAAGTTCTGGACGAGGTCCTGAAAACAGAATGTAAGCGATTCCTCTGTTTTGCTTGACAGAATTTCTCATTTGACTGTTTCCAGCTAACGCGTACTTTTGAAAAATCGGGCAAGATAGGCTTTTTTAGGAATATTCATGCGATGGCTCGTGCATACTTATTCCAAATCCGGGTCAAAAACGAATAATTATACCGCGAAACAATATTGTTTGGGAAGTCAAACACTTGTGTTTGGTACGTCAAACAATATTGTTTGATGAGTGAAACAATATTGTTTCATCCGTCGAAGTCAAGATTTCGAACAGTGAAACACTTGTTTTATGGTTTGGGAACAATTATTTAGTGATTTTTGCCTCTGGCTTGTTCCGGAAGACGTTCGATTGGGAACTATGATATTGACAGGTATGTGTTTCATTCTCCTTTCTTGCTGATGATATTTTCGTCCCAGTTTGTGTATGTATGCAGGCAATTATTTCCCGGTTCTGACAATGTGTATTTTGCGAATCGCCCGAGAAGGCCCGTTTTGCGCACAAACTTGCAGTTGGCTGCGAGGAAGGGCACTCTCAGGCGATTCGTTTGACACTTTGACAAAGTGATAGTTGGGGGTGGAATGCAATCACCCCATAAGCAGCAACCAGAGCATCCATTTCCCTCCCAGTTTCTTGCGGAGCTGCGAGAGGGCATAGGCATAATGGTTGCGGACCGTGTGGGGTGAAATGTCCAGTTGGCTGGCAACTTCCCGGTAGGAGAGTCCCTGGAAGATAATGAGTCGGAGTACCTGACGGGCACGGTCAGGCAGGGCATCGATGGCACGGTGAAGTCGCCCGAGGATACGCTCGCGGTCGGAATCACTCTCGGCAGTCAGCTCGTCGATGAGGCTGTCGGTCACGCTCTCCAGGTCGACGAAAAAATAGCGTTGCTCCTCCTCCATGCGTTTCAGAGAAGCCTTTGCCACTGCCCCGAACAGGTAGGCACGCACCGAACCGGTGAAGAAACGTCCGCGATGATTGCGCCACAGCGAGATGAAGGCCCCTTGCACGAGGTCCTCGATGTCGTCGGGGGACAGCAGGTAACGGGTGGCATAGAGGCAGAGCGGACGGTAATAGTGACTGAAGGCAAGGCGCAGGCACGTCTCGTCATCCTGTTGCAGCAGGGCGGCAATCTGTCTGTCCAGGTCAGAGACGGACGGACATCGGGTGGACTTGAGGGTATCGGTTGTCATCGGCGGGGACGGAGCAGCTCACGGGCTGTGTCGCGGTTGGAGGAGAAGGAGAATTCGTCCAGGATGTCGATGATGTTTTCCGGGTCAGCAAGGTTTCCGCGGACGAGGCGTACGATGTCCAGCCGTTCGTCGTCAAAGTCTGCCAGCTCTTTCATCAGACGGATGCACTGGTCGCAGGTGATGTGGCGTTCGATCAGGGCAGCTTCGAGCAGACAGCGGCGGTCGTCGCTGAAGGAGACTTCTTTTGCCAGCTTGATGATGCGTCCGAGTGCATGGTTGCTCAGCACCTGCATCCGGTAGTGGTGGGGGTACTGTTCCACGGAAGTCCGTTCCGGAACAGACGGACGGGTGGCGTTGTCGTTCCCGTCTGCAGAAACGGAGACGGACAGGAGCAACAGACCGAGAACGGGAAAGAGGATTTTTTTCATCGGTATGAATGGTTTGCAACGGGTTGGTGTCGTGAGAGGCACCGTTGGTTGGGGTTTAGGGCGGCAAGATAGCCAATTCGTGTGAGAAGACCATAGGGACGAGGCAATAAAAAAGGGAATCCGTAGTTTCGGACTCCCTTTTTTATGCTGTTTAGCCAACGAATTAGAGGCTGACTCTCTTTTCTTTGATTCTGGCTTTCTTACCGGTAAGTGCACGCAGATAGTACAATTTGGCGCGACGTACTTTACCGATTTTGTTGACAGTGATGCTGTCGATGGCCGGAGACTCGATGGGGAAGATACGCTCAACACCCACTGTGCCGGACATTTTGCGAACCGTGAAACGCTTTTTGTTTCCGTGTCCTGCGATTTTGATAACAACACCGCGGTACATCTGTACACGCTCCTTGTTACCCTCGACGATACGATAAGCTACGGTAACGGTGTCACCAGCTTTGAATTTCGGATGCTCTTTACCGGTAGCAAATGCTTCTTCTGCAATTTTAATTAAATCCATTTGTTCGTTTTATTAAATTGTTTATCGTGACCAACGCAACATATCAAGTTACTCTTCCTGTGACAGCGATTGCGCGGAAAGCGGTGCAAAAGTACACGATATTTGTCACACTCACAAGGCTTCCCTTCAAATATTTTCCTGAAAGAGTGTGATTCTTTGCTTTTTACGTACCTTTGCACGTCTTTCCGCCCGGATGCGGTCTGAAATTGTTTTTATGAAGAGAAGCATAAACCCCCGACTGACCCTGATTTACAGCATCGCCTTGCTGCTGTCTGCCTCCTGTACGTCGTCCCGTCCGCCGGTCATCCATTCGCTGACGGGTGGACGGTTGGAACTGACAGCTGCCCTTGATGCGGCTCCCGACACGGCGGTGCAGAGGTTGGTCCACACTTATAAGAATCGCATAGACCGTGTGATGAGTCCGGTGATAGGTCGTGCCGCCGTACCGTTGACGGCAGACAGCATGGACAGTCCATTGTCCCTACTGGTGGCGGATGTGTTGCGTGAGGCGGCTGTCCGTCACTGTGGCAGGAAGGCGGACGTCGGCATCATCAACATCGGTGCCATCCGGAGTGCATTGCCTGCCGGCGACATTACGTTGCGCCACCTTTATGAGGTGCTTCCTTTCGATAACCGTTTCTGTGTGCTCACCCTGTCGGGCAGCCAGCTTCGGGAGTTGTTTGCCGCGGCGGTGCGCGAACGGTCGGTTGCCGTTTCGGGTTGCACACTGACGGCGGATGCGTCGGGACATCTGTTGGCAGCGACGGTCGGCGGAAGTCCGCTGGATGACACATGCACCTATCGGGTGGCGACCATCGACTATCTGGCGGAAGGAAACAGCAGGATGGTGGTCCTCGGGACCGTGACACAGAAGGAATTTCCGCCGGGTGTCTACCTGCGCGACCTTTTCGCTGACCATCTCTCGTCCCTCCGTGCTGCCGGAGACTCGCTGACAGCTCCGTCACAGCGCCGTATCCTCTTACAATCAGAAACAGCACCATGAACCGTTTGAACATCTTCCTGCTCTGCCTGCTGATGGGGTGGTGTGTCGTCCTCCCGACGGTGCAGGCACAAGACAAACTCTACATCTATCACACGAACGACACCCACAGCACCATCGACCCGGTGGAACCTGCTTATCCCGACACGGCATTGGCAGGCAAGGCAGGAGCCGTCCGTCGTGCCACCCTGCTTCATCGGCTGCGCAAAGAGCATGGCGCCGACCGGGTGCTGCTGTTTGATTCGGGCGACTTCTCGCAAGGCTCCCCTTACTACGCCCTGTTTAAGGGAGAGGTGGAGATAGACCTGATGAACGCGATGGGCTATGATGCCTGCACCCTGGGCAACCATGAATTTGATTTCGGGTTGGACAACCTGGCACGTCTCGTTCGCCGGGCACACTTTCCTGTGGTCTGTGCCAACTACCACTTCGAAAACACACCGCTCGACGGGCTCATCAAGCCCTACGTCATCCTGCATCGGGGCGGACTGAAGATAGGCGTATTCGGACTCAGCCCGCGTCCGCAAGGACTTATTTTCTCGGAGTACTACCGTGGCGTACGTTACGAGGACCCTGTCGTTGCAGCCAACCGGGTCGCTGCCCTGCTGAAGCGGAAGAAACATTGTGACCTGGTGATTTGCCTCTCTCATTTGGGTTGGAAGGGAGCGGAGAGCGACGAGACGCTGATAGCCTCCACCCGTCATATCGACCTGGTGCTGGGCGGTCATTCGCATTCCTACTTCGAACATCCGTTGACTTATCTCAACCTGGACGGACTCCCTGTCCCGGTGCAGCAGATGGGCAAGTACGGACGTTTCCTGGGCTGGATAGAGGTGGATTATAGCCGGGAATCCTCCCGCTCGGAGTGATGCTTGTTTAGAAACACTTTTTTTGAAATGACGGAAGCAACCTTCCGTCGTACCGTTCATCCCGAAACCTATCTTCCTGCAATCCTTTTCCTTACAAACGGTTAAAGACGAATAACGAACAGTAGTTCCCTGTCCGTCCTCCGATGCCGTTATTTAGAACGGATACAAATTATCCCGTTTTGCCTAGTAGAGATTACAATCAATGGAAGAAAGGTGTATATTTGCAGCGTTGAATTGGTACTAACAACTTAAATTGATAAGAAAATGGCTTACGTAATTAGTGACGATTGTATCGCTTGCGGTACTTGTATTGACGAATGTCCGGTTGGAGCAATCTCTGAAGGTGACAAATACTCTATCAACCCGGATATGTGCACCGAGTGTGGTACTTGTGCAGATGTTTGTCCTTCTGAAGCTATCAGCTTGGGCTAATATCCGAAGAACTACAAAGTCAGACAAAGATTTAGACGAAGGGTGCGTCGCACGAAGCGATGCACCCTTCTTTTAGTACGCTCGGCATGAGTGTTGTCTAACGGGTGCAAGTCCCGAGTAAGCCCTAATAGCGGGAATTACATAGCCCCAGGCAAGGGTGTTCATCGCGAGGTGAAATCTGAAGGAAGCCGTCGGCAAACATCTGGCCTAACGAACAGAAACTTCATACAAGGCATATGACCGTGGGTAAGATTGCTAAACAAATCGAAGCCCTATAGCTATTCGGAACGGTCGGTGTAGATGAAGTAGGTATAAGATGGAAAGACAACGCCCTTATCCGAGGAGGTCTCACGGACACTTCGAATAGTTTTTTTTTTTTACGAAAGAAGTGGAGTAAAGCTTGTCGTGAGAAGTCAGCAGACGCCATAGTAGTGCAGCTGTCGATAGAGTTTCATGAAGGGCAGAACCTAGCAATTAAACGATAGTAATTTAAAAATACCATATGAAGGACAGAATGCAGAAAACAATATCACGTTTGTATGGCTGCCCTCAAAGGAATAGGTTGGAAGCCGAAAGATATGGGGGAGTGCAGACCTTTATGTGAATGTGTGAAGACAACATCGTGGAAGTACCATTCGACAAGGAACACCTTTTCGAGCAAATTCTCAGTCCGTCAAATCTCAACAGAGCCTACAAAACAGTGGTGAGAAACAAGGGATGTGGTGGTATCGACAAGATGTCGTGCGAGCAATTGCTCCCATGGCTCCTGACCAATAGGGAAATGCTCCTTAGTTCCTTGATGGACGGCTCTTACCGTCCGAACCCGGTAAGAAGGGTAGAAATCCCCAAAGACAATGGCAAGATGCGCCTTTTAGGTATCCCCACCGTGATAGACCGATTGGTGCAACAAGCCATAAACCAAGTGTTGACTCCCATCTATGAGAACCAATTCTCCAAGACAAGCTACGGCTTCCGTCCGAGAAGAGGATGCCATGACGCACTACGTGAAGCGCAGAGGATAATCAATGAAGGCTACGTATATGTTGTAGACCTTGACCTTGAACTCTTCTTCGACACGGTGTGCCACAGCAAGCTCATAGAAATCCTCAGCCGTACCATAAAAGACGGCAGAGTGGTCAGTCTTATACATAAGTATCTCCGTAGCGGTGTAATGAATAAAGGCTTGTTTGAAGCGAGCGAGGAAGGAACTCCCCAAGGAGGTCCGCTAAGTCCCTTGTTGAGCAACATTATGCTCAATGAACTGGACAAAGAGCTGGAACTCAGAGGCCTCCCTTTTGTGCGCTATGCGGATGACTCGATGATATTCTGCAGGTCCCGAAGGGCAGCAATGCGAGTGAAGGAGAGCATAACCCGATTTATAGAGAACAATCTATATCTCAAAGTCAACCAGGAGAAGACCGTAGTGTCGTATGTGCGCGGAGTGAAATATCTCGGCTATTCCTTTAATGTAATGAAAGGTAAATGCCAACTTACGGTACACCCGACATCCAAAGCCAAGATGAAGTCAAGACTAAAAGAACTGACAAGTCGCAGCAATGGATGGGGATATTCCAAGAGAAAGCAAAAGCTCAAAGAATACATAAGAGGATGGGTCGGCTATTATCATCTTGCCAATATGAAACGTCTTCTACTTACCACTGACGAATGGTTAAGGCGTAGAATACGTATGTGTATATGGAAAGCATGGAAGAAAGTCAAGACAAAAGTGGCAAACCTCATTAGATGCGGTATCGATAAGTACAAGGCATATGAATGGGGTAATACTCGCAAGGGCTGCTGGCGCATAGCAGACAGCCACATAATGCACAGGGCAATCACAAATGAGAACTTGCGCAAAGCAGGGTATGCTACTTTAATGGGTGAATATCTCGAATGGTACCCAAAATAGGNATGGGGTAATACTCGCAAGGGCTGCTGGCGCATAGCAGACAGCCACATAATGCACAGGGCAATCACAAATGAGAACTTGCGCAAAGCAGGGTATGCTACTTTAATGGGTGAATATCTCGAATGGTACCCAAAATAGGAACCGCCGTATGCGGAACCGCATGTACGGTGGTGTGAGAGGACGGAAAACGAAAGTAGGAAGAAAACTACGTCGTTTTCCTCCTACTCGATCCTATTCATTCCGAAGCTGATGACTCTCATCGGCTCACCTCTCCGCTCTCGCCTTTCTCCACGAGCGATTCAATCTCGGCAGCCTTCATCATGTTATAGTCTCCGGCGATGGTATTCTTCAACGCCGATGCCGCAGCTGCAAAATCCACCCGTTTCTGGTCATCGTCATACACCGTGTGTGCATAGAGCAGGGCACCCACAAAGGCATCCCCCACACCGATGCAGTCGATGATGTTGTTGATGTCATAGACCCGTGTGAACTTCGTAGTTCCGTTGGAATGAAGGGCACCGGCAAGCGTGTGGTGCTCTGAACTCAGGACATTGCGCAGGGCGATGTAGATGTGCTTGCATCGGGGAACGGATTTGCTGATTTCCTTGCAGAAACTGTCGTAGGCATAGCGGTCGATGCCGTCGGCAGCCGACTTCGAGTCAAAGCCCGGTGCCGGAATGCCCAGAATCTTGGCATATTCCCCTTCGCTGCCAAACAGGATATCGCTGTGCTGCATCAACGGAAGCATCACCTCGCTTGCAGTCTTGCCGTAACGCCACAGGTTCTTGCGGTAGTTGATGTCGCAGCAGATGGTCAGCCCCATCTCGTCAGCCACCTGGATGGCCTCCTCGCATACGGCAGCCAACCCGTCAGTCAGGGAAGCATCAATGCCCGACCAGTGGAAGATGCTGGCTCCCTCGAATACGCTGTGCCAGTCGATCATGCCCGGCTGCAAGTCCGTGAAGGAAGAGCCTTCGCGGTCATAGATTACCTCGGAGTTACGCAAGGCTACGGCTTTTTCCATGTAATACGTTCCCAGCCGCTTCCCGCCGCGCAAGATGTTCCGGGTGCCGACATTGTGCGAACGCAGCTCCGTGATGCAGTTCTCACCCAATGCATTCTCCGGCAAACGGGTGATGTAGTCCACTTCGCCCCCGTAGTTGGCAATCGAAATCGCCACATTGGCTTCACTGCCTCCATAGTTAGCCAGGAAGACGCGGCTCTGCTGGATACGCAGATTGTCGGGAGGGGTCAGGCGTAGCATGATCTCGCCAAAAGTTACAATTTTCTTACTCATATTCGTGTTTGTTTCGTTTGATCGTTTATCACAACCTGTGACCTTGCAAAGTTACGTAAGAAAACCCGGTCAACAAGCAAAACGAAAGTAATCATAGCATAAAAAAAGCAGAAGAGAAACATTGTCCTCTTCTGCTGTGCTTTTCTCTCTCTCGATTAATTGTATTTGTCTTTCTTATTAATCCAAATAAACATCAAGCCCTTTATTGTGTAAAGTCAAATTTAACAACGTCACATATTTTCTGTATTGTTGCTCGCTCAATGCCGATTTCATCAGCTTCAGGTTGCCCCAGACCGCCTTGCGGACCAGTGCCGAACGGGAAGCCTCGTCTTTACTGCGCGCTGCCTGCAACAATTTGTCTGAGAAATATTCGCAAGCCGTGGATACCTCGTCATACTGATTGCTGTTCAGCTCCAGGTAGTTTGTCAGACGTCCGGCGCTGACTGACCAGTTCCACGCATTACCACTCACATTCGCGATTCTTTCTCCTGCAAAGCTTGTAGCGCCAACAAATAGAGACGCTACAAAAAGTAATGTAATCCTTTTCATAATCTTTCTCCTTTTTACCTTAAATGTTATTCCTAAAAACTAATTACCTAAATTTTTCTCTTTTCTCTATCATTTTGACACTGCAAAGATATATAGCTTTTCACCACTTCCAATCCTTTTGGTGTTAATAAACGTAAATGTAAATCTAAATCGTCACTTATTTGATTTATATCAAGAGAATCTATCATAAAAATGACCGATTCTGCAAATATATGTAAGAATATCGGGTAAAAAGCAAGCATCCTTTGCAAAATTAGCTTCTTTTCTTCCATATATCGCTGGAGATTTATGTATCTTTGCCCACCATTAGTATTATCTATTTAACCAATCCTATTTATTAATTGCATATATATAAGTATATGGAGAATAACGCAAACAAATACATTACCGTGTCCTACGAGTTGTATGTGGACAATGACGGTAAAGAAGTCATGATGGAAAAAGCTCCGGTGGAGCATCCTTTCCAATTTATTTCGGGCATGGGCATCACACTGGAGAGTTTTGAAGCCAACATAGCCAAGCTCGCCCAGGGCGATGCATTCGACTTTGTTATCCCCGTGGCTGAAGCTTATGGTGAAATCGATCCCGAACACATCCTCGAACTGCCGAAGGACTTCTTCGTAGTGGACGGCAAATTTGACTCCGAGCGTGTGTTTGCCGGCAACATCCTTCCGATGCTCAACAGCGACGGCAACCGCCTGAACGGGACTGTCGTGGAGGTGAAGGACAATGTAGTCGTGATGGATTTCAACCATCCGTTTGCCGGCAAGGACCTCCACTTTGTAGGTACTGTGACGGAATCCCGTCCGGCAACAAATGCTGAAATTCAGGAAGTGATCAATATGTTTGCCGGTGAAGGTTGTGGCGGTGGCTGCGACTGCTGCGGCGGAGGCTGTGGCAGCGATGACTGTGGCGACGATTGCGGCTGCGGTGAGCACGGACACCACCATGACGGTTGCGGATGTGGCTGCCACTCCTGATGAAACGAAGACATTTGTCCTGAACAACTGAACAGGAACCATCTATGGAATCTTCGGAAGGTTCTGCCCCATCTTTCGAGGTACAGCCCTTCCGAAGATTCTTTTTTATACCTCGTAACAAAACCAAGCACAATGAAAAAGTTTCCTTTACTCTTATTGCTGAGCATGTTCTTCTTCGTGTCTTGTATCCAAGACGAAGCTCCGAACGCTGAAGCCGACATTGTGAGCTGTGTGCTCGATGGCAATGTGCTGAAACGTCCGCCTCTCATCGAGAATGACAAAGTGACCCTCGTGGTCTCTGTAGGCGTGAATGCCGCCAATCTCGCTCCTCAATTTGAACTGACACCGGGTGCCACCATCGAACCGCCCAGCGGGACGGCACGCAACTTCACCTTTCCCCAGACTTACACGGTGACCTCGGAAGACAAGAAGTGGAAAAAGACTTATACCGTTACCGTACAGCAAGACCGGAGCATCCTGTCCGATTACGACTTTGAAGGGGTAAGTCTTGTCCGGGTAGAGAATCCCGGAAGCTATCCCTATCACTATCATCAGATCGAAGAGGTTGACTCGCAAGGTTCGACGACCCTGGTATGGGCCAGTGGAAACAGCGGCTTTGTCCTGGCTGCCAAGCTGGACGGTCTGCCCGACGACCCGACGGTGTTCCCGACCTGTTCCTGGGACGAGGGACGTACCGGCAAATGTGTCAAGCTGGTCACCTGCAGACCGAAGGCCAGTGCTGCCGTAGCGTTGGCACCGATTGCTGCCGGAAACCTGTTTACCGGAAAGTTCGTGCTGGAAAACATCAATGAACCTGCCGTCTGCACCCACTTTGGTGCCGGTGAAGTGTTCCCCTACAGACCCATCAGCCTCGAAGGCTATTTCAAGTACAAGGCAGGGGCAACCATGACCGTGGGTACTCCTGAACAGCATAAGCACGACACCGACATGTGGGACATCTACGCCGTGCTCTACGATGCCACCAAGGCAACCAATTCCTACCTGGATGGCTATAACATCCTGAGTGACCCGAGCATCGTGCTGCTGGCTCACCTTCCGCGTGAAGAACGTCACGAAGCCGACGACTGGACCCACTTCTTCATCGAGTTCCAACCGTTTGAGGGAGGAACGGCATTCGACGAGGCGAAAATGAAGAACGGAGATTATAACCTGGCCATCGTCATGAGTTCGAGCGAGGAAGGAGCCTACTTCAACGGAGCCGAAGGTAGTACGCTCTATGTCGACGATGTCAAACTGCACTATGAAGAAGAGGAGGGTAACCAATGAAAAAGCAATTCATCCTTACAGCCATCGCCTTGTTGCTCTGTCTGGGACAGGCCAAGGCACAACAGTTGTTCCACTACAACCTGAAGGAACATCACATCGACTTTGAAGTCAAGGCCGGATTCAGTATCGGCGGCACTTCACCCCTTCCTCTGCCGGAGGAAATCCGCTCCATCGAGAGTTACAACCCGGGACTGGCGCTGTCGTTGGGTATCCAGGTGACTAAGTGGTTTGACAACCAATGGGGCTTCAGCAGCGGCATCTCGTTCGACAACAAGAAAATGAGTACCGAGGCACGTGTGAAGAACTACAGCATGGAGCTGATTGACGGAGGCGGACGCATCAAGGGCAACTGGACCGGACTGGTGCAGACTGACGTCACCAATTCCTACCTCACCGTGCCCGTCATGGCAGCCTACAAGCTTAGTTCCGTCTGGGACTTGCGTTTCGGTCCCTATGTGGCATACCTCATGGACGGCAAGTTCTCCGGACACGTCTCTGACGGATACCTGCGCGAGAATGACCCGACCGGACAGAAGGTGCCTTTCACCGGCGATGCCACCGCCACCTATGACTTCTCGGACAACCTGCGCAAGTTCCAGTGGGGACTTCAGGCAGGAGGTTCCTGGAGGGTCAACCGCCACTTCCGGCTCAATGCCGACCTCCAGTGGGGGTTGAACGACATCTTCGAGAAGGACTTCGAGACCATCACGTTCAGCATGTACAACATCTACCTGAACCTGGGCTTCGGATACGTGTTCTGAGGCACATGCCCAGGGTCAGCCCGGCAGACAAGAGGCACGGAGATGCAGAGTCAGACAAAAAACTCTGCGCCTTCGTGCCTCTTGCTGTTGATACTTCCAACTATTCACGCTATATTTGGCACGCTTATAAATTCAGCACCTGACTCATTCGACTTTCGCAGGCTCGCGTCGGGTTGACAAGAAACCAGCCGGTCCGGTGGAATGCCTGCGAAGCTTACGTAACTAATACAAACGCATTATGTTCAACAGTACATTTGGGAACCTGCTGCGCCTGACCTCCTTCGGAGAATCGCACGGCCCTGCCGTGGGGGGAGTCCTCGACGGATTTCCTGCAGGCATCGAGATTGACACCGACTTTGTACAGGCGGAACTGAACCGACGCCGTCCGGGACAAAGCCGCATCACCACCCCACGCAAGGAGCCCGACGAGGTGGAATTCCTTTCGGGCATCTTCGAAGGACGCTCCACAGGTTGCCCCATCGGATTCATCGTCCGGAATACAAATCAACATTCATCAGACTACGAGAACCTGCGCAACCTCTACCGCCCCTCACACGCCGACTACACCTACAGCTGCAAATACGGCATCCGTGACCATCGCGGAGGCGGACGCTCGTCGGCACGGGAAACCATCTCCCGCTGTGTGGGCGGAGCACTTGCCAAACTTGCCCTGCGACAGCTGGGCGTGCGCATCACCGCATACACCTCGCAGGTGGGCACCATCGCCCTCGAACATCCCTACACACACTACGACTTCAGCCTCATCGAGCAGAACATGGTGCGCTGTCCCGACCCGGAGAAGGCAAAGGAGATGGAAGACCTGATTGCCCGTGTGAAAGGCAAGGGGAACACTGTCGGGGGAGTCATCACCTGTGTGGTGAAGGGCTGTCCCGTCGGACTGGGACAACCGGTCTTCGGCAAACTGCATGCCGCGCTGGGTGCTGCCATGCTCGGCATCAATGCCGTGAAGGGATTTGAGTACGGCGAAGGCTTCGGCGGCATGGACCTCCTCGGCTCCCAGCAGAACGATATCTTCTACAACAACGACGGACGTATCGACACCCGTACCAACCACTCGGGAGGCATCCAGGGAGGTATCAGCAACGGACAGGACATCTACTTCCGTGTTGCCTTCAAGCCCGTCGCCACCATCCTCATGGAGCAGGAGACCGTCGACGTCAACGGAAACGATACCCGCGTCACGGCACGCGGACGACACGATGCCTGCGTCCTGCCCCGTGCCGTACCCGTGGTCGAAGCCATGACTGCCCTGACCCTGCTTGACCATTACCTGATGGACAAGGCGACGCGTCTGTAGAACACGGACGCGGGCAGCCAGGTGCGCACTCAACAGACATTTCAAACCTCAGCGGGAGCTTGCGGGAACTGTCGTCCCACATCCGACGGACAGCCCTGCGGCTCTGCCTATAAACATCAAGCTTATGGAAGTTAAAGACTACATCCGGGAAAACGAACCCCGGTTCATGGACGAGTTGTTCAGCCTCATCCGCATCCCCAGCATCAGTGCCCAGCCGGAGCACAAGGACGACATGCTCGCCTGTGCTCAACGCTGGCGGGAACTCCTGCTCGCTGCCGGAGCTGACGAGGCGATGGTGATGCCCTCACAGGGCAACCCTCTGGTCTATGCCGAAAAACGTGTCTCGCCCGACGCACCCACCGTGCTCATCTATGCCCACTATGACGTCATGCCGCCCGAACCGCTGGAACTCTGGAAGAGCCAGCCTTTCGAACCGGAAATCCGTGACGGACACCTCTTCGCACGCGGTGCCGACGATGACAAGGGACAGTCATTCATCCAGGTGAAGGCGTTCGAGTACATGGTGCGCGAGGGAGCGTTGAAACACAACGTGAAGTTCATCTTCGAAGGGGAGGAGGAGATAGGCTCGCCGAGTCTGAATGCCTTCCTGAAGGAGCACAAGGAACTGCTGAAGGCGGACGTCATCCTTGTGTCGGATACCAGCATGCTGGGCGCTGACCTGCCCTCGCTCACCACCGGACTGCGCGGACTTGCCTACTGGGAAATCGAGGTCACCGGACCCAACCGAGACCTTCACTCGGGACACTTCGGCGGAGCCGTTGCCAATCCCATTAACGTGCTCTGTTCGATGCTCTCTCAGGTAGTCGATGCCGACGGACGCATCACCGTCCCCCACTTCTATGACCGAGTGGAGGAGGTGTCCGATGCCGAACGTCGCATGATCGCCCAGATACCTTTTGACGAGGAACGTTACAAGACCGCCATCGGCGTCGACGAGTTGCAGGGTGAAAAAGGCTACTCCACCTTGGAGCGCAACAGCTGCCGTCCGTCGTTCGATATCTGCGGCATCTGGGGTGGCTACACAGGCGAAGGGTCGAAGACCGTCCTTCCCTCGAAAGCCTATGCCAAGGTGTCCTGCCGGCTCGTTCCGCATCAACAGCACGAAGAAATCTCCCGGTTGTTTGCAGACTACATCCAGTCCATCGCCCCACGTTCCGTCAAGGTGAAAGTGACCCCGATGCATGGTGGCGAGGGATACGTCTGCCCCATCGACCTCCCTGCCTACAAGGCTGCCGAGAAAGGGTTTGCCAAGGCTTTCGGCAAGCAACCGCTGGCAGTGCGTCGGGGTGGAAGCATCCCCATCATCTCGGATTTTGAGCAGATCCTAGGTGTCAAGACCGTCCTGATGGGCTTCGGCTTGGAGAGCAACGCCATCCATTCGCCGAATGAAAACATCCCCCTGGACATCATCCGCAAGGGCATTGAAGCCGTCGTGGAATTCCACCGTCAAGGTTTCTGATGCTCTTCCATTTTCCCGCCTGTCAAACGGAGGCACAAGGACACGGAGCCGGCAGGGGAGAGGTCTTTCCTTTCCTTGCGTTCCGCCCCCCCCCTTGTGCTTCCGTTTTTTTTGCTCCGTAATCCGAGCTTTAGGGCTATTGATTGAGGCAAAAGAGCTTCAAAAAGCTCCGTTATTGGAAATATACCGCCAAAGGGAGTAAGCTTTTCTGATTTTATTTGTACTTTCGCTACGCTTGTCAGGAATTGTTTGATTTTTATTATGCAACACTAAGTTGAGTGATTCCACAGACAAGGCAAAACTGTGGGGCCCCTTTTGTTGCCCATGGTTCTATGAAAGTAAGGAGTAACAGTGTTGCGGATTCAAAGGTCTTTATCCTTTTCAATCAAATGGATCACAGCCAATATGATGCACAGACATTCGAAGAACTTTTCCGGGAGTATTACTCCCGTCTCTATTACTATGCTCTTGACTGGGTGGAGAATGAAGAGGCTGCCAAGGACATTGTCAGTGGACTGTTCGGTGACTTGTGGAACAGCTTTTCTAGTTGGAATCCCGACAATAGAGAGGCTTATCTTGCACGAGCAGTGCGAAACCGTTGCCTGAACTATTTGAAGCATCGGGCTGTGGAACGTGATACGTTGGGCAAGTACCTGACTGAAAAACAAAGACTCATCGATACAGACTTGCAGGAGCATGAAGAGTTGATGAAGCGAGTCAAAGGCATTATGGATGGACTTCCGGAGCGGACCAGGTTCGTGGTGGAGCAGTGTTACATCGAGGGTAAGAAGTATAGTGAACTAGCAGACTTGATGGAGACCACGCCGGGCATGATACACAAACACATCAGCAAGGCTTTAGCAATTTTTAGAAAAGCTTTAGAAGTAAAAAGGGGACGAAAGGGTACCGATACAGTTGTCGGTGAGTCTTAATATAATAAAAGCCTATGGAACACATGAAAGACATAGATGAACTCAGTGAAGAAGAAAAACAGCTGCGTGCATTGGTGCAGATGAACCATCGGCGCGTACATGCATCCCGACCGGATGTGGACGAGGCATGGAGCGAGTTCCAGCGGAATCATGCAGGGCGTCAGAAGCCACGCCGGCGATTCTCCTTGTGGCACATGTCGGCAGCCGCTCTGATTGGTGCGGCAGCCATGTTGGTCGTCGTGTTTCTATTCCCTTCTTTATTTTATAAAGCTGACCGGCAGGCTGCTTCAAGCTTTGTCGCCTTGCAATACGACCAGACTCCGCAACACGTCAAGTGGGAACAAGACGATGAAACCATGAACCTGGGCGCGGGTGATTCTCTCTCATTCCTTGCGGTGAAGTCATCTCCGACGATAGCTGCCGATACCCATGTTTCGGAGGTCAAGACACAGCGCCTTTCCACACCGCGTGGCATGGACTTCAAAGTCACGTTGCCTGACGGTTCGGAGGTATGGCTCAACGCCGAGAGTACCATCGAGTTTCCTGCTGCGTTCCGTGACGGTTTGCGCCAAGTGTATTTGCAAGGTGAAGCTTACTTCAAGGTGGCACACTGTGAAGATGCTCCCTTCATTGTCATGTCCGACCGCATGAATGTGCGCGTGTTGGGCACTTCGTTCAATTTCCGTAGCTATGATGCCGAAGCCCCCCATGTGGCGTTGGTAGAAGGTAAGGTCGAGGTGATGCGTCCGGGAGACACACAGCCCGACGCAATTTTGCAACCAGGAGAGGAAGCATGGTTGGGAGATGACGGTGCACTTCATGTGCAAGAGGTCGATACGTATGCCATTACGCAGTGGGTTAATGGTTTCTTTTATTTCCACAATGAACCGCTGGTGGAAGTGCTCCGCGCCTTGGGTCGGTGGTACAACTATGGTGTCATCTTCCACAATACTGATGTCATGCACCAAAAGATACATTTTTCCGCTTTGCGAAATGACCATATAGGCGTAGCTATCGAGAGTCTGAACCGTCTGCGCCATGTCTACGTACAGATAGAGGGAGACAATCTGGTGGTTTACTGATTCGTATTGGAGAAAGAATGCATTCATGCCCACACTTGTGAGTCGTTCACGGGTGTGGGCATGATGTATTTATGCCTGGACTCCTAGGGAGCAAACAGAAGCCGCCGTATTGGGATAATGTGATAAAATATGAACTTTTTAGCGGAAAAGTGGTACCGATTATGAGCTTGCATTGTCTTACAAATGATGATTGATATTATCTAACTAAAAACAATTAAATCTATGTTAAACTTAAAGAGAAGAGAAATGAACAGGCAAATAGGAAGTTTTCTCCTTTTGTTTGTAACGATTTTTCTGTGGGGGGGGGTAAGTTATGCCCAACCTAATCCTCGGGAGAGTAGGAAAGTCACCTACCAGTGTACGAACCAGCCACTTCACAAAGCGTTGTCCGAAGTGGAACGTCTCTCAGGTTATTACCGTATCCAGTACGTCATGGCCGATGTAGAGCCTTACACTGTGACAGTGAACATGAAAAACCAGACCATCAGTCAAGCGGTGGCTCAACTGCTGAAATCCACTCCTTTGAAGTATGAAGTCAGCGAGCGTTTCGTGCAGGTCTACAATCCCGAGGCGCGTCCCAAACAGGACAGTGGGCGTGGCATGGTAACCGGACAGGTACTCGATGAGCTGGGTGAACCGCTCATTGGTGTGACCGTGCGTGAGCCGGATGGCAAGAACGGTACGGTGACTGATATGGACGGACGTTTTTCGCTTCGTATGACAAGCGGTTCCGGTCAGTTGCTCTTTTCATATATAGGTAAGAAAGAAGTGGCGATGCACGCTTCACCCCGTCGCCCGCTGACGGTGACGATGGAAGATGACACTCGCCTGCTCGACGACGTGGTGGTGACCGGTTACCAAGAAATAGATCGGCGTAAACTGGCAAGCTCCATCCTTTCCATAAAAGGTTCCGATCTTATAGGCGGCGAATATATGTCTGTCGACAAAATGCTACAAGGACGCCTTCCTGGTGTTGCGGTTATGAATATGTCATCTACACCAGGTGCAGCCCCTAAGATACGAATTCGTGGCTCTTCATCCATAACCGGCAACAGAGAGCCTGTATGGGTTGTAGATGGTATCATTCTAGAAGAACCTGTCAATATCTCAACTGAAGAATTGAACAGTCCCGACAAAATCAACTTGATAGGTAATGCCATAGGTGCATTAAATCCGGAAGACATTGAACGGGTAGATATCTTGAAAGATGCAAGTGCTACAGCAATTTATGGAGTAAAAGCAGCTAATGGAGTTATCGTAGTGACTACCAAGCGAGGTAAAAAACAGAAGCCTTCAATTTCATATACGGCAACATTAGGCATTACAGCTCCTCCCACATACGACAAAATGTTTAGAATGAACTCAGCTGACAGAATCGATATGTCTGTCGAGATGCAAGAGCGAGGTCTCTCGTTCGGAAGCTACAAACCGTCGGACATAGGATATGAGGGTGCTTTACAACATCTATGGAATAAAGATATCAGCTATAAGGAATTTTTAGATCAAGTAAAAGCTTTGAAACAGCTTAATACCAATTGGTATGATTTATTGTTTCGCACCGCATTTACTCACCAACATTCGGTTTCAATCACTGGAGGTAATGACCGTAGCGACTATTATATGTCTATAGGATATTCCAACAATCAAAGTGTTACCATTAATGAAGGGTTAGAACGTTATAATGTATTGGCAAAAATAAACACGAAAATTAGCAGCAATCTTTCATTGGGATTGAAAGTAAGTGGTACGCTCTCTAAAGCCAAACATCCGCATACTACTATCGATTTGTACGAGTATGCTTATAACACTTCACGGGCTATTCCAATGCGAACTTCTTCGGGCGATCTTCACTTCTATGCACACGAATCCGGCTATAATGGGATATTGATGTATAATATTCAAAACGAGCTGATTCACAGTGGAAACAATATCGACAAATCATCAATAGACATCACGATGAATCTTGATTGGAAAGTAGCTTCATGGATGAAGTTTTCTTCCGTATTGGGATTAAGTAGAAGCAATGTCGCACAAGAAACATGGGCTGATGAACAATCTTACTATATATCCTCTATGAGGCAATCGCCTTACGGTGCTACACTACCAAATCCTACTGAGAACAGTGCCTTCGCAAACCGTTACTGCCTGCTCCCGTATGGCGGGGAACTTATAACGACCAATACTCGACACACCTCATATACTTGGAGAAATAACCTATCGTTAATCCACGGTTTCGGGAAGCATGAAGTATCAGGAAGTATTGGACAAGAAGTCCACTCTTCCAAGTACGATGGCCTGCAATCCACCCAATACGGATATTTACCTGAAAGAGGAAAGCGATTTGTTGACATTGATCCCACTCTGTGGAAAAGATACGGCATGTTGTTAAAGAACCATCCGGATGTGGTGACAGATACTAAAAACAATGTTATTTCCTTCTATGCAACAGCAGCCTACGTATATGACAGTCGTTACATCTTCAACTTCAATATACGTACAGATGGCTCAAACAGATTCGGGCAGGACAAAAGTGTACGTTTTCTGCCTATATGGTCTGTATCAGGACGATGGAACGTCATTAATGAAGAGTTTATGAGAAATGTCAATTTCCTGAATGACTTGGCTGTACGTGCATCTTATGGTATACAAGGTAATGTGCATCCCGACCAAACCCCAAATCTGATAGCTAGCCTAGGAACTTTGGAAACAATGCCACAGGAATATGTGTCGACACTATATAAATTACCCAATAACAAATTAACATGGGAAAAGACTCGTTCCTATAACATAGCACTTGACTGGGCATTTTGGAACAATCGGATTTACGGTTCACTGGATTTGTACTATAAGAAAGGAATTGATCAAGTAGTTACTAAAAACGTAGCTCCATCGACAGGCGCAACCAACGTTTCCATAAATGATGGAGATGTGGAGAACAAGGGTTGGGACTTGGCAGTATCTATAGTTCCTGTTCAGACCAAAAACTGGATATGGAGTTTGTCATTTAACACCGGAAAGAACTATAATAAAGTGCTGAACGCCGGAAATTCGGCTGCGACATGGGAAGATTACGTTGCCGGGACACTTGTCAGCAACGGACAAGCAATAAATAGCTTCTATTCTTACAAGTTCGATAAACTCGATAGCAATGGTTATCCCACGTTTAAAGATACAAATGAGAAAGATGAAGACGGCAATTCCATTGTTCATTCACAACAGGAGATGTACGATCGGGCATTCATCCTTTCGGGTAAGCGCGAACCCGACTTAAATGGAGGATTTTCTACCTATCTGAAATATAAGAATATAACATTCAATTCCTTGTTCTCTTTCAGTTTTGGTAGCAACATCCGTTTGAATGATCTCTATTCATCTTCAGGACAGAATCTGCCTTATCCGGATCAGAACATGTCCAGCGAATTTGTAAACCGTTGGAGAAATCCGGGAGATGAGGATTTCACTAACATCCCAGTCCTGTCTGACAAGAGTTTGATTATAAGAGATAAAGATATCACTTATCGCATTGCAGACAACGGTTGGGACATGTACAATAAGAGTGATCTGAGAGTCGTGTCCGGTAACTTCCTGAGATGTCGTTCGATGTCTATACGTTATGACCTTAAGTCTGAATGGTTGAAACCAATCTTTCTGAAAGGGGCAAGCATCAGTTTTGATGCAGGCAATGTATTTGTATTGAAAGACAAAGCATTGAAAGGGCGCGATCCGGAACAGATTGGATTAGGTTCACGCAGCATTCCTCCACAGCGTTCTTATTCTTTTCGGTTTAATATAGTTCTCTAAATAAAGCGATAAAATGAAAAAGATAATATACATGTCATTTCTTCTTATGTTTGCAGCCTTGTCTGCATGCAGCAATCTCCTTGAAGAAAGCTCACAAGACTTGCTGATCCCCAAATCCGTAAAGGACTATAAAGAGTTGTTCTTTGGAGAAGTCATGAAAAACGGTGAAGTGCTTCATCCCTATTTGGAATATATGACAGATGATGTAGCAGATCAATGTTACTATGGTAGTTTCCCCATACTGATATCCAATGATTGGCGGGAAGCAGTATGGTCTTACTATACTTGGCAGCAAAGTCCTGAGATTGGTAAATCCAATGAATTTACCGCAGACGTCGCTTGGAGTTCTTATTTTCATAAAATATTGATGACTAATATCATTCTGGATGAAATTCACAATATGAATGGAACAGAAGAGGAACGTATTGATTTGGCCGGAGAAGCTTACTTCATGCGTGCATTCTCTTATTTTATGCTAGCTAATCTCTATGGGTGTCCTTACGATCCAGCTACTGCTGACAAGGACTTATGCGTACCCATCAACGATGAAATCAGCCTGTCTGATAAGATGATGCAACGTGCTACCAATGCTGTAGTATATGCAAGAATGGAAAGTGATGTACTCCATGCCATTCAATGTTTTAAGAAATCTGGAAACAAGAAAAGTATTTTCCGTCCTAACTTGGTAGGTGCCTATCTGTTGGCTTCCCGCATATTTCTGTTCCAGAAGAATTATCCACAGACCATATTATATAGCGACTCCGTAATTAGAAATGTTCCCCAAGGACTCAATAGGCTGACGGAAGAAGAGAACAACAACATTTTCTTGTCATATTCCAATAAAGAAATAATATTCTCTTACGGTACTACGACTCTAGAATCATATATGCAGACTGATTTTACTTATAAAGGCAATCTTACGGCAAGCTCTGACTTGATAGCACTATATGACGAGGCAGATTTACGCCTTTCACATTATTTCCATCACACTAAGGGAAATCAAAGGAAACCAGTTAAAAAAGAGATCGAATTCTATACTCCAGCCAAATGGAGCAGAACATCTCCTACTGTTTATTCAAATGCCTTTCGTTTATCAGAAGCTTATCTGAATCGCGCAGAAGCCTATGCCGAACTTGGCAATACGGAAGCAGCCTTAGCGGATATCAATACCCTTCGTGATCATCGGATGAAAGCAGGAACTTCTCAATTGACAGTCGACAATGATGGAATCGTTGCCGCAGTCCGTAAGGAACGGCGGCGAGAATTGGCCTTCGAAGGATTCCGTTGGTTTGATCTACGCAGATACGGATGTCCATCTTTGGAGCATACATATTCATCCTCAGAAACTGAGGGAGCAGGTGATAAGTTTAAATTGGACGACAAAGAACTGTATACATTGCCTATTCCTAAAAGCGAAAGAGATAGAAATACAATGATAGAAACTTTCAACCGCCCAGTCAATGATCCTATCAAATAGAATTGTTATGAAAAAGATAGTATTACTAATATGCTTGGTAGCAGGAATTAGTTCCTGCGAGCACGAAGATGCATTAAACATCCCCGATCAAACAGATAAATATGGAGTGTTGCAAGATACTCCTACAGACCCTACCCGCCACTTCATATACCAATTTTATCAGCAATATGGGACTGTCATCATAACCAATCCGACTGAAGCTGATTACAAATTCAACTTCACTTCGGATAATGGTATAAAGATTACCTCACCCGAACAAAAAGAGGATGTCATAAATGCCGGTATCGATTTCTTAAGAAAATCATTATTGGATCTGTATCCGGATGATTTCTTGAAGAAGAATCTGCCTTTCTCAATTATATTGGCTGAACAGATTCGAATGGATGCGTGGGGAGAAACTACTACTTTAAACAGCTATGCGAGTGGTAGTTTTATTGCTATAAGTAATATAACCTCTGCCTTAAAAAATATGTCGCAAGAAGACTTTGTCAAACTGAGGGGAGATATCAATGCTTACTTTTGGGCTAAATATATGTTGGAAGTAAGAGAAGTGTTTACTGTCCCAGAGGAATTTTATAAAGCGAGCGAGGCTGTTGTCTCTGACATTTATAGTGGTTACTATTATTTAGGATATGAGTCTCCTGCTGATACAGACTTTTATCATTATGGATTGATTAGCTATAATACAGATTCTTCCTATATTGACGAAGAAGATCCCGATTCCCCTTATTATTCACTATATGCACCTACTAAAGAAATGGACCTGTTGCAGTGGATAAACTTTGTGTTTGAGAAGCCTCAAGACGAGCTTCAGGGTATATTTGATAAGTATCCTATAATGAAGAAAAAATATGATATCATAAGAGAAGCTATGCTGGCAAGTGGATTTGATTTATCGCAATTAGAACTATAAAATAAAACGATATATTATGAATAAATTTTTCAATGTATTATTCTCCGGAATGTTAATTTTAGGTGTAATGACTGCTAACGCTGAGCCTCAAATCTTTAAAAAGAAGAAAAAGAAAAGAGCCGAGACAGAACAAGCAGATTCTATCAAGAAAGACAACGTGTCTGACTACAAAAAACTATTGAAGGGGGCTAAAACCATAGAAGGAATGTTCAAAATACATCAGGTCAAAGATAAATACTATTTTGAAATTCCCAAAAAGCTGATGGCACGGGATTTTATGATTTCATCTAGGGTGTCAAGAACGAGTAATAATAAGGATGTAGCTGCCGGACAAATGCCTCGCAATCCGGTCGTGGTAACATTCTCTGCTGATGACAAGAAAGTGTACATGCATAAAAAGATGTTACGTAATCTATGTGATACGACATCCAATATGTATGCAGCCTTTCAGCGTAACTTCTCTGATCCGATATGGGAAGCCTACAAAATAGAGAGCTTTTCACCTGACTCGTCAGCTTATGTTATTGATATGATGTCTCTATTCATTACCGACGTTCCTGAGTTCAGTCCGTTCCGTAACGGGAACATCATGGATGTGCTGGCGAAGAAAAAACCTTTGTCAGGCAGCTTATCTCCTTCCAAATCCAATATTTTAAGAGTAAAATGCTTCCCTCAGAATATTAATATCAAATCATTGATGAGCTATAATGTCAATGATAATCCATTCACAGTGACAATGACGCGCAATATCATTCTTTTGCCGGAAAAAATGATGCGCCCAAGGTATGGCGACTCACGCATTGGATATTTTGACGAGAATAAATATCTGTTTACTGAGAAGGAAGATGGCATGCAAGAGTTGTCATACATTAATCGTTGGAATCTACAGCCGAAGCCGGAAGATATAGAAAGGCATAAGCAGGGAGAATTGGTTGAACCACAAAAGCCAATCATTTATTATGTAGATACGGCTATCCCTGATAAATGGAGAGAATATATTAAAAAAGGTATTGAAGATTGGCAGGTAGCTTTTGAAGAAATAGGATTCAAAAATGCGATTATGGCCAAAGATTATCCTAAAGATGATCCCAACTTTGATCCGGACGATATTCGTTACAGTTGTTATCGCATGATTACCACGCCTGAACAAAACTCAATGGGACCTTCTTGTGTAGATCCTCGTTCCGGAGAAATCATTCAAGGAGACGTTCTCTTCTATTCGAATGTAGTGAAATTGCTGCACAACTGGCGTTTTGTACAAACAGCAGCAGTAGATCCTAAGGTACGACAAGCTGTATTTGATGAAGAAACCATGGGAAGTTCCCTGCGTTATGTGGCGGCACACGAAATTGGACACACCTTGGGATTGATGCATAACTTTGGGGCCTCGTATTCGTATCCTGTAGATTCGTTGCGTTCTGTAACTTTCACTCAGAAATATGGTACTACTCCTTCCATTATGGATTATACTCGTTTTAATTATGTAGCTCAGCCCGAAGATAAAGGCGTTTCTTTAATGCCTCCTCACTTGGGGGTATATGACAAATATGCGATAAAATGGGGCTACAAACCGATATACGAAGCTGCTACTCCAGAGGATGAAAGAAAAGTCCTGCATGCGTGGATCAAAGAGAAAGAGAACGATCCGATGTATAAATATGGACCACAGCCTTTCATTAATGAATTAGATCCTTCATGTAAGGCGGAGGATCTTGGTGATGATGCGGTTAAGGCTGGTAGATACGGCATTAAGAATCTGAAAGTAATTATGAAGCATCTACCAGAGTGGACAAAAGAGGATGACTTCCAATACACTCGGATGGCGGAAGCCTATCAAGAGATAGTTATGCAAATGCAACGTTACTTATTACATGCTATGGTATCAATCGGCGGTATTTATCTAGATGAGCCCAGACGTGACAACATGAAAGCAATAATAAGATTTGTTCCGAAGGAAGAACAAAAAGAAGCTCTCAATTTTGTCTTAGAAACAATGATGGAACTACCGGAATGGATATATGATAAGAAAATCATTGACTGTATTGGTCCGGTTTATTCACCTAGCACACTTCAGTCTATTATTGTTAGTCGCTTATTTTTCGATTCAATCTCTTCCAGTCTTGTATTATTCGAAGAACTGTATCCACAACAGGCCTACCGCTACAGTGATTTTATGGATGACTTCTATAACTTCGTATGGGCAAAGACCAAGCATGGAGCTAAACTAAATATGTATGATTGTAACCTGCAAGTGGCTTATGTAGAAAAGTTGTTAGATGCCGGAGGATTATCTAAGCAAAAATCCTCTCTTTTGCCATTCAAGAAATTAAATGCGGTTGAGAAACAATTACTGACAGATAATATAGATTGGCAGAAAGCTGGTTTTGAATTGGATACGATGGGGACAATTGAAATGTTGAAGAATCCAGTAGTCTATCAGAAGCTTATAGACAGCTATAACTTGATAAAGAGTAGGATTGGAGTTGGAGATGCATTTACCCGAGCCCATTACCGTAGTCTGGAATTCAAGATAAGGCAAGCTTTAGAAAAATAAGCCCCATCCGTCATTTGCAGTGATACTTTTATGAGTACAATTATATTCTATTCCCCCTGTCTTCTAACGATATGTCTTTATTCTTTAGGATATGGCGCAGGAGTGATTATCAGTGTATGAATAACTATGGAATGATGCAATGTTTTTTTGATTTATAGCATTATATCACTAGTGTCTCATTCAAATTGGGACACTGGTGATTTGCTATAATCTCCTCATACTTTCTCGACGACAGTCACCTCGTGTACTCTTATGGGTAATACCCTCAACCGCCCCTTCTCCCTTTCATCGTAAGTCGAGCTATCTGTCAAAAAGCAACCAATTCCTCTCATCCGCTGGACGAATTTATCCAAAAACACTATTTGTGCTAACTCGCACTTTTCGAAAATCCGATAATCTGGAGACGAAACGTGAATGATTGCAAACGGAATGCCTGAAAGAAGCCTTTGATTTTAGAAAACTATACATTTCATTTTCGGAAAATAGACAAAACGTGCCCGGAACAATATTGTTTCGCGAGCCAAACAATATAGTTTGAGGCGTCAAACAATATAGTTTCACCTGCCAAACACTATTGTTTCGTGCTCGGAAGTCAAATCTTTGGAAAATGGAAGCAAAAAGAAGTGAGTTTCACTCTCCCGAAGATGTGCCGTGTCAACAAATCGGAAGGTAATAAAAAGCATTGGTCAAGAGGGCTGGTGTATCCGGATGTAAGCCTATCCAATTCTAATGTGTGATATGGATACCCTTTTCGTTGAATCTGTAGCAAAGTGTATTTTGCAAATCGCCTGAGAAGGCCCTTCGAATCCACCAAACTGTATTTTGGTGCGAGGAAGGGCACTGTGGAGGGCTTCGTTTGACATTTTGTCAGAAGGATAATTCGGGGTTGTACCTCTTTAAAGTTGGCTCAACCCCGACATTGTGAACGAATGTTCGTCGTGATTGACTATCTCAATAAAGCCTTTGAATGTGCATTTACTCGTATTTGGAGACGTGCAAATACTCGTATTTAGAGCGAATATTTCGAAATGTATTTGTGTAATTAGTTGTAGGTAAATGTTTTATGCTTGTTTTTAAGGAGGGGTCTGTTATTGATAAAATCAACTTCTACATTATACCTCCTCTTCGAAGACCATTTCCCCTGTAATGAAATATATGAGGATATCTTTGCTCGTTTATTGCAAAGTCTTTCCGATGGAAAGCTTTTGCAATGGAATGAATTGTAGCTGGACAAGACGATGGATTCCGTCAGTATCCACTCTTTGGCTGTCAAAAAGATTCAAACGTTCGGCTTTGGACTATTTGTGAGACAATTCCCGGATTTCATACACGAACTGATAATCAATTGCTTCAAGAATGCAATGAAATGATAGCCGGAACTTAAAAAACTGCATAAAATGTTTGTGCGTAATAAAACTATCTCTATATTTGCACCAAAGACAAAGGGGATTGTGAAATTCCCGAGAATAGAATAGTTTAGTTAAGTCTAGTTTAGTTTTTGTGTTGGAAAAGCATCGTAAACATCCGTTTTCGATGCTTTTTTTAGTACGCTCGGCATGAGTGTTGTCTAACGGGTGCAAGTCCCGAGTAAGCCCTAATAGCGGGAATTACATAGCCCCAGGCAAGGGTGTTCATCGCGAGGTGAAATCTGAAGGAAGCCGTCGGCAAACATCTGGCCTAACGAACAGAAACTTCATACAAGGCATATGACCGTGGGTAAGATTGCTAAACAAATCGAAGCCCTATAGCTATTCGGAACGGTCGGTGTAGATGAAGTAGGTATAAGATGGAAAGACAACGCCCTTATCCGAGGAGGTCTCACGGACACTTCGAATAGTTTTTTTTTTTTACGAAAGAAGTGGAGTAAAGCTTGTCGTGAGAAGTCAGCAGACGCCATAGTAGTGCAGCTGTCGATAGAGTTGCATGAAGGGCAGAACCTAACAATTAAACGATAGTAATTGAAACATACCATATGAAGGACAGAATGCAGAAAACATTATCACGTTTTAATGGCTGCCCTCAAAGGAATAGGTCGGAAACCGAAAGATATGGGGGAGTGCAGACCTTTATGTGGATGTGTGAAGACAACATCGTGGAAGTACCATTCGACAAGGAACACCTTTTCGAGCAAATTCTCAGTCCGTCAAATCTCAACAGAGCCTACAAAACAGTGGTGAGAAACAAGGGATGTGGTGGTATCGACAAGATGTCGTGCGAGCAATTGCTCCCATGGCTCCTGACCAATAGGGAAATGCTCCTTAGTTCCTTGATGGACGGCTCTTACCGTCCGAACCCGGTAAGAAGGGTAGAAATCCCCAAAGACAATGGCAAGATGCGCCTTTTAGGTATCCCCACCGTGATAGACCGATTGGTGCAACAAGCCATAAACCAAGTGTTGACTCCCATCTATGAGAACCAATTCTCCAAGACAAGCTACGGCTTCCGTCCGAGAAGAGGATGCCATGACGCACTACGTGAAGCGCAGAGGATAATCAATGAAGGCTACGTATATGTTGTAGACCTTGACCTTGAACTCTTCTTCGACACGGTGTGCCACAGCAAGCTCATAGAAATCCTCAGCCGTACCATAAAAGACGGCAGAGTGGTCAGTCTTATACATAAGTATCTCCGTAGCGGTGTAATGAATAAAGGCTTGTTTGAAGCGAGCGAGGAAGGAACTCCCCAAGGAGGTCCGCTAAGTCCCTTGTTGAGCAACATTATGCTCAATGAACTGGACAAAGAGCTGGAACTCAGAGGCCTCCCTTTTGTGCGCTATGCGGATGACTCGATGATATTCTGCAGGTCCCGAAGGGCAGCAATGCGAGTGAAGGAGAGCATAACCCGATTTATAGAGAACAATCTATATCTCAAAGTCAACCAGGAGAAGACCGTAGTGTCGTATGTGCGCGGAGTGAAATATCTCGGCTATTCCTTTAATGTAATGAAAGGTAAATGCCAACTTACGGTACACCCGACATCCAAAGCCAAGATGAAGTCAAGACTAAAAGAACTGACAAGTCGCAGCAATGGATGGGGATATTCCAAGAGAAAGCAAAAGCTCAAAGAATACATAAGAGGATGGGTCGGCTATTATCATCTTGCCAATATGAAACGTCTTCTACTTACCACTGACGAATGGTTAAGGCGTAGAATACGTATGTGTATATGGAAAGCATGGAAGAAAGTCAAGACAAAAGTGGCAAACCTCATTAGATGCGGTATCGATAAGTACAAGGCATATGAATGGGGTAATACTCGCAAGGGCTGCTGGCGCATAGCAGACAGCCACATAATGCACAGGGCAATCACAAATGAGAACTTGCGCAAAGCAGGGTATGCTACTTTAATGGGTGAATATCTCGAATGGTACCCAAAATAGGAACCGCCGTATGCGGAACCGCATGTACGGTGGTGTGAGAGGACGGAAAACGAAAGTAGGAAGAAAACTACGTCGTTTTCCTCCTACTCGATTTCGCTTATGCCAAATAAATTCGTATTTTTGCCCCAAACAGCTATTAATTCAGCTTTCGCAAACCCAAGCTGCAGCGGACAGGCAGTCGGAAGACCGCCCTCGTCGGTGGCAGGATGGGTGTAAGCGAAACTTAAATCATTGACAGACAAGAAAGATGAATATTTTAGAACTAAGCGAACAAGAGATTAACAGACGCAACAGTCTGAATGAGCTGAGAGCCATGGGCATCGAGCCTTATCCCGCCGCAGAATATGTGGTCAATGCCTACTCGACGGAAATCAAAGAGAACTTTGACGACAACGCCGAGCCGCGCAAGGTGTCCATCGCCGGACGTATGATGACCCGCCGCGTCATGGGAAAAGCTTCGTTCATCGAGTTGCAGGATTCCAAGGGCCGTATTCAAGTATACATCACCCGCGATGACATCTGTCCGGGTGAGAACAAGGATTTATATACTACTGTCTTCAAACGTCTGCTCGACCTGGGCGACTTCATCGGTATCGAGGGCTTCGTGTTCCGTACCCAGATGGGCGAAATCAGCGTGCATGCACAGAAGCTGACCGTCCTGTCGAAGAGCATCAAGCCTCTCCCCATCGTGAAGTACAAGGACGGGGTGGCTTATGACAAATTCGAAGACCCCGAGCTCCGTTACCGTCAGCGCTATGTGGACCTGGTGGTGAATGACGGCGTGAAGGACATCTTCCTGAAACGCAGCAAGGTGTTCAACTCCATGCGCGAATATTTCAACTCCAAGGGATATGTGGAGGTGGAGACACCCATCCTGCAATCCATCCCCGGTGGTGCGGCAGCTCGTCCGTTCATCACCCACCACAATGCACTCGACATACCTTTATATATGCGTATCGCCAGCGAGCTGTACCTGAAACGCCTCATCGTCGGTGGATTCGAAGGTGTGTATGAAATCGGCAAGAACTTCCGCAACGAAGGTATGGACCGTACACACAACCCCGAGTTCACCTGCATGGAGATTTATGTGGCATACAAGGACTACAACTGGATGATGGAGTTCACCGAGAAGATGATTGAGAAAATCTGTCTGGATGTCAACGGAACGACCGACGTGCAGGTGGGCGAAAATACCATCAGCTTCAAGGCTCCGTTCAAACGTGTCACCATGCTCGACTCCATCAAGGAGTTCACCGGCTATGACCTGACGGGCAAGACGGAGGATGAAATCCGCGAAATCTGCCTGAAGCTGAACATGGAAATTGACGACACCATGGGCAAGGGCAAGCTCATCGATGAAATCTTCGGCGAGTTCTGCGAGGGCAACTACATCCAGCCGACGTTCATCACCGACTATCCCATCGAGATGTCTCCGCTCACCAAGCGTCACCGGAACAACCCCGAGCTGACCGAGCGGTTCGAGCTGATGGTCAACGGAAAGGAACTCTGCAATGCCTATTCTGAGCTGAATGACCCCATCGACCAGCTGGAGCGCTTCGAGGAACAGATGCGTCTGAGCGAGAAGGGCGACGACGAGGCGATGATCATCGACCAGGATTTCGTACGTGCCCTGGAGTACGGCATGCCTCCGACTTCGGGCATGGGCATCGGTATGGACCGCCTCGTGATGCTGATGACCGGACAGAGCACCATCCAGGAAGTCCTCTTCTTCCCGCAGATGCGTCCGGAAAAGAAAGCCCCCAAAGACCCGGCTGCCAAGTACGTGGCACTCGGTGTGCCTGAAGAGTGGGTACCGTTGATCCAGAAGGCCGGCTACAACCTCGTTGCCGACATGAAGGATGTCAATCCGCAGAAGCTCCATCAGGACATTTGCGGCATCAACAAGAAATTCAAACTCAATCTCACCAACCCGTCCGTCGACAACGTGGCAGAGTGGATTGGCAAGATTGAATAACGATAGAGAAATGTCAGAACTTCCAACCGGTAAAATAGCAATCATTGGCGGGGGCAGCTGGGCTACGGCGCTCGCCAAGATTGTGCTCACCCATGAAGACTCCATCAACTGGTACATCCGACGTACCGACCAGATAGAGGACTTCAAGCGGCTGGGACACAATCCTTCGTACCTCACGGGGGTGCATTTTGACGTGAGTCACATCCAGTTTTCATCGGACATCAACAAGGTCACGCGCGAGTCGGACATCCTCATCTTCGTCACGCCGTCACCCTATCTGAAGGCTCAGCTGAAGAAACTGAAGACCAAGCTCGCCAACAAGTTCGTGGTCATTGCCATCAAAGGCATCGTGCCCGACGAGAACATGATCATCTCCACCTATTTCAACCGGGTACTCGACGTACCGATGGAAAACATCGCCGTCGTGTCCGGTCCGTGTCATGCCGAGGAGGTGGCACTCGAACGTCTGTCTTATCTCACCATCGGCTGTCGGGACGAAGAGAAAGCGGAGCTGTTTGCCAAGAAGTTGAACACATTCTACATCAAGACTTCCGTCAGCAACGACGTCGACGGCATCGAGTATGCGTCCGTCCTGAAGAATGTCTATGCCATCGCTGCCGGCATCTGCACGGGGCTGAAATACGGAGACAACTTCCAGGCGGTCCTGCTGTCGAATGCCATTCAGGAGATGGAACGTTTCCTGTCGGTCATCCACCCCATCCCGCGTGACATTGACAAGTCGGTCTATCTGGGCGACCTGCTCGTCACCGGCTATTCCAACTTCAGCCGGAACCGGGTCTTCGGTACGATGATCGGACGAGGATACTCCGTCAAGACCGCCCAGATTGAAATGGCAATGGTGGCTGAAGGATACTACGGGACAAAGTGCATGAAGGAAATCAACGAACACTTCCATGTCAATACGCCCATCTTGGACGCGGTCTACAACATTCTCTACAAGCGCGTCCCCCCGATGACGGAAATCAAACTCTTAACCGATTCGTTTAGATAAAAACATTTATAGTATGAAGAACATCTGCTTAAACATCGACAAAGTGGCGAAGTTCGTCTCCAAGGAGGGAATTGCCGCTTACGAGCCTCAGGTGAAAGCCGCCATGAAGACGCTCGAAGAAGGAACAGGACTGGGTAACGATTTCTTGGGATGGCTCCACCTTCCGTCGACCATCAGCAAAGAGCACCTTGCCGACCTGAAAGCTACGGCACAAGTGCTTCGCGAGAACTGCGAAGTGGTGATTGTGGCAGGCATCGGCGGCAGCTACCTGGGAGCCCGCGCTGTCAATGAAGCTCTCTCCAACAGCTTCCAGTGGTTGCAGACCAACCACAACGGTCCGGTGATGATTCATGCCGGGCACAACATCAGCGAAGACTATTTGTACGAACTGACCGAATACTTGAAGGACAAGAAGTTCGGTATCATCAATATCTCCAAGTCGGGAACGACCACCGAGACGGCTCTGGCATTCCGTCTGCTGAAAGAGCAATGCGAACGCCAGCGTGGCAAGGAGATGGCACGCAAGGTCATTGTTGCCATCACGGATGCCAAGAAGGGCGCCGCCCGTGTGACAGCCGACAAGGAAGGCTACAAGTCATTCATCATCCCCGACAACGTAGGCGGACGCTTCTCCGTACTGACTCCGGTGGGTCTGCTTCCCATCGCTACAGCCGGTTATGACATCGAAAAACTGGTGGAGGGAGCTGCCTCAATGGAGAAGCTGACTGCCTCTGACGTGCCCTTCATGGAGAACCCGTCGGCTGTGTATGCAGCAGTGCGCAATGCCCTGTATGCACAGAATGGCAAGAAGATTGAAATCCTCGTCAACTACCATCCGAAGTTGCACTATGTCAGCGAATGGTGGAAGCAGCTTTACGGCGAGTCGGAAGGCAAGGACCACAAAGGCATCTTCCCCGCAGCCGTGGACTTCTCAACCGACCTTCACTCCATGGGCCAATGGATTCAGGAAGGTGAGCGCATCATCTTCGAAACGGTCATCTCCGTCGAGCAACCGGCATGCCATCTCGAAATCCCGAGCGACGCCGAGAACCTGGACGGCCTGAACTTCCTCGCCGGCAAACGGGTCGATGAAGTGAACAAGATGGCTGAGCTGGGTACACAGCTTGCACACGTGGATGGTGGAGTGCCCAACATGCGCGTTGCCGTTCCCGAGCTGAACGAGTTCTACCTGGGACAACTCATCTACTTCTTCGAGAAGGCTTGCGGTATCAGCGGCTACATCCTGGGTGTCAATCCGTTCAACCAGCCGGGTGTGGAAGCCTACAAGAAGAACATGTTCGCCCTGCTCAACAAGCCGGGTTACGAAGAAGAGTCTAAGGCCATCCGTGCCCGTCTCTGATGCTTTCGGCTGCCTCACTGGCGGTCTGTAATAGCTAAAGAATATTCCATAAGTCGTTAATTCGTGTATTTGTTATGCCGGATTAACGACTTATTTTGTAACTTCGGGCTCAAATCAAACGAGTGCAGATTCATGAGAAAGCTATGTTACTTGCTCCTGCTGTTGCTGGCAGGCATCCTCACCACACAGGCAGCCCAGCCGCCCCGCAAGAAGGTGGCAGTTGTCCTGAGCGGAGGAGGAGCCAAGGGAGTGGCACATATCGGCGCGCTGAAGGTCATCGAGGAGGCAGGAATCCCCATCGACTATGTGGTCGGTACCAGCATGGGGTCCATCATCGGCGGACTGTATGCCATCGGCTATACACCGGCTCAGATGGACAGCCTCGTGCGGATGCAGGACTGGAGCTTCATCCTCTCCGACGCCGTGAACCGCAATGAAGAACTGCTCATCAAGAAACAACGCTCTGAACAGTATACACTCACCGTTCCCTTCAAGAACAAGCCCAAGGACGCGCTCAAGGGAGGCATCATCTCCGGGCGCAACATTGCCCGTCTCTTCTCCGAACTGACGGTGGGCTATCACGACTCCATCGACTTCAACAAGCTTCCTGTCCCGTTTGCCTGCGTAGCCGAAGACCTTGTCGACGGCAAGGAGTATGTGTTCCACAGCGGCAAGCTTGCCCTTGCCATGCGCTCCAGCATGTCCATCCCCGGCGTGTTCGAGCCGGTGAAATGGAAAGGGATGGTGCTGGTCGACGGCGGCATGATCAACAACTATCCGGTGGACGTTGCCAGGCAGATGGGTGCCGACATCATCATCGGTGTCGATGTGCAGGAAGGGCTGGTCGGTGCCGACAAGCTCAACACGTTGGCCGACATCACGGGGCAAATCATCAACCTGATGGGGGTGGAAAAGTACAATGAGAACGTACAGAACAGCGATGTCCACATCCATGTCAACGTGAAAGGCTATTCGTCTGCCAGCTTCAACGAGCAGGCCATACAGGTGCTTCTGGAGCGGGGCGAACTGGCAGCACGGCGCAACTGGGAGAGCCTCCTCGACCTGAAACGCCAGATTGGCATCGCACCGAACTTCGTGCCCAAACCGCATGGTCCCTTCGTCAGCCGTTCACGACGGGCACAGGAGAAGATTGATGTGGTCCCCGAAATAGACCCGGGCGAAATGCCTGAGAACACCATCAGCGTGGGTGTCCACTTCGACAATGAGTCACAGGCGGCACTGATACTGAATACGAACGTCAGCCTGAACAAGAAAAAGACCCACCAGGCATCGCTCACCGTACGTCTCGGTCAGCAGATGTCCGGGCGTCTCGACTATACGGCCCATCCGTTTGACCCGAAATGGTACGTCACCCTCAGCTATCAGTTGGACGACAATGATATGGACCTCTACAACGACGGGAGCCAGTTCAGTACCTACTCTTACCTGCATCACCTTGCCCAGGTCAACATCTCGCGCAGCTGGAACAGCATCCGCTGTTCGTTGGGCGGACGTTATGAGTACTTCAACTACAAGCACGTTCTGTTGCCTTCCGGTTTTGACGACGGTACGCTCGACTTGCAGAACCAGCACCTCATCACCTATTACGGGCACATGCAGTTTGACAGCTTCAACCGCCGGACTTACCCGACCAAGGGAATCAAATGGAATGTCCTCGCCGAAATCTATACGACCAACGGCGTCAACTTTGACGAGGGTCGTCTGTGTCCCGTCATCAGTGCCTTCTGGGAGGGAGCTTTCCGGGTGCGCAACCGTTTCACCATCCTGCCATGGATTGGCGGACGTGCCATTCTGAACCGGACCTACAGCTTTGCCATTGCCAACATGATGGGCGGTAACAATCCCGGGCGCTATGTCCCGCAGCAACTTCCCTTTGTCGGTGTCGACTACATGCAGCTTGCCGGTTCCAAGCTTTTCACTGCCGGCATCCGTTTCCGTCAGCGTATGGGCTCGAACCACTATGTCACCCTGACGGGAAATACCGGTGTACAAAACGACGAATGGCAACACCTGTTCCGCGGGATGATGTGGGGAGGCGGCCTGTCCTATGGCTACGACACCTTCCTGGGTCCGATTGAGATTACCTTCAACTATTCCAATGTCACCCATAAAGTGGGTACATACGTCAGCCTGGGGTATGAGTTCTAATGAGAATAATCACTTGACACTATGTATACAAACGCTATCGAGAACTATCTGAAACAACATTCCTACCATCACATCCATCTGAAAGCCGTCCTCTTCGACATGGACGGTGTCCTGTTCAATTCCATGCCCAACCATGCCCGTGCGTGGAACGAGGCGATGAAGCACTACGGGATGCATCTCTCCTGTGAGGAAGCCTACCTGCATGAAGGACGGACCGGTGCATCCACCATCAACATTGTCAGCCAACGCGAACGGGGACACGATGCCACGCCGGAAGAAATCGAACGCATCTATCACACCAAAACCGAAATCTTCAATTCATATCCCAAGGCTGAACGCATGCCGGGAGCCTGGGAAGCCATCCGCCAGATGAAGGCCGACGGACTGACCATCATGGTTGTTACCGGTTCCGGCCAGGCTTCTCTGCTGGAACGTCTCAACCGGAACTTCCCCGACACCTTCCGTCAGGAACTCATGGTGACCGCTTATGATGTAAAGCATGGAAAACCCAGTCCCGAACCCTATCTGATGGCTTTAGAGAAGGCGGGTCTTCATCCCAATGAAGCGATTGTTGTGGAAAATGCTCCGATGGGGGTACATGCCGGAGTGGCAGCAGGTATCTTTACGGTTGCCGTGAATACCGGTCCGCTCCCTGACCGGGTCTTGCTTGACGAGGGGGCGAATCTCTTACTTCCTTCCATGCTGGCACTCAGCGAACAGTGGGAGGAGCTTTATAAAGAGCTGGGGGAAGAATAAGGTGGAAGTCCGGAAGATGGACGATTCTTTCGGATTCCCGGCAGACTGCTCTTTGATTTTATTACAAAATAATAATGTATATTGAAATCTCCGTCATGGGTTATTCAGTCAGATAAGACTACCTTTGCACCGTTTGACAGATCCTTTTACAGGTATGTGGTGGCTGTTGTCATTCTGTCCTTCTTTCTGTCGTTGACTATCTTTTTTGATATAATATAAGCCATGATTATTTATAACATTACATTGAACATTGAGCATGCGGTTTTGGCTGATTGCCTCCGTTATTTGAAAGAAGAGTTTATTCCGGCTACGGTTAGCACCGGCGAACTGGAAAATCCCCGTCTACATCGCATCCTTTGTGATGAGACAGAAGAAGCTGTCAACTATGCGTTGCAGTTCAGTACCAAGGACATTGCGACCCTGGAGTTCTGGTTGGAACGGAGAGGAGCGGAGTTGCAGCAAAAGCTGGTCAAGGAGTTTGGACCACAAATCATCGGATTTGCCACACGTCTGGAAGAAATAGAACTGTAACGTCATGAAAGAATACAGGACAGACGAACTGATTGTGAGTTGGATGCCGGAAAAGTGTCAGCATGCAGGCATTTGTGCCCGGACACTTCCCCAGGTATTCAAGCCCAAGGAACGTCCGTGGATTGACTTGACTCAGGCGGACACTGAGTTATTGATACAGACTATCGCGAAGTGTCCGTCGGGGGCATTGACCTGTCGGTTGCGCACAAACAAAGAAACCGGAAAAAATGCGCCCGTGTAACGTATGTGACACTTTTCCCGGAAGCTGTATCCTATCTTTGCCTTCGTAATTAACCAAAGGAAAGGAAAAAGGATATGGATTATACACAGAAAAGCGTAGGACAAATCGTTGCCGCCGACTTTGCGACGGCTGAAATATTCCGTCGTTTCGGCATCGACTTCTGCTGCCACGGCGAAGTGAAGTTCACGGAAGCCTGCCGGGCTGCAGGGGTATCCCCCGAAGACGTAATCAAAGCTCTCGAAGCAGGTGAAGGCGGCAGTTGTGGTTGCGGAAGCGCCGCGCCCAACTTCAATGCCTGGCCGCTCGACCTGCTGATTGACTATGTGCTGAAAATTCATCACCGTACCATCCGTCGGGAGGGTCCGCAGACGCTTGACCTCCTTGACAAGGTGGTGAAGGCACACGGTGACCGTCACCCGGAACTGCATGAAGTGCGTGCACTCTTTGCCGAATCACTCGGTGAACTGGATGCCCATCTGGGTAAGGAAGAAGAAGTGTTGTTCCCCTATGTGCTCGAACTGTTCGAGGCTTCCGAAGCAGGACACCGTCAGGCTCCTATGCACTGCGGAACGGTGGCAAACCCCATCCGTGTGATGAAGATGGAACATGAGGGCGAAGGTGTGCGTCACGCACGCATTGCCGAACTGACCCACAACTATACTGCACCCGAAGATGCTTGCGGAAGCTATCGGCTGGTGCTGGAACGTCTGCGCGACTTTGAACGAGCACTTCACGAACACATTCATATAGAAAACAATATCATCTTCCCCCGCAGTGTCGAACTGGAGGCACGTTGCGTGGTCTGGTGAAGATGAATGCTTGGGTTAGAGATGTAAATTGGGCAGCGCGTCGGGGTAAAAGCCGACGCGCTGTGTTTGTATCCGGAGGACTGGAGGCACGTGCCTTTGGCGTGATAGACATGTGCCCTGTGTCAATCAGGAGCCTGCCTTTGACAGACCTAAGTATAATACTTAGGGGGGCAAAGTATAATACTTAGGTAGGCTAAGTATAATACTTAGGTCTATCTATCCCTGGTACGTATCACGTCCATCACGGGTAAGTATCGCGTTTATCACGGGTAAGTCAGTAATCCCCGTCGGTAACTGTTGATGAAAAGAACGACAGACGGGAGGTGAGAAGCTTGTGATTGCAGGGCAATATCCGTATATTTGTCGCACATTTTAACTCCAATCAATCTCTTCGGACTCTGATGCTATCGGGGTCTGAAGCAGGAAAGCCCCGTATGTGCCCGTTAACTTGCCAACCGAACCGTGAGCATGCGGGAGCCGACTAATGAATTAATAAACATTTATGATGTACATGAAGAAATGGCTATTGTGCGCCCTCTTGTTGGGCAGTGGGTTGAATTTCCCCGTACAGGTGCAGGCGTATGAGGCGCCCCGGCGTCCTGAGTATGTAATTGTAGCTTCCTACCGTGTGTCAAATGACCCGGAGTGGAGAGACGTCATCGAGGCTTTGAAAAAGAAACACAAGGGGGCGGAAGTCTGCTATTACAAAGAGTCGCCCCGTGAGGCTTTGGGCAACTTGCGCTGGTATAGTCCGCGCTACGTGGCAGTGGTGGAGAAACCCGAACAGATCGGGCGTGACTTTGTGGTCGACCTCAACCGCATGAGCCGGGAAGTGGACGATGACATCTATGCTGACTTCCTGTGTGGCATTATCACGGGATATGACGCACAGGCGGCGTTACGTCTGGTGAACGATACGGAAGAGCCGAAAGTGCTCCGGACAGCACTGAGCACGGTGAGTGTATTGGGCGACGGACATTGGTTCGACAGTTTTGCTTATATTTCCGATGCGCGTCCCGGTCTGGTGGGTGAGCGTGAGAAGGGACAGACAAAGCTCACCGAGACCCTGGTAACCGACAGCATCGATAACCGCATGTTCCGCGACATGATACGCAAGGCGCAGGAGTCCGGCAAGCAACTCCGTCTGCCGAAAGACTTCTCAGTGAGCAAGCCGAACTTGCTGAAGCGGTTCTGTGACTACTATGCAAAGTATGACCCCGATGTGATTATCACGGCATCGCATGCTACGGAGAAGAATCTGGAGATGCCTTTCTCCAGCGGTAACCTGATGTGTCGTGACGGCAAGCTCTACGCCGACTTTCCCGATGCACCGACGGACCTCACGGAGTCGGGCAAGACACGCGTTTATCTTCCGGTAGGTAACTGCCTCATGGGTAACATCGACAATACGAAGAACAGCATGGCGGTCGCCTTCATGAACAGTGCACGCGTGGGTATGCTTGCCGGAGGTTATGTCGTGGAAACCTGGTACGGACGGAACGGATGGGGCGGCTTGTGCTACTTCATGAACAATCCCGGACGTTATACCATTCCGGAGGCGTTCTACCTCAACCAGCAGGACATGATGTTCCAGCTCCGTCAGATGGCTCCCGACTTGGTGAACAAGCCGTTCCCCTTTGCCGGCGATGACCCGATGCATGTGGAGCGTGAATATGCGGCAGTGGCAAAGATGAACGGTGGAAAGATTACGACCGATGCCTTCGGGTTCTTCTATGACCGTGATGTCGTGGCACTCTATGGTGACCCTGCCTGGGACGTCCGTCTGGCAGAACAACCCAATCCGAACGACTATGAAGTGAGTTGCAAGGTGAAGTCCGAGGAGTGTGTGGTGACCATCAAGACCGGTCCCAACTACAGCGAAGAGCGTCTGCGTGGTTCGGATTTCCGCTCACAGCACGTAGGCGAACTGCCTTTCAGCTTCTTCTTCCCGAAACGTCTGCGCAATCCGCGTCTGGCTGAAGGTCAGAACTGGCAGGCGGCAGTCGACGAGAATTTCCTTCTGGTCTATAAGCCCGGCTTCGAACCGAACAAGAAATACACGATTGTGTTGACTACGGATCCTGTACGCTGATACCGGTCCGTGGTTCATCTGACTTGAAAGGCTGTCTCTTCCCGCAGCACACACAAAAAAACTCCCCGATGCGCGTTGCACCGGGGAGTTTTTTGTACTATGTGCGTTCCGGAATCGGTTAGAAGAACCGGTAACGGAGGTCTTTCACGTCAGCTTTCTGATAGAGGTCGTTGATGAAGCGGCTTGCCATGTTCTGGTTCATGGTTGCCAGTGAGTTGGCTTCGCTCTTCTCGTCATAGGTCTCTTCCAGCTTGGTCTTGTTGTAGGGTTGGAAGATGTAGACACCGCCATTGCCCTTCACCGGTTTGCTGAGCTGACCGACAGCCACTTTGGCAGCAGCTGCGCCCAAGGTCGGTTCGTTGCTGCGTGTGATGGATACGAATGCCGGAGCAGCGAACGATACGTGTTTCACAGAGTCGGTGCGGATGTCGGCGATAGCCTTGGCTTCATCAAAGGTCTTTACGGATGCCAGTTTCGCAGTGAGTTGCTCTGCCTTCTTGTCGCGCATGATTTCAGCACGCAGCTCGCCCTGTACCTGTGACACGGGGAGATAGCCTGCCTTGTTCACACCGGAGAGTGCAACGACCATGAGGTGTTCGTTCTCACGTCCGCAGTTGTACAGCGGGGAAACAGAGTGCTTGTCTGCGTCGAATACCCAGCGCAGGGCTTCCGTACTTCCCGGAACACCGCCTACCACATGCTCATCGCTTCTGAAGCCTTCACGGCTCAACAGACGGTAGCCATTGTCTTCGGCATTCTTCACGAAGTCATCGTAATCCTGGTTGCCGGCAAGGAACTGGTTGATTTTGTTGTAAGCCTCGTTGTAGGTCTCGTTGCTGAACTTCACGGGAACTTTCACGACAGCCACCTTGTATTTGTCGGTCATGGCTTTGCGGTTGACCACCTGAACTACGGCGTTGAACTGTCCGAGGTCGATGTTCTCCACTCCATTTACGCCGAGTGTGTTCAGGGCGTTGATGAGTTTGGTCGTGTTGAGGTCGAGCATCTGTCCTTCATACATCTGCGAGCTGATCCATTGCGATTCGCCGGTCTGGTTGTACTTCTTGGCGAGTTCTGCAAAGTCTGCACCGTTCTTCAGCGCGGTCGTGATGCTGTCAGCCAACTTCTTGGTGGCATCGATGGTAGCACCCACAACTTGCAGCTGGCGGAACTCCACAGAGTCGGGAGCAGCCTGCTTGCTGAGGATTTTGAAGGTATTGTAGGAGTCGTCCGTCTGGCTGTAGTAGGGACCATAGACTTCACCGACCGATGCGGAATCCAGGCGGTTGGCAACGTCGGTGGGGAATGCACGCTTGCTCAGAAGCACGTCCGTGAAAGGAACCGTTGACTTCGAGGAACGTACGATGGAAGAATATTCGTTGGAAGCGGCTTTTGCCAGTTCGTTGCTGCTTTCGGTCACTTCAGCTTCCGTAGCCTTGCGGTCGCTCTCGCTCGGAGTAACCACGTAGTCGATGTACTGGATGTTGCGGGTCTCGGCGAGGTTTCTGAACTGCTCCTTCTTCTGGTTATACAACTCCTTGATTTCAGAGTCAGAGATGTTGATGGTCGAGTCAGCAATTGAAGAGTAGGGGAGGATGGCAAGCTGGAGGTCTGTCTCATTGACACGTCCGTCGAACGACATTTGTGCCGAAACAGGGTTGGAGATGAGGGACTTCATGACCAGTGCCTGGTATTTGCTGACAAGCAGGCTCTGCTTCAGATTCTTCTCGACGAAGTTCATGATGAGTGACACCTGTTCGGGATTGCCTTGTGTGGCAAAAGCCTCCATGATGCCTTTGTCGAACATGCCGGTCTGCGGGTTGACGAACGGGGTGCTGTTGAGCAAGGGGCTGGTACCGTCCTGAAGCATCTGCTTGATTTCATCATCGGTAACGGTCAGTCCCAGTTTGTCGGCTTCCGTTTCGATGAGTTTGTAGGTCACGTAGGATTGCCATACCCCGTCGCGTATCTGGGTCAGCGCGTCGTCTGAGATATGGTTGTTTGTCAAGAGTTCTTGTACGCGGGTGTACTCTTCCACCATGTCCTGAAACTCTTGTGCGGAGATTTTCTCTCCGTCTACCACACCGGCATCACGCTGATTCTGGTGCGGCTGGAAAATCTTCCAAGCATCTCCGGCAATGAAGGCGAAGAGTGCAAGGCCGATGACAATGACCAACAGGGGTCCTTTGCTTCTGATCTTTTGTAATGTTGCCATTTGCTTTTATTTTATTGTTTATTATTCATTTGCTTCCGTTCAATGGTCGAACGAACCTTTTCCCCGGACGGCATGACGAGGGACACACCCCGGGTTTAAGGTTGTTAATTTAGCGCACGAAGATACAAAAAAGGACGATACATAGCCATCAAATACGTAAAAAATTGTGCTACTCAACGACTTTCAGGCGTACCAGTTCGATTTTGGTTGTTGTCCGCTTGATGATTTTGAACTGATACTTCCCGACGTTGACCGTTTCGTTGAGCTTGGGGAAGCTTTGGTAGACGTGGAGTATCAGTCCGCCGATGGTGAGATAGTCTTCATCTTCAGGCAGGGAAAGCTCGAACATCTCGTTGACTTTCTCAATCTCCAGGCGTGCCGAGAGGATGTATTCCTGCTCGTTGAGCTGCTTGGCGATGTAGGAAGTCGTGTCGTGTTCGTCCTCGATGTCTCCGAAGATTTCTTCCACCAGGTCCTCCAGGGAGACGATGCCCGATGTGCCTCCGAACTCGTCGACTACCACTGCCAGGCTCTTTTTCTGCTGCATGAAGATTTCCATCAGTTTCTGGGCTGCCATGGTCTCGGGGACGATGGGAACCTGCCGGACGTGGGAGGTCCAGTCTTCGGGATGACGGAACAGTTCCGACGAATGTATGTAACCCACGATGTTGTCGATGTTCCCCTGGTAGACAATCAGTTTCGAGTGTCCCGACTCGATGAAGTGCAGTTTGAGGTCGTCGAGACTTGTCGAGGTGTCGACTGCCTGTATCTCCGTGCGGGGGACAATGCAGTCGCGTATCTTGATGTTCGAGAAGTCGAGTGCATTCTGGAAGATGCGCACTTCCGGGTCCAGATTCTCTTCATCTTCGTTCGCCGGAAGGCTCGACTGGATGAAATAGTCGAGGTCGGTCTTGCCCAGTGCGTTGCGGGTTGCTGTCCGGTCAATGCGGTTACCTGTTAGCCGGAGCAGTCCGCGTCCGAGCAGCGACAGTACCTTGGCCAGGGGATAGAGCACCACGTAGAGCAGGAACATCGGAAGGGCGAAGACGGTCATGGTCCGGTTGGGGTTGATGCGGAACACGGTCTTGGGAAGGAACTCCCCGGTGATGAGCATGACGCATGCCGCTATCACGATTTCGATGAGCAGGAGGATGCCGGGATATGCCGTGACCGTCGCCGGCAGCCAGCTTTCGACAGCTTCTGCCACAAGGATGCCGTAGACGACCAGCGAGAGGTTGTATCCGGTGAGCAGTGCCGTGACGAAGTCGTCAGGGTGACGGTAGTACAAGGCAAGCAGCTTGCTGATGAGGCCCTGTCTGTGTGTGTCGAGCTGGAAGCGCATCTTGCTGGCCGAGGCGAACGCCGTCTCTACGCCGGAGAAGAATGCCGCGAACACCATTGCCGTCAGGATATAGAGATAGATGGTATGCATGGCGGTCAGGAATGGATGGAATCTGTGCGCACCGAGTCTTGCGGAGCGTCCTCCACGGGGAAGATACCGGCGGTGTTGTGGATGATGTAGTCGGTGAACTGCTGGTTGGAGGTGAAGCCGTAGCCCGTCAGGATTTTGTCTATCTGCTGGATACGGATGAAGCGGTCGGAGTAGACCTGCTCCTTCGCCTGGTCCCAGAACAGCTGTTCGGTGTTGAACTTCTCGCCTTTGATGTTCATGATGTCCACATGTCCGCGCAGGTCCCACAGCTTGAGTTTGTCGTAATAGTAGGCGGTGTCTGCCTTTACCTTGGCATCGATGCGCATCAGGTTGTCATATTTCTCCAGGTAGACGCCCTTCTCGAACGCCCATTTGCTGGTGTCGAGCCTGTCGTACACATCCCATTGCTCGGCAATGATTTTGTATCGGATGACTCCGGAGTCTGAGATGAGGGTCGAAACGCCAGTGCTGGTCATCATCGGACGCACGATGGAGTCGTTGACGGCAGGAGCCAGTGCCTTCTCGCCGTTGGAGCATGCCGCAAAAAAACAGGCGGCGAGCACGAGGCCTGCCACCAGGGTGAGTCCGCTATTTAAAAGGGTGCTATGTGTCGTTTTCGTCATAATCATTGATTGGGAACGTCGGGGAGAGAAGGTCAGGGATGCAGGGTGACTCCAGTCGTCTGTACGATAGGCTCATAATCGTCCACGCCGCCGGCGCGGAATGTCGCGTTCACACGTGCCAGTGTCTCGTCCCATATCGGACGGTTGATGTCGCATGCGATGGCAGAACTCTCCCGGATGAGCTTTACAGCTTTATGATAATCGTTGATGAAAGTCGGTTTGAACGTCGGGTTGTCCCGAAGGATTTTCAGGTTGACATCCATCCATGTCAGCAGCAGGTAGCACGAGGGAGTATCCTCCACACTTGCCACAGCCTCCTGTACCAGCCGGTAAGCCGTCTCCAGGTCGAGGGCGTCGCCCGCATAGTTGGCATAGTCATAGGCTTTGGCTGCCAGCAGATGGTCTTTGCGCACGGTGGTCCGCACGAAGTGTTGCAGCTGGTCCCGGTATACAATACCCTGATCGTAGAGGTGCATGAGCTCTTCCAGATACAGGCTGTGACGTTTGGTATTCCGTTCGTTCCGGAGCAGTTCATGCAGGATTTTCACTCCGTCGCTGTAGAGGCAGGCTTGCGAACCGGGAGAGAGTGTGAATGCCTCCTTCCACGGCGTATAGGCCTTCCGGTATTCGCCCTTGCGCACATGTTCCCTCATGATGCCCACGTTGAGAAGGCACTTGATGCTGTCTTTGCCATGACCGAACCGCGAACTTCCGCCGGTGTTCTGTTGGGCGAAAGCCGGGAGGACCAGGAGCGACAGCAACAAACCGAGGGTGATGAGCGCCGTGCGTCGCATAGTGTTCTCTGTGTTTTATTGTACGAGCATCTTGCGGAACCAGTCTTCGTTGAAGGTGAATCCTATGTTGATGCGCAGGTAGTTTTCCTTGATGAGGCTGCTGCCTTTCGGGCTGACGTTGATGTATTGCGCCGTGATGGACAGCAACGAACGGTTGTTGTAGTGGTTCATGATGGGGATTGCCACACCGCCTTCCACGCCGAACTCGCGCATGTCGGAGTTCTTCACCTGGATGTAGGGGGTGGAGTAGTAGGCACCCACACGGTAACGCAGACGCTGGAAGAAGCCTCGTCCCACGGGGTTGGGCACATATTCCGCTCCGACAGAGATGCGCGAGAGGTTGTTGAACTTCCACTGTTCGTAGTCGTTCTCGCTGTTCCCCGTGTCGAACTCGCTGTTCTGCTGGGTCTGGAAGTGAGGGAACTTCACACCGCTCCACTGTTGCAGGCTGTAGTCGGCGCCGATAGTCAGTCGGTTATCATAGACATAGGTCAGACCCACACCGATTTTCTGCGGCAGTTCGAACGCGCTGCCGATGGTGTCGATGTGTTGCTGCATGACTGTCGACGAGCTGGTCATCTGCTGTATCTTGTAGGCACTGCTGCCTATTTCGTGTCCCAACGAGTAGGTGGCACCCAGTGTTAGGGCATGTTTCTCCTTCAGGTTGAACGAGTACTGCACACCGAAGTCCAGCTTGTAGCTGTTGATGTCTGCCTGGTAGTTGCGGACGTTGCTCCACGCCGAACTGTTGCTGTAGGTGTTGGTGATGGTGTGCGTGTAGTCTCCGTAGAGGTAGGAGAAGTTGGCACCGATGGAGAAGTTCTTGAACAGCTCCACGCCGACACCGATGAATGCCTGATGCAGTCCGCCGTCGCCCGAGAAACTCTCGTAGGAGGTCGTGCTCGTGCCGGTCTGTCCACCGTCGGTGTTGGGCACTTCACGTCCGTCGCTGCTGAAGCTGTAGTTGATGTTCGAGAAAGGGAGAAGCCCCACGGTGATTCCGATGTGCTTGCGCAGGCGGAATTGCAGGGCGATGTAGTCGAGGCTGGAGTTCTTGGCATTCATGCTGAGGTCGCCGTTACTGAAGTTGGCGTTTTGCAGACTGATGCCGGCATCAAACAGGAATGTGATGGAGTCGATGGCAGAATAGGATGCCGGGTTTCCCACGTTGATGAGTTTGTTTCGCAGACCGTAGGATATGCCTCCCATACCGCGGTTGGCTGTGGTACTCTGGTCGGAGAGTAGTCCGAAACCGTATCGCGTATAAGGTGAGTTTACTCCGTTTTGCGCCAGGGCAACGCCTCCTATCATCAAGAACAACAGCGCAAAGATTATCTTTTCACATCTTATCATTGTAGTCTAGTATTCTGTTTAAGCCTTTTAGAACTAAAAATTTATCTGCAAAGATGATATTTTTTAGGTTTGTATCAAAAGAAAATTCATCGCCTCCGGTTAAAAAAACCAAAAGGTCAGGATATTTCTTCTGCATCTGTAGGATGTATCCCGTAATCTCCAGTTCAATGCCGTGTATGACTCCGGCACGGATGGCAGTCTCGGTGCTGTAGCCGAATTCGGGGATGTCGCCGTCGGGGTTGATGACCGGCAGTTTGTCGCAATAGGCACTCAGCGCCTTGATGCGTGTATATTTTCCCAGCGAGATGTTGCCGCCGTGATAGCATCCGTTGTGGTCGATGAATTCATACGTTAGTGCGGTTCCGGCATCCACCACGAGTATGTCTCTTCCGGGAAAGCGGGTGTATGCACCGACGACGGCTGCGATGCGGTCTGAACCGAGCGTCTTGGGTGTCCGGTATAGGTTGGTGATGGGCAGGGGAGTCTTGTAGTCCAGCTTGAGGAGGGGGAAATCCAGCCGTTTGAGTTGTGAGCTGATGATGTCGTTCATGTGTATGACCGACGAGAGGATTCCTTTGCGGATGGCATATCGCTCACAGATATTGTCCAGCTTTTCAAGCGCATGGTTGGTGTCGTAGACCATGTCTATCATCTCGTTTTGATGAAAGACAGCCAGCTTGGCAGCAGAGTTTCCTATATCTATAATAAGGTTCACGTTTATTTTCTCATTTCTTGATTTGAGGCTGCAAAGTAATAGAAAATCTATGGGAGTGTGAAGAAATGGCCGTTTTTTCTACATCCCGTCTGCAATAATTTCGTCATTTTTTCGTGCCACTTCTTCATGCACTTTTATTCAAGCGTCCATTTAACAGCTTACAGATATCTTTTCCTTTCATGGTCAGATTATAGGCAGGAAGGCTTTCGATTGAGCCAGCCACCTTGAGATTGAATGCCATTACACGCTGTACAAGACCGGGTGATGTCTTCAACTTATGCGTCAAGGGCTTTGCCTTTGTTAGACTTGGATAATCAAAGCTTACGAAATGTATTTTTTCAGTTTTTCACTGATGACTTTCAAATCGGATTCGATATTTCGTTTAAGTTTTTTGGTAGTTCCAAAATCTGAATAATGGAGGACAATAATGTTAATGCCATGTTTAGGTAATACATCGATACGTCTTTGATCGTAAATACGACGTTGTTTATCCCTGGATACTCCGCTTACAGTCATTTTCTTATCGAAAAGAGGAACCGAAGAGTTGTGTTGATACTCGTGATATTCCACAACTAACTTCAACTCTTCGTAATATGCATCAACTGGCAATCTATGTCCTGTGTCACCAACTAGAAAATCAAATTTGTGCTGCCTTGATGCCTTCTGATGAAGTATTTTATCGCATAGGTCAATGATGTAGAATTCATCTGAACTTCCCCTTCGATGGGTGCCTGATGAAGTTTGTCTTTTGATAGTTATCTCTGATTTATCATCAACCGGTTTAGCAGAATTTGTGGAAGAAATATCCACAAAGAACCAATATCTATTAGAATCTTTACGTTCAACCCATACATAAGGTATTAAGTCCAACATATTATTGTCATCAAGCTTGCGAAGGTACTTCCTAAGAGGTGACCCATCCCGATGATTAGAGGGGAAAATCCCTTTATCCATGAAAGAGCTCATTAAAGACTTGGCTTTTACCTTTTTGGGACTAGAAGGTAAACTGAAGTACTCTTTAAGAGCTTCATTTATCTTTTTAGCTATGTCTTGTTTATCCATATCTTATAAATTTTTATGTGTTATGATATTCCATTCTTAGGATAACATTATAGTATAGAATCCTTCTCATCTTTAGCTAATTCTGAAACGATAATGTTTGGCAGCTAACCAACCTTTTCAGAGAATGTTAAGCCGCTTGTAAATCGTTTTACAAAACCTCTAAATCATTTATTTTTATCTTATGTTCATTGGGGAAGCAAGAAAGCGAAAGAGTCAAATCACTTTGCTCTTCTTTCTCACTCCATAGAGGAATATATATATCTATCTGTTTATCGGAAATTTGATAGGATAATGCCAAATCAAACGCTTTTGCAGGTAGTGGTATAATAGTAACTTTCTCATATTCATTCCGCCTTCTCTAATCCCGTCGCACCTTAAAGTTCCAGTGAATTTTCCTTCAGCAAGAAGTCGTAAATGCTGATGGTCGTAATCCCGGATTCATCCCTCGTCACGGGGCTTTCTTCTCCGGTGACGATAATCTTTTTGAAGGAATCGTCCACTCGCAACAGAGATGCCCGTTCCTGCCTTATCTTTTCGTCGGATTCCATCCGGTAGGCCGACTGTATGTAATAACGCCTGCTCCCCAAGTTGCAGACAAAATCGACTTCAAGGCTGGAACGGTGCTGCTTCCCGTCCTCGCCTCTATGGATGACAGGGACAACGCCCACATCCACATTGAAGCCACGCATCCGCAGCTCGTTGTAAACCATGTTCTCCATCAGATGGCTCTTCTCCGATTGGCGAAAGTTGATACGTGCGTTGCGCAATCCCAAGTCCATGAAGTAATACTTATAGGGGGAATTGATGTAGCGTTTTCCTTTGATGTCGTAGCGGGTGGACTTCTCTATCAGAAAAGCATCGCAGAGGTAGTCAATGTAATTCTTGACGGTATCGCCGGACAGGGGCGATTTCTTCTCGCTTTGGAACGTGTTGGCCAGCTTGTTCGGATTGGTCAGCGCACCGATGCCCGAAGCCATGATGTTGATGAGTTCCTCCAGATCGTCGTCCTTGCGTATCTCGTAACGGTCTTTGATGTCCTTGAGGTAGGTCTCGTCGAACAGGGATTTCAGGAAGCGCACCTTCTGTTCTTCCGTTTGGTAGGACAGAATCTGCGGCAGCCCGCCGTACATCATGTATTCGTTGAACCCCGCCTGCACCGTTCCGGGATAGGCGGACATATATTCGCTGAAACTCAACGGGTACATTTTCACCTCGAAGCCACGTCCCCGGAATTCCGTGATGATGTCTTTGGACAGAAACTTCGCATTGCTGCCCGTCACATAAATATCCGCATTGCGTATTCGTAGAAAGCCGTTCAACACGTCTTCAAACTGGTCGAGCATCTGCACCTCGTCCAGCAGGATATAATACATGTCCCCGTCCGTGATGCGGCTCTCCACGTAGGCATAAAGGTTGTCCGGATTTCTTAGGACGCGGTTCTTGTAATCCTCCAAATCCACTTGGATAATATGGTCCGGGGCGATACCGTTGCTTTCCAGATACGAGATGAATATCTCAAAGAGCAGGTATGACTTGCCACACCTGCGCATCCCGGTTATAATCTTAATCATGCCGTTGTTCCGCAAGGAAATGAGTTCATTCAGGTATTTTCTTCGTTCTATATGTTCCATGCTAATCGAGATTTGTGTCACCAAGTGACAGAGTTCCCGATTACAAAGATAGGGGTTCTTTCTTTAAATCCGGCAAACGCTACTCGGAAAAAGTGTCATTGGTGACAGTTTTCCCGAATAGAGCATCCGTCATTATCCCAATGTGCCACAATCACAATCTCAGTTTGCTCATTCCGGCGGAATCCGCCGCCATCCCCGCCAACTCGTCTTCGCAAGTCTGGCAACCTAGCGGGACGGGTTGTGGAGGCTTTAACCCAAGGGGGGCTCGGTCGTGTCCTCGTTGTCCTCGCTGCCGCCGTTGTCGTTGCTGCTCTCCATGTTTTGTCCAGTCACACGAAGTCCGCTTTTTGCATGGCGGCTTTCATTTCGTTGGCGGGTTGGAAGTTGATGTTCACCCGCTTCACGTTGTGGACGGTGAGGTCTTCCTTGCGCTCGGCGCCCTCGGTGTTGAGGGTGACGTTGAACGTGCCTCAGTCGCCTAGCTTCACGCTCTTGCCGTCCAGCAGCAGGCGTTACACCACCTTGCGAACTGGCGTATCGCCATCGTCGCCTCATCGGCTATCAGCATAGCCACTTCGTTCTCGTCCACCATCTTCGTGGTGTACTGCACGGGATACCATTTCTTCGCCTCGTTGGGCTTGAGTGGGTTGGTGCGTTGCACCGGTTTCAAAAAATACTCATGTCTTTTAAGTTTTTAGGTTGTTAATTATTATGATAATGTTTGGCAGCGTTCCGCTTATTCAGTCGGTAGTGCTGTTTGTTATCAAATTATTGATTCATATAGGGTGACTCAAATTCTTCAATTTTTAGCTGTGTATTTATATTGCCTATAGATATTGGAGATTCATAAGAAACAAAATACATATAGTAATCATATCCAAAATGAAATTCCAATTTGTTTGAACGCAGTTTGCACCATAATTTTTCACGCAGTATATCACGAATCAAAGGTTCTATATATACACATTGAATCTTATCTCCATTATGATAATCCAAGTTCTTATAGTTTTCCAAATCAGTTATTTTGTAATCCCGAATATCAAATAACACAGAAACATCCTTGAATAACTTGATAAATTCATTTTCGGTATATAAATAATCCTCTTCCGTCACCAAAGAACCAATATCATAAAAACTAATCCATTCATTGTTACCCGGTAACGGTGATATATATTTATTAACCCTATATGAATAATATTTTTTCATTTTCTCAATTTGATAATGTTATACTATCAGCCGATTTGGCTGTTATTTTCTTCAAGTTGATATTTAGCAATATAGCAATAGAAATATTAAATTGTCATGGCTTTACTTTTTAATTTGATATCCTTTATAATTCCGGGTACGTGCCTCAAGGCATCGGATAATGGTTTGTCCTGCTCTATCCCCATTTTACTGAAATCGACCACCACCGCTTCGTCTTGGCGATAAATCCAATTGCTTTCGACGACAACCTCTTTCAGTGTTTCATTTCTGAGCTCCATATAGTATGAACCATTTGTTTTCTGGAGTGCTACGTGGAGAGGTTTGAAGGAGACGTGGCTAAAGGAAAGTCTGAAATTGCTTTTCCATGAAATGCTGTCCAATCTGAAGTGTCCATTTTTATCTGTAAGGGCAAACGGACTGTCGCCTCCCTCTATCCGTACGAAAACATGCTCGATGGCTGTTGAATCTGTCGAGTCCAGTACGATTCCTTAGACGACTTGTCCCATAGCCGGTGTGACGGTGAGGAAAAGCAAACAGATGATATGTGTTGTGATTTTTCTCATTCTCTACTTTTTGACGTCTGCAAGGTATACATATTTATTTCATAAATCAATGATTTACGAATATATTTTCGACGATGGACGACAAGTGGTTTTCGATGCTTGAAGCGATTGCAAACTTTTCGGTTTTCTCCTGTCAAGGGATGAAATGACAAAGTGTCAAAACGTCAAACGAATCGCCTGAGAATGCCCTTCGTTGCACCCGACGGCGAGCTTGTGCGTAAAAACGGCCTTTTCAAGCGATTTGCAAAATACACTTTGCTTGAAAATAGGGCTGTCAGATGTCGTTTTTGAGGAATTTGTGGTACTTTGGAAGGTGTACTGTTAAAGCGGAGGCGAATAAACTGTGCAAAATAACAGTTCTAAAAATGAAGTGTCCGCGCTTCTTTTGGAACGCAGATGTCTGGAATTTTTCTTTGCTGTTCTCTTTTCTTTACATCGACGGACGAAACAATATTGTTTCATCGGTCAAACAATATTGTTTCAAGAGTCAAACACTTGTGTTTGGAAGCTCAAACAATATTGTTTCGCGCATGAAAAAGAAGTGTTTGAGGTTAATAAATATAAAACGAATAGGCGTTGTAGAAGTTTCTTGTTAATCGGATTTAGCTTTTGCCCGCTGGAAGGAGGAGTTTTTCAAAAGTACGCGTTAGCTGAAAACGACGAATCGGGAAATTGTGTCAGGGAAACGGCTTGTTTGCCTCTCAGATTGTCAATGGGTGAGGAGGGGGTTGCCTGTTCTGTCCCGATGGGGGCTGCCGTGTCTGTGCTGATATGCAAAACGAGTTTTACTATTAATCTTTTATCGTTACCTTTGTCTTCAAATAAAACGATAAACAAAGGCAAACTGCTTGTTCCCATCAAGGAAGAGCCAGGTAAGTGACACCCGTATGACAACAAAAGAAATAGACGAACAGTCTTTGACAAAGGCATATCGCCTTTTTGAATCAGGCGATATAAACACGATACCGGTTGGTACGACGGCAGGACTCCAGCAGATACACCGCTATCTGTTTGACGGTTTATATCCTTTTGCCGGCATTATCCGGGACAAGAATATTGCCAAAGGAGGTTTCCGCTTTGCCAATTCGCTCTATCTCAAGGCGGCTCTCGCGGCAGTAGAGAAGCTGCCCGAAGACACCTTTGAGCAGATTATCGGGAAATATGTCGAGATGAACGTATGTCATCCTTTCATGGAAGGCAACGGACGTTCCATGCGTATCTGGCTGGACATGATGCTGAAACGCTCGCTCGGCAAGGTCGTCAACTGGCAGTATGTGGACAAGGACCAATATCTCTCGGCTATGGAGCGTTCTCCAATAAACGATCTCGAAATACGCTATCTGCTCTCGCAGAACCTGACTTCTGACACGGAGAACCGTGAAGTGATATGCAGGGGTATTGAGCAGAGCTATTATTATGAGGGGTATGAGAAGGAAAAATGAACTTTTGATGAGTAACTGTGTCGATGATGGTACGGTATTTCCTCCAAAACCCTTACCTTTGCACCGTCCATCCAAGAACCGGAAACCACAGAAATGAAAAAGCTATATATTCTCCTTGTCCTCCTGCTGGGAATGACACAGATGACATCGGTGCGTGCTGCCGAGGCAGACTCCGTGCGCATCAGCCTGATGACCTGCTCTCCCGGTAGTGAGATTTATGCCCTCTTCGGCCATACGGCAATCCGGGTGGAAGTGCCTTCCCGGAAGATTGACTGGGTGTATAATTATGGTATGTTCAGCTTCAATACGCCCAACTTCATCCTGCGCTTCGTCACGGGAGAGACCGACTATCAGCTGGGCATCATCCCTTATCCTTATTTTGAGGCGGAATATGCCGGACGCGGGTCCTACGTCGTGCAGCAGGAACTGAATCTCCTGCCGGACGAGAAGGCGCGTCTGGTGGAAATACTGGAAACGAACTACCTCCCCGAGAATCGTACCTACCGTTACAACTATTTCTACGACAACTGCACCACCCGTGCCCGCGACAAGATTGAAGAGAGCATCCGTGGCAAGGTGGTCTATCCCGTGGCACGCGATGCCGCGACCTTCCGTCAGATTGTCCACCGTTTCACCGACGGACATGCGTGGGACGAGTTCGGCATCGACCTCTGTCTGGGGGCTGAAGCCGACCGCGCCATCGATACCCGTGCCCAGATGTTCGCCCCGTTTGTCATGATGGATGAGGCGGAAGGAGCCGTGATCCGTTCAGCGGACGGCAGCGAGCGTCGGTTGGTGAAGTCGACCGTCCGTGTGGTCGACCCCGAGCCACTTCAACCGGAAAAGGGATTTCCGTTGTCACCTATTGCCTGCTCGCTGCTGGTGCTGGCACTGACGCTCGTCCTCTCATGGATGGAGTGGAAAAAGGGGGCGCGGCTGTGGCTGTTTGACGCGGTACTGTTCGCCTTCCAGGGGTTGGCAGGCTGCATCGTGGCGTTCCTGTTCTTCTTCTCACTGCACCCCACGGTGGGGTCGAACTGGTTGCTGGCCATCCTTAATCCCATTCCGCTGGTCTACCTGCCGTGGATGATTTATAAGTCCGTCAAGGGGCGGAAAGACCTCTATCATGTAGGAAATGCTGTTGTATTAACACTTTTTATAGTGTTCTGGTGGCTTATACCCCAAAAAATAACGTTAGTAATCGTACCTTTGGCGCTGAGTTTGTTGGTACGTTCCGTGACACGACTCCTCGTAACAAGTAAGAAAGCATGAAAGGACGCATATTAACCTCACTAGTGGCGGCATTGGCGCTGGCAAGTTTGCAGGCGCAGACCCTCTCTTCGGCTCCGAAGTTGGTGGTCGGTATCACCATCGACCAGTTCCGTACGGACTACATGGAGGCGTTCTCTGCACTCTACGGGGAGAAGGGCTTCAAGCGTCTACTCAAGGAGGGGCGTGTCTACACCAACGGCGGATACACTTTCAAGCCTGTCGACCGTTCGTCGGCTGTCGCAGCCATCTATTCCGGCACTACACCTTATTATAATGGCATCATTGCCAACAGCTGGCTGGACCGCGAGACCCTGCGTGTGATGGCATCGGTCGACGACAAGAACTTCATGGGCATGTACACCGCCGAGAACTCTTCGCCGCGCAAGCTGCTCTCCTCGACCGTAGCCGACGAGCTGAAGGTTGCCACTCAGGGAAAAGCCCTGGTGTACGCCATCAGTCCTTTCCGCGATGCAGCCATTTTCGGCGCAGGACATGCCGGCGACGGTGCCTTCTGGATTAATGACGACACCGGGAAGTGGGCAGGCTCCACGTTCTATGGTTCGTTCCCGACATGGGTGATGTCCTACAACGACCGTCAGGCACTCGACTCGCGCATCTCCGGGCTGGACTGGGAGACGTTGCAGAACCGGGCGCTCTACACCTACTTCTCGCCCGAGCAGCCCCGCGGGTTCAAACATTCCTTTTCAGATTACAAGAAATACCGTCAGTTCAAGACCTCCGGTCTCGTCAATGAGGAAGTCAACCGCCTGGTGGAGCGTTGCCTGCAGAGCACGACCCTCGGCATGGACAATGTGCCCGACCTCCTTTCGGTGACCTACTATGCCGGAAACTATGAACACAAGTCGACCACGGAATATCCCGTGGAGATTCAGGATACGTACGTCCGTCTCGACCGTGAGATAGGCAACCTCATCGACATGGTCGACAAGCGGGTGGGGCTGCGCAACGCCCTCTTCTTCATCACTTCGACGGGGTACAACGACCCCGAGAAGATGGACCTGGCTGCCTATCGCATCCCTACGGGCGACTTCTATATGGACCGTTGCACTGCCCTGCTCAACATGTACCTCATGGCAACCTACGGACAGGGAAAATACGTGCAGGCGTACAACGGGCTGAACATCTATTTCGACCATAAGCTCATCGAACAGAAGCAGCTGAGTCTGCCCGAGGTGCTCAACAAGTCTGCCGAGTTTCTCGTGCAGGTCAGTGGCGTGAAGGCTGCCTACACTGCCCATCAGCTGGCACTCAACGCCAATACGCCCGAACGGCTTCTGCTGCGCAACGCGTTCAACATCGACGCGTCCGGTGACATCCTGCTGGAGCTTGCCCCCGGCTGGAAACACGTGAGCGAGGACCCGCTGGTCGACAGCCACTACACGTCCGCATCCCTGATTAATTTCCCCATCATATTCTTCGGTCACTCCGTGAAGCCGGAGATTATCCCGGTGCCTGCCACAGTGGACTGCATTGCACCCACGGTGACACACTTCGTGCGCATCCGTGCCCCTAACGCATGCCGCTCAACTCTCTTGGGCGGAATCCGCTAAATCTTTTACCGTCTGAAAATTGCCGTAAAGTCGGCTCTTTCAATTAACTTTGCACGCTGTTGGCGGACGGCGTGTCAACACACTTATTCTATACTCACATAAGCAAATAATAAAAACAATACGATAATGGGATTTAATGAATTTTTGAGTAAGCTGTTTGGTAACAAGGCTACTCGCGACATGAAGGAAATCGTGCCTTGGGTGGAGAAGGTGAAAGCAGCCTATCCGGACATCAACAAGCTGAGCAACGACGAGCTGCGTGCGAAGACAAAGGAATTGCAGAAGTTCGTCAAGGACTCTGCCACCGACCTGCGTGAGAAAATCGATGAGCTGAAGTCCAAGGTCGAGGAGACCGAGCTGGAACAGCGTGAAGGGCTTTTCGCCCAGATTGACAAGCTGGAGAAGGAGGTGCTCGACCGCTATGAGAAGGCGCTCGACGAAATCCTGCCGCAAGCTTTCGCCATCGTGAAGGATACGGCACGCCGCTTTGCCGAGAATGCTGAAATCGAGGTGACGGCAACCGACTTCGACCGTGAACTGGCTGCCACGAAAGACTTTGTCCGCATCGAGGGTGACAAGGCAATCTACCAGAATCACTGGATGGCGGGAGGTTCCGAAATCACGTGGAACATGGTGCACTATGACGTACAGCTCTTCGGTGGTGTCGTGCTGCACAAAGGCAAGATTGCCGAGATGGCGACCGGTGAAGGTAAGACCCTGGTGGCTACTCTGCCGGTATTCCTCAATGCCCTGACCGGAAACGGTGTACACGTGGTGACGGTCAACGACTATCTGTCCAAGCGTGACTCCGAGTGGATGGGACCGCTCTATGAGTTCCACGGTCTGAGTGTGGACTGTATCGACAAGCATCAGCCCAACTCCGACGCTCGCCGCAAGGCATACATGGCAGACATCACCTTCGGTACGAACAACGAGTTCGGTTTCGACTACCTGCGCGACAACATGGCAAACAGTCCGCGTGACCTCGTGCAACGCCAGCATAACTATGCCATCGTCGATGAGGTCGACTCGGTGTTGATCGACGATGCCCGTACGCCGTTGATTATCTCCGGTCCCGTGCCCAAGGGAGAGGAGCAGCTCTTCGAACAGCTCTGCCCGATGGTGGAACGTCTGGTCGAAGCACAGCGCAAGCTGGCTACCCAGTTCCTCACCGAAGCCAAACGCCTCATCCCTTCCGAAGACAAGAAAGAGCGTGAAGAAGGCTTCCTCGCCCTCTTCCGTTGCCATAAGGCGCTCCCCAAGAGCAAGCCCCTCATCAAGTACCTGAGTGAACCGGGCATCAAGGCCGGCATGCAGGCTACCGAGGAAATCTACATGGAGCAGAACAACAAGCGCATGCCCGAGGCGGTGGAACCCCTCTACTTCGTCATCGACGAGAAGCTCAACAGCGTCGACCTGACCGACAAGGGTATCGATCTCATTACCGGCAACTCGTCCGACCCGAACCTCTTCGTGCTGCCTGACATCGCTTCCGAACTGTCTGCCTTGGAGGCAGAGACCGGACTGAGTGACGAAGAGAAGCTCGCCAAGAAGGATGCGCTGCTCACCGACTATGCCATCAAGTCGGAGCGTGTACACACCATCAACCAGCTCCTCAAGGCATACGCCATGTTCGAGAAGGACGACCAGTATGTGGTCATCGACGGACAGGTGAAAATCGTCGACGAGCAGACGGGACGTATCATGGAGGGTCGCCGTTACTCCGACGGACTCCATCAGGCCATCGAGGCCAAGGAGCGCGTGAAGGTGGAAGCTGCCACGCAGACCTTCGCCACCATCACCCTGCAGAACTACTTCCGTATGTACCACAAGCTCTCCGGTATGACCGGTACGGCTGAGACGGAAGCAGGCGAGTTCTGGGACATCTACAAGCTCGATGTGGTGGTCATCCCGACCAACCGCCCCATTGCGCGTATCGATATGAACGACCGCGTCTACAAGACCAAGCGTGAGAAATACAAGGCAGTCATCGAGGAAATCGAGAAGATGGTGAATGCCGGACGTCCGGTCCTCGTAGGTACGACGTCGGTGGAAATCTCCGAGATGCTGAGCAAGATGCTCACCATGCGGAAGATTCAGCACAACGTGTTGAACGCGAAGCTGCACCAGAAGGAAGCCGAAATCGTGGCAAAGGCAGGTCTGAGCGGTACGGTGACCATCGCCACCAACATGGCAGGTCGTGGTACGGACATCAAGCTCAGCCCCGAAGTGAAGGCTGCGGGCGGTCTTGCCATCATCGGTACCGAACGTCACGAGTCGCGCCGTGTGGACCGTCAGTTGCGTGGTCGTGCCGGACGTCAGGGAGACCCGGGTTCGTCAGTCTTCTTCGTTTCGCTGGAAGATAATCTGATGCGTCTGTTTGCCTCCGAGCGTATCGCCAAGGTGATGGACAAGCTAGGCTTCAAGGAAGGCGAGATGATCGAGGCAAAGATGATTTCCAACTCCATCGAGCGTGCACAGAAGAAGGTCGAGGAGAACAACTTCGGTATCCGTAAGCGTCTGTTGGAATACGACGACGTGATGAACAAGCAGCGTGTGGTGGTCTACACCAAGCGTCGTCACGCCCTCATGGGTGAACGCATCGGCATGGACATCGTGAACATGGTGGAAGAGTGCTGCATCAGTGCCGTGGAAGGCAAGGAGTATGAAGACGCCAAGATGGAGGTGCTCCACAACTTCGCCATCGAGATGCCGGTGACCGAAGAGGAGTTCCGCCGTGAGAAGCCCGAGGTCATCGAGACGAAGCTCTTCGATGCCGCCATGGCAAACTTCAAGCGCAAGACCGAGCGCATGGCACAGGTGGCTATGCCGGTCATCAAGGAAGTCTATGAGGCACAAGGGCACATGTATGAGAACATCCTCGTGCCCATCACCGACGGCAAGCGCGTCTACAACATATCCTGCAACCTCAAGGCGGCTTACGAGAGCGAGTGCCGCGAAATCGTGAAGGCATTCGAGAAGGCTATCCTGCTCCACACCATCGACGAGGCATGGAAGGAGAACCTGCGTGACCTCGACGAACTGAAGCACTCCGTGCAGAACGCCAGCTACGAGCAGAAAGACCCGTTGCTCATCTTCAAGCTGGAGTCGGTCAACCTCTTCGACAGCATGGTGAAGAAAATCAACGACCAGACCATCTCCGTCCTGATGCGTGCACAAATCCCGGTACGCGAACCGGAACAGGTGCGTGAGGCTGCTCCCGACCCACTGCCCCAGCAACGTCCGCGTTACACCGAGACCAAGCAGGACCTGAGCGATCCCAACCAGCAGGCTGCAGCCGCCCGTGATACCCGCGAAGTCAAACGCGAGCCGATTCGCAACGAGCAGACCATCGGACGGAACGATCCCTGCCCCTGCGGCAGCGGCAAGAAGTACAAGAACTGCCACGGGCGGAACTTGTACCAATAATCCGGTGACGAGTCGATAATACATGACGAGGGGACAAGCAGACAAGTGGACAAGGAGAATGTGACAGACACGCTCCTTGTCTCCTTGCTCGCTTGTCCCCTCGTTGGCAAATAAACCTCTTCAGAATCAATGAAACATTTACTCCTGGGACTTCTGGCATGTGTGGGCTTCAGTGCCTGCGCCAGCATAGATGTGATGTCGGTCGACACCCTGATGCCCTCCGACGTGAGTTTTGCACCCGGTGTGAGACGGGTGGCGGTGCTCAACAACATGTTTCCTGCGGAGGCTCCGGCAGACGGTAAGCTTCCGCTGAACACCCCGGTGCCGCTCGACGGCAAGGTGCTTGCCGAGGAACTGGCCGGGCAGCTCGCCAACGCCGGGTATTTTGAGACGGTGATGATCAGTGATTCGCTCTTCCGTCCGGCAAAACCGGAAGGACAGGTACTCTTCTCGCCCCGGGAAGTGGAACAGCTGACGTCCGACCTGCAGGTGGACCTGCTGCTGACGGTCGATGACGCCTCGCTGGTGCCCGGTGCGACCGAGATGTATACCCCGTACAGCGAGGAGGAACGGGTAGCTGTCTTCACGGGAGCACTCTCTCTGGAGACACGTGTATACCTGCCGGGACGCGACCGTCCGTTCCAACGCTTCATCGACCGTGACACGCTCTACTGGGAGTTGGACGGACTGACCCGTCAGCAAATCGAGGAAGACGCCACACGGCATCTGGCAGAACGCCCCGTGGGTCACCTCGTCCCCCTGTGGCAGACAGTGAACCGGTACTTCTACCGGGGAGGAAGCGTCAACATGCGCGATGCCGCCGTCTGCCTGCAGGAAGGCGACTGGGACCTGGCCGCCGAGAGCTGGAAGCTCGACTTCGACCTGCGCAAGGGAAAGGCGAAGATGCGTGCAGCCTTCAACCTGGCACTCTACAGCGAAATGAAAGGCGACCTTCCGGCTGCCCTGCGCTACCTCGACGAAGCCCGCAACGCCTTGCGCGGCAAGAAGGAGGGGACGGACTACCGGACATCGGAAGACGGACGGCTGATAGAGGCATACGCCGACGAACTGCGTCGTGCAGCCTTGGCGCGGCAGAAACTCGACCTGCAGATGAAGCGTTTCAACGAGTAGAATGTAAAAATTCATGCTTCATGGTGGTCGGAATGATTGTTTTTTGTACTTTTGAGTGCTTTTAGCAATCATCAAATCAATAACGTCATGAAACTCAGTTCACAGTCACAAAACAACGTCGAAGAAGCCATCAAGGCTGCCTTGTCGCGCTACCGGGCTGCCGGCGACGGGCAGTCGGCAATCACGGACATTCACCTGCAACCCAACTTTGACACGGGGGAGCTCGTCATCATGGACGATGATGACAACCGCCTGGCATGCACCGAGGTCGGTGAATGGTCGGAAGACGGGTCGTATGAAGAGGCGGAGGCGCCCCTGCGCAACGTCTTGAAGCGCCTGAAGGAGAAAGGTGCGCTGGACGAGGTGGCACTGATGAAGCCCTATTCGTTCACCTTGGTCGATGGTGACAAGGAGACCGTTGCCGAGCTGTTGCTGGTCGATGACGACACGCTGTTGCTCAATGACGACGAACTGTTGAAAGGCCTGGATGCCGAGCTGGATGCCTTCCTGAAGGACCTGCTGGAAAAATAGACTGCCCAGGCTCTCAGCTGATTATTGCTTATTCTTTCAAATATGCCGATGGCGCGGACGATGCAGCACGATGCTTGCATGTTCCGCGCCATTTTTGTTTGAAGGCGTGTCTAATCCTGTGTGTTTACTAACCTGTTGCTCCTTCCGTTATCAGGGCTTTGTTCAGGCAAACACCGTTGTCCGACGGATGGAACACAAGAGTTCGATTTGTCAAATGCATTAGTTTGACTCACCAAACACAAGCGTTTGACCTGACAAACATAGTAGTTTGATAGACCAAAGTATAATACTTAGGTAGGCAAAGTATAATACTTAGGTAGGCAAAGTATAATACTTAGGTAGGCAAAGTATAATACTTAGGTAGGCAAAGTATAATACTTAGGTAGGCAAAGTATAATACTTAGGTAGGCAAAGTATAATACTTAGGTAGGCAAAGTATAATACTTAGGTAGACAAAGTATAATACTTAGGTAGGCAAAGTATAATACTTAGGTAGGCAAAGTATAATACTTAGGTAGGCAAAGTATAATACTTAGGTAGACAAAGTATAATACTTAGGTAGACAAAGTATAATACTTAGGTAGACAAAGTATAATACTTAGGTAGGCAAAGTATAATACTTAGGTAGACAAAGTATAATACTTAGATATATCAAACTAATTACTTTGACAGGTCAAACGCTTGTGTTTATCCGGTCAAAGACCTGTGTTTGCCCGGTCAAACGCGAATGTCCGGAGGGCTTTTCATGGAAAAGAGACAGGCTGAAGCTGTCTGTGTCGGGGGACGGGATGCCTTCCGTCCGCTGAAAGGCAAAAAGAAAGGGAACCGGAACGGAATCCGGCTCCCTCTCAAGAAACATACTCAGAAGATCACTCTGCGGCTTCTCCCGGAGCGTAAGGAACCACAATTACCTCCCCGGCAAGGCCGTTGGCAAAGCCTCCGTATGCCGGCTTGCGGTTGTAGTTGAGGTCCCACAGACCTACCGGTGAGTTGGCACGCCAACCCGAATTGGCAGGACTGTCGGTCATACACCACTGGGTGATGCCGTATTGTTGAGAAACGGGAATAATCTCGAAATACTTCTCGATGATGAACTGGTAGTAGTCTGCCATGCGCAGTGCCTGTTCGTAGGTGACCTCTTCGGTCGGGATGTCCTGTCCGTCCAGTCCGACCAGTCCCATGTCGAGCTCGGAAATCTTCACGAGCTTGCCCGAGGCTGCCATGATTTCAAACATCTTCACCACATGTTCCTCCTTGCTGCGCTGGGTGTTCTCATCCATGTAGCAGCTGACGTGCATCTGCGAACCGATGCCGTCGATCTTGGTGACGCCGTCGGCTTCCCAACGGTTGATCCACTCGACGAGGCTCTTCACCTTGGCGTTGTCGTCCCAGTCGGACTCCAGGTTGTAGTCGTTGATGAAGAGCTTCAGGTCAGCGGCGTTGCCTCCGTGTTCGGCAAAGTGTTCACGTGCCAGGCGGACAACGGTACGGACGTAGTCGATGTCGCCCAGGTAGTCCTGCCAGTAGAAGTTGTTGGCTGCGTCGCTTGCCGACACGTTGCTTGCCGACTGCAGGTCGTAGATGCCGTCGCCGTCATAGTCTGCACCGGAGATGGCTTCGTTGACAGCATCCCAAGCGGTGACGTATCCGCCGGTGGCTTCCATCATGCCGTTGATCCAGTTGTCCATTGCCCAGGTGAGGGTATCCTTCTTCTCTTCGGGAGTCATCTCGACAATTTGGTCACCCGTGCCGCCGTATCCCTGTCCGTCGTCGGAGAGACGGAACGAGTGCTCGCCTTCGAATATCTGCCAGCCGGCATCAAGGCCGTCTTCGAAGTCACCTCCGTTGATGAGGTTGGTCGTCGAGCCTTCCGCCATGATGCTCACGTTGTCCAAGTAGATGTCCCCCACAATCGTACCGATGTTGAGGGTGAACTTGTCATAGGTGTTGTCCTTGTCCACGGTGAAGGAACCCGAGATGGAGGTCCACTCCGTTCCTACATTCCAGCCTGCGGGATATTGCTGGTCGCTTGTGGTGCTCGACTGGATGAAGGGAGACAGGGTGTAGGCTTCCGTTGCCTTTGCCATCGCCTTGAAGTTGTAGGTCACGCCAGTCTGGAAAGGAGTGGCAACCTTGTAGAACACCTGTGCATTGTAGTTGTTCTCCTTCATCGTCGGGTTGCTCATGATGAGACAGTGTCCGCCATCGCTGGCAACTTCAGGAGTGTACGAGTGTGTCACCTTCAGCCACTTCAGGCGGATTTCACCTTCATACGTTCCCGGTTGGAAGACGACGAAGGCTGAGGTGATGTCGGGACAGCCGGGGTACTCGATGGTGACTTCCGACCAGTCTTCGCCGAAGCTGACCTGCTTGTCCTGCAAGGCTCCCCAGTTTCCGAACTGTACGTTCATGGTGCCCTCGCTGCTGCCCTTGACGCAGATGGTCACGCTGTAGTCGTCGCCCGGCACGGCGGTGATGCCGTCGGCAACGAAGTACTGGTACCACTCACCCGGATAGCGGCTGATGAGCGACTCGCCGTCAAATTCAGGCGTGTATCCCATCACGTAGAAGGGGAAGGAGGTGTAGGTCGAGTAGTCCTCGTATTTCACTTCCTCCTCGACGGGTTCTACCGGGGGAGCCGGGATGATGGTCGAGGCAATCAGGCTGTTGAGGTACTTGTTGTTCTGCTGCGAGTGCCAGGCGAGCGTGTGTCCGTAGATGGTGATGCCGGCTTCGCGTGCATTCTCGACAAAGTCGCCCACGGTGGTGAAGTTCATCGTTCCGTCATCGGAGACACAGGAGGCATACTTCATCTCGTTGCCGGCGGTCATCTCGTCGAAGTTGGAGGTGATGAGTTCGTAGACTACGCCCTTCTTGTTGAAGTCGGTGGCAGCGATGGCGCCTCCCAGGTGGAAGTTGGGGTGTGCAGCGCGGTCGATGTACGTCTTCAGCGGTTCGTAATTGCTCAGATACTCGTATTGAGCCACACTCTCCGGCTTTGCCACGTCGAACGGCTCCAGCTTGTAGTCCGCACACGCTGTCACGGCAGCCGCCAGGGCAAGTGTTGGAAATAATTTGATGTATCGTTTCATAGTCTGTTTTCTGCTTGGTAAGTTCCATTACTTGAGTTCCTATTGTTTGGTCACGGTGAACCACTCGCCCTTCACCTGACGGTCGCGCATCACGAGGGTATCCCGGGTGGCATACTTCGTGTCTCCCAGGTCGACGGTATAGTCGAGGTAGATGACGTCGCGGTCTCTGTTGTTGAACGAGTTCTTTTCTCCGTGAGGCACATATTCGCCGGTACCGCTGACGGTGCATCCCTCGGTGTCGGTGCTGAGCGTACACTTGTTGTTCTCGTCAAACTTCAGGATGAGGTTGCAGGTCTTGTTGCCCAGTCCCAGTGACCATGCGGCTTCGGTGAGCGAGCGGGTGGTGAACTCCACGGTCTGGTCGTCCACGACTGTTGCTCCATGACGTACCACGGTCGTGGTGGTTCCGTCGGCGGTAATCTGGTCGACTCCACGGCGCAGCAGGATGCCGTCCCACGGATTGACGTACTTCACGGCGTAGAGCACGAAGTTCTTGGGTTGCTCTACCCAGTCGGACGTGATGCGCGGGTCAGGATTGTCCACGTTGGGCTGTCCCTGCAGGATGGAGTCGGCGTTCTGCACGTCGGTCATGCGCAAGGGGATGACGTAGTTGGTCAGGAGCGACTTCGGGTCGGCGAAGAAGGCGTCGGTGAACTGCACCTCCACGCCGCCGCTGATTTCACCCTTGGGGATGACAATCTGGTCGGCTGCCAGCTGGTAGTAGCCGGCAGGCATCGGTTCCACTTTTTCGCCCGTGCTGAAGTAGAGATCGTCGCAGAGCGAGTTGTCCACCTCGATGTCGATGATGCGGTTGGCTCCGTTCTCATACACACCGCCCAGGACAGCCTTGATTTTACACTTGTGCTCGTTGTCGAGGTCGTTGTTATACTCCTCATCGTTGCCCAGTGTCAGGGTACGTACCGGGAACTGGTAGGCGAAGTAGACGGTAGAGTAGTCGTAGTCGGGGAACGACCAGTCTCCGTTCTCACACGCCGGGAAGAGGGTCAGTGCTGCCAAAGCAAGTATAGATGTCAGTCTTTTCATAATCTTCATGAGTTAAGTTTGATGTGTTAGTTCAACGTTTCTGTGTTACCAGCCCTTGTTCTGCTCCAGTGCGTCGTACTTCAGCGTCTCGGAGTAGGGGATGGGACCAAAGTTCATGTAGTCACGGTAGCTGCGTGCCTCGACTTCAAACGGAGTGTAGACACCGCGGCTGATGCGGATACCCATGGCGGGCTCGTTGATGTCGAGCTGCCAGCGGCGTACGTCCCAGAAGCGGAAGCCCTCGAAGCAGAGCTCCAGGCGGCGTTCGTTGCGGATGAGCTCGCGCATCTTGTCCTTGTCGCCCTTGATGCTCTCCAGGTAGGCGTCGCCGTTGTCGGTTCCCACGCCGGCACGCTGACGGATGGCCTTCACGACATCGTAAGCGGAGAAGCCGTATTCACCGGTTCCCTGCGGACCGTATGCCTCGTTGGCGGCTTCGGCATAGTTGAGGAAGATTTCGGTGTAGCGGACGCGGGGCACGTAGTGTGTCTGGCCGTTGTGGCTACCGCTGGCGTTGAGCACGACATCTTCACGCAGGTGTTTGCGGAGGTAGTATCCGGTACGGGTGGAGTGGCCCTGTTCGCGGTTCAGACCGTCGTTGTTCGAGGTGTTGTCGACGCTGGTGTCGATGACAGTGTTGTTGTTGCCCATGGTGCTGCCGTTGTACACGATGTAGAGGCTCAGACGCGGGTCGCGGTTCGCGTACGGGTTCTGGTCGTCATAGCCGCTGTTGGGGTCGTCGATGGGGTAGCCGTTCGCCATGGGGAAGGCATCCACGAGGTTCTGCGTCGGGTTGATTTGTCCGCCTCCCAGGATACTGGGCGGGAACTGGTTAAGCTCCAGGCTGTAGTCATTGGTGGTCTTGCCCTGACGCCAGAGCATCTCCTGCGGATTTTCGCCTGCACCCAGTCCGTCGATTTCCGAACTGTTCTTGTACCAGGTGTTGCCGGTTGCCGACAATCCCGACACGCCGCCGATGAGGTTGAGCAGTTCGCCGTTGTAGCGTGCGGCGTCTGCCCAGGTTACGGTTGTGCCCGAGGCGAAGGCAGGGCTGGCAGCCAGCAGGGCAGCCTTGGCACGGAATGCCATGGCGATGCGTCCACTCATGCGGGTCTTGAACTCGTTGCCGAAGACACGGTTGAAGTCATAGAACGAGACGCCCATCTTCTGATAGTACTCCGGCATCTCTTCGTCAGACGACAGGGTCTGATAGTCGAGCGGCAGGATTTCTAAGGCGGCGGCAACGTCGTCATAGATGGCCTGGATACACTCGTCGAAGGTGTTGCGCGGGCGGTTGAAGTCGCTCGTGACAGTCTCCATCTCGTTGACTACGGGGACGCCCAGCAGACGTCCATCGTCAGTCCAGCCGGCATGTGCCTGGAGGAGGTAGAACATGTTCATGGCGCGCAGACCGTAGGCTTCTCCCTTGAGGCGGTTGCGGAACAGGCGGTTTATGGTGGAGTCCTTGGCAAAGCTGGTTTGTTCCACTTCGCTCAGGAACATGTTGATGTACTGGATGGCAGCCTTGCAGCCGTCCCACTGGTTCACGGGGTTGTTGTTCGCCGTCCATGAGCCGGTCGCCATCAGCAGGTAGGTGTTGTCCGTCTGGTTGGTCACGGCATCGTCGGTAGCGACGTCATTGAACGATTGTGCGTTGTAGGGGTTGCGCGTATAGGCATTGGCCAGGATACCCTCGGCAAACTGAGGGTCTGTCCGTCCGTCTTCCAGTTGCTTGATGTTCTCAACGGCAGGGGTGAACAGATCGTCGCATCCGGCTGTCAGGGCGGCAACCGCCAAGCATATGAATAATGTCTTTTTCATGAATCTAAGTGATTAATCAGTTAAAAACCAATTTTGAAACCGATGTTGTAGAAGCGGTTCTGCGGGGCGGCACTCGTGTTCAGTTCCAAGAGCTTGCGTTCCTTGGCAATGGTGAACACGTTGCTGGCGTATGCATAGACCGACAGGCTGCGTACCACCGAGCCATGGAAGAGTGAGCTGGGCAGGTCATAGGTCAGCTGGAGCTTCGAAAGGTTGAAGCGGTCGTTCTTGTACATCCAGAAGTCCGAGTTGCGGAAGTTGTGCGTGTTGTTCTGGGTGGTCAGACGCGGATAAGTGGCTGTCGATGCCGTTTCCGGTGTCCAGCGTCCACGCACCACTTCGGAGTACTTGCGGTCACCATATACCCAGTAGTATTCGCTGCTCTTCATGGCTGCTGCGCCGAAATAGCCGCTGCCGGCTGCGAAGAGGGTGAAGTTCTTCCATTTCACGGTAAAGTTGAGACCCAGGGTGAAGGGGGAGCCCCACACTTCGCCCAGATAGACTTCGTCCTTGTCGTCGATGACGCCGTCGCTGTTCTGGTCGACGTACTTCAGGTCACCCGGCTTCACTTCGCCAAAGGTCGATTCGGGGGAGTTGGCGATGTCGGCTTCGTCCTTGTAGAAGCCGTCGGTCACGTAGCCCCAGATACCGTCGGTCGGTTTGCCCTCGCGGTAGCGGTAAGCCTCGTCATACATCTCATCGACCTTGGTGTTTTCGCTGGTGTAGTAGGTTCCCGTCAGGCCGACGCTCAGGTCCACCTCACCGAACTTCTTGTTGTAGTTGACGGCAAAGTCGAAACCGGTGCGCGAGCTGTTGTTGTAGTTGACGTAGGGAATCAGCGTAGTATTCTCAGGCCAGTAGGAGAAGAAGTAGCTGGGGAAGGCGTTGCGTGCCTGTACGGGCAGACCTTCCACGCTGTTCATGAAGAACGATGCGTCGAACGACACCATCTTGTTCCACAACGAGCCGCGCAGACCGACGCTGACTTCCTTCCGTTGGATGAAGTCCAGGTTCGGGTTGGCACCACGGCGCGATTCGGTAGCTTTGCTTTGGTTACCGTCAGCCCATCCCCACCAGGAACCGTTGGACGAGTCGTAGGTTGACTCATACATGTAGTAATCGGTGAGGTCGAGGTCGGTGTTCAGGATGGAGGCGGAAGCCGTCAGCATCAAGTCATCCACCACGGGCGAGTCGTTCAGGAAGTTCTCCTTTGACAGACGCCAACCCAGGGTGAGCGAGGGCGAGAAGGCGTTGCGGTTGTTTTTCGGCAGACGGGCGGAGTGCACCAGTGCGCCGCCGAAGCTGGCGTAGTACTTGTTCTGGTAGTTATAGTCGAGCTGGAGACCGAGGTTGACATTGCTGGTCTTGTGATAGACGGCAGTCTCGCCCCGTTGCCATCCGGCTGCGATGAGGCTGGCAGCCACGTTGTGGTTGTCGCCGAAGCGGTTCTGGTAGTCGAACTGTGCCGAGAAGGTCATCGTCTGGCGGTCGTAGCTGTCAGCGACGTGCTGCGTTCCGTCGTGGGTGTCCTGTCCGTACTGGGTCAGTCCGATGATGACATCCTTGCCGTTGACGTTACCCCACTGCGGCTCGTAGGTGGCGTAGCTGTTGCCGTAGTAGTGGTTGTAGGTCGTGGCGTAGTCGATGGCGTACATCGTCTTGAACGAAAGTCCCTTCAGCACCATCGAGAGGTCGACGTTCACACCTAGGTCGAACTGGTACTGGCGGCTGGTGTAGGTGTTCGTACCTGCCACGAGGAGGTTGGCAAGCTCGTTGGTCTGGTCGAGCGACGTACCGCCCAGGAGGTACTTGCCGTCGATGAGGTACATCGACGAGTTGACATAGTCCCATGCCGTCTTGTCGTTGGGCATCAGCATGTCAATGGGGATAAGCGGGGTGATGCGGTTGGGGCGGAGCGAGCCGGCTGCCGTCCAGAAGTTGCCGCGTGCCCCCTGTCCGTCATAGAACGTGGCGTTGGCGTCGGCGTAAGCCTGTACGTATTCGCCCAGGTCAACATCGATGTTACCACGGACGCTGAAGCGGGTGGTGTGGTCGTTGTCCGCCTCGCCGAACTTCACGAGCGAACCGATGTTGTAGAAGTTGATATTCGTGTAGAAGCGGGCGCGTTGCGAGCCGCCGGAGATTTCTGCCGTCACGTCCGACTCGTTGTAGGCCTTCTTCAGGTACTCGTCCGAGTAGAGGTTCACGTCCGGGTAACGGAAAGGATTGGTCTTGTTTGCCGTGTGATAGATCTGGGTGTCCGTGTAGGTCGGGTCCAGTCCGTCGTTGAGGCGTGCCTCGTTGTAGAGTGTCATGTATTCGGCTGCACCCAGGTACTCCGGATAGCTGACGGGCACGTGGAAGCCCGTGTTGCCCCGCACGTCGATGCGGGTCTTGCCTGCCTGCCCCCGTTTGGTGGTGATGTAGATCACACCGTCGGCGGCACGGCTTCCGTAGAGGACCACAGCCTGTGCACCTTTGAGGAAGGAGATTTGTGCGATTTCAGACGGCAACACGTTGTTGGCGTCGCGGGGTACACCATCCACCAGCACGAGATAGCTGTCCATGCCCCAGAGGTTGCTGCCGTTCCATCCGCCGACGTAGCTCTGCATGTCTGCCAAGCTGTTGCTGCCGATGTAGTTCTTCTCCATCAGCTTCTCCACGTTGACGAACGAGACACCTCCCAGCAAGTCGTTCTGGTTGACTTTTCGATAGGCCACTTGCACCTGCTCACCCTCGGCGTTGGCGGTCAGTGAGTCGAGCTGGGCGACCGGTGCGGCGGTCTCGGCTTCCTGAGCCTGCGCGTACATGAAGGCGGCGGCAAAGGTCATACATAAAACAGGTCTTATTTGTATGTGTTTCATCTTCTTTGTGTTTTTAGTCGTTCATACTCACCGATTACCATCCGGGGTTCTGGTAGAACTCGGGATAGATGGTCACGTCGTTGGTCTTCAGAGGCATCCAGTAGTGCTTCTCCGAGAGGTTGCGTCGCAGGATTTCTTCCTCGCGCCAGTTGGCCACGCGGCTCTGCGTCGGGTCGTCGGTGTTCAGCTCTACACGGTCGAACTCCTGTGAGGTCTTGATGTTGTAGGGGTAGACGGTGAGGAGCAGCCAGCGGCGCAGGTCGTTGAAGCGGAAGCCCTCGTAGGCGAGTTCCACGGCACGTTCGCGGCGTACTTCGCTGTTGAAGTCGTCGAGGTTGCCGGTGTACTTGCTGTTGACGTCAGCCACGCCGGCACGTTCGCGGATGCGGTTGATGGCGTCGACTGCTGTCAGGCTGAAGCCCGGAGCCGAGCTGGTTGCCGAACCGTAGCCGTTGGCGGCAGCTTCGGCGTACATCAGGTAGACGTCTGCCAGACGCATCCAGCTGATCTGGATGGTCAGGGCGTCGCCGTAGTCACGGATGCCCTGGTCGTAGTAGTTGACTGCGAGCGGAGTGAACTTGCGCAGCAGGTAACCCGTACGGCTCTCGTTCACCTCGTCGCGGTAGTTGCCGCCGGTGTAGAGGTTGGCATACTGGATTTTCTGTTTGTCGCGCTGGTCGGCACTCAGGGCACTCAGGTTCTCGATGGTCTGCACGCCGTCATAGATGAAGTCGTTGTAGAAGCGGGGGTCACGGTCGCGCCACGGATATTCGGGGTCGAAGCCCGAGTCGGGGTCGTCGAGCGGAAGTCCGTTAGCCATACCGAAGTAGTTCACATAGTTGGCTGTCGGCGTGAACAGCGTGGAGTTCGTTTCTCCCGACTGGTTGGAACCGACAAACTGAGGACCGAGGCTCCATCCCGAACCCATCCACCAGTCGTACATCGGGCTCTGGAAGATGGCTTCCGTCGAACCGGGGTTCATGGCGTTCTGCTGATAGGTGTAGAAGATGTCCGAGTAGTGGTCGAAGTCTACGAGGGCGTACTGTGTCTGTCCGCTCTCCACCAGCTCCAGCAGCTCGGCAAAGGTGTCGGCTGCCTTCTTGCAGTAGTCGGCGTTGTAGGTGCGGCTGCCCTGGGACTCGTAGTTCATCAGCGGACTGCCTGCCCAGAGGTAGTTCTTGCCGAGGAATGCCAGTGCCATGATTTTGTTGATGCGTTGCTGGTTGTTGCCCAACGTGGCAGCTCCGGCGGTCGTTTTGTCCCAGTCGATGGGGAGCAGGTCGGCTGCCCGACGCAGGTCTTCGGCAATGAGGTCAGCACACTCTTGGTAGCTCAGACGCGGATTGCTCAGCGGTTCGGATGCCGACAGCACGGTGTCGATGTAAGGCATGCCGCCGAAGTACTCGATGAGCATCAGGTGGAACCAGCCACGGAAGAAGTAGAGCTGTCCCTCGATGAGGTTGCGCTCCTCGTCGGTGGCGTTGATGAGTTTGTCAAGGTTTGCCAGGCCGACGTTCGTCTTGCGGATGCCATACCAGGCGAGCGGCCAGAACTTCTTCTGCATACGGTCGGTCGAGGTCGACGAAACATTGCTGCCGTCCATCCAGCAGCAGCCCCAGCCGTCGAAGCCCGACTGCCAGCCCCAGAAGTCGCCCAGGTCGATCTTGTAGCCCATGAAATAGTCTTTACCGAAGGAGATGATTTCGTCCTCACCCCAGTTGAAGGAGTTCTGCCAGTAGCAGTGTGCATGGTCGGGGAGGCAGTAGTACAGCTCTTCCGTGAAACCCTGGAAGGTGCGGAAGGTCTTGAAGGCATCTTCTTCCGAAACAGTGCTCTCGTGGGTCTTCTCCAAGTAGTCTTCACACGAAGTCAGACCGAAGGACGCAGTCAGGAGCCCTGTATATAATAAGGTACGTAAGTGATTCTTTATCGTCATGGTGTCTCTAGTTTATAAGGTGAATTTAAGACCAAAGTTCACACGCTTCACCGTCGGGTAAGCGCCTTGCGAAGCCCAGCCCGTTCCGGCAAAGTTCGATTCGCGGTCATCCGGCATCTTGGTGTGTACCCAGAGGTTGTTGCCGTTGACATAGAGCTTCAGGCTCGACAGACCCAGATGGCGGATCCAGCCGTCGGTGAACGTGTATGCCAGCTCGATGTTCTTCAGACGGATGAACGAACCGTCGTAGAAGTAACGGCTGCCATGGAAGTAGCTGTTGACCGAAGAGCCGAAGCGGGGCGTAGGCACGTCGGGATGCGGGTTGTCCTTTGACCAGATGGAACCCTCGTCGTAGGCAATCAGGCGTTTCTGGTCGAACGTGCTGAACACCACCTGACGGGTCACGTTCGTCACGCCGTAGAACTGCATGAAGAAGCTCCATCCCTTGTAGTCGAAGCCGACTGAACCGCTGTAGGTGTTCTGCGGATTGCTGGAGAAGCCGTAGGGGATGTTGTCCTCGTTGTTGATGACACCGTCGCCGTTGTAGTCGATAATCTGGTACATGCCCGGCAGCTTCTGGTCGTCGAGCGCCTCGAAGGCGGTGCTGCCGTAGAGGTCGTCGATGGTCTGCGTGTAGCCATGGTCCACATAGGTGTAGGTCTGGTTGACAGGCTTGCCTTCCTTTTTCTGATAGTATGGCTTGTAGAGTGCGTCGTCGCCGTCGACAACCTCGCTGATGGCGTGGGTCATGTTGAAGTTACCCCAGAGGTGGAGTCCGTTGCGCAAGGTCTTGTTGATGCGCAGCTCCAATTCGTAACCTTTGTTGTCAATGGTTCCCAGGTTTGCCCACGGAGCCTGCGTGATGCCGCCGAAGAACGACGGAGTGGCACGGTTGGCACCCTGGAGCAGGACGTCGGTGCGCCGGTCGCGGAAGATTTCGACGTTACCGGCAAGCAGACCGCCGAAGAACGAGTAGTCGATACCGAAGTTGAACTTGCGGACTACCTCCCAGTGGATGTCCGGGTTGCCCACGGTCTTCTCGCGGTAGAACGTGTAGGGGCTGGCGGCGTTGTAGAGACCCGTGAGGATGTTTCCGCCCGTCTCCCACTGTGTCATGTAGAGCCAGCGGTAGTTGGCATCCCACTCGTTGCCGATTTCGTCGTTACCGATTTCACCGTAAGAAGCACGGAGCTTCAGCAGGTCGATGAACTTGAGCGGCTTCATGAACTTCTCCTCGCTGATCATCCAGCCGATGGCGCCGGAGTTGAAGAAGGCGAAGCGGTGGTCGCTGGAGAACTTGTCAGAACCGTTGTAGGCGCCGTTGTACTCGAAGAAGTATTTGTCGGCATAGTTGTAGGTCACACGGAATGCCCAGTCCTCGCGGTAGTGGGGCACGATGCTGCCTCGTGTACGCTCCTGACGGCTGAAGAGTCCCATCGCCGTCACGTTGTGGTCGCCGAACTGGCGCGCCCAGTCGAGCTGAGCCTGATAATAAAGGTGGCGTTCGGTGGCGTTGTTGTCCACGGTTCCGCCTTCAGCCTTCCAGTTGTTTGTCGGGAAGAAGTCGAAGTTGTGGGTACCCTCGGTGTACTGATGACTCTCTTCTCCCGTCTCCGGGTTGATGTACTTGTAGTCGGCTTTGTCGTCCGTCCAGGCACCGCGGTTGCTCTCCAGGAACACGTTGTCCCAGGAGATGGATGCTCGGGCGCTCAGCCCCTTCAGGATGAAGTCGAGCTTCTGCTCCAGGATGAAGTCGGTGGTCAGTCGGGTCGTGGTTCGTGTGTTCTGCGGAGCCAGGGCAAGCTGTGCCACGGAGTTGTTGTCACTGTCCGGGCTGTAGCCCCAGGTACCGTCGGAGTATTGCGGCATCATGGCGTTGGGCGGCGTGGTGTACACACTGCCCCAGATGGTGTATTCATAGTCCGTGCGCGGACCCTGCTTGACGCCGTAGGAACCGAAGAGGTTGGTCTTCAGCAAGGTCGTCTTCGTCAGCTGGAAGTCGAGGTTGCTGCGCATGTTCACACGGTCGTAGCCGTAGGTCGTCTGGTAACCCCGTCCGTTGTCATACTCCTTGAACAAGTCACCCTCGTGCTGGTAGTCGATGGAGGCATAATACTTCACGAACGACGTACCGCCGCTCATGCTCACGTTGGCGTTCTCCGAATAGGCCACATCCTTGAACATCCAGTCCGCCCAGTCGACGTTGGGGTAACGCTCTGCCTCGGCGAGGTTGGCAGGATGGCGGTATTTGTCCATCTCGCTCTGCGACATCATGTGCTGCCAGGAGTCGGGCGTCAGTCCCAACTCATGTTCCACAGCCCGGTTGCGCAGGTTGAAAGAGTCATACGAGTCCAGCTTGTTGGGGAGCTTCGAGGGCATCTTCATGGCCATGCTCACCGACGCGTCGATGGTTGCCTTGCCCTCCTGTCCGCGCTTGGTGGTAATCAGGATGACGCCGTTGGCACCCTTCACACCGTAGACGGCGGTTGCCGATGCATCCTTCAGTACGGAAATCGATTCGACCGAGTTCACGTCGATGCCGCTCATGGGTCGTTCCACACCATCGACGAGAATCAGCGGTGAAGAGTTGTTCCACGTACTGATGCCGCGGATGACGATTTGCGGGTCTTCCTCACCCGGCATACCCGTACTGGACATGGTGATGACGCCCGGCAGGTTACCGGTCAATGCCGAACCCAGGTCGGACACACCACCCGTACGTTCCAGAACCTTGGCGTTGGTCTGTGTGATGGCACCCACGACCGAAGCCTTCTTCTGCTGACCGTAACCCACGATGACCACTTCATCGAGGAGCTCGGTGTTGTCGCTGAGCACGACTTTCATCACACCGTTTTTCGGGATGCGCAGTTCCTGCGACTGCATGCCGATGAATGAAATGACAAGGAGAGAGTTGTCTTCGGGAACCTTCAGGGTGAAGTTACCGTCGATGTCGGAAATAGTTCCGATCTGATTGTTGCCTTTTACTATGATGGAAGCACCGATGATGGGTTCTCCGTTATCGTCCAAAATCGTACCCTTCACCGTTCGTTGTTGCTGCGCCCACATTGTTGTGCTGCAAAACAACAGGGATAAGCACAAGGCAGGAAATTTCTTCAGTTTGTTACTAACATTTTTCATTAATCTTTAGTTTAGAGATTAAACCAATAATTCATTTCAACCGTGTCCGATTGATTTACTCAAATCCTCCCTCTTGCAGCGAGGAATGTTTCCGTGAGGGAGGTGTCTACCCGTCGTCGTTGATTTTTGCTTTCATGGTTGCGATTATTAAGGAGTGAATAATCAGGTATGTTTTCAATGCGCCATAAACAGGCACGTAGAGCTTCGTGTATGTTTTGTCTCGAAGACTACATCCACGCCGCTCTTTCTGACCCTAAAATTACGTACTGGATGTTAAAGAAGATAAAGAACGTGTAACGTAAAACTTCACCAGTGTTACATATTTATTACTATATACTTTCTCTATGTTTCAAAATTCTTTGATTGTGATACATAAGAATAATGTAAATATTTATTATATAATTAGTTGAACGTTTATAACGGATATTCTTAAGAAAAAAGAGGAAAAGAAGACTGAAGACTCTTAACAACGGGCGATGTGACAAGTCGGAATGTCAAAATTTGCACCTGTGACAGGTCAGAAAAGAACCCCTGTCTCCGGGGTCAGGCACCGGGGTTGTTGTCATCTTTTTGTATACCTCCAGGCTGTTCGGCGGAAGCACTTCAGGAACACATCGTCGGCGTGAGGAGGTTCCCGTCCGCTTTTTATCCGGCTTCCGCTGAACAAAATGATGCAATATTTCTCCTTTTGCTTGACAAAACAATCGAAAAGGAGGGTTTCGGCTAACGCGTCATTTTGTAAAAACGCGCAAAGTAGTTTTTTTTAAGAATATCCATGCAGAACGAACTGCATAGATATTCCTTCTGAAGGGGAAACACACATATTTATGCACTCAAACACACGTGTTCGACCTCCCAAACAATATCGTTAACACTCCCAAACAATATTGTTTGGCGGGTGAAACAATATTGTTTGACTCGTCAAACACTTGTGTTTGGCACCTGAATGTCAAGATTGTTCTTTGATTTAACAAATACCTCTCCCGCTTAACATTCATTTACTTCTGGTTTGCGTCAGAAGATGGTGATTCGGAAAGTGTTATTTTGAAATGTTATGGGGTGAATATGCCTTCCAAATGATGGATGTATTGGGGTATGGTGCTCAATAGGGTAGGGAAGATGGAAGAGTGATGTCAATGTGTATCTGGCGAATCGCCCGAGAATGCCTGTTCTGCGTTCCAACTCGTATTTGGACGCGAGGAAGGGCACTCTCAGGCGATTCGTTTGACACTTTGACATTTTGATTTTCATCGTCGGTGTGTTTCAAGGATGGTGTGCAGCTGTTGTGCCGCCTCCATCTGTAAAGAAGGTAGGAATGTCCGTAATTTGGATACGTCCGTATTTTTTAAAAGGATTTATCTTTGCTATCGAACAAGAATCTACAGCTATGAACAAGTTATTACTGACGCTTGCGGCAATCGTGGCATTCGGCTTCACCGCTTGCGCCCAAAAGAAAGACAATCAGTCTATGGAAGCACGTAAAACATTGGTAGCGTATTTTTCGGCTACAGGGACGACAGCCAGGGCTGCCAAGGCGCTTGCCGAGGTCTCGGGCGGCACGCTCCATGAGATTGTTCCCGAGAAGACTTACACGTCTGCCGACCTCGACTGGCACGACCAGCAGTCGCGCAGCAGTGTGGAAATGAATGACCCGAAGTCCCGTCCGGCATTGAAAGCACCCGGGACAGACCTCTCGGCTTATGAGGTGGTGTTCATCGGTTATCCCATCTGGTGGGACCAGGCACCACGCGTCATAAACACGTTTATCGAGAGTCACGACCTGAAGGGCAAGACACTGGTCCCCTTTGCCACTTCGGGCGGCAGCGGAATAGGCAACAGTGTGGCTAAGCTGAAACAGAGCTATCCCGACCTGAACTGGAAGGACGGCAAGTTGCTGAACCGCGCAGACCGTGCCACCCTCCAGCAGTGGGTGGAAAGTCTGAAGTGACGGCTTCGGATGAAAGCATGGAGACGCATGTCAAGTTCTGTCGTCAGTCTGTGGCAATACTGTTTTGGGGGATATTGATTGAGATGTGAAAATCATCTGCGCCATGGATGGACAGGGACTTGCGTGCGTCTCGCTGTTGGGGAAATGAGGTTGTAAGAGCTCTTTATTGTCACACCTCATGAATGATCTCCTCTCAAATCTAGCTTCAGGTCCATCAAGGTCGTAAACCATCCTCTTTCCATAATCATGCAAAATACCTTGTAGAAGTTTAGAAAAGCCTTTTCATCCGTAACGGATGTATGGGATGACATGTTGCGTGCCTCCCGGATTTCCTCCCATTTTTTACATAATCCGGAAGCGATGGCTGCCAACGACTCCGGCATTTGCTTTTGGAAACCTTCCATCAGGAACTTTATGTTTCCGAGAGTCTGTGTGCGGAGTTCATTGTTATGCTCCCTGTCCGCTTCGTTCAAATCAATCTTGTCGGAAATCCTGGCATTATGTCCTGGCTTGACTCGATTATAATAGCGGGGCATTTCGATTCCTTTTTGGCAGCGTATCCACTGTACAATCGAATTATTCAGCTCGATTTCAAGTACTCTAGACAAGCTGCTGATGAGTGCCGAGAAGTCCCAGCAATCGCAGGATTCTCTCTTTTCGTATGACAGCAAACGTACATTCCGGGACATGTTCGGATGATAAATCTTCACCAGCATCTCATTGAATGTTTTCAGGATGAGTTTTGATTTTTCATCAATTCGGGGGTCTACCTTCACACGTCGGTCTGTCCATTGTGAATCTTCGATAATAATCAAAGAACACTGGAATACCCCTTCCTGTGCCAAACAGTCAGAGTGGTCTTCAGCAGGTACACTGAACACATCTTCTGTAGAAAATGGATTAGAGAACGGATTGACTTGCTCGTCCCGCATCCGTTCTCCATAAGACTGGTGAAGTAAATCTTTAAAGAAGTTTCCCATAACCTTATCTGTATCTGCTTAAGGCCTTCTCTGCTTTATCTGCATTCAAGGCATTGGAGGTTATCGTTTCTTCATACCATTTCTTAGCCAGGGTACGGTTGGACTCGGTGCCCTGTCCCAGACGATACATCTCAGCCAGTTCATAAAAAGCATCAGAAGCTCCACCTTCTGCAGCCTGTTTCATATACGAAAAAGATTTTCTGACATTCTTGGTGACTCCTTTCCCCTGCTTGTACATCATGCCCAGATAATAAGCAGCTTCCGCCTTTCCTCCCTGCAAGGCTTTCTCCAGATAGAGTGAAGCCTTTGTATATTCACCTGCAGCATAAGCTTTCTGTCCGAGTTCCAGTTGGCTGGGTGTTGGCTTGGGAGTCTCCACCGTTTTTTCAGCCTTTTCTGTTGTCTTTCTTGCACCCCTTGATGTTGTCTCCAGGTTCGGTTGGACCGTCGTTGCAGGGGGCGTCTCTTTTTGAGGGGGAGTCTGCTGCATCTCCACAGGCTTCAAGTCCGGTTCCGACTTGGAATCATCTCTGCCATTTCCCCAAAATATCAATCCGGCTATTAAAGCTACGCCAACTGCAATACCTCCGTAAATGAGAGGTCCTTTGTTAATGGGCTTGGATGTGGTATTGGGGTCTATAGGTTCTACTGCTGTTTTTGTTGAGCCTGTCGTTTCAGTAGACGTCATGTTGTTTCCCGGAGTCAAAGGAGGAATGCCTGCTTTCTGTCCCTCACTTATCCTTTTCTGGTAACACTCACGGCACATCAAGGCATTTTCTACATAGTATTCTTTTGAAATACGTCTTTTACACTTGGGACATACTACGGTGTCAATGATTTGTACCGTTTTGCCGGACAGCTCGCATTGCACGACCTTACGACCTTCGTCTACAATATTATTAATATTGTTGATAGTCGTATTGCTGGTATTTGTTACCGTTCGGTTGTCTACGTTCTGCGCATTGAAGTTATCTCCTCCGATGGTTACCTTATCCCCTTTATGTATCCGGTTATCCTGTTGGATTGTGGTCGGTTGTCCCGACGAAGGTAAAGGATTGTTTGCCACATCCGTCACGGTCTCCTCTTCCATAAAAGGAGTTCCACATTTCGGACAGAAATTTTCATCAGGAGTTACCTCAAATTCGCCGCAATATTTACAATGTTTCTTCATTTTCCTGTTCTTTTTTTGGTGCAACTTCGTTTGTCTCAACCAGTGATTCCACGGAAAGATATTTCTTGTCATCCGACAGTTCTCCGGTAATGACTACGTCCTTCCGGTCGAAATCATAGAAGAAGGAATCGTTGATGGGGAAATTCTCCGGACGATATAGTTGATAAAGCTGCAAGTCATTTGTCAGTAAATACGTATACCATCCTTCCGATTTCGAATCACGATTCCGATACCTCATCAAAAGCGTACCCTGCACTTCCATTGTTCCTGTTTTTTTTAGATTTCAATTCCACAGTTCTCACAGAAACGCGCATCGGCTGTGTAAAGCCGGTGGCAATGAGGACACTCTTTGTGAGCGAGCTGTTTGGGCTGTTCTGCCGTCGGCTGTGCGTTTTGTTGCATGCTTTGTTGTGCCTTCTGTGACGGTCCCCCTTCTTTTGCAGGTATAATCACGGTATTTCCCTGCGGATAGCGGGTCGTATAGTTCAATGCACGATCCTGATGAATGTCATGGCGTTCTTGCTCCCGGTGCAATTCCTCACGGTATTCTTCCCGCTGCTCGTTCCGACTTTGCACCATGTTGTTCGACATGGCACTCATGTTGCGCATCATTTCCATCATCATTTCCTTCATGTCACTGTCTTTCTGACGGCGTTCATCAGCGGCAGCCTGGCGTTCCCGTTCCATGCGGTCCTGATAGGCTTCTGCCTGACGAAGCTTCTCTTCTGCAATTTCCCGTTCCCGTTCAGCATTTTTGCCGGCAGAAACAGAGCGTGCCAATTCTGCCTGAGCAGTTGCGTCCAAATCACTCCGTGCAGCCAGTATCTGCTCATACGACATATTCTGTTGAGCCTGTATCCGTTCTCTTTCCGTCTGTTGCTGCTCCTGCGTCATGCGCAGGGAATAGTCAAATTCCTGTTGCCGTTCTTTTATCCGACGTTCAGATGCCCGGTCTTCCAGTTCTGCATCCAGACGTTCCATTGCCTGCAGGCGCTCCATCTGTGAGCGCTGTCCTCTTTCAGCCAAATCATAGGCAAACAGCGTCTGGTCATTTTGCAGTTTAAGTTTCTCTCTTTCAAAATCCAGGTTCGCCCGCTGTTCATCCTGTCTCCGTTGCAGGGCTTTGTAAAAGCGCTCTTCCTCCAGTTTGTCCTGTGCCTGGACAATCTCCAGCTGATGGGCCAGTTTCATCATTTCCAGCTCTTGTTCGCTACCCAGTCTGCTTTTTTCATATTCGGCAGCATCGGTCAGCTGCATCAGCTTGACGGCAAAGCCTCGCTTGTAGGCACGTTCCTGAATCTGGAATTTCATGATTTCCATTTCTTCCTGTCGCAGCAGACCGGTTCTTTGGATTTCATCAAGTGAAGCTTGTACCTGGTCCATTGCCTGTGCTTCATTCAAAGCACTTTGTGCTTCCCGGATTCTTTTTTCCCGCGAGAGAACCATGTAAAACTTGTCAAATTCATCTTGTGCGAGTAATTGATCCTTATTGATTTCCTGCAAACTCCTGAATAGTTCCAGGTCTGTCCGTGCTTCGTCGATTTTCTGCTGGTTCTCCACGGTAGCCAGGCGATTCTTGAAATCATTCGTTCTCCTCAGGTAATCCATTTCCTGTTCAGAAAGATACATTTCACGCGCCAAGGCATGCATACGTTCCAGGTCTTCGTTGTCAATCGCAATCTCTACAAGCTCTTTCATCGTAAGACCATGGAAATCCAGCGCTTGCAAGCGTAGTTTGATCTGGGCATAAATGGAGTCCGGAATACGTGTGTCCTTGAGTTCACAGTCTCTCAAGAGTTCCTGTAATACAGCCTTTACCTGTGGCATGATTTCTTGTGCCAACCCTTTGCTTGTTACCCGGTCGTTGTCACCCAGATAGTAGGAAGAAAAGGCTTCGAAGTCTGTAATATGGAAAAAGGCTCGCACTTCTGCCTGTATATCGTGATAGCGGGTCCGTATGCTCATGGGAAGCAAATCCGTTTCACCTCCTTCAGCTTCTTTCAGGTCACCTATTACCAAAAGGAATTCCTTGTCCAACTTCAATGTTACGGAGAATAATTCTCCGCTTTTCATATATTCGATGACCTGATCAAATGACTGTAGCTTCTGCAATTCATTTTCTTTCGGTTCTTGAATCTGCTCAATGACCTTCTTCCCCCAAAACAGATTCGTGATGAAGCGCCAGCCTCTTTTGAACTTGGATATTAGTTTCCCATCTACACGACTCTGAAGGATTCGTTCCAGTTCCACCGGATTGATGAAATCATAGTTGCCTCCGTGCAATACCATTAACAGCTTTCCGTTCGATTTGATATAAGCTGTTGTGCCGTCATTGACAATCAATCCTTGAGCAGAATCATAATTGAGGAGTTCGACTTCATTAAAACGATGTACAATTTCTCCACGTACAATGTTCCAGAATATTTTCTGCTTGATCATTGTTATGGGATTCGGTTGACTCCCATCAGTTGGTTTTGTAACTGGGGTTGGGGTATTCTGGGGTTCATTCACAGGCTGTTTAGCTCCGCATCGGGTACAAAATTTAGCATCGGGCCTTAAAGGAGCACCACAAGATATACAATTCATGGTTTTCTATATTTTCGAGGTTAATATTTCTATGATTTGATGTTTCCCATTCATGCTTACCAGAATTTCATTTCCATAATTTCCGGCAAACTGATAAAGCATGGATTTGCGTCCGGAGGCGCTTCGAATTTCAAAAGCACGTGTCAGTGAACGAGGTTTTATGCCATAAACAGTATACAGCTCTTGGTTAATATAATCTATGATTTCCTGCATATTCCGGTCTACCGATTGACGGAGCCGATCCAATAAAGAGCCGCTGCCGGAGCAGTCATAAACCGTTCTTACCTCTATACACTCGGCATGAGCACAGAGTATAGGACTTGCAGCAGACTCCTCCTCTTCTGATTCATCTTCATATTCCGAGAAAATAGATAGGGCCGGATCGCCAAACAAGTTGAACTCGATCAACGTGACCAGATGAGAATTGGAGATATCAAGGGTGGACAATAAGGCCTTCCTCGCCAGCATGAGAGCTTCTCCGGCTGTATATCCCATACACAAAGTGTGCATAAAGACGCCTGCCATGATATCAGCCTGAATCAAGGGACATTGCTTGTTTTTCAACAAATCATCTGTGCATCCGTAGGCTACTCGTGAAGCCCCCAGGAACAGTACGGTCTGGTTGTTGATTGAAGACACCAGCATCGATTCTTTCGCGTTCTTCTGGATGAAACGAGCACCATAACAGGCTTCGGTTACGACAACATTAGGCTTTCGTACGCTACCTAATTCGGTGGGAGTGATTCCTTCTATGTTACGACCATTCTGTATGCCATAAAAGCCTGCCATGCCAGGAGCGTCACTGCCATGCATGTTGAAATAATAAATAGACGCCTCAGGATGAAAGAATTGTCTTATATTCGTCCGGGTAACGTCCGGTGTCAGCACCAAAGAGTCATAAATATAAGTCTCGTCATCACTCGGACTGGGAACAAAGCAGTTGCTGGTCCGAAACTGTTCCGTAATCAGCGAACTGACCACTTTCCAACTGTTATCAACCTGTCCATAAATTCCGGAAAAATCAATCCCTTGGTCGGCTACCTGAATGACGCGCTTTAAATATGCCTCAAAGCAGCTGATGTCCATATCCGGTGACACCGGAAGACGTCCGGCATGCATCATCTGCGGTTTGGCAAGCAGGGTGTGGTCAGCCAGCATCTTTAAAGTCTGTTTCCCATATAAGAAACTATACGGGAGATCAGAATCAATCGTTTCGCCAGGATTGATATAATGCGGGAGTTCCGGCATAGGAATGATGTCATTTCCTCCGATAATAAACAGGTAGCGTACGTTTTTGCCGTCAGTTTCTGTGTCATACGTATATTGGTCTGTCAACAATCGTTGGTATACTTTCCAATCGTCTTCCGGAACAAGCTGATACACTCTGCCGGCTACCTGATTGACGGCAAGCTTGGGCTCATAACAGGACACATCCACAATGCTATAAAAAATCCCCTGTTGGCTACGTGCCTCTATATAAGCTTTCAAGATTTTCCTTATACGAGTTTGTGTAACCTTCAGTCTGAGAGCCAGCAATTCCAGATTGGTAAACAGATAGCCATAGGCAGCGTTTGAATCGTTTGCTGCATAGGATGTTTCCATCTCCCCGGAAATAGTTTCTACAGCAGCACCACATGCCGGGCAAAAACGATCTCCGGGTTCTATTCTGGAACCGCAGTTGTAGCAGAAACTCATAGCATTTAATTTAAGGTAATATAGATTGTCTTTCCATCCAGTTTCATTTCACAGGGTACCCCTACTTCTGAATTCAGATAAAACAGCAGATTGTCTCCAAACTGTGCCGCATTCATTGGCAGACCGTCTGCATCCTTTGATGGTATTTTGATATCATCAAAAATCATAGCCTCGGGCACCAAACCCCGTAAATGGAATCGTCCATCTTGAGCATTGGCACGTACCCAGCGTCTGATCAGACTGGAAAGAATATATTTCTGTGGTCCCACCTGCGAATTCAGGTCTAATTTGGATTGCGGTCCTTTGGCTATGTGCAGGACAACAGATGTTCCGTCTCCGATTGTGCGAGCGAAGTTCAGGGCTATATCATCAAGAAAGCCTTTTAGCTGTCCTTCTACGGCATATACACACAGCCGGTCCAACTCTGTTGTACGAAACCGGTTAGTCCATTCCTGACGTGATGCCAGGATATTTCCAGACGCTGTTTCATAGGCTTTCATATTCAGTGAAACGCGACTGCCTTCTGTGGAAGATATATCCTTCTGGATGTCTACAATCACATAGACGTCCGCATCTGAATTCATCAGCAGACTCTTTTCATCGGAATCCGCAGTATTGGCATTAAAATCCATGCTGCGCCACATTGCATTCAGTCTGCCTTCAAAGTCAACCGTGGTTACTCCCAGCTGGTTAAATCCATCTTGAACTTTTGACACTGCCATACGACGGTCAAAATCATTTTGAAGGATAGACTGATAGGATTCATCCTCTTTCTTATAGGGAACGACCATGATGCTTGGCAGCCCGATTTCCTTCTTTGTGTCTTCCATCGTCACTTCCGACAAAGGATTATCCATTAACTTTTCAAATACCAAGTCTTTTACAAGCGCTTTGATCAGGATACTGACTTCAACCTGAGCTTTATATTGTTTGGTATCTGACAGTTTCTCCGGTTCACTCAGTGTCTTGGACGATCTGACAAACATGGTATAACGATTGTCTAAGAACTTGTCTACATAGTATTGGTTATTCCTTTGGATCAGCGGCTTATTGTTATTATAGCCACTGATTCCCCGGTAGAACAATGTGTAGAATGCAGATTTTATTGCATTAGGAACAGCTTCTTTCTTTTTGTCACTTACTCCAAGTGATTGTAAGGTCAGCACCTCGTCTGAGGAGCTGACCAATGTTGCTGAAGTCGAATATTCTGTTTGTCCCCATGATGAAACTGCAAATAGTGCAAGCATCACCAAGATAACTCCCAACTTCTTCATAATCATTAGAACAGACTTTTGGTGAATGAGTCGATCACAGTCCCTTTCCTGGAAATGACAATCAGTTTCTGTCCTTTCTGGAAAGCTTCCTGAATTTCTTTACCACCTTTTGTAACTTTGCACAGGGTGCGCTGTGCACTGACTACCTCCTTTGCACTTAAGGCTCCGATTTCTGTACGACCGATTTCTCCGGCGATGTCGGTTTCCAGGAATACATTAAAACGCTGACCGTCTGTTACTCCTTGTGCATTTCCCAAGTCAATGTAAACAGTCTGAGCTTTATCCTTTTTTACAGTCTCTACCTTTAAGATCAAGCCTTCTATTGGAAAAGTTTCGTTCACAAAATTGTCCATGCTGTTTTTTGCATAGTCACAAGTCTTGGCTATGGCTTCATTACGGGTATCCCCTCTGCTTCCTGTAAATCCTGAATGGTCAAAAGTCTGAGTGGTTTTCAAGGTTCCTGTTGCAGCATCAATCACTTTTATGGTCCAGTGTATGCTTCCCTTGTAGTACAGTTTATTGTCACTGTCTCTCTGCTCTGTAGCTGTCATCGTTGCTATAGTGCCCGTAATGATATAATCGGCTCCCAATGTTCGCATTTCTGAAGTACGTGCAGTCATGTCTCCCATGGCGCTTTCGCTTTTGCGGCGTTCAGCTTCGTCTTTCAATTCTGCATGCGAAGCCACATCTATGACTTGTAAACGCTGTGTCTCCTGAATGCCTTCTATTACTTTCCCTCTTAAAGTCTCTATTAAGGCCTTGTTTGCATTCGAAGGAGCGTCAAAATAGTCAACAAAAACTACGGGCTTTTCTTTTACTTGTCCATACATTGTGAAGAATCCTAATAACCAGGATAATGTGAGCATTAATGTTTTTAATTTCATGGCTTTATGTTTTTTAGTTTAATGTTTGTATAATTTGATGGATTTATCTCGTTTTAATATGAGAGTTTATCAGCTGTTTAATAGTTTTTTATATCTCTAAGTTTACTCTCTTATTCCTACCTAAAGGGTTGATAAAAGAGATATTATATTGGTTTAACTGATAAACAGTGGCAAGTTTATAGAAAAATTTTTATATTACAAAGACCATAAGCAAAAACATTCGCTTCGCTCCATCTTTCCTATTATTTTTTGTTTTGTTAAGATAGTTATTAATGGTCTAAGTCTATTCCCTACTTTGTTTATAGGAGAATCGTTGATTATTATTACTGTATATGGAAAGTGTCGGCTGACAACGGCTAACAATGGGACTCATTTAGAAGAGGGTGTATCAAAAAGCGCCCCTTCTTTTTTATGCACAAATAAGATGTGTCATTTTCTTCCTTTAACCCGATTACAATTCTTACAAAGCATTTTCTACTCCTTTCCTTTTTTAGACGATTTCTTTGTGTTTGCTTCTTGGTCAGTGATTTTTCCTCAGACTTCAATCGTCGTTCTACCTTCTTCACATCCTCTCCAGCAGGCAATTGCTCTGGAACAATTCCACGCTGTAGCAACATATTTCTCACGGCTGTATTGTTGTCCACGTGTTCACGAGTGATTGGTTCTTGTCCGTGCAAATCTTTTTGTTGTACGTTCACGGAAGTCATTTCTGCAGCAAAATCCTTGGCTTTGATGCTGATTGTCGGAAGAAAATCAGCCAAAGGTCGATTGTCGGGAGCACCTAATTTACGTTTTAATAATGCAGTGTCCAAATGGAATAAAGCCTTGTCGCCTTTGGAACGAATGATGCCGAATCCTTTGCTGTCTACCCCGCGTTCATATAGGATGCCCGACAAACGGTTTTCTGTTTCTGCCAATTGGTTACGTGCCATAACGCGTTCATACTCCAATATTCGTTTCTGTACAAGTTCTGCCCGGCGTGTCTGCACTGCAAAATAGTTTTGTGCGAATGCTACTTGTGGTTTGCGCGGGTCTCCATTTTGGGCCACAAGGTAGCAGGCGTAGCGCGTCAGCATATAGTCATTTATCTCACGTTGAGCACCTTTCGCTAAGTCTATCATTTTGCTGACGTCAGCAAAATGATACGCAGCTTCTTGTCCTGCATTCCCACATGCAGTTTTTGCTTTCTCTATGATATTCTCAAAGTTACGCCATTGGGCATAGCCCAATAGAGTAGAGAGTTCTCTTGCGCTCCAGCATTCCACACCCTTATATTCGTTTGCGATGGATTCAAACTGGCGGAACAGTTCTATGATTTCTTCGGCTTTCATTGCTTCTTGATTTTGCGGATTAATATTCTTGTATATTGAGACTTTAGGCTTTCGTTAATCCTTAATACATTACACCTGTCAGCTATGCGCTTCGTACCGTCCTGATTGTAAAGGATACCATTTCCTGCCATGAACCACAGGAAGAGCGTGGCAGCAATGCGCTTGTTGCCATCGCTGAACGAATGATTCTTTGTGACCAGATAAAGCAACATGGCAGCTTTCTCCTCCACGGACGGATAGAGGTCTTGCCCACCGAAAGTCTGATAAATCTGACCGATGGAGCTTTTAAACGAATCGTCTTTCTCATGGGCAAACCATTTGCTTCCGCCAAACTTCGCCTTCAACTCTTCAATGGCTTGCATAGCTCCCTCGTAGGTCGCATGAAACCTTGCTTCGTTGGTTGTTTGTTCCACAGCCAGTTGCTGGTAATCGTACTTATCCAAGGTATCAAGGGCATAGGCATAGTCGGAAACCACCTCTACCAAATTGAGCGCATCATCAGAAGTCAATGCTTCTTGTGCTTTGACTGTTCTGCCCAAGACAGCTACCAATTGCTTCAGTTCCGTATAGCGTTGTTCCGTCAAGGCCTTATTGACGGCATAGCCTTTCACCAGATACTCTTTCAGTACCTTGTTGGCCAAAATGCGGAATTGTGTGCCACGCTGGCTTTTTACACGATAGCCTACCGAAATAATGACATCCAAGGAATAAAAGGCAACAGGTTGTTTTACCCCATCAACACGCAAAAAATGCGTGTTGTTAGCTTTTTCCAATTCACATTCGGAAAAGACATTATTAACGTGCTTTCGTATAGTCTTTTCATCCCGATCAAACAAAGTGGCCATCTGGTTAGCCGAGAGCCATACCGTATCGTTTTCCAATTTTACGTTGATGGATGTTTGTCCATCAGCAATGCTGTAAATTACAATCTTGTCATTCAAGTCCATATCCTAATTCTTTAAACAGGTTCAACAACTCTTTTTTGATCTCTTCTTCTTGCCGGAGCAGTTCACGCATCTCGCCTTGCAGCCGTTTCATCTGGGTATCGAAATCGATGCCTTCGTCTCGGTTCTTGAACTCGATGTACTTGCTAGGCACAAGCGATTAACCTTTCACTTCGATTTCTTCCAACAAGTGTTTCTATGTCGTGAAGGTTCGCCCATAGAAGAAATTCTTTTTCTCGTATTTCACGACATTCTCAATCTTACCCTTCGATTCCGGATCTGCCTTCCGGCAAAATACCGGTTGGAAATTCTGTTCCTTGACAAATGTATGGAATGCTTTTGTCAGGATGTAGTCTCCCAGGTCCTCACGATGGGTGAAAATCTTGTCCTGGTCATAGATGATTTTCCTCGGTTTGCCTTGCCAGAACTGAAAGGCAGGTTCATGTGTAAAGAAATAGATTTTGATGCTTATGCCATTTTCCTTCCTCATCCACGCTTCTCCAAAATCAACCTGGGCTTCCTGTCCATATGGGGTGTCAGGCAGCTTCTCGTAGATGCGCTTGGATGGAGTAACCTTAGGTATATCGTATTTCTTCCGGACTTTGCAGACAACATTATAGATAGTCTTGTTGGATTCCGAAGGCATTGACGGGCCATATTCCTTAATCCAGTCACCGACTTGTGCTGCTGAGAGTCCGGGATGTTTACAAAGAGTTTCCTTCACATAGGACTCATATTTTCCCTGCTTTTCCGGACGGTTTCCTCCGGAGGACAGACGGGACAGCAATTCCGATTCCGACATCTTGCAATATCGGATGACGGAGCTTCTGTGTACTCTCGGTAGCCGGGCTATTTGCGATTTCTTGAACCGCTTGGATAGCAAATGATGAATTTTATACCACATTGTAATTCTTTTATTTTCATCGTACTTCATACTTTTGTTATTGAGTTTTATAGGTGCCATAAAGACAGTATATACGTTGCATTTAGTTCTCTTTTTTCAGTAGCCACTAATTCCATTAACGGCTGTACCTCCTCATAGGACCGGATGCATTCTGATATCTGTTTGTTCATAATCATATATCGGTCCCTATGCGAGTTCTGTGCAAAGATAATTATTTTATATTTTATTTATATATAAAAAGACTATTTTCTATAATGGGGCGAAATTCTAATTCCTTTGTATATGCTGAAATGGCAATAGTACAGGATGAAAAAATTCGTGAACACCGCTTTTATCATGGCGATTCTGTAATATATAACGAATCCGATGTGGAACTTACAGACCCTATACGATTCTCCCGCTCCTCCAAAGGAGAATCGTGCGGTTTTATGATGAATGGGAAGATTTACATCGACTCGAGGATTGTCACAGCCGAGGCGCCCATCCATGAATAGCCAACGACAAAATAAGGGGACATAGAAAAAAGAAATCAGCAAATGATACCGCACTACCGGAGCAAAATGCTCTTTCAAAGGTCTCCGTCATATCATTTGCTGACAGCGCAAATATACGAAAAATCTTGGTAGTATAGTTCCTAAATATGAATTTATTGAAAAACCATTTGGAGATACTTTTATTACAGATTTGGGCAATGTAATAGATAATTTGGGTAATGTAATAGATAATTTGTGCCCCCCAATTCGGAACCCTTGGAACAAAAGAAAAACGCTAACCATCTTATATCCTAAGCGATTAGCGTTTCTTTTAAAGTGGTGCCACCAGGAATCGAACCGGGGACACAAGGATTTTCAGTCCTTTGCTCTACCAACTGAGCTATGGCACCGTTTTGTTTTGCGTGTGCAAAGGTAGAGAAAATATTTTATCATGCAATAGGAATGGGCACTTTTTTGCAGAAAAACGCGAAAAAAGTGGAAAAGGCTAAAGCCTCCTTCCCGGAATGAACACATTCAGGCGGGAAAGAGGCTTTAGGAAAGAGGCATGAGGGGCCTAAGATTCGCGCAGCGGATTCCAACCCTGTGCCTTGAGTTCGAATTCCTGACCGTCACGGGTGATGAGGGCCAGTCCCAGCTCGGGCTTGGTGATGTAACCGATGATGCGGATGCCGTCCAGTTGGGAGACCTTCTCGTTGTCGGCCAAAGGTACGGTGAACAGCAATTCATAGTCCTCACCGCCGTTCAAGGCACACGTCGTGACATTCATGTTCAGCTCCTCCGCCATGACTGCCGTCTGGTAGTCCAGGGGAATGCGTTCTTCGTAGATGCGGCAACCGGTATGGCTCTGGCTGCAAATGTGCATCAGCTCCGATGAAAGGCCGTCGGAAATGTCCATCATGGCAGTGGGCAGGATGTGATGTTCGGCAAGCTTGCGGATGATGTCTCCGCGTGCTTCGGGCTTCAGCTGACGTTCCAGCAGGTACTCTTTGCCTGAAAAGTCCGGATTGACCTCCTGCTGGCCTTCAAAGACCTTCTTTTCGCGTTCGAGCAGCTGAAGTCCCATGTATGCAGCCCCCAGGTCGCCACTTACGCAGATGAGGTCCGTCTCATGGGCACCATTGCGGTAGACGATCCGGTCCTTCGGTGCATCGCCGATGCACGTGATGCTGATGGCAAGTCCCGTGAGCGATGAGGTCGTATCGCCGCCGACGATGTCCACGTGGTGTGCGGCACAGGCGAGCTTCAGTCCGGCATAGAACTCCTCCATGTCCTCGATGCTGAACCGTTTCGACAGGGCAAGCGACACGGTCATCTGACGCGGCGTACCGTTCATGGCATAGATGTCGGAGATGTTTACCATGGCGGATTTGTAGCCCAGGTGCTTCAGGGGGACGTAAGTCAGGTCGAAGTGTACCCCCTCCATCAGCAGGTCGGTCGTCACCAGCACTTCACTGTCGGGGTAGGAGAGCACGGCGGCATCGTCGCCCACTCCATATCGGGTCGAAGTATTTTCCAGCTTGATGTCCTCGGTGAGGCGGCGTATCAGTCCGAACTCGCCGAGTGTGGCAATTTCTGTTCGTTGTTTCTCTTGCATAGTTGTATGTTAGGTTCGTTGAATAAGTTCGCGGATGAGGGTGGTCATGTGGGGCTGTGCGGCGTGGGCGGCTTCCTGCACTTCCTCGTGCGACACTTCCGCCACCGCATCACCCAGTCCCAGATCCGTGATGACGGAGATGCCGAACACGCGGATGCCGCAGTGGCGTGCCACGATAACTTCGGGGACGGTCGACATGCCCACGGCATCGGCTCCCAACCGGTGGAACATCCGGTACTCGGAGGGAGTTTCGAAGGTCGGTCCTTGCGTGCCGAGGTAGACACCTTCGCGCACGTCGATGTGGTGTTCGGCAGCGATGGCCCTGGCCTGACGGAGCAGTTCGCGGTCGTAGGCTTCGCTCATGTTCGGGAAACGGGGACCGTAGGGGATGTTGCGTCCGCGCAACGGATGCTCGGGAAAGAAGTTGATGTGGTCGGTGATGAGCATCAGGTCTCCCAGTCGGTGTTCCGGATTCACGCTCCCTGCCGCATTCGACACGATCAGGGTGCGGATGCCCAGTTCACGCATGACGCGCACCGGGTAGGTCACTTCCTTCATGGAGTAGCCTTCGTAGTAATGGAAGCGACCTTGCATGGCGAGGACCTCCTTGCCGTCCAGCTTGCCGAAAAGCAGCCGTCCGTTGTGCCCTTCCACCGTGGAGACGGGGAAGTGGGGGATGTCCCGGTAGTCGATGGCTACGATGTCGGTGAGGGCGTCTGCCAGACTGCCCAGTCCTGTTCCCAGGATGATGGCTGTCCGTGGACTGAAGGGCATCCTGTCACGCAGGAAGGCGGTTGTCTCTTGAATAGGTTCCAACATAGTCCAATATCTTTTGATTAAACACGGGTCGTTCGCCGAAGAGGATATCCACCTCGATCGGCAGTATGTATAGATTTCGTTTCACTTCGTCGCTCAGCGGAAGGTGGTGCAGGCGGGTCGCGTCCTTCTCGGTGGTGAGGAGGAGGGTGCCTGCTCCGGCTTCGGCAAAGCGTCGGTTGATGGTCTCCGCGTCGCCGTCCGTGAACTGATGGTGGTCGGGGAAGCGGAGGGAGCTGATGCGCCGCGTGTAGCCTTGCAGGTCGTGCAGCAACTTGTCGGGACTGGCTATGCCGGTCAGCACCAGCACGGGGGTGTCCTCCGTCAGGCTGGACAGCGGACGGGTGGCGTCCGTCGGTCCGTCAAAGGGATGGAGGTCGCCGTAACGCAGGGTGGAGAAGAACAGTGACTGCTTCTCTTCCAGACACAGACGTTGCCGGATGGCTTCCGCTTCGGATTCCGACAAGCGAGGCGGACATTTCGACACCACCACGATGTCGGCGCGGGACTTGCCGGAGAGGGGCTCACGCAGACGTCCTGCCGGCAGCAGTGCATCCTCGTAGATGGGGCGTCGGTAGTCCGTCAGCAGGATGTTCAGCCCAGCCTTGACGTAGCGGTGCTGATAGGCATCGTCCAGCAGGATGACATCGAGGGGAGGCGTCACCTCCGGAGCTGTCATGCAGCGGATGCCATGCGGACGGTCGGCATCGACGGCAAGGCGGATGTCCGGGAACTTGCTCTTCATCTGGAAGGGTTCGTCGCCAATCTGTTCCATCGGTATGCCTGCATCCGCCCAAAGGAAGCCCTTCGACTTACGCTTGTAGCCCCGGCTCAACACCCCGGTGTGCATCCCGGAGGCAGTGAGCAGGCGGATGAGGTATTCCGTGTGGGGGGTCTTGCCTGTTCCGCCCACGGTGAGGTTGCCGACGCAGATGACGGGCAGGGGAAACGAGACGGAACGCAGGACGCCGCAGTCAAAGAGGGCGTTGCGCAGCCGTACTCCCAGCCCGTAGAGCCAGGCGAGCGGATAGAGGGATTTGTATGTCTTCACCATCGGTCAGTGGTTTTCAGAGATTCAGACGGAGGACGTAAGGCAGGCGTGCCTGTACGGGAGCCTGCTGACGGATGTGTTTCACGAATTGCAGACTTTCGTAGTCGCTGCCCAGCAGGTCGCGCAGTTCAGCCTGCACGAAGCCACCCCAGGAGTTGTTCAGCAGCATGTCCCACCACTCGGCAGGGGCAGGATGCCGTGTGAGGCTGTATTCCGTCAGTCCGGCTTTCTCGGCAGCCAGGCGGATGGCAGTGTCGATGCCGCCCAGTTCGTCGACCAGTCCGATACGCTTTGCCATTTCCCCGGTCCATACACGGCCCTCGGCGATGCGGCGGATGGAGTCGGTGCTGAGTCCGCGTCCGTCTGCACAACGCTGCACGAAGAGTGCATAGCCGCGCTCGATGTTCGCCTGCATGCCTGTCCGTTGGGCATCGTCAAGTGGACGGAAGAGGCTGGCTCCTCCGTGGCGGTTGGTCGACACGCCGTCAAAGGTGATGCCCACCTTGTCCGCCACTCCCTTGAAGTTGGGTATCATGCCGAAGATACCGATGGATCCGGTCAGTGTGCCGGGGTCTGCCACGATGCTGTCCGCAGCACACGAGATGTAGTATCCTCCTGACGCGGCATAGCCTCCCATCGACACGATGACGGGTTTTCGGGCTTTCAGGTTCATCACTTCGTGCCAGATTTGTTCCGAACCGAAGGCGCTGCCGCCGGGAGAGTTCACACGGAGGACCACAGCCTTGACCTTCTCGTCTTCCGCCAGCTTGCGCAGGTCTTCACACATCAGGGGCGCATGGATGTTGCCGTCGCCACGTCCCGAGGTGGCATCGTCGATACCGCCTTCCGCATAGTAGACGGCAATCTGTGGATGCGAGGCCTTCAGTGCCTGTGAGGTTGCCAGCGAGACGAGGTCGGCAGCTTCCACCAGGCGGAAGTCTTCCTTGTCCGTGTTGTATCGTTGGTTGATGTCGTCCTCCACGTCGTTGCGGTAGATGAGGGTGTCCACCAGACGGCAAGCCACCAGTTCCCTGGCAGGAGCTGCGGAGAGCAGACGGTCGGCGTATGCCTGAAGCGTGTCGGGGGCAATGTCGCGTGCAGCAGCCACTCCATCGACTACGCCGTTCCAGATGGATTGCAGGAAGGCGGTGGTCTGCTCACGGTTCGCCTCGCTCATCTGCGTGGCGGCATACGGCTCGACAGCCGACTTGTACGTCCCGACCTTGAATATCTGTACCTCGACACCGGCTTTCTCCAGCAGGTTCTTGTAGAACATCACTTCCGTGCTCATGCCCTCCCAGGTCATGTCGCCGACGGGATTGAGCATCACTCGGTCTGCCAGCGAGCAGACGTAATAGGTCCCCTGACTGTAGGAGTCGGCATAGGCCGTGATGAATTTGCCCGAATCCTTGAAACGCTCCAGTGCGCCGCGCAGCTCTTCAAGGGCGGCAGGCGGGGCGGCAAAGCTGCCGGCAGTGAGACAGATGCCTTTGACCTTGTCCGACGATTGGGCGTAGGCGATGACGTCGAGCAGCTGTTGGAGCGTCAGGTCCGTACCTCCCTGACTTGTCAGGGTCTGGAGGGTGAGCGGTTGGGGCTGTTCAGTCAGTTCCCCTTCCAGTCGGATGACGACCAGCGAGTTGTCGTCGACACTGACCGGGGTACTTGAAGAGAAGGAGGCTGCCATGCCGACGAGCATGCCGACGCCGATGATGACCAACACGATGCCTGCGATGACCAGTCCGGTCACGGTGGCGAGAGTGTACTTCAAGAATTCTTTCATAGCTGATGGTTTTTTTGATGAGTTGGGACAAAGATAAAGATTTCGGCACAGAGCTGCCAAGCAATCGGGAGAATTATTCGCCGGGAATGTTCCGTTGATGAGGCACGGACGGGTATTCCCGCCTTCTGATTCTTCTTTTCCACCCGACGGAGCGAGGTAAGGCGGAAGTGACAAAGTGTCAAACGAAGCCTTTCCTGGTGGCTTTCCCTGCACCAAAATATGTCTTGGCGGATTTTTTTGCATTCTCAGGCGATTCGCGAAATGCAGATTGTCGCCAGTTCCTTCTTTTTCGTTTCCTCCCGGGTGTTCCAGCGGACGGGACGTGTCGTTTTGTCTGTTCACATCGGTTTCTATCTGCTCTTTTAATAGCTTCCGAAATGTTGACTGCCTCGTTCTTCCAGAGAGTGAAACTCGGAATTCCTTTCTTTCATTTTCCAAAGATTTGACTTCCGCGGACGAAACAATCGTGTTTGGCAGGTGAAACTATATTGTTTGACGCCTCAAACTATATTGTTTGGCTCGCGAAACAATATTGTTCCGGGCACGTTTTGTCTATATTCCGAAAATGAAATGTATAGTTTTCTAAAATCAAAGGCCTTTTCGGGTATTTTCGTTTGCATTATTTAGCGATTGCTCTCTGGTTTGATGGGATTGTTCAAAGTGTGCGTTAGCCTGAGTGGCTGTTTTTGCTGATTCTGTCAAGCGGAAGGGTTGAAACGGTTTCTTTTTGATAGTTGGGCGTCCGGGCAGGGAGTGAAGAGGACCATCAAGTTGGCTGTATGAATTATACTAGGGAAAAGAAGTGGGCAGTGGCAGGTTGGAATAATTTTATAGGTGTACAATAATAGTTTGATTGGAGAACTTGTTTCCTGTCTAAATTGTGTATGTTTGCAACATCGTAATCATAGAAGTTTTGTGTATGAAAAAGCCGGTCTATAATGATGTCATAGACTTTCAGCGCGCCCTATTGATAGTGATGGTCATTTTGGTGCATATCGTGAACTTCGGCACACTCTATCCCGAAGTGAAGGCGAGGATATTCTCCTTTTTCATGCCTGCATTCCTGATTATTACCGGCTATTTGGTGAATATCAGGAAAACGCCACGACAGTTTGGAGTATACCTTCTCCAGATGGCTATCCCATATACCATAATGGTCATAGGCTATATGGTGCTGTCTCTGTATCTGCCCGTTAGGGATGGCATAACGGAATTGAGTTGGGAAACCACCTTTCGCATTCTCTTCATCCGTTCCATCGGTCCCTATTGGTTCTTCAGGGTGATAATTATTTGTAGTACGCTGTATTACATCGTCTTCAAATGTGCAGATGGGCTAAAAGTCCGTTTATGGAAAAGTAAGTCAGGAAAAGAGGATACCGCAAAGGTCGGAGAGCTATTTGTACTGTTGGCAACCTTATTCATCGTATCACGGCTTACCCCTGCTTTGCCTTGGGATACAGCTTTTTATTTTGTGTGTGGGGTAACGATACGTCTTTTTGTGCATGATTTCGACAAGGTTTGCCCCAGAAGTTGGATGGCTTGCGTCCCATTCACACTTTTTCTATATGTTTATCCCAAGGATTTGCTCAATGTGTCAGTGCTGATACTGGTTTTCTGTTTCTTTTCGTTGACAGCTCAACTCTCCACGGTCATAACAGGCCGTTTCAGATTAGCCTTACTTTATATTGGCCGGAACACGCTGCCCATCTATATCTTTCATCCTGTTTTCACGATGGCAGGTAAATTCTTATTGCCCATATTCCAGTTTGACAAAAGTGGGCTTTGTCATGCCAGTTGTGTAACTTTATTGGCTCTTTTGGGCTCAATAGCCATAGCCCGGGTGGCTGACAAACTACACTGCTCGTGGATTATGGGGCGGGCTAAACTACTCCGCTAATGGTGATGTAGGAATGGTCGTTTCATTCCGTCATTATGAGTCATCCGCCAGACAGTGCTTGTATGTTTCCGTTTGAACTCATCCTTTTTACTCAAGTTGCTGGTTTGGGTCCTCAGAGTAACGCTCTAACGCCTGATTTCGAAATACGAAACTTGAGTTATTGAGGATAAAATTATTCAGTAATTCTGCACAAGGAATATACTTGTTTGGGTAACTCTTACGGCAACAAAACAGTATGCATAGAAAAAACATTCACTTGCTTTTTATATTTAAAAGAGGACAATTATGTCATAAATGTCTAATCTGCATGGCTGCTCCCTCTTCCAGCAGAGTAAAACCGTTTCTTTCATAAAAGGCGATGTTCTTGTTCTCATCGGGCATAATATTGAGATAAAGGAATGAACGGTATTTGTCTTTAGCCATTAACAAAAGATGTTTGGCTATGCCCATACCTTGATATTCCGGACGAACCAGCAAATAATGGAGGAAGGCTACCATTTCCTCGTCATCAAGCCCACGTATCAGTCCTACCAACTTGTCGCCATCCCATGCCGTAATGACCAAGGATGATGATTTTAACGCTTTTATCAGGCGTTTGGGGTACTTGCCCGACAGCCAGTTTACCGATAAAAAAAGCTCTTCTACTTCTTTTTCGGTGAAATCTCTTGTTTCTTTATAGGTTATTTCCATTATCTAAATATGATTTATTGTTCCCTGAATTCAGCGGGCAAGCAACCCGTATGTCTCTTGAAGAACTTGACAAAATAAGACGGGTCTTCAAACCCTAATTGGAAAGCGATTTCCTTCACTTTCAGGCTGGAATGGAGAAGCTGGCGTTTGGCCTCCAACACGATGCGCTCGTTAATGAGGGCAAGAGGCGTGCTGTGCGAACTTTCATACACGCAGTTGGTCAGTGTTTTTGAAGATACGTTCAAATGGCCGGCATATTCCTTGACGGTGTGCATCGTGCGGTAATGATGTTCAAGCATCTGGCGGAAACGGACGAACGTGCGATTGGCAGCATTGTTGATACATAAGGGGATGCCATGCCCCCGTTCTCCTGTGCGCTGTATATGTATCAGAAACATCTTGATGAGGTATTTCAGCATGTCCTTGTGCGCGAAAAGCCCCTCATGGACTGCTTCCGTTTCCATTTCCCGGACAAGGAAGTCCAGTCGTTCCGCACTTTCCGACTTTATGTGGTAATAAGGCGCAGCATCAAACGCATTGAACACATTGTATTTCAGGAAAACGTTCTCGCTGCTGCCTTCGTCCGAAAGGAAACTTTCGTTGAAATGGATGATGCTTCCTTCTACACTGCGGTTGTCTTCAAAATAATGAATCTGCCCCGGCGAGATGAAAAACACGGTGTTGTCTGTCACCGGATATTCTTTGAAATCGACGTAGTGCATTCCTGTTCCTTTCTTGAACCATATTATCTGATAGAAACTGTGAATATGCGGTTCAAAGGGATGCTGCCCGTTGTTTGCAAAGAAAGCGGGAAGCTCTATCATCTCAAATTGTGCGCCCGATGGTTCCTGACTTTGACAGCTTGATATTTCAACAATTGTAACATTTTTAAAATCAGCCATTCCAGAAAATCTTCATGGTGACGCGGGTGACGCAAACCTAAAATGAGTACCTTTATGGCATGTTTGTACGCAAGAAAAAGAACCGTAGCGGCACTGTGAGCGTGGTTATCGCAGACAAGAGCAGTGGCAAGTTCAAGGAGCTTAAGACAATTGGAGTATCGTCTGCCCCCGACGAGATTGTTCGCCTTGAGGTCAAAGCGCGTCAATGGATAGACGAATATTCCGGTCAGATGACACTTGACTTTGACGAGAGCGCTCAGGCGCTCCAAGAAGCGAGAAATACCATTGCGCGCATCGAGAGGACGCTCCAGAACACGCCACAAGTTATCCTCGGCCACATATATGACAGAATTGGCTTTGGAGTAATCGGGGACAGCATTTTGCGCCATCTCGTCATCGCAAGGGTCTGTCATCCGCAGAGCAAGGTTGCCACAGCGTCGTATCTGAAGTCCTACTTCGACGAAGACGTTCGGTTACATAACATCTACCGCTATATGGACAAGCTGTATAATACGCAGCGCGAGAAGGTCCAGCAGATAAGCGTAGAGCACACGATGAGGATTCTCGGCGGACGGATTGGGGTCGTTTTCTACGATGTGACCACACTTTACTTCGAGTCCGCACCACAGCCGGACGATGTTCTTCGTCAGGCAGGCTTCTCAAAGGACGGCAAGATGGCAGAATCGCAGATAGTCCTCGGACTGCTGGTGAGCGAGGACGGCTACCCGATGTCCTACTCTATCTTCAACGGCAGCCAGTACGAGGGGCGCACAATGATTCCCGTAATCGATGACTTTGTCCAGCGCTTCAAGCTGACAGACTTCATCGTTGTGGCCGACTCGGGCCTTATGAACACAAAGAATGTGGAGCTGCTGGAATCCGCCGGCTACCGGTATATTATCGGGGCGAGAATCCGAAACGAGTCTCCAAAGATTAAAGACTGGATTCTTGCAATTGACAGGACGGACGGGAACATTATTGAATGTTGCAAGAATGATTGCCAGAGGCTGGTTGTGAGCTATTCAGATGCACGGGCAAAGAAAAACGCATGGAACCGCAACAAAGGCGTCGATAGACTCCGCAAGGCCTATGCGAAAGGTACTCTGACCAAGGACAACGTCAATAAGCGAGGCTACAACAAATTTCTCGATATCAGCAAGGACATAACCGTAAGTATCAATGAGGAAAAGATAGCAGAAGACAGTCTTTGGGATGGACTGAAGGGGTATATAACGAATACGACCCTGTCCGGGAAAGAGGTCATATCACAATACCATGGCCTTTGGATGGTTGAGAGGGCTTTCCGTATTGGCAAAGGGACGCTCGAGATGCGTCCAATGTTCCATTTTACGGAGAAACGTATCGAGGCCCATATCTGCATCTGCTTTGTAGCCTACAAGGTGTATAAGGAACTTGAACGGGTCATCAGAGAAGTCGGCATGAAGATGAGCGTTGACAAGGTTCTTGAAATCGCCAAGACAATAACGACGCTCAGAATAAGGCTGCCCAACGGCTCGGTATATACTGAGACTNNNNGGTGTATAAGGAACTTGAACGGGTCATCAGAGAAGTCGGCATGAAGATGAGCGTTGACAAGGTTCTTGAAATCGCCAAGACAATAACGACGCTCAGAATAAGGCTGCCCAACGGCTCGGTATATACTGAGACTCTATTCACAACACCACAGCAGGAGACCATCAAACCATTGTTGGAGGCATTAGATCAAGACAAAAATAAAGCAGGGTGACGCATTGTCAAAGTCAGGAAAAACACGGTGTTGTCTGTCACCGGATATTCTTTGAAATCGACGTAGTGCATTCCTGTTCCTTTCTTGAACCATATTATCTGATAGAAACTGTGAATATGCGGTTCAAAGGGATGCTGCCCGTTGTTTGCAAAGAAAGCGGGAAGCTCTATCATCTCAAATTGTGCGCCCGATGGTTGATGCGGAGTCAAGTCATATCGTGTAAATACATCTTTCATGCCTGCAAAGGTAGCACGTTCCACGTCCGCATAATAGGACAAACGGGAATAATCATGGTAAATTAGGGTATGCAGAGTGCGGTATGGATAGAAGATTCCCAAAATTACCATTCATTGTCTGAAATGTGCACCACTCATTCTGATGTACCCGTCTATTTTTGTGACGTCAAACTTAAAAAAACAATAGATATGGCAAAAGGAAACAATGTTGGTGCATTTCTTGAAATCACCATGAAGATTAACGAGAATGACCGCGCTGCGGCTGCGGCAGTGTACACGAAGTATCGCCAACCGTTCTTGGATGACATTGAAGGTGCACACTGCAAGCATCTCTTGGTGCGCGGCGAGGATGTGCAGGTTCTCCACGGTTTTGCATCGGTGGCAGATGCGGAAAACTACCTGAAGTCCGACCTGTTCACGCAAGACGTAGTGGTTGAGTTGAAGCCTTACTTCCAGTCCGAACCGGATGTACGGATTTACAGCGTGGTAGGCTAAACGCCGTACCTTTATCTAAAAGTGGTCCGCCGGGCGATAGGTTTTCATATCCGTCCGTCGGACTTTTTGTGGAATATAAAGACTGTCATACATGATTGGAATAATCACACAGATTGCAATCGTATTCATCGTGATTGCCATTGGATATGCTGCCAACAAGCTGAAAGTACTTGATGAAGGGTTCAACCGGAAACTTTCCAAGCTGGTTATCTTGATAGCCTGTCCTTGTCTGGTGCTGTATTCGGTCATGGGGGAAAGCGTACCGCAACGAGGACTGATACTCCCATTGCTACTGATAGGACTGCTCTCTCATACCCTGCTGTTGACTGTGGGTGTTCTGTTGCCTCGTTTGTTCTGCCGATGCCCCATACGGAGAGGAATTTACAGTTTTATGATTGCGTTCAGCAACATCGGTTTTATTGGCTATCCCGTCGTAGCCGCCATTTTCGGGATACACGCCTTGTTTTATGCGTCCATATTGATGCTTCCCTACACCTTGTTCGCTTTTACGGCTGGAATCTATTTCGTGTCTGGAGGAAAAGAAGGAGTCCGTTTCGACTACCGTGTGCTGCTGTCGCCCATGATGGCAGCATCTCTGCTTGCCATTGTCATGGTCTGCACGGACATGACCGATGTACCCGTTCTCATCTTTCGCCCGTTGCAGTTGGTTGGTGGCATCACCGTGCCCGTAGCATTGCTCGTCATCGGGTCATCGCTGGCCGAAGTGCCGTTCCGTGGCATCTGGATACACAAGTCGTTGTATGCCGTTTCATTCCTGCGCCTGCTCCTTCTTCCCCTGCTGATATACTCATTGGCAGCCGCGTTGCATTTTGACAAGTCCGTAAACCAAATCAATACGGTGCTGATGGGCATGCCCGTCTCAACCTACGGCACAATGTTCTGTTATAAAGCGGACAAGGATGGCACTTTGATGACTTTGGGGATCTGCCTTTCCACCGTGCTGTCCATCGTCAGCATACCGCTACTTGCCCGGCTGATTTTGTGAGGATGAATAAGAATATAAGAGCTGTTCAGCCGAATTTTCTTACTTTTATATATTGACATCAACTATTGCAAATTATGAAGCTTGGAATTATCAGACGTATGCAGACCGAAGACTTCCATATTTTCCATTTGAACTCATCCTTTTATCTATCTACGTTCCAGGTGGTCTGGCATTAAGCGCCTGCGTGCACTGAAGTGTGTCGCTTCGCTTCGTCCCATGACAATCCGGTGCATACGTTGGAACGCATTGAACTGTTAACATTATGTAAAATAAGCGCAGCTCATGCAGTATCCGTCTGTTTGTCCGCTCTTATCAAGACAAAACATATGGAGTGGTGTATGGACAAACGTAAGTTGGTAGAACGATGTCAGGAGGGCGACAGGCAGGCATTGGGCTTGCTCTATCGGAATTATGCAGACCGGATGCAAAAGGTGTGTGCCTGCTATGTACATGATGAACAAGCCGTGCAGGATATTCTGCATGATGGCTTTATCATTATCTTCTCCTCCATTGCCACGTTACAGTCGCCTGATAAGCTGGAGTCCTGGATGGGGACGATTATGCGTAATCTGGCACTTCGCTATCTCAAGCAGGATAAGACCGACCCTACCATCTCGTTGGATGAGCTAAGTGACGAGGAAGACCTGGGACTCACGACGTCCGATGATAATCTCCCGACCTATGAAAGCATGCTCCAACTCATCGAGCGTCTGCCTGAAGGGTATGGCAAGATATTCAGGCTCTCCGTGCTGGAAGGGCTGTCACATAAGGAAATCGGTGCTTTGTTGGGAATAGCTCCTCACTCGTCTTCCTCGCAACTGTCGAGGGCGAAGGCACTGTTGCGTAAACTTCTCTCGACGTATCGGTTCTTCGGACTGTTGCTCATCCTGTTGATTGTCATTCTCTTCCGGTTGTATCGAGTGGCGGAAGAGCATCCTGCGGAGTCGGAAGATGTATGGGTCAGCGGAAGCCAACAGAACGGGGACAAACCGGAAGTCTCCCTTTCGGCAGATACATCCCGTCATGTACCGGTTCAGCTGGTGGATGCCCGTGAGCATTCCGCGATGGAAGTCACTGAACAGGCGCCCCATCCGTCCCAGGTATTACCTCGTAATCCTGTCCGGCACGAAGAGGATACCCTTCCTGTACAGAAGCGGCGTGAGTTGCTTCCTCCCGATGAAGATGCGCATTCTCATGGCTGGCGTCCCTCTTACGGACAGCCGCGTAAGCGTGGAGGCTGGTCTCTGGCTTTATCCTATGTGAACGGAACGGGACAGACCAATCTTCAGCAAAAGTTGCTTCCTGGTGGCATAGGCTCTGCATTGCCGACAGAGGTGGTGGAGAAAGCCCATCACCATGTTCCGCTGACGGTGTCGCTGGCCGTTCAAAAGCGATTCAACCACTCGTGGAGTCTCGAAACCGGTGTGCAATATACCTACCTGCATTCCGATTTCACACTTGCTGATGACGTGTACACAGAACGTGTACAAAAGCTTCACTATCTGGGAATCCCCTTGAAGGGGACATTGACTTTGTGGCGCAACAACAGGTTCTCCCTTTACACTTCTGTCGGGATGACACTTGAAATTCCAGTGAAAGCTTCCGGTGAGGAATTTGTCTTTGAAGGGAACCGGCAGGTCCAGCGGAACTCCTATCCATTACACCCTTCCTGGCAATGGTCCACCCATTGGGGACTCGGTCTTCAATACCAGCTGACTCCGAAGTTGGGACTTTATGTGGAGCCGGGGTTGCATTACTATCTGAAGAATGGCGACGGGATAGAAACACTCCGCACGGAAAAGCCTTTTGAGTGCCTGCTTCCTGTCGGGATACGCTTTTCATGGTGAAAATGTGTGCTGCCCGTGCAGTCTTTCAGACGGTGTGGTATCTACAACAAAGAAGACGCGATGGAGTGTCTTTGTCAAAATCATACCGTATGCAAAAACGTCATCAGGATAGAAACACCTATTTCAACGAGCTGGCTGTCACGAGTGAAGCCTGTTTCCTGCCCTATATCCGGCAGTGGCATGTTGTGGAAAACGGAACGGACGTGTTGGAGGTCGGCTGTGGGGAAGGCGGCAACCTGCTCCCTTTTGCCCGGATGGGTTGTCATGTCACAGGTGTGGATTTGTCCGTGCGTCGCATCGAGGAGGCAAGAAGCTTTTTTGGGCAAGCCGGAGCAAAAGGGGAATTTATTGCCGGGGACATCCTTGAAGTGTCGGGGTTAGAGCATCGTTTTGACGTCATCCTCTGTCACGATGTCTTGGAGCATGTTGCAGACAAGAACCGCCTGTTGCTTCGTCTGGCAGGCTTTCTGAAAACGGACGGCATCCTGTTTATGGCTTTTCCGGCCTGGCAGATGCCTTTCGGGGGACATCAGCAGATAAGCCGGAACCGTATACTGGCACATCTGCCTTTTATCCATCTGCTTCCGTTACCCCTCTATGAAGGGGTGTTGCGACTCTTTGGAGAAGATGCAAAGACCATTCGGGAACTGTTGTCTATCTGGCGCTGTCGGGTGACCATCGAGCAGTTTGAATCCCTGCTGCAACCGGTCGGACTCACTGTTGTCGACCGGCAGTTGTGGCTCATCAATCCTCACTATGAGGTGAAATTCAGGCTGACTCCTCGCAGGCTTCATGCCCTGTTGTCCGCAATTCCTCGCGTGCGGAACTTCCTTAGCAGCAGTTGCTTCTATCTATTGAAATAATTCCTTTCCCGGGCTTGCGTCCCCGTCAGCGAATAAAGAAAGCCCGTTGCAGTCGGTGTGTGTCGGCAGGACACAACGCCGTGCAACGGGCTTTCCTATGGGTACGCTATGACTGAAGGACAAGCTTATTTCTTGTTCTGTTCTTTCAGCAAATCTCTGATTTCGGTCAGCAAGGTCTCTTCCTTGGAAGGAGCAGGAGGAGCGGCAGGTGCAGCGGGAGCTTCTTCCTTCTTTTTCGACAATTTGCTGATGGTGCGAATCACGACAAAGATGGACAGGGCAATGATGAGGAAGTCAACCACATTCTGGATGAAGGTTCCGTAGTTGAGCATGACGGCTGCTGCCACCTCATTCCCGTTTTCCACTACGGCAGGTTTCAGCTCGATGGCGAGTTCTTTGAAATCCGCACCTCCCAGCAGAAGGCCAAGGGGAGGCATGATAATGTCAGCCACCAATGAAGAAACAATCTTACCAAAGGCACCGCCGATGATGACACCGACTGCCATGTCTACGACATTACCTTTCAAGGCAAAGTCTTTGAAGTCTTTTAAAAAACCACTTTTCATACAACTTGATATCTTTAATTGAGTTAAGTTCCACAGGTACCTGTTGTCCGTTGGAATATACGGTTGCGAAAGTAATGAAAAAACGTTTCCGATGTTCACATCTGTCTGTCAAATGCACATTTGCGTGTCATTTTTGTCAGCGACGGTCCGCTCCCCACATCATTTTCTCACGCAGGGTGGTGAAGAAGGAGTGCCCCTTCTGCTGCACCAGCTTGATGGTGTAGGGGGCGCGGCGCAGGGTGAGCCGGGTACCCTCGTGCATGCTTTCGCTCCGTCCGTCTACCGACACGAGGAAGTTATGGCTGCGGCTTTCGATGTCGAGGGTGATTTCGCAGTCGTCGCGGATGACGACGGGACGCATGTTGAGGCTGTGCGGTGCGACAGGGGTCAGTGAGAGGATGCCCGATTGCGGCACCATGATGGGACCTCCCACACTAAGCGAGTACGCGGTCGATCCGGTGGGCGTAGCCACAATCAGTCCGTCGGCCTGATAGGTGGTGAGGAACTGTCCGTTGACACTGGTGTGGATGCTTATCATCGACGAGCTGTCGCGTTTCAGCACCGAAACTTCGTTCAGGGCAAAGGGGTAGCCCTTCAGCTTGTCCGGCTGACTACTGATCTGGAGCAGCTTGCGCTCCTCCACATGGAAGTCTCCCTGCACGATGCGCTCGAAGGCAGATTCAATCTCTTCGGGCATGATGTCCGCGAGGAAACCGAGGCGTCCGGTGTTGATGCCCACGATGGGTATATCCTTGTTGCCAATGCGGCTTGCCGCTTTCAGAAACGTGCCGTCTCCACCCATGCTGATGGCAAGGTCCGCCTGGAAATCTCCGTTCTCGAAGATACCATCCGGCTCGAAGGGGAGGCCCAGTTCCTGTTTGACGAAGTGATAGAAGGAAGCGTCGATGAACAGGTTGCAGTCCAGACGTCGCAACGTGTTCAGCAGTCTCTCGATGTGCGAGGCTTTTTTAGTCTGGTATGTATTTCCGAAGAGGACGAATCTCATAAGTCGATTTTCTGTTTTGTTGGGTTTATTTGTGTGGGGACTTCAAATTTATTTTGACACGAACCCCCTTATGGGTTAAAAACTCCAAACCTGCGGCTTATCTTTCCGATGCAAAAGAAGTCTTTTCAGCAGAAACTATTACTTTTGCAATAATTTGGTTGCAAAGATACACTTTTTTTAGAATAGACTATTGATACAATGACAAAGTTGAGTGTAAACATCAACAAAGTTGCCACCCTGCGCAATGCCCGGGGAGGCAATAATCCTGATGTAGTAAAAGTGGCGTTGGATTGCGAGTCGTTTGGTGCCGACGGCATCACGGTACATCCGCGTCCCGATGAGCGGCATATCCGCCGCACCGATGTGTTTGACTTGCGTGGAGTGCTCCGTACTGAATTCAACATAGAAGGATATCCGAGCAAGGAGTTCATCGATCTGGTCCTGCGTGCCAAACCGACCCAGGTAACCCTGGTCCCCGACAAGCCCGATCAGCTGACGTCGAATGCCGGGTGGGATACGAAGACTAACCTCTCGTTCCTGACCGATGTCCTCGATACCTTCAGCAAAGCCGGCATCCGTACGTCTGTCTTTGTCGGGACGGAACTCGAGATGCTCGACTATGCGGCAAAGGCAGGAACCGACCGGGTGGAACTTTACACCGAGCCTTATGCGTCGCTCTATCCGAAAGACCGTGAACAGGCAGTAGCTCCCTTTGTGGAAGCTGCACGCCGGGCACGTTCGCTGGGACTGGGACTGAACGCGGGGCACGACCTGAGTCTGGAGAACCTGGCTTACTTCCATGCACAGATTCCTTGGCTCGACGAGGTGTCCATCGGTCATGCACTGATTTGCGACGCCCTTTATCTGGGACTGAAAACAACCATAGAAGAATATAAAAAATGCTTGCGCTCATGAATTTAGCACTTGTTTTGGCACAGGCTGCCCAAGGGGTGGCTTCGGCTGTGAGTTCTGATAACCCCGTGTTGACCCCTGTGACGGTTGCCGAACCGGAGATGAATCTCTGGGACATGGCGCTGAAGGGTGGCTGGATCATGATTGTCCTGGCTGCCCTGTCGGTGTTGTGCGTCTACGTCTTCTTCGAACGTTGGGCGGTTATCCGCAAGGCGGAAAAGGAAGACCCTCTCTTTATAGAACGCATGCGCGACTATATCCAAAGCGGAGAGTTGAAGTCTGCCATCAACTATTGCCGCATGACCAATACGCCGGCTGCCCGGATGATTGAGAAGGGCATCATGCGTATCGGACGTCCGGTAGCCGATGTGCAGGCTGCCATCGAGAATGCCGGAAACATCGAAGTAGGCTTGCTGGAACGTCGCCTGCCGGTCATCGCTACGGTGGCAGGAGGTGCACCGATGTTGGGCTTCCTGGGAACCGTGACCGGTATGGTGACTGCCTTCTGGGACATGGCGAATGCCGGGAACAACATCGACATCACCCTGTTGTCAAGCGGTATCTATGAAGCCATGATTACGACGGTCGGTGGCCTGATTGTGGGTATTCCCGCCCTGTTCGCCTACAACTACCTGGTGGCGAAGGTCGATACCGTGGTAAACAAGCTGGAGGCAAAGACACTCGCCTTCATGGACCTGCTCAATGAACCCGTTAAAGAATGACGGCCTATGGCACTGAAACGTAAAACACGCATTGCGGCGACCTTCAGCATGGCGTCAATGACCGACATCATCTTCCTGTTGCTGATCTTCTTCATGATCACGTCGACGATGGTGTCGCCCAATGCCATCAAGGTGCTCTTGCCGCAAGGCAAACAACAGACGTCGGCGAAACCCCTCACGAGGGTCATCATCGACAAGGAACTGAACTATTATGCAGGCTTCGGCAATGAGGCGGAGATGCCTGTCACCCTCGACGAGCTGCCCGGTTTCCTGAAAGAGTGTGCCGAGCGTGAGCCGGAAATGTATGTGGCACTCTACGCCGATGAGTCCGTGCCTTACGGGGAAATCGTGCGGGTGCTCAATATAGCAAACGAGAACCAATATAAAATGGTGCTGGCCACGCGCCCGCCCGAGAAATAGCCAATGAAGAACAATCGTCTACAAGGAATCATAGGTACGGTGGTGGTCCACCTCATCATCCTGCTCATCCTGTTTGTCGTGACCTTGCATGCTGCGACACCGGACGAGGAGAGCGGTGTGCCCGTGATGCTGGGGAGTGCCGAGCTTTCGCAAGGAGATGCCGACCCTTACACCCTGACCGAAGTGGATGTGCTCGACGAGCTGCAACCGGAGACGGCACCGGCAGACCCTTCCGTGGAAACGCCTTCCGAACAGGAGATGCTGACCCAGGACCTGGAAGAAACGGTAGCCATGAAACCGCAGAAAAAGCCCGTCAAACCCAAGACCGAGGTGAAGACTCCGCCCAAGAAGCAACCGGAGCAACCCAAACAACCCACGAAGACACCTGAACAGATTGCTGCCGAGAAACGTGCTGCCGCTGAAAAGGCTGCAGCCGAAGAAGCTGCCAAGAAGATTGCCGGAGCTTTCGGCAAAGGTTCCAGCATGGGCAACCGTGGTACGGGTACGACAGGAAGTGGTGTCCAGGGAAGTCCGACGGGGAACAGCAATACCGGCAAGTCGACCGGTGTAGGCGGTGTGGGCAGCTGGGACCTGAACGGACGTTCGCTGACCGGTTCACTTCCCATCCCCGTGTACAACGTGCAGGATGAGGGACGTGTCGTGGTGACCATCGTGGTCAATCCCTCCGGAAGAGTCATCAGCACCAGCATCAACAAACGCACCAATACGGTGAGCACCGCTTTGCGGCGTGCAGCTGAAGAGGCGGCACGCAAAGCCCGCTTCAATGTCACCGATGGTGTGAACAACCAGACCGGTACAATCACTTACTATTTTAAATTGAGATAGCTATGGGAACTATTTATTTGTTTTTGGCTGAAGGCTTCGAAGAAGTGGAAGCCTTGTCAGTGGTCGACATCGTTCGCCGCGCCGGACTGTCCATCAAGACTGTTTCGGTGACGGGACAAGAAACCGTGACCAGTTCGCACGGAGTGAATATCAAGGCCGACATGCTGTTTGATGCGGAGGCCATCTGCCAGGATGCCGAAATGCTGGTACTTCCCGGTGGGCTGCCCGGTGCAACCAATCTGGCTGCCCATGAGGGACTGCGCAAGGTCCTCCTCGGATTCTGTGCGGCTGGACGTCCGCTGGCTGCCATCTGTGCCGCTCCGATGGTCTACGGACAGTTGGGCTTGCTGAAAGGCAAGAACGCCACGTGCTATCCCGGCTTCGAGAAATACATGGAAGGGGCACATGCCACCGGTGCCATGGTCGAGCAGGACGGCAACTTCATTACCGGTAAAGGACCGGGAGCTGCCTTCGACTTCGGCTTTGCCATCGTGACCAAGCTCGCAGGCAAGGCTAAAGCGGACGAAGTAAAAGCCGGAATGTTGCTCGCATGAAGAAGTATGCAATCATAGTGGCTGGAGGCAAGGGGCTGCGCATGGGGACCGAGGTCCCCAAACAGTTTCTCCCCATCGGGGGGAAGCCTGTGCTGATGCGTACCCTGGAGGCTTTTCATGCCTATGATGCTGCAATGGACCTGATTGTGGTACTGCCCGTCGACCAGCAGGCATACTGGGACGGGCTGTGCCACGACCAGGGCTTTGCTGTGCCTCATCGGGTAGCAGATGGCGGAGCGACCCGCTTTCATTCGGTACGGAACGGACTGGCGTTGGTCGGTGATGACGGACTGGTTGCTGTGCACGACGGGGTACGTCCCTTTGTGGCACGTGAAGTCATTGAGGCTTGTTTCCGTGAGGCGGACTTGCGTGGTGCCGTTGTCCCCGTGACCGATGTCGTGGAGACGGTGCGTCGGGTGACACCCGAAGGCAGCGTGACGGTCAACCGTGCCGACTACAAGCTGGTGCAGACTCCCCAGGTGTTCCGCACCGCACTGTTGAAGCGTGCCTACCGCCAACCTTACTCCGAGAGATTTACAGACGATGCTTCCGTCGTGGAAGCAATGGGTGTGTCCGTCGCATTGGTGCCGGGCAACCGTGAGAATATTAAGATAACCACTCCATTTGACATTCGAGTAGCAGAAGCCTTGACGGGATGTTCGATTTAACTTCGCGTGATATCATGTATTTGCCGGGCGTAGGCCCTCAGCGGGCAGCTGTCCTCAACAAGGAGCTGTCCCTCCATTCCCTGCACGACCTGCTCTACTATTTCCCTTATAAATACGTCGACCGCAGCCGTCTCTATTACATCCATGAGATTGACGGCAACATGCCTTATATCCAGTTGAAAGGAGAAATCCTCAGCTTCGAGACCTTCGGCGAAGGGCGCCAGCGCCGGTTGGTGGCTCACTTCTCCGACGGGACAGGTGTGGTGGACCTCGTGTGGTTCCAGGGCATCAAGTACCTCCTGGGGCGTTACAAGGTACACACGGAATACATCGTCTTCGGGAAGCCGACCGTCTTCAACGGGCGCATCAATGTGGCCCATCCCGACATCGACCCTGCCGAGGGACTGGTGTTGTCGAACATGGGGATGCAGCCCTACTACAACACCACGGAACGCATGAAGCGGGGCGGACTGAACTCCCACGCTCTCGAAAAGCTCACCACCAATCTCTTTGCCCTCCTGAAGGAACCTCTGCCCGAGACGTTGCCTGCCTGGATGGTGGAGAAGCATCACCTCATGTCACTCGACGAGTCTCTCCGCAACATCCATTTCCCTCGTACTCCCGAGTTGCTCCGGCGTGCCCAATACCGCCTGAAGTTTGAAGAGCTGTTCTACGTGCAGCTGGGCATCCTGCGTTACGCGAAGGACCGGATACAGAAGTACCACGGCTTTGTCTTCAGTCGGGTAGGAGAGGCATTCAACACCTTCTACAGCCGGCACCTGCCTTTCGAACTGACCGGAGCACAGAAGCGCGTCATCAAGGAGATACGCCGCGACATGGGCAGCGGACGTCAGATGAACCGCCTCCTGCAAGGTGATGTCGGCAGTGGAAAGACCCTTGTGGCACTGATGAGCATGCTCATTGCCCTGGACAATGGTTACCAGACCTGCCTGATGGCACCTACGGAAATCCTGGCTTCGCAGCACTGCGAGACCATCCGTCAGTTTTTGGGAGACATGCCCATCCGTGTAGAGCTGCTGACGGGCTCGGTGAAGGGAAAGAAACGTGAAGCCATCCTGAAAGGGGTGACGCTGGGCGAGGTACATATATTAATAGGTACGCATGCCGTGCTGGAGGACACGGTCAACTTCGCCTCGCTGGGGATGGTGGTCATCGACGAACAGCATCGCTTCGGCGTGGCGCAACGTGCCAAGCTATGGGGGAAGAACACCCGTCCGCCTCACGTGCTCGTGATGACGGCGACCCCCATTCCGCGTACGCTTGCCATGACGCTCTATGGTGACCTGGATGTGTCCGTCATCGACGAACTGCCTCCCGGACGCAAACCTATCCGCACCATCCATCAGTTTGACAACCGACGGGCAAGCCTCTATGCCTCCATCCGCAGTCAGATAGAAGAGGGACGTCAGGTGTACATCGTCTATCCGCTCATACAGGAAAGCGAGAAGATGGACATCAAGAACCTCGAAGAGGGCTATGAACACATCTGCGCCGAGTTCCCGGAATACAAGGTCAGCAAGGTGCACGGCAAGATGAAACCCGCCGACAAGGATGCCGAGATGCAACGCTTCGTCACCGGTGAGACGCAAATCATGGTGGCTACAACGGTCATCGAGGTCGGTGTGAATGTGCCCAATGCCTCGGTGATGGTCATCGAGAATGCCGAACGCTTCGGACTCTCGCAGTTGCATCAGTTGCGCGGACGTGTCGGTCGGGGAGCCGACCAGTCCTATTGCATCCTCGTGACGGGTTACAAGCTGACGGAGGAGACGCGCAAACGCATTGAAATCATGGTCAACTCCAACGACGGCTTCGAGATAGCCGAAGCAGACCTGAAGCTTCGTGGTCCCGGTGACCTGGAGGGGACGCAGCAGAGCGGTATCACCTTCGACCTGAAGATTGCCGACATTGCCCGCGACGGCCAGCTGTTGCAGTTCGTCCGTGAAATCGCACAGGGAGTGATTGACGCTGACCCTGCCGAGAACCGCCCCGAGAATGCCGTGCTGTGGTCCCAACTCCGTGCCCTCCGCAAGACCAATGTCAACTGGGCAGCCATCTCTTGAAGAACGCTTCAATCCGGTCGAACGGAATGATGTCCATCCGGTCGTACAAGTCGGTATGACTCGCACCGGGAATAATCAGCAGTTCCTTGTTCTCTCCTTTCAATTTGCCGAAAGCCTCCTGTGAGGCCGGAAGCGAATAGGCCTTTTCCCCATGCACGATAAGTACGGCGGAACGGATTTCGTCAGCATGGTCAAGCAGGGAGAACGTGAGGAAAGGCAGATCGGCTATCTTCTCCCAACCTCCGTTGGAGTTCACCGAACGGGGGTGGAAGCCGCGCGAAGTCTTGTAGTAATCCCGGTAATCTTTCATGAAGTCGGGCGCATCATCAGGCAGGCTGGCAGGTACGCCGCCGCTGCGTTCGTTGGTTCGTCCGGCAAGGAGGTCGGCAGTACGCTGTTCGTTGAGTTGCCGGCGCATTTCATACCTCTGCTCTTTGTCGTACGGGTCGAATGCTCCCATTGTGGATGAAACGGTGGCTTTGATGCGGGTATCCTGTACGGCTGCATTGATGCTGATGCCTCCGAAGCCACAGATTCCCAGAATACCTATACGCGCTCTGTCTACTTCCGGCTGGAGCAGGAAGAAATCCACTGCTGCACTGTAATCCTCGGTGTAGATTTCACCCGATGAGATGTAACGGGGTTGTCCGCCGCTTTCCCCGCTGAACGACGGGTCGAAGGCTAGTGTGATGAAACCCCGTTCGGCAAGGGTCTGCGCATACAGCCCCGACGCCTGTTCCTTGACTGCTCCGTAAGGGCCGCAGACAGCAATTGCCGGTAATTGCCCTATATGGTTCCTGGGGATATACAAGTCACCGACCAGGCGGATGCCGTAACGGTTGGTGAAGCTGACTTTCTTGTGGTTCACTTTGTCACTGAGGGCAAAGGTCTTGTCCCATTCGGGAGTGTCGATGTATTTCGTTTCCATGTTGCTTGCAATGTTTTGTCCTGCGCCTGCCAGCGATACCAGCGACAGGCAGCAGGAGATGAAAATAGAAAAATAGTTCATTTGCTGTCAATCGTGAATTTTATGTAGCCCGATGCCCTTTACTGTTGCCAGGTCCATGTCGTCATAAATCGGGCTTTTCCCCGTGTCAAGCCCTGCGATGGCATCCATCTCTTGTTTCGTAAGCGTAAAATCCAGGATGTTGAAGTTCTCGCTCATTCGTTCCTTGCGTACCGTCTTGGGGATGACCACCACATTGCGCTGGTTCAACCAGCGGAGAACGACTTGTCCTACTGTTCGCCCGTGTTTCTCTGCGATGGCTTTCAGCACGGGATTGTTCCAGATGTCATTTTGTCCTTCTGCAAAGGGTGCCCATGCCTCATGCTGGATGGCCTCTTTCTGCAAGAATGCGTTGGCGGCCTGCTGCTGGAAGAACGGGTTCGTCTCAATCTGGTTCACGGCTGGCTTCACCTCATTGTGCAGGAAGAGGTCTTGCAGACGTTCGTTGGAGAAGCTCGTCACGCCGATGGCGCGGATCAGTCCTTCCTTGTAAAGCCGTTCGCAGGCTCTCCATGCCGCATAATAATTGCCGTAAGGCTTGTGCAGCAGGTACAGGTCGATGTAATCAAGCCCGAGCAACCGCAATGACTTGTCAAAGGCACGGAGTGCATCCTCGTATTCATAGTCTTGCACCCACAATTTGGTGGTGATGAATAAATCCTCGCGCTTGATGCCGCTCTGCCGGATGGCATTACCCACTTGTGCCTCGTTGAAATAAGAAGCAGCCGTGTCGAACATCCGATAACCCACCTCGATGGCATCGCTCACGGCACGTTCTGTTTCCCGTTCAGGAATCTGGTAAACGCCGAACCCGATGGCAGGCATCATCACGCCATTGTTCAATCTTACATCTTTCATAGACTTGGAGTTTTAAGTTCTGATGCAAAATTACGGAGTCCTGAGGGTTCCAGGCTTACATAAATTGGGGCAACATTTTCACTATTCGTGGTCTTTTGCCTATTTTTGCGGATAAACGGACAGGGAGGTTCAGTGATGGACAATACGAAATTTGACGGAATCATTTTTGCCGATACGTGGCAGGAACTTAACACCTTGCAGTATGCGGGAAGGGTTATTCACATCCTTTGCCGGAAAGGCAATATGGGGCTGACCTTCCAGGATACCCATTATAACATTTCTTCCGGCGATTACGTCATCCTGCCCAATGCGGCACTGGCATCCGGCTTCTCTGCGTCCGATGATTTTCAAGGCATCCTGATGAGCCTCTCGGAAGCCTTCGTTACCTCCATTGCCATTCGCAGTAACTATGGCATCATCGGGCATCTGTCACTCCTGCGGAATCCGGTCATGAAACTTTCCGAACGGGACTTCCGGACCTGTGAGACTGCCTTGCAATATCTCCGTGTACGCATGGAAGATGAACAGCATTTTTTCCGTGAAGAACTGTTGGGCAGTCTGCTGACCGCACATATCCTCGACCTTTATGACATTCATGCACGCAGCCACAAGGAGCTGCAGGTGTCGGAGCGCATTTCCTCTCTGTTGCGGAAGTTCATCGAGCTGCTGTATAACGGTGCGTATATCCGGAACAGAGACCTCGAATATTACGCGTCACGCCTCTGCGTCACGCCACACTATCTGTCGGAACTCTGCAAAAAGGTAAGTGGTGAGCCGGCATCTTACTGGATTGACCGTTTCACGATGCAGGAAATCACCCGTCTGCTTCGGCAGAAAGAGCTTCCGCTGACGGAGATTGCAGAGCGGATGAACTTCTCTTCCGTGTCTTATTTCAGTCGGTATGTGCAGAAGCGGCTCAGTCTGCCGCCATCGGAATACAGGAAGAACTGCTGACGGTATGTCCGGACTTCCATGAAAAAAAAGATGGATGATTGTTTGGTTTATATTATAAACTAGTCTATATTTGTCTCCAAAAGAAGCAAGCAAAGGCGCCGGCTTGCTTTTTTTAAGGAGAATTTGGTTTATAAAATAAAGTAATTTAAAAATGAAGAAGACGTATGAAAGACAAGAAAATCAATGAGCGCGAAAGTCTGGAACTCATCTCTGAAATGATAAGTCGGACGAAGCAGGGAATTGCCATGAAACAGGATTACAATCGGTTTCTGCTTTATGGTTATGCCGTGGTAATAGTGGCGTTGGTCCTTTGGTTACTGATCCGTGTGACGGGAGACGGGCGGTTTATGTTCGGATGGTTTGCTCTGTTTTTGCCTTATCTGTGGCACATGGTGGCTGATAGTCGGAAGGAGAAACACGTGGTTACTTATGTGCAGAGTATGGTTGAAAATGTATGGAAGGTTATCGGCAGTTTGTTTGGATTGACCATATTGGCTTTGCTCTGCGTTGGTTGGGGAATGGGACGGATTGACTTTGCACTCATGATGCCTCTTTCGCTCATTTACGCAGGCATTGGTATGGCAATGACCGGATTGGTCATCCGAGAGTCCGGATTTGTATGGACGCCCCTGGTAGGATTGGGGGTAGCTGCCTATATGCTGGTAGCATCTCCTGTCAATGACTGGAATTTGTTGTTCGGAGCTTCATTCCTGGTATTCATGGTGATACCGGTGCATGTAGCCAGAAATAAAGTGAAGTGATTATAAAAGAGCTGGACCCTTTGTTGCACTCCCAACTCCGTCTTGCCATTGTTTCGTTGCTGCTGTCGGTGGAAGAAGCCGATTTCAGTTATCTGAAGGAGCATACGGAGGCCACGTCGGGCAATCTCAGCATTCAGATAGACAAGCTTTCCGCGGCGGGTTATATCGAGGTGCGTAAGGAGATTGTGGGCAAGAAGCCTCGCACGTCTTGTAGGCTGACCGAGCGAGGGAGGGAGGCATTGGCGGAATACGTTGCTGCCTTGAAGGAATATCTTGGCGGAGTGTTGTAGCTCCACCAAGCGTAGTAGAGATGTGCCGGACTGCATAAAGAGGAGTGTACGGCACATCTCTGTGTTTTTGTCTGTTTGCATACTGAAAGCAATTCCTCCTTTTTCCTTGACGGATTTCCCGAAAATCCTCTTTTCAGCTAACGCGTACTTTTGAAAAATCGGGCAAAGTAGGCTTTTTTAGGAATATTCATGCGAAACAGACTGCATGGATATGTAGAAGAGCGGGCAAAAATGAATAATTATACTGCGAAACAATATTGTTTGGGAGGTCAAACACTTGTGTTTGGTGCGTCAAACAATATTGTTTGACGAGTGAAACAATATTGTTTCATCCGTCGAAGTCAAATGTTCGGAGGGTAGAAGACTTGATTTATGAATTTGAAACTCTGTTTTAGGAATATTCACCTCTGGTTTGTTCCCGGAAGCGTTCAATATGGATGTGTGAAATGGAACGGTTTATTTCCCATCCGTCTTTCTTTCGGATGCCTACAAGGTGATTTGGTGATATTCTTGACGGCAGACGGACGGATACGGCAGCAAACTGTATTTTGCGAATCGCCTGAAATTTCATTTTTTGCGCACAGCCTCGCATTTGGACCTAAAGAAGGATATTGTAGAGCGGTTCGTTTGACACTTTGACAATTTGATATTTTGCAACTGAAGGACATGTTGTCTGTGAAAAAACAAGGATGAGGTCTAGTGACCGGGATGAATTTATGTTCTAAAACATGTGTATGGTGCTTGGAATAACCTCTTATGATACTTATACTTGCAGTCGGAACTTCGATTCGTGCTGTTGATATTCTCAGGAGCAGGTTGTGTTGCTCCAACTTTCTCAAGCCACATTCGCGTTGACAAAAATAGCGAGTTAACAATACAAGTCTCACCTTAAAAATTTATCGTATGAAAAAACTACTATCCATGTTGTGTACGTCGGGCGTACTTCTGTTTGTGGCATGCCACAGCGACCAGACCAAAGAAACACTCACAGCTGCTGATGAACAGCAACAGACCACCGAGGCGAACTTCCTCAAGTTATCGTTGGACGAGTATCAGCATCTTTCTCCTGCTGAGAAAGAAGCACGTCGCAGTATCTTTAAACTGGGGCAGTATGTGCTGCTGGACAGTGTCAATCATTGTTATAAACTGACAATCAGCAAGGAGGAAGCTGTCAAGCAAGATATTCCGGCAGCAGATTATGATTCCTTTGTTGCAGAAATGGAGAAGGCGAATCAGACTATTCAGGAATACATGAAAGCCGGGAAGTCTATCCAACTCACAGACCCACAGAAGAAGGAGTAAGTGAGAGAGGATGGGTTGTTGGTTTGAGGGGTTTGTATTCAAGAGCAAGGCTGTGTGCCATCGGTTCACCAGAACCGGCACACAGCCTTGCTCTTGTTTCATAATGCTTTCCGGCAAATTCCCCGGAAGCATTTTATCTCTTCTTCTGGCACAGACGGAGCAGTTCGCCAATCCACAGCACCGGAGAAGTGGCGGCTAGCAGGATGCCCCAGGTCTTCAGGTCAAGCGGAACGGTGCGGAACACTTCGCCACCGAACTGCACGATGATGAACTGCCCGATGAGGATGATGGCAGCCACACCTACCAGCACGTAGGACTTGCCCAAGTGACCGAGTGCGGAGTGTGTCGTGCCGAATACACGGGCGTTGAACAGATTCCAGAATTGCAGCAGGACGAACACTGTGAAGAAGATTGTCAAGTCGTGAATACTCATGTCGCCATCCATGCCCAGCCAGTAGTACAGACCCAGGAGGATGAGGATGAAGGCGATGCCCGTACCTATAATATTATGGTACATGCCCCGGTTGATGATGAAGTCGCTCTGCTTGCGCGGCTGCTCTTTCATCACGTCCGCACTGGGCGGGATGGATGCCAGTGCCAGAGCTGCGAAGGTGTCCATGATGAGGTTTACCCACAACATCTGCGTCACCGTGAGCGGAATGACGTCGCCCATGAAGCTTCCGGCAAGCACGATGAACATGGCAATGAGGTTGATGGTGAGCTGGAAGGCGATGAAGCGTTGGATGTTCTTGTACAGCGAACGTCCCCACATCACGGCAGTCCCGATGCTGCGGAAGGAGTCGTCGAGCAGGGTGATGTCGCTCGCCTCCTTTGCTACCGAGGTTCCCGTACCCATGCTCAATCCCACCTGGGCGTGGTTCAATGCCGGGGCATCGTTGGTGCCGTCTCCGGTTACTGCCACGACAGCCCCTTTCTGTTGGAGCAGCTGGACGAGACGTTGCTTGTCTGTCGGTCTTGCACGCGACATGATTTTCAGGTCCATCACACGGTCCAGTGCCTCTTCGTCGCTCAGGGCTGCGAAGTCGGTACCCGTGATACGGTTGCGTTCCGTGTCTTCCGGTTTCCACAGACCGATCTGACGAGCTATCTCGGTTGCTGTTCCCGGTGTGTCTCCCGTCACGATTTTCACACGGATGCCTGCATCCTGGCATTGACCTACGGCAGCCGGTACATCCGGACGGATGGGGTCGGAGATGGCGACGATGCCGAGGAAGATGAATGCTCCTCCGGTAGCGAGGGTGGCACAGTCGGTCGGTTCACCGGCATCCACCACACGGTAGGCAAATCCCAGCGTACGCATCGCCATGTTCTGGTAGGCGAGGAGCTGCTTGTCGATGCCTGCCTGTGCCTGTGCCATCGGTGCCGTTCCGTCGGGAGTGGCGATGAGGGCACACTTTTTTGCCACGATTTCAGGAGCACCCTTTATGTAGAGAATCCGTTTGCTGGACGCCGAATCAACCAGCGTAGCCATGAACTTGCGTTCAGTGGAGAACGGCAGCTGGTCGACAGTCTTGGCGGCATGGCGCAGCGAGAGGTAGTCCTGTCCCTGAGCCTGCATCCACAGCAGGAGGGCGATTTCAGTCGGATTGCCTACCCCTTTCACGTTGTCGCCCTCTTCTTCGAGGTAAGCCGTGGAGTTGGCGGCAATGCCTTCAGCCACCAGTCGGCTGGCATCCTGAGTCATGTCGAGTTTCTGTCCGTCGAGCACTTCGAACCTGGTTTCGTAGACCTGCATGCGGTTCTGCGTCAGCGTACCGGTCTTGTCGGTGCAGATGACCGTCACGGCACCCATGGTCTCGCAGGCATGCATCTTACGCACCAGGTTGTTGGTGGCAAGCATGCGGCGCATGTTCAGCGCCAGGCTGAGGGTGACGCTCATGGGCAGACCTTCGGGGACGGTCACCACGATGAGGGTCACTGCCATCATGAAGTTGTGGAGGACGATTTTGGCAATCTCCAGGTATTCCGTTGTTCCGTTGACGGTGTGTGCAGTCAGGTAACTGTGCAGCTCGTGCCAGGTAAAGCCGATGAAGGCGAGTGCCGCAACGACGAACCCGACTTTCCCGATGAGGTTGGCAAGCCGTTCAAGCTGGATGTTGAGCGGTGTCTTCTCGTTTGATTCTTCCGTTGCCTGACGCGCCACCTTTCCGATTTCCGTTGCATCGCCGACGTGGAGCACCTGCATCACGCCATGTCCGTCGACAACGGTCGTGCCGCGCATCACATGGTTGGAGGGGTAGGTTGCTTCCTTGTCGAAGTGGGCGGGGTCGGTGGTCTTTTCCACCATCGGTTCACCCGTGAGGCTTGACTCGTTGACCTGCAGCGAGGTCGCCTCCAGCAGTTCACCGTCGGCAGGAATCTCTTCGCCGTTTTCCAGCATGACGATGTCGCCCACGACGATGTCCTTGCGGGGCACTTCATGGACACTTCCGTTTCGGATGACACGGACGAGCGTCTCCTCGTTGGTGGCATTGAGCAGGTCGAACTTCTTGCCGGCATCATACTCGAAGTAGAAGCCGATACCCGTAGCCAGGAAGATGGCGACGATGATGCCGATAGACTCGGCAAACTCTCCTTCGATGAATGAGATGATGAGTGAGAAGACGGCGGCTACAAGCAGCACGCGAATGATAGGGTCGTTGAATTTTTCCAGGTAAAGTTTCCACATCGGGGTGCGGGGCGGAGGTGTGAGGAGGTTGTTGCCATGTTGGGCACGGCTCTCTTCCACCTGACGGTCATCGAGTCCCCGGTGTTTGAATTGGGATGTTGCCATTGTGTAGTGTTTATTAGAATAGTTATAACAAGATTGGCAAAATTAAGCCATTTCACGGAATATGAGGTAAGAAAGGTCCGGAAAAAGCAATAATCCCGACAAAAGGATGCCGGGTGGGGAGGAATGTTACAAAACTGTTTCAAAGGTGGAAGCGTCTCCCGTCAGTCCCGTGACGGAAGGCGTGAAGGAATTTACGATTTCCCCGGTACGTACTTGACGGGCTTCAGTTCCTGCGTATCCGTCACCTGATGATGGATTTTGAAGGTGGGGAAAGACATCTTCCGGCTATTCCCCGGTGTATAGATGCACAGGATGCCGCTATAGGCTGCCGAGGTGACAGTGGTGTCGCGGAGGAAACAGAGGGTATGTCTGTCACTGGACTCTGTAGTGGTGTAGGTGATGTCAAAATAGCCCAGGCTGTCGCGTTGGACGTGGAGGCGGACCTTCGGCGAGGTGTTTCCGCGCATGAAGGCTTCGCTTTGGGCGAGCAGGCGGATTTTCTTTCCGGTCTGACAGTAGAAATAGATGCAGTCCTTTGCACCGCCAATCTGGAGGAAATAGCCGTTGAGCGGACCGTTCAGGTCAGCGGAAGTCGACATCAGGTAGAGGCGTGCATGATTACGAGCGGAAGGGTTGAAGGAGCAATTCACCTGCATGACCCATCCGGTACGGTCGGGAGTACGGAGCGGCGTGTAGAGACAGGCACTTCCGGTGCGGAGGCTGTCGTTGAGGCGGATAGTCCCGTTGTCCGTCAGACGGAATTTTCCAGTCTCTCCCTGCCATGAGAGCGTGTCATAGGCTGTTGCTTCCTCAATGACTGCATGCCAGCCGGTATCTTCCGTCGGTGATGCTTCCTCCGGTTCTTCCATGAATACCGGAGGCGTGCATTGGATGAAAATGAGCGCAACCACGCCCAGCATAAGGAGAAAACAGGTCTGTTTCATGGCTCTCAAAGTGTCAGGTAAAGATGTCAGTGACAAAGGTAACACTTCTTTTAAGAACCTGGACTTTCTATCTTGAATCTTTTCTCCTTTCTTTCTTGGCAGTTTATTTGGAAACCTCGGATTATTTAAGCTTTTTTGCACGTCCAAATTTTAGTTTCACTCTTTAATAACTACCTAATGACTGCTGTAATTGTTCTTCTCTTCGTTGCGGGCTATGCCTGCATTGCGCTGGAACATGGCTTGAAAGTGAACAAAGCCGCCGTAGCGCTTGTGATGAGTGTTGTGTGCTGGGTCCTCTACATGTCTTTCTGTGACGTCTATGTCCCTCGTTTCTACGCGGATGAGTTTGCCGCTTTCTCGGCATCGGCCGCAGAGGGAAGTCTGCTCGACAGAGCCCGCGCTTTTGCCAACGAGCACCTGTTGCTGCGCCATCTGGGCGACACCTGTGAGATTATCTTCTTCCTCATGGGCGCCATGACCATTGTGGAGACCGTGGATGCCAACGGAGGCTTCAACTTCGTCCGTGACCGTCTCGGCGCACGGAGCAAGCGTGCCCTGTTGTGGCGCATTGTCATCATGACCTTTTTCCTGTCCGCCCTCTTGGATAATCTCACGACCAGCATCGTGATGATCATGGTGCTCCGCAAGCTTGTCACCGATCACAAGGACCGCATGGTCTATGCCGCGATGATTATCCTTGCCGCCAACAGTGGAGGCGCCTTTTCTCCCATTGGCGATGTGACCACCATCATGCTTTGGATCAAGGGCAATGTGAGTACGCTCGGTGTCATAGCCGAGGTGTTCCTGCCTTCGGTCATTTCGGTCATTGTCCCCCTGCTGCTCATTCAGGGTCAGCTGAAGGGCGAACTTCGTCCGGTGGCAGACGACCCGTCAGCCTGTCCCTCTTATGATTTCTCAGCCAAGGAACGTCAGTGGGTGTTCTGGTTGGGTGTCGGCGGACTGGTGATGGTCCCTGTCTTCCGTACGCTGACGGGACTTCCTCCGTTCATGGGCATTCTGCTGGTGCTCGGCATCCTGTGGTTGACGACAGAATTCTTCTATGCACGCAAGCCCAATGTGGAAGGTTCGTGCATGCAGCGTATGGGCAACCTGCTGTGCCGCATAGACCTTGCTACCCTTCTTTTCTTCCTGGGCATCCTGATGACGGTGGCAGTGTTGAGCGAAATCGGTGTGTTGAGCGAGTTCGGACGTTGGCTGGAAGAGGCGTCGGACAATAACGCCTACCTGGTGACCGGCATCATCGGCATTGTGTCGTCGATTGTGGACAATGTCCCCTTGGTGGCAGGTTGCATGGGCATGTATGAGATTGCTCCCGCCACGGTGACTGACCCTGCTCTGCTGAACTTTGTGCAGGATGGTACGTTTTGGCAACTCCTTGCCTACTGTGCCGGTGTGGGTGGCAGCATCCTCATCATCGGAAGTGCAGCAGGTGTCGTGGTGATGGGACTGGAAAAGATCACCTTCGGCTGGTACCTGCGTCGCATCTCCTGGCTGGCACTTGCCGGTTATCTGGCAGGCATCGCCGTCTATTGGCTGGAAAAGCAATTGTTCTTCTGAAGCCAGACTTCCTGAAATAACTTACATAAAACGCGGATGGCATCATCGTGTCATCCGCGTTTTTACAATTTTTCGGTTAGGAAGTCATGCGAGTTTACCGGGTACGGACATACCCCTCTTTCTTCAGAAGCTCCACCACCTTGTCCCGCAGTTCGCCCTGGATGATGATTTCCCCGTCTTTGGCAGCACCACCTACGCCACAACGTGTCTTCAGCAGTTTGGCCAGTTCCTTCAGGTCTTCCTCCGTTCCGGCGAATCCTTTTACGACGGTTGCCGTCTTTCCACCCCGGTTCTTCTTTTCGATAAATACCCGCAGGTTCTGTTTTTCCTTCTCCAATGTTTCCGGCTCCTCTTCACCTTCCGTTCCGTAGGCGAAATCAGGGTTGGTGGAGTAGACTATGTTCAGCCGGTCTTTCCAATCGTTTTTCTTCATAGGGGATTGTTGTTGGTTTGGGGTACAAAGATAAACAGGCTATTTGTAAATTGTGAACGATGATAGAAAACAAATGCGGCTCTTTCAACGCTAAGCACGTATCTGTAAACTTCTATAGAAGGATATTCAGCTTCCAGCATCCGGCAAAACGAGCCGGAAAGAGTGCCTTTGCCAATTAAATTCGATATGTTTTCCCTTTATTGCTCGGTGTATTATGGAAATATTTCTGTAATTTTGCGTGCCATATACAATTTGAGAACAAAAAACGAACGGGTTATGAGTACCTCTTTGCTACGCGATTTCGATAAAGTGCCGGAGCCTACGCTCCGCCGTCTGCCGTGGTATCTGTCCACGGTGAAGCTGTTGAAGGATAGGGGGGAGCAATATGTCTCTTCTACTCAGATATCTAAAGACATCAATGTCGATGCCTCGCAGATAGCCAAGGACTTGTCGTATGTCAAGGTCACCGGGCGTACCCGCGTGGGGTATGAAATCGATGGATTGATTCGGGCGTTGGAAGCATTCCTGGGATTCACCAACATGCACAAGGCGTTCCTTTTCGGAGCCGGAAGTCTGGGACGTGCCCTCTTGGGAGATTCCGGTCTGCACCAGTTCGGACTGGAGATCGTGGCAGCCTTTGATGTCAATCCTTCCGTCGTGGGAACGGAAGTGGGCGGAGTGCCTATTTTCCATACGGACGACTTTGCCCGGAAGATGCAGGAGTACCGGGTGGATATCGGTATCCTGACCGTACCCATCAATATTGCCCAGCAAGTGACTGACGACATGGTGGCAGGAGGCATCAAGGCGGTGTGGAACTTTACGCCCTTCCGCATCCGGGTGCCCGAGAACATCGTCGTGCAGAACACCTCCCTTTACGCCCACCTGGCAGTGATGTTCAACCGGTTGAATGTAAATCAGATGTTAAATAAGTAATTCAGCTTTCGCAAGCTCACGTTGCAGTGGGGCGCGAAACTTAAATAAGGAACAATCATGAAGATTATAGCTGTCGGGATGAACTATGCGGCACACAATCAGGAGTTGCATGCCGGCATGGCACTCCCCAAAGAACCGGTTATCTTTCTGAAGCCGGACTCGGCTTTGCTCAAGGATGGCAAGCCGTTTTTTATCCCCGATTTCTCCAATGAGATTCATTACGAGACGGAGCTGGTCGTGCGCATCAGCCGCCTGGGCAAGAACATCTCCGAACGCTTTGCACACCGTTATTATGATGCCGTCACTGTGGGCATCGACTTCACGGCACGTGACTTGCAGCGCCGTTTCCGCGAGGCGGGCAATCCGTGGGAGTTGAGCAAGGGGTTCGACAATTCCGCCGTCATCGGTACGTTCGTTCCGATGGAGTATTTCAAGGACATTCAGAACATCCGTTTCCACCTCGACATTGACGGGAACACGGTGCAGCGTGGTTGCACCTGCGACATGCTGTTTACCGTAGACCGGATTATAGCCTATGTGAGTCGGTTCATGACGCTGAAGATGGGCGATTTGCTCTATACCGGTACTCCCGTGGGGGTAGGTCCCGTCAGCATCGGACAGCATTTGCAAGGCTATCTGGAAGGGGAACGGGTGCTTGACTTCTACGTCCGTTAGACAAAGATTCAGAAATTCACAAAACTTATAGACAGATGAACATACGTGTAGGATTCGGTTTCGACGTACATGCTTTGGTTCCCGGACGCGAACTGTGGTTGGGAGGCATACGTTTTGAACACGAGTTGGGATTGTTGGGGCATTCGGATGCCGACGTACTGATACATGCCATTTGTGATGCCTTGCTGGGAGCAGCCAACATGCGTGACATCGGTTATCATTTTCCGGACACGGCAGGCGAGTTCAAGGACATAGACAGCAAGGTCCTGTTGGCAAAGACTGTCGGTCTCATCGCCTCAAAAGGCTACCGCGTGGGCAACATCGATGCCACGGTCTGTGCCGAACGTCCCAAGCTGAAAGCACGCATCCCTGAGATGCAGGAGGTGCTGGCACGGGTCATGGGAGTGGAGACCGACTGTGTGTCCATCAAGGCCACGACGACCGAGAAACTGGGTTTCACCGGACGGGAAGAGGGCATCTCGGCTTATGCCACTGTCTTGATAGAGAAAGCATAAGGTTGGGAGCGGCTGTTGCCTTCCGTCCTGTCATTTGTGCTTCTCTTCTCCGATGATGTTCTGGATGTCCTGCAGACTCATGCGTCCGGTGATGACTATGAGGGTGAACTCCTTGGGCTCGTCCGCCAGGACGACAAACTCGTTGATGCCGTTGGAGTGCTTTTTCAGGAGGATGTCCACCTTCTCCCCATCGTCGCGTACACGTACCAGTGACTCATAGCCGTGTTTGGGGGTAAAGCCGGTCACAGCCTCACGTAGCTTTTGGATGACAGGAGCCTTTTCGCTGTTGAGCACCTGGAGGCTTTCCAACTTTTGTCCGATGCCTTCCAGCTGCAATCCATCGACCTTGATGTCACTCATCATGCTGAACATGGCTTTGGAAACATAGACCGATGTGACGCCCTCCATCTCCGAGAAGCGGTCAAACAGATTTTCCTGGGCGTAGGTGACGAAAGAGCAGAGCCAGAGCAAGGCTCCGAGTATATACATGCGTTTCATTGTGGTAGTTGTTTGATGTGGTTCAATTGTTCGATTACTTGTTCATGGGCTTTCTCTGTGGTTTGGCTGGCGGTCTGTACGCCTTCCATTCCCCGCCGGAGTCCGTAGGCGAGGATGGAGAGTGCCTTTTCGGTTTCTCGCTGTGCCTCTTCCGGAGTGGCGCACGTGTCTTTCGGGGTGGGCGGTTGTGCCGGACGCAGGAAATACACTCCCGTACTCACGAGCAGGCATATCATGGCTGCCATGCCGAGCAGGCGTCGCCAGTGGATAACGGGGCGGTGGAAATGCCGTTCCGTCTCGTTTTCCTCCAGCCGGTCGATGAAAGCCGACAGCCGTTCCTCCATGCCTTCGGGGACTTCAGGAAGGTTCTCCTCCGTCAGCTGACGGAACATGTCACGGTCAGCATGCAGGGCAGGAGGCACATCGGTCCGTGCAAAGTATTTCTTCAAGGTCTGTTCTTCTTCGGCAGTGGTCTCTCCTGCATAGAAGCGTGCCAGGAGCTTTTCGATATCATTGGGTAGCATCATGGTCCATCCGTTTAAATTGTTCACGTATCTTTTTGCGGGCACGGGAGAGGAGCACGCGGATGTTGGTCGCATTCAGTCCCGTCGCCTGTTCAATCTCTTCAAAGGAGCAATCATTGACGTCGCGCAGCCACATGACCCGTCGTTGCTTGTCGGGCAGTTGGTTTATGAGGCTTTTGGCATGCTCCGCTTCGTCGTGCAGCTCGGTGGTGTGTCCCGGTGAGTCGTCGGTTGCCAGTGTCACCTCTTCGGGCGTACAGGTGTCGGTGTCGTGTATGTTCCTGCGCATCCAGTCAAAGCAGAGGTTCTTCACCAGCATCACACCATAAGCTTCCGCGTTTTCGACTCCCTCCAGTTCGTTCCGCCTGTTCCATAGTTTTGCGTAAGCCTCCTGCACGAGGTCTTCCGCATCCTGTGTGTTGCCCGTCAGACGGAAGGCCGTGTGGTAAAACCGTTTATGGCAGGGGAGGAACCGACGTTTGAACTCAGTGGTGTCCATGCTTGTGTCCCGTTTGTTCGTTGACCACCCGGGCAAAGTCGTCTCTGTTGAAGCGTCCCTTAATCTGCACCAGGGTACAATCTTTCTCCTCGCTGTAGGCAATCAGCAGTTCGCGGATTACCTTGTTCTTGATGCGTGCGTAGATGTGCACCTTTTCGCCGTCATCGTTCACACGTACCATGGTTTCATATCCTTTGTGCGCCAGTGCCGCCACTCTCCGGTCAAAACGGCGCTTCACACCAGCGGAACATTTCTCCATGTCGAGTACGCGGACGGTCCTTACCTTCTTGGCGAATTGTTCCTCCGGTTCATTGCCCATGAAGAGTTTGCCCATTGCCGTCACGATTGCCGGGATTTTGACATATTCGGCATTCCGTTCCCTCTTGAATTCATCGAATAAAGCGTCGGCTTGTGCCAGGGCAGGCATGCCGAGGCAGAGGAGCAACAAGGTCAGGATGTATGTTTTGATGTGCATGGTGTCTTTTTTAGGTTTTAAATCTGAATGAACGGTTTGAAAGCACTTTCATTCTTATAGACGCAAGTCGTGCGCAAGTTGTTACATTGATGAGCCGATTTTTTATTGGAGCGTCCGGACGAGGCGTCAATGGTCGGGTGTCTTGGTCTCCGGATGCCGGGTTGCACTCAGCTCAATCCGTTCCCACAGCCAGCGGGGAATCAGTCGCCACAATGCCACCAGCATCCGGTAACGTCCGTCAATGATGACGACACGCTGACGATGGGTGATGGCGCGGAAGATGCGGCGTGCGACGTCGGCCGGTCGCATCAGCATCGGGTAATGTCCGCCTTTGAGCAAGTCCGTGTCAACGAAACCCGGACGTATGTCCGTGAAGGAGATGTTCAGGTGCTGGGTGCGGGAGAGTTGGGCAAGGGCTTCCAGGTAGGTGTTCTGATAGCGCTTGGTGGCAGAATAGGCAGGGGCAGGTCCGAGACCCTTTGTCCCGGCGATGGAGCTGACGACGGCAATCTGTCCGCCTTCGCCACGTTCCTTGAAATAGTTGAATGCTGCCGTCATCATCCGGGTGAAGCCTTCCACATTGGTACGTACGGTGGCAAGTTCGGTGTCGGCGTCCAGCCGGGGATTCTGAAACCCGATGCCGGCAACATGCAGGTAGACCTCCATGCCACCCATTTCGTCGATGAGGCTGTGCAAGGTATCGGCGGCATTTTCGTGACAAATGTCCATCGTCCGTGTGAACACACGTCCCGGAGCCAGTAGACGGAAGCCTTCAAGCAACTCGCTGCGACGTCCGGTAAGCCCGACTGTCCATCCGTCGCTGATGAACTGAAGCGCCGTCTCTCTGCCGATGCCCGAGGTAGCGCCCGTGATGATGATGCGTTTCATAACCAGTGATAAGTATAGCAATTACGTCGGCAAAGTTAACCGATTTGTGCCAAAGGCAGATACCGGTGCAGGGACTGAATGTGGCTGCTGACGGCTGTGGTGATAAAATGTAAATAGGATGGTTGATATTTTGCGGATAATATTCTTTAATGAGGCTGCAAATCTTTTATTGAAATAACTTTTGCTATCAAAATGTAAGTAGTATATTTGCCGCATCATCAGCAGATGATGACAAGATATGGATTGTTCAACTTCCGCAGGCATGTCCTGACCCTGTCACCTGACAGCGGGACGTGTGCGAAACTTAAGTAGATTATATAAACCTTACTAGTATGACAACAGACAGTAAAACCCGTGTGGAACACGATTTGCTGGGCAAGCGTGAACTGCCCGCCGATGCACTCTATGGCATCCAGACTTTGCGTGGAGTGGAGAACTTCTCCATCAGCCGTTTTAAACTCGAATACTATCCGGCTTTTATCAACGGACTGGCTTACACCAAGCTGGCGGCTGCCGAGGCGAACCACCAGCTGGGGCTGCTCACCGACGAGCAGTATGCCGGCATCAAGGCTGCGTGTGAAGACATTGTAGCAGGCAAGTATCACGAGGAATTTCCGGTTGACATGATTCAGGGTGGCGCAGGTACGAGCACCAATATGAATGCCAATGAGGTGATTGCCAACATTGCGCTGTTGCACATGGGACACAAGCCCGGAGAGTATGAATACTGTTCGCCGCACGACCATGTGAACCGTTCCCAGTCGACGAACGACGCTTATCCTACTGCCATCCACATGGGACTGTATGCCAGCCATCTTGCTCTGTTGCCCCACTTGGAGGCATTGATTGCCGAGTTCCGTAAACGGGGCGATGACTTTGCCAACATTGTCAAGATGGGTCGTACGCAGTTGGAGGATGCCGTCCCCATGACACTCGGGCAGACCTTCTACGGCTTTGCCAGCATCCTTTCCGACGAACTGCTCCACCTGAATGAAGCTGCTGCCGACTTCCTGACGGTGAATCTGGGAGCTACCGCCATCGGTACAGGTATCTGTTCCGAGCCGGGATATGCCGAGAAGGCTGTGGAGGCATTGGCACGCATCACCGGCTGGAAGGTTCAGCTGGCGAAGGATTGGGTCGGCGCAACGTCGGACACTTCCTGCATGGTGGGTTACATGTCGGCATTGAAACGTGTGGCAGTGAAGATGAGCAAAATCAGCAATGACCTCCGTCTGTTGGCCAGCGGACCGCGTTGTGGTTTGGGCGAAATCAACTTGCCTGCCCGTCAGCCCGGGTCGTCCATCATGCCGGGTAAGGTCAATCCGGTCATTCCGGAGGTAGTCAGCCAGGTAGCCTTTAAGGTCATTGGCAACGAGCTGTGTGTGACGATGGCGGGTGAGGCCTCGCAGATGGAGCTGAATGCCATGGAACCTGTCATGGCACAGTGCTGCTTCGAGTCGGTAGACCTGATGTGCAACGCCTTTGATACGCTCCGTACCCTGTGCGTGGAAGGCATCACGGCAAATCCCGAACATTGTCAGGCGGAGGTGCGCAACAGCATCGGTATCGTTACGGCTCTGAATCCCTACATCGGTTACGACCATTCCACGAACATTGCCAAGAAAGCCTTGGAGACTGGACGCAGTGTCTATGACCTCGTGCTGGAGGAGGGCATCCTGACTCAGGAAGACCTGGATACCATCCTTGACCCGAAAAATATGATTCGGCCCGTGAAGCTCGATATCCGGGCTAGAAAATAAGCGAAGACTGTCTTTCCCAAATGCTGGAGAAGGGTACATCGAAATGAGCATCGTGCTTGTTGGGATGTACCCTTTTCTTTTTGGGACGTATCGGCTTTAGAAGGAAAAACACTACTTTTGCTTCGGCTAACCCTGTCTTTGGCCAAATCATTAGGTTTTGAGACAATCATGAATAATCTCGTTATTGGAATGGGAGAGGCGTTGTGGGACGTCCTTCCCGATGGAAAGAAACTGGGCGGTGCACCCGCCAACTTCGTCTATCATGCCGCTCAGTTCGGACTCGACAGCTGTGTGGTGAGTGCCGTCGGCGATGACAAGCTCGGGCATGAGCTGCTCGACGGCTTGCAGAGTCGGGGCGTACGTTGCCTGATCGAGCAGGTGCCCTATCCCACAGGGACGGTGCTGGTGGAACTCGATGAGGCGGGTATCCCGTGCTACACCATCAAGGAGAATGTGGCGTGGGACAACATCCCCTTCACGCCGCAGCTGGAGAGCCTGGCACGGCAGACACGGGCTGTCAGCTTCGGTTCGCTTGCCCAGCGCAGTGTCGTTTCGCGGGAGACCATCAACCGGTTCCTGGACCTGATGCCGGAGGGAGACGACCGCCTGAAGATTTTCGATGTGAATCTGCGCCAGAGCTTCTACACCAAGGAGGTGCTGTGCAACTCGATGCGCCGGTGCAATGTGCTGAAGATAAACGATGAGGAACTCGTTGCTGTGAGCCGCATGTTCGGCTATCCGGGCATAGACCTGCAGGACAAGTGTTGGCTGCTGATGGGGAAATACAACCTGAAGATGCTCATCCTCACCTGTGGGGTGAACGGGAGCTATGTCTTCACGCCCGGCCACTGTTCGTTTGTCGATACGCCGAAGGTCGATGTGGTGGATACGGTGGGAGCCGGAGACTCCTTTACGGCAGCCTTCGTTTCGTCCGTGCTCCTGGGACGTTCGGTGGATGAGGCACACCGGCGTGCCGTGGAAGTGTCGGCGTATGTATGTACACAGCATGGCGCCATGCCGCTCCTGCCGGAGTCACTGACCCGGTAGCTGAAAGTCCCAAGAACCGGTTTGGCTTGAAACGGAAAGCCCGCCACGGATGCCTGATGACTCCGTGGCGGGCTTTGCTTATCGTACGGGTTGCCTTATTTATTTCAGTTTGGCAAGTGCCTCCTTGATGCGGCGCATCGCCTCGACAATGTTCTCATCGGAAGTGGCATAGCTCATACGGATGCACTCGGGAGCACCGAAGGCGCCACCGCCCACACATGCTACGTGTGCCACCTCGAGCAGGTACATGGCGAGGTCGGCTGCATTCTCAATCTTGCGTCCGTCAGCCTCCTTACCGAAGTAGAAGTCGCACTTGGGGAAGAGGTAGAAAGCTCCTTGCGGTACGTTCACCTCGAAGCCCGGAACCTCCTTGGCAAGCTTGACGATGAGGTCGCGGCGGCGTTCGAATGCCTGACGCATCTTCTCCACCTCATCCTGCGGTCCGGTGTAGGCAGCCTCGGCAGCCTTCTGCGACACGGAGCAAGGTCCGGAGGTATATTGTCCCTGCAGCTTGTTGCATGCCTTGATGACCCATTCCGGTCCGGCAGCGAAACCGATGCGCCAGCCTGTCATGGCATAAGCCTTCGACACACCGTTGATGATGATGGTGCGGTCGTGTACCTCGGGGAACTGTGCGATGCTCTCATGCTTGCCCACGTAGTTGATGTGTTCGTAAATCTCGTCGGCAATGACATAGACCTGCGGATGCTTGGCGAGGACTTCGGCAAGTCCCTTCAGCTCCTCCTTCGTGTAGACCGAGCCGGTCGGGTTGGACGGAGAGCAGAGGATCAGCGCCTTGGTCTTCGGCGTGATGGCAGCCTCAAGCTGTGCAGGGGTCATCTTGAAGTCCTGCTCGATGCCGGCACGGACGATGACGGGCGTGCCGTCGGCCAGTTTCACCATCTCGGTGTAGCTCACCCAGTAGGGAGCGGGGACGATGACCTCGTCTCCTTCGCCCACCAGGGCCATGATGACGTTGCACACACACTGCTTGGCACCGTTGGAGCAACTGATTTGGTTGGCAGTGTATTCCAGATTGTTCTCATGCTTCAGCTTGGCAACAATGGCATTGCGCAGGGCAGGATAGCCGGGGACGGGAGAGTAGCGGGAATAGTTCTCGTCGATGGCTTTCTTGGCGGCTTCCTTGATGTGGTCGGGGGTGTTGAAGTCGGGTTCACCCACGCTGAGGTTGATGACATCGATGCCTTGCGCTTTCAGTTCATTGCTCTTTTGCGACATGGCCAGTGTTTCCGAAGGGGAAAGGCGGTTCAAACGATCTGATAGTTGGTTCATTTTTCTTCTATATGTTTAGTTGTTAGTATAAAAGCGATTCGCAGGTCCCTTATCCTCTGCGGTCTCCGAGGAAACGGAGCAGGTAGAGGAAGAGGTTGATGAAGTCGAGATAGAGCGTGAGTGACCCCAGGAGGGCTATCTTCCGGGTGGAGTCATTCACTTCCAGTCCTTCCTGTAACAGCATGCGCTTGATTTTCTGGCTGTCGTATGCCGTCAGTCCGACGAAGACGAGCACGCCGATGCCGGAGACGATGAGGCTCATCAGGCTGCTTTGCAGGAACAGGTTGACCAGTCCGGCAATGATGAGTCCGATGACCGCCATCAGACAGAGGTTGCCCAGGGAGGTCAGGTCACGCTTGGTGAGGTAGCCGTAGACGCACATCACGCCGAAGGTGCCGGCAGTGATGAAGAAGGTCGAGGCGATGGACGATGCCGTGTAGAGCAGGAAGACGCTCGACAGCATGGCACCGTTGAGCAGGGAGTAGATGATGAACATCAGGGTTGCCGTGGTGAACGAGATGCGGTCGATACGTGCCGACAGATACCACACCAGTGCCAGCTCGGCAATGATGAGTCCGAAGAAGGTCAGCTTGCTGCTGAAGATGAGGCTGAGGAGCGTCGGAGACTCGGCAACCAGCATTGCCATGAAGCCGGTGATGACCAACGCCATCGCCATCCAAAGATACACTTGGCGGAAGAGCGACAGCTGCGCGCTCCGCTCATAGGAACGGGTAATCGTGTCCATAGTCATTGTTTATGTTTGATTTAGTGAATGGTCGCTCATTTGGTAAAGTGCAACGTGTGTCCCATGCGGTCCTTTTTGGTGTGCAGGTAACGCTCGTTGTACGGGTTGGGAGTGATTTCCACGGGGACAATCTCCGTGATTTCCAGTCCATAGGCTTCCAGTCCGACACGCTTCACGGGGTTGTTCGTGATGAGACGCATCTTGTGGATGCCTATCTCGCGCAGGATTTGTGCACCCACGCCGTAGTCGCGTTCGTCCGCCTTGTGTCCCAGGCAGATGTTGGCGTCCACGGTGTCCATGCCTCCCTCTTGCAACTTGTAGGCTTTCATCTTCTCCATCAGCCCGATGCCGCGTCCTTCCTGGTTGAGGTAGACCACGGCTCCCTTGCCGGCTTCATCAATCATGCGGAGTGCCTTGTGGAGCTGTTCGCCGCAGTCGCAACGGCGTGAGCCGAAGATGTCGCCCGTGGCGCACGAAGAGTGGACACGCACGAGGACGGGGTCGTCAGCCTTCCATTCGCCCTTGATGATGGCGATGTGTTCCAGTCCGTTGCTCTTCTGACGGAAGGGGATGAGGCGGAAGTGTCCGTACTCCGTCGGCATGTCCACCTCCACACCTTTCTCCACGATGGATTCCTCCCGCAGGCGGTAGGCGATGAGGTCGGCGATGGAGATGAGCTTCAGTCCATGCTCGTCGGCGAAATGCCGCAGCTCGGGCAAGCGTGCCATGGTGCCGTCCTCGTTCATGATTTCCATGAGGGCGGCAGCCGGATAAAGTCCTGCCAGGCGTGCCATGTCGATGCTGGCTTCCGTGTGTCCTGCCCGGCGGAGCACTCCTTTGTCCTGTGCATACAGCGGGTTGACATGTCCCGGACGTCCGAAGGTCTCAGGCTTCGAGGAAGGGTCGGCAAGGGCACGGATGGTGGCTGCACGGTCATGGGCGGACACGCCGGTGGTGCATCCGTCGAGCTTGTCGATGGTGACCGTGAACGGGGTGCCCAGCATCGAGGTGTTCTCGTCCACCTGATGGGGCAGCTCCAGCTCCTTGCAGCGGGAGATGGTGATGGGGGCACAGAGCACACCGCGGGCATATTTCAGCATGAAGTTTACCTGCTCCGGGGTGATGGTCTGGGCGGCGACAATCAGGTCGCCCTCATTCTCGCGGTCTTCATCGTCGACCACGACGACAAATTTGCCTTCGCGGAAGTCGGCAATTGCCTCTTCTATCGAGTCGAGTTTAATCTTGTCCATAAGCTTATCAAGAGTTATGTGGTTTAGTTCAATTCTTCCGAGCGGATGCGCTCCTGGAGATTACGGCTCGTCGTGATGATTTGCCGTAGGTCCTTGTTCAGCCGCAGACCGAACCGCCAGACGCGGATGTAGAAGAACAGGCCGACCGGTACGACGAGACCGACGAGCATGTTCAGCCAACGGTTGCTGAAGGGACTCGTGTGGGCATCGGTGATGAGCACGGGATAGGTGCTGGCGATGCGGAGCACCATGTGGTCCTTCGAGTTGGCAAGTTCTTCGACGAGCGTTTCCAGCCGGTTGCTCAGTTCGCGGATACGCGTATCTTTTTCGTTGTTGGTGAACAGGCGTGCATAGTTGGGCAGACGGTCGAGCCGGTGTGTGCGCATGTAGTCCTCGCACTCCGCGCAGAGGGCATCCAGGTCGGTGTCGATGCGGCGGTAGTCGGGGTCCTCGATGATGACTTCCTTCTTGAACAGGTGGCGTTGGGTGCGGATGCCCAGCAGCTTGCGGATGGTGGCCATGTAGACGTCGGCATTGAACACGCCGGAGTCACGGGTCGCCTTGTAGGTGAAGAAGATGCCCAGGGGAAGTGTCACGAACGTACTGATCCATGTCCCGAACCAGATTTCCCAGCTTCCGTTCTTTGCCGCCCGTTCGCCCATGCTGTTGATGATGTAATAGATAAGGAAGATGATGATGGACACCACGACCGGCATGCCCAGTCCGCCCTTGCGGATGATGGCTCCCAGCGGAGCACCGATGAAGAAGAAGATGATGCATGCCAGCGAGAGGGTGAACTTCTTGTTCATCTCCACCCAGTGGCGGCGGATGATGTTGTTGCCGTCCTTCATCGTCAGCGACTTGATGGAGAGGTCGCTGTCGGTCATCTCCACCTTGCGCTTGGCTTCCGTGTAGACCTGTTCGAGGGTCGAACGGCTGGACACGGAGAGCAGGCTGTCCATGTTCAGGCGGGTCAGGGCGTCGGTCTTCATCTGTGTGGAGTCAAAGCGGGTCAGCTCGACCGTCGCATAGGCACGTTGCATGGCGTCGTCATAGTAGCCGCGTCCGATGCTGTCATAGCGCAGGTTGAGCGAGTCGATGTCGTGGTTCAGCTTTTTGATGCCTTTGAACTCGGGGTTGACCGTCAGGAAGCTTCCGTCCTGCATGCTGAAGTTCGAGTCAAAGTCGATGAGCGTGTGCTTGCTCACGAAGGATTCGCGCCGGTAGGGCACGTTCTGTGACATGCTGCTCTGCTGACGCAGGTTCTCAAACTGTTCGCCGTTGTAGAGATGGAGGTACAGGTGCTTCTTGTCTGCGGTGGTTTCGAGCCGTCCCGAGTCGGCAACGATGATGTGTGCATTCTCAAATCCGTCGGAGAAGTTGTATATCATCACGTTGTAGAGCATGCCTGTCTTCTTGTCCTTCTGACGGACGTAGAGGTTGTATTTCACGCCCTTGTTTTCCTCTCCCAGCTGGTAGAACGAGCTCTCGGGGATGTCCAGTTCGGGCGATGTCTGCGTCATGGAGTAGATGAGCGTGTAGAGCTTCAGCTGCGCGTTCGGTCCCGTGACGTTCTGGAAATAGAAGGACAGGGCGGCAATGAACGTGGTGAAGATGATGAGCGGACGCATGACCTTCGTCAGCGGAATGCCTGCCGCCTTCATGGCTATCAGCTCAAAACGTTCGCCGAAGTTACCGAATGTCATCAGGGAGGCGAGCAGCACGGCAAGGGGTGCCGAGGTCGGCCAGAGGGCGAGTGCCGAGTAGTAGAAAAACTTGGCAAGAACGATGAGGTCCAAGCCTTTGCCCACCATGTCGTCAACCCGCTTCCACAAGAACTGCATCATGAAGATGAACAAGCAGATGAAGGTGGTTCCGATGAACAGGAGGACAAAGCTTTTAATGACAAATATATCTAACTTTTTTATCCGTAGCATTTCGGTAGATTAAACAGCGTATGTTTGGGCGATTGCCTTGATATTCAGTCCGGTCCCCGCTGCTTGGAGGACAGCCCGACGAAGTCAGGGCAATTCTGAAATGCAAAAGTAGTACAAAAACGGATTGCGTAAGGGATGTTTTGAAGATTTTTATAGAATAAGTGTGCTTCTGTTCCGCGTATGCCCGACTCTGCTTTCAGCCGACGGGGTGGGGATGCAGAATCTCATGCCCGTACGGACAAGGCAACAACAGAAGCCTTGTCTGCCTGTGGACTCGTCAGCCTGTCAGCCGGGACTTGAGCTTGCGGAGGGCGGAACGGCACTCCGCACCGGTTCATACGCCGTAGACACTCCGCAGGGCTTCGAACTGCATGTCCCACAGTTCCTTCTGCTCGTCTTCTTCACCCGGCTCGGCAAAGTCGGTAATTTCCAGCATCAGGTCGTTGGTCAGCTCGTCATTGGTGAGCTTCATTTCGAAGAAGCATCCCGGTTCGTCTTCATCTTTCCAGCGGAAGCGGATGCAGCATCCCGGTTGGATATAGAGGATGGTTGCCTGTCTCGTCTCCTCCTCACCCCACTGGAAGGTGCAGAGCTTGTGTACAATCGTCACTTTGTCGGCGAACCATCCCTGCAAGCCCGAGGCTGTGCTGATGGCATTCCAAAGCACTGTGGCCGAAGCTGATGCCATCGGGTATTCGCAGTGTATCTTCTGTTTTCTCATAGAACTCTGAATTGTGTTTGTAATTGATGTTTCACAAGTCCGACTGTTGCCGAAGCTTGCGAACGTTGAATTTGTAATTTTGGCGGGCAAGATAAGCATAGTTTTATAGATGGAGAAATGTAGGGCGTGATTTTTTGCTAAGCTTTCCAAACGCGCCTGTCTTTTGAGCTCGGATGGGTCCTTCTTGTTCCCACCTTTCCGCCTTCCGCAAGTCGTCACTGACTCTATGCGCAAACTGCTGTCCTTCCTTGCGTAAGTCTTCACCACCCCCTTGCGCATCCCCTTTATGACGTCTTGCGCATCTCATCGTACCGAGAAGCGCAAGACGATGGTGTCACTTCGCGCAAGAGACAGTGGCAAGATGCGCATCTCGGGAACAGGGATTAAGTACAGAGTGACAGTGGGTTGCTGGGAATGCCGGTCGTGAGAAGCGCAAGCGGTAGTGCCGGGATGCGCATCCCGGTAGTTTGACGCGGGGAAAGGGGGAGATGGAATAGGGTATTTTGCAATCCGCAGATGCCAGTTTGGAGATTATGGCAGGCGCAGTAGCCGGATGGCCAGTAAGGGAACGTGAAGGTACGTGTTTTCTTTGGTAAAAACAAGGAATCCGGATAATTGCAGTTACTTCCCGCATGTGTTTGTGTAACGCTGTCGGGAATACCTGTTCGATAAGATGCCTGTTTGTCAATACTTTGAAATTTTTCTTTCAAAAAACTTCTCGGAATGCTTGCAGGGAATGGAGAAAACATCTACCTTTGCAACCGCAATCGAGAAAGATGGCGGGATAGCTCAGCTGGTTAGAGCGCATGATTCATAATCATGAGGTCCCCGGTTCAATCCCGGGTCCCGCTACAAGAAAGACTTAAGACTGTTGAGTGGCTTCCACACTTGATGGTCTTTTTTTATTATCATACTCCAAAATCCGGGAGCCGCAGACTCTCGTACATCATGAACATACAGAAAATCAAAGACGAATTTATTGAACTCCTGCGTTCAACGGAGCGCGATGGAGTGGACAGTGTGATTGAAGAGCTGGAAGAGGCAGGCTTCTTCACGGCTCCTGCGTCGGCCGGTCACCACTTGAACACCGAAGGCGGATTGGCACAACACTCGGTCAATACCTGCCGGGCTGCACTTGCCGTGTGGGAAGGTATGAAAACCTTGGAACCGACTCTGGAAAAGGAAGTCGGACGAGACAGTGTCATCATCGCCAGCCTGTTGCACGATGTGTGCAAAACGGATATCTACGTACGTTCTGTGAAACGGCGGAAGAATGCCCTGGGGATGTGGGAAGACAGTGAAGGGTATAAGGTCTCCTATAAGAATTTCCCGATGGGACACGGGGAGAAGTCAGTCATCCTGTTGCTTTGCTACGGACTGGAGATGACCGATGCCGAGATGCTGGCCATCCGTTGGCACATGGGTGCATGGGGAGTCAATATGAACAGTTTTGAGGACGAGCGTTGCTATGATACGTCCCAAAAGCTTTATCCGTTGGTTTCCATCGTGCAGACTGCCGACCATCTGGCTGCAAGCATCATGGAGCGCAGCGGGGAAGAGCAGGACGAGTTGTAGACGATAAGTACGCTCCTTTGCTTTTGCAACTTTTGCCAAACGCCGGAACGAAATTGCGCCAAACGCAGGAATGCCGAATTTTTGTTTGTATATTTGCATGTGAACCAATGAATCATGTAAATTGTAATGTCCTATGGATTGTGGGAGTGCAGGCTGTTTTCAGGACGTGTCTGATCTCCTGATACGGAGGGATTAGTTCAAGAAATAAACACAAGGAGGGTGTGTCTGGAAAGGAGCAAGCTTGAAGCTTGTCCGAGCAGACACACCCTCCTTGTGTTCTTTAATCCCGTCGGGTTATTTTCCGCTGAACACCATGCGGGTCTCAGCATCCTTTCCAGCACCTGTGCCGCTGACGGTCATTTCCACACGGGTCTTTTCATTCTCCATGGTCAACAGCAGGTCGAGCCGTTGTCCGGCAACAGCGGACGCCAGCATGTAGTCCTCACTGTCATTTTCCAGACTGCCGGCTTTCCATTGGTCTGCCAACGCCTGTTCTTCGGACGTGAGCGACTGTCCGTCTGCTACTCGGTAATCGTATGCCGTGGCGGTGAAGCCGTCAAAGCTTTCCAGGTAAAGGGCACGCTGGAGAAGCCGGCGGACAATCCGGTCTATCTGGGTGGTGCTGGGTGCACAGACGTAGACTATTTCCTCCAGCGTTCCGGTGGTGCTGAAACGGAAGCTGACCGTCCGCGAAGGTGAAAGTCCTATGCTTGTGCCGCCTAACGAGTTGCCTGACTCGGTGGCATAGTTGAGTGAACCGTAGTGGTCTTTTTCGCTGACGGTGAGTGAGCCGTCCGCCTCTTCCTGTAACGTCTTGTAGTAAGTGAGGTTGCGCTGTGTCTCGGCCTTGCTCTCGCCCCAGAAGTTGTTGCGTATGTCAGTGGGAACCACCTCGACGGTGAGCTGCTGTTCGGCACTGAACTCCTGTCCGTCGCTGCCCAAGGCAGTCATGCGGCAGACCAGGGTATGGCTGCCTGCACTCAAGCCGCGCAGGTAGTAGGTGGAACGTCCGTTCTGTGTCTCATAAGAGTCGCCGGAAGCGGCGGAAAGCGTTTCCACTTCGTTCTGTTTCCAGATGAACTTTTCCGAGACCAGGTTGCTGCCCGACTTCACGTCGCACTGTGCCGTGAACGGCTGGTAAGCTCCGATGACCGGACGGTCCAGGCTGATGGTGCCGATGCTTCCTGCCGTGGAAGTCAGGGTGTCATCGTCGTCGGATGAAGAACAGGCGGTGAAGCCGAGGGAGCCTGCGGCAAGCAGGCACAGGGTGGTGTACTTGAGTAAGTGTTTCATTGTGCGGTTAGTCTGTGATGTGAATGTTCAGTTGGATGTTCAGTTCCAGCAGGCTGAACAGGGGTGAGGTGAGTTCCTGCGGAATGCTGGAGACAAAAATCGACAGGCTGTGGTCTCCTTCCTCCGAGGAGGTTCCCGGAGTCAGGGGTTCGGCGAGCCAGAAGCGTGCCACGGGACGGAAGCTGTCGGCGTTGCATCCTTCCAGCTCATCGAGCAGGAGGGGAACTTCTCCCATACCGGTCGATTCGATGTTCGGGGTCAGTCCGATGCGGGCGAGGTGGGTGAAGAGGTCTTCCCCGATGCCATAGTCAGCCAGCACGTCGGTCAGCTCATAGTTGTAGTCCGAGTTCCCTTCCGCCAGTGCAGCATTGGCTTCTGCCGCCGAGATGCGGAGGTCAAGAGGAATGTTGTTCGGGCAGTAGCTGACGGGCAGGCTGAGGCTCTTGGTGGTGTTGCCGAAGTCCGTCAGCTTGATTTGGCATTCAGAAGAGGCGTGTTTGACGTTGCCTTCCGTCAGTCCGGTCCAGACGGGAGCGCTGGTGACCGGGGTGAACGAGAGGTAGTGGGCGGTGTAGACGGTAGTGGTGTCGGCTGTCAGTTCCTCCTTGTTGACCGTAGTCTGTATGGTGGTGATGTACTGACGGCTGTAGTGCCATTCGACTCCCAGGCTGTTCTTGTAGGCATTCACGTCGACAAAGAGGATGTAGGGGTTCACGGCGCCTTTGCTGTTGAGCAGGTTCTGCACGGTGGCATAGCCGAAGTTGACTCCTTCATCCACGGTGGGGACAATCTCGATGGGCACGCCCGACGAGCTGACTTGTTGCGCCACTCCGGCAGCGTCGGTGTAGTTCACGACGAGGTGCAGGTCGGAGACATTGCGGAAGTTCGCTTCGCCCTGTGTGCGGACGGTTGCGACCCATTGTCCTTCGAGCACTTCTCCGTTCTCGTTCTTTGCCGGTTCCACATTCTCCAGGGTGTAGTAGTCCGATGGCGTTACGTAGGATGCGCGTGTGTCGGAGACGTCGGTCTTGTCAAAGCGGAAATAGGTGTCGCTGTCCTGCACGTCGAGCTGCACATCGTCTTTGGTCAGTACGACACTGCTGGGATTGACGCGGAAGCGCAACTGGAAGGAATTTCCCTTGACGATGGTTCCTCCTGCTTCGTCGAGCATCACGATACTGGACGGTACGGGTTGTTGCAGTGCCGAGACGTCGTCTTTCCAGTCGTCGTCGGAGCATGCTGCCAGCATCCCGCAGAACGCCAGCAGGCTGAAAGCTGTCTGGTAAAGTTTCATGAGTTGTGTTTGTGTTTTTTAGTTTGATACATTGTGCTGACTCCCCAAGTCCGGGGGACAGGCTGTGTTTGCCGCGCAAAGATAGCCGCTTCCGTCCGCAGTAGGGGGCAGGAAGTCTGTGATTCTGTTATTATAAGGTATAGAAACTACCCTAATAGACCCTAAAAAGAGCCGTTAAGAGTGTGCTTATGGAAAGAGGGTGTGCCAATCGGAGCGGAAGGCTCGTCATGGCACACCCTCTTGGTGTTATCAGGCTATGCCGGGGCGATTACATGCCGAAGGCATAGAGATTGAGTCCGTCGTAGATGGCGCTCACCAGTCCGAGAGCGATGATGCCGGCTGTGCACAGCGCAAGGCTGAGCTTGGTGCTGCAGTCGCTGCTGAAGGCAGCAATCGGCGCATCGTTGGGGGTGATGTACATTGCCTTGACAATCTTCAAGTAGTAGAACAGGGAGATGATGGTGTTGAGCAAGGCGATGAATACCACGAGATAGAATCCTGCGCTGAAGGCGGAAGCAAAGATGAAGAACTTGCTGAAGAAGCCTGCGAACGGCGGGATACCTGCCAGTGAGAAGAGAGCCAGCGTCATGAGGAAGCTCAGCTTCGGGTTGGTCTGGTAGAGTCCGTTGTAGTCGCTCATGTCTACCTTGCCGGCCTTCTGCTCGATGACGTTGATGACGGTGAAGGCAGCCAGGTTGGCAGCGATATAGACGAGCACATAGAACACGAGCGAAGTCATGCCCAGCTCATTGCCGCCGATGACACCCAACATGATGTATCCGGCTTGTGAGATACTGCTGAATGCCATGAATCGTTTCAGGTTCTCCTGTTTCAGCGCCATGAGGTTACCCAGGGTGATGGTGATGATGATGACGGCGTAGAGCAGTGTCTGCCATTGTTCCACCATCGGTCCGAAGACCTTCATCAGGATGACCAGCAACGTGAAGGCTGCGGCACCTTTGGAAACGACGGAGAGGTAGGAGGTCACTGCCGTCGGAGCACCCTGATAGGTATCGGCGGTCCACAAGTGGAACGGCACGAGGGAGAGCTTGAAGCCCAGTCCGGCAAAGAAGAACACCAGGGCGAGGATTTGCATCGGGGTGCCTTCGAGCATGGTCGGGATGTCGTTGAAGTAGAGCGTGCCCACTGTTCCGTAGACGAACGAGATGCCGTAGAGCATCAGACCCGATGAGAACATGGCGTTCATGATGTATTTGGCTCCGGCTTCAGCCGATTCGTGTTTGTATTTGTCCATTGCCACGAGGCAGGCCATCGGGATGGATGCCAGCTCCAGTCCGATGAAGAACATCAGGAAGTTGCCGGCGCTCATCATGAAGTTCATACCCAGCAGCGTGCAGAGGGTGAGCACGTAGAACTCACCTTCCTTGTGTCGTGTGTCGTCGCGGCGGAGCCAGTTCTTGGCTTGCAGGAACACGAGCAGCGTGCCGATGGAAAGGATGGTCTTCATGATGTTGGTCATGGCGTATGACTGGTACATCCCGCCGAAAAGCTCGACGTCTTCTCCCGGACAGATGTTCAACAGAGTGTGGATGCCCAACAATACGCAGGTCAGGGCATGGAAGCCGCGGCGCTCCTTGCCTTCGGTGAACAAATCGTAAAGGAAGACGATAAGTATCAAGGCCATGAGGCTGACTTCCGCTCTCATATCAAAAAATTGAAGATAGTTCATAGTAACTTTTTAATTAGAGGTTGGATAGATGGGCACTTAATATGTTGGTAACACTGTCGTGGAGCATGTCGCTCACCCAGAACGGAGCCAGACCGAGTCCGGCTACGGCTACGATGAGGCAGATGACGGCGAGGCGTTCGTCCCAAGTAGCATCAGTCAGGTGCAGATGGTGCGGGTCCTTGCAGGTGCCGTAGAGAATCTTGCCTACCACACGCAGGATATAGACTGCGGTGATCACGATACTCGTACATGCGATGATGGTACATACGCGGTGGAAGGTGTCCGTGTTCTGGAACGAACCGACGAACACGGTCATCTCGGCAATGAAGCCGCTCAAGCCCGGAAGACCGAGGTTGGCGAGACCGGCAATCACATAGCCTACGCTGAGGAACGGCATGATTTTCATCAGTCCGCTCATCTGACGGATGTCACGGGTGTGGGTACGTCCGTAAATCATACCGATGAGGGCAAAGAAGAGGGCGGTCATCAAACCGTGGCTCAACATTTGCAGGATGGCACCCGTGCAGCTCGTGCGGGTCATCATCAGCAGGGCGAAGAGCACCAGACCGCAGTGTGACACGGACGAGTAGGCGTTGATGTACTTCAAGTCGGTCTGTACTACCGCACTGAAGGCACCGTAAACGACACTGATGGTCGTCAGCACGAGGAAGATCCAGCCCAGCTCCTGAGTAGCCTCAGGCATCAGGTACATGGCTACACGGAAGCAGCCGTAACCTCCCAGCTTCATCAATACACCGGCGTGGAGCATGGACACGGCTGTCGGCGCCGAAGCGTGACCGTCGGGGCTCCATGTGTGGAAGGGGAACAAGGCACCCAGCACGCCGAAACCGAGGAAGGTGAGGGGGAAGAAGATGCGCTGCATGTCCATGGGGATGTTGTGCAGGGCGGCAATCTCAAGCACGTTCATGGTCTGTGCACCCGAGCCGTAGTAGATGCCCAGGATACCGATGAGCAGGAAAGCCGAGGCTCCCATCAACATCAGGGTCAGCTTCATGGCTGCATATTCCTTGCGTCCGCTGCCCCATACGCCGATGAGCAGGTACATCGGGATCAAGGCAACCTCGTAGAACATGAACATGGTGAACAGGTCGGTAGAGATGAAGAAGCCGAACACACCGAGCGAAAGCAGGGTGAACCAGAGGAAGTATTCCTTGGTGAGCGGCTTCAGCTTCCAGGAAGCAAATGTTCCGGTGAACACGATGATGGCGGACAGCAGCAACATGGCTACCGAGATGCCATCGACACCGATGGAGTAGCAGATGTGCAGCGGTGCATACCACATGTAGCTGTCGGTGTAGAGCATTTCCTCGGTGGCTCCCGCATGGCGCAGCCCGAGGTAGTCCACGGTGAGGTAGATGGCCACCAGCAGCAAGGCGGAAGAACCGGCCACCATCACCCCGCGAACTTGGTTAAGGTTGCGGCTGATCCACAACCCCAACAGCATCAACAGCGGGATTAGTACGAAAAGACTTAGTATATTCATATTGTTTTAGTTCTTTGTTTAGTGGACAAGGTCTCAGTTGACCGACGGACGGAGAGGACTGTAGGTCCCTGGACGGTCCGTCAGCTTGTTCCCTCGTTTCCTTATATTAATAACAACATAAGCGTGAATACCAATGCGCCGGCCAGGAACCAGATGCAGTAGGTCTGGATGCGTCCGCTCTGCATGCCGCGTACCTCGTCTGCTGCGGCTTGTGCGCTCCAGGCAGAGAAGTTGAAGAACTGGTCGATGACATGACGGTCCCACCAGGCAAGCGGGGTGGAGATGCAACGGAAGATAATCTTCTTCGTGACGAACATCCAGATTTCATCCATGTAGAAGCGACGGTAGGCGGCACGGTGCAACGTCTTGAACGTAGCTGCCAGACGGTCGGCAATGGGCTGTTGTTCTTTCAGGTACATGATGGTAGCAAGTGCGATGGCAACGATGGCGATGCAGACACTCGTGATGGCGACTTGGGCGTCAAGGTGAATGTCGTATGACTGTCCGTTGCTGCTCACGAAGTGACCGAAGGGGATGAAACCGGCCACGCAGGTCACTGCTGCCAGGAAGATGAGCGGGAAGCTCATGGATACGGGGGCTTCGTGGGGCGTGTGATGAGCGTGAAGCTCCTTGTTCTCCTTGCCCCAGAAGATGCCGTAGTAGAGGCGGAACATGTAGAAGGCGGTCATTCCGGCGATGAGGCTCATCATCCAGCCGACAACCGGACTGAACTGGAAGCAGGCTGCCAGAATCTCATCCTTGCTGAAGAAGCCGCTGAACGGCGGAATGCCGGCGATGGCAAGGCAGGCAATCAGGAACGTGATGTGGGTGATGGGCATGTACTTGCGCAGACCTCCCATGGCGGACATCTCGTTGCTGTGGACGGCATGGATGATGGCACCGGCACCCAGGAAGAGCAAGGCCTTGAACATCGCGTGGGTGAACAGGTGGAACATACCGGCCATGTAGCCCAGACCCTCGTGTGTGTCAGCACCGATGCAGACACCCAGGGCAACCACCATGAACGCAATCTGCGAGATGGTCGAGAAGGCGAGCACACGCTTGATGTCGGTCTGCACGCAAGCCACGGCAGCGGCATAGAAGGCGGTGAGCACACCCAGATAGGCAATCCAGTGGAGCACTTCGGGAGCATAGACGATGAAGATGGGGAACATGCGGGCTACCAGGTAGACACCGGCAACAACCATGGTTGCGGCATGGATGAGGGCGCTGACAGGAGTCGGACCTTCCATGGCGTCGGGCAACCAGATATGCAGCGGGAACATGGCACTCTTACCGGCACCACCGACAAACATCAGGCCGAGAGCCCAGGGAATCATGCCGCCGGCAGCGATGAGCAACTGCTGTTCCGGTTCGAAGGTGAACGTGCCGGCATAGTAACCGTAGATGAGGATACCGATGAGGAAGCCCAAGTCGGCAAAACGGGTCACGATGAATGCCTTCTTGCTGGCTGCGATGGCTTCAGGCTTGGTGTAGTAGAAGCCGATGAGCAGGTAGGAAGATACACCCACCAACTCCCAGAACACATACATCTGGAAGATGTTCGTGGCAACGACGAGTCCCAGCATCGAGAATGAGAAGAGGCTCAGGAAAGCGTAGTAGCGCTGGAAGCCCACTTCGCCTTTCATGTAGCCGAACGAGTAGATGTGCACCATCAGCGACACCGTCGAGATGACGATGAGCATCATCACCGAAATCGGGTCGAGCAGGATGCCCATGTCGATGTGCAGGTTGGTGGTGAAGGGCAGCCATTCGAAGTTCCACGGCATCAGCTTGGCAAATGTGCCGTCGGCCGAACGCCCGCCACTGAAATACAGGTAAGCCGTCAGATAAGAGAGCACGGCGACAATGCCCAGCACGGTCGTGCCGATGGCTCCTGCCACTTTATGCTTCATACGCATACCGGCCAGTCCCAGCACCAGGAAACTGAGCATGGGAAGAAGTAATATGAGTATCGTATAGTTAAAATCCATAATCTTATTGTTTAGAATGTATAGACCACAGCGGTGTTAACCCTTTAGTTCATCAATGTTGTCCGTCTGGATGTTGCGGATGTTCCGGTAGATATTGATGATGATGGCAATGGCGACAGCCGTCTCTGCGGCAGCAATACCGATGCCAAACAAGGCAAAGAAGTGACCCTCGAAGACGTCGGGGAACAGGTAGCGGTTGAACACGGCGAAGTTGATGTTCGTGGCGTTCAGGATGAGTTCCACCGAGATGAGGACAGCCAGAAGGTTCTTACGGGTAAAGAAACCGTAGATGCCTGCAAACAGCATGATGGTGCTGACAACCAGATAATATACTACATGTATGTCCATAAGTTCCTCCTTTTATCGTTTACGTGCAATTAACAAACCTCCGATCATACATGCCAGCAGCAGCACACCTGCCACCTCGAAGGGCAGGACATAGCCATACTTGTCAGAGCTGATGAGTGCATGACCGATTTCCCGCATGGCGATTTCACCGCTGTCGGGGATGACATTCAACGCAAAGCCGTTGGTCCAGATGAGGAACAGCACCAGGGCTGCACCGATGATGATGGTGAACAGGGCTGCCACCAGCTTGCTGCGTCCGATCTTCAGATTGATGCTCTTGTCCGAGTTGGTCAATAAGATGGAGAATACATACAAGACGACGATACCGCCGGCATAGACCATGAGCTGCACGGCTCCCAGGAAGGTGTAGCCCAAGATGAAATACATAGCCGCCGTACCGAAGAGCACGAACAGCAGGTAGGTTGCTGCGCGCAGGATGCTTCCGGTCGTAACCGTCATCACCGAGAAGACGCTCATCAGGATGGCGACCACGTAGAATACTGTTTGTTGAAGTGTTATATCCATATCATTCTACTTTTTTACAACTGACGAACCTTCGTGATTGAGCTTCTGCAACAGCTTCTCGCGTTGGAACACGGCGTTCTCGAAGTCGTTGCTGAAGCGGATGGCATCGTGCGGACAAGCATTCACGCACAGTTCGCAGAACATGCACGAGCCCAGGTCGTACTCATAGTTAACCAATACTTTTCTTTTCTTGCCGTCTTCGCCTTCCACCATCTCGGAAGTCACCTTGATGGTGCCGTTGGGGCAGGCCATCTGGCACAGACCGCAGGCAACGCAGCGGTGCTGGTTGTTCTCGTCGTGAGGCATGACCAGCGTGCCACGGTGGCGCTCAGGGATGTGCAGGGTGGTGTGGCGGTTTTCAGGATATTGCTCCGTGACATTCTTGCGGAAGTATACACGGATGGAGGTGCGCATACCAATCAGCAGGGTCTTGAGTCCTGAAAAATATCCATTGATGTAATTACTGAATTTACTCATTGTCTTTTTCGTTTGTTAGTTTGCTTTAAAATACCAGACCGGACACCTTGAGCACGACCATCAGCACGAGCAACAGCAGGGAGGTCGGCATCAGGTATTTCCACTCGAATGTCAGCACCTGGTCGATACGCAGACGGACGAAAGTCCACTTGATCCACATCAGAAGCCATACCACGAAGAAGGTCTTGCCGAAGAACCAGACGAAGCCGGGGATGTAGTCCATCACGTTGTTGAAGGCGTCAAGGCCTGCCACATGCAGAGGCATCCAGCCACCCAGGAAGAGGGTCGATGCAAAACCGGCAGTGATGAACAGGTTCAGGTATTCGGCCAGATAGAAGAAGCCGAAGTGCAGACCGGAGTACTCGGTGTGGTAACCGGCGAGCAACTCCTGCTCGGCTTCAGCCAGGTCGAACGGACCGCGGTTGGCCTCGGCATTACCGGCAATGAGGAATACCACGAAGGCAAGGATGGCGGCGATGTGCCCCTTGAAGATGTTCCAGCCGTTGGCCTGTCCCTCGACAATGCCGCTCAGGCTGGTCGTTTCGCTCAGCACCACCATGGCCAGCACGATGATGCCCATGGACAGCTCGTAGCTGATAATCATGGCACCACTACGTACGGCACCGATCATGGTGTACTTGTTGTTACTTGCCCAACCTGCCAGCAGGATACCTACCACGCCGATGGACGAGGCTGCCAGCACGAAGAGGATGCCGATGTTCATGTCGAGCACCTGGGCGCCCTTGTTCCAGGGAAGGCAGGAGAAGGTCAGGATGGATGCCAGGATGACGAGGTAGGGGGCCAGGTCATAGAGCAGGTGGTCAGAGTTCTTCAGACGGATGATTTCCTTCGTCAGGATTTTCAGTACGTCGGCAGGAACCTGCATCAGACCGCCTTTTCCTCCCACACGGTTCGGGCCGATACGGCATTGGAACGCCGCGCAGACCTTACGCTCCATATAAATCAGTATGATAGCGAGGACGGCATAGAGAGCCACGAGAACAACACCGATTACCACGCACTCCAGGAAGATGGCCAGCGCCTCGGGCATCACGCTGCATAGGGCGTCGTGAATCCAGCTGGTAACGGGTTGCAAGCTATAATAGTCTAAAAATGAATTATTCATTGTTCTGTTATTAACGGTTGGTCAATTTATCTGTCAATGTCAGGGATTACAAGGTCGATACTTGCACCAATCACAATCAGGTCGGCAATCTTCCATCCACGGCAGGCTTTGTCGAGGGTGTGTACCAGCGGCAGGCAGGCCGAGCGGTAGTGCAGACGATAGGGGCTCTTGTCTCCATGGCTCTCAAGGATGACATCGAACTCGCCACGGCTCGTCTCCACTGACTGGGAGTAGATGCCTTCCGGCACGCGGATGATGGGTTTCGTCTTCACGCGGTATTCGCCTTCAGGAATGTTGTCGATGAGCTGTTCGATGATGTGGAGCGACTCCATGATTTCGTCCATACGCACCATGTAGCGGGCGAAGCTGTCGCCTTCCGTGCGGAGGATTTCCTTGAATTCCACCTTGTCATAGACACCGTAGGGGTGGTGCTTGCGTACGTCGTTGCTCCAGCCCGATGCACGTCCCGTGCCTCCGGTAGCGCCGTAGCTGATGACATCCTCACGGCTCAGCACGCCCACACCCTTCATACGGCTGGTCACGATGACGTTGCCGGTGAAGATTTCGTGGTACTCATGCACGATGCCGCGCATATGCTTGATGAACGCTTTCACCTTCTTCTGGAAGTCGGGATGCAGGTCGGCCTGCACACCGCCGATCATGTTGTAGTTCTGGATGAGGCGTCCGCCGGTGGTCTCCTCGAAGATGTCGAGCACCATCTCACGTTCGCGGAAGCCGTAGAAGAACGGGGTGAAGCCACCCATGTCGAGCACCAGACAGGAGAAGTAGAGCAGGTGGGAGTCGATACGTTGCAACTCGTCCATGATGGTACGGATGTACTTCGCACGCTCGGAAATCTCGATGCCGGCAGCCTTCTCGATGCACATGCACAGGGCATGGCGGCTCTGGTGTGCGCTCAGGTAGTCCAGACGGTCGGTCAGGGCGAGTGTCTGCGGGTAGGTGAGGCTCTCGTTCATCTTCTCGATGCCGCGGTGGATGTATCCGCAGACCGGGTCTACACGCTTCACCGTCTCACCGTCGAGGGAGATACGCATACGCAGCGCTCCGTGGGTTGACGGGTGTTGCGGACCCATGTTGATGACAAACTCTTCGGGGGCGAAAACGACGTTCTTTCCGCAGATGAGTTCACCCTTGGAACCCAGCTCGTAGGTCGGTGCCACGTCGTCATCCTCCTCGTTGGTCATGTTGAGCGGGTTGGACTTCATGTCATAATCCTTGCGGAAGGGGTAGCCCACCCAGTCTTCGCGCAGGAAGAGGCGGCGCAGGTCGGGGTTGCCCGTGAAAATGATGCCAAAGAAGTCGTGTGCCTCGCGCTCCTTGATTTGTGCGGTTGCCCACAGGTCGCAGACACTGGGGATGACCGGATTCTCCCGGTTGTCAGTCTCTGTGCGCAGGGTGATGCGGCGGTTCGAGGTGGTCGACTCCAGGTAGTAGAGTGCTCCCAGGGTCTCGCCCCAGTCCATGCCCACGATGTCGCGCATGAAATCCATGGCGTCTTCCGGGTCGTGACGCAAGGCTTCGGCAAGCTTGCGGAATGAGGCCAGAGGCACGACAGCCACCGTGTCACCCTGTTCGGTGAACGTCACTTCCGGCACAATCTTCAAAATCTTATCTTTTATATCCATAGCTCCTATTAATCTTCTTCTGGTTTGGGTTGTTTACGGTTAACACCGCCAAAGAAATGTTCCAGCTTGATTTTGCGTTGCAGCTGCATCAGGCCATAATAAAAAGCCTCGGGGCGCGGCGGACATCCCGGGATGTAGACATCCACAGGGACAATCTGGTTGATGCCGTCGACCACGTGGTACGAGTTCTTGAACGGGCCGCCCGAGATGGTGCATCCGCCCACGGCGATGACATATTTCGGTTCGGCGAGCTGGTCATACAGACGTTTCATCAACGGTGCGCAGCGGTGGGTGATGGTTCCCATGACGAGCAGCACGTCACCCTGACGGGGGGAGTTACGGGTTACCTCGAAACCGAAGCGTGCCATGTCATAGCGGGCAGCACCCAGTGCCATGAACTCGATGGCGCAGCAGCTCGTTCCGAGCAGGAATGACCACACGGAGTTGCTTCGTCCCCAGTTGATCAGGTCATCAAGTTTCGACACGGCAACGTTCACGCCCTGTTCACGAAGTTCCTCGACCATGTGCTCCAGGTAGTCGTTGTTCTTGAACTCCTCATACTTCATGGAGCGGATTTTCGGCTGTTTCATTCCCATTTGAGCGCTCCTTTCTTCCAGGCGTATGCCAGGCCTAAGATTAATACTACTAAGAAGAAGATGACACTTACCAGGCCATAGATTCCCACTTCACCCACGACAACTGCCCAGGGAAAGAGGAACACTGTCTCGATGTCGAACATCAGGAACAGGATGGCGAACAGGTAATAACCAACCTTGAACTGCATTTGCGAACGTCCACGTGTGGGTAAACCACATTCGTAGGCCTCGCCTTTCTGGGCATTGAACGAGCGCGGGCTGATAAGCTTTGCCACGATCATGCCGGCAGCTACCAAGGCAATTCCGGTTAAAATTGCGGTAATTAATAATGTAAAAGACATGTTTTAATTATTAGGTTATTTGATTTATGTTGCAATGAAAATAAAGACGTTGCTTGTGTCTGCCGGGGCTAAATCAAGAGCCGGCAGAAGAGAAGGGTCGGAGCCGGACGAGGGGTGCTGCGGAAAGGGTTGGAGGTAGTAGAGTGAGAGGGGCGGGCACCCGTGTCACGGCAAGTTCGTCCGTCAGCATGGAACAGCCGGGTGACAGGACGTATGCTTCTGTTGTAAAAACTGTTTGGTGTAAGAGGATTGTGCTTGATAGAGAGGTCGGGAGTAGAGGGGCGGGAAGGTTGGGTGAAGGGTATGGCAGACAGCCTCCCTATTGAATTGCCCAAAAAGAGCACCAATAGGAAAAAGGGTAAAACCAACATTTTCCAGCCTTTGACCATCTCTACTACTACTTTTGAGCCGCAAAGATAGTCACTAATATTGAATAAGCCCACGAATTTTTTCGTTTTTTTTAACCACGCCGGAAGATTGCTTCCCGTGTCCCGCACCTTCTCTCCTGGGGCGTCACGGACGCCTTTCCTTCCGTCCCTTGGTGTGCTCTTTTTTCATCCGACGTCTTTTTCTGCGGATGGGTGGAAATGACAAAAAGAAGTCATTTCCGTGCTTTTGCTTGACGGATTTCGTCAAACGTCTCTTTGTGGCTAACTCACATTGGACGATTTGCCGACAAACTAGCAGGCAATTGCTAAGAAAAGCAAACAAAACACCGGGAAAATGCCCTTCATTTTAGAAAACTATACACTTCGTTTTCGGAAGATTGACAAAACGTGCCCGGAACAATATTGTTTCGCGAGCCAAACAATATAGTTTGCCGCGTCAAACAATATAGTTTCCCCCTCCAAACACGATTGTTTCATGCCCGGAAGTCAAATCTTTGGAAGATGGAAGTAAAAAGTTCCGAGTTTCATTCGCTGGAAGGAGTGTGCTGTCAATAATTCGGATGGTAATAAAAAGCATGTATCTCTCCCGTGTTCGTTGTGAGAATGCTGCTGTTTCGCTGACAGACGAGCTTCCGTGCAACGAAAACAGCCGTAGCCGTGTCAAGTTGTATTTTGTGAATCGCTCCAGAATGCCTTCTTTGCGTTCCAACTCGTCCTTTGGTGCAAGAAATGCCTCTGTGGATGCCTTCGTTTGACATTTTGATAGTTGGGTAAGAAAACAGTTGGGCACGAAGCGGCGAGTGAAGAAAAGGATATTTTCAGGCAGGAGCTTCTCCGAAAAACACTACCTTTGCATGCATGCCTTACTTTAACAAGACAGAAATCATGAAAAATATACTTCGGAGGATACGGTGCGGTCTGCTGTGGGGCGGGTTGCTTGCCTGCACGGGTTGCAACCAGGAGGTCTTTGTAGACCGTATTGCTCCGGCTGAAACACATTTCACGCTGGACGGCAACGGAGACACGCTGGTCATCGATTTTCCATCGGAAGACTGGAGCGTGCTCGATGTGACGTCGGAGTCGGGCAAGTCGCTCATCAGCTTTGTCAGTGGTGACAATGGCGGTCCGGTAACGAAGATGGAGGACCGGGAACGGCTGGAGTTCAGCCTTGGGGGACTGTTGGATTGCGCTGTTGTGCGCGACGAAGGACGTCGGCTGGTCGTGATGCTCGGTGAGAACCTGTTACAGGAGGATTATCGGATGGACATCCATGTGGGCAACGACTATGTGGACATCCCGCTGGAGTTCCGTCTGACACTGGGCGAACCTTACCGGGTGGACAGTGTGGTGTACCGGCTTGAACCGGATTCACCATGGACGGAGGTACGCGAGGGCGAGGGACTGGTGGTCTATAATCAGTCCGCCGACACCATCCGTCAGCAGCTCGTCATCTCGGGAAAGAATCGGAGCCGGGGAAGGTTCAGCGTAGTGTCGGATGGCAATGTATCCTGGCTTTCCGGAACAGAACTGGAGGTTCCCGACAGCGTGTCAGGCGGAAGGCTGGTCTTCAGCGGAATGAAGTTGCCGTTTTCCCTGAGCGAACAGCCGTTGCCTCTCTCCGTGCCTGACCGGATAAAAGTCGTCAGCATCGCTCCCAATGAACATGTACGCATCATCCCCCTCCTCGATTACAGCCTGTTCAACGCATCCTATACCGTCCATGCATCCCATCCGCGCAACGGCAGAAGACGGAGCCTCAGTGGCATGTATCGCGGAACGTTGTTCACAGGAAGTGATTATCATATAAAAATACCGTTGTGAAAAAGTCTCTTTCCCTTATCTTGAATTTCCGGATGCTGACGGGGCTGTTGCTGTCCTTCGGTCTGTCTTCCCCGCTTCTGTCGCAAGAGCAGGTGTCGGTGGCAGACAGTCTGCGTCCGCGCATCACCCACCGTCTCGGTGTAGACCTGCGGACGGGCTATGTGGCTCCTACCGAAACATTCTTTGAAGACGATAACTTGGCAGGCAAGCCCATACGCACGGCCTTGTCCACCCACCTGAAATATGCCTTCCGTTTTGCTCCCCACACCCGTCTGGGGAAACTCTATCCGCACGCTTATCAGGGCATCGGTGTGGCATACAACACCTTCTTCAACGCACGGGAGGTAGGCAATCCGTTGGCTGTCTATGTCTTTCAGGGTTCGCGGATGGCGAGTCTTTCCCGACGTCTGTCGCTCGACTATGAGTGGAACTTCGGGGCATCCTTCGGCTGGAAACCCCATGACGAGGAGACCAACCCGAAAAATACGGTCGTCGGCTCACGTATCAATGCGTATATCAATCTGGGGGTATTCCTCAACTGGCAGCTTCCTTCCTCATGGAACCTCACGGCAGGTATCGACCTGACCCACTATTCCAACGGAAACACCCGCTATCCCAATGGTGGGGTGAACACGATGGGGGCACGCCTGGGAGTGGTGCGTTCGTGGGGTGAAGAAGAGCAGACGGAAGGAGGAGAACCGGCACCGGTGTTCCGGCCTCACTGGTCTTACGATGTGTTGCTTTATGGAGCAGCCCGCACGCGTGGACTGGACTGGGAAGGGTCATCTTACCTGCTTCCCGGCAAGTTCGGTATCATCGGTCTCAACGTGGCACCCATGTATCATTTCACGAAGAACCTTGCTGCAGGCATCTCGCTCGATGGACGTTGGGATGAGGGAGGCAACCTGAAGGAACACCTCGCAGGCATTGGTCCGGGCGATGACATCAAGTTCTACCGTCCGCCGTTCCGCGAACAGATTGTCGTGGGACTTTCCGCCCGGGGAGAATGGACGATGCCTGTCTTCTCGGTCAACGTAGGCGTCGGTTACAATTGTTACCGTCATGGCGATGATGCCAAAGGTCTCTACCAGGTGCTTGCCTTGAAGGCCTTTTTCACCCGGAGCATCTTCCTGCATGTAGGCTATCAGCTACAGGACTTCCACGACCCCAACAACCTGATGCTCGGCATCGGGTACAGGTTCCATTGATCAGTGTTTCTTCCAGAAGCTCGGGCTGAACAGCAGCAGGACGGAGAACAGTTCCAGACGTCCGATGAGCATCAGGAAGGAACAGCCCCACTTGGCTGCATCGGGCAGGTTGTTCCATGAATACGCCGGACCGCAGTTGCCCAATCCTGGACCTACGTTGCCCAGGCTCGACACCGTGATGCCGAATGCCTCCATGAACCCGACACCCAACGTCAGCATGAACACCCAACCCACAAGGATGATGCCGATGTAGGCGAAGAAGAAGGCGAGCAGGGTCGTCTTGATTTCGTTGGAGATGACCACTCCGCTGATGCGTAGCGGGAGCACGGCGTTGGGATGGAGCATGTGGCGAAACTGGTTGCGTACAATCTTGAACAGCATGGCCAGGCGGATGGACTTCATGGCTCCGGTTGTCGAACCGGCGCAGGCACCGACCATCATGGCGATGCACAACACCAGCCAGGTGCAGGAAGGCCACAGCATGTAGTCGGCCGTTCCGAATCCTGTCGTGGTCTGTGCCGTGGCAACCTGGAAGGATGCAAGACGGAAGCTCTCCTCCAGTCCCATCGGTGTGTCTACCAGCAGAGCGATGGTGATGAACAGTGTGAACACCGAGTAGCTCCCGATGTACCAGCGGAACTCCGTGTCCTTCAGCAGGCGGACGGGCTGCCGCTTCAGGATGGCGACATAGAGCAGGGTGAAGTTCACGCCCGAGATGAGCATGAAGAGGGTTGTGATGTACTCGATGTAGGGTGAGTTGTATGCCATGAGGCTGCTTTGCTTCACCGAGTAACCGCCGGTGGCGGCAGTCGACATGGCGGTGCACAAGCTGTCGAACCAGGGCATGTCGCCCAACAGCAACAAGGCTCCGTGGGCAAGGGTGATGATGAGGTAGATGGTCCATATCCATTTCGCCGTCACGTCGAGGCGGGGATGGAGCTTGCTGTGTGTCGGACCGGTGGTCTCGGCAGCAAAGAGCTTCATGCCGCCTGACCCGAAGATGGGCAGTACGGCAATGGTGAAGAACACGATGCCCAATCCGCCGAACCACTGTGTCAGGCTGCGCCAGAACAGGATGCCGTGAGGCAACGATTCGATGTTGTCAAGCACGGTGGCACCGGTGGTGGTGAAGCCGGACATGGTCTCGAAGAAGGCGTTGGCGACACTCTCGGTGTAACGCCCGAAAAGGAAGGGGAGCATGCCCAGCAAGCTGAACAGCACCCACGAGAAGGTGACGATGATGTAGCCGTCCTTGCGGTTCACCTTCTTGTCGGCATCATGTCCGATCCAGAACAGGATGAGTCCGATGAGGCAGGTGATGCCTGCCGAGGCGAGGAAGGGCACGAGGTCGCTCTCCCCGAAACAGATGGGAAAGATGGAGCAGCCCAACAGGAGAATCGCTTCCAGGAAGAGGAGGATTCCCAGTATCTTTGCCACAATCTTATAGTTTATCATTTGGGTGTACGCTTAAATAAAGAATTTTTCAATCTTCTGCATGGTCATGCCCGTGCAGAACACCACGACGTGGTCACCTGCCTGAAGCTGGGTGTTACCGGTTACGAGGGCGCCCGTCCCCTGACGGATGACACCACCGATGTTGATGCCCTTGGGCAGTCCGCAGTCCTTCACCGGATGCTTGGTGATTTTCGACCCTTCCTTCACGATGAACTCAGCCACGTCGGCATTTGCCACGGTGAGACACTTCACGTTGGTCACGTCGGCATCGAGCATCATCTGGTAGATGTGGCTGGCGGCAATCATCTTCTTGTTGATGATGGTGCCGATATCCATGCCCTCTGCCATGCTGATGTATGCCATGTTCTCCACTTCCGCTACGGTCTTGCTGACGCCCGTCCGTTTGGCAGCCAGGCAGGCGAGGATATTGGTTTCCGCACTGCCGGTGAGTGCTACGAACGCTTCGGTGTTTTCGATGCCTTCATCCATGAGGAGGTCCATGTCACGGCCGTCGCCGTTGATGATCATCACGCGGTCGTTGTCGATGAGCTCGGTGAGGCGGTGGCAGCGTTCGATGTCTTTCTCGATGATTTTCACCTTCATGTATTCGGGTGCCATCTGTGCCGTGCGGACGGCAATGCGGCTTCCGCCCATGATCATGACGTTGCGGACGTCCTTGTAGTCGTCTTTTCCGGCTATCTGACGGATGTAGGGGATGTACTTCTTCATGGTCATGAAGTACACGAGGTCCAGCTCCTGCAAGGTGTCGTCACCGCGGGGGATGATGGTGTGCATGCCCCGCTTGATGGCAACGATGAGGAAGGGGGTGGACCGGGTGTCCAGCTGATGGAGAGGAATGTCGAGTATGTGTGCCGTGCGGCGCAGCTTGACGGCGATGAGCACCAGTTCGCCACCGTCGACCTCCCACCACTGGCGGATCCAGCTCATCTTGATGGCGTCCACGATTTCGCGGGCGGCAAGCATTTCAGGGTAGATGAGTGAGTTGATGCCGATGTTGGCAAAAAATTCCTGATGTTTGGGTTGCAGGTATTCGGCGTTATCGATGCGTGCTACGGTCTTTTTGGCGCCCAGGCTGTGTGCCAGCAGGCAGGAAGTCATGTTGCGACTCTCGTCGGGAGTGACACCGATGAACAGGTCGGCGTTGGGTACGTTGGCTTCTTTCAGTCCGGCGATGGAGAGTGAGGAGGCATTGACGGTCATCAGGTCGAAATTGTCTTCCAGCTGACCCAGCTTTTCTTCATCCGTATCCATGAGGATGATGTCCTGCTTCTCTCCGGATAACATTTTTGCCAGGTGAGTTCCCACTTCCCCGGCTCCGGCAATGATTATTTTCATACTTTAAATCCTTAGTCTGTGTCTTTTTGCGTGGCAAAGATAACCTATTTCATACTATATAAAAGCTTTTTGCTTTCTTTTTTTGCAATCTCGGCTTGACAATCCGGCGGTTTGCATGGGAGGGATGTCCGGTTGCTTCGCAAGGGGCTGTCTATCGATTGACGGCGTTCCGGGCAGGTCTTCGCATGGTGTCAAAGTGTCAAAACGTCAAACGAATCGTCTGAGAGTGCCCTTCCTCGCACCCGAAGACGAGTCGGTGAGCAAAGAAGCGATTCTGGAGCGATTTGCAAAATACACTTTGTCGGGAGATGGCAAACATCGCTTTCAGAGCGCAGTGAGATATTCCCTGTAAGTGACTTTGTGGTGCGTGCGGTTTCAGAATATGGTGCGATTTAATAGTTGGAAAAGTGATGCGTCCGCGTTCTTTTTGGAGAGCAGTTGTCAGAAATTATTCTTCCGTTTTCTCTTTTCCTTACATCGACGGACGAAACAATATTGTTTCATCGGTCAAACAATATTGTTTCACGTCCCAAACACAAGTGTTTGACGACTCAAACAATATTGTTTGGCGCGTGAAAAACAAGTGTTGGATACTAAGAAACGTGAAATGAATGGGCGCTTCAGAAGTTTAGTGTGAAGCAGAATTAACCTTTCTTCGCTAGTTTGCTCGATTTTGCAAAAGTACGCGTTAGTTGAAAAGGTGGATTTGGTAAATTGTGTAAGGAGAATTGCTCTTTTGGCTCTCGGTTTGTCAACGGGAATGTGTAGGGGGAAAGGGGAATGTGTGGGAGTGGCGGAGCGGAAAAACAGGACACGGGCGATGCAGAGGCTGGGCTTGCGCCCTGTATCGTCCGTGTCTATCATCTTTGGACCGATGCCGGTCAGCGTTGCAGTTCGGCAAGGAGTGCGTCGCGGATGCCTTCCTTGTCGATGCCGCAGAGGTGGCGCAGGATGTCGACGGCGCCATGCTCGATAAAGCGGTCAGGAATGCCCAGCCGGCGGACGTGTGGTGTGTGGTCATGGTCCGCCATGTACTCCAATACGGCACTGCCGACGCCGCCCTTCAGAATACCGTCTTCCACGGTGACGATGCGGTTGAACCGACGGGCGACCTCCTCCAACAGTTCTTCGTCGAGCGGCTTGGCAAAGCGGAGGTCATAGTGCGCGATGCTGACGTCCGGATGTGCCTGTTCGACCTCGGCAATGGCGTCGGCTGCGGCATTGCCCACAGCACCGATGGAGAGCACGGCGAGGTCGTTGCCGTCTTTCAGGCGTCTGCCTTTGCCCACCTCGATGGCTTCGAGCGGACAGTGCCAGTCGGTGAGTCTTCCGCGTCCGCGAGGGTAACGGATGACGAACGGTCCCTGGTTAGGCAGCTGGGCGGTGTACATCATGCGCCGCAGTTCGTGCTCGTCATACGGGGCAGCAATCGTCAGGTTGGGGATGGGACGCAGGTAGGCAAGGTCGAACGCTCCGTGGTGAGTCGGTCCGTCTTCACCGACCAGTCCGGCACGGTCAAGGCAGAACACGACGTTGAGGCGCAGCAGGGCGACATCGTGAATGATGTTGTCATAGGCACGTTGCATGAAGGAGGAGTAGATGTTGCAGAAGGGCAGCAGTCCGTCCTTTGCCATTCCTCCGGAGAAGGTGACGGCATGTCCCTCGGCAATGCCTACGTCAAAGGCACGGTCGGGCATGGTGTGCATCAATATGTTCATCGAGCATCCGCTGGGCATGGCAGGTGTGACGCCCATGATGCGGGGATTCTGTTCGGCAAGCTCCACGAGTGTCTTTCCGAACACGTCCTGAAACAGGGGCGGCAGTCCGTCGGTGCACTGCACGAGGCGTTTGCCGGTTTTCGGGTCGAAGAGTCCTGGAGCATGCCAGATGGTGGCCTGTTCTTCCGCCGGAGCGAAGCCCCGTCCCTTGACGGTGCGGACATGCAGCAGCTTGGGGCCCTTCATGTCTTTCAGGGTGTTGAGCGTACGCACCAGTTCGGTCACGTTGTGTCCGTCGACAGGACCGAAGTAGCGGATGTTCATGCCTTCAAAGATGTTCTGTTGTTTGGAGAGGACCGACTTGAGACTGTTGTTGAAGCGGATGATGCTCTTGCGGGTACGTTCATTGAGCAGCCCCAGGTCGCCGAAGAGTTGCGAGAGCCGGTAACGCAGCCGGTTATACTTGTCGTTGGTGTTGAGGTTCAGCAGATACTGACGCATGCCCCCCACACTGTGGTCGATGGACATGTCGTTGTCGTTGAGGATGATGAGCAGGTCGTTGGGGGTTGAAGACGCATTGTTCAACCCTTCGAAAGCCAGTCCGCCGCTCATGGAACCGTCGCCGATGACGGCAACGATGTGGCGGTCGGTCTCTCCCAGACGCTTGGCACTGACAGCCATGCCCAGGGCAGCCGAGATGGAGTTGGAGGCATGTCCGCAGGCGAACGTGTCATATTCACTCTCTTCGGGTGAGGGGAAGGGGCGGATACCTTTATATTTGCGGTTGGTGGAAAACATCTCCTTGCGTCCGGTGAGAATCTTGTGTCCGTAAGCCTGATGGCCCACGTCCCACACCAAGCGGTCGTAGGGGGTGTTGTAGACATAGTGCAGTGCGACGGTCAGTTCCACCACACCCAGACTGGCGGCGAAGTGTCCCGGGTTGCACGAAAGTTCGTTGATGATGTCTTGGCGTAATTCACGACACACCTCAGGCAGTTGGTCTAGGTTGAGCCGGCGTAGGTCTGCCGGATAGTGTATGGCGTCGAGCAGCGTGTATGTGTTCTCCTTACTCATCGTTGTTAGTCTCTTACTTAAAACCTCGTAGGCGTTCCACGGTGTGCGCAGTGGATTCGGCGGACGGGAAGTCACCTCGTTCACTACACCTTGGGCTTGCGAAAGTTGGATAATAATCGGCAAAAATATATAATTACTCACTAAGATGCGTACTTTTGCGGTGGATTTTTAGCCCTCGGAGGAATATGATGAACTTCAGAACGAAAGTAGAATTGCCCGCCGGCATCCTGTCCGTCGGTTATCAGAACCGGCTGATGTCGCTGGGTTCGTGCTTTTCCGAACACATTGGTAACCGTCTGTCGGATGCCAAGTTCGCGTGTGATGTCAATCCGTTTGGCATCCTTTACAATCCCTTTTCGATTGCCCGTGCGCTGGAGACGTTGCTGGACGGACGCCTGTATGACGAGACGTCGCCCGAGCTGTTCGTCTCCAAAGACGGATGGTGGCACAGCTTCATGCACCATTCGCGCTTTTCCGCTTCGTCCCGGGATGAATGCCTGAGTCTGATCAACGGAAGGCTGAGCCGGGCGATGGAGGCATTGCCGTCGCTGGACTTCCTGCTCATCACCCTGGGCACGTCGTATGTGTACTGCCTGAAGGGAGAAGACGGTGGTGCGGCCGACCCGTTGGAGCAGGTGGTGGCAAACTGCCACAAATTGCCGGAGAGCCGTTTCGTGCGTCTGCGGGTCAGTCCCGATGCTGTCGTCCGGAGACTGGGTGCGGTCATCGGACGGCTCTTGGAACGTCGTCCCACGTTGCAGGTCCTGTTCACCGTCAGTCCCATCCGTCATGCCCGCGACGGATTCCATGCCAACCAGCTCAGCAAGTCGGCTCTGCTCCTGGCGGTGGACGAACTCTGTGCGACCTGTCCCTGCTGCCACTATTTCCCTGCCTATGAGATTGTGCTCGACGAGTTGCGCGATTACCGTTTCTATGCCGACGACATGTTGCATCCCTCTCCGTTGGCTATAGATTATGTATGGGAATGCTTCACTGACGCCTGCCTGACAGCGGAAGCTCGGTCGGTGATGGCTGAATGTCAGGAGATAAGACGGGCTTTGGAACATCGTCCGTTTCATCCGGAAGCCCCTCAATACAAGAACTTTTTAACACAAATAGTGTTAAGGATAAACCGTCTTACAGAAAAATGTCCGACCTTAGACTTCAAAAAGGAATTGGAATTATGCCATACACGATTGAATCAATAAGTCACCAGATAGGAGCCGAACGTTTCGGTAACAAGAAGGCCCGGATCGATTGGATTCTCACCGACAGCCGTTCGCTGTGTTTTCCTGAAGAAACCCTGTTTTTCGCCCTGCGTTCGAAGCGTAACGACGGACATAAATACATCATTGACCTCTATAACCGCGGTGTGCGCAACTTTGTGGTGTCGGAGCTTCCCGGTGCGTGTGAGGACTTCCCCGGAGCCAACTTCCTGCGCGTCGTAAGTCCGCTGAAGGCGTTGCAGCACCTCGCCGAACTGCACCGCAAGGAGTTCGATGTCCCCGTGGTGGGCATCACCGGAAGCAACGGGAAAACCGTGGTGAAGGAATGGCTCTACCAGCTCATCTCGCCCGACAAGAACGTGACACGCTCCCCACGGAGCTACAATTCGCAAATCGGTGTTCCGCTTTCCGTGTGGCTCATGAACGAGCAGACTGAAGTGGGCATCTTCGAAGCCGGCATCTCCGAAATGGGAGAGATGGATGCCCTGCGCACCATCATCAATCCGACCATCGGCGTACTGACCAACATCGGCGGCGCCCATCAGGAGAACTTCTTTTCGTTGCAGGACAAGTGCAGCGAGAAGCTGTCGCTCTTCAAGGATTGCGACGTCATCATCTATAACGGTGACGACGAATTAATCTGTGACTGTGTGGCAAAGACCATCCCTTCCGCCCGTGAAATAGCGTGGTCGCAAAAGGACGACGAGAAACCCCTCTACATCCGTTCCATCAAGAAGGACGATACCGGGACGACGGTCAACTACCGCTACCTCGGTATGGAGAACAGTTACCGGATTCCTTTCATTGACGACGCGTCGGTGGAAAATTCGCTCAACTGTCTGGCTGTGTGCCTTTACCTGATGATATCGCCCGAGGACATTGCCGTCCGCATGGCACGGTTGGAACCGGTAGCCATGCGCCTCGAAGTGAAGGAAGGCAAGAACGGATGTACGCTTATCAATGACAGTTATAATTCAGACCTGGCTTCGCTCGACATAGCACTCGACTTCATGGCACGGCGTACCGACACGAAGGGGCGCAAGCGTACGCTGATCCTTTCCGATATCCTGGAGACGGGACAGAGTGCGACCTTCCTCTATCGCAAGGTGGCGCAGCTGGTGCAGAACCGCGGTATCGAGAAAATCATCGGGGTAGGTCCCGACATCTCGGCTGCTGAGGCACGTTTCCCGATGGAGAAGTATTTCTTCCCCGACACTGCCTCCCTGCTGGCATCCGACGTGTTTGCGTCCCTGCGTAACGAAGCCATCCTGGTAAAAGGTTCGCGCAAGTTCCACTTCGATGAAGTGTCGGAACAGCTGGAACTGAAGGTGCATGAGACCATCCTCGAAATCAACCTGAACGCCATGGTGGACAACTTGAACTACTACCGCAGCTTCCTGATGCCCGACACGAAGATGGTGTGCATGGTGAAGGCGTCCGCCTACGGTGCCGGGTCCTATGAGATAGCCAAGACCTTGCAGGACCACCGGGTGGACTATCTGGCCGTTGCCGTGGCAGATGAGGGGTCCGACCTGCGTAAGGCGGGCATTACGGCGTCCATCATCATCATGAATCCCGAGATGACGGCGTTCAAGACCCTGTTTGACTACAAGCTGGAGCCGGAAGTCTACAGCTTCCATCTGCTCGATGCGCTGATCAAGGCTGCCGAGAAACAGGGCATCACCAACTTCCCCATCCACATCAAGCTCGACACCGGGATGCACCGTCTGGGATTCATGCCCGAGGAGATTCCTGCCCTTATCCGTCGGTTGAAGAGCCAGACGGCTTTGTTGCCCCGTTCGGTGTTCTCCCATTTCGTGGGGAGCGATTCACCACAGTTTGATGACTTCACCCGTCAGCAGAATGAAATCTTTGCCAAGGCTTCTGCCGAGTTGCAGGCGGCATTCCCCCATAAAATCCTGCGCCACATCTGCAATTCGGCAGGGATTGAACGTTTCCCGCGTGCCCATTACGACATGGTACGTCTCGGCTTGGGACTCTATGGCATCAATCCGGTGAACAATGCATTTATCCATAATGTCAGCACCCTGAAGACCACCATCCTGCAAATCCACAATGTTCCTGCCGAGGACACCGTGGGCTACAGTCGGCGTGGTGTGTTGACCCGTCCATCGCGCATTGCAGCTCTCCCTATCGGATACGCGGACGGGCTGGACCGTCACTTGGGTTGTGGGCATGGCTATTGCCTGGTCAACGGGCAGAAAGCTCCCTATGTGGGCAACATCTGCATGGATGTCTGCATGATTGACGTGACCGACATAGACTGCCAGGAAGGCGACCGTGTGGAAATCTTCGGCGACAATCTGCCGGTGAGTGTTTTGTCTGATATTTTGGAAACTATTCCTTATGAAATCCTGACAAGTGTGTCGGGACGAGTGAAGCGTGTCTACTTCCAGGACTAAATAATCATGCCGGCTCTCTTTCCCGTTTCTTGGGAAAGAAAAGCCGGCATGCCTCTCTTTTTTCTAATGAAAAGCTGTCCAAGAAATTGTGAACCTGTTTGAACTTGTGTAACCTGACTCGAAACCGTGAATCTAAAATTGCTTTAAAGACAATTGCTTAGCGGAAAATTCCGAAAAGATAAACATCTTTTAACCTCATGGGGGAGGGTAAAAATACTTTTTAATCTTTTTCCCTTACAACATTTCCTATACCTTTGTAATTACTTTACATAAAAATGGCAGAACTATTATGCAACGGGAATCTCAAAAAGTAACCTTATTGCGTTGGGCAGTCATCCTGAATGATCTGGTCATCCTCAATCTGTTGTTGACTGTTTTCTATTGGTTGAGTCCGGGGCTGTATCCCGCACTGGCATCCACTGAATATCATTTGGTCTATTTCGTCTTCAACGTCATCTACCTCTTGTGTGTGTCGTGGAAGAAGCCTGTGGTGTATATGCGTAAGGTACGTCCCGAGGAGATTGTCGCCCGTTCGTTTGTCACCGTGTTCTGGTTTGGCGTCCTTTCGTTTCTGACCATTGATTACCTGGAGGGGCATCTCTTTTCGTGGGCATGGGTTTTCACGTTCTATCCGGCATTGTGGGTGGGCATCCTGGTGGGCCGTCTGGTTGCCCGCTATTTTATCCGGCGTTACCGCCGGTTGGGACGCAATCTCCGCAGTGTGATTTTTGTCGGCAGCGGATTGAACATGCTCGACCTTTACGGTGAGATGATGAACGACCCTTCGACCGGTTACCGCATCCTGGGATACTTTGACGACCAGCCGGTCGAGCACTTCCCCTTGCCCTATCTGGGGAAGGTGAACGAGGTGATTCCCTATCTGCGCAACATGCCCATTTCGCCGACAGCTCCGCCACGGCTCTACTGTTGCCTGCCTTCGGTTCGTGCGTCGGAGATTATGGAGCTGATCAACTATTGTGAAAACCACCTGATCCGTTTTTGCAGTGTTCCCAACGTACGCAACTACCTGCGCCGTACGATGCGTATGACGCTGATGGGAGATGTCCCCGTGCTGTATATGCGTGAAGAGCCCTTGCGTCAGCCCATCAACCGCTTTGTGAAGCGTCTGTTTGACATTGTGTTTTCGCTGACGTTCCTCTGCACGCTCTTCCCGTTCATCTATCTCTTTGTTGCCATTGTGACCAAAATCACCTCTCCCGGTCCTGTCTTCTTCAAGCAGAAGCGGAACGGGCTGAACGGAAAGGAGTTCTACTGCTACAAGTTCCGCAGCATGAAGGTCAACAAGGATGCCGACAGACTCCAGGCGACCAAGGATGACCCCCGCAAGACGAAGTTTGGCAATTTCCTTCGCAAGAGCAGCATCGATGAGTTGCCGCAGTTCATCAATGTACTCCTGGGAGACATGTCGGTAGTCGGTCCTCGTCCGCACATGCTCAAACATACCGAGGAATATTCTGCACTGATAAACAAATACATGGTGCGCCATTTGCTGAAGCCGGGCATTACCGGTTGGGCACAGGTGAACGGTTGCCGTGGCGAGACCAAGGAACTCTATCAGATGGAAGACCGCATCCGTAAGGACATCTGGTATGTGGAGAACTGGTCGTTCTGGCTCGACCTGCGCATCATCTACATGACCGTACGCAACGCCATCCGTGGCGAAGCCAATGCCTATTGACGGAACCATTCGCTGCCGTCCGCTTCTGAAAAAACGCTAAGGAGACCGGACACGCAGGAACGGCGAACTAAAATAAGCTAAATGAGTGCCTTCCTTTGTGCGGATGTATGTACTTTCTCCCTATTTTTGAGGCGATAAACCATCTAACACAATGAGCCTATGAAAAAGAAACTGTTGTTATGGGCGGGATGGTGCCTGGCGTTGTCGGCCATCCCCGTATCTCTGTCGGCACAAAGCAAGACTGAGAAGAAGCAGGAACGCGCACAGATGGTGAAAGAGCGTATGGAGGCGAAGGATTTTGAAATCGAAGTCCGTTCAGCCTTGACACAAGGTGGACACAGCATACAGTTGTCGCCTTACTATTCCCTCACGGTCAAAAATGACTCCGTCTTTTCCTATTTGCCTTATTATGGACGTGCCTACTCCATCCCTTACGGGGGAGGCGAGGGGCTGAACTTTGAAGCCGAGGTACTGGATTATGAACAGAAGCTGGGCAAGAAGGGCAATTACGAGATTGAGTTCTCTGCCCGTACCCGTGAAGACTATTACACCTTCCATGTCGATGTGTACGATAATGGTGCATCCAACATCCGTGTCAACATGCAACGGAAGCAGTCCATCGACTTCATCGGCGATCTGGTGACGGAAGAGAAGGAGCCGGTTTCGAAGAAGGAATGAATCGGTTCCCAGAATTATAAAAGGCACGGAAGCACAGAAGGACTATCCTGACTGTTTCAGGTAAGAATCCTCTTTGTGTTTCCGTGCCTTTTTCCATCCTCATCGGGTTGAATGCCCTCAGAAAGCGAATTGTGGCGACACAACTTCAGATGACGCGTCTCCGACTGTTCAGTCGTGTTTGATCAGGTTCATGAACTCCTCGCGGGTCTTGGCCTGGTTGAAAGCTCCGGTGAAGTCGGAAGTGGTCGTGATGGAGTTCTGTTTCTCCACTCCACGCATCTGCATGCACATGTGCTTTGCTTCAACTACCACCATGACTCCCAACGGATTGAGAGCTTCCTGGATACACTCTTTGATTTGCAGGGTCATGCGTTCCTGCACTTGCAGACGGTGGGAGAAGATGTCGACCACACGGGCTATCTTGCTCAGTCCCGTGATGTATCCGTTCGGGATATAAGCCACGTGTGCCTTGCCAAAGAAGGGCAGCATGTGGTGTTCGCAGAGCGAAAAGAAGTCGATGTCTTTCACGATGACCATCTGTCTGTAGTCTTCTTTAAACTTCGCCGACAGGAGCACTTCTCGTGCGTCCATGTGGTAGCCCCGGGTCAGTGTGAGCATGGCTTTTGCCACACGTTCGGGCGTTTTGAGCAGTCCTTCGCGTTCAGTGTCTTCACCCAGTAAGGTAAGCACCTCCCGGTAACAACCTTTCAGTGCTTCGATACGCTCGGGACTGGCAAATGCTTGTAGTTCTTCGTTCATCAATACGGAATGTTTATTTGTGCACGCACGATGGATACCTCCTTGAAGTCGCCGGTCGCCTTGAGCTTGCGCATCACTACGTCGGCCTCTTCAATGCTGCGGAAGTCGCCCACCTGACAGAGCCAGCGCGGATTGACGAAGTGGGTATAGACCTGCAGTTCGGGGAATGAAGTGCGTACTCTGGTTGCCATCAGGTTAGCCTCGCTACGTGCCTGGCGCGAGTTGTTGCCGGCATATACCTGTACTCGGAATCCGGCAGTTTTTGCCACCCGTTCGCCGTCGCTGTTCAACGTCGTGTTGATTCCTTCCTGCAACAAGGCATTCAGCCGGAGGTCCTGGTGGATGACTACGGTACCTTCGCCGGCTTTCTTTTCAGTCAAAGCCGACACGATGTCCTTCTGTGCCCATGTTGCCAGGCTGACAAAGGCGAACATCAGTAAAGTGATCAGTCTCATAGGAGGAGAGGTTAGGTGTTGGTTGAGTCGGCAAGTGAACAGGCTGACTCCTTGTCAATTCCCGTTCACTCGCCAACTGGTCAACTGATGTTATTTGAATGCGTCGATGATGCCTTTGAAGTCGGCAACCTTCAATGATGCGCCGCCGATGAGGCCGCCATCCACGTCGGGATTGGCAAAAAGTTCCTTGGCATTCGAAGGCTTGCAGCTGCCGCCATAGAGGATAGACGTGTTGTCTGCCACTTCCTTGCCGTATTTCTCAGCTACGAGTGAGCGGATGTAAGCATGGATTTCCTGTGCCTGTTCGGGAGTAGCCGTCTTACCGGTGCCGATGGCCCATACCGGTTCGTAAGCAAGGATGATTTTCGAGAAGTCTTCAGCTGAAAGGGAGAAGACAGAAGCCAGCTGGGCAGCCACCACTTCGTTCTGCTTGTTGGCTTCACGCTCTTCGAGCACCTCACCGATGCAGAAGATAGGCTTCAGGTTGTTGGCAAGAGCCAGCTTCACTTTCTCGGTCAGGATTTCTACGGTCTCGTGGTAGTATGCACGACGCTCAGAGTGACCCAGGATGACATATTGAGCACCGGTGGATGCGACCATTTCAGCCGAAACTTCACCTGTGTAAGCACCCGAAGCCTTGTCTGCGCAGTTCTCGGCACCTACACCGATAACCTTGGAGTCAACCAACGGAGTGACGGAAGCCAGGTGGATGAACGGCGTGCAGATGATCACGTCGCAGTTGGGTTTATCGGCTGCCAGAGCCTCGTTCAGTTCTTTTGCCAAAGCAATACCTTCTTGCAGGTTCTTGTTCATTTTCCAGTTGCCTGCTACGATGTTCTTTCTCATGATGATTTGTATGTAATTAAACTAAAGTTGATAATTCGGGTTTATCAGGCACCCTGTGCCCGTCGGTTCTTGCGTACCTGGTAGAGGTGATACCAGTTGTCGAGCAGGGTGAATACCGCCAGCGGCACAATGAACCAGAGGAACACGATGCCCACACGGTGGGTGAGGGGCATCTGTTGGATTTGTCCCAGCGGAATCTCCTCCAGCCGTCCGTTGAGCGCATACTCGTCGGGCAGGTTCTGGAAGCTCCATTTGTTGATGATGGTACCTTCCTTGAGCAGCACCAGTCCCGGGTTGGAACGCACGACGGTCTTCAGTACGGTTTCATCACCGATCAGGTACGGATATTCAGCCCCGGTGCGGTCCTTCCACTGTTCCACTTCCTCTTCCGGCGAAGGGGTCACACAGTAGAAGGGGTAACCGTTCTCCATGCTGTAGTCATAAATCTCGTTGATGAGGTCTATCGAACCGTCGTCGGCATCTCCCAGTGATGGGGAAATCAGGAGGAATGTGTATCCCGGTTCGCTCAGGATGAAGTCCGTCACGTCGTCCCCCGTATCATAAAGGCGCAGGGAGAAGTCGGCAATCGGCGGCACGTAGCCCTCCTTCACCAGGTGGAGGCGGCTGTCGACGAACGTCCAGGTGCTGTCGGGGTAATTGTCCAGTGTGAATTCCTTCTGCACGCCGTCCTTTTCCAGGATGAACGTGGTGTCATAGACCGGAGGCTCCTCGCCTTCAGGGATGCTCATCTGTTCCTTGATGTTCGCACCGATGTAGTACGGACGGAAGTCGAAGATGGGCAGGTAGAAGATGCAGTAGGACACGATGGCAACGCTGTAGAGGATGCCGTACATGGAGATTATCCATTGGTTCTTCTTGCTGATGAACTTCACCACCAGCCGGTAGTGCTTGAACAGCCACAGGGCGAACACCAGCAGCACGATGTTCTTCCAGAAGGTTTCCCAGTTGGTCAGCTTCAGTGCGTCGCCGAAGCAGCCGCAGTCTGACACCGGATTGGCGATGGCGAGGTAGAGTGTGAAAGGCGTCATGACCAGCATCACCAACGCTACAGCGATGGAGGTCAGCCTCTTGCGGATTCCGAAGAAGAGATAGACACCCAGCGTGAACTCGAAGACAGCGAGCAGGCACGACAGGAAGAGGGGCATGAAGGAAGGCATGAAGTCGGTCCATCCGAATGCCACGAAATAGTCCTGAAGCTTGTAGACCATGCCATAGGGGTCGTCCGCCTTGACAAAGCCGGAGAAGATGAACACGATGCCCAAGGCAAACCGGCAAAAGTTGGTCCACACTACGTTGGCACGATGCATTGTCTTACTCTCCATAGTCAAGCTTGATGAGTGCGAATACCGAATAGTTTATCATGTCCATGTAGTTGGCATCGATGCCTTCCGACACCAAGGTCTGTCCCGACAAGGATTCAATCTGCTTCGTGCGGTAAATCTTCATCAGGATGAGATCGGTATAGGACGTGATGCGCATGCTGCGCCATGCTTCGTCGTAGTCGTGGTTCTTGGCGATCATCAGGTCAAGTGCCGCCTTGGCATACTTGTCGTACAGTTCCAGTGCCCGGTCGGTGCTCAGGTCGTCACGGTCGCAGTAACCCAGCTCAAGCTGAATCAGACCGATGATGCCATAGTTGACAATGCCGATAAACTCCGGGCGGATGCCTTCGCCCACCAGGGATACCCCTTTGATTTCCAGACTGCGTATGCGGTTCGCCTTGATAAGTATCTGGTCGGTCACGGAGGAGGGACGCATGATGCGCCATGCCGCGCCGTAGTCATGCAGCTTCTTGGCAAAAAGGTCGCGACACACCGTCATGACCTGTTGGAATTGCTGATTCGTATCGTTCATAAGTTCATTTATGTCTAGCGTGCACAAAGATACACAATCTCGCTGAAAAGCCCATCTATTCTGTAGAAGAGCTTCCGGACAGGAACGAAAAACGGCTGTTCCCGTCTCATTGCGGCAGGAAGAAGTCTGCCCGGATGGGCAAATGGTCGCTGTAGCCGCCGTTGTAACGCATGCCGTTGTAGGTCCGTGCCGGACGGAGTCCGCCGTATCGCTTTTCTCTTTCCAGCAGATAGGGGAAGGTCACGATGGCTGCTGCATCGCTGCGGGTATGGAAGCCTGCGCTTTCGTCCAGCAATAACCCGGAGACCAGCAGGTGGTCGATGGTGCTCCACTCACCCCGGTAGCGGTAGGTCCCCGGACGTTTCCCTGCCATCAGGTTGTAGAGGCGGTGAGGTGAGGGGGTGTTGTCCGGTGCTCCTGCCTGCATCACTCCCTGCACGACGTCTCCCTCCGGTGTGTCGTTGAAGTCGCCGGTTACCAGCAGACGCGGTTCCCGACGGACGTGCATCAGTGAGTCGCAACACCTCTTCAGGACCTCTGCTGCCCGTTGCCGTCGCAGTCTGCCCCGTCGTGCCCCTGTGATGCGTGAAGGCAGGTGGCAGACAATCACGTCGAGTGTGTCCCCGGTGGCAATGCGTCCGCTCACGTGGAGCAGGTCACGCGTCGGTCTTTCATCGGAAGGCAAAGGGATGGGGATGCTGTGGTGTGACAGGACCCTGAAGCGTGCCCGCTGGTAGAGCAGGGCGACGTCGATGCCCCGTTCGTCGGGCGAATGGGTGATGATGAAGCGGTAGTCCAATGTTCTCAGGGGAGTATGTTGGGTCAGTTTGATGAGCACGGAGTCGTTTTCCACCTCGCATAGGGCGATGAGGTCCGGTGCCTGTTCTTTGCCGACGGCGGCTATCAGACGTCCCAGCTTCAGCAGTTTGTTGTGGAGACGATAGGGAGTCCAGTGTCGTGTGGCTTCCGGCAGGTAGGCGAGGTCGTCCTTCAGGGTGTCGTGTCGGCAGTCAAAGAGGTTCTCTGTGTTGTACTCCATCACCCGGAAGCGGTTGGTTTGTGCCGGACTGGTGGTCATGCCCAGGCTCCAGATGACGCCCCAGGCAAGCAGACGGAAGATGTTCATGGTCCAATGCGTCAGTTAAGGGAAGGAATGGTTGGCGGACGGAAGGTCGTGTTGTCCCCATCCAGATACACACAACGCGGATGACACGGGGATACTCATTCATCCCGGGTGTGGCGATGAAGAGAAGTCCGCGTCATCCGCGTTGTCTATGTCTATCAGTTTAAATACGAGGTTCTATCCCCGGGTCTTGTCAGGAGAAGCGCAGCACTTGTCCGATGCGCAGTGTCGTACGGGTCGTGATGCCGTTCAGCTGACACAAGCGGCGTACGGAGACACCTTGACGTGCAGCAATCTTCGACAGCGTGTCGCCTTTCCGTACACGATAATAGCGGATTTCCGAACTGCTGTTGCTGTCTTCTGTCTTGCTTCCTTTCCGGCTGCCCGGTTTGTAGTAGGTATAAGTGTCTGCAACAATATCCTGATTGGGGAAGTCAAACATTCTCGTCGGGTCGATGTCCTGTCCGAGGAAGCGGGTCTCGAAGTGGAGGTGTGACCCCGTGGAACGTCCGGTGTTTCCACCCAGTCCGATGGGTTCTCCCGCTTTGACTATCTGGTTTTCACCTACCAGCTGCTTCGACAAGTGTCCGTAGATGGTCTCCAACCCGTTGTCGTGACGAATGACCACGTATTTGCCATAACCGCGACGTTCATATTGCACCACGCGTACCTTTCCGTCAAAAGCCGAGCGGATGGTGTCGCCGATGTAGACTTTCACGTCCACCCCTTTGTGCATGCGTCGGCGTCGGGGACCATACTTGGAGGTTATCTTACGGTTGTCAGTGGGCATGCAGAAACCCTTCAGGTCGATGGTGAACGAGTCAGGCATGGCAACGTTGCCATACACATGAACGCGCTCGTTTGTCCAGTTCGGATACAGGGCAAAGCCCGGGTATTCCATTTTCTCCTTTTGGATCTGGCGTTGGAGAGCCACTGAGTCGATTGCCCGCATTTTCTTGTCGATGGGCGCTTGGCTTGCGAGCAGGTCTTGTGCGGAGGCTGTCACACCGACCATTGCCAAGAGCGCCACAGTTGCAGTTCTGATAGTCCTTAATATCATTCCTCTAAAAAACTTTTAGTACTCGTCGTTTGCATACAGGTACCCGAAGGTAGCCTGTTTGTATTCGAAGATTTCTTCTGGTTTAAAAAAACGGTTTAACTCAATCTCCGCGTTTTCAGGGGAATCTGAGGTGTGGACAATGTTTTCCTGGAAGCTCATCGAGTAGTCACCTCGAATGGTTCCGGGGGCAGCCAAACGACCATTCGTCACACCTGCCATTGCGCGTACGGTCTGCACGGCATCGACGCCTTCATAGCAGCACACAATCACAGGAGTCACCATCATCGAGTCTTTCACCCGCTGAAAAAACGGTTTTGCACTCAGGTGCGCGTAGTGTTGATTTAGTATCTCGTCTGTTAGTTGTATCATTTTCATGCCTGCCAGACGCAAGCCCTTGCGTTCAAACCGGTTGGTGATTTCACCCACCAATCCGCGTTGCAGCGTACATGGTTTCAATATGACCAGTGTTTTTTCCATAATTTCATGTTATTAGACGTTCATACTAAATTCAAAAACGCCCAAAGATACAGCTTATTCCTTAATAAGCGAAAGTCTGCACTCCCTTTTTTGAGAAAAAACTAAGATTATTAACGCTTTTAACTCAAATGCCTTTCGGAAACTTTGCTCTGATTTTTGACAATCGGAGGCGGAGCGTTGCCGGGTCACCAGGGAACAGAGGTTCATCAGGGAGGACTGACAGCAGGTTGGCAGGCAGGAGTTTCCTTTTTTGAAGGAAACATTCTCTGATTTTTTCCTTCAAAAAAGGAAAGATATTCATTGTGCCTGTCGGTTTACTACAAAAGAAGGGGGGATGATATGCAAAGACACCGCGTATGCAGAGGGCCTGCATGCTCCGGTGTCTTTTGCTGTCAGATTATTGTGCGATTCGGGTCTGAGACCGTTGCTCAGAAGTCTTGGTTCGTCTCTTCCTTCTTCTCCCTATCCGATTCCGGGAAGGCTTGAGGGGGCGTACTGCCCTGTAGTTGGTCGATGTGTCGGTATCCCAAGTTCTCGAGCAGTGCCCACAGTGCGGTACTACGGGTGGTGCTGCGTTTGGCAGCCGTACGGAAATAGAGTCTGGGGACAGACTGTTGGGGAAAGACCTCATCCGGGGTCTCCGCCCCATTGCCTTGCGACCTCAGCCGAATCCGGAAAGTCCCGATACCGTCGAGTTCCACCACTTCGGAGGCAACCAGATGCTTCCGCATGACGGTGATGAGGTTGTCGATGGTGCTTTTGACGTCACCTGCCGTGAGCGAAGAATACTCCGCGATTTCTTTTGCCAGTTGGGCAGTGGTTACGATTCCCATGCTGATGATGGACGGATGGTAGAGCTTCTTGCCTTCCTTCGTTGCCCTGCTCGCTTGTTTTACCTTGTAGATTAGAGCCATGTGATTTGTTGTTGATTTTAGTTAGACGTTTGTGATTTCTTCCGTGGTTCTTCTCCGTCCGTTACCGGGATGTGCGTCCGTCGTTGAATCACTTTGTAAAGGTAGTCCTTGTTGCAGACTCCGGAAAGCGAAATGCACCGTTTGCGTTCATTCTTGCGTTCACACCGGATGCGGGGAGTGTTTCGCAACTATCCGATTCAGGGGCAAATGTAGGGGCGAGCGGTCTGCTCGCCCGGTCCTCATAATCCGGTCCTCATAATATAATAAGGTATAGTGTGGCTCCTGGTTAGGTTCTCTTTTTACACCCCTCTCTATCAAATTGTCATTCTCCCGTCCACTTTGTCTTTTTGTCAAACGAATCGCTCCAGACGGGCTTCTTTCGGAGCAAAATACTTGGCGGTGGATTTGGAGGGCATTCTCAGGCGATTCGCAAAATACACAATGATGAAGATTGGGTGATTGTCTTGTCAATGGAGTAGGCGTTGTGCACTTGTTGTGTTCTTTTCGTCAGATGAAAGGTAGTTCCTATGAGCACATTCATAGTTGGAAAAATGGGCGTATGATAAGCAAACTGGAAGTAAATGAGTGTGAAATTCAGTTTATTATTGTTGCTTGTCAGCAAAAACAAATGTTCGAATCACGAAACAATATTGTTTCACTTGCCAAACAATATTGTTTGACGGATGAAACACTTGTGTTTGACGAGCCAAACAATATTGTTTGCGTGAATAAACATGCAACTTTGAGCCTTGAATGGAATGTTTATGCGTTAGGAAACGTATGTTTATTCTTAAAATAACCTACTTTGCTCCGTTTCTCAAAAATATGCGTTAGCTGGAAATGGCAATAGGACTAGATCTGTCAAGCAAATCTTCTGTTTTGCTTTCTTTCTGTTCGGTGAAATGTTTACAGGAGAGGTAGGTTGGGCTGCCGGAGGTCAGGCACTCGTGTATTTGTTTTTAGTCAGCTGCCGGTTCACTTACTTTCCTGATTGCTTTATAAATCTCGCTATAGGAATCACGACCTCTATATTTCTCAGCCAATTCACATGCCTTGTTCATCTTTTTCGTCTGCAAGCATGTCTCTGACCCATTTGTCTTTTTCAAGATATTTGCGTGTCTTGTCGTATGCAGGCAGATAGTGTTTCAAAGCCTTTTCTGTTGCTGCTGAATCCTTGAAATGGCGACACGTATCTTCAAAGTGCAGTAAGAACCAGTATTCTATGGACTGCAAGCTGTCGCATAGAATCACATTTTTATTCTTTTCATATTTGTTTTTGAGTGCTACCATCTTTTTGTTTTCTGCCTCAGAGCGTCTGCTGACATCGGCATCAAAAACACAGATGACAAAAACATCTTCATCAAGCAGCTCCTTGATTTTCTTCTCAATCTTCTCGATACTGTTGTTCTCGAACAGGCGTGGGGAGATGGAGTATCTATAATCAAGTAGTTTCTTCAGGTGGCTGAAATAGAACAACTCCGTCAGTCCTTCACCTACAATATGAATGACTTGTCGGGTGGCAGTGTGTTTGCTGGCTTTTCTCATGAGACTGGTTGATTATAAGTTAGGGACTGCACCGAATTTACCGAATTTATAGGCTTTCCGGAGAGAACTGATCCGGTTCAGTCCCTTGAAATCTGTCAAAGGATAAAGGACACTGGAGCCGTCTGTATTTTTTTCCGTAAACCAGATGGTGTCTTTCCGAAGTAAATCGTCCTCCTCCAACAGACCGTCATAATGTGTGGTGAGCAACAGTTGTGCTTGTTCGGATTCTTTCAGGAAGCGTTCGATGATGTATTCGATGAGCTTGGGATGTAGGGAGGATTCAATCTCATCGACAGCAAGGAAAGCATTGTTTTCAAGGGCCTTTTGCACTTGGGCTGCCAGTCCGAAAGTTCGGATGGTGCCATCTGACTCAAACATCTCCGGAAATTCATAAAAATCGGATGCCCCATCGTCTGAAAAGACCTGATGCTGATAGATGGTGGCATTGACCGTACCTCTTTTTGTCTTCTGCTCTTTGGAGCTAATGTTGGAGATGTTGAAATCGGCTTCCTGCAAGTATCTCAGTATATACTCTTTCGCCGATTCATCCTTAATCGATTCTTCCGCATACCGGTTCAGTGGTGAGGTCGGAACGACGGCAGGCATGATCCGTCCTGTCAGATACTGAAGTACGGTTTCCAATTCCGCAAGGTGGCTATTTACCTGCATGTAGGCAGCAAACACAGACATGTTTTGCAGGCATTTCAGGGTTATCTCTTCTTTGACGGCTTGTGTAGCTTTGATTCGTTGTCCGAATCTGATGACAGACACGCCGTTCTCCGTACTTCTTTCAAAGATGGTAGCAGGCTGTTGGCTGGGGTAATAGGCCAGTGTCTCTTTTGCCACATGTGTGTGGTCCAAAGCAACGGAATAGACATAACGGGTGGTTTTTCTGTCTGTTGTCAGGTAGAATGAAATGGAATATTCGGACAGGAGCTTCCGGTTGTCTGAATTCAGGAGGAAGGGGAGCACCGGTATCTGTTCAGCCTTGTTTAGAGGGGTATAGGTGATGAATGATTTCAGGAAGTCACAGATTTTGATGATGTTGCTTTTGCCGGAAGCATTTGCTCCATAGACTACGGCGATTTTTAAGAGTCTGACATTTTTGTCCAGCTCTATTACATGATAGGCTTCCATGTCTTTGCTCTTGTCAGCCTCGAAGCTCAATACGGTCTCATCCCTGAACGAAAAGAGGTTTTTGAACTTAATCTCTGCTATCATAGTTCTTTTGTTTTTGACAAAAGTAATTGGAACTTTCGTATTAAACTAATATTAGTATTGAAAATTTGCAGCTTTTGTGCGATTTCATGAAACTAATAGTGCTCGTTGCTTTCCCTTGTACTGCATCTCTTAAGTAATTTAACATACAAACAGTCTTATTTCTTATATTTACTCCGTATCTTTGCCGCGCAATCCCGTCCATCGTTGCGGCTGTGGCACCCCGGTAGGTGCTAGACGGAAGTATTTTTTCGGCAAAGACTTCTGGACCGGATTCAGGAGGCAGCTGAATGGAGAGCCAATGACGGAGGAGTAATTTTCCCTGGGGGAAAACGGTCTTTTCCCAAACAAATGACGCCGGTGAAACGGATGCCCGATGCGCCTCGGAAGGAGGACGGGGCTTCGTTTCACCGGTGTCATTTGTGTCCGGACTTGTGACCGGTTGGGGTTAAGTCCAGCTTTCCAGCAAGGTGACGTGACCTTCGGGCCGTATGTCCACCCAGCGTGTACAGGCAGGGACGAGTACGGTCTCGCCTTGGCTGATGGGCAGCGAATGGCCTCCGTAGCTGTGCAGGGTGGCTGCTCCGGCCGTGCAGACATAGATGATGAAGGTGTCCAGGTCGGAATAGTCGCAACACATCGGCTCGGTCAGGTCGTAGAGCGAGGTGGTAAACTGGGGCGATGTCACCAGTTCCACCGGTTCGTTGGCGTGCGGCGTGTAGTGGGAACGGTAGTCGGCGAGTACGCGGTAGTCGATGGCATCCTTTGCCAGCTCGGTGTGCAGTTCGCGCAGGTTCCCGTTGTCATCGCGGCGGTTGAAGTCATAGATACGGTAGGTGATGTCGCTCGTCTGTTGAATCTCGGCGAGGAACGTCCCGGCACCGATGCTGTGTACCCGTCCGGCAGGGATGTGGAAGACATCTCCGGCATGCAGGTCGTGGAAACAGAGCACCTCTTCGATGGTGCCTTCCCGGACGCGGCGTTCGTATTCGTCGGCATCAATGGTCTGTGACAGTCCGGCACAGAGGCGTGCACCGGGTTCGGCGGCAATGACATACCACATTTCGTTCTTTCCGGGACAGCCGTGGCGTTCGTGTGCCAGGCGGTCATCGGGATGTACTTGGATGGAAAGGTCTAGGCGGGCATCGATGAATTTCACCAGAAGTGGGAAGAGATTGCCGTGTCGGGCAAGGTTGTCGGCGCCGACAAGGTCGGCTCCCAGGTGACCGATGAGGTCGGGCAGCAGGGTGCCTTTCCATTCGCCATTGGCCACGACAGACTCATGCCCGGGGACTCCGGACAGTTCCCAGCTTTCGCCCACATGGGGCAGGGTGTTGTGCAGGTGTTTGTACGTCCTGATTTTGTCACCGCCCCAAAGGGTCTGCTTCAGCAGAGGTTCGAATTTAAATAAATACATTACGAAAACAATCTTGATGGACATCGGCTGGTGTGCTTCCGTGACTGGCTCTTCAGCCGGGCGGGACACGGCGGATGTGCATCCTTCTTACTTACGGTTAGTTTGTGAGTTGCAAAGGTAGCCATAGATTTGATAGGGCTCTATAAAAAATGGGAATTATTTGTAGGAAGGCGGGAGGATTTAGCTTTTCTTTCCACAAGACGGGAATACGCGGAAGGGTTTGGAGGAGGAATGGCATGTCAGTTCGACTCCGGATGAGCGGGCGAGATTTAAAAAATGGGAAGGATTTCTTGCGATTTTGGCAGAATATGTATTCCTTTGACTCGTTTTAGCGGACGGATGATGCCGGCAGGCGTGCGGCCACTGTTCATTCCGGCATTCCGCCCATTCATTAGGACTGAATACATAGTAAATAGATGAAAAAAGTAGCATTAATTTCAGGAATCACCGGTCAGGACGGTTCGTTCTTGGCCGAGTATCTGTTGGAGAAAGGGTATGAGGTGCATGGCATTCTGCGCCGTTCCTCATCGTTTAACACCGGACGCATCGAGCATCTGTACTTGGACGAGTGGGTGCGCGACATGAAGAAAAGCCGGCTCGTGAACTTGCATTGGGGCGACATGACGGATTCCAGTTCGCTCATCCGCATCATTGCGCAGGTGAAACCCGATGAAATTTATAACCTGGCTGCACAGAGTCATGTGAAAGTCAGCTTTGACGTACCTGAATATACGGCAGAGGCGGATGCACTCGGGACGTTGCGTCTGCTGGAGGCAGTGCGCATCTGCGGACTGGAGAAGACCTGCCGCATCTACCAGGCATCCACTTCCGAGCTTTTCGGTAAGGTGCAGGAAATTCCCCAGCGCGAGACGACTCCTTTCTATCCGCGTTCTCCCTATGGAGTGGCCAAGCAGTATGGTTTCTGGATAACGAAGAACTACCGCGAGAGCTATGGCATGTATTGCGTGAACGGCATCCTGTTCAACCACGAGAGTGAACGTCGCGGCGAGAACTTCGTCACACGTAAGATTACCTTGGCGGCAGCCCGCATCGCCCAGGGACATCAGGACAAACTCTATCTGGGTAACCTCGACGCACGCCGCGACTGGGGCTATGCCAAGGACTATGTGGAGTGCATGTGGTTGATTCTCCAGCACGAGACTCCCGAGGACTTTGTCATTGCAACCGGTGAGATGCACACCGTGCGTGAGTTCTGTACCCTGGCATTCCACGAGGTCGGCATCGACTTGCGTTGGGAAGGCGAAGGGGTGGACGAGAAGGGCATCGACACGGCTACCGGACGGGTGCTGGTGGAGGTCGACCCGAAGTATTTCCGTCCCTGCGAAGTCGAGCAGCTGTTGGGTGACCCGACCAAGGCAAAGACACTCCTGGGCTGGAATCCGCAAAAGACGTCCTTTGCCGAACTGGTGCGTATCATGGTTGCCCATGACATGCGTTTCGTAAAGAAGCTGCACCTGAAGGCGAACCTGTGATTTGGATAATTGGAAATCGTAAAAATGGATAAGAACACAAAGATATACGTGGCAGGACATCGCGGACTGGTGGGTTCTGCCATCTGGAACAACCTGAAGCAAAAAGGGTATACCCGGCTGGTGGGGCGCACTCATGCCGAGCTAGATTTGCTTGACGTGGCTGCTGTGCGCCGTTTCTTTGATGAAGAACAGCCGGAAGCCGTCATCCTGGCTGCCGCTCATGTGGGAGGTATCTGGGCAAACCTGCATCAGCGTGCCGACTTTATCTGGCAGAACCTGCAGATTCAGCAGAATGTCATCGGTGAGAGCTATCGTCACGGGGTGAAGAAGCTGGTCTTCCTGGGCAGCACTTGCATCTATCCGCGGGAGGCTCCGCAACCGATCAAGGAGGAAGCCCTGCTCACCTCACCGCTGGAGTACACCAACGAGCCGTATGCCATCGCCAAGATTGCCGGACTGAAGATGTGCGAGAGCTTTAACTTGCAATACGGGACCAACTACATCGCCGTGATGCCTACCAACCTCTACGGTCCGAACGACAACTTCCATCTGGAAAACAGCCATGTGCTGCCTGCCATGGTACGGAAGATTCACCTGGCGCATTGCCTGTCGGAAGGCAACTGGGAGGCTGTACGGCACGACCTGAATCTCCGTCCGGTGGAGGGTGTCGACGGTTCTGCTGCCGACGCAGAGATACTCGAAGTGCTGGCACACTATGGCATAGCTCCCGGCGTGGTGACGCTGTGGGGAACGGGGACGCCGCTGCGTGAGTTCCTGTGGAGCGAAGAGATGGCAGATGCCACGGTCTTCGTGATGGAGCATGTCGATTTTGCAGATACGTATGCACCCGGTTCACAAGAGGTGCGCAACTGCCACATCAACATTGGTACAGGCAAGGAGATTACCATCCGCCGGTTGGCTGAGCTGATTGCCGGTACGGTGGGCTTCAAGGGTGAAATCCGTTGGGATGCGTCGAAGCCGGACGGTACCCTGCGCAAGCTGACCGACGTGAGCAAGCTGCATGCCCTCGGCTGGCACCACACCATCGAGATTGAGGAAGGTGTCCGCCGTATGTACGACTGGTATCTGGGACGATAAGTACGAGCTGACTAATAAAGAAAGGGGACAAGCTGATGAGGTCTGGAGTGATTCGCCTCGTCTGCTTGTCCCCTTTGTTTCCTATTTCAGGTGTACGGTGGCTTCCCGTTGTTCACGGTCGATGACCACTTTCGCCTTCTTGGCATAGATGATGGAGCGTAACGAGTGCTCGTAGGTGAAGTAGTTCCACATCCAGTTGAGCAGCACGTTCATCTTGTTGCGCACGCCCAGGATGGAACGCAGATGCACGACCAGCCAGAGCACCCAGGCGAACCATCCCTGGAACTTCATCGCTCCCAGCTCCACCACGGCTTTGTTTCGTCCGACGGTCGCCATGGTGCCCAGATTCCGGTAGGCGAACGGTTGCATTGGTTCACCTTTAGCCAGCCGTTTCAGGTTGCGTGCCAACAGACGTCCTTGCTGGATGGCGACTTGTGCCAGCTGCGGATGTCCGTTGGGATAGCGGGTGTCGGCTGTCATGAGTGCCTGGTCGCCGATGCAGAACACGTCGTCCATGCCTTCCACCCGGTTGAACGCGTCAACCTTGATTCGTCTTCCTCTGCCGAGACAGTCGGCAGGCATGTTCTCCACGATGTTTGCCTGGATTCCGCTGACCCAGATGAACGTACGGCTCGGGATGGACTCTCCGCCTTCGAGGCACACGCGGTAGTCCTTGTAGTCCAGCACGCGGGTGTTCACCCTCACCTCCACACCCATCTGTTCCAAGAACTTCCGGGCTTTCTCCGATGACACCGACGACATGGCTGCCAGCAGACGGCTGCCTGCTTCAATCAGGATGACGCGCACCTCGCTCATGTCCATCTCCGGATAATCCTTCGGGAAGATGTAACGCTTCATTTCCGCCAGTGCACCGGCAATCTCCACACCGGTGGCACCGCCTCCCACAATCACGATGGTGCGCAGTTCCCGACGTTCTTCAGCCGTTGCGCAGGTGATGCTCCGTTCGAAGTTGCCCAACAAGGCATTGCGCAGGCCCATGGCCTCGGAGAGTGTCTTCATTGGGATGGCTTCCCGTTCCACGGCCTGGTTGCCGAAGAAGTTGGATGTAGCGCCGGCTGCCAGCACTAGGTAGTCATATTCCACCTTGCCGATGGAAGTCTGCAACAGCTTCTTTTCGGGCCAGATGACCCTTGCTTCCGCCAGGCGGAAGTAGATATCCTTGTTTCGTTTGAAAAGCTTACGGAAGGGGAACGCGATGGAGCTGGGTTCCAGTCCCGATGCCGCCACCTGGTAAATCAGGGGAGGGAACTGGTGGTAGTTGTTGCGGTCAATCAGGATTACCTGGAACCCGGAGTTATGCAACTCATTGGCAAGCTTCAGACCGCCGAAGCCGCCACCTACAATGACCACACGTTTGCGGTCGGTTCGTTCAATGTTTAAACTCATAGTCGGTTGGTTATGATTGCGCAGCGAAGTTACGGCAAAAACGACGGAATATCCGCTGAATTTCGACAGATTTAACAGTCCCTTCAGACAGACTGGTGTATCCCTTGTTGCGCTCTGGTCCGTCCATGGGATAGTATACCGTCGAGGAGGGAGTTCAAGGGGCAAATGGAAGAAAATGAAGGGACGGGTTGTTTTTCAGGGCATCGGATGCAGGTCGGTTGCAGTAAATACGTATATTTGTTGCTCCCTTAACTTATAACCTTCTTTAATCTTGATCGATGCGGGACAAATCAAACGATAGACATACTTTCGAACAAGAGTTTGAGGCCTTGTTCAGGAAGAATTACGACAGACTCTACTACACGGCGTGCGATTGGGTCGAAGATGCCGAAGTGGCGCGTGATGTGGTGAGTGATGTATTCGGCGAATTGTGGGTGCACTATGAACGGTTGCGCAATGAGAACTTGGACGCTTACCTGTTTCGGAGTGTACGGAATCGTTGTATGAACCACCTGCGCCATAAGGTCATAGAAGGTAAGTATCAGGATTATTTTCTGGCTATGAAAGTGGAAGCCATGGATGAGGATGAGGCTGAGAGGGAAGCACGGCTGCGGGAGATTGACCGGGTTATGGACAGCTTTACCAGTCAGACCCGTTTCATCTTTGAACAGTGCTACTTCGAAGGTCGGAAATACAAGGAGGTGGGCGATGAACTGAACATCAGTGTCAGCGCGGTTCACAAGCACATGAACAAAGCTTTTGCAATGTTAAGAGCTGTTTTTAATAAGAAAAAGACAGACTGACCGGGTGTCTCTTCCGGTGAATGGGGTGTTTTATAGATAAATCTGATTAGTATGGATACAGACGATAAAAAGGAACAGGCAGGCAGACTGACAATACAGCCTGTCGGAAACGGCTCAGATGAGGCGGAGCGTCAGTTGACAGAGGAGGATGCCCGTAGCGTGGTGTGGGCTCGCATGGCTCACGACAGGCATACGCGTCCCCGTCCGGATGCTGAGGCTGCCTGGCAACAGTTCCGGAGCGAGAGACAGCCGGTTCGTCCGAAAGTCGGGAAACGCACGTGGCAGATATGGGTGGCTGCGCTGGCTGGAGCGGCGGCAATGTGGATGGGTATGATGGTCTATGATGCCTGGGTAGAACCTCGCTTGCAGGCTGTGCATGAGGTGATTGCCATGCAGCATGAGCAGACGCCCCAACAAGTGGTCTTGCACGATGCAGACGGAGTGGTGGACCTGACGGGACACGACTCGCTGTCGTACCGACTGGCGTCGTCAGTCGATGTAGAGCAGCCGAAGGAAGAAGCCGGAGCAGCAGGATGGCTTCGGGTGCAACCTGTGACCTTGCAGAAGTTGTCCACTCCCCGGGGAATGGACTTTAAGGTGATTCTTCCCGATGGTTCGGAGGTATGGCTGAATGCCGAGAGTACCATCGAATTCCCGTCAGCATTCACGGAGAAGGAGCGTCGGGTAGTCTTGCACGGAGAGGCCTTCTTCAAGGTGGCACACGATAAACGTGCGCCGTTCTATGTGGAGACGGACCGCCTGAAGGTGCGTGTGCTGGGTACGGAATTCAACTTCCGGAATTACCGGGACGAGGAGGCACATGTGTCGCTGGTCAAAGGTAGTGTGGAAGTGATGCAGCCCGGAACGGATGAGGCTGTGGCGCGTCTGCAACCCGGACAGGAGGCTTGCTGGAACGAAGCCGGTCAGGTGGTCGATGTGCATGCGGTTGACACGTTTGCAGTGACTCAGTGGGTGCAAGGCTTCTTCTATTTTGATGATGCGCCTCTCAAGACCATCTTGCGTGAGGTCGGACGCTGGTACAACCTGGGTGTCGTGTTCCGCAATGCGTCATACCTGGATTACCGGGTACACTTCAGCGCTTCGCGCAACGAGGAGGTGGAGCAGCTGGTCGACTATCTGAACCGCTTGCGCAAATTCAAGGTCCGGAAGGAGGGAGTGAACCTGGTGGTCGAGTGACGGCTCTCTTATCAGTCAGATACAACAAGACACCCGCACAGGAGGTTTGCCGGAAGGTTTGCCCGATGTGTGGGTGTCTTGTTTATATAGAGCTTCAGAACTGTTGCTTATTTCAGAAGTGTGGGAAGGAGGGTCATCAGACTGTCGCCCCGCAGGTCACGGGCTACAATCTTGCCGTCCTTGATAAGTACGGTGGCAGGGATGGCACTGACTCCGTAGAGCCGGGCGCCTTCACAGTCCCAACCTTTCAGGTCAGACATTTGCGGCCAGGACAGTTTGAGTTGGTCAATGGCTTTCTTCCAAGCCTCGGCATTGTCGTCCAATGAGACTCCTACGATTTCAAAGCCTTGGTTGTGGAACTTCTCATAGGCTGTTTTTACGTGAGGCATCTCTGCCCGGCACGGTCCGCACCAGCTTGCCCAGAAGTCAATCATGGTTACTTTGTGTGCCTTTACGACATCGGCAAGAGAGAGCTTCTCTCCATTGGAAGTCTGTAGGGTGAAGTCGGTGAATGGCTGTCCGATGGCGGTGCGTTGCATCCGTTCATATTGTTCCTTGATACCTTGCAGCTCCGCCGTCATGTACATGGGTGGAACTTGACCGATGAGGTTCACGAATGTGGTATCCGGGAAGCGGTCGCCGAACATTTGCAGCGTATAGGCACCGGCTACTGTCTGAATCTCCTTCCGTGCGAAGTCGATGCGTAGCTTTTCAATCCTGGCGGACAGGTCCCGGTCCTGCTGTTCCAGTTCGGCACGTTTGTCAGGTGTCAGTGTCGAGTCTTGCAAGGCATGGTAGATGTCCATGGATTGTCCGCAGAGCTGTTCGTCTTCGTTGTGGAAGGCTGCCCACCGTTCATTGGCAGGAGACCCCTTGATGTCATATTGGTAGGTGCCCGGAGTAAGATGGACGCTGAGTCGGGCATTTTCCAACACGAGTTCCACGGACGTGCCTTCTCCCTTTATCGGACGATAGGACAGGTAGCGCATGGCAGCCGTATCCTGTTTTCCTTCCAGTACGAACTTCCCTTCCTCGACGAATGTGGTTTGCTGAACTTGTGGTTGCATGCCATCAAAGTAAATCAGTTCTACGGTGTCGCCGTCGGCGGCATTGTCTACGGTGCCTTCAAGGATGTATCCTTTGGACGATTGGCACCCTGTCCAGGTCAGCAGTCCGATGCAGGCTGCTGCGCCTAATAACTTTTTATTTCTCATAAGTTTATGTGATAAGAGTCTGTTCTGAGTTTAGTGGATGTACTCGCTGAGCAGGCGTTCGATGTCCTGCGGGTTGGAGGCTGCCTGTACCACCTTTCCGTCGGGGGCGATGAAGAGCAGGTAGGGCACGCCGTTCCCGACCTGATACTTGTGGAAGAAGTCATCGAATCCCTGTTTGGTGAGGCGGTACTGTTGCCAGGGCATGTGCTTTTTGGCAACTGCATTGCGCCATGCTGCCTCTTTTTCGTCACAGGAGACGGCGAGGACGGTCAATCCCCGGTCGGCATACTGTCGCTCCACAGCCTGTAGCTCGGGCATGGCAGCCAGACACATGCCGCACCATGATGCCCAGAAATCCACGATGACCCATTTCCCCTTGGGGAGAATGTCTTTCAGAGTCGTCGTCTTGCCTTGCAGGTCGGTCAGGTCCAGATTGACCAATGTTGCACCCCGGGTGGTATGCCGGGCATATTGCAGCTTTTCGTTGAACTCTCTCATCCGTTCTGGTGCTTCCGGAACACGGATGTGTGCAGCCAGGTAATCCACCTGTTCCGTAGTGAGCTTATATCCCCGTTCCAGCAGTTGGTTGGCCAGGTAGACGGCGATTAGCGAGGTCGGGTTCGTACGGATGAACTCCCATTGTGCCTGTTCTTCTTCCTCCGGACGGTAGTTAGCCAGCAAGCGCTGGTACGCTGTGAAGTCGGCTTGTGGCTTTCCGCCCACGATGTCAAACGTGAAGTCGTAGTTCTTCTCACCGGCATACGGATAGCGTTCCGCTCGGACCTGCTGTTCCGGGGCAGTCAGGAAGAAGGAGGTGTAGCTCCACTGGATGGAGTCGTTGCTCCATCCTCGTCGCTCTATCTGTTTCAGGTTGTTGGTGATGAGCGTGCACAGCTGGGGACGGTTGATGGTACCCGTCAGGCGGAAATGTCCGTCCTTTGCCGTGGTTGTGGCAAGAGTCTTGCTGGGCATTGTCTCTCCAGTAAGAATGGATACTTCCACCCCGTCGGGCAGATTTGTGATGTTGCCCTCTACCACGAATGTCTTTTCTTGAGCCTGAAGGACGGAGAGACTCAGCAGTCCGCCCAGCAAGCCTGCATGGATTCTTTTGTTCATGATTGTCTTTATTGTGCGTCGCGCACGAAACGGACGCTCAGGTAGTAATTCTGGATATTGATACTTTCTCGGTAAACTTGTGGACGGTTGTACATGATTTTGCGGTAGAAGTAGTATTCGCCCGCCTTGCTGGCATCCTTCGTCTGACTCCAGAAATAGCCGAAGCTGCCCATATGGCGGTAGTTCGCGCCATCTCCGTTGGCATCGAAATAGGTGTTGTAGTAGCCGCCCATGAGGAGGTTGAGTCCACTGCCGGCCTCATCCTGTTGCATGACGAGTCCGGCTGCGCCTCTCCAACCGTATTGCTGGAGTTCATCGGAGGAGGAGTTCAGGGCTGCCTCCAGGCGGTTCCAGTCTTCATCCGTCGGGAGGCGCCATCCTTTCGGAACAGCTTCTTTAGCTCCTTCGAAGGTGTACAGGTAACCGTACTTGGGGAGGTTGGCTTCCGAGTAGGTTACCGAGCTTCCGTGAGTCTCCGGATAGATGAAGCAGGAGCCTTCCCCGGTATCATAGTGTGCATTCTCTACGGTCCAATCGAGTCCGTTGAAGCGTACCCAGTGATATTCATACTGGTCCCGAGGGTCCACGAAAGTACCGGAAGTCTCAGGCTTTACATTCGGCAGGTATTCTTCCTTGTCGTCCTGACAGGCTGCAAGCAGAACGGTCAGGCAGAGACAACTGATTTGTAGTAGTTTCATAATCGGTCGATAAATTATTCAGGGATGTATCCCAATTGATAAATGAGTGCGTTGATAATCTCGAACTTTTGCAGGACCAAAGGATAGTCGGCATACTGCCGGTGCACATCTTCGGGGGTAGAACTCAGGCAGAGCTGGACGTAAGAAGTCACGTCTTGTACCTGCTTGGGATAAATCCCGTTGGCTTCGGCATTGCTCCAGATGCTGATTCCACGTACGAGGAAACCGTGTTGCAAAAGGGTCTCCATATTGTCCTCGTCGGTTTCGTAGTCGAAGTAATTTCCGTAGAGCCCGTTGCCCGGTTCATAGAACGGAGCCATGGGCTTGTCGACGCCCGAGAGGATGTTGCCCACGACGGTTGTCATGATTTCCCGGGACAGGGACAGCTTGTCTTCGTCCGTGGCGGTTGAGATGTCTCCCACGGCAATGGCGGTCGCTCTTTCTCCGGCAAAGGTCTTCAGGTCGGTCAGGGTGTCCCAGAAATCCTCGGTCAGTGTCTTCAGGACAAACCAGGAGTAGGGACGTAGCCGGGTGCTGAGGTGGGGAAGTACATAGGCTTGCAGGAACTTGACTGCATCCTGCTTTTCACGGTCGGTGCTCAGGAACACGAAGTGATACTTCTTGGAGGAACGCACACCGCCGATGACATAGTCCAGGTCAAGCTTTTCGAGGAGGTATTGCGTCTCTCCGTAGCGGTCGACGCCCAACGGTTCGTAGCGCAGGGTGTCGTTGAAGAGCAGGTAGCTCCCCTCCTTGGCAAAGAACTGCCTGCGGAGTTCGGCTTCGGCGCTGGTGTCTTGCTCATCGGGCATAAAGTAGGAGCTGCGGGGGTCGGTCTCTCCGGAGAGAACGTCGTCATCGCTGCAGGAGGCCAGTGCTCCCAAGGTCAGCAGACCGGCCAGGTAGAAGGTATATGGTTTCATACGGATGGTCTTCTAGGGTTAATGGATAGGGATGAGTGTGTAGTCACGACGGGGATGTTCGTTGTTCTGCATGCCGGTGTTGAACTCCAGCACCTCGTTGGGGATAGGCAGGGTGTAGGCGGGATCATTCGCCTTCAGCACATAGCGTCGCCGTTCTGTCATGGTGGTGGAGTTGCGGCTCTCGAACAGTGTGTATTCATGCACGATTTCTTTCGATTGGGGATGCACGGCGCACACGGCATAGCGGCGTAAGTCGAACCAGCGATGCCCCTCCAGTGCCAGTTCCCGGCGGCGTTCGTCGCGGATGGCTTCAATCAGCTTGTTGCCACTCTCTGTCAGCTGGTAGTCGCAGCCTGTCTTGTAACGGTTCATGCGCAACCGGTTGATGATGTCCCGGGCGATGCCGTCGTGTCCCAGGTAAGCTTCTGCTTCCGCCTTGTTCAGATAAGCTTCGGCGGTGCGGAACAGGAAGCGGTCGGACACTTCTGCCAAGGCTCCCTTTGAAGCCCAGTTGTAGCCGTAATAGTAGTATTCCTGACTTGTCGTTTCAACGGTTGCCTTGTAGGGCATTTTCGGTTTGATGTCACCCACGAAGTCTTCATACGTCCACCACCACTGCGTCTTGCGCAGGTCTTCGTCGGCATACGTTTGGTAGAGGTCTTGCGACACGCGGAAGCTCTTCCAGCTGTTGCACATGGTGCAGGTCACGTCCGAGCCGCCCATGGAGAAGAGGACTTCCGGATTGTCTTTACGCAGGAAGGCTTCTTCGGTTGTATTCAGGTTCTCCAGCTGGGTGTGGGGCGCCCGGAGGACTTTGTCGGCGTAGCGGCTGGCATCTTCCCACCGTTGCATGTAGAGGTAGACACGGCTCAGCAACAGGTTGACCGCCGTGCTGTCTGCCCGGTAGATGGTCTTGCGGGGTTCCGACTGGCTCAGGCTGCTTTCAGCCACCTGCAGGTCGGCAAGTATCTGGTCGTAGACTTCCTGCACGGTATTGCGGCGGAAGCGTTGGTCCTTCACTTCAGGGAATATCTTGATGGGGACTCCCAAGTCCGTTCGGGCGGAAGAGGGTTGGTATGGCTTGGCGTAGAGGTTGACGAGCCAGAAGTAGTACAAGGCACGCAGGAAGTGTGCTTCGCCGTTGACGCGGAGAGCGCCGGCTTTCTCCTGTGCGGTTGCCTGGGGAATCTTGGGTACTTCGTTGATGATGTTATTGGCTACGTTGATAAGGCGGTAGGTCTCTTTCCACGTACCATTCTCCTGCTTGAAGCCGGAATCGTCTTCCGTCGCACCCACACGGTCCTGCCAGGTGAAGTAGCCGAAGATGGATTCATGGTCGTCGAACGTCTGTGTGAAGGTGCCGTTCTGCTCTTCGATTTCGTCACAGATATATGGCAGGAAGTAGCCGATGTCGGGCGACGAGGCGAGGGGTTGGGACGCTTTGGTCCGGAGGTAGCAGTCGCCGATGAGCAGCTCGTCCAGGTCTGCATGGGAAGAAATGTAATATTTGTCTTGCGACTGTTCCTCCAGGAAGTCGGAGCAGTCGGAGAACGTGCCACAGCTCAGGAGAGCCAGGAGGCAACAGATATAGTGTTTCATAAGGTCAGTCATTAGAAGTTAGAAGTTGATGTTGAGTCCCAGCGTGTAGGTCGGGGTGTCGGTGAGCTGCACTTCGCTGAAACCGCCCTGGGTCGGTGTCTGTCCTTTCAGTCGGCTGTCGCAGAAGGTGTAGAGGTTGGTAGCCTCCAGTGTCAGGGCGACGCGCTGCATCTTCCAGGCATCAAGGATACGTTTGGGCAGTTCGTAGGTCAGCGAGAGGCTTTGCACTTTCAGGTAGTTGCCGCTTGCCACACGGGCATTGGAGTAGTCATACATGTCCCAGAGCACTTCATGGAACCGGGCGCCGGAATACAGCGAGCTCCAGTGACGCCAGTAGTCGTAGTAGCCGTTGGATGCCTTGCCCATGACGGCGGGAATCTGCGTGTACGCTTCGTCGCCGGGTTTCTGCCAGGCGGACAGCAGGACGCGGTTCATGTTCTTTTCCGACGAGTAGCCGTTGACATAGTTGTCGAACACACGGAACAGGCGAGTCTTGGCACCCATGCTGTAATACAGCCCGATGTTCAGCCTCCAGGCTTTGTAGGTGAAGGTGTTGTTGATGCTGCCGGTGACCGTCGGCTCGCGTGGACCGGAGGGTTCCAGGATGGTCGTATAGGTCTCATAGGGCGACATGGTTTCCAGCTCGCTGATGCGCTCTTCTCCGTCATCGAACAACGGACCTCCGTTCAGGGGATTCAGTCCCAGAAAGCGGTAAGACCAGAAGGTTCCGATGGCATACCCCTTGACGACAGCTTCTCCGGAGAGGAACGAATCCAGCGTATAGGCTTGGGAGCCCGGAGCCGTCAGCATCTCATTGGTCACGTGGGAGAGGGAGCCCGACAGCACCCAGTTGAATGACGGGGTACGGACGGGGACGAAGGTCGCGTTGAAGTTGTAGCCGCGGTTCACCATCGTGCCGGAGTTGATGACGTAGGAGTCAAAGCCGTTGACATCGGAAATCACCTTGTTCATGAAAGCGTCGTCCGTACGCTTGTGGTAATACTCGAATTGCAGCTGTACGCGGTTCCGGAAGAAGGAGCCTTCGAGCGAGAGGTTGACTGTGCGCGTCTTTTCCCACCGCAGGTCGGGGTTGGCAAAGGTGGAGATGGTCGAGGTCAGTTCGTTGTAATAGGAGTTCATGGAACCTTTCTTCAGGATGGGTTCGGGGCTTTGCCCGTTGAGCATGTTTCCCTGTTCACCGTAGGAAGCTTTGAAAGTGAGTCCGTCTATCTGGTCCCACACTTTCTTCAGGGGGAAGACTTCGCTCAGGTCGACCATGCCGGACACGGACCATACCGGGAGCAGCTTCTCGTTGCTCCGGCTGCCGAACTGGTTGGAGCCGTCGTACCGTGCATTGGCGTTCAGGGTAAAATAGTTGCGGAAACTGTAGGATGCAGTCGCATAGGCAGCCACCAGGTTCGTCCGGGTATCGGTGAGGGTCGGATGGTTCGCGAGCAGCCAGGCGTTGTACTCGGTATAGTCCGTCGTGAGGTCCTCCACGAAGCTGCGTCCACGGTCGGGATAGTAACCCCGTTCCGTACGGGAGTAGGAGTTGTAGTGGGAGGACTGTGCCTCAGCTCCCAGGGCGATGTTCAGGTAGTGTTGTCCCTCGTCGCCGAGTGCCTTGCTGATGTTGCCTTGCAGACGGGCGGTGTAACTCTTGTTGGAGGTGGATTGTGTGCTCAGCTCGCCGCCGTAGGGCAGTTCGCTCCGGTCTTTGGGCGGCACTTCTCCATACTCACACTTGCGTAAGGCTGCCACGTGGAACGAGCGTTCGCCCCAGTAGCCTTCCAGACCGGCGCGTGTGGTCGTTCCGGACAGGATGGCGTTGATGAATGCCCAGTCGGTCATGTCGTAGCGCAGGTTCAGTGTGGTGGTCAGTCCGTTGGTGCTCTGGCTCTGTCCGCTGTTGGCCAGCTCGTTCAGGATGTTGAAGTTCAGGTAGCTGGTGTCGCTTGCAGGCTTCTTGTAGAAGGCGTACGAGCCATCCTCGTTGTATGCCGGGATGGCGCGGCTGGTGTTGTAGGCATAATCGATGGGGTTGAGGCTCGTCTGGGGATACTTCTTGTCGTTCTGGTATCCGCTCAGGCTGAACTCTGCCTGAAACTTGGGGCTGAGCACCATGTTCAGCTTGATGTTGCCCGTATAGCGTCGGTTGGTCGTTCCCTTCACGACATCATCCTCGTCGGTATATCCCACCGAGCCGTAGTAGCGGATGTTGTTGGAGCCGCCGGAGATGCTCACGTTGTGGTTCTGTGAGAAGGAGTTGTGTGTCAGGATGTCAAACCAGTCGGTGTTCATCGTCTGCAGGCGTGCCACCTCAGCTTGGAACTCCTCTTCCGTGTAGTTCCTGTTGTAGAGTTTCTTCAGGGCTGCCTCATAGCCGACGAGAGGCATGTTCGACGGATAGTCGTAGTGGATGTCGACGAGGTGTTGCGAGAACCCGATGCGCTCCCTGGAGTCCATCAGGTCGATGTGTGGGTCGCTGTAGTAGGGGCGACGGCGGAAGGTCGCCTGTCCGCTGTAGGACACTGTCGGCTTTCCTACCCGTCCTTTCTTGGTTGTGATGACGATGACGCCGTTGGCGGCTTTCGTTCCATAGAGTGCCGTGGCAGCGGCATCCTTCAGCACGTCGAGGCGTTCGATGTCCTGCGGGTTGATGCCCGAGATGGCATTACCGATACGGTTCACATAGTCCGGGTCGTTGAGTACGTCGGGCGAGAGTTCCACCGGGTCTGTCACGATGATGCCGTCGACCACCCACAGCGGTTCCCGATTTCCGATGATGGTCGACGTGCCCCGGATGCGCAGCCGGGGAGTGGCATTGATGTCGCTGCTGTTGGTGCTGACAATCATGTCCGGAATCTTCCCTTCCAGCATTTGCGACAGGTTGCTGGTACCGAGCACCCGTATGTCGTCCATCTTGACGGAAGTCACCGCGCTGGTCAGGTGGCGGCGGTCCAGCTGTTGGTATCCGGTGACGACCACTTCGTCCATCAGTTGGGAGTCATCCTCCAGGACCAGTTTCACCTCTTCGCCCCGGCGCACCTTGCGCGTCACGGTCTTTTTGCCGATGAACGTCGCTTCCAGGATGGCTTGTCCTGTGGAAAGCGGCAGGGTGAAGTGCCCGTCGAGGTCGGTGACAACCCCGTCCTTGCTACCCTGTCTGCGGATGGCAACTCCCACCATGGGCGTACCCGTCTCATCGACGACCGTACCGCTCACGGCGTTCTCCTGTCCCGCCTTGGGCGGTTGCTTCCGGTATACCTGGATAAACCGTCCCTCCACACCGAATTTCAGCTCTGTCCCTTGCAGGGCTGCCTGCAGCGCTTCGCTCATGGTGACTTTGTTCAGCGTAAGGCTGGTCCGGTAGTCTGCCACATCCTCATACGTGAATTGCAGACGGTAGAAGTCCGACAGGCGTTCCAGCTGACGGAGGGCATCAGCCAGGTTTTCGTCTTTACAAGAATAGGTGATGGGATTCCCCTGGTCGAGAGACTGTCCGTAGGCTGCTGCCTGGAACAGGATGAGGCAGACCCACGTCAGCAGACGGACGTGTAGCCGTTTCCTCCTCTTTCTAAAAATTAATTGCATATCGGTAGCGTTTAAAGATTAAAAATTCTCGGATATTTACTCATAAAACACTCCGTACGGGCAAATGGATACCCTCTCCCCGAATCTTTTTTTGCGGAAGGACAGCCTGTCGCTTGCCTTTGTCAAAAAGCAACCATTTTCCTCCTTCCGCTTGACAGATTTTGTTCAATCGTCCTTTTCTGCTAACGCGTACTTTTCAAAAATCCGATAAGCTGGAGACGAAACGTGAATGATTGCAAACGAAACGCACGGAAAAAGCCTTTGATTTTAGAAAACTATACATTTCATTTCCGGAATATGGACAAAACGTGCCCGGAACAATATTGTTTCGCGCGCCAAACAATATAGTTTGAGGCGTCAAACAATATAGTTTCACCTGCCAAACTCTATTGTTTCGTGCCCGGAAGTCAAATCTTTGGAAAATGAAACGCAAAAACACCGGGTTTCACTCTCCAGAAGGAGTGCCGTGTCAACAAATTGGAAGGTAATAAAATGTGTTGGATTGGGAGCAGGGGATGTTCGCGTGGAAGCCGGATGCCCTCTGAATGCCCTATCAGGATAGCTTTTCCGGTGAATCGGTAGCAAGGTGTATTTTGCGAATCACCCGAGAAGGGCCTCGGAATCCACCCAATCGTATTTTGGTGCGAGCAGGCTCTCTGTGGAGCGATTCGTTTGACATTTTGTCAGAAGGGAAGGGAATGTTGGTGAAAAAACAATACGTTCTGACAGAATTAAAGAAAATGCGATAAAAAAGTAACATATTATTTTTGATATATCAAATAAACCGTTACTTTTGCATCCGTAAAACAAAAAAAAGTATGATACAGAACAGTCTGCATATTCTAGGTCTGAACATTTCCATTATTCTACTGGCGAAGGTCGGCGGAAGTGGGTGTTGCGCTTAGAATCGTGTATGACGATGAAGATACATGAAAGCCTTTCTCACTTCCGGGTGCGAAAGGCTTTTTGATTTTGTGAGCTGTGCGAAACTTAAAAAAACAAATACACTATGAGTGACAGACTTTTTATTTTCGATACCACCCTTCGCGATGGTGAACAGGTGCCCGGCTGTCAGTTGAACACCGTGGAAAAGATTCAGGTGGCTCGCCAGTTGGAAGCACTGGGAGTGGATATCATCGAGGCAGGATTCCCCATCTCCAGTCCCGGTGACTTCAATTCAGTGGTGGAAATATCCAAGGCAGTGACCTGGCCCACCATCTGTGCACTGACGCGTGCGGTGGAGAAGGACATCGACGTGGCTGCCGAGGCGCTGAAGTACGCCAAGCGCAAACGTATCCACACCGGCATCGGCACGTCCGACTCACACATCCGTTACAAGTTCAACTCCAACCGGGAAGAAATCATCGAGCGTGCGGTGGCTGCCGTGAAGTATGCACGTCGTTTTGTCGACGATGTGGAGTTCTATGCCGAGGATGCCGGACGGACGGAGAACGAATACCTCGCCCGGGTGGTGGAGGCGGTCATCAAGGCAGGTGCTACGGTGGTCAACATCCCCGACACGACGGGTTACTGTCTGCCGGGCGAGTATGGTGAAAAGATCAAGTACCTCATGGAGCATGTCGACGGCATCGACCGCGCCATCCTCTCCACCCACTGTCACAACGACCTCGGCATGGCGACTGCCAACACCATCAGCGGTGTGCTTAACGGGGCACGTCAGGTGGAGGTGACCATCAACGGTATCGGCGAGCGTGCCGGAAACACTTCGCTCGAGGAGATTGCCATGATTGTGAAGTGCCACAAGGACATCGACATCGAGACCAACATCAACACCCAGAAGATATACCCCACGAGCCGCATGGTCTCCAGCCTGATGAACATGCCCGTGCAGCCCAACAAGGCGATTGTCGGACGCAACGCCTTCGCACACTCGTCGGGCATCCACCAGGACGGTGTGCTGAAGAACGTGCAGACCTACGAGATTATCGACCCCAAGGATGTGGGCATCGACGACAATGCCATCGTGCTCACCGCCCGCAGCGGACGTGCTGCCTTGAAACACCGTCTGCAGGTGATGGGCGTGGAGCTGGCACCAGAGAAGCTCGACAAAGTGTATGACGCCTTCCTGAAGCTGGCGGACAAGAAGAAGGAAATCAACGACGACGATGTGCTCATGCTGGCAGGGGCTGACCGTTCGGAGAACCACCGCATCAAGTTGGAATACCTTCAGGTGACCAGTGGTGTGGGGGTACGCTCCGTGGCAAGCCTCGGGGTAAACATCTCCGGAGAGAAGTTTGAAGCTGCCGCTACGGGCAACGGTCCGGTAGATGCCGCTATCCGTGCACTGAAGAAAATCATCGATCGCCAGATGGTGCTGAAGGAGTTCACCATCCAGGCTATCAGCAAGGGCAGCGACGATGTGGGCAAGGTGCACATGCAGGTGGAGTATGACGGACACGTCTACTACGGCTTCGGTGCGAACACCGACATCGTGGCGGCTTCGGTAGAGGCTTACATCGACTGTATCAACAAGTTCAAACACTAGGATTTTCAAGAACCGGACGCACTGCCTGTGCGTCCCCCTACAAACATACCTCAATGAATACATTATTCGACAAAATCTGGGACGCACACGTGGTGCAGCAAGTTGCCGACGGTCCCACACAGTTATACATCGACCGCTTGTACTGTCACGAGGTGACCAGTCCGCAGGCCTTTGCCGGGTTGCGGGCACGCGGTCTGAAACCTTTCCGTCCCGAACGTATCTATTGCATGCCCGACCATAACACGCCGACGCACGACCAGGACAAGCCCATCGAGGACCCCGTGTCGCGCACCCAGGTGGACACGCTGGCAAAGAATGCCGCAGAATTCGGGCTGACACACTTCGGCATGATGAATCCCAGGAACGGCATCATCCACGTCGTCGGTCCGGAACGCGGACTGACCCTGCCCGGCATGACCATCGTCTGTGGAGACTCCCACACCTCGACGCACGGAGCCATGGGAGCCGTGGCATTCGGCATCGGGACGAGTGAGGTCGAGATGGTGCTCGCCTCGCAGTGCATCCTTCAGACGCGTCCCAAGACCATGCGCATCACCGTCGACGGACGTCTGGGACGGGGTGTCACGGCAAAGGACCTGGCACTCTACATGATGTCCCGGATGACCACCAGTGGAGCCACCGGCTACTTTGTGGAGTATGCCGGCGAGGCGGTGCGCAGCCTGACGATGGAGGGACGCCTCACGTTGTGCAACCTCTCCATCGAGATGGGAGCACGGGGCGGCATGGTCGCTCCCGACGAGACGACGTTCGCCTACATCCGCGGACGTGAATATGCACCGAAGGGTGCCGACTGGGACAAGGCGCTGGCCTACTGGCGGACGCTGAAGAGCGATGAGGATGCCGTGTTTGACAAGGAGGTGCGCTTTGATGCGGCGGACATCGAGCCGATGATTACCTACGGGACCAACCCCGGCATGGGTATGGGCATCACCGGCCACATCCCCACGACCGACACGATGAGCGAGGTGGAGAAGGCTTCGTTCGAGAAGTCGATGCACTACATGGGCTTCCAACCCGGCGAACAGCTGTTGGGCAAGCCGGTCGACTACGTCTTCCTGGGAGCCTGCACCAACGGACGCATCGAGGACTTCCGTGCGTTCGCCTCATTGGTGAAGGGACGGCACAAGGCGGCACACATCACGGCGTGGCTGGTGCCCGGTTCGTGGATGGTGGCTGAGCAGATACGCGAGGAAGGACTTGACCGGGTGCTCGAGGAGGCAGGTTTTGCCATCCGTCAGCCGGGCTGTTCCGCCTGTCTCGCCATGAACGACGACAAGATTCCGGCAGGGAAATATGCCGTGTCGACCAGCAACCGTAACTTCGAGGGACGGCAGGGTCCCGGTTCGCGGACGTTGCTTGCCAGTCCGCTGGTAGCAGCCGCAGCCGCAGTGACCGGCGTCATCACCGACCCGCGCGAACTGCTTTAGCCCAAGTCCCCAATCGGTCATTTAAAAGTATACAACAATGAAACAGAAATTCAATATCATCACCAGCACGTGCGTGCCCCTTCCGTTGGAGAATGTCGATACCGACCAGATTATCCCCGCACGTTTCCTCAAAGCCACGACGCGCGAAGGGTTCGGCGACAATCTCTTCCGCGACTGGCGTTACCGTGCCGACGGCACTCCCAACCCCGACTTTGTGTTGAACGACCCGACCTACGGCGGACAAATCCTCGTGGCAGGCAAGAACTTCGGTTCCGGTTCCAGCCGCGAGCATGCAGCCTGGGCCATTGCCGACTATGGCTTCCGCGTGGTCGTTTCGAGTTTCTTTGCCGACATCCACAAGAACAACGAGCTGAACAATTTCGTCCTCCCCGTGGTCGTGAGCGAACCCTTCCTGAAGGAGCTGTTCGACAGCATCTATGCCGACCCGAAGACGGAAGTCGTGGTCGATCTTCCCGCGCAGACCATCACCAACCGGGCAACGGGCAAGAGCGAACCGTTTGAAATCAATGCCTACAAGAAGCATTGTCTGATGAACGGCTTGGACGACATCGACTTCCTGGTGGAGAGCCGGGACAAGATTGAAGCGTGGGAGAAGAAACAGTAAACCGACATACATGGAAAATCATCCTCAAATAGAAATCATGGACACGACGCTGCGCGACGGCGAACAGACCAGCGGCGTATCGTTCATGCCCCATGAGAAACTGATGATTGCGCGGCTGTTGCTTGAGGAGGTAAAGGTGGACCGCATCGAGGTGGCTTCCGCCCGGGTGTCTGACGGCGAGATGAAAGCCGTGCATGGCATTTGCGAGTGGGCGGCACGCCACGGCATGCTCGACCGGGTGGAGGTGCTGGGCTTTGTCGACGGTGGGACGTCGTTGCGTTGGATTCGTCAGGCAGGCGGAAAGGTCATCAACCTGCTCACCAAGGGGTCGCTCAAGCATTGCCGCGGGCAGTTGGGCAAGACGCCTGAAGAGCACATTGCCGACATCCGTGCCGTGGTCCGTATGGCGGACGAGATGGGCATCGCCGTCAACATCTACCTGGAGGACTGGAGCAACGGCATGAAGGATTCGCCCGACTATGTGTTCCAACTGATGGACGGACTGACCGGGACCAGCATCCGCCGCTACATGCTGCCCGACACGTTGGGCATTCTCAACCCCTTGCAGGTCATCGAGTATTTCCGCAAGATGAAGAAGCGTTACCCCGACCTGCACTTCGACTTCCACGCGCACAATGACTACGACCTGGCGGTGAGCAATGTGCTGGCTGCCGTCCTGAGCGGTGCCAAGGGACTCCACACGACCATCAACGGACTGGGCGAGCGGGCAGGCAATGCGCCACTTGCCAGCGTGCAGGCGATTCTGAAGGACCATTTCAGTGCCGTCACGAACATCCATGAAGAGAAGCTCAACGATGTGAGCCGGGTGGTGGAGTCGTACTCCGGCATCTCCATCCCGCCCAACCAGCCCATCGTCGGCGAGAACGTCTTCACGCAGGTGGCAGGAGTGCATGCCGACGGCGACAACAAGAACAACCTCTACTGCAACGACCTTCTGCCCGAGCGTTTCGGACGCAAGCGCGAATATGCCCTGGGCAAGACCAGCGGCAAGGCGAACATCCGCAAGAACCTCGAAGACCTGGGACTGGAGCTGGACGAAGAGTCGATGCGCAAGGTGACGGAACGCATCATCGAGCTGGGCGACAAGAAGGAGCTGGTCACACAGGAGGACCTGCCCTACATCGTGAGCGATGTGCTGAAGCACGGCGTGAAGGGCGACCGCGTGAAGCTGAAGAGCTACATCGTCAACCTCGCCTACGGGCTGAAGCCGATGGCGACCATCAAGATGGAAATCGACGGACGCGAATACGAAGAGAGCTCCAGCGGAGACGGACAGTATGACGCCTTTGTGCGTGCCTTGCGCAAGATATATAAGGTAACGCTGGGACGCACCTTCCCCATGTTGACCAACTATGCCGTCAGCATCCCGCCCGGTGGACGGACCGATGCCTTTGTGCAGACAGTCATCACCTGGAGCTACAACGGCAAGGTGTTCCGTACCCGTGGCTTTGATGCCGACCAGACGGAGGCTGCCATCAAGGCGACGGTCAAGATGCTGAACCTGATTGAAGGGGACCAGGGAATGAGTTGAACTGAAATAATACGTATTTTTGCAATCCAAAACACTCACAAACTTACAACAGTATGGAATTTAAAATAGCAGTATTGGCCGGCGACGGCATTGGCCCTGAGATATCCGTGCAGGGTGTGAACGTGATGACAGCCGTGTGCGAGAAGTTCGGGCACAGCGTGAACTATGAATATGCACTCTGCGGAGCCGATGCCATCGACAAGGTGGGCGACCCCTTCCCCGAGGCGACCTACGAGGCGTGCCGGCGTGCCGATGCCGTGCTCTTCTCTGCTGTCGGACACCCGAAGTTCGACAATGACCCCACGGCAAAGGTTCGTCCGGAACAGGGGCTGCTGGCAATGCGTAAGAAGCTGGGGCTTTTCGCCAACATCCGTCCCGTGCAGACGTTCAAGTGCCTGCTCCATAAATCGCCCTTGCGCAAGGAGCTGGTCGAGGGGGCCGACTTCATCTGCATCCGCGAGCTCACCGGAGGCATGTACTTCGGTGAGAAGTATCAGGACAATGACAAAGCCTACGATACGAACTACTACACCCGTCCCGAGATTGAACGCATCCTGAAAGTCGGCTTTGAGTATGCCATGAAGCGCCGCCGCCACCTCACTGTGGTCGACAAGGCGAACGTGCTGGCATCCTCCCGTCTGTGGCGTCAGATAGCCCAGGAGATGGCACCCGCCTATCCTGAAGTGACCACGGACTACATGTATGTCGACAACGCCGCCATGCGCATGATTCAGGAACCGACCTTCTTTGACGTGATGGTGACGGAGAACACCTTCGGCGACATCCTGACCGATGAAGGCTCCGTCATCAGCGGTTCGATGGGATTGCTGCCGTCGGCATCGACCGGAGAGAGCACACCGGTCTTTGAACCCATCCACGGTTCGTGGCCGCAGGCAGCCGGACTGAACATTGCCAATCCGGTGGCACAAATCCTTTCGGTGGCGATGCTCTTTGAGTATTTTGACCGGAAGGAAGAAGGCGCGCTCATCCGCCGTGCCGTCGATGCTTCCCTGGATGCCAACGTGCGCACACCCGAAATCCAGGTGGAAGGTGGAGCCCGATACGGCACGAAGGAAGTGGGCGAGTGGATTATCGACTACATCCGCCGCGAGGCATAGAACCCGCAGGAGATTGGACGGACGGAGGGACTTGTCCCTCTTCCAACACAGGGACAGACCTGGAACAAGCCGGCCTTAGACAGACCAAAGTATTATACTTAGCCTGCCTAAGTATTATACTTAGGGTGCCAAAGTATTATACTTAGGTCTGTCTAAGTGGCGGTTTAACCGGGTCTGTCCCTTACTTTGATGCGATGGATGTACGCCAAGGACGCGATGGAAAGAAAAAACGTGCCTCAAAATGCTTTGAGATGTCATATTTTTTTGTTCCTTTACAGCCGCAAAAATAAAACATGAAGCAACCATGAAACGATTATTCAGCTATTTGATGGGAGGATGCCTGCTCGCAGCCTGTGCAGCTCCCCAACACGATGAAATCAGTGGTGAACTGACCGACTTGGATGCCGACAGCATCATCGTCTATTCCTACCCGTTCGGTTCACGCAGCCAGGACGATGTAAAGATGGATACGATTGCCGCTCCGCAAGGCAAGTTCGTCGTCAATGTGGGCGACAGCGTGGTGAAGGGTGTCACCATCCGTCCGTGGAAGACCCCGGTGCCCGATGCCGATGGCAAGATTCGTCCGGTAATGATGAAGGGTGTCAACTTTATTCTTGTTCCGGGTGCTCCCCTGACGCTGACCGGAACGCTGGATAACTATACATTGGGCGGTTCCCCCGTCTATGAAGCTTACAATACCCTGCTGACTCAGCTGAAGCCTTATGAAGCCAAGATTGACTCCGTGAGCAAGCTGTGCAGGGATATGGGCAAGCAGGGTGTAGGACGCGACTCCATTATGCAGGCTTATGCTCCGGTGGAAGGATGGCAGGACGAGATGGAGCAAATCCATGTGGACTTCGTGAAGCAACATGCCGACCAGGATGCAGCGCTGTTGGCGTTGCTCAACGTACGTTCGGCAAAGAGCATCCATGAACTGCTGGGCGCAATCGCCGAACCGGTACGTACGGGTGTCTTGTCGTCCCTCTATGACGTCATGAAGACGAACAATGACAAGGCGATGGCACGCGAGGCTGCCAAAGAGAAAATCAAGGAGGGCGCCGAAGCTCCCGACTTCACCCTGAAGGATATCAACGGCAAGGACTTTACGCTCTCTTCGTTGCGCGGCAACAAGTATGTCGTGCTCGACTTCTGGGGAAGCTGGTGCGGATGGTGCATCAAGGGCATGCCCGACATGAAGAAGTACTATGAGAAGTATAAGAACAAGCTGGAGATTGTCGGCATCGACTGCAATGACACCGAAGACTCCTGGAAGGCTGCCGTCGAGACCCATGCACTCCCGTGGATTCACGTACGCAATGCCGGCGACCCGGACATCAGCGTGATGTATGCCATCGAAGGCTATCCCACCAAGATTGTGCTCGACAAGGAAGGCAAGATTGCCAAAGTCGTTGTCGGCGAAGATCCCGAGTTCTATAAGTACCTGGACAGCCTGTTGAAGTAAGCTGTCCGTAGCCCGGAACGGGAAAAGAAGGCGACGCAGGGTGAACATGACCGCTCATCCTGCGTCGTCTGTGTATATACGGGTCACGAAAGTTGCATCTTCTCCCGCAGTTGCCTACTTTTGTCCCGTCAAACCCGAATCGGTCATTAGACTTTGAGTAGATTGTTCGCATCTGGAGAGAACTTTGAGCGGTCTGATGACCGATTCGGGGTTAACCTTATGATTATTCTCTACTGAATTGTTAACCACAACTGGAGCTTGCGACAGTTGCATAAAACTATCGAAAACATGAAACCGACAATCCCTTTCCGTACGCCGATGCGTGCGCTGCGGGCGATGGTAGTCGCCGCCTGTCTGTGGGCAGGAGCCTGCCTCCCGTTGCCTGCACAGACCCGGGCTGTCATCCCGACTGCCGACCAGGTGGGCGCAGACTGTATGCCCGACACCCTGGCACCCATCCGTGCCCCGTTTGAGATGCCCCAACTCACACGCCCCGTCTTTCCGGACCATACGCGGACGCTGACCGCACAGGAACTGCAACAGCACCGGCTGGCATCCGTTGCCATCCAACAGGCCATCGACGAGACCAGCCGACGGGGAGGAGGGACGGTCATCGTGCCGTCCGGTGTGTGGAACGTGGGACGCATCGAACTGAAAAGCCGCGTCAACCTGCATCTGTCTGAAGGAGCCGAGCTGCACTTCAGCGGACGGGTGGAAGATTATCTGCCCGTGGTCTTCACCCGTAGTGCGGGCGTCGAGGGAATGTCGCTCGGCAGCTTCGTTTATGCCTGCGGACAGGAGAACATCGCCTTGACCGGAAAGGGACGGCTCATCGGTCCCGAGCGCGACTGCCCCATCCTGAAACAGAACATCGGCTATGGCGACTTTGACCGCTACATTGCCTATGACAAGCCTGCCACCGAACGCATCTATGACGGGCATGACGGCACGGCGGTCTTCCTGCCGACCTTCATCGGACCAGTCAACTGCCGCAATGTCCTCATCGAAGGCGTGAGCCTCGAACGTTCGGTGTTCTGGAACATCGTGCCTACCTACTGCGACGGGGTCATCATCCGTGGCGTGACGGTGAACTCCGCCGGCATCCCTACGGGCGACGGCATGGACATCGAGTCGTGCCGCAACGTGCTGATCGAGTACAACACGATTTCAGCCGGCGACGACTGTTTCACGCTGAAGGCAGGACGGGGAATAGACGGTCTGCGGGTGAACCGTCCGAGTGAGAACATCGTCTTGCGCTACAACCTCGCGCTGACCGGTCACGGCGGCATCACCTGTGGCAGCGAGACTGCCGGAGTGATACGCAACGTGTATGCCCACGACTGTGTGTTCCAGGGCACGGACGTCGGTCTGCGCTTCAAGACACGACGTCCGCGGGGCGGAGGAGGCGAACAGCTCTACTATGAGCGCATCCGCATGAACCTGCATGCCACTGCCATCCACTTTGACATGCTGGGCTCCAGTCAGTACGTCGGTTCACTGGCAGGACGTGCGTGGGTCGAGCCGGACCGTTTCACGCCGTTCTACCGTCAGGTCCGCATCAGCGATGTCGTGGTGGAGGACGCGACCCACTTCCTCAAGGTCAGCGGCATCCCCGAATCGCCGGCAACGGACGTACGCATCTCGCGTGCCACCTCGAACTCCGGACAGCTCATCCGCATTCACGACATGGACGGGCTGGTGCTGGAAGATGCCGAACTGACTTCGCCTGACAATACCGTGGAGATATCCGACGGACGCAACCTCCGCTTCGAACGTGTGTCGTTCAAGGTGGACGGCGGACGGGTGTACCGGCAGATTGACGGCAAGCTCTCGTCACACATCGACTTCGTGGACTGTACACCCGAGGTGGAGGTCAAGCCGTGAGGCAGGGCAGCGTCGGCGCAGCGTGAAAAAGAGGTTAAATCTCAGGCGTGAGACTAAGCTTCGGACACCACGCCGCGTCTTAGATACAATCAAAAGAACAGTAACAGAACATCCTTATGAAAATGAATATCCTATGCGTGGGACTGCTCGTCTGCTGGTGGGCAGCCCCGTTGGAGGCCCGCTCGTTCGTCACGGTTGTGGCAGCGGACGGGAGTGGAGACTACCGTACCCTGCAGGAAGCCGTGAATGCCTGTCCGGCGGACGGAGACCGGCACCTCATCTTTGTGAAGAACGGGGTCTATGCTGAGCGGGTAAACCTGCCCAAGGGCAAGCTCATCAGTCTGCTGGGAGAAAGCCGCGACGGAGTGGTCCTCACCAACGACCGTAACCGGGGCAAGAACAGCCCTTACCGGAACTTCCGCGACATCACGACCTTGCAATGCTACGGCGACGACTTCTACATGGAGAACCTCACCGTGCGCAATACGGCAGGCAATGTCGGGCAGGCGGAGGCGCACTTCATCGCCGGGGCACGTCAGGTCTACCGCGACTGCCGCTTCACCGGATACCAGGACACGCAGCGCACGAAGAACGGTGCGTACGCCTACTTGCAGAACTGCCGCATCGAGGGGGCTGTCGACTTTATTTATGGCGACGGGCTGATGTATTACGACCATTGCACGATTCATTCCGTGAAGGGAGGAGGATACCTGACGGCTCCTGCCGAGTGTGCCCATACGACGGAACCGGCTGCTGACGGCAAACCTCTTCATTATGGCTACATCTTCCGCAACTGCAACCTTACGGCGGACCGAGACGTGCCTGCCGGAAGTTACTACCTGGGACGTCCGTGGAAGGAGCAGGCGGCTTCCTATTTCATCGGTTGCCGGCTGGGTGCGCACATCCATGCCAAGGGCTGGCGCGAGTGGAACGGTAACGAGGCGACTGCTGACTTTGCCGAGTCCGGCAGCCTGGATGCAAAAGGTGCTCCGGCAGATGTCAGCGGACGGGTGGCATGGAGCCGTCAGCTGTCCGAGGAGGACGCACGTCGGCTGACTCCCGAGACCGTGTTTGCCGTGATGCCCGGCGGAACAGACTTCCGTGTGAACGACTACTACCGTCCGGTGGAAGGTCCGGCGTGGGCAGAGCAGACGGGAAACGACCTGACTTGGGCTGCCGTACCCGATGCAGCGGGTTACCTGGTGTTCTGCGACGGCAACTACCTGACCGCCGTCGAGGGGACTTCATGCCGGGTGGACCAGGCAGAAGGACATATCTATACGGTGAAAGCCGTCTCGGCTGTGGGAGCGACGAGCCGTGCCGTGCGTGCACTGACTGCGGGAGAACGGACGCTGAAGGCATTCCCGACGGCGGAGGGCTTCGGCAAGTATGCGTCCGGTGGAAGAGGAGGCAAGGTCGTCACGGTGACCAACCTGCAAGACGATGCCGAAGGGAAGACCGTCGGTTCGCTGCGGTGGGCGTTGAACCGCTATCCGAGTGACTTCACGGTGGTCTTTGCCGTGTCGGGCACCATCGACCTGGTGGCGCCGTTGCGCTGCAACAAGCAGAACTTCACCATCGCCGGACAGACGGCACCGGGCGACGGCATCTGCATCTCGAAGAACAAGGTGAACCTGGGAGGCTCGCGGAACTTCATCATCCGCCACGTACGTTTCCGGGTGGGCAATCAGGATGCCGGCGGACATCAGCTGTCTGCCAATGCCCTCGGTGCGGAGAACTGCACGAACTTCATCATCGACCACTGCTCGTTCAGCTGGTCGGCGGAAGAGAACCTCAACACCTTCGACGACCACTTCCACACCGTGCAGTGGTGCATCGTCAGCGAAGGACTGTACCGTGCCGGACATGTGAAAGGCGTACGCGGCTACGGATGCCAGTGGGGCGGTTCGTCGGCGACCTACCATCACAACCTGCTGGCGAACAACTCGTCGCGTTCCTGTCGCTTCAACGGTGCACGGGGCAAGGACGTGGGGCAGGACCTCTCAGTCTACCTGGAATACATCAACAACGTAAACTACAACTGGGGTCGTGTCGCCTCCTGCTATGGTGCAGAGAACTCCTCGCAGCACCCCGACTACTACGGCTATGAGTCGAACTTTGTGAACAACTACTACAAGCCCGGTCCTGCCACGCCGGAGTCGCTGCTCTTCTTCTTCGAGCAGTCAATGGCACGGAAGGGGGCTGTCTCGCGCGGCCCTTCGGTCTGGTACCTGAATGGGAATGTGATGGAAGGCGATGCGTCGGTGACGGCAGACAACTGGAAGGGCGTACGTCCCGGGAAAGGCATGACCTACACGGTGGAGGAGATGAAGTCCGACACGACGGTCGTCCCCTCCGGTCGGCGTGATGCACCGCAGTACCAGTATGACTGGCACCGGTATGCCTATCAGGATTATCAGCCTGCCGACGCGGCTTACGAAGCAGTGCTCAACGGGGCAGGAGCTTTCCCGCGCGATGCTGTCGACAGCCGTCTCATCGGTGACGTGCGCAGCGGAAGGGCTACGTACGGCAATGCCGGCATCATTGACTTGCCGACGGATGCCGAGGGCTTCCGTCCTTACCTGACGTATGGTTCCTGTTCGGATCAGGATGGTGACGGCATGGACGATGCCTGGGAGCTGGCACACGGACTGGACCCTGCCAATCCCGATGACGGCAACCGGCTGACCCCCTCCGGTTACACGATGCTGGAGGTTTATCTGAACAGCCTTGTCGGCGAGAACATACGCCTCTCCGATTAACCCTCTTCCCCCGTCAGCTGCAGGGTGAGATCCTCCACGTCGAGCCAGCGTCCGAATTTGCGTCCTACCTCGCTGAAGTGGGATGCCCGGCTGAATCCCAGCGCCCGGTGCAGGGCGACGCTCGCCTCGTTGGGGACGGTGATGCAGGCCACCAGCACATGGTAGCCCCGCTCGCGGCATGCCCCGATGAGCCGCTCCATCAGGGCACGTCCGTATCCGTGGTGCGTGTGGTCGGGGTGCAGGTAGATGGTGGTCTCCACCGTCAGCCGGTAAGCCTCCTTGGTCTTCCACGGATGCACGTAGGCATAACCGACGAGCACTTCATCCTTCAGGCAGACGAAGGCAGGTTGGGATTCGATGACGGGGAGCAGCAGGCGGCGCATCTCTTCAGCGGAAGGGACCGCCGTGTCGAAGGTTACCACCGTGTGCTGCACATAGTGGGCGTAAATCGCTCGGACGGCTGCGAGGTCGTCCTCTCTCATGGGACGTATCTGTATCATGCTTTTTTCAAATCTTTTAGGCAAAGGTAAGGAAAATAGCTCCTATCTTTGTCCGCACATTCGTAAAACATCCGACCGACATGAAGAAACTCATTGCAGGGGCTTTCGCAGCTCTCTTCCCCTTGTGCGCCGGGGCGCAGACCTATCAGGAACTGGCGGAACATGCCTTCCGCTGTGTGGAGGCCGACAGCCTCGACCGGGCAGTCGTCCTGTTTCAGGAGGCGCTGAAGAAAGAGCCCGGCAACGCCTTCAACGCTTCGCTCTTTGCCGGAGTGGGAGAGATTTACCACCGTCAGGGACGTCAGCAGGAAGCCATCGAGCAGTACAGCCTCTCGCTTAACCTCCGTCCGAAGTCCGTCCCGACGTTGCTTGCCCGTGCGGGAGTCTATATGGAAGTGGGCGATGAACGCCGTGCATACACGGACTATTGCGATGTGCTCGACCTGGACAAGGACAACCGCGAAGCCCTCTTCTTCCGTGCCTACATCAATATGGAGCAACGCGACTACCGTGCCGCCCGTGTCGACTATGAACGCTTGCTGTTGCTCGATGCCAATCACTTCAATGCCCGCCTCGGTCTGGCTATCCTCAACCAGAAAGAAGGTCGCCTGAAGGAGGCCAATGACCAACTGTCCACACTCCTCACAGCCCATCCGCAAGAAGCTTCCCTCTATGCAGCCCGTGCCGATGTCGAGAAGGAACTGAAGGCTTATGACCTTGCCCTGCTCGACATGAGCGAGGCCATCCGCCTGCAACCTTCACAGGCGCAACATTACCTCATCCGTGCCGCCATCTATGTGAAGTTGGGCAGGAAGAAGGACGCGCGTGCCGACCTGGAGCGTGCCGTCGAACTGGGTGTTCCCCGTGTTTCGCTGAAGGATTTTATCCGGGATAATGAGTGAGTGGGGGAGATGATGGGTGGCGTGTGGTTGTCAAAAAGCAACCATTCCCACTGTTTCCTCTTGACAAATTTGCGGAAATGCACCTTTTGTGCTAACTCGTCTTTTCTCAAATCCGCTTAAACTAGCGTTCAATTGCAAATGAATACAAACGAAAATGCTCTAAAAAGCCTCTTGTTTTAGAAAACTATACAGTTGAATTTCGGAATCCTTACGTTTTAACGTCCAAACAATGTTGTTTCACGCGTCAAACAATATTGTTTGGCGAGTCAAACACATTAGTTTCACCTCTCAAACAATATTGTTTCGTCCGCGAAAGTCCAATCTTTGGAAAATGGAATGCAAAAACACCGGGTTTCACTCTCCAGAAGGTGAGTGGTGTAAACAAATCGGAAGGTTTCGTTATGCGTGGTGTATGTATCTTCCGATGTCTGTCGGGAAAGGTCCTGTGTCTGTAAGGTTTCAGAATAATGCCATTCCGTGTACATCTGCATCCATGTGTATTTTGCGAATCGCCCGAGAAGGGCCTTGGAATCCACCAAACTGTATTTTGGTGCGAGGAAAGGCACTGTGGAAGGCTTCGTTTGACAAAATGTCAAAAGTGATTTGGAAATGTAGGGGCGACCGGTCTGGTCGCCCGGTCCAACCAAGTTCCGTTTTTAATCGGATAAGTGGAATGTTGGCTTCAATGTGAACCGGGAATTATATGTGAAGCCGGACATGAAACAGGTCTTTCCCTCCACTCCCTTTCCAAAATAGTTTCTAACTTTGTGGCATGACCATTGAGAACTGGGTGACGGACATAGTCATCTCACGGAGGTCTATGCGGTCAAAGAGGAGCCGTCCGATGAATGGAGTGCCTTCGGCTACATCGACGGATTTGAGTTTGAACCGGGATACGAGTACAGGATAAGGATAAGCAGGACCAGTTACCTGGATTACAGCATGGGGCAACCGGCTTGGGACGAACAGAAATTGCTGGAGGTAATCTCCAAGGACAAGAAGGACTCGGAAGGCTTGCCGTTGCACTTGATTCCGGAAGCGGGAGTGAAATCGGTCGTGGTGGCCTATAAACTTTCGTCAATAGGATGAACTCTTTCGTCAACTTGGACCGGATGGTCCAGAATACATCGGGAAACAGTTGAGTGGTACTTCAATTTTTGCTATCTTGTCGCCGCTTTACAGCCCCGCTTTGCTCCGGATGAGGAACAAGGGGCTGGAATCCGAATACAACAATCAAACCCTATAAACCATGAACAAACTTATGAAACCATGGCTGCCGGTGTTGCTGTTGGGATGTGCTGTGCCGACAATGGCACAGACTTTCCAGGAATGGCAGGACCCGGGAGTGAATGAAGTCAATCGAGAACCGATGCACACGGCCTATTTTGCTTATCCTGATGAGGCTGCGGCGTTGGAAGGCGTCAAGGAGAATCAGAAGAATTACCTGTCTCTGAACGGAGTGTGGAAATTCCACTGGGTGAAGGATGCCGATGAGCGTCCCACTGATTTCTTCCGAAAGAATTTTGACGACACGGCGTGGACGACGATGTCTGTCCCTGGCCTGTGGGAGCTGAACGGCTTCGGTGACCCCATCTACGTGAATGTGGGTTATCCCTGGCGCGAGCATTTCCGGAACAATCCACCTCAGGTACCGACCGAGGAGAATCACGTCGGCAGTTACCGCCGCACGATTACCGTGCCTGCCGACTGGCAGGGCAAGCAGGTGTTCATCCACCTGGGGTCGGTGACCTCGAACGTGTATCTGTGGGTGAACGGACGCTTCGTAGGTTACAGCGAGGACAGCAAGCTGGAGGCGGAGTTCGACGTGACCCGTTACCTGAAGAAAGGCGAGAACCTGATTGCCTTCCAGGTGTTCCGTTGGTGTGACGGTACGTACCTGGAGGACCAGGACTTCTTCCGCTATTCCGGTGTCGGTCGTGACTGCTACCTCTATGCACGCGAACGGAAGCGCATCCGCGACATCCGTGTGACTCCCGACCTGGATGCCGACTACCGTAACGGCAGCCTGGCAGTGAAGCTCGATGTGGAAGGCAGCGGCAGTGTGTCGCTCCGTCTGCTGGATGCTGCCGGACGTCAGGTGACGGCGACAACCCTGAAAGGCAGTGGAGAGCGGACGGCAAGTCTGACGGTGGACAACCCGCAGAAGTGGACGGCTGAGACACCTTATTTATATACCTTGCTGGCTGAGTATGCCGACGGCAAGCGGGTGAGCGAGGTCATCCCCGTCAAGGTGGGCTTCCGCAAGGTGGAAATCAAGGGCGGACAGCTCTGCATTAACGGACGTCCGGTACTGATTAAGGGAGCCAACCGTCACGAGATGGACCCCGACAACGGTTATGTGGTGTCCCGTGAACGGATGTTGCAGGATATCCGCATCATGAAGGAGATGAACATCAATGCCGTGCGTACCTGTCACTACCCCGACGACCCCTACTGGTATGAACTCTGCGACGAATACGGCATCTACATGGTTGCCGAAGCGAACGTCGAGTCACACGGAATGGGCTATGACGAGCAGACGTTGGCAAAGCGGGAAGACTACAAGCTGGCACACCTGCAACGCGACCAGCGCAACGTGCAGCGCAACTTCAACCATCCGTCGGTCATCATCTGGTCGATGGGCAATGAAGCTGGCTTCGGTCCGAACTTCGAGGCATGCTACCGTTGGACAAAAGCCGAGGACCCGTCGCGCCCCGTCATGTACGAGCGTGCCGGTCTGAATGAATATACCGACATCTTCTGCCCGATGTATATGGGATACGAAGGGTGTGAACGCTATGCGCAGGGCAACGACTCCCGTCCGCTGATTCAGTGTGAGTATGCACACGCGATGGGCAACTCGCAGGGAGGATTCAAGGAATACTGGGACCTGATACGGAAATACCCCAAGTATCAGGGTGGTTTCATCTGGGACTTTGTCGACCAGTCCGTGCTGGTGCGTCGTGACGGAAAGACCTTCTATGGCTATACGGGCGACTGGAACAACTACGACAGCAAGTTCGACCAGAACTTCTGCAACAACGGACTCATCGCTCCCGACCGTACGTGGAATCCTCACGCCTACGAGGTGCAGCGTGTCTACCAGTCTGTCTGGGTGACTCCCGTGGAGGGAAGAGCCGGACAGGAAGTGGAGGTCTACAACGAATACGCCTTCCGCAACCTCGACAACTATTACCTGGAGGCTACCGTGTTGGTAGACGGACGTCCGGTGGCAAAGGGGCAGACCGACCTCACGGGTGTAGCACCCGGCGAACGGAAACGTTTCCAACTTCCGGTGGTTGCGCCTGCACAGGCAGGGAATGCAGAAGTGCTGGTCAATGTGGCAGTCCGTCTGAAGGAGAGCGAGCCGTTGCTGGATGCCGGCTTTGCCGTGGCGAAGAACCAATGGGCTTTGCAGGACTGGCAGTTTGACAAGGCTTATGCACCGGAGACGGCACCTGCCTATCCGTTGGAGGCGCTGTCGGTGAAAGATGACGGAGGGGTGTTGCAGATTACCGGCGAATCATGCAGCTGGAGCTTTGACCGCGAGGACGGTTTCCTGACCGGTTACCGGGTGAACGGACGTGAGCAGCTAGCAGAAGGCGGACGACTGACACCGAACTTCTGGCGTGCACCGACGGACAACGACATGGGTGCCAATCTCCAGAAGAAACTGGCCGTCTGGCGTAATCCCGGCTACCGCCTGCTGGACATGAATGTGTTGCCCCAACCCGATGGCACCGTACAGCTGACCACGACCTATCGCCTGGAACAGGTAGATGCACGGCTGACGCTGACCTATACCTTTTATAAGGACGGCGTGATGAAGGTCCATCAGGCATTGGAGGCGGCAGGTAAGGAAGGTCCCATGTTGCCCCGCTTCGGCATGCAGATGCAGGTACCCGCAACAATGGAATACATCACCTACTATGGCAGAGGACCCGTGGAGAACTATGCCGACCGCAAGGAGGCTGCCGACCTGGGTATCTATCACCAGACGGTGACGGAACAGTTCTATCCCTACATCCGTCCGCAGGAGACCGGCAACAAGTGTGACGTACGTTGGTGGAAACTGACGGAGAAGGGAGGTCGCGGACTGGAACTTCGCGGAGTTGCACCGCTGTCCGTCTCGGCATTGCACTATTCGGTTGCTCAGCTGGATGACGGAGACAACAAGGACAATCGCCACTCTGAGCTGATTACCCCGTCCCCCTACACCAACTGGTGCATTGACAAGGTACAGATGGGCTTGGGCTGTGTCAATACCTGGGGCGCCCTGCCGCTTCCCAAGTATCTCTTGCCGCTCGGTGACTATGAGTATACATTTTTCATTTACCCCATCCGTTGAGGGGCAATGAACCGATAGGACAGTCCTGTTGAGATAAAAATAAACATCCCCGTCGTGATTTCATGTCATCGGCGGGGATGTTTTTTCGTTTCTTCCTACCCGGAAGCTTACGGGGTTGACGGTCGGAATCTCAGGATGCTCACTGCTTCTTCAGGTACTTCCGGATGAGGCTGACGAAGCCATCGCCGTATTTCTCCCGTTTAAAGTCCCCGATGCCGCTGATGTTCCCGAACGCCTCTACCGTTGTCGGACGAATACTGCACAGCAGGTGCAGCACTTTGTCAGAAAGGACAATGTATGCGGGGTAGCCTTGCTCGTCGGCTAATTTCTTACGGTGAGCACGGAGTATTTCAAACAAATCGTCGTCCTCTTCCCGCAGCTCGGGCTTGAGCAGCGGACGTTCTTTCTCGACACTCTTCTTCCGTTGTCCTTTTTTCTTGGTTTCTTCCTTGTCGCGCCGGATGACTACCAGCATGGCTTTCTCCTGTCCGAAGAGAATCTTGCGCCCGCTTTCCGTCACCTTCAGGTGATTGTCCTCGTTGTAGGCAATCTCGAAATAGCCCAGCTGCAGCATTTGCAGCAGATAGTCCTGCCAGTCGCGTGCCGGTACGTCGCGTCCGGCTCCGAAGGTCTTCAACCGGTCGAAGCCGTTGGAGGTAATCTCATGGGTGTAGTTTCCTCGCAGGACATCGACCAGCAGGTGGGTACTGATGCGTTCATTGGCACGGACGATAGCACTCAATGCTTTCTGCACCAGGATGGTCCCGTCAAAGCGTTGGGGAGGATTCAGGCAGACGTCGCAATGTCCGCAGTCATATTCGCGATTCTCTCCGAAATAGTTGAGCAGGATGCGTCTCCGGCAGATGTCGGCTTCGGCATATTGCTGCATGCGGTGGAGCTTGTCGAGGTTGATTTCCTGTTGCGAGCTTTCGTTGGCAAATTTGGACAGCAGGATGATGTCCCCCAACGAGTAGAACAGCAGTGTGTCCGACTCCAGTCCGTCTCGTCCGGCGCGGCCTATCTCCTGGTAGAAGTTCTCCATGCTCTTGGGCAGGTTGTAGTGGATGACCCAACGTACGTTCGACTTGTCGATGCCCATGCCGAATGCGATGGTCGCACACACCACCTGTACCCGGTCGTTGATGAAGTCCTCCTGTGCACGGTCCCGTGCTGCGGGACTGAGTCCGGCATGGTACATGGTGGCGGAGATTCCATGCCGTTGCAGGGCGGCTGCGACTATTTCCGTCTTGTTCCGGCTCATGCAGTAGATGATGCCGCATTGCCCCCGGTGACGGTCGATGAAGTCAAGGATGGCGCGCATCTTCTCCTTCTGTTGGTATCCCCGTTTCACGGTCAGGCTCAGGTTCGGACGGTCGAACGAGGAAATGAAGATACGCGGGTCTTTCAGTTGCAGCTGGTCGAGGATGTCCTGCCGCGTGATTTTGTCGGCAGTGGCAGTGAGAGCAATCATCGGTATGCGTGGAAATTCCTTGCGCAGGACCTTGAGCTGGGTATATTCCGGACGGAAGTCATGTCCCCACTGGGAGATGCAATGCGCCTCGTCGATGGCAAAGAGGGATACGTTGATGTCTTTCAGCAGGAAATTCACTTCGCCCATCAGGCGTTCGGGAGAGATATAGAGCAGCTTGATGCGTCCTTGCAGGCAATTCTTGCGTAGCAGGGCATTCTCTGCCTCCGAGTTGCCGCTGTTGAGTGCTGCGGCAGCGATACCGTTGGCGCGCAGTGCCTCCACCTGGTCTTTCATGAGGGAGATGAGCGGCGATATCACCACCGTTGTTCCCTCCATCAGCAGGGCGGGCAGCTGGTAACAGATGGATTTTCCTCCACCGGTCGGCATGAGCACCAGGGTGTCTCTGCGGGCAAGGACATTGCGTATGATTTCTTCTTGGAGAGGTCGGAACGAGTCGTATCCGAAGTAAGTTTTCAGTGTCTGTAACATCATGGACGGATGTCTGTTTTTAGTATGGTCTGCAAAGATACATAAATAGGTTGAAGGGGCAAGACGGCCTCTTCTCGAATTGAGTCGTTGGGGATGAAGGAGTCTCCCGATGTTTTCAAGAAGCCTTTTCCGATGGGGCTTATTGTTTACAATACAAGTTACTTGATTTATTCTTAATTCTTTACAAATGGAAGTGCTTTTAAAATTCCTGATTCTTGTATACTCGAAAATGTTTTTGTTAATTATTGAATAAGATTTTCCCCTTTTAAGACGAATTCCTAGAAAGAATGATAACGTGGATTTCACCTATATATAATAGGTATAGTCAAGTTTCATTTGGGCGTCCGATGGGAAATAATCTCATTTCATTCCGTAACAGACGGTACCCGCCCCGAAACTCACAAATCGACTTTGGTTTCTTGCATTTAAGCGTGCGTTATACATCAAATGAACCCCCGACATGGTTTCAAATGAAATTTAAAGTAAAACAATCAGGTGTTTCAGTTTTTTTATTTCGTAAGTCTCCGAAAAGGATTAATCGGGTTAATATTCTTTTTGAAAAAAAAAAGATTAAAGATGTATTGTTTACAGAAAAAAATATATGTACTTTGTGTGAATCCAAGGAAAAGAGAATTAATGTAAAAATTTCTACAAGAACTTATGACAAAAATGGCGAAGGATGTTGAAGGAGGAGAGGTACGTCGCCCCTACAACATTAGAGAAAGAAAGGAAAAGGATGCTGCTTATCGGTCCTTGATCCGCGCTGAACTGGCGGACGAACTGTATGATAAGATTGTGAACATCATCGTTGCTCAGAAGAAGTACAAAGATCCTGACTATTCTGCCAAGGAGCTGGCGTCGGACTTGAAGACCAATACCCGCTACCTGTCAGCAGTCATCAACTCACGCTTCGGTATGAACTACTCGTGTCTGGTCAATGAATACCGCATCCGCGAAGCGGCACACCTGTTGATTGACCGGCGTTATCTGGACAAGAACGTGGAAGAAATCAGTACGATGGTAGGCTTTGCCAACCGTCAGTCGTTCTATGCCGCATTCTATAAGTTGAAAGGGGAGACTCCCCGCAACTATAGACGGAGACATCTGGAGAAGAACAGCAAGTAACTTCACACGATAGCTTGAAATTGGGAAGGTTGTCTGGAAAGTCTGCTTTGACGTTGGGCTAGGGAAGGGGAGGGGACTCCTGCTTTCTGAATTGAGAGAATGGGTGCCCGGACGCTGAAGCGCTTTGCAGACAACCTTCATTTGTTGATACCATGAATTCAAAATAATAGTGATTATGAAGAAAAGAATGATGCAAATGGCTATGACTACAATGTTATTGACAGCTTGTGGCACGGCAAATAAGGAGGCTGTGCCGGCTGACGATTTTAAGTACACCGTGGAGCAGTTTGCCGACTTGCAGATTCTGCGTTACAAGGTGAAGGACTTTGACAAGCTCACCTTGAAGCAGAAAGAGCTGGTCTACTACCTGTCGCAGGCTGCCCTCGAAGGTCGGGACATCCTGTACGACCAGAATGGCAAATACAACCTGACCATCCGCAAGATGCTGGAGACGGTCTACACCGACTATCAGGGAGACCGGGCGGACAGTAACTTCGTCAACATGGAGACTTACCTGAAACGGGTGTGGTTCTCCAACGGTATCCACCATCACTATGCAACCGACAAGTTTGTGCCGGGCTTCACGCAGGAGTTCTTCCGGGAAGCACTGAAGGGGGTCGATGCAGCCAAACTTCCGTTGGCGGAAGGACAGACCGTGGACCAGTTGTGCGACGAGGTGTTCCCCGTCATCTTCGATCCGGATGTGATGAAGAAACGGGTCAATCAGGCTGATGGCGAAGACCTGATACTCACATCCGCCTGCAACTATTACGAAGGCGTGACTCAGGCTGAAGCCGAGGCGTTCTATAATAAGATGAAGAACCCTGCCGATACCATGCCGGTGATGTTCGGCATGAACAGCCGACTGGTGAAGGAGAACGGCAAAATCCATGAAAAGGTCTGGAAGGTCGGAGGGCTGTATGGCAAGGCTATCGAACGCATCGTCTACTGGTTGCGCAAAGCCGAGACCGTAGCGGAGGATGACCAGCAGAAGGCTGTCATCGACAAGCTGATTGCGTTCTATACCACCGGAGACCTGAAGACGTTTGACGAGTACTCCATCCTGTGGGTGAACGAGCAGAATGCCAAGGTGGACTTTGTCAACGGCTTCATCGAAAGCTATGGAGACCCTCTCGGACTGAAGGCAAGCTGGGAGTCCATCGTCAACTTCAAGGATGAAGAGGCGACCAAGCGGACCGAAACACTGAGTGCCAACGCCAAGTGGTTTGAGGAACACTCGCCGGTAGACAACCGCTTCAAGAAGGATACCGTGAACGGCATTACCGCCAAGGTCATCACGGCAGCCATCCTGGGTGGCGACCTCTATCCGTCGACAGCCATCGGAATCAACCTGCCCAACTCCAACTGGATCCGCAGTGTACACGGTTCGAAGTCGGTGACCATCGGAAACCTGACCGATGCCTACAACAAGGCTGCCCACGGCAACGGGTTCAACGAGGAGTTCGTGTACAGCGATACCGAGCGCGCCTTGCTCGACAAGTATGCCGACCTGACCAACGACCTGCATACTGACTTGCACGAATGCCTGGGACACGGTTCGGGACAATTGTTGCCGGGTGTTGACCAGGATGCCCTGAAAGCATACGGGTCGACCATTGAGGAGGCACGTGCCGACCTCTTCGGTCTGTATTACCTGCCTGATGCCAAGATGGTGGAACTGGGACTGACTCCGGATGCGGAAGCTTACAAGGCGGAATATTACACCTACATGATGAACGGACTCATGACGCAGCTCGTGCGCATCGAACCGGGAAACAATGTGGAGGAAGCACACATGCGCAACCGTCAGCTGATCGCCCGCTGGGCCTTCGAAAACGGCAAGGCGGACAACGTGGTGGAACTGGTTAAGAAGGACGGAAAAACCTATGTGAAGGTGAACGACTATGAGAAGTTGCGTGCCCTCTTCGGCAAGCTCCTGGGAGAAATCCAACGCATCAAGTCGGAAGGTGACTTCGATGCAGCCCGCAACCTCGTGGAGACGTATGCCGTGAAGGTAGACCCTGAGTTGCACAAGGAGGTGCTTGCCCGCTATGAGAAACTTCACCTGGCTCCTTATAAGGGCTTTGTCAATCCGGTATACACACCGGTGACCGACAAGGACGGCAACATCACCGACGTGAAGATTTCCTATGAGGAAGGTTATGCCGAGCAGATGTTGCGCTACAGCAAGGAGTATGCCAACCTGCCTTACCGCAACGAATAAAGGAGTATACCCATGATGGATTTGCAAGAAACGCTGAAGGACATCAAGACCCAGTTCCGCATGGGAATGAACGGTGTCACTTCGAAAAGCATGCGCGACAAGGGGCTGGACTACAAACTCAACTTCGGTGTGGAAGTCCCCCGGTTGAAAGAGATCGCCGCCCGCTATGCGAAAGACCATCAGCTGGCGCAGGCTCTCTGGAAAGAGAACATCCGCGAATCGAAGATACTGGCAGCCATGCTCCAGCCCGTCGACACCTTTTATCCCGAGATTGCGGAGATATGGGTGGAGGATATGCACTATCCCGAGCTGGCGGAACTGACTTGTCAGCACCTGTTCCAGTATCTGCCCTACGCTTCTGAAAAGGCGTTCGAGTGGATTGCTGACGAACGTGAATACTTTGCAGCCTGCGGTTACCTGATTCTGGCGCGTCTGTTTACCCGCCACCAGGCACTCAGCGAACGTTCGGCAAACGAGTATCTCGACCAGGTGGTTGCCGCACTTCAGTCCGGAACACCTTTCGTCCGTCGGTGTGCCTACGCTTCGCTGCTGAAATACGTACAGCAAGGGCAGGATGCAGGCAAAAAGGCCCTGGCAGCCCTGGCACCCCTGCAAGAGTCAGCCGATGAGACGCTGCGCAACCTTTATGAGGAAGTAAAACTTGAGACGGAGGGTTGAACTGCCGTCTGCATGACCTGACATATTCCGGCGAGCCGATGAAGGAGGACAGTACCGCTCCGTCCCCCTTTCGGCTCGCCGGCTTGTCTTTCCGACGGACGATTCCGTCTTTTTTGCATCCGTCTCTTTCAAATATTCACAGGTTTCTTTTCTGTTTCAGCGAAAAGGCGTAATTTTGCGCGTAAACCCTATGAGTTTGTTAAGACGTGGACAATGTAAAAGATAGAGTCAAACAACTGTTTACCGAGTATCTTCGTGTCAATAAGCATCGCAAGACACCCGAGCGTTTTGCCATACTCGATGCTATCTATTCCATTGACGGACATTTTGACATCGAAACCCTCTACGGCATCATGCTGAGCAAGGAGAACTTCCGTGTCAGCCGTGCCACGCTTTATAACACCATCGTGCTGCTTCTCGACGCCAAGCTGCTCATCAAACATGCTTTCGGCAACACCGCCCAATACGAGAAGTCGTTCAATATCGAGACCCACCACCACCTTATTTGTACCACTTGCGGACGAGTGTCTGAATTCCAGGACGAGGACCTGCAGACCCACATTGCACAGATGGACCTGAAGAAGTTCCAGATGTCGCACTATTCGCTCTATATTTACGGGACATGCGGACGGTGTGCGGCTGCGGCGCGACGGAGGAAAAAACAAACCCCGGACAAGAAATGACACAACATACTATAAAAAACAAAAAGATCATGAAAGTAGACGTCTTGCTAGGACTCCAATGGGGAGACGAAGGCAAAGGTAAAGTTGTCGACGTGCTGACCCCGAACTATGACGTAGTAGCTCGTTTCCAAGGCGGACCGAATGCCGGTCATACGCTTGAGTTTGAAGGACAGAAATATGTGCTCCGCTCCATTCCCTCCGGAATCTTCCAGGGTGACAAGGTGAACATCATCGGCAACGGTGTAGTGCTCGACCCGGCCCTCTTCAAGGCGGAAGCCGAGGCGCTCGAAGCGTCGGGACACGACCTGAAGGAACGCCTTCACATTTCAAAGAAAGCCCATCTCATATTGCCTACCCACCGCATTCTCGATGCTGCCTATGAGGCTGCCAAGGGAGCTGCCAAGGTGGGAACCACCGGAAAGGGTATCGGACCGACCTACACCGACAAGGTGAGCCGGAACGGATTGCGCGTGGGGGACATCCTGCATGATTTCGAGAAGAAGTATGCAGCAGCCAAGGCACGTCACGAACAGATTCTCAAGAGCCTGAACTATGAGTACGACATCACCCAGCTGGAAAAGGAATGGATGGAAGGTATCGAATACCTGAAGCGTTTCCACCTGGTGGACAGCGAGCATGAAATCAACAACCTCTTGAAAGACGGGAAGTCAGTGCTTTGTGAAGGAGCACAGGGAACGATGCTCGATGTGGACTTCGGTTCCTATCCTTTCGTGACTTCCTCCAATACGGTGTGTGCAGGCGCCTGCACGGGTCTCGGTGTGGCTCCGAACAAAATCGGCGAAGTCTTCGGCATCATGAAGGCCTATTGTACCCGTGTGGGTAGCGGTCCGTTCCCTACGGAGCTGTTTGACGAGACGGGAAAGACCATCCGTGCCATCGGCCACGAATATGGCGCCGTGACCGGACGTGAACGTCGTTGCGGCTGGATTGACCTGGTTGCCCTGAAGTATGCCATTATGGTCAACGGGGTGACCCAGCTCATCATGATGAAGAGCGATGTGCTCGACGGATTCGACACCGTGAAGGCATGCGTGTCCTACAAGGTGAACGGCGAAGAAATCGATTACTTCCCCTATGACATCAACGAGGGTATCGAGCCGGTTTATGTGGAGATGCCGGGATGGAAGACCGACATGACGAAGATGACCAGTGAAGACGAGTTCCCCGAGGAATTCAATGCCTACATGTCGTTCCTGGAGTCGGAACTGGAGACACCCATCAAGATTGTCTCCGTGGGTCCTGACCGCGAACAGACCATCGTACGTTATACGGAAAAAGACTGAACCGCCCACGATGGAGGGTAGCAACCGGGTGCTTGCTGACACCGGCTGTGCCCCGTCGGTGCGGATACCAAGAAACGAAGACACGGAGGAAACAGGGGAAGCCCGGGTTTCATCCGTGTCTTTTACTTTTTTTACTAAAACATTCCCAAAAAGCCTCTGTATAAATGGCAGTTCCTGCCTGAATTCCTATCTTTGGCACATCGTTTGCTTTTCCTTAAACAGATTAATCATTAAACACATAGAAACATTATGATTGGATATTGGATATTGTTTGGTGCCATTGCCGTCATCAGCTACCTGGTGCAGGCAAATTTGAAGAACAAGTTTGAACGCTACTCGAAGATTCCCACCGAGAACGGAATGACCGGGCGCGAGATTGCCCTGAAGATGCTTCACGACAACGGCATCTATGACGTGCAGGTGACTCATACGCCAGGCATGTTGACCGACCACTACAATCCGATGAACAAGACGGTCAACCTCAGTGAAGGCGTCTATGCCAGCAACAGTGTGGCTGCCGCTGCGGTGGCTGCCCATGAATGCGGACACGCCGTGCAGCATGCCCGTGCCTATGCTCCGTTGCGGCTGCGTTCGGCATTGGTACCCATCGTGCAGTTTTCGTCAGGCATCGTACCTTGGATTCTGCTCATCGGCATGCTCACCCTTCAGGTGTTTAAGGGACTGATGTTGTTGGGCATCATCCTGTTTGCCATGACGACGCTGTTCAGCTTTGTTACCCTTCCGGTGGAGATTGACGCCAGCCGACGTGCCTTGGCATGGCTCAACAGTGCCGGCATCACGACTGTCCGCACCCACGACAAGGCTACGGATGCATTGCGGTCTGCCGCTTATACCTACGTCATTGCCGCACTCAGCTCGCTTGCCACATTACTTTATTACGTGATGATTTACCTGGGCGGACGTCGCGAATAAGTCCTCCCTGATACAGACTTTGATACAGGAAGCTGTTTTGAATCCTTGCCTGTTTGCGTCCCGGAGTCGGATGCAGGAGGAAGGGGATTCAAAACGGCTTTTTTATTTCCGGTTCCGTCAGAGAGACCGAATCGCGTGCAATGATGTCCTTGGCAGGACCGGTCACCTGGATGACGGGACGGATCTGTTCGGCTTCAGCTTCCGTGATAAGTCCCTTTTTGGCCAATCGGTCGGCAATGAGGTGGTAGTAGCCGGAGAGACTCTCACGCAGGTTGCCTTCCGCATCAAACGAACTGCGGAAGTGCTTGGGCTTGGGGACGATGGATGCCAGGAAGATGGCTTCTTCCGTACTGAGTTCGGAGGGACGCTTGTTGAAGTAGAAGTGTGAAGCCTCGGCGGCTCCGTAGACCAGCGGTCCCCATTCGATGATGTTCATGTAGACTTCATACATACGCTCCTTCGAGGTCAGTCCCTGGTTTTCGATGAGCCACACGATGAGTGCTTCCTCCAGCTTGCGGGTGATGTTCTTCTGACGGTTGAGAAACACATTCTTCACCAGTTGCATGCTGATGGTGCTGCCTCCTCGGGCGAACTTCCGCTTCTTCAAGTCCTCGATGAGCGCCTCGCGCAGGGCATCGATCAGGAAGCCGCGGTGGTAGAAGAAGGCCCCGTCTTCACTCTGCATCACTGCCATTTGCAGCAAGGGGGAGATTTGGCTGAGGGGTATGAAGTGCTCCCACGACGGACCGATGGGGAAGGTGCGGACGGGACGCCCGTTCTCGTAAGCCGTGTATTCGAACTCGCCGTTCATCTTGCTCAGGTTGGCGTTGCCGTAACGGACGATGCGGAAATTCTTCTTTTGCAGCTCCGACTCCAGCTTCAGGCTGTCAAGGCAGGCAAAGTCGACGTCGAGCAATCCGTGGTACGCCAGTTCGCCTTCCGTCTGGATGCCGTCGAGGGTGTCAAAGAGTCCTTTGGGCAGGGAGCCGAAGAGGTCCTGCGAGGGGAACCACGGACGGTTGACCGATGCCCGGACATGCCACCGTTCCAGGGGCGAGAGCCGTGTGTCGGACCGATGGGTGAGGCAGAGGTAGGGATGGAACGTCAGCCGGTTGAAACGCACGGTGCTGGTGCTGTCCAGCTCGATGTCCTGCGGACGGAAGTTCAGGCGGCAGTCCAGTGTGCCGCGGTCGAGGCGAACGGTATCAGGCGACAGTGCCGGATGGAACACCTGCAGTCCGGCGACGTGTGTCCGTCCGTTGAGTTGCGTGAGGCTGCTTCCGCCACTTGTCTCCGTCAGTCGGCAGGTCAGGGTGTCGAGCCGGATGTCTGCCCCAATGCGGCGTTGCAGGTAGGGCAGTCGCAGAGGCTGGCGTCCGTCAGCTGACAGACAGACGTCGATGTTGCGTTCCGAGGGGGACAGCTGTCCGCTCAAGGTCCATTGCTGGGTGGGGAGGGAGTCTTCCGTGATGGAGAGGTGAGTCCGGAAGCGGTTGTTCTCGATGAGCAGTTCGGGCAGACGGAGGGTGACACCGTGGGTGTTGTGCCGTTCGCGGATGCAGACGTTGCTGATGCGTCCGTTGTCGGGCACCCGTCCGTAGAGCCAGCTCAGGAGTGTGTGCATGCGGGTGGCATAGTTGGCTGTCCGGTCGGACGATTCCTGTGTGCCGCTGTCGGTTCCACGGAAGAGGAAGTCATAGTTGGCGGTGGAGTCGTTCTTCAACAGGTTGGCGGACAGTCCGTCCAGGGTGACTGTCTTGACCCATATCTCTCCTTGGATGAGTTTCCACAAGCTGAGTTTCAGGTCGAGCTGTTGCAGGGTGAGCAGGGTGTCTCGTCCGTCAGGGACGACCGTCAAGCCACGGAGACAGACCGTGTTGAGCCCTTCGAGACCCAGCGATTGGTAGCCGACGTGCAGACCGTAGTGCTGTTCCAGAGCAGAGATGTGCTGTCCTGCCATACGTCGGAGGAAGGAATCCTTGGCGGCAAAGAGCACACCGACGCCAATCACGATTGCCGCTCCGGCTATCCCGGCAGCAATCTTCCAATGTCGTTGAAGCATGTTTGTTTCTATACGTTTTGCGGCTGCAAAAGTAGTCTAAAGCAAGGACTTGGACGAATGATTGGGAGGGAAATCGAATATTTTGCCTACCTTTGCGCAAACAACGAACATCTATGAATGCATTAGCCCTCATCGACAAATACTATCCCGTTGAAAACGAGTTGAAACACATCCTGTTGGTGCATAGCCGTTCGGTGGCAGACAAGGCGTTGCAGGTGGCGGACCGCCATCCCGAGCTTCTGTTGGACCGCCAATTCCTGGAAGAAGCCTCCCTGCTTCATGACATCGGTATTTTCCTGACGCATGCCCCCGGTATCTGTTGCCTGGGTGACAAGCCCTACATCTGCCACGGTTCGTTGGGAGCGGACCTGGTGCGTGCCGAGGGGTTCCCCCGCCATGCTTTGGTATGCGAACGCCATACCGGAACCGGACTCTCGCTGGAGCAGATTGTGCGCGAACAGTTGCCCGTTCCCCATCGCGACATGCTCCCCGTCAGTCTGGAGGAGCAGGTCATCTGCTTTGCCGATAAATTCTTCTCAAAGACCCATTTGGACCGGGAGAAAAGCGTAGAAAAAGTCTTACGTAGCCTGGCTCCTTTCGGGGAGGAAGGAGTGGAGCGTTTCAAGGAGTGGTGCGAGCGCTTTCTTTAACACCTAAAAATCAATAAAATTAGAAGCTCTCATTTCTTACCATTGGTGGATAATATGTAATTTTGCCGACCAACTGTAATAAGGGATTGATGAAATCGTTAAGAAACTGTTTATATATACCTCTTCTGTTTATCATGATGCTGTCGCTCATTCCGCAGAGTACGGATGCGCAGCGTCGGCGTTCCAAGGGAAATCCGACTTTCGACTCGCTGGTCACAGACTCCCTGTCGCTGCCGAAAGATTCGCTGTTGCTCGACTCGCTGGCTGTTGATACACTGAAGACAGATACCACTGCCAAGAAGAAGGATGCCCTCGAAGCGCCTGTCACTTTCTCTTCGACAGACTCCACGGTCATGACAGCCGTCGACGGCTTTGCCCGCATGTATGGCAATGCGAAAATCAATTACCAGACCATCGAGCTGACTGCCGCCGTCGTGGCGATGAACATGGACAGCAGCATTGTCCACGCCAACGGAGTGAAGGACACCACGGGAACCATCCAGGGCAAACCGGTGTTCAAGGACGGCGAGACTCCTTATGAGTCGGAGAAGATGAGCTACAACTTCAAGTCGAAGCGCGGTTTCATCAACAACATCACCACCGAACAGGGGGAAGGATACATCACCAGCGAGAGTGCCAAGAAGGGCAACGACGAGGAGTACTACATGGAGCACGGACGCTACACCACGTGCGACGACCACGAGCATCCGCACTTCTACCTGGCATTGAGCCGTGCGAAAGTCCGTCCGAAGAAGAATGTCGTGTTCGGACCAGCTTGGCTGGTGCTGGCGGACGTTCCCCTTCCGCTTGCCATCCCCTTCGGTTTCTTCCCGTTCAGCAGCAGCTATTCGTCAGGCTTCCTCATGCCGAGTTACGGTGACGAGTCTACCCGTGGTTTCTACCTGCGTGACGGTGGTTACTATTTTGCCATCAACGACAACATTGACCTGCGTCTCACCGGAGGTATCTATACCAAAGGTTCCTGGGAGGCGAATGCAGCGTCAACCTATAACAAGCGCTATCGCTATTCCGGTAACTTCAGCTTCAACTATCAGGACATCAAGACGGGTGACAAGGGAATGCCCGACTACACGGAGACACGGAGCTTCCGCCTGCAATGGACGCACCGCCAGGATGCGAAGGCAAACCCGAACTCCAACTTCTCGGCGAGCATCAACTATTCGTCGACCAGCTATGACCGGAACAACCTCAACAGCCTCTATGACCCCAGCCTGTATGCACAGAGCACCAAGACTTCGAGTGTGAGCTATTCGCGCACGTTCCCCGACATTGGTCTGACGCTGTCGAGCACCTTCAACGTTTCGCAGAGTACGCGAGACTCCACCGTGTCGCTGACCTTGCCCGACCTGAACATCAACCTCAACCGTATCTTCCCCTTCAAGCGGAAGAAGGCGGCAGGCTCGGAACGTTGGTATGAGAAAATCTCCATCCAGTATACAGGACAGATCAGCAACACCATCACGGCGAAGGAAGACTACATCCTGAAGTCAAACCTCGCACGTGACTGGCGCAACGGATGGCAGCACCGCATCCCCATCCAGGCGACTTTCTCCCTGTTCAACTACATCAACATCACTCCGTCGTTCAACTATACCGAGCGGTGGTACCTGTCGAAAATCAAGCGTTCGTGGGACCCGCAGACGCAGACGGTGGTGCGCGACACCATCAACGGCTTCAACCGTGTCTACAACTACGACTTCAGTATCTCGGCAAACACGAAGCTCTACGGTTTCTACAAGCCGTCGCCTAAAATCTTCGGAGACAAGATTGAGATGATCCGCCACGTCTTCACGCCGAGTGTCAGCTACAGCATGTCGCCGGACTTCAGTAAGTCGCGCTACGGCTTCTATGATACCTATACTTATACGGACGAGAACGGTGAGGTTTACACCCAGAAATACTCCTATTATGAAGGTATGCTCTACGGAACGGCTCCGCAAGGCAAGACGGGCAACATCAACTTCTCGTTGTCAAACAACCTGGAGATGAAGGTAAAGTCGGACAAGGACTCTACGGGTGTGAAGAAAATCAGCCTGATTGATGAGTTTCGCGTCGGCATGTCCTACAACCTCGCCGCTAAGGAAAAGCCATGGAGCGACATGGACATCAGCCTGCGTCTGAAGCTGTCGAAGAGCAAGACCTTCAACCTCTCTGCCAGCTTTGCTACTTATGCCTACGAGTTCAACGACCGCGGCCAGGTGGTGGAGGGCAACCGTACGGAGTGGTCCTACGGACGTTTCGGACGCTTCTCGGGCATGAGCCAGAACTTCTCATATACTTTTGACAACAACACGTGGAAGAAGTGGTTCGGTAAGGACGATGAGGACACGAAGACCAATGAAGATACGGAGAATGAGGACGATGAAGAGTTCACCGACCTGGAGGAACGCGAGGAACAGCGCAACAAGAAGAAGACGAAAGTGAGTGCCGAGGTGGACGATGACGGCTACCTGAAGTTCAGCATGCCCTGGTCGCTCACGGTCTCCTATGGTATCACGATGAGTGAGGACCGCTCAAAGCCCATCAATGTGAAGACGATGCGCTATCCCTACCGTTTCACGCAGAACCTGAACTTCTCGGGTAACCTCAAGCTGTCCGAAGGATGGAACGTGAACTTCTCCAGCGGTTACGACTTTGAGGCGAAAGAAATATCCATGTCGACCGTCAACATCACCCGCGACCTTCACTGCTTCAGCATGAGCTGTGGTCTGGTGTTCGGACGTTACCAGTCCTACAACTTCACCATCAGTGCCAATGCCAGCATGCTGAAGGATGCCCTGAAGTGGGACAAGCGAAGCAGCTACAGCAGCAACGTCGAGTGGTACTAGACCTGTTGACGGATTCCTGGAAAAAAACGAGTTGACAAGGATTGGAAAGGCATGACATCCGTTCAGGTGCCTTCCTCCTTGTCAACTCGTTTTTTTTGTCTGTTTTTCTCGTCCGCTGTCAGAACCGCTACCAGTCGATAGGGGTTTGTCCGTGTGCCCGGAGGTAGTCGTTGGTCAGGCTGAAGTGATGGTTGCCGAAGAAACCGTTGTGTGCCGACAGGGGAGAGGGATGTGCCGAGGTCAGTACCAGGTGACGGGAGCGGTCAATGAAAGCTCCCTTTTTCTGAGCGTATGCACCCCAGAGGATGAACACAAGGTGTTCCCGTTCGTTGTTGAGGGCACGGATTGCTGCGTCGGTAAATTCTTCCCAGCCACGGCGTTGGTGGGAGCCGGCTGCATGGGCGCGTACAGTCAGGGTGGCATTGAGCATCAGTACACCCTGTTCCGCCCAACGTGTCAGGTTGCCGCTGGTCGGTATGGGCTTGCCCAAGTCAGCTTGTATTTCCTTGAAAATGTTTTGCAGGGAGGGCGGGAAGGCAATCCCGTCGTTTACCGAGAAGCACAGTCCGTGAGCCTGTCCCGGACCGTGATAGGGGTCTTGTCCGATGATGACCACTTTCACCCGGTCAAAAGGACAGAGGTTGAAAGCATTGAAGATTAGCCGTCCCGGAGGATAGACCGTGGTGTGTGCATATTCGTTGCGTACGAAGTCGGTCAGCTGCACAAAATAATCCTTCTCAAATTCAGGAGCCAGGTGTTTTTTCCAGCTCTCTTCTATCTGTACATTCATGAGTCTGCTTGTTGGTTGGCTGCAAACTTACGAATAAATGCTGAGATACGGAAGTGGAACCGGGTATCCCACTTCCGTTATCTTTGTACGTCTGCCTGTGGAGTCCGGTACGGATTCAAATCAGGGGAATGTGGAGTTTGGCACACGCTTCGCGCATCTCTTCGGGCCAGATGCTTGCCTGGATTTCGCCGATGTGTGCCTTGCGGAGGTATATCATGCAGAGTCTGGACTGTCCGATACCGCCTCCGATGCTGAGTGGCAGTGAACCTTCGAGCAGCCGGCGGTGAAAATAGAGCTCCTTGCGTTCCTCTTTCCCCGACAGGGTCAGCTGACGGAGCAAGGTCTCCCGGTCCACACGGATACCCATGGAGGAAACCTCAATGGGGCAGTCCAGGATGTCATGCCACACGAGGAGGTCACCGTTCAGTCCCAGGAACCCGTCGCTGTTGGGAGTCGTGTAGTCATCGTAGTCGGGAGCACGCAGGTCATGAGGCTTTCCGTCACCCAGATTGCCACCGATGCCCATGATGAAGACCGTCCGGTGCTGGCGGGTGATGAGGCTTTCGCGCTCTTTCGGTGTCTTGTCCGGATAGAGGCGGCGCAGTTCCTCGGAATGGATGAAGAAGATGTCCGGAGCCAGGAACGGTTCGATTTGCGGATACTGTTCACACACCATGTATTCCGTGCGTAGCATGGCAGCATAGATGTGGCGTACGATGTTTTTCAGGAAGTCCAGGTTGCGGTCGTCTGCCGTGATGACCCGTTCCCAGTCCCATTGGTCAACATAGAGCGAATGCAGGTTGCCCAGTGATTCGTCGGCACGGATGGCATTCATGTCCGTATAGATGCCATATCCCGGAGCTATCCGGTAGTCTGCCAGCGTTACCCGTTTCCATTTCGCCAACGAGTGGACCACCTCGGCACGTGCGTCGCCCAAGTCCTTGATGGGAAAGCTCACGGCACGCTCGATGCCGCTCAGGTCGTCATTCAATCCCGTACCTTGGAGGACAAAGAGAGGAGCGGTGACCCTTCGCAAGCGGAGTTCCGAGGACAGGTTCTGCTGGAAGAACTCCTTCACTTTTTTGATTCCCAGTTCGGTTTGTTTCAAGTCGAGCAGCGGCTTGTAGCTTTTCGGTTCAATCAAATAACTCATCTGTTGTTTTTGGTTTCTCTTTACTTGGTAATTGTATTTTTACTTATCTCGTTTCTTTTTGATGGGCAAATATAGATAATAGTTTTTATTTTGATAGTATATTCCCGATATAAATGACGTTTAGAAAATGAAAAAGAAGAACGTCCGGCATAAAAAAGTCAGCCAGAGTTAGGAAGATTCTGCATTATTTGTTACTTTTGCACCGATTTGAAAAGAATCTGTCTCCGTAGTTCAATGGATAGAATATTGGATTCCGGTTCCAACGATTGGGGTTCGACTCCCCACGGGGATACACAGAAGGACTTGTTGTCACAGACAGCAGGTCCTTTTTTTGGTTGGTGTCAATTGTTCCAATTGACAATGTCTATCGGGCAGATGTCCAACAAACAAAAATGTAGGGGCGACCGGACCGGTCGCCCGGTCCAATCATTATTGGACCCATCATTGTTGGGACCAATGCAATTGTCAATCGAATGTTGGTGGACCGGGTGTTATTGGACCGGGCGACCAGACCGGTCGCCCCTACGTTGGGGATGGTGGACGTTTCTGAATTACGTTTTGACAAAATGTCAAACGAAGGTTCTGAGAGTGCCAATCCTCGCACCAAAATACGATTTGGTGGATTTCGTGGCATTCTCAGGCGATTCGCAAAATACAGATTGTTGCATACAGGGGCGTTGGAACGACATTACGGAGGGTGTTGAGGTTGAAGGAGTATCATTGTTCTGTTTCCCGTTCCTTACATCCCTCTTTTTATTACCTTCCGATTTGTTGACAGCACCCTTCTTCTAGAGAGTGAAACTCGCTTCTTTTTACTTCCATTTTCCAAAGACTTGACTTCCGGGCATGAAACAATAGTGTTTGGGAGGTGAAACTATATTGTTTGACGCGTCAAACTATATTGTTTGGCTCGCGAAACAATATTGTTCCGGGCACGTTTTGTCTGTTTTTCGAAAACGAAATGTATAGTTTTCTAAAATCAAGGGCTTTTTTCGGGCATTCCGTTTGCAATCATTCACGTTTCGTCTCCAGATTATCGGATTTTCGAAAAGGACGAGTTAGCTGAAAAGGGCGTATCGGGTGATTCTGTCAAGCAGATGAGGGAAAATCGTGTCTTTCTGCTTTCGGGGTCGCTGCCTGCTACCTTTTGAACGGCAGTTCCAGTTGCCGCCAGACTCCCTTTCTGTCTTCCTGCGGGTTGGAGACAGAGAGACCGATGAGGCGGACGGCATGATGTTCGCAGTCGACCTCCTTCAGGAGCTGTTTGGCGAGGGGGAGGATGTCTTGCAGGGTGACGAGAGGTTGCACCGTGCTTTGGCTGCGGGTGATTTGTGTGAAGTCGTGGAACTTGATTTTCAGCGTCAGGGTGTTGCCGCGGAAGTTGTGGCGTTTCAGTCGCTCCACCAGTTCGGTGGTCACGTGATACAGTTCGATGATGAGCGAGGTCCGCGAGGTGAGGTCGCGCTCCAACGTATGTTCGCAGCCCAGGGATTTGCGGATGCGTATGACCTCCACCGGACGTTCGTCGATGCCTCGGGCAAAGTCATGATAGAGTTGTCCTGCCTTGCCGAAATAGTGTGTGAGCATCTCCAGCGAACAGGCACGCAGGTCCTTCCCCGTATGGATGAACAGCTCGTGCATCTTTTTTGCCGTCACCTTGCCCACGCCCCAGAAAGCCTCTACCGGAAGGTGGTCGATGAAGTCCTGCGCCTGGTCGGGGTGGATGGTGCACAGTCCGTCCGGCTTACGATAGTCCGAGGCAACCTTGGCGAGGAACTTGTTGTACGATACACCGGCGGATGCCACCAGGTGCAGCTCCTCCCGGATGCGCCGTTTGATTTCCTTGGCAATGTCCACTGCCAGTTCCATTCCCTTCTTGTTCTCCGTCACATCCAGGAACGCCTCGTCGATGGACAGCGGTTCGATGAGGTCCGTGTATTCCGCAAAGATGTCGCGTATCTGCTCCGACACCTTCTTGTAGACCTCCATCCGTCCCGGTACGAAAATCAGTTCCGGGCACAGCTTGCGTGCACGGGTCGATGCCATGGCAGAGCGGACGCCGAACTTGCGTGCCTCATAGCTTGCCGCCGCCACAACACCCCGTTCCTCCTCGCGTCCTACGGCAATCGGTTTGCCGCGCAGCTCCGGGTTGTCGCGCTGTTCAATGGAGGCATAGAAGGCGTCCATGTCGATGTGGATGATTTTGCGTAAGGTCATGGGGTTGTCCGGTAAATCGTGAGCGAAAATAGTGAAAAAAGCTTGGCACGTTCTTTCCTTTTAATTATCTTTTGCACGTCTTTATGCAGTAAGTGTCCTTCCGGTACGTTTACTGGTAAAAACCAAGTCTCTATGTCTGTGGAGTAAAATGATTCGGAGAGTGTCGTGCCTCTTTGTCACTGACACTTGAGTAAACTTAAACAAAAGAATATGGAAAGAATGTTGTTGAAAAGCATGCTGCTGCTCGCAGCCTTCTGCTGGATGGTTCCGCTGATGGCACAAGATTACGCCCGTCAGTGGAAAGAAGTGGAAGCCATGCAGAAAGCAGAGTTGCCCGCATCCGTCATCCGGCTTGCGGACGAAATCTATCGCCGTGCCGAGCGCGACGGCAATTTCCCCCACATGGTTAAAGCCTTCCTCACGGCAGCACAGGAACGCCGTGCCATCAGTCCCGACAGTGCCTATACGGACGTGCTTCGGCTGACGGAATGGATTGCAGTCGAGAAAGATCCTGCCCACCGTGCCGTGCTGAACATGGTGCTGGGCAATGCCTACCATGAACTCGGCATGCAGAAGAGGGCGGACAGCCGTCAGGTGACGGAAGCCTTGTCGGACGACCCTGCCAAGTGGAGCCGCATCGACTTCCTGCGTGCCCGATTGACTGCCTACACCGAGGCACTGACGGACATGCCGTTGCTGGCACGCACGACGACCGGCGACTATGCCTTGCTGGTGGAGAAGGGGGAGGAGAGTGCCTTCTTCGGGCACGACCTGCTGTCGCTGATGATCCGGGAGATGCAGGACCGGTGTACGGATGCCGACGGCGTCGCTTTCATCCTTCAGACCTACAGCCGTGCCGTTGACTGCTACCGGACGTCCGGTAATCGGGAAGCGCTCGGATTGATGGAACTATGGCAGGCGGAAGCCTTGTCCGATCTGGGTAGTGGCGGCAATAGTCCGCTTTGGAAACAACGGGAGACGTTTATTGCCACGCTGAAACAGGCACTCAATACCTACCGCGACACCTCTCTTCCGCCTTACATCTACCAGATGTGGGTGGAGCATGAGCAGGAAGACTCCGTCCGCTACAGCCTGTGCCGGGAAGCCCTGGAACGGTACCCCCGTTACAAGTTTGCCGATTCCTTCCGCGAACGGCTGGACGCCATGACCTCCCCCGTGCTGAGTCTGCTTATGGATGCGACTCCGTTGAAAGGACGACCCTGGAAGTTGTGGGCCCATCATCGTTCCGTGCCGGAGATGCGTCTGACTGTGAGAGACCGCCTCACCGGTAAGGTGGTGGAACGCCGTACGGTGCGGCTGACTCATCCGTTGCCGTATGAAGCGGAAGATACCCTGCTGACCCTGCAACCCTTGCCTTATCCCTCGGAGTACGTGGTGGAGGCACAGGCAGGCAAGTCGGTTGAGAAGCTGAAGTTCAACCATTGCTACCTGCGTCCCGTGGTACTCTACTTGCCCGATGACAGTCGTCAGGTCGTGGTGCTCGACAACCTGACGGGACATCCCGTGGAAGGTGCCGAGGTGGAATGGCTGAAGCGCGACATCAGTGGACGCAAGGAGGTCTATCACTCCCTGGGCAAAGCTACGACCGGACGTGATGGCGAAGTCCTCATCAAGAGCGAGGTCAAGGACCTGTATGTGAGCGCCTACAAGTCGGATGCAGGACGTACCGATACGCTGAGCGTGCGCAATTGGGACTGGCTGCGTTTCGATGAGGATGCCACAGAGACTACCCTCTATACCTATATATATACGGACCGAGCCGTTTATCGTCCCGGACAAACCATCCAGCTCAGCGGACTGGCATTTACGGATAAGGACAGACGTCAGCATGTGGCGGTCAATCAGGAAGTGGGGTTGGAAGTGCGCGACACGAACGGTCAGATGCTGGCGAGGCTGAATGTGCGTACCAACGATATGGGTTCCTTCAGTACCCGAGTAACCTTGCCGGAGAACTGCATGCCGGGACAGGTCACTATCGAATGCGACAATGACGGAGGAAGGACGACCTGTCGGGTGGAAGAATACAAGCGACCGGTGTTTGAAGTTGCGCTTCGTCCGCTGACGGAAGCCTATGCCGTGAATGACAGTGTGACCCTGACCGGCACGGCAATGAACTACAACGGAACCCCTGTGGCAGGAGGCAAAGTGACCTATAAGGTAATCCGTGAAAGGTTCTGGACACGTGATGGCATGTCTGACGAGCAGGTGCTGACTACCGGAGAAACCACAGTTGGCGACGACGGATTGTTCCACATCCCCTTCCGCCTGCAGTGCGAAGCAGACCCGATGAGCTATGACAACTTTGCTTTCCGGGTAGAAGCCTCGGTGACCAGCCTTGCCGGAGAGACTCAGGAGGCTGAATGGGCAGGAAATGCCGGAAAGAACTCGTTGAAGCTCCTCCTCAAGGGTGAATATGTGCAGGTGAAGGAACACCTCGATTCCCTCCTCGTCCGTGTGACCAACGGAAGTGGTGTCTCTATGAACGTGACCGGCGAATGGACGGTAGCTCCGTATCGCTACAAGGAAGATGGAGAGAGGGAGGCAGGCGAACCCGTCTATCGCGGACAGTTTGAGGCGAACCGTCCCTTCGAACCGGAAATCTTCAAACGGTTGCCTTCCGGTGAGTATGAGTTGCTCTTCACGGCTGCCGATGTCCGGGGGCGTCGTTCGGAGGAGAAAGCCTCTCTGACGCTCTTCAGCTTGGACGACCGACACATCCCGACGAAAGACGTCTTGTGGGTTTATCAGGACCAGAGTGAGTTGAAGCCCGAAGGCACAGTCACCATCCAGGTGGGCACGGCTGCCAAGGACGCCTGTATCTTCTACGATGTCTTTGCCGGTAACCGTCGGTTGGAGAAGAAGCGGTTCCTGCTCACGGACTCCGTGTTGACCTTCCGCTACGCGAACAAGCCCGAATATGCTGAAGGGGCTCTCATCCAATTTATGGTGTTGAAGGATGGTGTCGTTTATCAGCAAAGCAAGCAGTTGACACCCCCGACTCCGAAACAGGAGCTGCAACTCCGTTGGGAAACCTTCCGTGACCGTCTCCGTCCGGGTGATACCGAGGAATGGCGGTTGAAAATCACTCTTCCCGATGGGACTCCTGCCGATGCCGAGCTGCTTGCTACCCTCTATGACCACTCGCTTGACCAATATGGACGCTTGGAATGGTTGCTTCGTCTGCCTTCCCACCTGCGCTATCCTTCCGTGCAGTGGAGAGCACCAGAAACCTTCTTGCCTTCTGCCTATTTCGGCTTTACGAGCAACAAGCGGTACAGCTATTTCTTCTGGTCCTTCGACCACTGGACGGAACTGATGGCTTTCCGCGAACAGTGGAGGGGATTTGCCGGACGGCAATACATGACCAAGGCAGTAGCTTCGGTGGCGAGCAGTGTTGTGGTGGAGAATGCTGCGTTGATGGAACCCGCCGTGGCGGACATGCAGGAGGTGGTGGTGACAGATGTTGTTCCACTTTCACAGCTGGAGAAATCAGGTACGAAGACGGGTGCAACGTCCGAGACTCCGCGCTCCAACTTTGCCGAGACCGCATTCTTCTATCCACACATCCGTACGGACAAGGACGGCGTGGCAACCCTTGCCTTCACCTTGCCCGAGAGCCTGACGACATGGCGCTTCCTTGCCTTGGCCCATACGAGGGACATGCAGTACGGTCAGCTGGAAGACGAGGTGGTGGCAAGCAAGGAGTTCATGCTTCAGGCGCAACTGCCGCGCTTCGTCCGTGTGGGCGATGAGGCGACCCTCTCGGCAACCATCCAGAACCGTTCGGCACGGATGGTCAAGGGCGTGGTGCGCATGGAGCTGTTTGACCCGCAGACCGAGAAAGTCCATGACTCCCAAAAGCTGACGTTCGAGGTGGGTGCCGGCAAGCAGACCGTCGCCTCCTTCCGTGTGACACCGACGGAAACGACCCTCCTTGCCTGCCGGTTCGTAGCAGAGGGAGATGCTTTCTCTGACGGCGAGCAACGCTACCTGCCCGTGTTGAGCAACAAGGAGTGGATTACCGAGAGCAAGACCATCTCCGTGAACGGAGCGGGACGTCATGAAATCAGCCTGAAAGACCTGTTCAACCACAACAGCCGCACGGCTACGGAACGCCGGCTGACGGTGGAATATACCAATCACCCGGCTTGGCTTGCCGTGATGGCTCTGCCGTCAATGGGCCAACCCGACGCAGACGATGCTATCTCGCTGGTTTCCTCCTACTATGCCCTGACGCTGGGCAGTCACGTGGCAAATGCCCATCCGCGTATCCGCGAAGTGGCAGCTGCCTGGGCGGCACAAGGAGGAACCGGAGAGACCTTGTGGAGCCAGTTGCAGAAAGACCGTGAGCTGAAGAACATCCTGCTCGAAGAGACTCCGTGGCTTTCGGAAGCTGCCAATGAAGCCGAGCAACGCCGCCGCCTCTCCACCCTCTTCGACCTGAATACGTTGGAAGCACGCACATCGGACTATGTGAAGAAGCTGTCTGCCCTCCAGCGTGCTGACGGTGCCTGGTCCTGGTATCCCGGAATGCCGGGCAGCCGATATGTGACGACTCAGGTTGTGGAGACGCTGCTCCGTCTGCGTCAGCTGGCAGGAGAAGAGGCGACCGATGACGTGCAGACGAACATCCGCTCGGGCATGCACTACCTGACGGAAGACATGGTGGAGGAATACAAGCGGATGCGTGAGGCGGAAGAAAAGCACGGGGGAGACCTGATGCCTTCCGAACCGATGCTGCACTATCTCTACCTGCAGACGCTCTACGGTGGCAGTCTGACCGACGAGGAACAGACGGCGTGGAACTATTTCATGGGGAAACTGGAGCGGATGTCGTCAGCCCTGACCATCTTCGGGAAAGCGGCTTCGGCTTATGTGCTGACGAAGAACGGCAAGCAGGATGCCGGACAGACCTTCTTGCAATCGTGCCTGGAATACTCCGTGCAGACTTCCGAGCTGGGACGTTACTATGACACGAACATTGCCCGGTACAGTTGGGCGGACTATCGCATCCCGACCCAGGTCATGGTCATCGAGGTATGCCGTGAGATGGGTGTGGCGGACAGTACCGTACAGGAGTTCCAGCACTGGCTGCTGAAACAGAAACAGGTGCAGGCATGGGATACGCCGATGAACAGTGTGAATGCGGTCTATGCCCTGTTGGACGGACGGGACGAATGGCTGGATGCCGCTGAACCTGCTGTGCTGACGCTCGACAAACAGCGTCTGGCAGACAAGGAGCCGTCATCGGCTTTGGGTTATGTGAAGCAGACCGTTCCGCTCGGAGATAAGGCGAAAACTCCGAAGACACTGCTTGTGGAACAGAAAGCCGACCATCTGTCGTGGGGTGCTGTCTATGCCCAATACCTGGAACAGCTTGACCGGGTCAGCGCTGCTGCCACGGGGCTGAGCATTGAACGCCATCTGCTCGTGCGTCGCCGGAACGGTGACCGGGAAGAGTGGCAGGAGGTGAAGTCCGGAGACGTCCTGAACGTAGGCGACCGGGTGCTCTCCCGTCTGCTGGTCACGGCTGACCGCGACCTGGACTTCGTACAGATAGAAGACAAGCAGGCTGCCTGCATGGAACCGGGTGTGGTGCTTTCCGGCTATCGCTGGGACAACGGCATGGGTTACTACCGGGTGGTGAAGGATGCTTCCGTCCGCTATTTTGCCGATACCTTCCGTAAGGGCGTGCATACCTTCGACATGGAATATACGCTGACGGCTCCGGGTACTTACAGCCTGGGCATCGCGACCATCCAGTCAGCCTATGCGCCGGAGCTGAATGCCCATTCCGCTGCCGGAACGATACAGGTGAAGTAGCCGTCACGTTACGGCTGAATACGGGTGTGTCCCGTGAGACGCGTCAGATGGATGCGTTTCACGGGACACACTGTTTTGTGGGGTACGTCAGGAATTCTGCAGTTCGGTAATCAATGCCGAGATGTTGGCGGTGAAGAGGCGGGCGGCAATGGCAATCAGGATGATGCCAAAGAACTTACGCATGATGTAAATACCGCCTTTGCCCAGGAAACGTTCGATGCGGTCGGTCATCTTCAGGACGAAGTAGACCCACACCATGTTGAGCACAAGGGCAATGAGGATGTTGATGGTGGCATATTCGGCACGCAGGGTCACCAGCGTGGTGAAGGTACCTGCACCGGCAAGCAACGGGAAGACAAGAGGCACGAGGGTCGCTTCCTGAATGGGACCCTGATTCTTGAAAATCTCAATGTCGAGAATCATTTCCAGTGCCATCAGGAAGATGATGAGCGCACCGGCAATGGCAAACGAAGCAATGTCCACCTGAAAAATCTTCAGGACGGCATCACCGCCGAAGAAGAACAGAATCAGCAAGGCAAATGAGATGAGCGTAGCCTTCGGCGCATTGACTGGGCGACCTTTCTGTTTCAGGTTCAAAATGATAGGTATGGCACCGATGATGTCGATCACGGCGAATAGCACAATGAATGCGCTCACTAATTGCTGAAAGTTGAATTCTGCAAACATATCTTCCTCCTTTTTTCTGCAAATATATCTATTTTTTATGCACCGCTCTTCATTTTAATAAAAGAAAAAAAACATAAAACATCGGGCGAAATGGTCTGCTGTAAAGGTTTCGTCCTTATATTTGTATAATTTAGCAAGGAATGATATAAACACGAAGAACGATGGAGATGACAATGTATGACACTTTGCTACAGCTCCCTTTGTTTCAGGGACTCGCAAAGAATGACTTCACCAGCATACTCGATAAAGTAAAGATACATTTTCTGAAACGCAAAGCCGGAGATACTGTGGCGCTTGGAGGAGAGGACTGCCGTGAGTTGGTTTTCCTGCTGAATGGCAGCCTGGTATCGAAGACTTCCGACAGGGATGAGCTCTATACGTTCTACGAGGCAATCAATGCCCCTTTTCTGATAGAACCCTATTCGCTTTTCGGGTGGTCTACCAAGTATGTGTCGACTTATACGGCACTGACGGCTTGCAACCTGGTCACCATCGAAAAGGCCTACCTGCTCTCCGAGTTGAACAACTATGAAATCATCCGTCTGAACTACCTGAACATCCTGAGCAACCGCGCTCAGAACCTGCACGACCGTCTGTGGACCAATCTGCCCGAGAGCCTGCATGACCGCATCGTGGAGTTCATCCTGCTGCACAGCTACGTGCCGGGTGGAGAGAAACGGCTGAAGATCAAGATGGACGACCTGGCGAAGCTCTTGTCAAGCACACGCATCCGGGTGTCGAAGGCGCTCAATGAGATGCAGGACAAGCACTGGCTGACCCTGCATCGGGGAGAAATCCGCATCCCCGACATTTCCTTGCTGAAGGAACATCGCGACATGCGACTGAGTGAATGAACCGAAAGTATCAACCGATTAAAATCTCAACATGATATGACAGAACCTATTTCTTCATCCAATCCCTTTTTGGAATCTTACCATACGCCCCATCATACCCATCCGTTTGACCGTATCCGTACGGAGCATTACGAGCCTGCTTTCCGGGAGGGTATGGAACGGCAGAACCGGGAGGTCGCAGCCATTATCGGGAATCACGAGGCACCGACCTTCCGCAATACCATCGTGGCACTGGAGCGTTCCGGTGAACTGCTGGACCGTGTCTGCCAGGTGTTCTTCAACCTGATGGAGGCGGAGAGCAACGACGACATGCAACAGCTGGCGCAGGAGATTTCGCCGGTCTTGGCGGAGCACAGCAACAACATCAGCCTGAACAAGCAACTGTTTGCCCGTGTGAAGGCCGTCTATGAACAGGAGGCGGACACCCTGAAGGGGGAGGACCGCGAACTGTTGCAGAAGACCTATGACAGCTTCGTGCGCAGCGGTGCCAACCTGGAAGGAGAGGCAAAAGAGGAATACCGTCGGCTGAGCATGGAGCTGAGCCGGCTCACGGTGCAGTTTGCCCAGAATACGCTGAAGGAGATGAGCAATTTCCGCCTGGTGGTGACCGATGAGGCACAGTTGGCAGGACTGCCCGAGTCTGCGGTGGAAGCGGCTGCACAGACGGCACGTGAGAAAGGTCTGGCAGGGTGGGTCTTCACGTTGCAGGCCCCGAGCTATCGTCCGTTCATGACCTATTGCGCCGACCAGGAACTGCGCCGGCAGATGTACATGGCCTACATGACCCAGTGTACGCACGGCGATGCGTATGACAACCGGGAAATCGTCCCTGCCATCGTCAATACGCGCATGAAGCTGGCACAGCTGCTGGGCTATGAGACCTATGCCGACTATGTCCTGAAGAAACGCATGGCGGAGAACAGTGCCAATGTCTACAAGCTGCTCAACGAGCTGATTGAGGCATACCGTCCCACGGCGGAGGCGGAATGTGCAGAGATTCGTGCGCTTGCCGAACGGATGGAAGGCAAGGACTTCGAAGTCATGCCCTGGGACTGGGGCTACTATTCGGAGAAGCTGAAGAATGAGAAGTACAGCATCGACCAGGAGTTGCTTCGTCCCTATTTCGAGCTGGACAATGTCATCGCCGGGGTATTTGGGCTTGCCACACGGCTCTACGGCATCACCTTCCGTGAGAACAAGGACATCCCGGTGTTCCATCCGGACGTGAAGGCGTACGAGGTCTACGACAACGACGGCAGCTACCTGGCTGTGCTTTATGCGGACTTCCATCCGCGTGAAAGCAAGCAGTCGGGAGCCTGGATGACCTCGTTCAAGGACCAGTGGATGGAGGACGACGGCACGAACAGCCGTCCGCATATCTCCATCACGACGAATTTTACCAAGCCTACCCCCAACAAGCCTGCCCTGCTGACGCTGGAGGAGGTAGAGACCTTCCTCCACGAGTTCGGACACGCCCTGCACGGGATGTTTGCCAACACACGCTATGCCTCGATGAGCGGGACGAGCGTCTACCGCGATTTTGTGGAACTCCCGTCCCAGATTATGGAGAACTTCGCTATCGAAAAGGAATTCCTGCACACCTTTGCCCGGCATTACCAGACGGGCGAACTGCTGCCTGACGAATATGTGGAACGCATCATCCGGGCATCGAACTTCAACGTGGCTTATGCCTGCCTGCGTCAGGTGAGTTTCGGGCTGCTCGACATGGCATGGTATACCCGTCACGAGGACTTTGACGGCGATGTGCGTGCCTACGAACAGGAGGCCTGGGCAAAGGCACAGCTGCTCCCGGTCGTACCCGGTACCTGCATGAGCGTGCAGTTCTCGCACATCATGGATGGTGGCTATTCGGCAGGCTATTACAGCTACAAGTGGGCGGAGGTGCTCGATGCCGATGCCTTCTCGGTGTTCAAGCAGAAAGGCATTTTCAACCGCGAGGTGGCTGCGTCCTTCCGCGAACAGATTCTGTCGAAGGGAGGGACGGAACATCCGATGGTGCTCTACCGACGCTTCCGCGGACAGGAACCGACCATTGAGGCCCTCCTGCGCCGGAATGGCATTATTACAGGTGACAAGTGAGCAACCCATCTTTCCCCGTCAACACTAAAAAACAAGAACCGATGAAACATTGGACAACCCTTTTCAGACTTTCGCTGGTGTGCCTGCTGTTGCCGTTGCTGGCAGGCTGCAACGACGAAGACGACATCTCAGGCATCTTTGTCGAACGCACCTGGTATGTGACCGAACTGTATAACGCCGACGGACGGACCTCCAGCCTGGACGAGGCACAGCACCAGCAGTTGGGCAATCGCCGCGATGCTTACCGCATCTCTTTCACGCCGGAGACATTCAATGCCCAGGCAGGAAGTACTACCCTCACCGGAACATGGACGGTCGACGGTTCCAACCAGACCATCCGCTTCCATTTCGACAGACCGGTGACAGGCGAGGATGCCATCAGTCGGATTATGATAAAATATTTGGAAGAAGCTGTACGTTATGAAGGAAGTTATATCTATCTTCGCATCTATACGGAAGCAGGGACTTCCATCCTCTTCAGCCCGGACAAATAGAAAGGGAGTGAAACAAAAAGAATGAACAGTATGACATACGACGAAACCAAGCAATACGAACTGGACCGGCGCTACATCCGCATGGCAGCCATCTGGGCGGAGAACTCCTATTGCAAGCGCAGGCAGGTGGGTGCCCTGATTGTGAAGGACAAGATGATTATCTCCGACGGCTACAACGGGACACCGTCGGGATTTGAGAATATCTGCGAGGACGAGAACAATGTGACGAAGCCCTACGTGCTCCATGCCGAGGCGAATGCCATCACCAAGATAGCCCGTTCGAACAACAGCAGCGACGGTGCCACGCTCTACGTCACGGCTTCGCCCTGCATCGAGTGTGCCAAGCTCATCATTCAGGCGGGGATACGCCGTGTGGTCTACTCGGAGAAGTATCGCCTGGAGGACGGCATCGAGCTGTTGCGGAAAGCCGGTATCGAAGTGGTATATGTGAATCCTAAAGAATAATATAGAATGTATGAGTGACAACAACAAGACCTCTCGTTTCATTCCTGTCATCATTGCCGTCAGCATTGTCGTCGGCATCCTGATAGGGACCTTCTATGCCAACCATTTCTCGGGAAACCGGTTGAGCATCATCAATACGTCATCCAATAAGCTGAACGACCTGCTGCGCATCATCGACGACAAGTATGTCGACTCGGTGAGCATGGGAGACCTCGTGGAGAAAGCCATGCCGCAAATTCTGGCAGAGCTGGACCCGCACTCCATGTATATCTCCGCCAAGGATGTGGAGGCGAGCAATGCCGACCTGAAGGGACACTTCAGCGGCATCGGCGTGTCGTTCACCATCCAAAAGGATACCATCTGCATCAACAGCGTCATCCAAGGCGGACCCTCCGAGAAGGTGGGACTGATGCCGGGCGACCGCATCATTGCCGTCGACGACTCGGCGTTCGTGGGCAAGGTGGTGACCAACGAGAATGCCATGAAGAAGCTGAAGGGTGAAAAGGGCAGCGTGGTGAAGCTGGGCATTTACCGTCCCGGTGTGAAAGAGACGCTCGACTTCACCGTGGTGCGTGGCGACATCCCCGTGGAGAGTGTGGACACCTACTACATGCTGACCGACAAGATAGGCTACATCAAAATCAACAAGTTCGCCGAGACGACCTATGCCGAGGTGATGATTGGCATTGCCACCCTCCAGCAGCAGGGCAGCGAAGGACTGGTCATCGACCTGCGGGGCAACACCGGAGGTTACCTGGGTTCGGCGGTCAACATCATCAACGAGTTCCTTCCGCGCAACAGCCTCATTGTCTATACCGAGGGACGCAAGTCGCCGCGTGAGGAGTTCCGTTCCGACGGACGGGGCACCAACCAGAAGACGCCCATCGTCCTGCTGACCGATGAAATTTCGGCTTCCGCAAGTGAGATTTTCTCCGGAGCCATCCAGGACAACGACCGTGGACTGATTATTGGACGCCGTACCTTTGGCAAGGGACTGGTGCAGCAACCGATTGACTTCCGCGACGGTTCGTCGATGCGCCTGACCGTGGCACGCTATTACACTCCCTCGGGACGTTGCATCCAGAAACCCTACGTGCGTGGCGAAGGGGCGGAGTATGAATACGACATCGTCAACCGTTTCAACCACGGAGAGTTCTTCTCGGAGGACAGCATCAAGCAGAACACCGAGGAGGTCTACCACACTTCCCTGGGACGCACGGTCTATGGCGGCGGAGGCATCATGCCCGACATCTTTGTGCCGCAGGACACCACAGGATACACCTCTTACTACATGACGTGTGTGAACCGCGGCGTGTACATCGAGTTCGGTTTCCAATACACCGACAAGAACCGTCAGAAGCTGGAAGAGTTCAAGGACCAGGCTTCGCTCGTGGCCTACCTGAAACGTCAGAACCTCGTGGACAAGTTTGCACGCTTTGCCGAGACACGGGGCATCAAGCGCCGCAACCTGATGATACGCAAGTCCTATCCGTTGCTGGAGAAGCTGGTCATCGGCAGTGTGGTCAACTATGCACTCGACTTTGGCGACTACGTGCAGTATATCAATGAGAGCGACCCCACGGTAGCAAAGGCCGTCGAAGTGTTGGAGAAGGGGGAATCGTTCCCGAAAGCTCCGCAAACTGAAGAGAAATCCGAATGAACGAAGAGAAGAAAGTCATGCGCAGGCACATTGCGCAGTTGAAACGTTCGATGGCTGTCGCCGATGCTGCGGCAGCCTCCGAACGGCTGTTTGCCATGCTGGAGCAGTCGCCCCGTTTTCAGGAGGCACACACGGTGCTGTGCTACTACTCCATGCCCGATGAAGTCGGGACTCATGACTTTGTGGAACGTTGGCGCACGAAGAAGTGCATCCTGCTTCCGGTGGTGAAGGGAGACGAACTGGAACTTCGCCGATACACGGGACCTCAGGACCTGCAACCGGGCGAACGTTACCACATCGGTGAGCCGACGGGTGAGCCGTTCACCGACTATGCGTCGATTGACCTGACGCTTGTCCCCGGTGTGGCGTTTGATACCGAAGGCAACCGGCTCGGACGGGGCAAGGGATACTATGACCGTCTGCTGCCGAAGCTCAACTCCTATAATATAGGTATAGCCTTCGACCTGCAACTGGTCCCCCGTGTTCCCTGCGAACCGTTTGACCGTCCGCTGGATGCCGTGCTGACGGACAAGGGATGGGCGAAATAGTCCGTTCCTGTTTTATAACTTCAGTAGATAACGATATTTGTGATAACCTGGGCCCCCACGTGGTGGTTTAGGTTTTTCACTATCCGGTCGCGTCCCATCGAGAGCTCCTGGCGGAGGACCGGCGACGTGATGTGCACGTAGAGCGTCTGGTTCTTGATGTGCAGGCCGTCGGTGTAGGAAGAGATGCCCGGACCCAGGACCTCCTTCCATGCCTGGATGAGCCGGTACTCGTTGAGTGGAGACTCCAGTCCTTCCCGGCGCATGAACTGCCGGATGAGCAGTCCGATTTGTTCCGCATCGTTGCGTTTCATGCCTTGCCGCCCTCCTCGATGCGGTCGCTCACGGCACCCTTGTCGACGGTGAACAGGCGGTAGTTCTGTTCCGTCTTCCGTAATATCTTGTCCAGGTGGTCCCGGTTGGTGTCTGTGATGAAAATCTGTCCGAAGCTGTCGCCTGCCACGAGTTTCACAATCTGTTCCACCCGCGAAGCATCCAGCTTGTCGAAAATGTCGTCCAGCAGCAGGATGGGTTGCGTGCGGCTGCCCGTCCGCTTCAGGAAGTTGAACTGTGCCAGCTTCAGGGCGATGAGGTACGTCTTGTTCTGTCCCTGTGACCCCTCGCGTTTGATGGGGAAGTCGCTCAGCTCCATCTCCAGCTCATCCTTGTGAATGCCGTGGAGCGAATATCCCATGATGCGGTCCTTCGGTCGGCTCTCCCGTATGACGTCAATGAGAGCACCCCGTTGGGCATGCGAGCGGTAGGTCAGTCCCACCCGTTCGCGGTCCTGCGAGATGTAGGAGTAGAACGACTGGAAAATGGGGATGAACTCGCGGATGAACTCCTCCCGTTTGCGATAGACCGTCGTGCCCGTCTCCGCCATCATCTCTTCCCACACTGCCATCAGTTCCCCGTCGGGTTCCTCCTCCTGCTTCAGCAGGGTGTTCCGCTGTTGCAACGCCTTGTTGTAGCGCATCAGCGCCTCCAGGTATTCGCGGTCATACTGCGAGATGACCACATCCATGAAGCGACGTCGCTCCTCACTGCCCCCTGCAATCAGTTCCGCGTCAGCCGGTGACACCATGATGAGCGGGATGAAGCCGATGTGCTCCGCCAGCCGTCCGTATTCCTTCTTGTTGCGTTTGAACTGCTTCTTCTGCCGGCGTTTCAGTCCGCAGTAGATTTCTTCCGGTGTCCCGTCCTCCAGCTCATAGAAGCCTTGGATGACGAAAAACTCCTCGTCGTGCCGGATGTTCTGCGAGTCCACCGGGTTGGAGGCGCTCTTGCAGAAGGACAGGTAATAGACCGCATCGAGCAGGTTCGTCTTTCCCATGCCGTTCTGCCCGATGAAACAGTTGATTTTCGGCGAGAAGTCCAGCTCCACTTCCGCCAGGTTCTTATAGTTGAGTATCGAAATTCGTTTCAGTATCATGCCGCAAAGTTACGTCTTAAATGTCGATTCGGAAAGAGCCGGAACCCTCTTTCTTTGCGGAAAACGGAGACGGTCCGGCGGCGTCCCCTCTTGTCAGAAAGACACGGATTTAAGTTAATTGCTTGACAGAATCGCGGAATATGCCTTTCCCAGCTAACTCACACTTTTGCGAAAATCGGAAAAGCAGGTTTTTTTAAGAATAGATATGCGACGGAATTTGCATAAAGATTCCATTCCTGACCCGAAATGAATAATTATACCCTTCAAACACTATTGTTTGAGCCGTCAAACACTTGTGTTTGCCACGTGAAACAATATTGTTTGGCGAGTGAAACAATATTGTTTCGTCCGTCGAGTACAAATGTTTCCGTTACGGAACGTTGTAGTTTGCTTACGATAACACTTGTTGTGCTTTGTTTGCTTCTGGTTTGAACGGACGGACGTCTTTTTCGGATGTGTGATTTTGCACGGAAGATGTGCGTTCCCGCTTTCCATTCTTTTTATCCGACGTTTGACCGGAAGACGGATGGACGGTGTTTCGTCCGTAGTTGTGACACGGTGAATTTTGCAAACCGCCTGAAACGACAAAAAAATCCACCGACTCCTGTTCCGGCTGCGAAAAGGGCCTTTGTGGAGCGATTCGTTTGACAAAGTGACAAACTGACGATTTGTCAAACCGTCCGTTCGTCCCCCGGTTCACCCCTCAACGGATTACTAATCCTAAAAAAGATGCGTTGAAATTTTCTTTATATACGGAAATAAACTACTTTTGCCCTCCGAAAATACGGTAAATAAGTAAATATTAAAAGTTTCTATAAATATGGCAGAACAAAAACACACTCCCAATGCAATGGATGTGGAAGAGGCACTGAGCTCTTCGGAAGCATACATTATTAAGAATAAGAAGACAATCATCGGCATCGTTGTCGCAGTGGTAGTCATCGTAGGTGGCTGGTTGCTTTACAACCACTTCGTTGCCATGCCGAAAGAGCAGAAAGCTTCGACCATGCTGGCGAAAGGACAGGAATATTTCGCAATGAGCCAGTATGAGCTGGCACTCAATGGCGATTCGCTGAGCTACAAGGGCTTTGCAAAGATTGCTGAAGAGGAGAGTGGAACGGCTGCCGGAAATCTTGCCAACGCATACGCAGGCCTCTGTCTGGCTCAGACCGGAAAATATGAAGAGGCTATCCCTTACCTGGAGAAGTTCAGTGGAGACGACCAGATGGTGGCTCCTGCCGTGAAGGGTGCGTTGGGCAACTGCTATGCCAACAAGGGTGACCTGGAGAAAGCCGTCGCCCTCCTGGTCGATGCAGCCAACAGCAGCGACAGCCAGTCGTTGAGTCCCATCTTCCTGCTTCAGGCAGGTGAGCTGTATGAGAAGCTGGGCAAGAACGACGAGGCCTTGAAGCTCTACCAGACCATCAAGGAGAAATACTTCAACTCATACAACGGAGCGAATATCGACAAGTACATCGAGCGCGTTTCGAAATAATCCGGGGCAGGTCCTCCGGGAAGTCCGGAACACGTTTCGTCACGGACGCGGCAAATAACCTTTTACATACACAAAACTTGTTGAACGACGGATGATGCGGATAAGGACGGGAACGGACCGTCAGTCTATCCGTGTCATCCGTTTTCCTTGTTTGGCGGACGACCCGTCCGTCTGTCAGCTGAATACCTTCATAAACCAACAAAAACCAAATAGAGACTATGGCAACAAAGTATCACAACCTTTCAGAGTATAATGTAGACACGGTGCCCGATGCGGGTGCCATGCGTTTTGGCATTGTCGTTTCCGAATGGAATGACAACATCACCGGTGCGCTGCTGGACGGTGCGCTGAAGACGTTGAAGAAGCATGGTGCGAAAGACGAGAACATCTGCGTCATGACTGTTCCCGGCAGTTTTGAGCTGACGTTCGGTTCGGCACAGATGATCAAGAGCGGCAAGGTGGATGCCGTTATTGCCTTGGGCTGTGTGGTCCGCGGTGATACCCCTCACTTTGATTACGTTTGCGCCGGAGCCACGCAAGGCATCACCCAACTCAACGCAACCGGCGATGTACCTGTGATTTACGGTCTGATAACCACCAACAACATGGAGCAGGCAGAAGACCGTTCCGGCGGCAAGCTGGGCAATAAAGGCGACGAATGTGCAATTACTGCAATAAAAATGGTCGATTTTGTTTGCAGATTAAAAAAATAGTCGTACCTTTGCATCGCAATTGAGAGATAAAGCCTCTCAGTGATGCAAAACGGGCAAATACCAGAGTGGCCAAATGGGGCAGACTGTAAATCTGCTGGCTTACGCCTTCGGTGGTTCGAATCCATCTTTGCCCACTGAATTTGCGGAAGTAGCTCAGTCGATAGAGCATTAGCCTTCCAAGCTGAGGGTCGCGGGTTTGAGTCCCGTCTTCCGCTCTTACGAAGAGGAATTCCATGTTGGAGTTCCTCTTTTTGCTGTTATGGCGGCGGTGGTCTCGGCATGTGCTAAATTTTGTGGCTCAGTTTGTTTTACTATCTTTGTGCTACCAAAGTATTTTGTGAGGTGATTTGAAACTCTCCATCACGGAAAAGATGTAAAACGTGTGATTATCTAGTAGTCATGAAACAATATGAAGCTGTTATTGAGGCCTTGAAGCAATTGGGAGGAGTTGCAACACTAGGACAATTATATCAAGTGGTATTTAAAATAGGCGATTGCCAATGGAATACAAAAACGCCTTTTGCCAGTGTGCGCAGAATCGTGCAAGAGCGCAAGGAAATTTATAAGATCAAGCCGGGATTATGGGCTTTAGATTCATGCCGAAAACAACTTGAAGCAAATGGATTCATCGTGGAGACGGCTCATAACTCGGATTCCATACAGCTGAAAGATTTCAATCACTCTTACTATCAAGGCCTTTTGTTGGAAATAGGTAACTGTCGGGATTTACTGACCTATGTGCCGGAACAAGATAAGAATAAAAAATATGCTGGAACAACATTGAAAGAAATACGCACATTAAACCAGATTCCACCATTTTCTTTTCCTGAATTGGTGCATAGAAGTTCTACAATCGATGTAATATGGTTTAATGAGAGAAGAATGCCCCATGCATTCTTTGAAGTGGAGCATTCAACAGACATACAAAACTCACTTCTGAAATTCTTCGATTTACAAGATTTTTACTGTAAAATGTTTATTGTGGCAGACAACAGGCGTAGGGATGAGTTTGAGAAGAAGTTGCATTATAGTGCATTTAACGATTTGGTCAATCATAAGCGAGTTCAGTTTCTAGGTTATAATACGTTGAACAAACTGTATACTCTTGCGATTGAAAGCATACGGAATCCTCTATTCCTGTGATCGTATTTTAACTCTGGTTGTGTGAACTGATTTGTATAATTGGTTGATATACATCTACTACAAGTGCAAGACAAATGTTCTTTTCTGATCAGGAACGTTATATAAGGATCTTTTGTCATTGGTGATTTATTTTTGATATTCTTTTGTATTCCTAATATGAATTATGATGGAATACAGATTTGAAATCACAGAAACGCTCTCAAGGCAAATAGCGGTTCAATCCGCATCAGAGGAAGAGGCGTATCGAAGGATAAAGGCATTGTATCGAAAAGAATTGGTTGTTCTTGATTCTTCTGACTTCATAGATGTAGAATTTACTTGTCTAAAAGATAGTGTTCCTGAGGAGCTTCCTCGGGTCAGTTTTGATAAAATTACTCCTTTCTTCCGTTCTTCCGACCATGCTTTCACCCTTCTTCACGGCGACTGTATCGAACTGTTGAAACAATTTGATTTCAAGTTCGACATGATATTTGCCGACCCTCCTTATTTCCTGAGCAATGGAGGAATAAGCGTGCAAAGTGGGAAAGTCGTGTGCGTGGATAAGGGGGAATGGGACAAAGGGGGGACTCCGGAATACATGGATTCCTTCAATAGGGCATGGATAAGTGAATGCCGTGAAAAACTGAAAAACAATGGGACAATATGGGTGAGCGGAACTTATCATAACATCTTTTCTATTGCCCATATTTTAACGGAGTTTGGTTTTAAGATTCTGAATGTCGTAACATGGGCTAAGACCAATCCGCCACCTAACATTACCTGTCGGTATTTAACGCATTCCACGGAGTTCATCATTTGGGCACGAAAGTTGCCTAAAGTTCCTCATTGTTATAATTATGAGGTGATGAAGTTGGTCAATGGTGGTAAACAGATGACAGACGTGTGGCAACTTCCGGCTATCGCCCGTTGGGAGAAGGCATGCGGAAAACATCCTACGCAGAAACCATTGTCCGTATTGTCACGCATTGTCTTGGCGTCAACCCACAGCGGTGCGTGGATTCTTGACCCATTCACCGGAAGCAGTACTACGGGAATTGCGGCCAATTTGCTTGGCAGGCGTTTTTTGGGAATTGACAAAGAGGAGGAATATCTCATACTGAGTCGGAACCGTAAGAAGGAGATTGAAGCCAGAGACAGCTTTGCCCAGTTTCGCAAAAAGATTAAAGACATTGCTCTTTTGGAGGAAAAGACCTTGTTATCTGTCAAAGAGGATGATATTCCCCACTATGATTTGCCCTTCTGACATCTTCCCGTTGTTCGAATCCCCTTCAGTCCTACCGCGGAACGGATAATTTGATAAAATCCAAATCGCTTTTATATCTACTTAGTCAATTACCTGAAATTTAGAACAATTCTATTTGCATAAACAGGAGATTTGAGTAAATTTGCAAGCAGATTTGAGTAAAATCCGTAATAGATTTGAGTAAAATCCTCATCACAATTGAGTAAAATCTTCATTAGAATTGAGCATGGACTATATTCGTAAACAATATCAGGGCCTGTGCTGACGGTATCGATGATTTCCCCTCCTGACATCTTCCCGTTGTTCGAATCCCCTTCCGTCTTACCACGGAACGGATAATTTGATAAAATCCAAACCACTTTTATATCCATTTATAATTTATTCGCTATATTTGCCCTACAGAGGAGAACCCGTCAACCTTCGCTTGCGAAAGTTGGTTCATGTTACTTATAAACTAGGAAGAATATGGCAGACTTGACAATTCTAATTGCAGTAATCGCGCTTTCGGTATGGCCGATCGTGTGCTTCTTCTATTTCAGAAGAAAGCACAAGGAGATTGCCGACCGGCTGGCTGAAAGAGACTTGGACGACATCAGTACACAGGACCTTGTGGTAACCGTCCTCCAGGCCATTGGCTGCCAACCGCAACTGAACGAGGAAAAACATATCTGTTTTAAATACCAGGGGGATGACTTCTACATCGCTACGCAGGAAGACAGCCGCTTCATCGTCATCTGGAATCCCTGGTGGGGAACCAGTGAACTGACCAACAAGGCATTGCCCTACCTGAAGGAAATTGTCAACCTGGTCAATGTGGACTCCATCGTGACAACCGTCTATACGACCGACGAGGAACAGAAGAACCTGGGATTCCACTCCAAGTGCCACATCCTCTTCACGCCGAAAGAAGCCCCGCTCGACGAATACCTGAAAGCGGTGCTCGACCAGTTCTTTGCCACGCATGATGTCATTAAGGACAATTTCAAGCAGCTCAATGCTGCCCCGACAGAGACTGAGAAGGAGAAACGGGTGCGCGTGAAAGGTTTTGCTTCCTACAAGGACAGCGGAAGCACCGTGCCACTCGACAATGTGGAGGCATAATGCCTCGTTGTGATGTCAAACACCCTGACGCAAGAAAGAGAGACTTGCGCCTTTTTTGCTGTTTGTGATGGAAGAAAAAACTGAATTCGACGATATATTCCGCTTATACTATACCCGGCTTTTTATCTATGCTTTCCAGATGATCGGTACCAAGGAGGAGTGCCGGGACATTGTCAACAGTGCGTATGAACATGTCTGGATGAACTTTCAGCTGATGGACCGTTCGACGGTGCGCTCCTTCCTGTATTCGTTCGTGAGGAGCCGTTGCCTGGATTACCTGCGCCACCTCGATGTGCACAACCAGTATGTGGAGTATTGCAAGTCGTGCGACGAAGGTTATGAGCCGGAACCGGCACTCATGGATATGGACTATCGGATTGTGATTATCCGGGAACTGATGTCAAACCTCAAGCCTTCGACCCGTCAGATTCTGGAAGCCTGCTACATTGACAAAAAGAAATACAGGGAGGTGGCGGAAGAGATGAACATGAGCACCAGTGCCGTGAAGAAGAATCTGACGAAGGCACTGAACTTACTTCGTGAAAAAATTGCAAAAAAACAATAAAGCCGTACCCGATTGACCGGGCTGATACGTTATATATATAGGATATTCCCTGAAACCTTGTCAACTGTTATTGTATGGATACGAAAGATAGACCTGTCACAGACGAAGAACTGTTGGACCTCCTGGAGGGGATGTCCGAGCGGGACGGAGAGCTGTGGCAGCAAGTGAAAGAGAAAGGATTGACCGACGACTGTCTCCACCTGAGACTGCTCGCCGCTGCTTCACGCATCGGGCAGGAAGAGCCGGATGTGGAGGTACTGTTGGCTGCCTTCCATGCCGGGCAGTCCCGCAAACGGCGTCTGCGTCTGAGACGCTGGGGACTGTCCCTGGTCGGAGTGGCGGCGGCTGTGCTGCTTCTGTTCCTGTGGATGTTGCCCGGCGGAAACGGGGCAGGGACCGGCAAGGAACCGTTGCTGGTGTTTGCCTCCGACTCGGCAGCTTTGCGCAGTCCGGTGTTGCAGACAGAGAAGGCACCGGGTGTACAGGCTTCGGCGGATGACGGGACAGACCGTCCGGCAGTGTGGGTCGCCAAGGGACCTCATGAGCTGGATTATCACACTCCCGCCAACCTGTCAGCCTATGCCAAGGACCTGCCCGAACGTCACAGCCTGACTGTCCCTCGCGGTCAGACCTTCAAGCTCATCTTGTCTGACGGAACGGAAGTCTATCTGAATGCCGACAGCCGCCTGGTGTATCCCAGCCGGTTCACGGGGAAGGAGCGGAGTGTATTCCTGGACGGGGAAGCCTACTTCCGTGTGGCAAAAGATGCCGGACACCCCTTCATCGTGCGTACGCAGACCTTGCAGACCCGGGTGCTGGGGACGGAATTCAATGTCTCCGGCTATGAAGGTTCTGACACGGAAGTGACGCTGGTGGAAGGCAGTGTGGAGGTGAGTGACGCCGACCGGCAACGGACGGTACGCATCAAGCCCGGCGAACAGGCGAGCCTGCAGACTGACGGTGGCTTTGCCGTACAGAAGGTCGATGTGTCACAATACATACATTGGCGGGAAGGTTATTTCTATTACGACAATGTCACCCTGCTGGACATCATGAAGGAGTTGGGACGCTGGTACAACGTGTCCGTGGTCTTCTGCAATGCCGAAGCCATGGAGAGCCGCCTGCACTTTGTGGCAGATCGCCGGCAGGATTTGCAGCATGCCCTCACGCTGCTCAACCGCATGAACAAGTTCACCATCACTCAGAAGGCGGACGGACGCGTGTACGTGGAGTAGGGGGTATGCGATGGATGCTGAACTTAACTTAGTTAGATAGAAGAATATGTTATTGACGACAACGCCTTCGGTAGAGGGCAAACACATCACGGCTTACTATGGCGTGGTGTCGGGAGAGACAATCATCGGTGCCAATTTCCTTCGCGACTTCATGGCGAGTGTCCGCGATTTCCTTGGCGGACGTTCCAAAGCGTATGAAGAAGTGCTTCGCGAGGCCAAACAGACCGCCTTGCGGGAGATGGAGGAGGAAGCCCAGCGTTTGGGTGCCAACGCCGTCGTTGGCATTGACATCGATTACGAGACGGTGGGACAGTCCGGCAGCATGCTGATGGTGACTTGCAGCGGCACGGCTGTCCGTCTGGAAGACTGAACGAACAGAGTATCCGGTGGACGGACCGGTCGGGGAGAAGACTTCGTGTGCGAAGTCTTCTCCCCGGCAGGTTCGTCCACCGGCTTTTTTTTCCTTTGAAGAGTACGAAATCTTAAAGAAATGTTTGCGTAGGTAAATAAAAATGCTACATTTGCGAAGTGAGAGTTAATTAATAGTAATAATTGAAAACAAAAGAGCCATGAGAAGAATGAGACAGTTTGACGATTTGTCAGCCAATGCCTTGTTTTTGTCCTGGGGGGGGGTAAATCCCCGTGACGGAATGTCACCGAAACTACCACTGGTGAGTGGTTCCCTCTTGGGAGAAGTTGAGAGAGGCAGTTGTGTGGATGAGAGAAAAGAGAAGAGAGAAGTTTCCGCAACTTTGAGAGAAAGAGTTTCAACCGTGTGTGTGGATAAGGAGAAGAGAAAAGACGCATCAGAGCGCGTGACCCTTCACTTGTCAGAACCCCAAAATCTTTTTGCTTCGTCCTCCTGTGGGACGGGTACCCGGGTCGGCTGACCCCTTGTGTACCCATGCTGTGTGTGCATCTCCGTTGCCGCAAGGTGGCGGGGAAGGGAATGACTTTTTCCATTCCCGTGCAGATAAATCTATTCAATCGGAAGGTGTGTTGGATGTGTATACACCTGATAACCTTAACAACAAGAACTTTATGAAACGAATCTTAGCACTGTTCTGTGCGTATTTATTGATCGGTGTTCACCTGGCAATTGCCCAAACCTTGCAGGTGACAGGTACGGTGATATCCGGCGAAGACGGTCAGCCTATTATCGGTGCCTCGGTTGTGGTCGAGGGAACGAAGACGGGCGTAACAACGAATGTGGAAGGTAAGTTTACCTTGCGTGTCGACAAGAATGCGAAACTGAAAATCAGCTACATCGGCATGCAGACCCAAGTGCTGAAAGCGCAAGCAACCATGAAGATTACCCTCTATCCCGATGCCATGCTGATTGATTAGGTGGTGGTGACGGGTATGCAGAAAATGGATAAGCGTATGTTTACCGGTGCCACGGCAAAGGTGGATGCCGACAAGGTGAAACTCGACGGTATGGCGGACATCAGCCGCTCGCTGGAAGGACGCATTGCCGGTGTGTCGGTGCAGAATGTGTCGGGAACCTTCGGTACGGCTCCGAAAATCCGTGTCCGGGGTGCTACCTCCATCTATGGCAGCTCCAAGCCGCTGTGGGTGGTCGACGGTGTCATCATTGAAGATGCGGTCGATGTGGGTGCCGACGACCTTTCGTCGGGTGATGCCGAGACGCTGATCAGCTCTGCCATTGCGGGATTGAATGCCGACGACATCGAGAGCTTCCAGATCCTGAAGGACGGTTCAGCCACCTCCATCTACGGCGCACGCGCCATGGCGGGTGTGATTGTCGTCACCACGAAGAAGGGACGTGCCGGACACAGCAGCATCAACTACACCGGTGAATTCACCATGCGCATGAAGCCCAGCTACAACGAGTTCAACATCATGAATTCACAGGACCAGATGGGCGTGTATGACGAAATGGAGAAGAAAGGCTGGCTCAATGCCGCCGACCTCCACCGCGCCTCTGACAGCGGTGTCTATGGCTACATGTACAAGCTCATGAATACGTATGACCCGGCTACCGGACAGTATGCCCTGCCCAATACGCCCGATGCCATCAACGCCTATAAGAAGGCTGCCGAGATGCGCAACACGGACTGGTTTGACCTGCTGTTCTCCAACGCCGTTTCGCAGAACCACTCCGTGAGCATCTCCACGGGTACGGAGAAGGCATCGTTCTATGCCTCCCTGAGTGCGTTGACAGACCCGGGATGGTACAAACAGAGCGAGGTGAAACGCTACACCGCCAACCTGAACACTACCTATAACATCAGCGAGAAACTTTCCGTGGGCTTGATTGCCAATGCCTCTTACCGTAAGCAGAAGGCTCCGGGCACCCTGAGTGCCACGGTCGATGCCGCCAATGGAGAGGTGACACGTGACTTTGACCTGAACCCCTACTCCTATGCACTCAACTCCTCGCGTGCCTTGGAGCCCCATACGTTCTACACCGCCAACTATGCTCCGTTCAACATCCTGCATGAGCTGGACCACAACAACATGGAGCTGAACATCGTCGACTTGCGTTTCCAGAGTGAGTTGAAGTACAAACCCATCCGCGGTCTGGAACTGTCGGCACTGGCAGCCATCAAATACCAGACCACCTCGCAGGAGCACAACATCCTCGACGATGCCAACCAGGCCATCGCCTACCGCACCGGCATGGACGACGCGACCATCCGCGATGCCAACGACCTGCTCTACAAAGACCCCGACTACCCCTATGCACTGCCCATCAGCATCCTTCCCGACGGAGGTATCTACCAGCGTCGCGACTACAAGATGGCAGGTTGGGACTTCCGTGCCACCGCCAACTGGAACAAGGCATGGGGTGCCGATGAACGTCACCTGACCAACCTCTTTGCCGGTATGGAAGTGAACAGCCTGAAGCGCTCCAACTCCATGTTCCGCGGCTGGGGCATGCAGTACTCGCTGGGTGAGCTGCCCTCCTATGTGTACCAGTTCTTCAAGAAGGGCATTGAGGCGGACGACAAGTACTATTCGCTGAACCATACCATGGGACGTGCGGTGGCTGCCTTCATGAATGCCACTTACTCCTATGACGGACGCTATACCCTCAACGGTACGTTCCGTTACGAAGGTACCAACCGCATGGGTAGCAGCCGTTCGGCACGCTGGTTGCCGACCTGGAATATCTCGGCAGCCTGGAATGCCCATGAAGAGAAGTTCTTCAAGGACCTGTTCGAGCCGGCGCTGTCGCACTTCACGCTGAAAGCCTCTTACTCCCTGACAGCCGACCGCGGTCCTGCCAGTGTGACAAACTCCCACGCCATTTTCCTCGGCACGACGCCTTATCGTCCGTTTGCCAGCATTCAGGAGATGGGTCTTTATCTGGACGAACCCGAGAATAGCGAATTGACCTACGAGAAGAAGCACGAGCTGAACATCGGAGCCGAAATGGGCTTCCTCAACAACCGCATCAACTTTGCCATCGACTGGTATCGCCGTAACAACTACGACCTGATTGGTCTGATCAATACCAGCGGTGTTGGCGGGTTCCCGTACAAATATGCCAATGTCGCCTCCATGCGCAGCCACGGTGTGGAGTTCACCCTCTCGACCGTGAACATCCGGAACCGCGCCTTCTCATGGACTTCCGACCTGATTTTCTCGAATTCGAAAACGAAAGTGACCGAGTTGGATACACGTTCCAACTTGATGAACTTCATTTCCGGTACAGGTTTCACCCGTCCGGGTTATCCCGTGCGTAGCCTTTTCTCCATTCCGTTTGTCGGACTGGACGAAGACGGTATCCCGCAGTTTGAGGTAAATGGAGAAGTGACCAGCACTGATATCAGCTTCCAGCAACGCGACAATCTGGACTTCCTGAAGTATGAAGGACCGACCGATCCGACCATTACCGGTAGTCTGGGCAATGTATTCACCTACAAAGGATTCAAACTGAATGTTTTCCTGACTTACGCCTTCGGCAATGTCGTGCGTCTAGACCCTAGGTTCAGTGCCACGTATACCGACCTGGATGCCATGCCGCGTGAGTTCAAGAACCGTTGGGAACTGTCGGGCGAAGAGCTGTCGACCACTATTCCTGTTATTTTGGACAGACGTCAGTACTATGAGAACTATGACTTGTCTTATGCTTACAATGCCTACAACTATTCGACAGAGCGTGTGGCAAAGGGTGACTTTATCCGTCTGAAAGAGATTTCCTTGGGTTATGACTTCCCCAAGAAGTGGATATCCTACCTTAAGATGCAGACCCTCTCGCTGAAGCTGCAAGCCACCAACCTGATGCTGCTTTATGCAGACAAGAAGTTGAACGGACAAGATCCCGAGTTCTTCAACACCGGTGGTGTGGCTTCTCCCGTACCTCGTCAGTTTACGTTGACCGTACGCCTGGGACTTTAATCTGACTACTCATCTATAAACTCACGATTATGAATAAAATACTATATTGGGCTTCATGCCTGGCTGTCTGTACGGCATGCAATGATTTTCTTGATGAGATGCCTGATAACCGTACCAATCTCGATTCAGCAAAGAACATCGCCAGTCTGTTGGTGACAGCTTATCCCGACCAGACCAGTTGTCTGATTGGAGAGTTCCTCAGTGACAACATCGACGAGAACCGCCATTCGTTTACCTATTGGCATCGACTAGACCAGGAACTTTATTTGTTGCATGACCCTACTGAAGAACGTCAGGACAGTCCTCACGGATTGTGGCAATCCTGTTATCAGGCTATTGCACAAGCGAACGATGCCTTGAAGGCTATTGAGGAGAAGGGGAACCCCGCTTCTCTGGATGCCTGTCGTGGTGAGGCGTTGCTTTGCCGTGCCTATAGTGCTTTCACTTTGGCGACAATCTTCTGCGAAGTGTATAATCATGAAACGGCTGAGAAGCAGCTGGGTATTCCTTACCCCACAGAACCAGAAACGACGGTTAATCCGACGTATGAGCGTGGAACACTGGCGGAAGTTTACCGGAGAATTGAGGCTGATTTGGAGACTGGTCTTCCTCTGATTAGTGACGATGCCTATAAAGTGCCTAAGTATCACTTTAACCGTCGTGCGGCGTATGCATTTGCTGCCCGTTTCTATTTGTACTACATGCAACCGGATCTCTCGAATCTGAAGAAAACCATTGAGTATGCGACTCGGGTGTTAGGTCCGGAACCTTCTGCGTTGTTGCGGAATTGGCAGGCGCTGGGTGTGTTGACTCCTAATGGAACTGTGCAATCCGATGCTTATGCCAATGCCAACGAACCGGCAAACTTGTTACTTGTCAGCTCAAGTTCAACCTTGGGAGGCGTAGTGGATGCTGGTTGGAGTTTTTCACGTCGTTATTCGCACAATAACCTTACGGCTTTAGAAGATTGTGACTCAAAAGGGCTTTGGGGGTCGGCTGTCCGTTTCTATCAGCAGTCCTTCCAGCCGGGTAGCGGAAGTCCGAAGAAGTCGTTCCGTCGTGTGACACTTTATCGTAAAATGAGTATTGACGGCAGTTCTTATCTCCCGTATGTTCTTGTTCCACTGTTTACGACTGACGAAACATTAATCACGCGTGCTGAGGCTTATGCTTTGCTCGGGCAATATAATGAGGCTGCTGCCGACATTTCTGCTTGGCAGAAGAATTTTACGACGAATAAGACTGATATAACCCCTGATGACATAGTGTCGTTCTATAGTCAGATTCCGTACTACGAACCGGGTAAACCGACCGTGAAGAAACACCTTTCACCTGACTTTATCCAGTTGGACGCCACCAAAGAGGCTTTCATCGACTGCGTATTGCATATTCGCCGTATTCTGACGTTGGGCGAGGGCGTACGTTGGCAGGACGTCCGTCGGTATGGCATTACTGTTCATCGTCGTTACGTGGAAGATGGCGTATTTGTAGAAGTGACCGATTCGATGCCGAAGGGTGATTTGCGTCGGGTCGTACAGATACCCCGTTCGGTCATTTCAGCTGGCATGGAACCCAACCCGAGGGCTAAATGAATGTTGAATCCCATAAAACAATAGGAACAATGAAAAAGATATATACTGCACTTCTGTTTTCTGTGGCTTTAGGTTTGGGGCTGAGCAGCTGCAATGAGGACAAAGTGGACTTTGACCACAGTATCTTCGAGAACAAAGAGGCACAGGCGAATGCCGAGGCTGCCAAGAATGATTTCGACCGTTGGCTGGATGCCAATTACCTGGCACCCTACAATGTATCGTTCAAATATCGTTTCGAAGATTTTGAAAGCGACATAACCTATAACTTGGTTCCTGCCGATTTTGACAAGTCGGTAGCTCTTGCCAAAATTGTAAAGCATGTCTGGATTGATGCATACAATGAGGTAGCCGGACCTGATTTCCTGCGTACATATATTCCCCGGACGATTCATCTGGTAGGTTCTCCGGCATACGATGGGGCAGGAACAATGGTTTTGGGTACTGCGGAAGGGGGCATGAAAATCACACTTTACAATGTGAATGATCTCTCGCTGGACCATATTGACATCAATATGCTGAATACTTATTATTTCAAGACGATGCACCATGAGTTTGCCCATATTCTTCATCAACGGCGGAACTTTGATCAAGCTTTTACCCGTATTACCGAAAACGGATATGTAGGGAGTAACTGGTATATTTACACCGATCCCGAAACCGGAGAGGTTTATGGACGTAGTGACAAACAGGCTTGGCAGGCTGGTTTTGTTACTCCTTATGCCATGAGTGAAGCACATGAAGATTTTGTGGAGAACATTGCAAACTATGTAACCCATACCCAATCTTATTGGGATAATATGCTAGAGCAGGCAGGTGCCGAGGGTGCAGCCTTGATCCAGCAAAAGTTTACCATTGTTTATAATTACATGAAAGAAACATGGGGAATCGATTTGGATAAGTTGCGTGAAGCTGTTCTCCGTCGTCAGACTGAAGTGGAAAGACTTGATCTGACTTTGCCAGAAGATGCCTCGAATGAAACTACTAACTCCAATGCCGAATAACTATGAAGACGTTTAAAAGATATATTATGCTGGGTCTGATGTTTGCGATAGCAGGCATCGGTCTTCAATCATGCCTCTTCGAGGAAGATGACAACTTCGAACAGTCGGCAGCTACTCGTTTGACTGAGGATGTAAACAACTACATGGAACTGTTGCAGAGTGCTCCGAATGGGTGGTTGATGGAATATTATATCGGGCCGGATTATGCGCTGGGTGGTATTCCTGTACTTTGCCGCTTCACCAAGGATAAGGTGGAAATGGCTACTACGCTGCCTTTTGGCGGCTCTGTTCCCGGACAGAAATATTCATCACTTTACACTGTGAAGAGTGAGAAATCTACCTCGCTCTCGTTTGATACCTATAATCCGATCATTCACTATTTGGCTTCTCCGGGTATTGCGGACGAATACAACCCCAATGCAACGTATGGAGGGGATTATGAGTTCGTATTGCGTAGCGGAGACAAGGATAAGATTGTGCTGGAAGGTAAGAAATATGCGAATACCATGGTCCTTACCCGGTTGGGAGATGATGTGAACTGGGCTGAGTATATCAAGAAAGCCAATGTGGTTTCCGAACAGGCTTTCCGGGATGTTTACAACCTAGTGGTAGATGGCAAGGTTGTCGGGCAGTTCAAGCGTTTCAATTGGGTTCTTACTTATACTCCAAGTACGGGAGGAGAGTCGGTTGAAATGCCTTTCTTCTATACGGATGAAGGGTTGAAATTGCGTATTCCAATCCAAGTGGATGGCATGGAGGCCGTCAATTTCCGTTGGAATGTACGTACCATGACTTTTAACTGTTCAGACGCCGGAGCTGAAAAAGTCAGCATTGTTAGCTCCTTCCCGGAAGATGCACACTTGTATTACGATTTTGAAGGAACATACAAGTTGACAGCTACTAAGCCCTATTTCAATTGGGATACCTACGAGACGGAAAGATGGGATGACCCCGTGTCATTGACGGTTCGGATAGAAGCTGACTCTATCAATTACTCTTATAACATGGTTGAAGTAAATCCTGCTGAAAGCCCTGATGATGCAAATTTCCTGCATAAGCCGATTCCGGTATTTTACGGACAGGAGGACGGGCAGCTTTACATCATGCCGACACCGTTGGCGTATGACTATGATTGGGATTATTATCCAATGGCATTGTGTCTGGTTTATCCCGGAACATGGGACGGTGAGTACGTGGAATTTTCTGCTGCAGATATCAGAGCCGAAGCTTTCCTAAAAGGGAATATTACGAGTGAATCTCCTTTTACCTTGACTTTTAAGGGAATGGCTAAGGTGGTTGATGAATATACCGGAGAAGAGCATATCGTACCCAGCTATGGTTTTGCCTTGATGTCTTATGAGGATGACTCTTATGAATCTACCATGGGACATCGCCGTTGGTTCAATCATGTCAAGTTGGAACGCATCGATAAAGAATAACAGTGTATGAATAAAAACAATCGAATATTATGATACGAAGACTGATAAATATAACTTTCATGGTGGGTGCGCTTCTGGCAATGGCTGGATGTAGCGATGAAGGAAAAGAACTTTCCTATACACCCACGGTGACGTTGACGGCCAGTGAGCTGAAGTTTGATGCATTGGGAGGAACCAAGGAGGTGACTGTAAATGCTGCTACTGCCATCACGGCAAAAGCCGATGTGGACTGGTGTCGTGTCACAGATGTGAAAGGCAATCGCATCACAGTGGCTGTAGACAAAAATGAAACGATGGAATCACGCAATGCACGGATTCTTATTTCAGACGGTACAGATGAAATTTATGCCGTAGTAATGCAAGATGGATTTCACATGTCTTATGACGTGACAGGCATGTCCGTATCTATCTCACGTAAAGGTGGCTCAGTCGAACGTAAGATTGAGAGCATCAGTCCGATTAAAGTGCTTGTACCTGATAGTGTGAAGAGCTGGCTGACTGTGGACAAGACTGCAACAGGGTATGTCTTTACGGCAAAACCCAATGAAGGCAAACCTCGTGGTACCAATGTATCCTTTGTTTCGGAATCGGATACGCTCAAATATACAGTCATGCAATATGATATGGAAGAACTAGTTGGGAATGTTGTCATGCGTGTCTCTTTCTATTGGATGAATCAACCGGTCGGACTGTTTGAACGGACTACCATTACCAAAAATGAGGATGGTACCTGGATATTTGACATGTCATATATTTTAAGGTCCTTCGGACGAGGTGGCGAACTGAAAATGCCGGCTACGTATGATGCCAAGAAGGGAGTATTCCGTATACGGGCCGGTCAGGCATTTAGTAAGATCGGTAGTTATTATGCAGTTACAGCCATCTTGGATGACTCGGGATATTATACATTTAGTGGAGATGTGAGCATTGATTTGGCACCGACCTTCACGCCTTATGGAGAAGTGGCTCTGTTTATGAAGGACAACGGCTCTTCCCAGACGAAGTTGCGTGCATTGGGTGTTCTGTTTTTCACATCACCTACTGAGTGGAACGGAACGACTTAGGAACGCAGATTAAATATGCAAATCTATGATCTGGAGTTCTATCCGGAAGTCTTTTTCCCAAAGGAAGATTAACTCTCATATAAACTCACATTGACCTAAACCGGAACAAGGGCTGTCTCAACCAAAATAGAGTTGGGGCGGCCCTTTTTAGATTGTCGGCGTTTTCTCCGGTCAATCACGGTTGGAGCTTGTGGAGGGCGGATGAACAGGCTTCCTATTGTACAAATGGACATGAAAACGGCCGATATTCCATGTGTCGCAGGAAAGGAATCTGCTAATTTTGTGCATCGATCATAAAATCAGTTTCAGATGAATACACAGAAGCTTTTTACCTCGCTTTGCCTGTTGCTGGCGACTTCCGCCGGACAAGAGGTGTATGCCCAACATAAAGTAGCAGCACCGATGGAAGACGTGAACCATGTCGTTGACAATACGCTTGACAGCCTGAACCTGGCACGTACCGTTCGTCCGATACCCGGCTCCAGCCGTCGGGGAGACAACCCCGTGTTGTTCCTGATAGGCAACTCGACGATGCGTACCGGGACGTTGGGCAACGGCAACAACGGACAGTGGGGATGGGGATATTTCGAACACGAATATTTCGACGAGAACAAGATAACGGTGGAAAACCATGCCTTGGGCGGTACCAGCAGCCGGACATTCTACAATCGGCTGTGGCCGGATGTGCTGAAAGGCATCCGTCGGGGAGACTGGGTCATCATCGAACTGGGGCATAATGATAACGGCCCTTATGACAGTGGACGTGCCCGGGCATCCATCCCCGGTATCGGACGCGACAGCCTCAACGTAACCATCAAGGAAACCGGTGTGAAGGAAACGGTCTATACGTATGGGGAATACATGCGCCGCTTCATCCGTGATGTGAAACGGCGAGGCGCACACCCCATCCTGATGTCACTCACGCCGCGCAATGCCTGGGAGGATGCCGACAGCACCATCATCACCCGTGTCAACCATACGTTCGGCTTGTGGGCAAAGCAGGTTGCCCGGAAAGAGCGTGTCCCGTTCATTGACCTGAATGAAATCAGCGCCCGTAAGTTTGAGAAGTTCGGCAAAGAGAAGGTCAAGTATATGTTCTACATCGACCGTATCCATACCAGTGAGTTTGGAGCACGTGTCAATGCCGAGTCGGCCGCTGAGGGAATCCGGGCCTGCAAGGGGTTGGAGCTGGCACGTTATCTGAAGCCGGTGGAGAAGGATACCATTACCGGTGCTACCCATCGCAAGGGTTGTCCGGTGCTTTTCACGGTGGGCGACAGTACGGTGAAGAATGCCGATGACGACCCCAACGGCATGTGGGGGTGGGGAAGTGTCATCCATGAACTGTTTGACACGGACCGCATTTCGGTCGAGAACCATGCCAAGGCAGGCCGCAGTGCCCGCACGTATCTGGACGAAGGTCGTTGGGACAAAGTGTACAAGGCGCTGCGTCCGGGTGACTTTGTGCTGATACAGTTCGGTCATAACGATGCAGGTCCGATCAATACCGGGAAGGCACGTGCCGAGCTGCCGGGAGCAGGTGATGAGAGCAAGGTGTTCAAGATGGAGTCCACTGGAAGGTATCAGGTGGTCTATACCTTCGGCTGGTATCTGCGTAAGTTCATCATGGATGTGAAGGAGAAAGGGGCTATTCCCATCGTGTTGAGTCACACGCCCCGGAACAAGTGGGACAACGGTGAGATAGAACGGAACACGAATTCTTTCGGAAAGTGGACGCGCGAGGCTGCCGAGCGTGCCGGTGCCTATTACATTGACCTGAACAAGTTGTCTGCCGACAAACTCCAGCAGATGGGCTACGAGAAAGGCTTGCGTCTCGTCGGTGAGTATTTCAATCACGACCATACGCACACCTCCTTGAAGGGGGCACGCATGAACGCAAAGAGCATCGCCGAAGGCTTACAGGCTGTAGGGTGTCCGCTGAAGGATTACCTGAAATAGTTTCTGGTTGCTGAAGTCTGGGATTAGATTTTGTGATTGGAATGCCGGTATTCCTGTGGGGTGGTACCGACAAGTTTCTTGAACAGGCGGTTGAAATAAGAGTAGTCCTCAAAGCCCAGATTGAGTGCCACATCTTTTACCTGTGTGTCGCTTGTTACCAGGGTCAGTTGCGCATGTTCGATTTTTTTCCGGTTGATATATTGCAGAGGGGTTGCCTTTACCTCGTTCCTGAACAGACGTATGAAGTGGTCCTTGGACAGACACGCCTGCTCCGCCAGTTCGGTGATGGTCAGATTCCGGTTGATGTGCTTGTGGATGTATGACAATACTTTCACCAGACGTTCGTCTCTGTCCAGTGATTTTTCCCTTGCCAATCTCATGAAGCGGGCGAGCAGCTGGTATACGATGCCCCTCGCTTCCACCTTGTCATAGAAGGCCCGTTGTTTGCTTAGCAGCAGACTGTGTATGAGTGTTACATCGTTATCATAGGTGGTAGGGTCGGATTCTTGCAGGTTCATGTGGGGATAAATACGGCAGAACCGTTTGATAAGGACCAGGTCCAGTTCACTTCCGGGTACCTCTATCGGGAAGTCCCATTCGTCCAATATGCTTTTTCCTTCCTGATTCTCTTCATAGATGTGCATGTAGTAGTGACAGAAATGAGAGTCACAGATATTGCTGTGCCTGGTAAAGGCAGGTATGAAATACATGTGGTTGGGCTTGAGTGTATGGATACCGGACGGTAACTTGATTTGTGCAGTTCCTTCCACGACATAATACAGACGGCTGAAAGGACTGACCACATCTTTCCAGTTCCAGTCAGCGTCGTGGACAGCTAATCCGGCATTTAGGACATACGGGTGCAGTTGGTCGATTGAGAGGCTCATATTAAGAAACGGAATTCAGGTTAAAGCGCCCGAAGTTATACAGGATCTGTCAGGTCTCAAAATATTGGAGCCGGAAATAACAGTGACAGGCATAGAATACAGGGCGATATCGAAATCTTTCTATGAATACGACTGTCATAGAGTCGCTAATTAACAATTAAGTCGATAATATCCTATCAGAACACGCTTATATCCTATCGTCCTTGTGAGTTTGATTATACTTTTACAAAACAATTCAATGACCTGAAATCAGTCATAAAATAATACCTTATCATGAAAAGCAAAACTTTATTTTTCTCGTTGCTATGTCCGGCTATCCTGTCGTGCAGTACAGCCCATCAGCCTTCCTGTCAGGTGCCGGTCTCTGAAGCCGATGAGCCCATGATGAAGGGCAAGTTCGAACCCACCTGGGAGTCGTTGAAGCATTACAAGGTCCCGGAATGGTATCGGAATGCAAAATTCGGTATCTGGGCACACTGGGGACCACAATGTGTAGAGGGTACGGGCGACTGGATGGCCCGGTCCATGTATATGGAAGGGTCTCCGGTGTATAACTATCATGTGGAACACTATGGACATCCCTCGGAGGTGGGTTTCAAGGATGTCATTCCCTCTTTTAAGGCGGAGCACTGGAACCCGGATTCACTGGTGGCCTTTTATAAAAAGATAGGTGCGCAATATTTCTTTGCCTTGGGGAATCATCATGACAACTTTGACCTTTGGGACAGCAAGTACCATCCTTGGAATTCCGTGAATATGGGACCGAAACGTGATGTGCTGGCAGAATGGGAGAAGGCAGCCCGCAAACAGGGACTTCCCTTCGGCATCAGCCTGCATGCCGATCACGCATGGACCTGGTATGAGCCTGCCCAACGCCACGACACGATTGGTCCGAAGAAAGGCATCCCTTATGATGGCAAGCTGACCAAAGCGGACGGAAAAGGCAAGTGGTGGGAAGGATACGACCCGCAGGACTTGTATGCACAGAACCATCCATTGAGTGAAAACAGTTGGGATGACGGCATGATCCATCGGCAATGGGCGTGGGGAGATGGCGCCTGTCTGCCTACCCGGGAGTATGTGACCAACTTTTACAATCGCACCTTGGAGGTGATAAACAGGTACAATCCCGATATCCTGTATTTTGATGTGACGGTTCTTCCGTTCTATCCGATTAGTGACGCCGGGCTGAAAATAGCTGCCCACTTTTACAATCACAACATGGCTACACATGACGGGAAGCTGGAGGCTGTGCTGAATGGCAAGATTCTGGACGACGAACAGCGCAAGGCCCTGGTGTGGGATGTCGAACGTGGTGCACCCAATCAAATCATAGCTGACAAATGGCAGACCTGCACCTGCCTGGGAGGATGGCATTATGACCGCTCCTACTATGATAACGACAGGTATAAGTCGGCTGCTGACGTGGTGAAGTTATTGATAGACGTGGTCAGCAAGAACGGGAATCTGTTGCTGAGTGTGCCTTTGCGTGCCGACGGTACGTTTGATGATAAGGAAGAGAAGATCCTGATGGAGTTCGGCGATTGGATGAATACCAACAAAGAGGCGATTTATGATACGCAGCCTTGGAAAGTGTTCGGTGAAGGTCCGATAGCCAATTCGGACATTGCAATCAATGCCCAGGGTTTCAATGAGGGGTCTTATACGAATGCGACAGCCCAAGAGATTCGTTTTACACAAAAGGGTGAAGCCCTGTATGTGACAGCTCTGGCATGGCCGAAGGACAAGCAGGTGGTCGTCAAATCACTGTCGCAAGGGAATGACCTTTATCCCGGGAAGATAAGTCAGGTAGAATTGCTTGGTTACGGAACGGTGGATTTCAACCGCACAGCCGAAGGACTGGTCATCAATCTTCCGGATAAACCGCTGAACAGAATCGCTCCGGTATTCAAGGTGGAATAAGTGGAGATAGAACCTTTTTAACCCATAAGGAATGAATAGCGATTGGAGACTGGTTGCCTGGTATCCAGTCTGCTACCGTATTGTATCAGTTGAATAATATAAATCTTTGTATATGAGGAATCATGTTTGTATGAAGAGTGTATGGATGGCACGAATTGTCTTCCTGCTCATGGTCTGCTTTGTTGGCGTGGTTGAGTCACAGGGACAAAGTTATGTGAAAGGTACTGTTTCAGACAGTAACGGTGAACCGTTAATCGGGGTAAGTATTTTGGTGAAAGGTGAACTGAAGGGTGTAATCAGTGACATCAATGGAGGCTATTCCATCCCGGCGGATGTCAGTGATGTCCTTCAATTCAGTTATGTAGGATATGTCACTCAGGAAATTAAAGTCGGCAATGATCGAATCATAAATGTGACATTGGAGGAAGACACCAGACAGTTGGAAGAAGTGGTTGTTGTGGGTTATGGAACCCAGAAGAAGGTCAATTTGACGGGTGCCGTATCGTCTGTCAGTGCCGACGAGTTGGCTAATAAGCCTGTCATGAGCACAGCCCAGGCAATCGCCGGTCTGGCTCCCGGGTTGAGTGTTGTTTCAAATTCCGGACGTCCCGGTGCAGGCGCTCGTGTGAAGATTCGTGGTACCGGGACTTTTTCCAATGCAGGTACAGATCCGTTGGTATTGATTGATGGCCTGTCCGGGAGTATGGATGATGTAGACCCCAATGATATTGAAAGCATTTCGTTTTTGAAAGATGCGGCTTCGGCTTCTATCTACGGTAACCGCGCTGCAAATGGGGTTATCCTGATTGAAACAAAGAAGGGTAAGAAAGGTAAGACATCCATCTCCTACAATGCTATTTTCGGTTGGCAGACACCGACAGAACTGCCGGAGTTCCTCGATTCATGGGAATATGCGGAGTATTATAATATGGCAATGCGCAATATGGGGTTGGTTGAGGCTTATTCGGATGAGGATATTCAAAAATATCGGAATGGGTCTGACCCTGATAACTATCCCAATGTGAACCATCTGAAAGAACTGTTGGACACCGGTTCGGGTTTTCAGCATCAACATAACATCAGTTTAAGAGGAGGAAATGACCGGACCAGCTACAACCTGGCTGTCGGTTATCGTAAGCAGAACGGTTTGACGGAAAAGACTTCCAATGAGCGCATGACTGCCATTCTTTCTTTACAGACTCTGTTGACCGACCGGTTGTCGCTGAATCTGAACGTCAATGCATTTAATAACAATTATGATGCACCTAACGGTGAGCCACAGAGCATCGATGGTATCATCGGTTATGCGGTGCGTGAACCGGTCGTTATTGCAGGTAAGAAGTCGGACGGCACCTTTGGCTATCAGGACAATTACAGTCCGGAAGCATGGTTGGCGGGTGAATCATTTGTGCATAATATTAACCGGAATATCAGTGCATCAGCCCAACTGAAATGGAATACCCCGGTTGAAGGTCTGTCATTCTCAGGAAAAGCGGGTGTAAATTATTGGACCAAGTATGATAAAGCCTATCGTGCAGAAACGTATTTTGATAATTCGAAGACTGTCGGCCCCTCTACATTGAACATTTGGTCGGGAAACAACACGTATACCACTTTGGAAGCCTTGGTGAACTATGAGAGAACTTTCAGGGATATCCATGCGTTGAAGGTTTTGGCTGGTACCTCAGTGGAACAATCTGCAAATCGTGAATTGTCAGGGTATCGTAATACATTTCCTAATAATTTCTTGTATGAGCTAGGTTCCGGAGATGCGTCTACTGCAACGAATGGTAGCGTCTTGGATGAATATGCGTTAGTCTCTTTTTTCGGACGGTTTAACTACTCGTTCAAGGACCGTTATCTGCTGGAAGGAAACTTGCGTTGTGACGCTTCTTCCCGTTTTGCCAAGGATAACCGTTGGGGTATTTTCCCTTCCGTGTCAGTAGGTTGGAGAGTGTCTGAAGAAGATTTCTGGAAAAACAGCAAGGTGGCTGACATTTTTGACAATTTGAAAATACGTTTGTCTTACGGTGTCCTGGGTAACCAGAATATTGGAACCTATCCCTACCAGCAGGTGTATGATTTGGGACATAACTATCCGTTGGGCAATCCTGCGACATTGGTATCCGGTACCTATGTCTCAACTTACAAGAATCAGGATATTACATGGGAGAAAACAGCCATCACGAATGTGGGTCTGGATTTCAGTATGTTCAAGGGGGTCATAAATGGTACTGTGGAATATTTCTATAAGTATACTTCGGATATTCTGGCACCGCTGGAGGTGACTGGGATTATGGGACGTGGCGTCGGTGAATCCAATGTCGGAGCTGTATCTAATAGAGGTATTGAAATGAATCTTTCATTCAATGGACATATTGGCAACGGATTCCGATTCAGTATTGCTCCGAACTTTACATGGGTGAAGAATGCGGTGGAAGAATTGGCCAATGGAGCCAGGAAAGAGATAAACAACAATCGTATTGTGGGGCAGCCGCTTGGCATTATTTATGGTTATCAGACAGATGGTTTGTTTGTCGACCAAGCTGAAATTGATGCAGCTCCCGAGCAGCTTGTCGGAAAGGGAAGCCTGAAGCCCGGTTATGTGAAATACAAAGATATCAGCGGTCCGGACGGTGTACCCGACGGGAAGGTCGATGCGGAATATGATCGAACTGTCCTGGGAAGCACATTGCCTAAGTTCTATTATGGTCTGAATCTGTCAGCCTCTTATAAAGGAGTGGATTTCTCTGCTTTGCTTCAAGGTTTGGGTGGCTACCAGCGTCTGATTGGTTCCTATATGGCATACGCCTTTTATAATAATGGTAATATCCAGCGTTGGCAGGCCGATCACTGTTGGACAGTGGATAATCCGGATAAATGGGCAGAATATCCGCGCATTGAGACCTTGAACATGAATAATCCCAATCTCCAGACCTCGGATTATTGGATGCGTAATGCCAGCTTCTTGCGTGTCAAGAATATACAATTGGGATATACACTGCCCGGAGCAATGACCAGGAAATTCGGTATTGAGAAATTACGTTTGTACGTGAGCGGGCAGAACCTGTATAGCTTCAACGGTTTCTATAAGGGATGGGATCCGGAAAATGAAATCGGTACAGGCGATCAACCGTCGTACTATCCGACAACAGCAGTTTATTCCTTTGGTATTAATTTAAACTTCTAAGCTAAATGAAAAGAGATATGAATGCACTCTATACACGTGTGACTCACACGATCAAATTAGGCTTATCCTTTCTGCTCTTGTTGGGAGGGGCCTGTGGATGTTCCGACTTATTGGATAAAAGCCCGAATTCGTCGATCGCAGACGGGAACTTCTGGAATAATGAGAAAGATGCCTATATGGCACTGGTGGGTTGTTATGTTTTTCCAAGTGGATGGACGAATGATGATTTTGCTACACCGTGTGGACAAATATACCTGGACTGCTGTGGTGGAAACGGTGTGGAGAAGGAGAACTTCACCAGCATGATGGCAGGAGTCAATTGCTTGCCTACAAATAGTAACATAGAGCGTTTTTGGGACAATGCCTATTGGATGATAGCCAAACAAAACAATTTCTTGGTTAATGTGGTGAACTGTCCGATGAAAGATGAACAGCTACGGGCACAGTTCATCTCAGAAGCAAAATGCTTGCGTGCTTACTACCTGTTCTATCTGGCATTCCATTTTAAGAATGTACCGATGCCGTTGACTAATTTGACATTGGGAGAAGCCAACACTATCAGCCAGACATCTCAGTCGGAGGTGTACAATCAGCTGGAGTCTGACCTTCGGGAGGCTATAGATGTGCTGCCGGACCGTTATGATGCGTCCAACTATGGACGTTTTACCAGGAATGCGGCACGTGTGTTGCTTAGTCGTATTTATCTGGCACAGGACAGATGGGCTGACGCTGCCGGTGTTCTGAAGGCAGTCATTGATTCCGGTCTGTATCAGCTGGATCGCAGAAACGGAGATGATAGCTACGAGAAACTCTTCTGGGTCGGTGGGGAATACAGTCCGGAAACCATCTTCTGCATGATGGCTCTGGCAGATAAATATACGACCGTACGTTATCAATATCAGTATCCGGAGTGTGCTTATGGAGGCTGGCATCAGTTTACCGCTTACAATGAGTTGGTCAAGGATTATTTTTGTACAGATGGAAAAGACATTGAAACTTCTGCTGTGTATGACGACAATGATCCTTATGCCAACCGTGATCTCCGTTTGTATGCCACGGTATTTCTGCCTCCGTTGGGTTCCTATCCGGGGACAAAATATAATGACCTGACTTATGATTGTTTTAAAGGACCTAATACGGCTGACAGTTACAACCGTTATCCGTTGTCCAATGGATATTGCATTAAGAAGGGATGCGATCCTTCCGTGACGAGCAACATTGCTTCGACGCCGACTTATACACCTCTGATGCGCTATGCAGAGGTCTTGTTGAGTTACTTGGAAGCCCTGAATGAATCGGCTCCCGGTGAGGTGACTCAGGATGTGTTGAATCTGACCATTAACGATATTCGTGATCGTGTGAAGTTGCCCGGTTATACCAAAGCCGAGCTTAATTCGCAAGAGGCAGTCCGTAAGGCCGTCCGCAAGGAGAGGAGAGTGGAGCTGGCTTTTGAGGGCTTCCGCTATTTTGATGTATTGCGTTGGGGAATTGCCGAACAGGTCCTGAACCATACCTTTACCGGGGTGAAACTGTCTGATAACCCGAATGACAGGAATTACCGTGGTAAGGGATCGACAGCTTCTTCGGTAGATAAGAACATGTATTACCAATTTGAAACCCGCTCATGGGCCGCTCATAACCGTTACTTCCCTATTCCGCAATCAGAGATGAATGTGGATGGGAATCTTATACAAAACGATGGCTACTGATTGAGAATCTGTTTGGAAAAGCCTGCTCTAACTGGGTTGGGGCAGGCTTTTTCTCAGGTGTATTGAATGAATTAATTAATGCTTTGTGATTGACCATGAATCAACAACAAGGATATTTGGAACGGGGGTACGCTTTCCCCACCAAGCGTTATTGTCAAGTGTTGAGCTTGAAGGATAATCCGGCCTTGATAGCTGAGTACCGTAGAATACATGGTGCAGCTGAATCGTGGGCGGAAATACGAGAAGGAATCCGTTCGGTTGGAATTTTAGAGATGGAGATATACATATCCGGTTCTCAAGCTTTTATGATTGTGGAAACACCTTTGGAGTTTGAGTGGGATAAAGCGATGGAGCAATTAGCTCATTTGCCTCGTCAACAGGAATGGGAGGACTACGTGTCTCGTTTCCAACAATGTGCTCCGGGGAGCACATCTGGTCAAAAGTGGAAACTGATGGAACGGATATTTTACTTGTATGAGTAGTTGGATGGAGGACTTTTTATCTCTTTAAGTTACTTGTCTCCTCCCTCCATACGCATCTCCTTCCTGCCTTTTCGAGTAAGGTATTACGCGGGAGATACGTAGGGGGAGTCTGCTCCGGTTTAGTGTGCTGCTCCTGCCGGAAGCATGTCGGGCAGGCTGGACTGGATGATGTCGATCAGGATGGGGCGTGCTCCACTGACGAAACATTCCACGGCAATGACCATCAGGATGAGTCCCATCAGTCGCATCATGACGTTGTTGCCGGTTTCTCCGATCAGGTCTACCAGGCGGGTCGATTCTTTCAGGATAAAATAAGTCAGCAGATAGACAAGGGCTATGATGCCGACCAGTATGGCAACCATGCTCCACGATGTAGACTCGTCCATCAGCATGATGCCATTGGCTATTGCACCCGGACCACACAACATGGGGATGGAAAGTGGGGTGATGGAGATGTCATTGGCATACGTACGGATTTCCTCGTTCTTCAGTTTGACATTCGTGTAACGTGCCTGCAGCATGTCATAGCCAATCTTGATGATGATGAATCCGGCAGCTATACGGAAGCCGTTGGTGGAGATACCGAAGAACTTGAACAGGAACTGTCCGGAAAAAGTGAATACGATCAGGATAAGAAATGAGATAATGGTCGCTCTTTTCACAATGCGCTGTCGTTCGTCTTTGCTCATTCCCTGTGTCATGGTAAGGAACACAGGCATGGTGCCCAGCGGGTTGGTCAACGTGAAGAATGAAGTGAAACACAATAAGGCAAATGGAAGTAGTGAGTCCATACGTTTTCTTGTTTTATTGATTGGTACCTGGTTGAGAGCCGTTTTGAGTCCTCCCATACGGTGGATGAATCCGGCTCTGATTGACGCGCCAAAAATAACAATTCTTCATTCGAGTCAACACTCATAAAGAGAGAAAGTGCATAAATCCTGCTAAAAAACATATAATTCGCTTGTATATTCCAAAAAAGTCTCTACCTTTGCACCGCAATTCAGAAATGAATGCATCAAAGGTTTGATTCGCTAGCTCAGCTGGTAGAGCACAACACTTTTAATGTTGGGGTCCTGGGTTCGAGCCCCAGGCGGATCACCAAAAGAATGAAAGCCGCTGATAATTAACCGTTATCAGCGGCTTTTCTTATTACGTCCAGTACGAACATTCTCACCATCAGTTAGGACTCTGAAATCATTCTGTATGCCGTACAAGTCGCATTGAAAACAATGTTTTTATGGGTATAACCATAAACAATAGATAGATATGCGCTATATTTGCAGGTGTAATCATAAATACAAGTGGGCATGATAGAAAGAGAACTGTATATGAATCAAATCCACCCCTTCATGAACCGTCCGTTTGTCAAGGTGATAGCCGGTATCCGTCGGTGTGGAAAGTCGGTTGTGTTGCAACTGATTGCAGAAGAATTGAAGCATCAGGGAGTTACAGAAGAGCGTATTGTCTATATGAACTTTGAGAGTTTTGAATGGATGGATATCGCTGATGCAAAAGCCTTGTATCTGTATATCAAGGCTAAAGTGGAAAAGACCAGTGGAAGAGTATACATCTTGTTGGATGAAATACAGGAAGTGAAAGATTGGGAGAAGGCTGTCAATTCTTTCATGGTGGATTGGGATGTGGATGTGTATGTAACCGGCTCCAACTCCCGGTTGCTTTCCTCCGAGTTGTCCACCTATCTGGCAGGCAGATACGTCAGTTTTCATGTCATGCCGTTGTCCTTTAATGAATATCTGTTGTTTCACGGTATAAATTCGGATAGCAAGGACGTATTGAGGGAAGAGTTTCAGAAATACCTTCGTATGGGAGGTTTCCCGGCCGTTCATACGGGCGATTACAGCCTCGAATCTATTTATAAGCTGGTATATGACATCTATTCTTCCGTCATCCTGCGCGACACGGTACAGCGGCACGGTATCCGCAACGTGGAATTGCTGGAACGGGTGGTACGCTTCGTGTTTGATAATATCGGCAGCCGGCTCAACGCAAAGAATATTGCCGACTACTTCAAGAGTCAGCAACGTCGGGTGGATATCAACACTGTTTATAATTACCTGAATGCCTTGCAGGGCGCGTTCATCATCCAGCGTGTGCCTCGTTACGACATCAAGGGGAAAGAACAGTTGCAGACCAATGAGAAGTATTTTGTCAGCGACTTGTCGCTGGTTTATGCCGTGATGGGTTATAAAGACCGGATGATTTCGGGTGCGTTGGAAAACATAGTCTATTGGGAGATGAAGCGTCGCGGATATGATACATTTATCGGAAAGCAGGACAGTCGTGAAGTCGATTTCGTAGGCATCCGCAGGGACGAAAAGATTTATGTCCAGGTAACCTATCGGATGGAATCGGACACAACGGTGGAGCGTGAATTTGCCCCTTTGCTTGACATTAGCGATCATTATCCCAAATTTGTTGTGAGTATGGATGATGTTTGGCAGGACAACATAGAGGGGGTAAGACATCGGCACATTGCTGATTTCCTGACGGATGAGAATTGGTAGCATCCGGAAATCAAGGAGCAGTAGAAAATCAGTGGGGATAACCATACAGCTTTGCGATTCTGAAGAGGAAGAATTTTTTGTCTACGACTCCATGCAGATTCGCCCTGAAAAGTTTGATTTTGGCGTTGAATGATTCGGCTGCCGCATTTGATGAGCGTTTGTTGTAGAAGTTCAGGATTTCGTCATAATGCTCATAGAATGTCGAGGCAATGACATTGAACTGCTTCATTCTTGAATCATCGACTTTGTTGTACCATTTGGCCATGCTCAACCGCGCTGCATCTTTGATGGTGTTCTTTGAGAATATCATTCTTAATGAGTGGGACAGACCATAAGCCATTTTGATGTCAGGATACTCCTCGAAGAGGATTTTAGCCCTTTCCTTTTGTCTTTCCGTCCATTTGTCTGCTGATTTGAACAGAAGGTAACGGCTTCTGATGAGCAATTCCGGACGCGTGTCTCCATTGGAAAAGCGGAACGGCACATAGGGCTTGCCGGTTTGTTTGCACTCTTCCATTTCTTCATTGCTTTGCTGCAAGGCGTCCCAACGGTGCGCCACACGGATTTCCTGCACGGCATCACAAGCCAGTTTCTGGATGTGGAAACGGTCAATCACTCTTTGAGCCTTCGGAAATGCGACAGAAACAATCTTGCGCATTGAATCGGAAAGGTCAAGGGTCACTTCCTCCACTTTCATGCGTTCTTCCTCGTCTATCAACTTCAGCACCTGTATCACGTCTTCCGATTTCGTGCCGGAAACGACCGCCACCAGACTTCCTTCACCTGTATGCCGGTCACGGTTGGTGACAAACGTATACAGCTCCCCATTGGACAGGGAAGACTCGTCTATGGCAAGATGCCGGCCTATGTTTTCGGGAAACAACAGCCATGAATCGGCATGGTCTAGCTGGTCCCAGTCGTGGAAGCCGCTTAGCGTTTCCTTGTACTGTTTCTCAAAGGTATGTGCATTTATGTGGTAGAATGTTTCAAGCGTACGGCAGGTCACAGGGGATGTCTCCATACGTTTCTTTTAAAAAAGCCCCGAACTCCTTGGAGTAACGGGTTCCTTTGCAGGCTATGTCAAGGCTGATTGGAAGGCTGAAACTCTTGCCTGTACGCAGGTCGGTCCACCTGCGACGGCGTATGACCAGTATGACCTTATGGTCGCGTATCGGGAAATCGGTTACATTCACAGCCTCCATGAAGCCTTTGGATGCAAAATTGGCATCTGATGACAATCCCGCATTCATTAACTCGTCGAGATAAATATGAATCTCTGTCCGACTCTGTTGCACACCTGCTATCTCAAAATGATCCAGTATTTCTGAAGGCAGCACGATACGCGCAAGCACTTCCAATTGATTCTTTTCCATAAGGCAAAGGTCGGAATTCCTCTGGATATTGGAAAACTAATCCCCACTGATTTTCTACTGCTCCGAAATCAATCTTGCGCGCTATTTGCAGGGACTGGAAAATAAAAAGAGGATGCGTCCGAATGACACATCCTCATCACGTCTGCACGGGAAGAGAGGCTCGAACTCCCGACACTCGGTTTTGGAGACCGATGCTCTACCAACTGAGCTATTCCCGTGTGGAGAAGGAAAAACAGTGATTATGTGTTGAGCTGTTAACGAGACTTGAACTCGTGACCTCTTCCTTACCAAGGAAGTGCTCTACCACTGAGCTATAACAGCAGGATGATGAGCGGAAAACGAGACTCGAACTCGCGACCCCAACCTTGGCAAGGTTGTGCTCTACCAACTGAGCTATTTCCGCAAATCGGGTGGGCGTTGAGGGATTCGAACCCCCGACCCTCTGCTTGTAAGGCAGATGCTCTGAACCAGCTGAGCTAAACGCCCTTTCGTCATGATGATTGCTCATCTCTTCGAAAGCGGTTGCAAAGGTACGACAAAATTCCACATTTGCAAGCATCATGTGAGGATTTTTTCAAAAGAATGTGCAAATAGTTCTTTAGGAAAGGGACGTAAGGGGGAGAGCCGGAGCATAAAGACAGGGCACTAAGAAGTGGATATCAGCCTGTTGCTTCTTGGTGCCCTGTCTGGCTTGGATGAGGTGTGGAAGAGTCTTTACCAGCGACGGTCGAGGTAGAGCTCAAAGGGAAAATCATCCCGGTAGCCTTTGAAGACGCGGTTGCCTACATAATAGTCATAGATGCGCCACTCACCTTGGTAAGTAAAATAAAGGTATAGGACGCCATTCACGATTTCCCAGTCAAAGGTGTCGCTGTAGCAGGGAGCACCGTCATATTGATAATAGGTACGTTCCCATCCGGTACCGGCGTTGTCATACCGTCCTGCCATAAACATGATTTCACTGTATAAAGGCTCGCCATACGCATCGCTGGAACCGAAATCACCGTACCATGTCTGACCGAATGCTCCTGCCAGACCGTATCCGATGTCTTCGTCGGTTTCGCAGGATGTCAGAGTCGTCAGGCTGATGACAGCCAGAATAGAAAGTAGGTAGAATTTGAGTTTTGTCATCATAGTGCTCTTTATGTTTGTTGGTGTACAGGGCAAAGGTAGGATAAAAAACTGTACCTAAACAAAAGAATTGTGTAGAAAAGCACTGAAATGACGTGAATTTCCTATCTTTGTCTAAAGATTTTAGATAAAAAGACTTGAAATGAGACGCACGTTATTGACACTTAGCATATTGATGATGGCTGTTTTAGGCGTGAGCGCACAGCCGAAACTTTCGTTCGATACAGAGAAGTATGATTTTGGAGCCATTATGTGGAAGCAGCCTGCTACGGCGAAATTTGTCATTACAAATACCGGAAACAAGCCGCTGGTCATCCATAAAGTGGAAACTTCCTGCGGATGTGTCGTCTCGTCGTGGACCAAGAAGCCCGTACGTCCGCACCGGACCGCTGTGGTGGAAGCCACGTTCGATGCACGCATGTTGGGGCACTTCCATAAATTCGTCCGTATCTATTCCAATGCCACGGCTAAACCTGTCAGCCTTTCCATGATTGGAATGGTCAGCTCGGAGATTGTGGATTATTCGCGCAATTACCCCATTCAGATAGGTAGCATTCATATTGACACCGACCACATCGAGTTTGAGGATGCCAATAAGGGCGACAATCCGGTGTTTGAGTTGAAGGTGGCAAACGGTTCGTCGAAGGATTACACGCCTGTACTGATGCACCTGCCTTCCTACATCGAGGCGGAGGCTGTTCCTGAAAAGCTGGCTCCGAGGGAAGGTGGTATCGTGCGGCTGACGTTCCACAGTGACAAGGCGCCTTTCCTTGGCATCAACCGAACTTCCGTCTATCTGTCGCGCTATCCGGGCGATACCGTCGGCGAAGACAACCAGCTCAGCCTGATTTCTGTCCTGCTGCCCGACTTCTCCGGACTGACGGCTGCACAGAAGGCTAATGCACCGGTCATCCGTCTGTCTCATGAAGAACTCGATCTGGGCACGATGGGAGACAAGAAGACACTGAAGGGAACGGTAACCATCTCCAACGAAGGACGTTCGACACTGATGCTCCAAGACCTCCAGGTGACCAACCCGGCACTGAACGTCAGCGTGAAGAAGCAGACGATCGAACCGGGCAAGTCGGTGAAGATGCGCATCACGGTCAACGCCAAATACCTGCGTAATCACCTGGAGCATACGCCGCGTGTGATGATGATTACCAACGACCCGCGTCATCCGAAGAGTGAAATCAAAATCAAAGTGAAGAAATAAAGCCGGTCCTCTTGCCGGCAACTGTCCCCGCTTCTTGCCGACTGAAATGTCGGACGTAGGCGGAACTAAAGTGCCTAACCTGTTAAAACGTTTATGCTTATGGAACATCCCGAGAATGACGAAGCCTACAAGGGCTTGACCGTGAACCAAGGTATCGAAAAGCCGTCCATCATCAATCCTTACCTGAAGAAGCGTACCCGTGTGCGTCGGCGGGAATTGACGGCTGCCGACTATGTGGAAGGCATCCTCAAAGGCGATGTGACCATATTGAGCCGTGCCGTGACACTCGTGGAAAGCACGCTCCCGGAACATCAGGTGCTGGCGCAGGAAGTCATCGAGAAGTGCCTGCCTTATTCGGGAAACTCCGTACGTGTGGGCATCAGTGGTGTGCCGGGAGCCGGCAAGAGTACCTCCATCGATGTCTTCGGACTGCATGTACTTGAACGGGGTGGAAAGTTGGCAGTGCTTGCCATCGACCCGAGCAGTGAACGCAGCAAGGGGAGCATCCTGGGGGACAAGACCCGCATGGAGAAACTCTCCGTACACCCGAATTCGTTCATCCGTCCCAGCCCGTCAGCCGGTTCATTGGGTGGTGTGGCACGCAAGACGCGCGAGACCATCATCCTTTGTGAAGCTGCCGGATACGACAAGATATTTGTGGAAACTGTCGGCGTGGGACAGAGCGAGACGGCCGTCCACTCGATGGTCGACTTCTTTCTGCTCATTCAGCTGGCAGGGACCGGAGACGAGCTGCAGGGCATCAAGCGTGGCATCATGGAGATGGCGGACGGTATCGTCATCAACAAGGCCGACGGTAACAACATCGAGAAGGCCAAGCTGGCAGCCACCCACTTCCGCAATGCACTCCATCTGTTCCCCGCTCCCGAAAGTGGCTGGACGCCTCAGGTGCTGACCTATTCGGGGTTCTACGGACTGGGCATCGCGGAAATCTGGAAGATGATCGACGACTACATCGCGTTTGTCAAGGAGAACGGCTACTTCGAGTACCGGCGCAACGAGCAGGCGAAATACTGGATGTATGAGACCATCAACGAGCATCTCCGCAACAGCTTCTACCAGAATCCGAAGATTGCCGACATGTTGCCCCGCAAGGAGCAGGCGGTGCTGACAGGCGGTCTGACGTCGTTCGTTGCCGCCAAGCAGCTGCTCGACGCCTATTTTGAAGAAATGAAATGAAACACAGAGTTTTGATACGCTGACGCCGTCAGAACATCACAGCGCCCTCTTGCCGAACGGTATGTCCATCGGCAGGAGGGCGCTGTCTTTCTGTATACAGGTGTATACCGGTGAACCACCTGTTGAGGCTTAACAACTCCTAAAAGAATACAAACTGTAAGCATTTCGGAAAAGCTGGTCGCATTTGGCTTTCCGCCGTCTTTTTTATCATTTTATAAATTCGTACCTTTGCGCCCTGAATTCAAATAGGTATTATGGGAACATTTAATTGTATTGGAGTTTTGACTTCCGGAGGTGATGCCCCGGGAATGAATGCGGCAATCAGGGCCGTGACCCGTGCGGCCATCTCGAAAGGTATTCGGGTAAAAGGTATTTTCAGAGGATACAAAGGACTGGTGACGAACGAGATTTCAGAATTGTATTCAGACAGTGTCAGCAACATCATCCAACGCGGTGGAACCATCCTGAAGACAGCACGTTGTGCCGAGTTCATGACTCCCGAGGGGCGTCAGGTGGCTTACGACAACATGGTGAAGGAGGGCATCGAGGCGTTGGTGGTTATCGGAGGAGACGGTTCACTGACGGGTGCACGCATCTTCGCACAGGAGTTCAACGTGCCTTGCATCGGATTGCCCGGCACCATCGACAACGACCTCTTTGGCACCGATACGACCATCGGCTATGATACGGCACTGAACACCATTGTCGAGGCGATTGACAAGATACGCGACACCGCCACTTCCCACGAACGTCTGTTCTTCATCGAGGTGATGGGACGGGATGCCGGATTCCTGGCATTGAACGGTGCCATTGCCGGAGGTGCCGAGGCGGCAATCATCCCTGAATATATCACGGAGGAAGACCAGTTGGAAGAGTTCATCAAACGTGGCTTCCGCAAATCAAAGAACAGCAGCATTGTGCTCGTTGCCGAGAGCAAGAGCAAGGGAGGTGCGCTTGACATCGTGGAGCGCATGAAGAAGGACTTCCCGGGATACGACGCACGTGTCTCCATCCTGGGACACTTGCAACGCGGAGGAAGTCCCACGGCACATGACCGCATCATTGCGAGCCGGATGGGTGCTGCTGCGGTAGATGCCCTGCTGGAGGACCAGCGTAACGTGATGATTGGCATCGTGCGTGATGAAATCGTCTACGTCCCCTTCACCCGCGCCATCAAGAACGACAAGCAGGTGAAGCCTGAACTGATCGACATGCTGCGTCAGCTGTGCATCTGAGTGCACCGGACACAAGACGCCCCAACTGAATCGGAAGAGGGTGTGTCGTAATTGCAATGAGCCCCAAAAGTCTTTTAGCGGACTTTTGGGGCTCATTGCATTTTTGATATACATTTCGAACATTTGCGTTTGACCGGGCAAACACAAGTCTTCAACCGGATAAACACAAGCGTTTGACCTGACAAACATAGTAGTTTGATAGACCAAAGTATAATACTTAGGCTGGCTAAGTATAATACTTAGGGGGTCTAAGTATAATACCTTTCCAGGACAGGTATGATACTTACATCTGTCAAACTAATTAGTTTGACAGGTCAAACACTTGTGTTTGGTGAGTCAAACGCATGTGTTTGGCAGAGCAAACTCTTAGGTTCCATCCGTCGGACAACTGTAAACACGTAACTTCTTCTCTCAACAGGCATTTGCCGGGTGGTTGGGAATTTTCGGGGGAACGGATGAGAGGATGACGAAATGTGCACGGAAGTTTGATAGTTCCGTCTGTTTTTTCTACTTTAGTAGCCTAAAACCCTATGATAAAGGACTTTATTGTAAAACCGCCCACGAGGTGCAAAATGCTGGGCAGGCTTTACTCTGCTGTCTTTTAGTTTCTTTATAATCATACGGAACTAATTGATATTGTAAAAATAACACCATGAAGAAAAGTATGACCTTTAAGACGAGATGCACTGTTCTGTTTGCGGCAGCCTTGACACTGGCTGGCTGTGCTACGACAGAGGTGAGTAAAGAAAATGTAGCAGATACCATCGGTACGGGCAATCCTTATCTGCCCCTGTGGGAACACCTTCCCGACGGGGAGCCGCGTGTGTTTGAAGACCCGGATAATCCCGGGAAGTTCCGCGCGTACATCATTGGTTCGCACGATTTGCGCTATACGGAATATTGCGGACCGGACATCCGCATGTGGTCGGCTCCGGTGGAAGACCTGACCGACTGGAGGGACGAAGGTCCTATCTTCACCTATCAGGTGGATGGGCAATGGGATGTGATGTTTGCTCCTGACCTGGTGGAAATCAAGAAGAAAGATGGAACGAAAGAGTATTATCTCTATCCTCACAGCCGTGGTGCCGGACGCGAGGCGATGGTCTGCAAGGGTAGCCGTCCCGACGGACCGTTTACGCCGGTCAATCTGACGGAGGATGGCAAGCAGACCGTGCCCGGCAGCATCTTCGGTTTTGACCCGTCCGTTTTTGTGGAAAACATCACAGACGCCAACGACCCGGACTATGCAACCGGATTCCGTGCCTATGGTTTCTGGGGTTTCCAACGTTCGTCGGCCGCACAGCTTGACCAGAATACCATGTATTCCGCCCGCCCCGGAACTGAGATTATCCCATATTTCATCCCGGCAAGTACGCCCGAAGGCGAAATCCGTGACCCGAAAGGAACGACTTATCCGGCTTTGTACAAGGAGCAGAACCCGAAGGACTTCAACTTCTTTGAGGCTTCGTCCATCCGTCAGGTGGGCAACAAGTATGTGATGATTTTCTCCGGTTATTCCGGTCCGGAGTATGGCTTGGGCAATACGAACTCCACCCTGCGCTATGCTTTTGGTGATACACCGTTGGGTCCGTGGAGAAGCGGAGGCGTCCTGGTGGATTCCCGCGGCGTGGTGCTCAATGAGGATGGCAGCCGTCTGCAGACCACCAATGCTGCGCATAACACACACGGAAGCTTGCAGGAAATCAATGGACAATGGTATGTGTTCTATCACCGTCCGCCACGGGGCTTCGGGTTCGCCCGTCAGGCAATGGTGGCTCCGGTGCTCATCGAGTGGGATGAGAAGCCGGTGGCAGAAGGCGGAAAGGTGACCATCCACGGATACGATCCGTATGCTGCCGACAGCATCTGGCAGGCAAAGGCTAGCAACGGGGATACGTACACCGGTGCCGAGGTGACTTCGGAAGGTTTCCAGATTTACGGTATGCCTCCTTATAAATATTACTCAGCCGGATACGCCTGCTACCTGTCGAACGGGCAGGCAATGCAGGATTCCTGGGATATCTGGGACAACAACATGCCTGTCGTGATGAAGAGTGGCGACATCGTCGGTTTCAAATACTTCGGTTTCGGAGGGCTGGCACAGGCACAGAAGGGTCTGAAACCGTTTGAAGGCGTGAAGGCTGGCAACGGGACTTCGTTCAACCTCTTCCTGAAACCGTCGACCGACGCTTCGTTCAAGGTGGCTGTCTGGTTGGATGGTCCGTGGGACAACGAGGTGTGGAAAGGCAAGAAGATTGCTGAGATTACCGTACCGGCTGGGACGGCTCATGAGGTGACGCGTTACACGGTCGACGTTGCCGATGCCGTGGACGGCTTGGACAAGAAGCATGCCATCTACCTGGTTGCTGAAGGCGATGCCGGTGCTGAGCTGTGTGCACTGCAGGGTGTGGGCTTCAGCAAGAAGGGCAGTGAGTTGAACTACCCGGCTGTGCCTTCCGTAGAAATCAAGGTGGACGGACAGAGCGTGGAACTCCCCACGATACCGGTGCGCTCGACCAACGAAAACGGTTATGTGGGCTACGACCAATATGCCGTTGAGTACACCCTTCCGGCCGACGGTACGGATGTTCCGAAGGTAGAGGCTTCCTCCAATGACTCGCGTGTGAAGGTGGAAGTCACTCAGCCCGATGCCAGAAACGGCAAGGCGGTAGTCAAGTTCGACTACAATGGCAAGGTGAAGACCTACACCGTGGTTCTCAAGTAAGACGAACAACGTATTAGTTGACAAGGAGACGAGTTGACGGGGACGCAAGGTTATGGCACTTGTTTACCCGTCGGCTCGTCTCCTTAATTTATTGGCTTCCTGGTTTTACTGGTTGCCTGCATCCGGGGCTGTCATCTCATTTACAGTGCCTCCGGTCTTTTCCTCAATGGCTTTCCGGCATGCCTCCATGAGCCATTTGGGGGTCGAGGTGGCTCCACAGATGCCGATGGTGTCGGCGTGTTCCACCAGGCTGAAGTCTATCTCTTCGGGGTCGTCCACGAGGAAGGAGTTGGGGTTTACCTTCTTGCACTCGTTGAACAGGATTTTGCCGTTGGAGCTTTTCTTTCCGCTGACGAAGAAGATGAGGTCGTGCTGCTTGGCGAAGTCGCGGATGTTCGGCATGCGGTTCGCCACTTGGCGGCAAATGGTGTCGGATGACTGGAAGGTGACGTCCGGTGCGATGTGCTGCCGGATGTATTCGGTGATCTGGTTGAACTCATCCAGCGACTTGGTTGTCTGGGAGTAGAGGCGGATGTCTTTGGTGAAGTCGAGCTTCTTTGCCTCTTCCAGCGATTCGATGACGATGGCTTTCCCTTCCGTCTGTCCCACTAGACCGAGCACCTCGGCATGTCCGTTCTTGCCGTAGATGACAATCTGCTTTTCTCGTTCGGCAGGTGCGGCATATTCCTTTTTGATGCGTTTCTGCAGTTGCAGCACGACGGGGCAGGTGGCGTCGATGATTTCGATGCCGTTCTTCCGTGCCGTCTCGTACGTTTCGGGCGGTTCGCCGTGGGCACGCAGCAGCACTTTCACGTTGTGCAGTTGGCGGAACTCGTCGTGGTTGATGGTGATGAGTCCCATCTGTTTCAGCCGTTCACACTCCCGTCCGTTGTGGACGATGTCGCCCAGGCAGTAGAGGGTTCCTCCCTTCTTCAGTTCCTCTTCGGCTTTCTTGATGGCGGTTGTCACGCCGAAGCAGAAGCCCGAGCCCTTGTCTATTTCGATTCGTTTCATCCTTTAGTCACTCGTTTGAATTGTTCCAGTAGCCATGCCTTCTGTTCCTCGATAGTCAGTAGGCTGTTGTCGAGCAGCAGGGCGTCGTCTGCCTTCCGCAGCGGGCTTACCTCGCGATGCTGGTCGATGTAGTCCCGTTCCTGTACATTCTTCAGGATGTCCTCGTAGCTTGCCGGCTGTCCCTTTGCCTTCAGTTCGTCATAGCGTCTTTGGGCACGTATCTCGGGCGATGCCGTGACGAAGATTTTCAGTTCCGCGTCCGGGAACACCGCCGTGCCGATGTCGCGTCCGTCCATGACGATTCCCTTTGCCTTTCCCATTTCCTGTTGCAGACGGACGAGCGCCCGGCGCACGAATCCCAATGCCGCAATCGGGCTGACGTGCGAGGACACCTCCATGCCGCGTATCTCCCTTTCGACATTCTCGCCGTTGAGACAGGTTTGGGGAAGGTGGGTCTCCGGGTCGAGGCGGAAGGAGATGTCAATGGCGGGCATATCCTTTTCCAAGGCTTCGGTGTCGATGCCTTCCGGAGTGAAATAGCCTTTCCGCAGACTGTAGAGGGTTACGGCGCGGTACATGGCGCCGCTGTCGATGTAGATGTAGCCGACGGCTCTTGCCAGGTCCTTTGCCATGGTGCTTTTGCCGCAAGAGGAGAAGCCGTCGATAGCGATGGTTATCTTTTTCATGTCTCGTTTTATTAGGGGATGTACGCCGGTGCATGGTCTCTCCTCCACCTTGTCAGGACGGACGGGACAGCTCCGGCGTCGGTTTAAAATCAAGGCTCCAAAGGTAGAGATAAAAAGTGAATAAGCCTTTCTTTATTTTCGGAGTTTAGGCAAAATGAAGTACTTTTGTCTTATGGAACTGAAGAAATCATCGCGAGCAGATTTGGAGCGAGGCAGGGGCTTCCGCTTCGCCATCGGGCTGGTGACAGTCCTGGCGGTTGTGGTCGTTGCCTTCCGTTGGAAGACGCCTTCTTCCCAGCCCGTCGTACTGCCTCCGGTGGAACTCCCGGCATTGCCGATGGAAGCCAGTCTGCCTCCGGTGGAGATGGAGAGACCTTTGGATGTTCCGGAAGAATCTCCTCAGCCCGAGCAGGTTGTGGCGACTGATTTTGACCATGTGGAGGCGGTGGCAGATGCGCCCGAGTCCGATGTGCGTCAGTTGATACAGGATGCCCTGCGTCCGGTGCCGCTGACCCGGGAAGAGAAGGAAGAAGAGCTGGCAGAGCTCCCGAAGGCCGAGGAAGAAGCCCCGGCAGTGGTCCAGCCCGACACGTTGCCCCATTTCCCGGGGGGAGATGCTGCCTGCATGCGATTCCTGTCCCGGCATGTGCGCTATCCTTCGACAGCCCTCAGCGGAAAGGTGCGTGGCTGTGTGCTGGTGCAGTTCATTGTGGGGGCCGACGGGAAACTGACGGATTTCCGGGTCCTGGAAGGTGTGTCGCCGGCACTGGATGCCGAAGCCTTGCGTGTGGTGAAGCTGATGCCTCCCTGGCAACCCGGTCGGAGGAACGGGAAGCCGGTGCGCTTTCTCTATGTCATCCCCGTTGATTTCCGCTTGCGCTGACGGTCTCGTTCCATGATGAGCCTGATGAAAGAATAACCCCAAAAACAGAAGATATGATGTTTACAACCAAAGAACTGTCGGACAAAGTGAACCGGTACATTGCCGACTGGCACTATTCCCGTCGCCCCGAGGGGCTTTATGCACCCATTCAATACGTACTCTCGTTGGGAGGGAAGCGCCTGCGTCCGGTGCTGATGCTGATGGCGTACAACCTTTACAGGGACGATGTGGATACCATCCTGCCCTCTGCCGTCGGTCTGGAGACATACCATAATTATACCTTGCTTCATGATGACCTGATGGACCGTGCCGACATGCGCCGCAACAAGCCGACGGTGCACAAGGTGTGGGACGACAACACCGCCATCCTGTCGGGCGACACCATGCTGGTGCTGGCCTATCAGCAACTGATACGGAACAACGATGCCCGGCTGAAGGAAGTGCTGGACCTCTTCAGCAAGACCGCCCTGGAGATTGGCGAGGGGCAGCAGTATGACATGGAGTTCGAGACACGCGACGATGTTACGGAAGACGAGTACATCGAGATGATCCGGCTGAAGACTTCCGTCCTGCTGGCGGCTGCCCTGAAGATGGGAGCACTCCTGGGAGGAGCGGAGGCGGAAGATGCCGACCGGCTGTATGACTATGGCATCCAGGTGGGACTGGCCTTCCAGCTGCAGGACGATTACCTGGATGTCTATGGCGACCCCGCAGTCTTCGGTAAGAAAATAGGCGGCGACATCCTCTGCAACAAGAAGACCTACATGCTCATCAATGCCCTGTTGCGGGCTGACGAGGCACAACGTGCCGAACTGCAGCACTGGATGGAGGCGACGGACTACAATCCGGAAGAGAAGGTACGCGCCGTGACGGCTCTCTATGATGCCATCGGCATTCGCGAACTTTGTGACCGCAAGATTGCCTCCTATTTTGAAGAGGCGTCACGCATCCTGACCTCCGTGCAGGTATCCGACGAGCGGAAGGAAGTATTGAAGGGTTATGTCGCCTCACTGATGCACCGTAACGTCTGATGATTCCGATGATAGTTGATACTCATACCCACCTTTTTGTCGAGGAGTTTGCCGACGACTTTGAGGCGACCGTGGAACGTGCCCGGGCGGCTGGAGTGGAAAAGCTGTTCATGCCGAACATTGACGGCACGACGATTGATGCCCTGCTGGAAGCCTGCCGGAAGTTTCCCGGTGTCTGTTACCCGATGCTGGGGCTGCATCCCACTTCGGTGACGGAAAGCTTCCGGGATGATTTGCGGACGATGGAGGGGTTGCTCAGGCAGCCCAATCCCTACATTGCCATCGGCGAGGTCGGGTTGGACCTCTATTGGGACACGACGTATCGTCGGGAGCAGATGGAAGCCTTCGACACGCAGATACGTTGGGCGTTGGAGTATGACCTTCCGCTGGTCATTCACAGCCGTAAGGCGTTTGCAGAGCTGATGGAGTGCCTGGAGCCATACCGCCATACCCCGTTGCGGGGCATCTTCCACAGTTTCACGGGAGATGACGGCGATGTGTCGGCATGGTTGTCGTTTGACAATTTCCTGCTGGGCATCAATGGGGTGGTGACTTTCAAGAAAGCTGTCCTGCCTGCGGTGCTGAAGTCACGCGTGCCGCTCGAAAGGTTGGTTGTGGAGACCGATTCTCCTTACCTGGCTCCTGTTCCCCATCGGGGCGGACGGAATGAAAGTGCCTATGTGAAAGATGTCTTACAGAAGGTGGCGGATATCTACGAAGTTCCGTTGGAAGAGGCTGCCCGTGTGACTACGGAAAATGCCCTTCGCATGTTTCGTATAGCCCGTTCGTGAAAAAAAACGGCGCGAGATGCTTGTAGTTTGAAACTTTCTTACTACTTTTGCATCCGTCTTTCGGAAGAGAGGCTGTTCAACCCAAGGAGAGGTGCTCGAGTGGTTGAAGAGGCACGCCTGGAAAGCGTGTATACGTCAAAAGCGTATCACGGGTTCGAATCCCGTTCTCTCCGCACAGCAAGTCTGAGTTTCCCGTCGCAAGGAGCTCAGACTTTTTTTGTAGACGGACGCTGCTGCAGTGTAGCCAATCGGTGCGGCAGATGCTTTTTAAAGCTATATTTATATATAGTTGTGATTTGCTTCTAATTGGTAATCAGACTGACGGGTCAGGTGCGGCAAGCACTTGGCCCGTCACGATGTATAGGGGGATGAGACTTGTACTGCATCCGGTAAAGTTATAAGAATGTTATGGGGGTGCATGGCTTGTTTAGGAAGAATATGTTAACTTAGCGGTGTTTAGTAGATAGTGTAATCCATAAAGAGTATAAGCATGAAAAGAACCGGACGTTTCCCTGGGCTGAAAGTGGGAGTACTTTCCGTCCTTCTGACAGCAGGCGCCACTGCACACGCACAGTTTCTCCGTACCTCTTATTTCATGGAGGGTTCGCATTACCGGATGCAGCTGAATCCGTCACTGACACCTTCGCGCGGTTTCTTCAATATCCCGGTTGTGGGGTCGCTGAATGCGCAGGTCGGCTCCAACTCCTTGGGTTATGAGGATATCAAGCGTATTCTGAAAGACGAAGAGGGTTTCTACAACAATCCCGAGTTTCTGAACAGTCTGGACGACAAGAACCGGCTGAACCTGAATGTTCATACGGATATCCTGTCTGCGGGCTGGTTTCGCGGACGCAACTTCTGGTCGTTCAATGTGGGGCTGCGTACGGATGTCGGAGTGGAGCTGACACGGTCGATGTTTACTTTTCTCAACGAGATGGACCAGATAGCTGATAACTGGCGGAACAGCCGTTATGACATCAGTGGTCAGCAGCTTGACATCAATGCGTATGCCGAGGTCGGGCTAGGCTATGCCCGTCAGCTGAACGAGCGGCTCTCTGTGGGTGGACGGGTCAAATTCCTGTTGGGCATCGGTAATCTGAACCTGAAGTTCAACCGGGTCAGCCTGGATGCCAGTCTGCCGAGCGATGCCCGCATTGCCGAATTGCAGCAGATGGGTTCACTGACTTCTGCCGATGTGGAAAGCCTGGTGAATGAGTTTGCCGATTATCATGCTGATTTGTCGCTGGATGCCCGTCTGGAATCCTCCTTCAAGGGCTTGAATCTGCTGGAGTCTCCGGAAGGCTATATCAATGATGCCGAGTTCGAAACGGGCGATTTGGGTATTGCGGGTTACGGATTGGGAGTCGACTTGGGTGCTTCCTACCGTCTGACGGATAACTTGACGCTGTCGGCTGCCGTGCTCGATCTGGGATTCATCAGTTGGTCCAAAGGCTCTACGCAGGTAGCCACCACGGGAGGCTCTGACATACACATGCATGGAGCAGACTACCTGAAAGGGATTGATGTGAATGACCCTGCTGGAAGTGTGGACGCAATCCGCAACAATGTCAACCGTTTGCTGACGGATGCGGAAAATTACATGAATCGTGTCAGTGGGGGAGAGATGCTGGCCTATGACTTGCTGGAGTTGCGAAGTGAACCTGTCACCGATTCCCGTCGTTCCCGTCTGTTGTCGACGTTGGTGTTGGGCGCGGAATACGGGTTCTTCCACAATACCTTGTCTGTCGGTTTGCTGTCGACCACCCGTTTTGTGCAACCTGATGCGCTGACGGAGCTGACCCTTTCCGCCAACTACCGTCCGAAGGAGTGGCTGAATGCCACGGTCAGCTATTCGGCCATCCAGTCTTTGGGGAAATCATTCGGAGTGGGGCTGAAGCTGGGCCCCGTATTTGTAGGGACCGATTATATGTTTCTGGGTAAGAACTCGAACAGCGTGAACGCTTTCGTCGGCATCTCGGTGCCGTTGGGTAAGAGGCGTGCGACTTGTTGCGCGGACTGATAAAGATGGACTGGAACAGTCCGTTGAGAATAAAATGAAAAAGGCTATTCCGTTGTGTTTGCGGAATAGCCTTTGTTAAAAGGGACTTTGTTTTAATAGTATTAAAAAGAAATAGGTAAAAAGGTTGGATAATATATAATGAAATAAGAATTATCAATAAAAAAAGTCTGAAGTACATAAGGCCTCAGACTTTTCAATTCCCTCAGTGTTGAATAAATTATTCAGCAACCGTAGCAGTAGAGTCAGCAACAGCAGCGGTAGAATCTGCAACGGCAGCAGTTGAATCAACAGCAGCGTTTTCTACAGTTTCAGTTGCTACAGTGTCAGCAGCTACTTCTTCTGTTGTGTTGGCAGCTTTGTTTCCGCAAGAAGCGAAAGAGATAGCTGCGAAAGCTACGAATACAAATACCAATTTTTTCATTTTCTTTGCTTTTTAAATCTGTAAAACAATCAATTGCTTTTCTAAAACGTTGCAAAGATAGGGGCTTTTCATATAGGTTGTATCATTTGTGAGCACTTTTTTTTGAGGAAAATGTGATTTTTTTATAAGGGACTGACAATCAATAGGGATAATTCCCCTGACTTCTTGTCCGGAAGACGAAATAGAACAACTCCGGACTGACTCGTTCCGTCGACTTCGGAAGATGTGCGCCGGTCATGGACCTTACCTTATAAGGTAACTATGATTATCCGGAAGAAATACGTAACTTTGCCGCCCTAATAACAAGAAGGTTATGATTGATACAACTGTTTTTCTCGATAAGAAGGCAGTCTATTACACGTTAGGCTGCAAACTCAATTTCTCTGAAACTTCCACGATAGCCAAAATGTTGAAAGAGGCGGGCGTCCGTACCGTGCGAAAGGGCGAAAAGGCAGACATCTGTGTGGTGAACACCTGCTCTGTGACGGAGACCGCCGATAAGAAATGCCGCCAGGCCATCCATAAGCTGGTCAAGGAACATCCGGGCGCTTTTGTCATCGTCACGGGATGTTATGCCCAGTTGAAACCGGGACAGGTGGCGGACATCGAAGGGGTGGACCTGGTGCTGGGGGCAGAGCAGAAGGGACATCTGTTTGACTACCTGGGAACGTTGGAGAAGAAGGAGAAGGGGGTGGCACACGCTTCCGCAACGACGGACATCCGTACCTTTTCGCCTTCCTGCTCCCGGGGCGACCGGACCCGCTACTTTCTGAAGGTGCAGGACGGATGCGACTATTTCTGTTCCTACTGCACCATTCCGTTTGCACGCGGACGGAGCCGTAACGGGAGCATTGATGAGTTGGTGGAACAGGCACGCAAGGTGGCGGCTGACGGCGGCAAGGAAATCGTACTTACCGGTGTGAACATCGGTGACTTCGGTAAGACCACCGGTGAAACCTTCTTTGACCTCGTCAAGGCGTTGGACCGGGTGGAAGGCATCGAGCGTTATCGCATCTCGTCCATTGAGCCGAACCTGCTGACGGATGAAATCATCGAATACGTAGCCCGTTCCCGTGCTTTCATGCCCCATTTCCACATTCCGTTGCAGTCCGGTTCCGATGAGGTGCTGAAACTGATGCGCCGCCGCTATGATACCTCCCTGTTTGCCGCCAAGATAGCCAAAATCCGTTCGGTCATTCCGGATGCCTTCATCGGGGTGGATGTCATTGTCGGTACACGTGGGGAGACTCCGGAATTTTTTGAGGATGCCTATCGCTTCATTGACAGCCTGGATGTGACCCAGCTCCATGTGTTCAGCTACTCCGAGCGTCCCGGTACGCAGGCGTTGAAAATAGATTATGTGGTGACTCCCGAAGAGAAGCATGCACGCAGTCAACGTCTGCTGGCACTTTCCGATGAGAAGACCCGGGCATTTTATGCACGTCACCGGGGACAGGAGGCAGTGGTGCTCTTGGAAAAGCCGAAGCCGGGGATGCCCATGCATGGCTTTACCGCCAACTACATCCGTGTGGAGACAGAGGCACACCCGGACTGGGACAACCGGCTTGTGCGGGTTCAGTTGGGCGATTTCAATGAAGATGGTACTGCATTAAAAGCTTCGATTCAAGATGCGTAGTAAATTGGCTGTTGTGATATTGAACTGGAATGGAAAGGAGATGATGCGTCGTTTCCTTCCTTCCGTCGTGCGCTATTCCCGTCTGGAAGGTGTCGAAGTGATTGTTGCAGACAATCATTCGACGGACGGGTCGGTGGAAATGTTGCGCGAGGAGTTCCCTTCCGTCGGTCTGGTGCTGCTGGACCGGAATTATGGTTTTGCGGACGGCTATAACCGTGCCTTGCGCGAGTTGGACGCCGAGTATTACCTCTTGCTTAATTCCGATGTGGAAGTCACTTCCCGCTGGCTGGACCCCTTGTTGGCTTACATGGATACCCATCTCGAAATGGCAGCTTGTCAACCGAAGCTCCTGAGCTATCATGCCAAAGAGCAGGGACGGGAAATGTTTGAGTATGCCGGTGCCTGCGGAGGTTTCCTGGACCGTTACGGATATCCCTTCTGCAGGGGGCGCGTCATGTCCGTGGTGGAAGAGGACCGCGGACAATATGACACCGTCGGTTCCCTCTTCTGGGCGACGGGAGCTGCACTGATGGTGCGTGCCGCTGACTATTGGAAGGTCGGAGGGCTTGACGGACGCTTCTTCGCACACATGGAAGAGATTGATTTCTGCTGGCGTTTGCGTAGTCGCGGACGGGGCATTGCCTGTGTGCCTGAGAGCCGGGTCTACCATGTGGGAGGCGCCACCCTGAACAAGGAGAATCCCCGGAAGACCTATCTGAACTTCCGCAACAACCTGCTGATGCTCTACAAGAACCTTTCCGAGGAGGAATTGGGTCCGGTGATGCGTGTCCGCAGGTGGCTGGATTACCTGGCAGCCTTTACTTTCCTTTTGAAAGGGGAGCGGGGCAGTGCGCAGGCTGTGTTCCGGGCAAGACGTGACTTCAAGCAGATGCTTCCCGATTTTGAGGCTTCGCGGAAGGAGAACCGACAGGCTGCCTTGTTGGCTACTGTCCCGGAACGCATTTCGGGCAGTCTTCTTTGGGCTTTTTATGTCCGTCGGAAGAATACATTTACAAAAGTAATGAGACAAACGAAAAGAAAATGAAGAAATTGGTTGTTTTTGATTTGGATGGGACGTTGCTGAATACCATTGCCGATCTGGCAGCGAGCACCAACCATGCGTTGGAGGCTTTCGGCTTTCCGACCCATCCCGTGGAGGCGTATAACTATTTTGTAGGTAACGGCATCTTTAAACTGTTCGAACGTGCCCTTCCGGAAAATGCACGTACACCGGAAAACATAGAGCGCATCCGTTCCGTGTTTGTACCTTATTATAATGAACACAATACCGACCTGAGTCGTCCCTATCCGGGCATCCCCGAGCTGTTGCAGGCTTTACACCGACGTGGGGTGCAGCTGGCTGTGGCATCCAATAAGTACCAGGCAGCGACGGAGAAACTTGTGGCTTACTATTTCCCGGAGATTCCTTTCGTTTCCGTCCTGGGACAGCGGGAAGGAGTACCGACGAAGCCGGATGCCGGAATCGTGAACCAAAGTCGGGAGGCGGCTCAGGCGACTTCCGCTGAAACACTCTATGTGGGCGATTCCAACGTGGACATGCAGACGGCACTCAACGCCGGGGTCGATGCTGTCGGCGTCACCTGGGGCTTCCGTCCGGTGGAAGAACTGCAGGCATACCGTCCGCGTTACATCGCCCGTCGTGCCGCCGATATCCTGGACTTCCTAGATTGAATGCTCTGAAGTGTGGCGGTAGAAATACTGCCCCTTCTTACGGGTCTGATTCCCATACTCAATGGCATGTTGGGGACAACGGTGGTAGCATCGCAGGCAGCCGATGCACCGTCCCTGCCATTGGGGATGCCCTTCGCTCATTCGGATGTTCTCTACCGGACATAACTTCTGGCACAGGGAGCATCCGTTGCATGCCTCGTTGCTGTGAAACGGACGGTCGCTGACGAGAAATCTGTTGAACAGCGGACGCAGCACGTAGCTTTTCAGGCGCGGCATTTTCCCGGGGTTTACCTCGAAGAGATTTTCTGTTTTTGCCTGTAGGATGCGACAGACTTCCGGCAGCCTCTTGCGTGTGGCGTCCACTTTGGCTTGCGCCATTTCCGGACTGTCAACATCGAAGCCCGGCAGACACACATACGTGTTCGGCATGGCCAGTGAGAATCCGCAGGAGAGCTTCCACCCTTTCGCTTTTAATGCCCGACGGAAGAGGGCAGTGGTGCACCCTGTGTCGTCGCCACACGTGCAGACCATGTAGCAATAGGCTCTTTCCCCTCCTTCAATTTCCAGTCTTTTAATCACTTTTAGAACCAGGGACGGCGGTCCCCAGGCATAAATCGGGAACACGAATCCCAGTCTTTCATCCTTGTCCAGTGTGTACTTCCATTCCTGCTTGAGTCCTGCCTTGCTGACGTCAATCAGGCGTTCCCCTGTCTGTCGGGCGAGATAATCTGCCACATACTTTGAATTTCCGGTGCTGGAGAAATAAAATATCATAAGTTTGTTAGGATTAGATCGTGCTGCAAAAATAGAGATTTCATACAGATTCGCAAGTTTCTTCCGTTCCTCCCGGCTTTAGAAAGACAGACGGACGACTTGTCATTCTGAAAGCCATTTGGAGTATTTACTGGACGGAAATGTTATAATTCCCCTTTCTCGCTAACTCGTCCTTTTCGAATATCCGATAATCTGGAGACGAAACGTGAATGATTGCAAACGAAACGCCGGGAAAAAGTCCTTCATTTTAGAAAACTATACATTTCATTTTCGAAAAACAGACAAAACGTGCCCGGAACAATATTGTTTCGCGCGCCAAACAATATAGTTTGCCGCCTCAAACAATATAGTTTCACCTGCCAAACACAATTGTTTCGCGCCCGGAAGTCAAATCTTTGGAAAATGAAAGTAAAAAGAAGTGAGTTTCACTCTCTAGAAGAAGGGTGCTGTCAACAAATCGGAAGGTAATAAAAAGGGCCCCATTAGGAACCGAAAACAGAAAAAGGACACCCGTCCGTTCCCAACACCCCCCGGAATGTTGTTCCAACACCCCTGTCTGCATCAATCTGTATTTTGCAAATCGCCCGAGAAGGCCCTCCGAATCCACCAAATCGTATTTTGGTGCGAGGAAGGACATTGTAGACCCCTTCGTTTGACATTTTGTCAAGACGTAATTCAATAAACGTCCACCACACGAAATGTAGGGGCGACCGGTCTGGTCGCCCGGTCCAACAACGATTGGTCCAATAACGGATGGTCCCATAACGGTTGGTTCACCAATGTATATTCCACAAACATCCGGTCCATCACCACCCCATTATCACCATCCAATTGCAACAATTTATATTGTCCCCCATAATAACGTGGCAATAATGATTGGACCGGGCGACCAGACCGGTCGCCCCTACATTATTATATAGGTTTTCCATACCCGTCAATTCTGTAATTCCCTTTTAAAATGTAAACAAACGCAAACAAACATCCTGCTCTCTCCATCCCAATCCACCATTCCCCGCCCGTTTTCCCGTCACATCCCCGTAACAATCCCCGAAAAACATGTTGTAAAACATATCTGTTAATGAAACCCTTAGGAGAAAGGCTCAAAAAATATTCAAAAAAAGTGCGTAGAATGTTTGGAGGGAATATGCAAAAGCTCTACCTTTGCATCCGCTTTCGATAAGGAAAGCCGCTGCAAAGCGTTAGATACTTGAAAAGAATGCAACAAACAGACAAGTAGTACAAGAGCTCTGCTGATGATTGGTTATCAGCGGAATGGGTATGAAAGGTCAACGTCAAAACCTGGACAATAAGTCAAAAGGAAATCGGAATCCGGGCAAAAGAGATTAAAGAAATTCATTACAATGAAGAGTTTGATCCTGGCTCAGGATGAACGCTAGCTACAGGCTTAACACATGCAAGTCGCGGGGCAGCATAGGGTTTCAGCAATGAAATTCGGATGGCGACCGGCGCACGGGTGAGTAACACGTATCCAACCTGCCCTTTACTCGGGGATAGCCTTGCGAAAGTAAGATTAATACCCGATGGTGTTGGATTCCCGCATGGGGATTCAATTAAAGGTGCGAACCGGTAAAGGATGGGGATGCGTTCCATTAGGCAGTAGGCGGGGTAACGGCCCACCTAACCGACGATGGATAGGGGTTCTGAGAGGAAGGTCCCCCACATTGGAACTGAGACACGGTCCAAACTCCTACGGGAGGCAGCAGTGAGGAATATTGGTCAATGGGCGCGAGCCTGAACCAGCCAAGTAGCGTGAAGGATGACTGCCCTATGGGTTGTAAACTTCTTTTATAAGGGAATAAAGTCGCTTACGTGTAGGTGTTTGTATGTACCTTATGAATAAGCATCGGCTAACTCCGTGCCAGCAGCCGCGGTAATACGGAGGATGCGAGCGTTATCCGGATTTATTGGGTTTAAAGGGAGCGTAGATGGGCTTTTAAGTCAGTTGTGAAATTCTGCGGCTCAACCGTAGGACTGCAGTTGAAACTGGGAGCCTTGAGTGCAGTTGAGGTGCATGGAATTCGTGGTGTAGCGGTGAAATGCTTAGATATCACGAAGAACTCCGATTGCGAAGGCAGTGCACCAAGCTGTAACTGACATTGATGCTCGAAAGTGTGGGTATCAAACAGGATTAGATACCCTGGTAGTCCACACGGTAAACGATGAATACTCGCTGTTGGCGATACAATGTCAGCGGCCAAGCGAAAGCATTAAGTATTCCACCTGGGGAGTACGCCGGCAACGGTGAAACTCAAAGGAATTGACGGGGGCCCGCACAAGCGGAGGAACATGTGGTTTAATTCGATGATACGCGAGGAACCTTACCCGGGCTTGAACTGCAACCGAATGTCGCGGAAACGCGACAGCTAGCAATAGCGGTTGTGGAGGTGCTGCATGGTTGTCGTCAGCTCGTGCCGTGAGGTGTCGGCTTAAGTGCCATAACGAGCGCAACCCTTGCCGGCAGTTGCCATCAGGTAATGCTGGGGACTCTGCCGGGACTGCCATCGTAAGATGCGAGGAAGGTGGGGATGACGTCAAATCAGCACGGCCCTTACGTCCGGGGCTACACACGTGTTACAATGGGGGGTACAGAAGGCCGCTACCTGGCGACAGGATGCCAATCCCGAAAACCCCTCCCAGTTCGGACTGGAGCCTGCAACCCGGCTCCACGAAGCTGGATTCGCTAGTAATCGCGCATCAGCCATGGCGCGGTGAATACGTTCCCGGGCCTTGTACACACCGCCCGTCAAGCCATGGGAGCCGGGGGTACCTGAAGTACGTAACCGCGAGGGTCGTCCTAGGGTAAAACCGGTGACTGGGGCTAAGTCGTAACAAGGTAGCCGTACCGGAAGGTGCGGCTGGAACACCTCCTTTCTGGAGCTTTGAGATTCCGATAGGATGTAGGCTTTTCTATCCGGTCTTGTACTGCTGATGTTTGTTTGTAAAGATATGAAGGAGAACCAGAGAAGCCGGGCACTGTCCGGGCAGATTGAGGTTAGACTGACAGTCCTATAGCTCAGTTGGTTAGAGCGCTACACTGATAATGTAGAGGTCGGCAGTTCAACTCTGCCTGGGACTACTTCGAAAAAAAAAGTCCGGGCATCCGCTTGCGGAACGTACAGAAAAGCGTACCTTTGCCGCCCGGAAAACGAAGGGGGATTAGCTCAGCTGGCTAGAGCACCTGCTTTGCAAGCAGGGGGTCAACGGTTCGAATCCGTTATTCTCCACAGTCCAGAATTGTC